>NZ_JABETO010000041.1 GCF_013055795.1 Streptomyces sp. I05A-00742
CGCCGCCCCCGCGGCGCGGCTCCGGGACCCGCGGGGCCGCCGGCGGCGCGCCGGCGGACGGTCCCGCCTGCCGCCCGATGACGCCCCAGCCGATGGCCGGGCCCCGGGGGGCGGACCGGACGACGGGCTCCTCCTGCGGGAAGGCGGGCCGCTCCGCGGTCCGGACGGACTCCCTGGCACCGGGAACCGTCGGCGCCTCCCCCGCCCGCCCTCGGGGGGCCTGGGGGGCGCGTGCACTGTGTTTACCCACGGGGCGTGGCGCTCCGTTCCGACGTCGTGTCCGCGAGGAGTTCGCGGAAGGCACGGGCCACCGCGTCCGGATCCTCCATCATCGCGACATGGCCGGTGCCCAGCAGCGTCAGCAGCCGCGACTCGCGGAACGCCGCGCTCGCCCGGCGGGCCATGCGGTACGAGACGAGCTGATCGCGCGTTCCGTACACCAGCAGAGTAGGGGCAAGCACGCGCTCGGCCTGACGCCACAGCGAATGCTGGCCGCCGAGGGTGTACGCGTCGACGATGCCGCGGGCCGACCGCGCCATCACATCCCAGAAGTAGGGGAGCTCCAGCCGCCGCTCGTACTCCGCGACGGCGAGGGCGAATCCCTCCGGTGTCACCCGTCCGGGGTCCCCGTAGCAGAGGGCGAGCAGTTCACGTGTGCGCCGCTCCGGCGTCCAGTCCCGCGTCACCCGGGCGAAGAGGGGGACGATGCCGGGCACCGCCAGCAGCCCGGTGGGCAGTGCGCTGCGCTGCGGGCGCAGCTCCGGCAGGGCCGGCGAGACGAGGGTGAGGGTGCGGACGAGGTCGGGGCGGACCGCCGCGACCCGGGTGACGATCGCGCCGCCCATCGAGTTGCCGAACAGGTGCACGGGCCCGCGGTCGCTCGCGTCCAGATACCGGATGACCACCCGGGCGTACGCCGTGATGGAGTAGTCGCCGTCGTCGGGCGGCGGGGAGTCTCCGTAGCCGGGGAGGTCCAGCGCCTCGCCGTCGACATCGTTCGCGAGCACTTCCAGCAGCGGCGACCAGTTCTGCGAGGACCCGCCGAGGCCGTGCACGAAGAGCGCGGCCGGCGGGGCCGGGCCGTCCGACACCGCGGGCGGCCGGGACCGCACCGTCAGCGTGGCTCCGGACAGGGTCACCGTGCGCAACCGCTCCCCCGCGCTGAGCTGCGAGAAACGCGTGGGCGGCACCACGGGAACGGCGTGGGCACCCAGTGCCACCGACGACTCGGTCTCGGACATGCGGGCAATGTTACGAGACGATCACGCCGTAAACCCCTGTGGCAGGCGTCACAGATCGCCTGGCGGTGGGAAGCCGCGTCTCCTACGCTCGGAGGCAGGGAGTACGAGGGCACCGGCCCGGGGAAGGCGGAACGACGCAGCGACGCCGGCCCCGGACGCCGGCGAACAGCGACAAGGACGAAGGGGATCTTTCGCATGCCTGTCGACCCGACCGACCCGGACACCTTCGAGGACGAGGACGTGGACGTCACCGAGATCGGCGTCGAGGACCCCGAGGCGGACGCCGCCGAGCAGCACGCCGACGTGGCGCCCGCGCGCGACGAGTCTCCCGAGGACTTCGATCCGGACGCGGCGAACGCGGCGGACGTCGCGGAGCAGGCCCGGGTCGTGGAACTGGACGAGGACGACTACAGGTGAGCCGCGGCGCCGCGGGTACCGGGGGCGGCGATCTGCGGGATTTGTCGGATTTTTGTGGGCTTCCCACAGCGTCCGCCAGGTGAAATTCTCCCCTCCGGCCACGCACGGCGCGGTTACCCAAAAGTACGATGGCGGGCGCGGTGCACACCGTGCAGGAACAATCATGGGAGGCGGCGTGACAGCCATCGAGCAGACCGAGGCGCGCCCGCGGGGCACGCGCCTGCCGCGCCGAGCCCGACGCAACCAGCTCCTGGGCGCGGCCCAGGAAGTCTTCGTGGCCCAGGGCTACCACGCCGCGGCCATGGACGACATCGCGGAGCGCGCGGGCGTCAGCAAGCCGGTGCTCTACCAGCACTTCCCGGGCAAGCTGGACCTCTACCTCGCCCTGCTGGACCAGCACTGCGACAACCTGCTCCAGGCGGTCCGCACGGCGCTGGCCTCGACGTCCGACAACAAGCAGCGGGTGGCGGCCACGATGGACGCCTACTTCGCCTACGTCGAGGACGAGGGCGGCGCCTTCCGGCTGGTCTTCGAGTCCGACCTCACCAACGAGCCCGCGGTGCGCGAGCGCGTCGACCGGGTCTCGCTGGCCTGCGCCGAGGCGATCAGCCAGGTCATCGCCGAGGACACCGGCCTCGCCAAGGAGGAGGCCATGCTGCTCGCCGTCGGCCTCGGCGGCGTCTCCCAGGTGGTCGCCCGCTACTGGCTCTCCAGCGGGAGCACGGTCCCCCGCGGCACCGCGGTCCAGCTCCTCACCTCGCTGGCCTGGCGCGGCATCGCCGGTTTCCCGAAGAACGGCCCCGAGCACTGAGCCGACCGCACGGCCGGGGCGTCCCCGGCCGTCTGTTCGCTGCGAGCGTGCGAGGCCGGGCCCGGCTCGCCCCCGTACCGGGCTAATGTGTGGTCCGTACGGCGCGGCGCGTCCGCGCACCCCTCCCCTGGGGCTACGCCGTGGGGGACGCACACCTTCGGAGGGACAGTAGCCGTGGAGGTCAAGATCGGCGTGCAGCACGCGCCCCGCGAGATCGTTCTGGAGAGCGGTCAGTCCGCCGAGGAGGTCGAGCGCGCGGTGGCCGACGCGCTGGCCGGAAAGGCACAGCTGCTCAGCCTGACGGACGAGCACGGCCGCAAGGTCCTGGTCCCGTCCGACCGGCTGGCCTATGTGGAGATCGGCCAGCCCGCCGTCCGGCGGGTCGGCTTCAGCACGATCTGAGCACGTCGGCAGGACAACGGCGGGGCCCCGGCGCGGAATGCGCCGGGGCCCCGCCGTTGTCGTAACGGGTGGACGGGCCGCCGGGCGGAGCGTGTCGGGAACGCTTCCGGGCGCCCCCGCGAACCACCATGGGAGGGGCCGCTCCGAGGGTTGCCGCGGGAGGCCCCGGGGTAGGACCGCTACGACCGATTTGCACCTGCTGCCGTCCGTGGCACGGGAGGGAAATGACCATGATCCTCTGGGAAGCGCTCGGCTCGGTCCTCATCGGCCTCGCCGTCTCCTTCGGAGCCCTGCGCTGGCTGCCCGCCCGTTTCGGGCAGTTCCGCTCCCGCACCCTGACGCTGGGCACCGGACCGGTGGCCGGCCTCTTCGGCGCGCTGCTCGCCCACTCGGTCCTCGGTCCCGGTCATGTGATCGCCACCCTGGCGGCCTCGCTCGTGCTGGCCGCCGCCCTGCTGTCGCTCCTGCTCCGCCCCTCGGGCCCGCCCCGGCGGTCAGCGACGGCCTGAGACGGACCCGCGGGAAGGGGAGCCGGTGTTACGGGGTGGTGGGTCGTGCGCCGGTCCTGCCGGTCATCCGGGTCACGCGGACAGCCCCAGCGCGGCCATCCGCTTGGTGTGCGCCTCGGTGATCCGGGAGAACATCTTCCCGACCTCCGCGAGGTCGAAGCCGTCGGCCACCCCGCCCACCAGCATCGTGGACAGGGCGTCACGGTCGGCGACGACCCGCTGCGCCTGCGACAGCGCCTCGCCCATCAGCCGCCGGGCCCACAGCGCCAGCCGCCCGCCGACCCGCGGCTCGGCCTCGATCGCGGCCCGTACCTTCTCGACGGCGAACGTGGCGTGCCCGGTGTCGTCGAGGACGGCCAGCACCAGGGCCCGGGTGTCGGAGTCCAGCCGGGCCGCGACCTCCCGGTAGAAGTCACTGGCGATCGAGTCGCCCACATAGGCCTTGACCAGGCCCTCCAGCCAGTCCGACGGGGCGGTCTGGCCGTGGAACTCGTCCAGCGCGGCGGCGAAGGGCTCCATCGCCGCGGTCGGCTCCACGTCGATCGCCGCGAGCCGGTCGCGCAGCCGCTGGAAGTGGTGGAACTCCGCGGCGGCCATCTTCGCCAGCTCGGCCTTGTCGCCCAGGGTCGGCGCCAGCTTGGCGTCCTCCGCCAGCCGCTCGAAGGCGGCCAGCTCGCCGTAGGCGAGGGCACCGAGCAGATCGACGACCGCGGCGCGGTAGCGGGGGTCGGCGGATGCCCGCGCCCAGTCCTGGGCGGCGATTCCGGTCAGTTCCTCGGCAGGACCTTCTGTGGCCGCTGCGGCCTTGTCGGACGATTCCATGGACGGAACCTTAGCCCGCTCCGCCGGAGAGGGAAGGCCCTGGTCAGCCAGGCGTCCACGGGCTTCGGGACGAATGGCCCGGGCGCGGATGCGCCGTTCCGGGGTACAGTGCTATACGGCCCGCCGAGTACGCCGAGCATGTCGCGCATTCGACTGGCCGTCTCCATGCAGGTTCCTCCGGGAGCGAGTCCCCGGAGCGCCAGCGGATGCCCGGTCGGTGGCCCGATCGGCTTCCACCCAACCGACCGCCCTCCCCGCGGTGCGGACGAGTCGTCCGCAGACCAGGAGGGATCCGCTCGCAGCACGTGTGCTCGCGCGAAGGCAGTGGTCCCGCGCCATCCGGCCCCCGGGCCGGACGAGTACGACGGCGCGGTACGTACGGACTCCTCGTACGACCCCCTTCGCCGCCCCGTGCCGCGTCTCACAGAAGAGGCAGCACCCTGAATACCCCGGACACCCAGCAGACCCGGTCCACCTTCCGAGATCTCGGGATCCTCCCCGAGACCGCCGAGGCCCTCGACGCCGTCGGCATCCTCCACCCCTTCCCGATCCAGGAGATGACACTCCCGGTCGCCCTCTCGGGCTCCGACGTCATCGGCCAGGCCAAGACCGGCACCGGCAAGACCCTCGGCTTCGGCCTCCCGCTCCTGGAGCGCGTCGTCGTCCCCGCCGACGTCGAGGCGGGCCGGGTCAAGCCCGAGCAGCTGACCGACGCCCCGCAGGCGCTCGTCGTCGTCCCCACCCGTGAGCTCTGCCAGCAGGTCACCAACGACCTGCTGACCGCCGGCAAGGTGCGCAATGTGCGCGTCCAGGCGATCTACGGCGGCCGGGCGTACGAGCCGCAGGTCGAGGCGCTCCGCGCCGGCTGCGACGTCGTCGTCGGCACCCCCGGCCGGCTGCTCGACCTCGCCGGCCAGAAGAAGCTGAGCCTCGCGCACGTCAAGGCGCTGGTCCTGGACGAGGCCGACGAGATGCTCGACCTGGGCTTCCTGCCCGACGTCGAGCGCATCATCACGATGCTCCCGGCCAAGCGGCAGACCATGCTCTTCTCGGCGACCATGCCCGGCGCGGTCATCTCGCTGGCCCGTCGCTACATGTCGCGGCCGACGCACATCCGCGCCACCTCGCCGGACGACGAGGGCCAGACCCACGCCAACATCGCCCAGCACGTCTTCCGCGCCCACTCCATGGACAAGCCGGAGATGGTCTCCCGCATCCTCCAGGCCGAGGGCCGCGACCGCGCGATGATCTTCTGCCGGACGAAGCGGACCGCCGCCGACATCTCCGACCAGCTGACCCGCCGCGGCTTCGCCGCCGGCGCGGTCCACGGCGACCTCGGCCAGGGCGCCCGCGAGCAGGCGCTGCGCGCCTTCCGCAACGGCAAGGTCGACGTGCTGGTCTGCACCGACGTCGCCGCGCGCGGCATCGACGTCGACAACGTCACCCACGTCGTCAACTACCAGACGCCCGAGGACGAGAAGACGTACCTGCACCGCATCGGCCGCACCGGCCGCGCGGGCAAGTCGGGCACGGCCGTCACGCTGGTCGACTGGGACGACATCCCGCGCTGGAAGCTCATCAACAAGGCGCTGGAACTGCCCTTCGACGACCCGGAGGAGACGTACTCCACGTCCGCGCACCTCTACGAGGCGCTGGGCATCCCCGCCGGGACCAAGGGCATCCTGCCGCGCTCCGAGCGGACCCGGGCCGGGCTCGCCGCGGAGGAGATCGAGGACCTCGGCGAGACGGGCGGCCGCGGGGCCGGCCGGGGCCGCGGTCCCAAGGACGCCAAGGCCGGCCGGGAGGCCGTCGAGGAACGCCCCGAGCGCACCCGCACACCGCGCCAGCGCCGCCGGACGCGCAACGGCACGCCGCTCGACGCCTCCGTGCCCGCCGCGGCGCAGGCGGCCGACGTGGCCGACGTGACGGCCGTGACGGAGGCCGTGGAGACGGTGACGGCCGGTCCCGCCGTGGCCGCCGTGGCCGCCGGTACGACGGCTCCCGAGACGCCGGCCCGTCCGCGTCGCCGCCGTCGCACGCGCGGCACCGGAACGTCGGCTGCACCGGCCGCGACCGCCGCTCCCGTCGCTTCCGCCCCGGAGGCACCGGCGGCACCGGCGGCCGAGGCCGCTCCGGCCGTCATGGCCCCGGTCATCAAGACCGCGGCCGTCAAGGACACCGCAGGCAAGGACACCGCCGTCAAGGCTCCGGCGACGGCCCCCGCGCCGGAGGCTCCCGCCAGGCCGCGCCGCCGTGCGCGGACCGCCGCGGTCCGGCAGGAGACCGTGCCGACGCAGGCGCCGTCCGGCCGGACGCGCCCGCGGTACGCGGCCCCGGCCCCGGCCGCCGCGGAGGCGGAGTTCGAGACGGTCGAGACCGCCCTGCTGCGGGTCCAGGCCGCCGCCGAGGCCGCCGCGAAGGCCGCTGCCGAGGCCCGGACCACGGCCGCTTCCCCCGAGGCGACCGCCGAGGTCACCGCTCCGGCCGCGGCCGAGCGCCCGAAGCGCTCCCGCGCGACGGCGGGTGCCACCCGTCGGACCGCGGAGGCGACCGAGGCACCGGCGGCCGAGGTGACCGCCGAGCCGGCCAAGCGCACCCGCCGCGTGGCCAGGCGCGCGGAGACCACAACGGTCACCGAGCAGCCCACCGAAGCGGTCACGGCCCCCGAGCCCACCGCCGAGCCCGTCAAGCGCACCCGCCGCGTGGCCAAGCGCGCCGTCACCACCCTCGGCGCGGAGACCACCCCGGTCACCGAGCCGACCGCCGAAGCGGTCCCGGCCGCCGAGCCCGCCGCCGAGCCGGCCAAGCGGACCCGTCGCGTGGCCAAGCGCGCCGTCACCACCCTGGGCACGGAGACCGAGCCGGCCACCGAGCCCGCCGCCCCGGCGGACGAGCCCGTGAAGCCGAAGCGCACCCGCACCACCAAAAAGGCGGCCGCCGCCCCCGTGGCGACGGACGGCGAGCCCGAGCCCGAGGCCAAGCCGAAGCGCACCCGCACCGCCAAGAAGGCCGTCGCCGAGGGCGAGGCCGAGGTGAAGCCGAAGCGCACGCGGACGGCCAAGAAGGCCGCCGCCCCGGTGGCCGAGGCGCCCGCGGCCGACGAGGCCGGTGAGACGGCCGAGGCCGCCGCGCCGGTGAAGCGGACGCGCAAGCGCGCCGTGAAGGCCACCGCGGCGGCCGCCGAGGCGGAGCGAACGGCTCCCACCGAGGAGCCGGTGAAGCCGAAGCGGACCCGCACCACCAAGAAGGCGGCTGCCGCCCCGGTGGCCAAGGCGGAGGTCGTGGCCTGAGGGGTTGAGCCCCGGTCCCACCCTTTCACCGTTTCCCGGGCAGGGCCCCGGACCCCCTGAAAGCGGCTTCGCCGCTTGTCCTCAAACGCCGGACGGGCTATTCAGCCCGTCCGGCGTTTGAGGACAGCGCGCGCAGCGCGCTTCGGGGGGCTGGGGGCTCGCCCCCAGGAATCGGAGAAGGGGCGGGTCCGGGGCAAACCCACCCCCCACCCCTACGCCGCGTGCCCACCGTCCACCGACACCGACGCCCCCGTCACATACCCCGCCGACGGCGCCACCAGATGCGCCACCATCTCGGCCACCTCCGCCGGACGCCCGTAGCGCCCCACGGCCGTGAGCGCCGCCTGGGCCTCCGCGTACGGCCCGTCCGCGGGATTCATCTCGGTGTCGACGGGACCGGGGTGGACGATGTTGGCGGTGACGCCACTGGGTCCCAGCTCACGGGCCAGGGCCTTGGTCAGGCCGGTCAGAGCCGTCTTGCTGGTGGTGTAGAGCGTGCCCCCGGGGAACGGCACGCGCTCCGTCATACAGCTGCCGATCATGATGATGCGTCCGCCCTCGCCGAGGTGGGCGATCGCCGCCCGGGTCGTCAGGTAGACGCCGCGGATGTTCACCGCCAGGACGCGGTCGATGTCCTCCAGGGACAGCTCACCGATCGGCCCGAGCACGCCCGCGCCCGCGTTGTTGACGAGGATGTCGAGCCGCCCGAACTCCGCGACGGCCGCCTCCACCACGCCGTCCGCGGCCGCGGCGTCCGCCGCGTCGGCCCGTACGGCCAGGACGCGCCGGCCGAGCGCCTTCACCTCGGCAACGACGTCCTCGGCGGCCCGCTCGTTCGACTGATAGGTGAAGGCGACGTCCGCCCCGCCCGCCGCCAGGCGGAGGACGACGGCCCTGCCGATGCCCCGGCTGCCGCCGGTCACAAGGGCGGCCTTCCCGTCGAAGTCGAGGGGGACCGCCGGGCTGTTCACCGTGCTGTTCGCTGCGTTCTGCATGCCTGAGATCCTCTGCCGCGAGGGCTCCCGGGGCTGGCGGCGATCGGACGTGGCGTTAGCCTCGGGACATGAGCAGGCCGCCCTTCCTCACCGTGCCCCCGTGCGCCCGCGCGTACCGTCTCGCCACCGCGCGCGGGGAGTTCGCCGTCCACGACGCCCGGCCGGCCGGCCCGCACCGCGGCACCGCGCTGCTGGTACCGGGTTTCACGGGCAGCAAGGAGGACTTCATCGCCCTGCTGGAACCCCTCGCCGCGGGCGGCTTCCGGGCCGTCGCCGTGGACGGGCGGGGACAGTACGAGACCCCGGGCCCGGACGACGAATCCGCGTACGCGCAGGAGGAGTTGGCGCTCGACGTCCTGGCGCAGGCGGCCGCGCTCGGCGACGGCCCGGTGCATCTGCTCGGCCACTCCCTGGGCGGTCTGGTCACGCGGGCGGCCGTCCTCCGCGACCCGCGCCCGTTCCGCTCGCTGACCCTGATGAGCAGCGGCCGCGGGCCGATCTCCGCCGGGCAGCAGGAGCGCACCGGGATGCTGATCCACGCCCTGGGCGAGCTGAAGATGGACATGGAGAGCGTCTGGCAGGAGATGCGGCGGCTGGACGGCGAGCCGGAGGAGAGCGTCCTGCCGACGGAGCACAGCGCGTTCCTGCACCAACGCTGGCTGGCCACGCGGCCCGCCCAACTCGTCGCCACCGCACGGCAGTTGATGACGGAGCCGGACCGTGTGGCGGAGCTGGCGCGGGTGCCGCTCCCGCTGTGCGTCGTCTCGGGCGAGGAGGACTACGCCTGGCCGGTGCCCGAGCTGGACGCGATGGCGGAGGAGCTGTCCGCGCGGCGCGTGCTGGTCGCGGGCGCGGGGCACTCCCCCAACGCCGAGCAGCCGGCCGTCACGGCCGACGCGCTCCGCTCCTTCTGGGCCTCCTGAGGCACCCCTCCGGGGAGGCGGTCAGCAGCCCCGCGCGTCCTCGGTGACGGTGAAGATGCCGCCCTCGGAGTCGCAGAGGGTCGCCTCGTGGCCGACCCGGGAGACGCCCGGCTCGGCGGCGACCGAGCCGCCGGCCGCGAGGGCCGCCTCGACGGCCTTCTCCACGTTGTCGACATGGAAGTAGACGTGCCAGCGCGGCCTGACCTTGGGGTCCGGGGCCGCCTCGACCGCGCCGCCGCGCAGACAGGCCACCGTGTGCCCGCCCACCCGCACCATCACCACGTCGTCCTCGTAGCGGACGTCCGTCTCCTGGCCGTCCCACTGGAAGACCCCGCCGTAGAAGAGGGCGGCGTCGAAGCAGTCGCGGGTGCGCAGCTCCAGCCAGGCGGGGGCGGCGCCCGTGCCGATGCTCCAGTCGCGCAGCACCCGGCCCTCCCAGAAGCCGAAGACCGCCCCGTCCGGGTCGGCGGCCAGTACGGCGCGGCCACCGCCGAAGGCGAGCGGGCCGACCGCGACGGTGCCGCCGCGCTCACGCACCCGGGCGGCGGCCGCGTCGGCGTCGTCCACGGAGAAGTAGCTGGTCCAGGAGACCGGCACGCCCATCCGCCGGGCGACGTTGCCGAGTCCCGCGACGGGCCGGCCGCCGGAGAGGGCCACGCAGAAGTCCTCCCCGAGCGAGCCCTTACGGAAGGTCCAGCCGAGCGCCGCGCCGTAGAACCGCTGCGCCGCACCGAGGTCGCCGGTCAGCAGGCTCACCCAGCAGGGCGTTCCCGGCCCCGCACGGTCGGAAGCCGACATGGCCGATCGCCTCGTTTCTGTTGTCCGGTTCTCCAGCGGTGACGGGTGGCCGGCGCGCATCGGGCCGCGGCCCACCCGTAGCCAGGGTTCCACTCGCTCCTCCGGTGCGCATTCCGGCACGCGCGTCCCGCGCGCAGTTCTCCGCCCCTGGCGTATGCCCTCGTCTCAGAACTGCATGCGTACGTGGTCCCAGAACCCGTCGCGCAGCGCCCGGCGCAGGTCCGCGTGGCCGCGCAGGGACAGGCCGAGCAGCGCCTCCGCCTCGACCAGCAGTTCCTGGTCGACGGCGCCGGGGAGGTAGGGATGGCCGGGGAGCAGTTCGGCCAGGGCGTCCCGGCCGCGCGTCCCCAGCCACTGCGAGGCGACCTGGGCGCCGACGAACCGTACGCCCTCCCGGTCGGGGACGGGCCCGCGCGGGGCGGTCTCGCCGGGCGGCTCCGGGGCGGCGCGCCGGGCGACGTAGGGCCCGCAGAAGTCGCGGTCGAAGGTGCGCCGGCTGTCCACCTCCCACAGCAGCGGGTCCGCCTGGTTGCGCCCGCCCGGGGCCTCGATGCCCCAGAGGTGGACGCGGGCGCCGTAGCCCTGTGCCGCCTCGACGGCGGAGACCAGGTCCTCGTCGCCGCCGACGAGCACCGCGTCGCTGATGGCCCGGTGCCGGGCCAGGGTCTCCAGGTCGGTGCGGATGAGGGAGTCCACGCCCTTCTGCTGGTTGTTGGCGTTGAGGTTGCCGAGCCGGACCTTGACGTCGGGGAGCTCGGCGATGCCCTGCTGCTCGGCCGTGTGGATGCGGCGGCGGGCGCCGTCGTACCAGTAGAGGCGCAGCAGCCGGCTGTCGGGGAAGATCTTGCGGGCCTTGTCGATGAACGCCTCGATCAGTCCCTCGGCGTCGAGTTCGATGGCCCGTCGGTCCTCGGTGCCGACGACGAGGCGGCCCGCCGCGGCGTAGGCGTAGCCCGCGTCCACGAAGACCGCGTGGGTGGCGGGGGTGGTGGCGACCTCGGCGAGGACGCGGGTCAGCAGCTCGTTGGTGCGCTCGATGCCGGCGACGACCGCGGCGAGGTCGGGCGCTTCGGGGAGTTCTTCGGTCAATGTGGGGGGCTCGCTGGTCATGTGGGGGGCTCGCTCGCTCAAAACACTACCGGTCGGTAATTAGTCATGATAAAAATTTCTTTAGCGTAGGGAATGTTTGCAGACAGCACCTCGTTGGACACGTATGGGAACGCGCCGCGACGTGGCGGCGCGTGTCCCTGTTCTTGACGAAGTTCTCCTCAGGAGGATCAGACGAAGGGAGAAGCCTGTGCGCTTCGAGATCATGCGACTGGACGACGTCGACGGCACCGCCCTCGACAGCACCGTCGTGGACGCCGCCTCCGTCAACCGGATCGTGCAGCAGGCCGCCTCTGTCGGCCAGCGCATCTACATCCGCCCGGCCGACACCGCGACACGGTGACGCGCTAAAGAGTACGCACGTCCGGTCCTCACCGGACGCGGAACGCCCCCGCACGGACCGTCCGTACGGGGGCGCCTCGCGTTCCGGGGGCCGGTCACCGGCCGCCGGAGCGGCCGTTCACCAGTTGTGGATCACCTGCGTGATGCCGTTGATGATCTGCTGGACGGCGAGCGCGGAGAGCATCATGCCCGCGAGCCGGGTGACCAGCACCACACCGCCGTCCTTGATCACCTTGATGATCAGCAGCGAGTAGCGCATCACCAGCCACAGCACGACGTGCATCGCGGCGATCGCGCACCACACCGAGACCTGCGAGGCGAACGAGTCCGCGTGCTGCACCGCGAGGATCACCGAGACGATCGCACCGGGCCCGGCGAGCAGGGGCATGCCCAGCGGTACGAGCGCGGCGTTGACGTCCTTCGTCTGCGTCGGCTCCTCCGACTTGCCGGTGAGCAGGTCCAGCGCGATCAGCAGCAGGAGCAGTCCGCCCGCGATCATCAGGGCCGGGGTGGTGATGTGCAGGTAGTCGAGGATCTGCTGGCCGCAGATCCCGAAGACGGTGATGACGCCGAAGGCGACGGCCGCCGCCTGCCAGGCCATGCGCCGCTGGACCTTGGCGGGCCGGCCCGAGGACAGGGCGAGGAAGATCGGCGTGATCCCGGGCGGGTCCATGATCACGAACAGGGTGAGGAAGAGGGAGCCGAAGACGGCGAAGTCGAACACAGTGAGGGCCTTGCGGTGCGGTGCTGGGAGGAGGACGTGGGAGACGAGGGCGACGCGGAAGGTCGTCGGACGGGAAGGGCAGAAGCGGGGAGCCGTGCCGAACGGAAGCGCGCCGTTTCCGTACGGCGCACGGATGCGCGCGGAAGCCCGGACACCGTCAGGAGTGCCCGGCCCGCGCTGGGTGCCTTCCGGGGTGGTGCGGGATCAGCCGCCCGCGCCCGGGACGGGGAACGCGCCCGTCGCGCGGCGCGTGATCTCGCCGTAGATCTCGGGATCGGTGGTGAACTCGCCGAGTCCACAGGTCTTGTTGCGGCCGTGGTAGTCGCTGGAACCCGTGGTCAGCAGGCCGAGGTCGGCGGCGAGGCCGCGCAGCCGGGCGCGGGTGGGCGCGTCGTGGTCCATGTGATCGACCTCGACGCCGTCGAGCCCGGCCGCGGCCAGCTCGGCTATCGCGCCCTCGGGGACGCACACGCCCCGCTTGACGGCCATCGGGTGGGCGAGGACGGAGACGCCGCCGGCGGCCTTGACCAGGCGGACGGCCTCGAAGGGGTCCAGCTCGTGCTTCTCCGCGTACGCGCGGCCGCCGTTGCCGAGCCACTGCGGGGCGAAGGCGTCCGAGACGGTGTCGACCACCCCGAGCTCGACCATGGCCCTGGCCACGTGCGGCCGGCCGACGGCCCCGCCCGCGGCCAGCTCCGCCACCCGCTCCCAGGTGACCGGCACACCGAGTTCGCGCAGCCGGGCCACCATCGCCCGGGCCCGGGGCTCGCGGCCGCCGTGGACGAGCTCGCGCGCGCGGGCGAACTCGGGCTCGGCCGGGTCGAAGAGGTAGGCGAGCAGGTGCACCCCGATGCCGTGCCCGCCGCCGAGGCGGCAGGAGAGCTCCGCGCCGGTGACCAGCGTCAGGCCCGGCGGCAGCGCCGCGATGGCCTCCGCGTGTCCGCCGACGCCGTCGTGGTCGGTCAGCGCCACCACGTCGAGACCCGCCGCGGCCGCGTTGCGGACCAGCTCGGCCGGGGTGTCCGTACCGTCGGAGGCCGTCGAGTGGGTGTGCAGGTCGATGCGCACGACTCGGGCCTCCCAGCGCCACGGGCGAAAAGGTGAACGAACGGAACCGGATCAGGATAACCGTCGGCCATGGCCGTCCCGGCCGGTCCGATCCGGAGCCCCGGGCGGACCGGACACGACAGTTTGTACAGGGCGGCGACGTGTACAGGGCGGCGACCCGGCGGGGACCGGTGGACCACTCCCCCGCGATCCCCGCCTCCTCGTACGCGGCGAGCATGTCCCGCGCGTCCGCCCTGAGCCCGGGGACCGGGTCGCCGGCCGCGATGTCCCTCAGCAGCGGGACGTACCGCCCCGCCGGCGCGTAGCTCGTCGCGTAAACGGCCGCTTCGCGCAGGTCGTCCGCCGGATCGCGCAGCGCCTTCGCTACACGGGTGCAAGCGGCCTCGTCGGGCTCGTACGGGGACCCCAGGGCCAGCATCAGCAGCGCCCCGGCGCGCTCCTCCACGCTTCCGGCCCCGTCGTGGAGGGACATGAGCTCTTCGTGCGCGAACACGTCGAGGTGCTGCTCGGCATGGGCGAGGAAGGCCCGGCACTGGGCCGGAACGTCCGCGGTGACGAAGACGAACGAGCAGCACGTGGCGTCGTCGAGGCAGCAGGTGAGGCCGACGCCCGACGCGATGGCCCAGGTGACCTCGCGCAGCGTGCCGGCCTCGGGGTCGTCCTCGGTCTCGTCGGCCACGGCCCAGCCGAAGGCGGCCGCGTACCCCGCGACCTGCTCCTCGGCATGGGTCGCGGACCGCAGCACCAGCCGCCTCGACCTGTTCCGGAAAGCTGACATCCGCGTGCTCCGCACCCCTGGGGACAGCTCCCGCGCGGAACACCGCGAACGCGCGTTCGCGCCGGGGGCGGATCCTTCCCCCCGGCAGGCGCGCGGTCAACCGCCCTGACGAACCGGCTTCCGGAGGGGTCCCGTTCAGGAGGTCCCGTTCAGGGCGAGACGATCCAGGGCGAGAGCGCCCCGCAGGGCAGCAGGTCCACCTCGGCGCCCGCGTCGCGCAGATCGGTGAGGACCAGCTCGTCGTACATCAGCAGTCCCGACTGCTCGGGCCAGACGATCGCCCACAGCCAGAGCCCGCGTGCCTCGCCCGCGAAGACGGCCCGGTCGCCGGGGACGCCGGACACATGCCAGAGGGGGGTGGGCCGGCCCGCGGCGAGGACCTTGGCGTGGGGGGCGCGGTCGACGCTCAGATGGGGGCCGGGGTCGGGGCCGTCGATGCCGGCGTACCGGGAGCCCAGCCCGACCCCCAGCTCCTCGGCGACCAGCAGCAGCTCGCCGGGACCGCCGAGCGGCCCCGGGCCCGAGCAGGCGACCGCGGTGGCCCGGCCGCCGCCGCGGTCGTCACCGGCGCAGACGACGCCGGTGAACAGCCAGCCCACCGGCAGCGGCCAGGGCATCCAGACGGGGACCCGGGCCCGGTTGACGACGACGGCAAGCGCCTCGACGCTCGGCGGGACCACGGGCTGCAGAGGGTGCACGCTTCCGTGCACGGCGCACTGCCACGAGTCGGCGAAGAGACCGGGCGCTCGCACCCGGCCACCGCACTTCGGGCAACTGGGTTCGCCCCTCATAGGTTCCAACGGTCCTCCCAGGGCGCCGTCGCGTCAAGGACGATCACCCTTCCGGAGTGCCGCGCCCGCATGGGCGGTTAGGGCCCGTCCCACCCGTCCCCGCGGCCCCGTTCGCGTCACCCGAGCGGGACGCCCTGCCGCAGCGGGTCCCGCAGATCGGTGCCGTGCCGCAGCCAGCGCTCCTCCAGGGCGGCCGCGCCCTGGACGCGCTTCCACGCGGCCTCGTTGGGGGTCATCGGCAGCAACGGGAGGAAGCGGACGGGGTCCATGGGCTCGTCGAGCTCCAGGTCCTCGACCAGTCCTCCCGGCTCACCGACGAGGACGGCCGTGAACGGCGCTCCCGGCCAGAGCGGCCCGCCCGTGTCCAGGGACGCGCCGGGCGCCACGATCACGCCCTCCACCTGGGGCGAGGAGGCGAGCACGGCCAGCGGGCGGAGGACCTTGTCCGTGTCGGCGCGGCCCGCGCGGACGGTGAGGATCAGTTCGGCGCGGGGGCCGCGCACCGGGTCGGCCAGGGCGGCCGTGGGGTCGGTCATGGGCCGGTCCGACATGCCGAGAGTGACGTAACGCACAGCGGCCCCGCCATCGGACCCCGGGGCGTTCCCCGGCTCGGACACCGGGAAGCGGAGGACTTCGATGCGGTCGGTGCCGAGGAAGGTCACGGCGGCGCGGGCGTCCGGTTCCCCGAACACGGAGCGCATTTTGGCCTCGACCGACGCGAGAACGTCTGACATGGTGCCGAGCATAGAACGCGTATCGAACAGGCAAAGCGGGGGCTTGACGTCCCGGCGGCTGCTAGCCTTGGCCTCTGGTCAGGGAGTTACGTCCGTCCCTCAGCGGGGACCGGCCGGAGGAGGTGGGGCTGCGGTGGATCCTAGTCGACCGTGCAGTACCGACAGTTCTCCCGTCCCTCCGCTCCGGACGCGCGTCCTGTGATCCGAGTGATCTGAAGCCTTCCCCGGGCCGGTCACATCCGGCTCCCGGAAGTCCTTTCGCGCCCGCGGCTCCTGGCGGGAGAGCGCTGCCCTTACGCCCTCCTGCAAGCCTTCAGCGAAGTTCTCCGCGAACTGCCGCCGTCCTTGCGCAGCGCACGAAGCGCGGCCCGCTTCGTGGACGTACGCCTGTGTCCCGAGTCATGTGCCCCACAGGCCCGACGTCCCCGTTCCGGGCCGTGTTGCCCCGCGCTCCCGGCCGGCGGCCGGCCCGTGAATGGAGCCAGCCATGTCGATGATCCGTGACCTGCGCGCCGCGGTCCGCCCCGCCCTGCGGCGGTCCGGGGCCCCCTACGAGTACGACACCACCCGCGACGCGTCCGCCAACAGCGCCGTGGTCGACTGCGCCGTCTACCGCGAGGGCATGCGGGCGAGCGCCCCGTGCAGCCCGGCGGAGGCCATGCGGCGGGTGCGGGCCGAGGGCGGCTTCGTCTGGATCGGCCTGCACGAGCCGACCGAGCAGGAGTTCGCGGGCATCGCACGGGAGTTCAGCCTGCACCCGCTCGCCGTGGAGGACGCGGTCCACGCCCACCAGCGGCCCAAGCTGGAGCGGTACGACGACACGCTGTTCACCGTCTTCAAGACCATCCACTACGTGGAGCACGCCGAACTGACCGCCACCAGCGAGGTGGTGGAGACCGGTGAGGTGATGTGCTTCACCGGCGAGGACTTCGTCATCACCGTCCGGCACGGCGGCCAGGGCTCGCTGCGCGCCCTGCGGCACCGGCTGGAGGAGGACCCGCAGCTGCTCGCCAAGGGTCCTTCGGCGGTGCTGCACGCCATCGCCGACCAGGTCGTGGACGGTTACATAGCGGTCGCCGACGCGGTGCAGGACGACATCGACGAGGTCGAGATCGACGTCTTCTCCGCGCCCAGCAAGGGCTCCTCGCGGGGCGGCGACGCGGGCCGCATCTACCAGCTCAAGCGGGAGGTGCTGGAGTTCAAGCGGGCCGTCACCCCGCTGATGCGGCCGATGCAGCTGCTGAGCGAGCGGCCGATGCGGCTGGTCGACCCGGACATCCAGAAGTATTTCCGGGACGTCGCCGACCACCTCGCCCGGGTGCACGAGCAGGTGGTCGCCTTCGACGACCTGCTCAACTCGATCCTCCAGGCCAACCTCGCGCAGGCGTCCGTCGCCCAGAACGAGGACATGCGGAAGATCACGTCCTGGGCGGCGATCTTCGCGGTGCCGACGATGATCGCGGGCATCTACGGCATGAACTTCGACTACATGCCCGAACTGCACTGGAAGTACGGCTATCCGGCGGTGATGGTCGTCACGGTCACGATCTGTGTGACCATCCACCGCGGCTTCAAGCGGAACGGCTGGCTGTAGCGGCCGCGCGCCTGTTCAGGCGGGCGGCCGCCGCCGACGGTCCGCGCTGATCACCACGGCCAGCCCCGCCAGGATCACCGCGAGCGCCGCACAGGCGGCGACCGACGGCAGCTGCCCCAGCCAGAGCGCCGCGATCAGCGCCGCACCCGGTGTCTCCAGCAGGATGGCGGTCGAGGTGACCGACGGGCCGAGGCCCTTCACCACCCGGTTGACGAGCGAGTGCCCGAGCAGCTGCGCGGTGACCGTCAGCAGCACCAGCTGCCCCCACGCCCCGCCGTCGTACGGGCCGAGCGAGGCCCCCGACACCAGGCACGCCGCCAGCAGCAGCACGGTGGTGGTCGCGTAGCAGACGTAGGTGTACGGGACGGTGCTCACCGTCCGCCTGACCTCCGCCCCCAGCAGGACGTACCCCGCCGCCGCCATGCCGCCGGCCAGCGCGAGGCCGTCCCCGGCCAGGGCCCGCGGCGAGCTGGAGAGGTCCACGCCGGTCAGGATCACCACACCGAGGAACGCCAGCGCCGTGCCCGCCCAGATGAGACCGTGCTGCCGCTCCCCGCGCAGCCGCAGCAGGAGCATCGTCCAGATCGGGGTGGTGGTGACCAGCGCGGTCGAGGACGCCACCGAGGTCATGGCGAGACTCGGCAGCCACACCGCGAAGTGCAGCGCCAGCAGCGCGCCGCTCGCGACCGCCAGCAGCAGGGCCCGGCGGCCCATCGAGCGGAGCTCGGCGCGATGCCGCAGCAGAGCGAACGGGGTGAGCACGCCCACCGCCATCGCGTTCCGCCAGAACGCGATGGCGAGCGCGGGAACAGCCGTGATGTGCGCGATCAGCGGTGCGGAGAGAGCGAGAGCCGTGACGGCGATCAGCAGCAGGACGAGGTCAACCGTGACGGCCGACCTCACGGGGGCCGTGGCCGTGTTCGTGGCGGAGGATGCAGAAGGTGTCGTGGCGGCCTGGGACTGATCGGTGCATGAATCGCTCACGCGGCAAGCCTAGGCCGCAGCTTCGCTGCAGGTAACAGGAATCTTTGGCGCACGAGCGGGCGAACCCGGCGCACGTCATAGAGTTGGCGCCATGACGGAGACGCCGGCGCTCATCGAAGAGGCTGCCAAGAAGTCGGGCCTCATCTGGGTCCAGGGCCCCACCGGACCCAGCCGCGCCCTGTGGCACATCTGGCACGAGGGCGCCGCCCACCTCGTCGGCGGCCCCGGCGAGCAGCCCCTCGACGACCTCGGCCTGGCCGACGGCGGCACCGCCACAGTGACCGTCCGCAGCAAGGACAAGGGCGGCCGCCTCATCACCTGGACCGCCGCGGTGACCGAACTCGCCCCCGGCGGCGACGCCTGGACCGCGGCCGTCACCGAACTCAAGGGCAAGCGCCTCAACGCGCCCGACGCGGAGACGATCACCGAGCGGTGGGCGCGGGAGTGCCGCGTGCTGCGGCTGGCGCCGACGGGCGCGACGATGCCGCTGCCGGACGGGGCGCTGGCGGCGGTGCCGCTGCCGACGGTGGCTACGACGCGGCGGGCGATGCCTGCGGGGCTCCCGAAGCTGTTGAGGCGCGGGCGGCGTTGAGGTGCCCCGGGCCCGCCCTTTTACCGTTTCTGCGGGCGAGTGCCCCGCAACCCCCTTGAAACCGCGCTCCGCGCGGTTGTCCTCAATCGCCGGACGGGCTATTCAGCCCGTCCGGCGATTGAGGACGCGCGCCGCAGGCGCGCTCACGGGGGGGGGGCGGGGGGCACAGCCCTGCAGAAACGGTGAAAGGGCGGGCCCGGGGCACACCCCCCCATCAGCCCCCGGCAGGAATCCGCTTCCCGTAGTCCAACGTCTGCCCCTTCCCCGGCACCCGCAGAGCGAACGGCTTCCCCCACTCCGCGAAGTCCAACTGCCCCGCCCCACCCGCCCGTTGCACCCGCAGCGGATAGGGCGTCCCCATCAGGGACACGTCCAACGTCCCACCGGACCCCTTCTCGTCGCCCGCGTTGAGGCGGATGGACGGCGTCCCGCCGACCGTCCCGTGATCGCCGCGGATCAGCGTGCCGTGCAGGCCGAGCAGCCCGTCCAGCAGGACGTTCTTGTCGGTGAAGCCCCGCAGCTGCTGGTAGGAGGGGTCACCGGAGGGCACCTTGACGTACTTCCCGTTGAGCTTCTGGGCCGCTGTGGCGAGGTCGCCCTTGCCCTTCTTGCCGGCGGCCGGGGCGGGCACGGGATTGGGGCCGCCGGGGCGGCCGCCGGCGCCGCCGCGGGACCAGAAGGCGGCGTCGGCCTTGACGAAGAGGTCGTCGCCGACGCGCAGCAGCTCGAAGGAGACCTGGTCGGAGGTGACCCGCCCGGTGCCGCCGTCCTTCTTCAGCCGTACGTCGATGCGGTAGGTACGGCCCTGGCTGACGACGCTGCCGGAGAGATGGACGGCGTCGGCGCCGCGGGCGGCGTCCCGTGCCTTGTCCTGGATCGCCGCGGCGCGGAGTCTGCCCACGCCGTTGGTCCCCGCGTCGGGGTCCTCCTTGCCGCCGCAGGCCGTGAGGGCCGTGGACAGCCCCACGCACAGGGCCCCCACGAGAGCCGCGTTCCGGGTTCGCACCTGCTCCTGCCTCCTGTCACCACTGGATACGGCAGCGTACTCGCGCACCCTCCGCCCGGCGGCCCTCCCCCGGCGGCACACGGCCGGTCACGTTAGCCTGAACCGGACGACGGACGGGAAGGTCCGGGGAGGAGGTGCGCGGCATGGCGGCGAGCGTCCGCGTGTTCGTGTCGCACCTGTCCGGAGTGGCCGTCTTCGACCCGAACGGCGACCGGGTCGGCCGGGTCCGCGATGTGGTGGCGATGCTGCGGGTCGGCGCCCGCCCGCCGCGCGTGCTGGGCCTGGTCGTCGAGGTCGTCAGCCGGCGCATCATCTTCCTGCCGATGACCCGGGTGACGGGCGTGGAGTCCGGCCAGGTCATCACCACCGGCGTCATCAACATGCGGCGTTTCGAACAGCGCCCCACCGAGACCCTCGTCCTCGGCGAACTGCTGGACCGCCGGGTGCGGCTGGTCGCCACGGGCGACGAGGCCACCGTCCTCGACGTGTCGATCACCCAGCTCCACGCCCGCCGCGAGTGGGAGATCGACAAGGTCTTCGTCCGCCGCGGAAAGGGCGGGGCGCTGCGCCGCAAGGGGGAGGCGCTGACCGTCGAGTGGTCGGCGGTGACCGGTTTCTCCCTGGAGGAGCACGGTCAGGGCGCCGCCAGCCTGCTGGCCACCTTCGAACAGCTGCGCCCGGCGGACCTCGCCAGCGTGCTGCACCACCTGTCCCCCAAGCGGCGCGCCGAGGTGGCCGCCGCCCTCGACGACGACCGGCTCGCGGACGTCCTGGAGGAGCTGCCGGAGGACGACCAGATCGAGATCCTGGGCAAGCTCAAGGAGGAGCGCGCGGCCGACGTACTGGAGGCGATGGACCCCGACGACGCCGCCGACCTGCTCTCCGAGCTGCCCGAGGAGGACAAGGAGCGGCTGCTCACCCTGATGCAGCCGGGCGACGCGGCCGACGTGCGCCGGCTGCTGGCGTACGAGGAACGGACCGCGGGCGGTCTGATGACGACCGAGCCGATCGTGCTGCGGCCCGACGCCACCGTCGCCGACGCCCTCGCCCGGGTCCGCAACCCCGACCTCTCCCCCGCGCTCGCCGCCCAGGTGTACGTCTGCCGGCCGCCGGACGAGACGCCCACCGGGAAGTACCTGGGGACCGTGCACTTCCAGCGGCTGCTGCGCGACCCGCCGTTCACCCTCGTCGGCTCGATCACCGACACGGACCTGCGCCCGCTGCCCCCGGACACCCCGCTGCCCGCCGTGACCAGCTACCTGGCGACGTACAACATGGTCGCGGCGCCCGTGGTGGACGCCGGCGGCGCGCTGCTGGGGGCGGTCACCGTGGACGACGTGCTGGACCATCTGCTGCCGGAGGACTGGCGGGAGACGGAACTGCATGAGGGTGCCCTGGGTATGAGCGGGATGGCGGCGACGGACGGGCCGGGGGAGGCGAGTGATGGGCAGTGACCGCGGCCGTGAGCAGGCCGTACCGCGTGAGCGTGCGAAGGAACGATCCGCCGCCGTTCCCGCGGCCCCGCGCGTCCGGCTGGACCAGCCGCAGCTCAAGCGGCGGCGCTGGCTGCCGGAGTACGACCCGGAGGCGTTCGGCCGGACCTCGGAGGAGATCGCCCGCTTCCTGGGCACCGGGCGGTTCATCGTCTGGATGACGGTCGTCGTCGTGCTGTGGGTGGTGTGGAACACCACCGCCCCCGGCCATCTGCGCTTCGACCGCTACCCGTTTATCTTCCTCACCCTGATGCTCTCCCTCCAGGCGTCCTACGCCGCCCCGCTGATCCTGCTGGCGCAGAACCGGCAGGACGACCGGGACCGCGTCAACCTGGAGCAGGACCGGGAGCAGAACGAGCGGTCCATCGCCGACACCGAGTACCTGACGCGGGAGATCGCCGCGCTGCGGATGGGGCTCGGCGAGGTCGCGACGCGGGACTGGATCCGCTCCGAGTTCCAGGACCTGATCAAGGAGCTCGAACAGCGCCGGGTATTCCCCGAGGAGAGTGAGGAACGCGACCGCTGACGGCCTTACCCCGGTGTCGCCGGTCCGCCGTACCATCAGGACATGGCTACCCAGACCCCTGACACCGTCCCCGCCGAAGAGGCGGTGCGCGCCGCGCTCGCGACGGTGAACGACCCCGAGATCCACCGGCCCATCACCGAACTGGGCATGGTGAAATCCGTTGACGTCGCGGGTGACGGCTCGGTCGCGGTGGCGGTCTACCTGACGGTCTCCGGCTGCCCGATGCGGGAGACGATCACCGAGAACGTCCGCACGGCGGTCGCGGGTGTGGCGGGTGTCACCGGTGTGACGGTCGAGCTCGACGTGATGAGCGACGAGCAGCGGCGCGAGCTGGCAGCCTCGCTGCGCGGCGGGGTCGCCGAGCGCGAGGTGCCGTTCGCCAAGCCCGGCTCGCTGACCCGCGTCTACGCGGTGGCGTCCGGCAAGGGCGGCGTCGGCAAGTCCTCCGTGACGGTCAACCTGGCGGCGGCGATGGCGGCCGACGGGCTGAAGGTCGGCGTCGTGGACGCGGACATCTACGGCCACTCGGTCCCGCGCATGCTGGGCGCCGACGGCCGGCCCACCCAGGTCGAGAACATGATCATGCCGCCGTCGGCGAACGGCGTGAAGGTCATCTCCATCGGCATGTTCACCCCGGGCAACGCCCCGGTCGTCTGGCGCGGCCCGATGCTCCACCGGGCGCTCCAGCAGTTCCTCGCGGACGTCTACTGGGGCGACCTCGACGTCCTCCTGCTGGACCTGCCGCCGGGCACCGGTGACATCGCCATCTCGGTCGCCCAGCTGGTGCCCAACGCCGAGATCCTGGTGGTGACGACCCCTCAGCAGGCCGCCGCGGAGGTCGCCGAGCGGGCCGGCTCGATCGCCGTGCAGACCCACCAGAAGATCGTCGGCGTCGTGGAGAACATGTCCGGGCTGCCCTGCCCGCACTGCGACGAGATGGTCGACGTCTTCGGCACGGGCGGCGGCCAGGTCGTCGCCGACGGCCTCACCCGCACCACGGGCGCCACCGTCCCCGTCCTGGGCTCGATCCCGATCGACGTCCGGCTGCGCGAGGGCGGCGACGAGGGCCGGCCGGTCGTCCTGACCGACCCGGACTCCCCGGCGGGCAGCGCGCTGCGCGCCATCGCCGGCAAGCTGGGCGGGCGGCAGCGGGGGCTGTCGGGGCTCTCGCTCGGGATCACGCCGCGCAACAAGTTCTGACCCCGGTCCCGGTGCGCGGGCGGGCGCCCAGCCGTCGGCCCGCGTACGTATCGCGGTCCGTGCGCGTACGGGCTCAGGCCGCGTACGCCGCGATGTCCCCGATCGCCGAGAAGCCCATGCCGTAGGCGCTCATGCCGCGCCCGTACGCCCCGATGTGCACCCCGCCCGGGCAGCCACCTGCCCCGCAGGAGCCGCTGTCGCCGCAGGCGTGCGGGGCGGAGCCGGCGAGGACCCAGCCGTACTCGGACTCGCGGTAGCGGAAGTCGGCCGACACACCGTCCACCGGCAGGGAGAGCGTGGTCCAGGGGGCCTCGTCCAGGTGGTCCGCCAGCTCCCAGGCGAGGGCGGTCTGCTGGTCGAGCCAGTTCTGCCGCAGGGCCCGCTCCATCCGGACGGGCCAGGTGTACGAGAGCAGACCCGCGCCGGCGAGCCAGGCGGCCGAGGAGACCGAGGTGGCCTCCAGCACTCCGGTGCCGTCGGCGCTGCGGCGCACCGGGCGGCTGGCGACCGTCACGACGACGGAGAAGCGGTGCCCGGCCGAGAGTGTGCCGGCCTTGTCGAACCGGTCGGGTTTGGCGGGCTGTCCGGGGCGGCCCAGCGTGGGCTCCGCGCCATGGCCCGTCGAGCCGTGCTCCACCGTGCCGTCGGCCGCCGTGCCCACCTGCATCAGCCAGCGCCGTCCGGTGAACGCCTCGTCCAGGCCGTACCAGGGGAACGACGCCTGCAGGTAACCGTCGAGCGGCCGCCGGTCGCCGGGTGTCTCCGCGGGTCCTCCCCGGTCCCCGGAGACGGCCTCCCCGGCGGACGTTCCCGCCGTCACTGCCCGACTCGTGGTCTCCATCTGCGCGGCGCCTCCTCGTTGCCCCGTCGTCCCGGCCCGCCCGCTCCGGCGGGGGCCGTCAACCCGGACAAGGGGAGAATAGCCACCCGCGTCAATGGGGCACGGCAGGCGTGGCTCAGGTGGCGTCGGAGTCGAACGGAGGTCGCTCTCCCGGCTGGACGGGCCCCTGCTTCTTGAGCAGGTCGGGTCCGCTCTTCTTGAGCAGGTCGGGGCCGCCCGAGGTGTGCGGCTCCGGGTCCCTGCCGTTCACCGCGTCGGTGACCTCGGCCATCTCCGCCTTGAGGTCGAAGCCGTTGCGGATCTCCTTCAGCCCCAGCTCGTCCTTGTCCAGGACGTGCTTGCGGACGAAGGTCTTGGGGTTGAGGTCCTCGAACTCGAAGTCCTTGAACTCCGGGCCCAGCTCCGAACGGATGTCCTCCTTGGCGCTCTCGGAGAACTGCCGCAGCTTCCGCAGGGTGCGGGACACGTCCTGGATCATCTTCGGCAGCTTGTCCGGGCCGAAAATGAGCAGAGCGAGGACGACGAGCGCGATCAGCTCGGGAAGTCCTATGTCGAGCACCTGCAGCTCCTTGATGCGTGAACGGCCCAGGGGTTCAGGCCGCCTATCACGGTACCTGGCCCGGTGGGCGGTGCGGGAGACGGCCGGGCCAACATCGGGCCAAGGGTCAGCGCGAGCTCGCCGTCCCCAAGGTCATTTGGACCGTCCGCTCCTTGCCGTCGCGCTCCACCGTGAGGGTCAGCCGGTCGCCCGGCCGATGGCTGCGGATCTTGACGATGAGCTCCTGACCACTGCGAATGGGGACGTCGTCCACCTTTTTGATCACGTCGCCCGGGGCGATGCCCGCCTTGTCCGCCGGCCCTCCGGGGCTCACCGGGGTGCCGCCGCCGCCCTTGGGGTTCACCCGGGCACCGGCGCCCTGGTACTCCATGTCGAGTGAGACACCTATCACCGGGTGAGTGGCCCGGCCGGTGTTGATCAGCTCCTCGGCGACGCGTTTGGCCTGGTTGATCGGTATGGCGAAGCCGAGGCCTATGCTCCCGCCCTGGCCGCCCGACTCCGACGAGCCGCCGGCCGAGCGGATCGCGCTGTTGATGCCGATGACCCGGCCCCGGGAGTCCACCAGCGGGCCGCCCGAGTTGCCCGGGTTGATCGGGGCGTCCGTCTGGAGGGCGTCGACGTAACTCACGTCACTCCCGTCCTGCTTCTTGCCGCCGGCCGTGATCGGGCGCTCCTTGGCGCTGATGATGCCCGTGGTGACCGTGCCCGCCAGGTCGAAGGGCGCGCCGATGGCGACGACCGAGTCGCCGACGTGCACCGAGTCGGAGTTGCCCAGCGGCAGCGGGGTGAGCCCCGAGACGCCCGAGACCTTGACGACGGCGAGGTCGTAGCCGCTGTCCCGGCCGACGACGGTGGCCTTGGCGGTCTGCCCGCCGTTGAAGGTCACCTGTATCTCGCCGCTGCCGCCGTCGCCGGCCGCCTCGACGACGTGGTTGTTGGTGAGGATGTGGCCCGTCTTGTCCAGGACGAACCCGGTGCCGGTGCCCTGGCCGCCGCTGCCGCGCACATGCAGCGTCACCACGCCGGGCAGGGCGCGGGCCGCGATCCCTGCGATGCTGCCGGGTTCGCGGTCGCTCTTCTCGGCGGGCGCCTGCGGCAGCGTCACCCGGTGCCCCGGCCCCCCGTCCCGCTCCAGCCACGCCCCGATCCCGCCACCGATCCCACCCGCGACCAGCGCCACGATCAGCGCCCCCGTCACGATCCGGGATCGCGTGACCGGCTTCCCCTTCTCCTCCTTCGGAGGCCGCCGGTCCGCCGCCCACGGGTCGTACTGCCACGGCCCCGCGCCCGGCGGCACACCCGGCCCCTGCCCGAACCCGCCCGGCACGGCGGGCGGGGCGTACGGGGACTGTGCGCCGGGGGCGCCGGGCGTGGGCGGGTACGGCGCGGGGGCGCCCGGGTACCCCTGGGCGCCGGGGGCGCCAGGGACGGCCGGGGCTGCCGGGAACTGCCCGGTCGCGCCGGGGTGCTGCCCGGCCGGGGCCTGGGGGCCCGGGGTGGCGGGCAGCTCGGGGGCGTACGGGTGCGGCGCGGTCGTGGGCACGCGCTGGCCTTGCGCGCCCTGGGCGGCGGCCTGTTGCGCGGCGTACGGGTTCGGTGCCGCGGGCGCGGGGGCGCCCGGGACGGACGGGGGTTGGGCGGACGCCGCAGGGTGCTCACCCGGGCTCCGGGACCCGGGGGCGGCGGGCCGCTCCGAGGTGCCAGGGGCGGGCAGGGGCTGCGCGGACGCAGCGGGGTGCTCACCACCCTGGCTCTGTGCACCCGGGGCACCCGGGGCAACGGGCTGCTGCGAGGCGTGCTGATACGGCGCACCGGCGGGAGCCGCCGGGCCCGGGGTGGGTGTGTCCTCGGACGCCGGTGGTTCGGGCGTGGCGGCGGAGGCGAACTGCGTTCCGGCGGCGGGAACGGAACCGCCCGGGGCCTCCTGCGGGTCGGGGGCGGCGGCCACTTCGGCCTTCCGGAGATCGGGTGCGGCGGCGGTGGGCGGCGGGACGGCGTCCCTGACCGGCTCGGCGGTCGTGAAAGCGTCCACCGGCGGACGGAAGGCATCCTCACCCCGACCGGGCGCCGACATACCGTCCGCGACCGGAACACCGGCTGCGGGAGCGTCCACCGGCGGACGGAAGACATTCCCGTCCCGGTCGGACGCCGACAGGCCGTCCACGACCGGAACATCAGCCGCGGGAGCCCCCACCGGCGGACGGAAGACATCCTCACCCCGGCCGGGCGTCGACATACCGTCCGCGACCGGGACATCGGCCACGGGAGCCTCCACCTGCGGGCGGGGGGCGTCCTCACCCCGGCCGGGCGCCGGCACGCCGTCCACGACCGGAACGCCGGTCGCGGGAGCGTCCACCGGCGGGCGGGAGGCGTCCTCGCTCGGGGCGGGTGCGGCCGAGGAGGGCTGTGATGCCCCGGGGGTGGCGGCGGGTGTGGGGGTGGCGTCCTGTGGCGGGGAGGCAGGGTACGGCTGGTGCGGGATGCCACCGGAAACCGGGCCGCCGGAAGCCGGCGGGGTCGGGTCGGTGTACGGCCAGGGCGTGCCCGTGCCCGGGTCCCGGGGCGGGGCGAAGGGCGAGGGCGTCCCGCCGGACGGCGGCAGGGCGGTGCCGCCCGCCGGGGTGGCCGTGGGGCGCTGTACCGGCGGGGCGGGGGCCCAGGGGCCGGGGCGGCCGTAGGGGGGTGTGCCGTACGGGTCGGGGTCGTGGAGCGGCGCGGGACCCGGCGGCACGGTGCCGTCCGGGGTGGACGGGTACGCGGCGGATGCGGCCGGAAGGCCGCCGACGTCCTCCGGGGAGCCGCCACCGGCCAGGGACCCGGCGTCCGCCGGGGAGCCGTCGTCGGCCGGGCGCGAGCGGCTCCACCACTGCGGTCCGGTCGCGGAAACCGGCGCGTTGCCCTCGTCCATCTCTGCTCCCCCCACGTGGGTCTCACAAGCCGTGGCATCCCTGGATACCGGCCGCCCACCGGCGATTCAACCAGGTGCCGGTGGGCGCGAGCAGAGTACCCGTACTGTCAGGTGCGCATCAGCGGGCCAGGGGTGCCTGCTGGGGCATCCGGTACGGGACGGCGACGGGCAGCGCGGGCGGTATGACCAGCGCGGCCCGCGACATGGGCTGCCGCGGCGACCGCCCGGCGTCCGCGGGGGCCCCGGTGCCGACGGGACGGTTCCGGTTCGGCCGGCGGCTCTCCCCGTTGCCGCCGCTCCGAACGCCGCCGCCGTTCCCCTGCGCGGACAGCGCGAGCGCCGTCGCCGTGCTCGTCCGCGGGTTCTCGGAGCGGGCTCTGGGGGCCTCCACGGCCGTCCGCAGCGGCTCCGCCCCGACCAGGGCGAAGGCCGCTATCGTCACGGCGCCGGCCGCGGCGAAGGCGAATCTCCGGCCGCGCGAGGGGTTGCGGCCCACGTCGTGGACGCGGAAACCGCGGTCGCGTGCGGCGAGGGCGGGCATCGGCAGCAGGGCGAAGGCGTCGCCGTGCGGCCCGAAGCCGTCGTCCCGGCCGGGACCGCCGGGACCACCGGGCTCACCGGCCCGCTCCTCACCGTCCGCCGTGGGCGCGCCCGGCCCGGCGGGGCCGTCGAGGCCCATGGCGGGCAGGCTCTGGAGCCGGGCGAGCAGGGCGTCGGAGAGCGGCGGGGGCGGAGCCTCCGCGAACATGCTCTTGAGCCGGCGCTGCGCGTCGGCTTCCGCTTTACAGGTCCAGCAGGTGGCGAGGTGCGCGAGCACCCGCTCCCGGGCATCGTGTCCCAATTCCCCGTCGACCAGGGCCGCGAGGCGGTCGCCGAGATGCTGCTCGGCGGGGGACTGACCGCCTGAACCGGTCACGCGATCCCGACCTCCCCACTCAGCCGGACGCCGGGGGCCACCCCCGCCATGGCGCGCTGCTCGGCCCGGGCGGAGGGCGAGCGGTGCCGCAGCGCCTTGCGCAGATGGGAACGGCCGCGGTGGATGCGGCTGCGGACGGTGCCCAGCTTCACGCCGAGCGTCGCCGCGATCTCCTCGTACGAGAGGCCCTCGATGTCGCAGAGGACCACCGCGGCCCGGAACTCCGGGGCGAGGGTGTCGAGCGCCTGCTGCACGTCCGCGTCGAAGTGCGTGTCGTTGAAGTGCTGCTGGGGGGACGGCTCGCGGCTCGGGAGCCGCTCGGCGGCGTCGTCGCCCAGCGCGTCGAAGCGGATGCGCTGGCGGCGGCGGACCATGTCGAGGAAGAGGTTGGTGGTGATGCGGTGCAGCCACCCCTCGAACGTCCCCGGGGTGTACGTGGACAGCGAGCGGAAGACCCGGACGAAGACCTCCTGGGTGAGGTCCTCGGCGTCGTGCTGGTTCCCGGTCAGGCGGTAGGCCAGGCGGTAGACCCGTGCGCTGTGGGTGCTGACGATCTCCTCCCAGGTGGGAGGGGTCCACGCCTGCGCGTCCGCGTCGGTGGCGAACGTCGCGGTCGCGGTCTTGCGGTCGGCGGAACGGTCAGCGGTGTCGGTCACGGATTTCGGCTCGACGGCGGACCGGCGGAAGCGCCTCAGCACTCCCCTGCGGTCACAGCTCGTAGCCGCACCTCCCCTGTCGGCTCTGGTGGTGTCCAGTGGAGCCCCTACCATATCCACCTCGCCCGTTAGCTCCGGATAAGTAATTTTGACCTGCTTTTGGTTTTGATCCGCTCCCCGGATCCTCCGGTCGCCCTCCACCGGCCCCGCGCCCTCCCTCACACCCCGTCAACGCCTGGTCCCATCTGCGGGTTCCCGACCGCAGCGGATACAGTCACCGTTGCGTCGACACATGGGGACAGGAGAGGGCCATTACCGGCAACCGGCAGACGAGCTGGGCGTTCGCCGATGCGTACGGCGTCGAGCACATCGAGGACCCGGCACTGCTCTGGGCACGCGACCGGGCCCACGAGGCGGGGCTCCGCTCGGTGTCGTCCGGCACGGGCTCCGCGCTGCGCCTGCTCGCCGCCGCCGTGGACGCCAAGGCCGTCGCGGAGATCGGCACCGGCACCGGCGTCTCCGGCCTGCACCTCCTGCACGGCATGCGCCCCGACGGCGTGCTCACCACCGTGGACAGCGACCCGGAGTGCCAGCAGTTCGCCCGGCAGGCGTTCCGCGCCGCGGGCTTCGCCGGCAACCGCGCCCGCTTCATCCCGGGCCGCGCGCTGGAGGTGCTGCCGCGGCTGGCGGACGGCGGGTACGACCTCGTCTTCTGCGACGGTGACCGGCTGGAGTACCTCGACTACCTAGCGGAATCGTTGCGCCTGCTGCGGCCGGGCGGGGTCGTCTGCTTCGAGGGCGTGTTCGCGGACGGCCGCACCGTGGACTCCGCCGCCCAGCCCGCCGAGGTGCTGCGCCTGCGCGAACTGCTGCGCGTGGTACGGGAGTCGACGGTCCTGCTGCCGTCACTGCTGCCCGTGGGCGACGGGCTGCTGTGCGCCGCCCGCCGGGGCTGACCGGGCCGCGGGCGAGGCAGCCGGGGCGACCCTCGCGTGGTGACCCTCGCGTGGTGACCATCACATTTCAGCCATCGGCCGGAACGGCCGGGGAACCGTCCCCGGACCCGGAAATGCCCCTGCCCCGGCAGCCGGGCGAACCGGCTGCCGGGGCAGGAGAAGTCAGAGGAAGACCGTGGTCCGTGCGTCAGACGACGACGTTCTTCAGGGCGTCGGCAAGAGCCGCCGCCTCATCCGGGGTCAGCTCGACGACGAGACGACCGCCGCCTTCGAGCGGAACCCGCATGACGATGCCCCGCCCCTCCTTGGTCACCTCGAGCGGGCCGTCGCCCGTCCGCGGCTTCATGGCCGCCATGCTCGTTCCCCTTCCTGAAACCAGCTCATCGTCTGCCGAGCGACCCCATCGAAGGGCACGTGTCACCGGCATCGAACACATTGCTTCCAGGCCATTATCCCGCATCGCGCGACCCAATGACCAACATCGGTCGGCATCCCTTCGGCAACACGCTCCCGCAAAACCACCCAATTCGGCGATTGCTCCGTACTTGCTCACCAACGACGCACCCGTACACAGGACCGATTCCCCGACTTCTTTGACGCAGGTCACATGCCGGCCGGCTGTCATTCACCGCGAGCTGCGGCAAGCTGACCGCTGACCGCTGTCTTTTCGAGGGAGGGACCGCTCCATGGCAGACACCGTGCTGTACGAGGTGGCCGACGGGCTCGCGACGATCACCCTGAACCGGCCCGACGCCATGAACGCGCTCGACACGGCCACCAAGGTCGCCCTCCTCGGGAGCGTCCGCCGGGCCGCGGAGGACGCCGCCGTCCGCGCCGTTCTCCTCACCGGCACCGGGCGCGCCTTCTGTGTGGGCCAGGACCTCAAGGAGCACATCGGCTCCCTCGCCGCCGACCGCGAGAACGGCACGAACCTCACCTGGAACACGGTCCGGGACCACTACACCCCCATCACCCTCGCCCTCGCCGAGATGCCCAAGCCCGTCGTCGCCGGCGTGAACGGCGTCGCCGCCGGCGCCGGCGCCGGCTTCGCCCTCGCCGCCGACTACCGCGTCGTCGCCGACACCGCCTCCTTCAACACCGCCTTCGCCGGTGTCGCCCTCGCCGGCGACTCCGGCGTCTCCTGGACGCTGCCCCGCGTCGTCGGGCACAGCCGGGCCATGGACCTCATGCTCTTCCCCCGCTCCATCCCCGCGCAGGAGGCGTACGAGCTCGGCATCGCCAACAAGATCGTGCCCGCCACCGACCTGGCCGCCGAGGCGGCCGCCGTCGCCCGGCGGCTCGCGGAGGGGCCGACGCTCACGTATGCCGCGATCAAGCGGGCGCTGGCTTTTGGGGCGGATCACTCGCTGGGTGAGACGTTGGGGCTGGAGGAGGAGCTTCAGGGGCGGGCCGGGGGATCGGAGGATCACCGGATCGCGGTGGAGGCGTTTCTGAAGAAGGAGAAGCCACGGTTCGTGGGGCGGTGAGGGCATCTTGCGGGGGGGCAAGCCCCCGTGCCCCCGAAACCGCGCTTCGCGCGGTCGTCCTCAAACGCCGGACGGGCTGACTTCAGCCCGTTGGGGGTGCCCCCTCTGGGGGAGTTTGAGGACGCGCACCGCAGGTGCGCTCGGGGGGGCGGGGGCGCAGCCCCTGCAAGAAACGGTGAAAGGGCGGGCCCGGGGCAAAACCCCCCTCACCCCCTCACATGGCACCCGGCCAAGTGATCATTCACCAGCCCACAAGCCTGCATCAACGCATAAGCCGTAGTCGGCCCCACAAACCGAAACCCCCGCCCCTTCAACTCCTTCGACAACGCCGTCGACTCCGCCGTAATCGCCGGCACCTCCGCCGCCGACCGCGGCACAGCCCGCGCCGACCCCTCGGGCGCGAAGGACCACACGAGCTCGGTGAGCTCACCGGGAGCCCAAGCGGCGGCGACCCTCGCGTTGGAGAGGGCGGCGGCGATCTTCGCCCGGTTGCGGATGATGCCGGGATCGGCGAGAAGACGGGCGGCGTCATCGTCCGTGAAGGCGGCGACCTTCTCGATGGAGAAGCCGGCGAAGGCGGCGCGGAAGCCCTCGCGGCGGCGGAGGATGGTGATCCAGGAGAGGCCGGACTGGAAGGCTTCGAGGCATATGCGCTCGAAGAGGGCGTCGTCGCCGCGCACGGGGACGCCCCATTCGGTGTCGTGGTAGAGCCGGTAGTCGGCCATCGACTCCGCTTCCAGGCCCCATGGGCAGCGCGGCAGCCCGTCCGGTCCCAGGACCACTCCGTCACTCATGACTGTTCCCTTCGTCCTCGGCCGACGACGGCGACGGCGGCGCGTCCCGCGGACCGTCCGGGCGGACGGTCGCGGCCTCGGCGCGGGCGCCGGCGAGGGCGGCTTCCAGTTCGGCGATGCGGGCGTCGCGTTCGGCGAGCTCGGCGGCGAGCCGGTCGAGGACATCGTCGGCGTCGGCCATGCGGTAGCCGCGGAGGGCGACCGGCAGCCGCAGACCGTCGATGTCGGACCGGGCCAGCGGGCGGCCGGGGGGCAGCGACCAGGCGGTCCGGTCCGGCTCCGCCTCGGGCAGCACGCCGTCGCGGCCGCTCAGCACGGCGAGCGTGACCGCGGCGACCACCACGACCAACGCGAAGAGCAGGAACCAGAACACGACCATCTCCCCGGAGTGCCGGCGGACGGATTCCGTCAGTCGATCCGTCCTCCCCGATCGTGCCATGACCCACCGACGGTTAAGGTCGCTGGCGGACCACGGAGAGGGAGTGCGGGAAATGCTGCGGCTGGGACGACGCGAGTTCGACGCTCACGAGCCGGTGATCATGGCGATCGTGAACCGGACGCCGGACTCGTTCTACGACCGGGGCGCCACCTTCCAGGACGAGCCCGCGCTGGCCCGGGTGGAGCAGGCCGTGGCGGAGGGCGCCGCGATCATCGACATCGGCGGGGTGAAGGCGGGCCCCGGCGAGGAGGTGACGGCCGAGGAGGAGGTCCGGCGGACCGCCGGCTTCGTCGCCGAGGTGCGCCGCCGCCACCCGGACGTCGTCATCAGCGTGGACACCTGGCGGCACGAGGTCGGCGAGGTGGTCTGCGAGGCCGGGGCGGACCTGCTCAACGACGCGTGGGGCGGGGTCGACCCCCGGCTGGCCGAGGTGGCCGCCCGGCACGGCGCCGGCCTGGTGTGCACCCACGCGGGCGGCGTCGAGCCGCGCACCCGTCCGCACCGGACGGAGTACGACGATGTGATGGCGGACATCCTGCGGGTCACGGTGGGCCTGGCCGAACGCGCCGTCGCCCTCGGGGTGCGGCGCGACGGCATCATGATCGACCCGGGCCACGACTTCGGGAAGAACACACGGCACTCGCTGGAGGCGACGCGGCGCCTGGGCGAGATGACGGAGACCGGGTGGCCGGTGCTGGTCTCGCTGTCGAACAAGGACTTCGTGGGCGAGACGCTGGACCGTCCGGTCAAGGAGCGGGTGATCGGGACGCTCGCGACGACCGCGGTGTCGGCGTGGCTGGGGGCCCGGGTGTACCGGGTGCACGAGGTGGCCGAGACGAAGCAGGTGCTGGACATGGTGGCGTCCATCGCGGGCCACCGGGAGCCGGCGGTGGCGCGGCGGGGGCTGGCGTAGAAAACGCAGGAAAGGGGCGCCGGACGGTCCGGGGACCCGGCCCGTCCGGCGGGCGCCTCAGGGCCCGGCCTCCTTGGTCACCAGCGTGATGGCCTCTTCCACGTCGTCCGTCACATGGAACAGCTGGAGGTCGTGCGCCCCCACCTTGCCCTCGGCGACGAGCGTCTCCTCGATCCACCGCACCAGGCCCCGCCAGTAGTCCGACCCGAAGAGCACGATCGGGAACCGTGTCACCTTCTTCGTCTGCACCAGGGTGAGCGCCTCGAACAGCTCGTCCAGCGTCCCCAGTCCGCCCGGCAGCACCACGAAGCCGCTCGCGTACTTGACGAACATCGTCTTGCGGACGAAGAAATAGCGGAAATCGACACCGAGGTTCACATAGGGGTTGATGCCCTGTTCGAAGGGCAGCTCGATGCCGAGGCCGACCGAGACGCCGCCCGCCTCCATCGCACCCTTGTTCGCCGCCTCCATCGCGCCGGGCCCGCCGCCGGTGATGACGGCGAAGCCCGCCTCGACCAGGCCCCGGCCGATGGCCGTCGCGGCCGCGTACTCCGGGGAGCCGAGCGGGGTCCGGGCGGAGCCGAACACGCTGATGGCCGGGGGGAGTTCGGCCAGGGCACCGAAGCCCTCGACGAACTCCGACTGGATGCGCAGCACCCGGAACGGATCCTCGTGCACCCAGTCCGCGGTCCCCCGGGTGTCCAGCAGGTGCTGGTCCGTGGTGCCCTGCTGCATCTGGCCGTGGCGTCGCAGCACCGGCCCCCGGCGCTGCTCCCGTCCTGTGCGCGCCCCGTCGGAATTGACCATTCCGTGCTCCCTCCGCTGCGGTTGGTGCAGTTCAGCGTAGGCCCACCGGGCGCGGAGCGACGTCCCCGGGCGGGGGGATTCAGGCCGTCAGCCAGGTCCGCAGCCGCTCCTCGCAGTGCAGGACGCGTGCCACGGCCACGTGCTCGTCCCGCTTGTGCGCGTACAGGGGGTCGCCGGGTCCGTAGTTCACCGCGGGCACCCCGAGGGCGGAGAACCGGGAGACGTCCGTCCAGCCGAACTTGGGCTTCGCGCTGCCGCCGACCGCCGCCATGAAGGCCGCCGCGGCCGGGTGCGAGAGGCCGGGCAGGGCGCCGCCCGAATGGTCGTCGACGATCAGCTCGGCGACGCCGCAGCCCTCGAACACCTCGCGCACATGCGCGAGCGCCTCCTCCTCCGTGCGGTCCGGCGCGTAGCGGAAGTTCACCGTCACGGCGCACTCGTCGGGCAGCACGTTGTTGGCCACCCCGCCGCCGATGCGTACGGCGTTCAGCCCCTCGTGGTACTCCAGCCCGTCGATGACCGGCCGGCGGGGCTCGTAGGAGGCCAGCCGGGCCAGGATCGGCGCGGCGGCGTGGATGGCGTTGCTGCCCATCCAGCTCCGCGCGGAGTGGGCGCGCTCGCCCTCGGTGCGCAGGATCACCCGCAGCGTGCCCTGGCAACCGCCCTCGACCTGGGCGTCGGAGGGTTCGAGGAGGACCGCGAAGTCGCCCGCCAGCCAGTCGGGGTGGGCCTCGGCGATGTGCCCGAGGCCGTTGAGGTGGGCGGAGACCTCCTCGTTGTCGTAGAAGACGAAGGTCAGGTCGCGGTTGGGCGCGGGGACGGTCGCGGCGATGCGCAGCTGGACGGCGACGCCGGACTTCATGTCGCTGGTGCCGCAGCCCCACAGCACGCCGTCGTCGTCCAGGCGCGAGGGGACGTTGTCGGCGATGGGCACGGTGTCGATGTGCCCGGCGAGGATCACGCGCTCGGCCCTGCCGAGCCGGGTGCGGGCGACGACGTTGTTGCCGTGCCGGTCGACCGTCAGGTGCGGGACTCCGCGCAGGGCGTGCTCGATGGCGTCGGCGAGCGGCCGTTCCTCACCGCTGACCGACGGGAAGTCGACGAGCCGCGCGGTGAGGGCGGCGGCGTCGAGGGACAGGTCGAGTGCGGCATGCTCCATACAGGCGACTCTAACCCGTGTCCGGCGCCGGGGACCGGCCCGAACCGGCCCCGGGCACACGCCCCGGACGAAGCGGCTCGTCGCACGGTCCGTCAAGTAACGTGGGCCGCATGCCCCCGATCTTCGCTGTCCGACGCGGACGACTGCTGCGCGCCGGGACCGCCTGCGGAGTGCTGCTGGCGCTGGCCGGCTACCTGGTGGCGCACTACCTGACGGCCGGTCCGGGCGCGCCGCGCTGCATCGTGCGCGCGGACGGGGAGTCGTACTCGCTCGCCCCCGAGCAGGCGGTGAACGCCGCGGCCATCACCGCCGTGGGCACCTCGCGCGGGCTGCCGGAGCGGGCCGTGACGATCGCCCTGGCCACCGCGATGCAGGAGTCGGGGCTGCGCAACATCCACCACGGCGACCGGGATTCGCAGGGCCTCTTCCAGCAGCGGCCGACGCAGGGCTGGGGCACGGCCCGGCAGATCACCGATCCGGTCTACGCGGCGGACGCGTTCTACACGCACCTGGTCCAGGTGCCGGGCTATTCGCGGCTGCCGCTGACGGTGGCGGCGCAGCGGGTGCAGCGCAGCGGCTTCCCCCAGGCGTACGCGAAGCACGAGCCGGGCGCGTCGCTGCTCGCGGCGGCGCTGACCGGCCGCACCCCGGCCACGTTCAGCTGTGCGACCAGCCCGAGCGACGGGAAGCCGGGCGACCCGGCGGCGGTCCGGGCGAAGCTGCGGCGGGACTTCGGCGCGTCGGCGCTGCCGGCCGCGGAGGCCGCCGGGCGGCAGGGGGCCGCCGCTCCCCGCACGGTGACCGTCCCGGCCCGGCCGGTACGGACCACGGCGGTGGACGACGGGCCGCGGCGGCGCGGCTGGGAGCTGGCGTCCTGGGCGGTGGCGCACGCGGCCGAGCTGCGCATCACGCGGGTGTCCTTCGACGGGCGGGTGTGGACCGCGGACGAGTCCCGGGCGGGCTGGCGGCACGACACGGGCCGGACGGGCGAGGGCCCGGCCGCCGTCCGCATCACGACCGCTCAGTAGCACGACCTCTCAGTAGTACGACCGCTCAGTAGTACGACCGTGCCCCCGCCGGGGGCATCCGCCGGAACGGAAGGTTGCCGTGCCGGACACCGGGGTACACGCGGTGGCCGCATCCGGCGAAATCCGGTCGCGCCGCTGGTGAACAAAGGATGGTCGGCTTTTTACACACCCCGGCGGACCGACTGGTTTGCCCGATTGTTCATAGAACTGATTATGCGACGCATTACCAACTCTTTACTCAAGGCCACCGCAACCTTCGGAGGGCTCGGGCGGTAGTCACTGCGTCCGCACGCCGGACAGCGAACGACAGCAGTTCCACCCGTCGAAGTCACACCCGTCGAAGGAGCAACATGTCCCTCCCCCTCACGCGTCGGATCGCCCAGGCCGCCCTGCTCGTCGCGGCGGCCGCCGCCCCCGCCGTCGGCGCGGCCGGCACGGCGAGCGCGGACGCCCTCAAGGCCCCCGACCTGGGCACGCTGAGCGCGGTGGACGGCGCGCAGCTGGGCAACCACGTCGACTCGGTCTCCCGCCAGGCCGGTGCGGTGACGACGGACGCCGGGAACAAGGTCGTGCGCACCGCCCTGCCCGCCGCCGGCAAGGCGCTCGGCACCGCCGGCACGACCGGCAAGTCCACCCTCCAGAGCGGCCAGAGGACCACGGGCCAGCTGGCGGGCTCCGCCGGTTCGGCGGTCGGCGGCGCCGCGAAGACCGTGACCAAGGGTGGCGCGGCCGGCAAGGGCCTGCCCACCGACGGTCTGGCCGGCGGCAACGTCACCAAGACCCTGCCCTCCCTGGGCGGCTGAACCGGCACACGCCGAACTCGTCGGACCTGCCGCACCCGCCGGAACCGCGGGACGGCAGCCGACCGCACCGACCGCGGACGCGGTACGCGCAGGGCCCGGGACATCCCCTCCCGGGCCCTGCGCGTACGTGTGCCCGCCGCCGGGGCGTACGGTCAGTCGGCCAGGCGGCGGACGGCCGCCTCCACCCGCTCGTCGGTGGCGGTGAACGCGATCCGTACGAAGCGCTCGCCCGCCGCGCCGTAGAAGTCCCCCGGCGCGACGAGGATGCCCCGCTCGGACAGCGCCCCGACGGTGTCCCAGCACGGCTCGTCCCGCGTGGCCCACAGGTACAGCGACGCCTCGCTGTGCTCGATCCGGAACCCGGCGCCCTCGAAGGCGGCCCGCAGGGCGGCCCGGCGGCGGGCGTAGCGGGCGCGCTGCTCGGTGACGTGCGCGGTGTCGCCGAGGGCGGCCACGGTGGCGGCCTGCACGGGCGCGGCGACCATCATGCCGCCGTGCTTGCGGATCTGGAGCAGCTCGCCGAGGACGGCCGCGTCACCGGCGAGGAAGGCGGCCCGGTAGCCGGCCAGGTTAGAGCGCTTGGAGAGCGAGTGGACGGCGACGATCCCCTCGTACGAGCCGCCGCAGACGTCCGGGTGCAGGACCGAGACCGGCTCGGTCTCCCAGCCCAGCTCCAGGTAGCACTCGTCGCTGAACAGCAGGACGTCGTGCTCGCGGGCCCAGGCGACCGTCCGCCGCAGCTCCTCCGCCGACAGGACGCGGCCGGTGGGGTTGGAGGGAGAGTTCAGCCAGAGCAGCTTGAGGCCGGCCGGGTCGAGCTCGGTGGGGTCGTCGTAGACGACCGGCTCGGCGCCCGCCAGCCGTGCGCCGACCTCGTACGTCGGGTAGGCGAGCCGCGGGTACGCGACCTTGTCGCCGGCCCCCAGGCCGAGCTGGGTGGGCAGCCAGGCGACCAGCTCCTTGGAGCCGACGACCGGCAGCACATTGGTGTGCGCCAGACCCTTGGCCCCCAGCCGGCGCTCCGCCCAGCCGGTGAGCGCGTCGCGCAGCGCGGCCGTCCCCCAGACCGTCGGATAGCCGGGGCTGTCGGCCGCGTCGGCCAGCGCCTGCCGGACCACCGCGGGTACCGGGTCGACCGGGGTACCCACCGAGAGGTCCACGATGCCGTCGGGGTGGGCGGCGGCCGTGGCCTTGTAGGGCTCCAGGCGGTCCCAGGGGAAAACGGGGAGTCGGGAGGAGACTGCGCTCACGCTTGGCTGCTCGCTCTCTTGCGCTACGGGTGATCCGGGGGGTCGGGGAATGCCGCGGCCCCGTACGGCGGCGGGGCTGTACGGGGCCGGGGTGCGGTGCCTAGGGGCAGCTCACTGGTTCTGCGGCGGCAGCGCGGCGATGAACGCGTGGTCACGCTCGATCAGCCCCAGCTTGGAAGCACCACCGGGCGAGCCGAGCTCGTCGAAGAACTCGACGTTCGCCTTGTAGTAGTCCTTCCACTCGTCCGGGGTGTCGTCCTCGTAGAAGATCGCTTCCACCGGGCAGACCGGCTCACAGGCGCCACAGTCGACACATTCGTCCGGGTGGATGTACAAGGACCGGGAGCCCTCGTAGATGCAGTCGACGGGGCACTCCTCGATGCACGCCTTGTCCTTCACGTCGACACAAGGCTGCGCGATGACGTAGGTCACGCTGTCGTTCCTCCTCGGTAGGGGTCATCTCGCGCGGGAGCGCGGCGTCGTCGATGCCCACACCTAGTATCTCCGTTCCGGGGCACATGACGAACAGGAGGGGCTGGGAGAGCTGTGGAATTCACCACGGGCGGACGGCTGGAAATCCGGATCAGTTCCGAAGATGTGGGAAAAAGGGTGTCGGTACGGGCACTGAACGACCGGAGGACCTCCCCCGAGCGGTTCTCCGACGCCGTCGGAACGCTCGATTCCTGGACGGACGGTGTGCTGCGGATCACACGCCGCGACGGCCGGACCGTCGAGGTCCCCGAGGACGCGCTCGTCGCCGGCAAGGTCGTCCCGGCCGCCCCCGCCCGGCGGCGCGGCCCCGCCGCGTCCGCGCGCGAGCTCCAGGAGACCGCGGCGCGCGGCTGGCCCGCGACGGAGACCGGGCGGCTGGGCGACTGGACCCTCCGCGCGGCCGGCGGCTTCACCGCCCGCGCCAACTCGGCGCTGCCCCTGGGCGGTTCCGGGCTGCCGCTGCCCGAGACGCTGGACCGGGTCACCGCCTGGTACGCGGAGCGCGGACTCCCCGCCCGCGTCCAGGTCACCACCGGGGACCCGGCCGGGGACGAGCGGCTGGACGCGGAGCTGGCCGCGCGCGGCTGGACCGCCGAGCGGCACGCCCTGATGCGGACGGCCGCGCTGGCGCCGCTGGCCGACACGGTGGAGGAGACCGGCCGGGTGCTGCTGGGCCGGGAGCCGGACGAGGCGTGGCTCGACGCCTACGGCCGGACCGCCGGGAACGACCGGGCGGCGCGGGCCGTGCTGACCGGGGGGCCGTCCGTGTGGTTCGCGAGCGTCCCCGGCGCCGCCATAGGCCGCTGTGTGATCGACGGCCGGTGGGCGGGGTTCGCCGCCCTGGAGGTGGCCCCGGACCACCGGCGGCTCGGCCTCGCGACGCTGGTCATGGCGCGGCTGGCCCGGCAGGCGCTGGACGAGGGCGCCTCGGCCGCGTACCTCCAGGTCGAGACGGACAACGCGGGGGCGGCGGCGCTCTACGACGGGCTCGGGTTCACGACGCACCACGCGTACCACTACCGTCGCGAGCCGGGGCGGGCCTGAGCGCTGAACGGCTGACCGCCGGGCGGGTGCCGGGGGCGCGTGCGGACCCCGCCTCGGAGGGATCACCATGGGACATGGAAGGCTTTCCCCGTACGGGGGACCCTGGTCACACGGAAGACTTCTGCCGCACGGAAGGCTTCCGCCACACGGAAGGCCGGAATGACCGACACCACCGGCCGGCGACGGTTCGCCGAGGCCGCCCGCGACGAGCGGCCCGACCTGGCGCTGCTGTGCCTGCTGATCTCCGCCGAGGCCGACCCCGAGCTGGGCGAGCGGGACTTCGACGACGCCCAGATGGAACTCGACCGCCTCGCCGGACTGCTGCCCGCCCTCGGCCGGCACGCCACTCCGGAGCGCTGGGCCGCCGCCCTCGCCGACCTGCTGGGTGAACGCTGCGACTTCCGCGGTGGCCCGGCCGACTACCGGCGGCTGGAGTCCTCCCTCCTCGACCAGGTGCTCAAGCGGCGCCGGGGTCTGCCGATCCTGCTGTCCGTGGTGTGGNCGCTGGGCCGCCGCCCTCGCCGACCTGCTGGGTGAACGCTGCGACTTCCGCGGTGGCCCGGCCGACTACCGGCGGCTGGAGTCCTCCCTCCTCGACCAGGTGCTCAAGCGGCGCCGGGGTCTGCCGATCCTGCTGTCCGTGGTGTGGCTGGAGGTGGCCCGACGGGCCGGGGCGCCCGTCTACGGGGTGGCCCTGCCCGGCCACTTCATCGTCGGCTTCGGCACCCCCGAGGGGCCGCACGCCCTCGCCGACCCCTTCGACAGCGGACGGCCGCTCACCGAGGAGGAGGCCGGCCTGCTGGTGGCCGGGGCCACGGGCGCCCCGCTCTCCGCCGCCGAATTCTCCCCCGCCGAGCCCCTGGAGATCGTCCTCCGCGTCCTCAACAACATCCGCGCCTGGGCCGCGGCCCGTCCCGAGCGCAGCGGCGTCCAGCTGTGGGCCGTCGAGCTCTCCCTCCTCCTCCCCAGCCACCCGGCGCGGCTGCGCTACGAGCGGGCCGAACTCCTCGTCGAACGCGGCGAGTTCGCCCGCGGGGCGCGGGAGCTGGAGGAGTACGCCGAGGTCATCGCCCCGCTGGAGCCGGAGGCGGCGGAGACCGTCCGCCGCCAGGCGCTGGCGGCGCGGGCGCTGCTCAACTGACGGCCCGGCGGTGCGGCGGGCTCATCGCGGGCTCGTCGCGGGTTCATCGCGGGCTCAGAGCCACCCCTTGTCCCGCGCGATCCGCACCGCCTCGGCCCGGTTCCTCGCCCCCGTCTTCCGGATCGCCGTCGAGAGGTAGTTGCGCACCGTCCCGTGCGACAGGTGCAGCGCCTTCGCCAGCTCCGCGTTGGTCGACCCGTCCGCCGACGCCCGCAGCACCGACCGCTCCCGCTCCGTGAGCGGATTCGCCCCCTCCGCGAGCGCCGCCGCGGCGAGGGTCGGATCGATGACCCGCTCCCCCCGCAGCACCCGGCGCACCGCGTCCGCCAGAACGGCGGCCGGCGCGTCCTTCACCAGGAACGCCGACGCCCCCGCCTCCATCGCCCGCCGCAGGTACCCCGGCCGGCCGAAGGTCGTAAGAATCACGACCTTCACCCTCGGCATCTCCCGCCCCAGCAGCCCCGCCGCGTCCAGCCCCGTCAGCCCCGGCATCTCAATATCCAGCAACGCCACATCCGGCCGCGCCCGCCGCGCCGCCTCCACCACCTCGTCCCCCCGCGCCACCTGCGCGACAACCTCCATGTCCCCTTCAAGCCCCAGCAGCGCCGCCAGCGCCTCCCGGACCATGGACTGGTCCTCCGCGAGGAGGACTCTCGTGCGTCTTGCGGGCGGCTCACCTGGGGCGTCATTCATGTGATCAGGGTAGACAGACACACATTCCGCTTCCGCACATCGGGGTGGCCGGGGGCCTCGCGGCCCTTACCCCTCCTTGTGGAGAACCACCTTCCGGTGCGTGGTCCACGCATCGCGGTACTCCGCGGCCCGCTGCCCGTAGCCGGCCTTCTCGACGGCGCCGGCAGAATCGGTGACCGGGAGTGCCGATTGTGCACGCCGGGGTGGCTGGGCCCGGCCCCCTGCGTCCCGAGACGGATTCGTCACCGGGGTTGCGCGGTGCTGTCCCTGCGCATGACGCGCATCCGCAGGCGCAGCCTGTCAGGCGTGCCGTGGTCGTCGAAGTCGAGGAACGCCACCGGCCCGCCGGGCGAGTCGAAGGTCCGGCGGTCGCGCGGGGTGAGCGGGATGTCGGGATATCCCTCGGCGCGGACGAGCAGGCCGGCGTCCGCTGTGGTGATCTCGGCGGTGACCGCGTGGGAGACGTACCGGCCGGTGTAGCGGGACAGGTCGGCCGGGGCGGGCTCGGGCTGGGGGCCGGGCGTCGGGCCGGGCGCGTCGAGCAGTGTGTTGACGGCGTTGATCCCCTGATCGGAGTTGGTGAGCACGACGACGGCGGTCCGGGTGGTGGGGTCGGCGGCGATCAGGCCGGACTGGCCGGGGTTGGCGCCGCCGACGCGCACACTGGACTGGGCGGCGTTGGCCCAGATCATCCAGCCGAGTCCGGCCCCGAGCATGGTGGACACGCCTCCCGGGGCCGGAGCGTGCAGCGTTCGCATGACCTCCGTGCCGGGCGTACGCAGGTGCGCCAGGGTGAAGCGGCCGAGGTCGGCAGCGGTGGACACCAGGGTGCCTCCGGCCGGGTCGAGGCCGCGCGTGCACATCGGGTTGTCGATCCGCCGGGGCAGCGCGGTCGGTTCGCCGCCGCGGACCACGTGACCACGGGCGGTACCGAGGTCATGCTCGGCGTCCACACCGGTGACGAAGCGCGTCCCGCGCATGCCCACCGCGTCGAGCACCTTCTCGCGCAGCGCCTCCCGCCACGCCCGGCCCGTCACAACCTCGACGAGTCGGCCGGCGAGGATGATGCCGCCGTTGCAGTAGGAGAACGTCGCGCCCGGCGGGAACAGTGAGCCCACATCCTGCAGCATCGCGGTGTAGCGCGCGATGGCGTCGTCGTCGTTCCCGGTGTCGACGAAGATGTCGCCGGCGTCCAACCCGGTGGAGTGCGAGAGCAGGTGACGCACGAGCAGGCCGTCCCAGGGGCCGGGGACGAACCGGGTCAGGGGGTCGTCCAGGCCGAGGCGGCCGTCGAGGACGCAGCGCATCACCAGGTGGGCGGTGAGCAGTTTGGTGATCGAGCCGACGCGGAACCCGGTACCGGCGGTCACCGGCTCGCCGGTCTCCGTGTCGGTGACGCCTGCCGCGCCGACCGCCAGGGAGCCGTCGACGACGCCGGCGACCTGAACGCCCGCCACCGACGGCAGCGCCGCCAACCGCTCCGCCGCCGTCTGCGGATCGGCGGCCAAGGCACCGATGGGGTTCGAGGGGGAGGCGTTGAAGGTGTTCGGCGCAGGGTTCACAGGATTCACCACAGACTTCCCAACACTATGAGGACGAAGGCGGCCGGCAGGAGCAATCGCCGCCAGGCCAGGCTCCGGAACCGCCCGTCAGGGGGCCGCTTGCCGCTTCCGCGGCCGGCCATGGCGGTCATCCTTCGGAGGTCAGGCCAAGGTGCTCCTCCAGCCGTGCGATGCGCCGGCTCAACGGTTCCAGTTCGGCACGGATGGCCGCGACAAGCTCCTGCCGCGGCGCCTCGGGCCGGCCCTGCCCGCTCTCGGCCCGCAAGTGCACGTAGCCCGCCAGTGCGGCGGTGACGGCGCGGCGGACGAGCTTGGGATCGGCTCCCAGGGCCCGCAGTACCTGCCCGGCCACGCCGTCGGGTTCGGCGGCCAGGCCGAACAACAGGTGCTCGCAGCCGACGTAGTTGTGGCCGAGGGCGGATGCCTCGGTCACCGCCAGTTCCAGGGCGGTGGCCGCGGGTCCGTCGAGTCGGCGCGGATCACCGGCCGGTTGGGGGGCCGCCGACTCTCCGGGCTGTCGGCGGGTCAGGTCGCGTCCGACGTGGTCCGGCTCGATCTCCATGGCGCGGAGCACATGGAGCGCCAGGTTGGTGCCCTCGTCCAGCAGGGCGCCCAGCAGGTGCTCGGTGCCTGTGCTCGACGCGCCCGCGTCCCGTGCGCGCTTCACCGCCAGCGTGAGCACGCCCCGCGTCCTCGCGGTGAAGTGCGCGAGCGCTCCGGCCGGTTCGTCGCCGAGGTCGGCCAGGACCGTCTCCCGGATGGCGATCACCCGGCGTACGGCCTGTTCCAGCGCCCGCTGGCAGACAGCCGACACCGGCACACCGGCGNCCCGCGTCCTCGCGGTGAAGTGCGCGAGCGCTCCGGCCGGTTCGTCGCCGAGGTCGGCCAGGACCGTCTCCCGGATGGCGATCACCCGGCGTACGGCCTGTTCCAGCGCCCGCTGGCAGACAGCCGACACCGGCACACCGGCGTCCTTGACCGCCTCGGCCAGGTCATCGGGCAAGTAGACGTTGATCTTAGGCATGCCCCCAAGGTAACCCCATTGGGGTTAGCTGCCTAGAGGTGCGTCGTCGACGAACAGCGCTTCGAGTGCGCGGAGATAAAGCCTCAGCCGGTCTCCGGCGCGTACCCGGCCTCGGCCCGGCCTCGCTCCGCCGCCGGGCGGACCAGCGGAACGTACGCCCGCAGCCGGACCCCCCCATTCGGGCCGCGGCCCGTTTCGAGGTGGCCGTCGGTGAGGGCGAGGCGTTCGGAGAGGCCGGTGAGGCCGTTGCCGTGGGGGTGGTGGGGGCCTTCGCCGTCGTCGGTGACGGTGAGGCGGAGGTGGTCGCCGGACTCGGTGAGGGTCACCTCGCAGCGGCGGGCGCCGCTGTGGCGGATGACGTTGGTGACGGCTTCGCGGAGGGCCCAGGCGAGGGCGCCCTCCGCGTCGGGGGCGAGGTCGGGGTGGCGGCCGGAGGCGCGGCCGAGGTCGGCGGTGACGCCGGCGGCGGCCAGGGCGGTGCGGGCGCCGGCGAGTTCACCGTCGAGGGTGGGGCGGCGGAAGCCGCTGACCGCCTCGCGGACGTCGACGAGGGCCTGCCGGCCGACGCGTTCGATGTCGGCGACCTGCTGGGCGGCCTGCTCGGGGTGGTCCGGGAGCATCCGGCCGGCGAGCTCGCTCTTGAGGGTGATGAGGGAGAGGGAGTGGCCGAGCAGGTCGTGCAGGTCCCGGGCGAGCCGCAGTCGTTCCTCGTTGGCCGCGAGGTGGGCGACGGTGGCCCGGGCCTCGCGCAGCTCGTGCATGGTGCGGCCCATCTGGACGACGGCCGCCATCGCCGCGCCGCCGAGCAGCGTGGCGGTGATGATGAGGAGCAGCCCGCTGCCCTCGGCTCCCTTGAGCAGTCCGAGGCCGAGGGAGAGGAGGCCGAGCACGGGAATGGCCCGCCATGCCCACCGGATGGGCAGCAGCACGGCGCTGGAGATGGAGACGTACACCAGCAGGGTGAGCCAGGCCTCGCCGAGCGTGAACACCATGATCACGGAGAGCGTGAACAGCCCGGCCAGCAGACCGAACTGCCGTCGGCCGGGCCCGGGACGCGGCCGGGGGGCGAACAGCATGACCAGGTACAACGTCACGAAGACGGCGAGCCCGCACCAGCCGAGGACCGTGGCGGCCGGCGAGTGGCGGCCGCCGGTGAGGTCGTGCACGGCGAAGACGAGGTAGGTCAGGTAGAGGACGGACAGGCATGCCTTGGCCAGCGTCTGGCGCCGGTTCTGCGGTGCCTCACCGATCATCATGTGGCCGCCGTCCGCCGTCGTGTTGCCGCTGCTGTCCATACCGACGAGTCTCCCTTCGCCGCCACCGCGGGCGGCCGGTGGCTCAGGCCTTGTGCGTGTCCTTGCGGTAGAGCCAGGCCGCGGCGCCGGTGAAGAGCACCAGGTAGCCGACGAGGAGGAGCACGTCCTTCATGCCCGGTGCCTCACCGCGCTCGATGGCCTGGCCGAGTCCGGCGTAGGCGTGGGTGGGCACGTACTCGACGATCTTCTGCAGCCAGTCCGGGAAGGTCGCCGACGGCATCCAGAGGCCGCCGAGCGCGGCCAGGCCGAAGTAGACGATCATCACGATGGGGCGGACGGCGTCGCCGGTGGCCATGTAGCCGATGGCCACGCCGAGTGCCGCGAAGACGCAGCTGCCGGCCCAGATGGCACCGGTCAGCGAGGCCCACTGCCAGGCTTCGAAGCGGATGCCCTTCGCCGCGGCGCCGACGACGAAGACGATGACGATGGAGGGCAGGGAGACGACGGCGGACGAAGCGATCTTCGCCGTCACATAGGCGCGGCCCGGCAGCGCGGTCAGCCGCAGCTGGCGCACCCAGCCCTTCTCGCGCTCCTTGGCGATCCGCTCGGCGTTGCCGATCAGGACGGCGGTGATGGCGCCGAAGGTGGCCATGGAGACCATGTACAGCACCGGGAAGGTCAGCCCGCTGTCGCCGAGCTTCTCGTCGCCCTTCGCCCCGGACGCGATCAGCAGGAAGAGCGCGGAGGGGTAGAGGATCGAGAAGAACATGAACTTCTTGTTGCGCAGGGTGCGCGAGATTTCCAGCCTGATCAGGGTGTTCATGAAGAGACCGCCTCCCCGGCGGTGGCGGCGTCGGTGATGGCGAGGAACGCCTGCTCCAGGCCCAGTCCCGCGACCTCCAGGTTGCGCGGGAAGAGCCCGAGACCGTAGAGGGCGTACACGGTGGCGTCGGCGTCGTGCGACTGGATGCGGACGGTGCGGCCGGAGAATTCCAGGGCGGCGAGGTACGGCAGGGCGCGCAGGTCGGCCTCGGGGATCTCCCCGTCGAGGTCGAAGACGATACGGCGGGCGCCCGCCTTCGCCTTGATCTCGGCCGCGGAGCCGTCGGCGAGCACGCGGCCGCGGTGGAGGACGATGACGCGGTCGGCGATCGCGTCGGCCTCCTCCAGGTAGTGGGTGGCGAAGAGGACGGAGCGGCCCTCGTCGGCCTGCTGCCGCATCACGCCCCAGAAGGCCTGGCGGGCGGTCACGTCCATGCCCGTGGTCGGCTCGTCGAGCACGATCAGGTCGTTCGCGCCGGCCGTCGCGAGTGCGAAGCGCACCCGCTGCTCCTGGCCGCCGGAGAGCTTGTTGACCAGCCGGTCGGCGATCTCGGTGATGCCCGCCTGCTCCATGACCCGGTCGGCCGGGTACGCCCTCGGGTGCAGGTCGCAGGCGAGCCGCACCAGTTCCTCGACCCGGACGTCCTCCATCAGGCCGCCGCTCTGCAGCATGGCGCCGACCCGGCCCTGCTCGATGGCGCGCTGCGGAGTGGTGCCGAAGAGCTCGACCGTGCCGGAGTCCGGACGGCTGAGGCCGAGGAGCAGGTCGAGGGTGGTGGACTTGCCGGCGCCGTTGGGGCCGAGAAGGGCGACGGTCTCGCCCGGGTGGAGCTGGAGGCTGAGATCGGCGACGGCGCGCACGGCGCCGAAGCTCTTGTTGACGTTCGCGAAGCTGACGGCGGGAGCGGCTCCCGTGCGCCGGCTGTCCCCCGTGAACGTCCGTGCGGTGATGGTCATGGGACCATCCTCGCCGGACGGCGCCGCGCGGGGCAGTGTCGGCCGTCGTGCGCTCGGCATGACAGATGTCATGCCCACGGGCGGAGACGGGAAGGTCCCCGGGCGGAGACGGAAGGGTCCCCGTGCCGGTACCGGCACGGGGACCCCTGGGCGAGCCGCGTCAGGCGACGTTCGTCTTGATGACGACCACCCGCTCCGCCGGCGTCTTGCCGCGCAGTGCCTTGGCGAGCGCCCCCGCGACGTCCTGCGGGGTCACCGGCGTCCTGCTGCCGTTCCCGCGCATGACCGTCACGCCGTCGAAGCTCCTGCCGTACAGCGTCTTGATCGCTTCGAGGTTGTAGCTCTCCACCAGCTTGCCGCCCACCTCCTTGACGGAGAGGATCTTCGGCAGCGAGCGCGCCGGGCCGAACTGGACGAAGTGGACCGAATCCGTCTGGATCTTCACCAGGCCCGACATGGCGGGATTGGCGAACTCCTTCATCATCCGGTCGACCTCGGCGTTGGTCACCTTGGGCTGCCGGTTCGCGCTCGGCAGCGCCACGGCCGCGTCCTTGCCCGTCTCGGCGCGCTGCCGGTACGCGGTCTCGACGGCCTCGACGGCCTTGTCGATGTCGAGCCCCTGGTACGGCTTGCCGTACACCGGAACGGCCTTGCCCGGCGTGAAACGGATCGTTCCGTCCTTGGCGCCGCCGGCCTCGCCGGACAGCGTCCTGAGCGCGGCGGCGACCTTCTCCTCGTCCACGTTGACCATCGGCTGTGCCGTGCGGCCACTGCCGACGAGCGAGCCGACGACGGTGACGGGGTTGTAGTCCCGGCCCGACACCGACCGCACGGTCTCCTGGGTGTCGATGGACAGCCCGGCCACGGACGGCTTGAGGTCGACCGTCTTGCCGCCGATGGTCACCTTCAGCGGCGCGGTCGCCCGGTTGCCGACCTTGGCGTCGAGCTTCTGCACGGCCTGCTCCTTGGAGCTGCCGCCGATGTCGACGCCCAGCACGGTGGTGCCCTGGGGCACGTCCGAGTGGTTCATGACCAGCCCGGTGCAGTAGGCGACACCGGCGAGGGCGATCACACCGCCGGCCAGCAGGACCAGCTTGGAGCGGCCCTTCTTCTTGGGCGCGCCCTTCGCTCCGCCCTTGGCCGGGGGCTTCGGGGTGCTCGGCGGGGCGCTCTGCGCCGCGGCCGGCGGCTTGGGGACGGCCGGGCCCGGCTTGGGGACCGACGGCCCCGCGGCGGCACCCGCCGGGCCGGGCCTGGGCACCGACGGGGCCGCGGCGGCA
>NZ_JABETO010000042.1 GCF_013055795.1 Streptomyces sp. I05A-00742
CGCGGGGCGCCGCTGTCCACGGGGGGCTTGGGCACGGCGACCCGGGGCGCGCCGCTGTCGAGCGGCGGCTTGGGCCCGCCCGGCGCGGGGACGGGCGGCATGCCGCTGACGAGCGTCTCCGCGGCGGGGTTCGGCCGCGCGGCGCCGGGCGGCGGCGGGACGGAGCCCTTGGCACCGGGCGGCGGCACCTTGGGACCGGACCGCTGCTGCTGGCCGCCGCCCTTGGGGCCCTTCTTCTTTTTGCCCTGCTTCTGGGCAGGAGCCGGTGCGGCGGGGGCCGGCGCGGCGGCGGCCGCGGGCGGCGGGACGACCGGGAAGCCGTCGTGCGGGGTGTCCGTCCGCCCGCCGACGGGGAACGGCAGCCGGGGCCCCTGGCCCTGCTGCCCCTGGCCCGGGGCCGGGAACTGCTGGGTGGTCTCCGGCGTGCCCGGCCCGTTCCCGGGCCCGGTCCACGGCGTGCCGTTGGGCGTGCCCGGGCCGCCGGGCGCCTGCGGCGTACCGGGGCGGGCCGGGACGCTGCCCGTCAGGGCATCGGCGGTCCACGGCGCGCCCCCGGCGGCCGGGGTGTTGTTGAAGGGGTCATCGGGCAGCGGCGTGGCGCCGGTGACGGACGGGCCGCCCGGTACGGGCATGGCGCCCGTGGTGTCAGGACCGCCCGGCCACGGCGCGCCACCCTGACCCAGCCCCTGACCCTGACCCGGTACCTGACCCTGACTCGGTCCCTGGCCGAAGCCCTGGGTTCCCGGCCCCCCGAACGGGTCGCCGGGTACGGGCATGGCACCGGTGGCAGAGGGGTCGCCCGGCCACGGCGCGCCGCCGCCCATCGGCCCCTGCTGCGCCTGCGGCGGCTGGTGGGACTGCGGCGCCTGAGGGGACTGCGGGTACGGAGCCGGTCCGCCGCCGAACGGGTCGCCCGGCAGCGGCATGGCGGCCGTCGTCGACGGGTCGCCCGGCAGCGGCGGGTGCGGTGCGGCACCGCCGCCGGCGAGGTCGCGCGGTATGCCGGGGGGCGTGCCCATGCCGGGGACGTTGCCCGGCACCGGAGCATTGCCCATGCCCTGAGCATTACCCATGCCCTGAGCGTTGCCCATGCCCTGAGCATTGCCCTGGACCGGCCCGGGCGTCGGCGCCGGAGTGCGGCGCGGCAGCCCGTTCGCCCCGGCCGCCGGCGAACCGCCGGGCGGCGTGGAGCCGCCGGCCGGCTTGCGGGGTGCGAACCAGTCGCTGGTCTTCTCGGCCGGGCGCTCCGGCTCCGGGGCCGCCGCGGGCGGTTCCGGCTGCCGGGCGGGCGCGGCGGCGGCCTGCGGCCGCTCGGCCCCGTCGCCCGGCGCCTCCGGAGCACCCTCGGTCTGCGCATCGTCGCCGACGGGGGTGCGCATGACCACCGGCGGGATGGGGCGCGAGCCCGGGATGTTGATGCGGATCCGCGTGGTCAGCGTGGTCTCGGTCTTCGGTGCGTCCGGCGTGCGCCCGGCGTTCGGCCGGCCGTCGCCCCCGGACCCGTAGGGCTGAGTCCCCGACGGGTACGCGGCGCCGCCACGGCCCTGGGGGCCGGAGGACGGACTGTCAGATTCTCGGCTCAAAGCAGGTTCTCCCGGTTATTCTCCGCCGCCCTCCGACCTCTCCGGGGTCGCCCATGCCCAAGGTCAGGGGGGCTCGGCGGCGCCACCACCATACTGGGCACCACGGGCGCGCATTTGACGACCGCCGGATACCCCGGCGGCCCGCAGGCGATACGCGCCGTCGCGGCTCGCACAGCGGCGGGCGACATCAAGGAAAAGTCAGGCGAATCGCCGGACAAAACAGTCGCCTCACGGGCCAAGTCGGTCGGCGGGCCCGTTCGGTTGCGGATTTCTCACCAGCGTGGCACAGATCACAACTACGACCATTCCGCCCAGCATGAAGACGTTCGAGCCGATACCGGCCTCGAACAGGAAGTCTCCTTCGGGACGGTTGAGCGCGAGCACGAGCACCGCGAGCAACCACCCCACGCCGCCGGACGCGGCCCCGGTCCGGCCGCCCGTCAGCACCCGTCCGCCGTGGCAGAGCGCCGCGAGGGCCACCAGGGCGAGCAGCAACCCGCCCGGGAACCACGCCGCTTGCACCAGCGAACCGGCGATCCCGACCAGGAAGCCGAGGACGACGAGGCCGAGGTGGGTGGCGACCTTGCCCGCCGTGAGAGTTCCGGTCAGCACGCCGCACCTCCGGCGACGCCCGCGAAGAGGTCGTCCTCCCGGGCGGCCGCCGCCGCGCCGCGGACGAGGCGGTAGTACTCGTCGGCGAAGAGCGGCTGGCTCAGTTCGTTGGAGAGGGCGAAGAAGTGACCGGCCACCACGATCTGGGTGGCGTGCGCCCGCATGGCCGCCGCCTTCGCCGGCAGGTGGGCGGCGGTGTCCGGAGCCGCCGTCACCTCCTCGTCGGGGACGACGCCCGGGACGTCGTCGAGCGACGCGACGCCGGGGAAGGGCAGCGTGCCGCCCGCCGCCGCGGTCTCGCGCAGCCGTGCGAAGGCCGCTTCCGCGACCGAGCGCGGAACGCAGTTCCAGTAGACCTTCGCCACCTCGTACGGGTCGCCGAGGTCCCGGCGGAACGCCGGTTCGCCGGCCAGCTCCACCGCGCGCGTCGCCACCCGGTGCGCCTGGATGTGGTCGGGGTGCCCGTAGCCGCCGTGCGGGTCGTAGGTGACCAGCACCTGCGGGCGCACCTCGCGAATCACCTCAACGAGGTACGCGGCGGCCTCGTCCACGTCGGCCCGCCAGAAGCTCTCCGGGCGGTCGTTCTGCGGGGCGCCCATCATCCCGGAGTCCCGGTAGCGCCCCCGGCCGCCGAGGAACCGGTGGTCGGTGACGCCGAGCTCCTTCATCGCGGCGGCCAGTTCGCCGGCGCGATGGGCGCCGAGGCCGTCCTCCCGGTCGGCCGTGAGGTGGGCGGGGCCCGGCGGGAGCACCTCGCCCTCCTCGCCGAGGGTGCAGGTCACCAGGGTGACGTGAGCACCCTCGGCGGCGTACTTGGCCATGGTCGCGCCGTTGTTGATCGATTCGTCGTCCGGGTGCGCGTGCACCAGGAGCAGCCGGCGGCCTGGAAGGTCGGTCATGGGGACAGCCTACGAGCCGGACGGCTCCACGGGGGAGCCGACCGCGGCACGTGGCGGGCGGCCCGTCAGAGCTTGATGCCGCCGATCATCGCGGTGACGCTCTTCGTCAGCTGGTGAAGGGTGGGGGCGACGGTCGAGCTCGCGAGGTAGAAACCCAGCAGCACACAGATGGCGGCGTGACCCGCCTTCAGCCCCGACTTCCGGACCAGCAGGAAGACGACGATCGCCAGCAGCACCACCGCCGAAATCGAGAGTGCCACAGCGGTTCACCTCCAGATACGCGGTCGAGCGGACGGCAGGACGAACGGCGCGCGCGTCCTCGGGACGGCACGCGGCGAGGCGCGGGGAGTTCCCCACTATGCGTGAGGGATCATAACTTTCCGCGCTGCTCTCGTGACTCGGTGCACAGGAGCAAAGCCGGGGCGCACGGTGACTTCTCGCCGCCCGGCACCGCCCTGCACCGGCCGGCCCTAGGCTCGGCCGTATGACCGGACAGCTCTCGTTCCCCCGCCAGTACGCCCGTACGCAGCGCTACACCCTCGGGGTACCGCGCGCGTTCACCGTGGCGCCGGACGGCTCGCGCGTCGTCTTCCTGCGCACCCGTTCGGGCACCGATCGTTCCCATGTGCTGTGGGTGCTCGACCTCGACGACGGGCGGGAGTACCCGGCGGGGGATCCCGCCGTCCTGCTGGGGGGCGCCGAGGAGGAGTTGTCGCCCGAGGAGCGCGCGCGGCGCGAGCGGGCGCGCGAGGGCTCGGCGGGCATCGTGGACTACGCGGTGGACAGCGCCGCCGAGTTGGCCGCCTTCGCCCTGTCGGGGCGGCTCTTCGTCGCCGAGCTCCAGGGCGGCAGCACCGTCGAACTCCCCGTCCCCGGACCGGTCGCGGACCCGCGGCCGGCGCCCGACGGCCGCCACGTCGCGTACGCGGCGGGCGGCGCGCTGCGCGTGGTGGAGGCCGACGGCAGCGGTGACCGGGTTCTGGCCGCGCCGGAGGCGGAGGGCGTCACCTGGGGGCTGGCCGAGTTCATCGCGGCGGAGGAGATGGACCGGACGCGCGGCTACTGGTGGTCCCCGGACAGCGATTCCCTGCTGGCCGCCCGCGTGGACGAGGCGCCCGTACGCCGCTGGTGGATCGCCGATCCGGCCCGCCCGGCCGATGCCCCGGCCGAGATCGCCTACCCGGCCGCCGGCACGCCGAACGCCCGGGTGTCCCTGGCCCTGTTCGGCCTGGACGGCGGGCGCACGGACATCGAGTGGGACCGGGAGCGCTACCCGTACCTGGCCCGCGTGCACTGGTCCGCGGGCGGCCCGCCGCTGCTGCTGGTGCAGGCTCGCGACCAGCGCACACAGGTCGTCCTGGAGGTGAACACCACCACCGGCGCCACCCGCGCGCTCCTCACCGAGGAGGACCCGGCGAATTGGCTCGATCTTTTCCCCGGCGTCCCCGCGTGGACCCCGGACGGGCGGCTGGTCCGCATCGCGGACACCGACGGCGCCCGCGCCCTCGTCGTCGGTGAACGCGCGCTGACGGGACCGGAGTTGTTCGTCCACGCCGTACTCGACATCACCGAGGGATCCGTGCTGGTCAGCGCCTCCGCCGGAGCCGCGGCGGACGACCCGGAGCCCGGCTCCGCGCACGTCTGGCGGATCGGCGAGGGGGGCGCGGAACGGCTCTCCGACCGGCCCGGGCGGCACTCCGCCGTGCGCTCCGGCGCGGTCACGGTCCTGGCCTCCGTGACACCGGACCGCCCCGGGGTCGAGACCGTCGTGTTGCGGGACGACAAGCCCGTGGCCACCGTGGCGTCGCTCGCCGAGACCCCCGTGCTCTCCGCGCGCCCCCGGTTCACCCGGGCGGGGGATCGTGGGATCCCGTGCGCCGTGCTGTTGCCGACCGGTTACCGGGACGGCGACGGTCCGCTGCCCGTCCTGATGGACCCCTACGGGGGACCCCACGCCGCGCGCGTGGTGGCCTCCCACAACGCCCACCTCACCTCGCAGTGGTTCGCGGACCAGGGCTTCGCCGTGGTCGTCGCCGACGGGCGCGGCACCCCGCACTCCTCCCCCGCCTGGGAGAAGGCCATCCGCGACGACTTCGCCGGCGTCACCCTCGACGACCAGGTCGCCGCCCTCCACGCCCTCGCCGGCAGCCACCCCCTCGACCTCGGCCGCGTCGCCATCCGCGGCTGGTCCTACGGCGGCTACCTCGCCGCCCTCGCCGTACTGCGCCGCCCCGACGTCTTCCACGCCGGCATCGCCGGCGCCCCCGTCACCGACTGGCGCCTCTACGACACCCACTACACCGAGCGCTACCTCGGCCTGCCGGACGAGCGGCCCGACGTGTACGACCGCAACTCCCTCGTGACCGAGCGGGGGTTGTCGGCCGCGGCCGAGCAGCATCGGCCGCTCATGGTCATCCACGGGCTGGCCGACGACAATGTGGTGGCGGCGCATACGTTGCGGTTGTCGTCGGCGTTGCTGGCGGAGGGGCGGGCGCATGAGGTGCTGCCGTTGTCGGGGGTGACGCATATGACTCCGCAGGAGCAGGTGGCGGAGAACCTGCTGTTGCTCCAGGTGGACTTCCTGCGGCGGTCGTTGGGCGGGTGAGCGGCCCCGTCCCTTCCCCCGGAGGGGGCATCCCCAACGGGCTGAAGTGTGCGCCCGGGCGCACACTTCAGCCCGTCCGGCGTTTGAGGACGCGCGCCGCAGGCGCGCTCAGGGGGCGTGGGGGAACTCCCCGCAGAAACGGTGAAAGGGAGGGACCGGGGCACCCCCACCGCCCACCAACTGTCAAGCACACCACCACCTCGATCCGCACAACCTTCGCTCAAGAAGCGCCAGAACCGCGCACCTTCCCCCGCAGCCCTCTTGACTCCGCGCCAACGCCATTGCGACAGTCCCGTCCAACCCCGGTGTGAGCCCGATCACCCGGCGGGTCCACCACAACATGGCGGGGGCCGCAAAGCGATGACGAGTCCTTCCCCGACCACTCCCCCCAGTCCCTCCCCGATCACCGAGCCGGCGGCCCCGGCCGCCGCGCCCGCGGAACTGGCCGGCCGGTCCCCGGGCCAACTGATGTGGCTGCGCTTCAAACGAGACCGCGTGGGCACCGTCTCGGCCTGCATCGTGATCTTCTTCTTCGTCGTGGCCGTGGCCGCGCCACTGATCTCGATGCTCTACGGGAAGGACCCGACCACCACCTACGGGCTGGACGAGAAGGGCCTGCTGAACGAGTACGGCTACCCGATCGCCCCCAACGGCGGGATCTCCGGCCGCTTCTGGTTCGGGATCGAGCCGACGCTGGGCCGGGACGTGCTGACGCAGTTGGTGTACGGCATCCGCACGTCGCTGCTGATCGCGGCGGCGGCAACGGTGCTGTGCGTGGTGACGGGCGTCCTCGTCGGGGTGGCCGCCGGGTACGCGGGCGGACGGACGGACTACTTCCTGGGCCGGTTCATCGACCTGCTGCTGGCGTTTCCGCAGCAGTTGTCGTTCGTGGCCTTCACGCCGGTCGTCTACTCGCTGTTCGTCAGCCCGGAGAAGGAGACCCCGACGTACCTCCGGGTGGTGACCCTGATCGTGGTGCTGTGGGCACTGGGCTGGATGGGGCTGGCGCGACTGCTGCGCGGGCAGGTACTGAGCCTGCGGGAGCGGGAGTTCGTGGAGGCGGCCAAGGTGACCGGTGCGTCGCCCTGGCGCATCATCACCAGGGAGCTGCTGCCCAACCTGTGGACACCGATCCTCGTCCAGTCCACCCTGATGCTGCCCGCCCTGGTCACGGCCGAGGCGGGGCTCTCCTTCATCGGCGTCGGCATCCTGGAACCCACGCCCGACTGGGGGCGGATGTTCGCCAACGGCGCCCAGTACTACGAGAGCGACATCACCTACATCTTCTTCCCCGGGCTGGCCATGATCATCTTTGTGGTGGCCTTCAACCTCCTCGGGGACTCCGTCCGGGACGCGTTCGACCCACGGACCAGGCGGCGCTGAGCGAGCGCCGTCCCGCTCGTCCCCGGCAGCACACAGCAGCCAACGCACCACACCACAAGCGCACGGCAAGCACACAGCACGTCCCCGTCACCACACGGAACAGGCAGGTGCAACCCATGACGAGACTCCACCGCAGGGCCCGGTACGCCGTGACCCTGGCAGCCGGGGCCCTGGTGGTCTCCGCGTGCAGCAGCGGCGGCGGAGGGGGTGACGGGGACGGCGGCTCGAAGAGCGAGGGCCCCGGGGAGGACAAGACCGTCTCCGCCAACTACTCCATCGGCACCGCGGCCGACGCGGCAGGGCCCGCCCCCGAGGCCCCGGGGGCGAAGAAGGGCGGCACCGTCACCGTCCTCCAGCGGGACGCCTTCAACCACCTCGACCCGGGCCAGATCTACTTCGCCGACGTCCTGGCCAACCAGATGCTCTACAACCGCTCCCTCACCTCGTACAAGATCGACGACAAGGGGCGGGTGAAGCTCGTCGGCGATCTCGCGACCGACTCGGGCACCCCGTCCGACGGCGGGAAGACCTGGAAGTTCACCCTCAAGGACGGGCTGAAGTTCGAGGACGGCTCCCCGATCACGTCCAAGGACGTCCGCTGGGGCATCGAGCGGCTCTACGCCCCCTTCGAGACCGACGGCCCGCTCTACATCCCCCAGTGGCTCTCGGGCGACGGCAACGACTTCCGCAAGGCGCTCCCGGACGGCCCGTACAAGGGGCAGCACCTGCCGTCCTCCGTCCTGGACACCCCGGACGACAAGACCATCGTCTTCCACTTCCGGCAGCCGCACGCGGACACCCCGTACGCGACGGCCATGCCCAACATCGGCGCGGTGAAGGCGGACAAGGACACCCAGCGCAAGTACGACATCGCCCCCTTCTCCTCCGGCCCCTACAAGGTCGACAACTTCAAGGTCGGCAAGTCCCTCACCCTCGTGCGCAACGAGCACTGGGACCCGAAGACCGACCCCATCCGCCACCAGTACGCCGACCGGTTCGAGATCAGCTTCGGCCACCAGTACGCGGACTCCACCCGGCGCCTCCTGGCCGGACAGGGCGTGGACCGGACCGCCATGTCGTTCAGCAACGCGGTGGCCCCCGAGATGACCGCCAAGGTCCTGAACCAGGCGGACACCAAGGCCCGCCGCCTGGTGGAGGTCCAGCCCTACGTCGACTACATGACGTTCAACACCTCCCGCATCAAGGACGTCAAGGTCCGCAAGGCGCTCGCGTACGCCATGCCCAACGGGCAGATCCTCCAGCAGAACGGCGGCGCGACCGCCGGCATCGTGGCCACCAACTACCTCTCCCCCGCAATGGACGGCTACCGGCCCACCGACCCGTACGGCAAGAAGGACAAGCCCGCGGGCGACCCGGAGAAGGCCAGGGCCCTGCTGAAGGAGGCCGGCAAGGAAGGGGTGGAAATCGTCTACGCCTACGCCAACACGGACGTCCAGCAGAAGGTCTCCGTCGTCGTCACCCAGGCCCTGGAACGGGCGGGCTTCAAGGTGCAGAAGAAGGAGGTCGACGCCAACACCTGGCGGACCGCGATCTCCGAGGTCGGCAACAAGTTCGACGTCTACCGCACCTCCTGGGGCGCCGACTGGCCCGTCTCCTCGACCGTCGTCCCGCCGCTGTTCGACGGCCGGCAGATCGCCGACGGCTCGCAGAACTACGGCCACCTCGACAACCCCGAGGTCAACGCGGAGGTCGACCGCATCACGAAGATCACTGACGTGAAGAAGGCGGGCGAGGAGTGGCAGAAGCTGGCCGACCGGATCCTCACCGATGACGTACCGGGCGTCCCCACCTTCTACAACCGGCAGTTCTCGCTCTGGGGTTCGGGGCTCGGCGGGGTCAAGTACCACCCGGTGTACGGAACCCTCGACCCCACCGCCGTCTTCGTCAAGTGACACACCGGTCCGCACGGCCCACCCCTCCGTGCGGCCGGGTACCGTCCCGGCCGGACACCGACCCGTGAAGAGCCCGCAGCCATGCTGAGATTCCTCGCCCGCCGGTTCCTCGGCGCGATCGTCATCGTCCTGCTGATCAGCGCGATCACCTTCTTCCTGTTCTTCGCGCTGCCCTCCGAGCCCGCCCTGATGTCGTGCGGGAAGAACTGCACGCCCGACGCGCTGGCCGTCATCAACAAGAACCTGGGTCTCGACGAGCCGGTGCCCGTCCAGTACTGGCACTACATGACCGGCATCTTCACCGGCCGTGACTTCTCGGTGGGCCACTGCCCGGCGCCCTGCCTCGGCTACTCCTTCTCCAACCAGCAGCCGGTCTGGGACACCATCGTGGACCGCTTCCCGACCACCCTGTCCATCACCCTGGGCGGGGCGGTCGTCTTCCTCGTCGTGGGCGTCGGCATCGGTATGATCGCCGCCGCCTTCCGGGGCACCTGGATCGACAAGTTCTTCAGCTCGCTGTCTCTGATCGGCAACTCGCTCCAGATCTACTTCGTCGGCGTCATCGCCCTCGCCGTGTTCGTCAGCGGGCTGCACTGGCTCGACAACCCGACGTACCACCCGATCACCGAGGATCCCGTCAAGTGGTTCACCGGGCTGATCATCCCGTGGCTGGTGCTGTCCATCATCTTCATCGCGAGCTACAGCCGGATGACCCGCTCCCAGATGATCGAGCAGCTCGCCGAGGACCATGTGCGCACCGCGCGCGCCAAGGGCCTCGGCCGCCGCGCGGTCTTCTTCCGCTACGCCTGGCGGGGGGCGATGACGCCGATCGTCACCCTCTTCGGCATCGACCTGGGGTCGCTGTTCGGCGGCGCCATCATCACCGAGTTCACCTTCAGCCTGCACGGGCTCGGGCGGCTCGCCGTCTCCTCGGTGAGCGAGACCGACCTGCCCACGCTGATGGCCGTGATGCTCGTCGGCTGTACGGCGATCGTCGTCGCCAACATCGTCGTCGACGCGGCGTACGCGGTGATCGACCCGCGTGTGCGGCTCAGTTAGCACGCCCGGCAGACCGCGCCCAGCACGCCCGGCGGACCGCCCAGCACGCCCCGTGGACCGCCCCGCACGCCCCGTGGACCGCCGCCGGAACGGCCCCCAGCCAGGAGCTCCCCGATGAACGAAACCCCGTCCCCGCCCTTTCTGACCCTCCGCGACCTCCACGTCCGCTTCAGCACCGAGGACGGCGTCGTCAAGGCCGTCGACGGCCTGTCCTTCGGCCTGGAGCGCGGCCGCACGCTCGGCATCGTCGGCGAGTCCGGCTCCGGGAAGTCCGTCACCGCCCTCACCGTGCTCGGCCTGCACGAACCGCGTACCACCGAGGTCACCGGGGAGGTCCTGCTGGACGGGCGGGAGCTGACGGGCGCCCCCGAGTCCACGCTGGAGAAGCTGCGCGGCGCCCGGATGGCGATGGTCTTCCAGGACTCGCTCACCGCCCTGTCCCCGTACTACACGGTCGGCCGGCAGATCGCCGAGCCGTTCCGCAAGCACACCGGCGCCTCCCGGAGCGCGGCCCGGCTGCGCGCGATCGAGATGCTGGACAAGGTCGGCATCCCCAACGCCTCGCTGCGCGTGGACGACTACCCCCACCAGTTCTCCGGGGGCATGCGCCAGCGCGCGATGATCGCCATGGCGCTGGTCTGCGACCCCGAGCTGCTGATCGCCGACGAGCCCACCACCGCCCTGGACGTCACCGTCCAGGCACAGATCCTCGATCTGCTCAAGGACCTCCAGCAGCAGACCGGTTCGGCCATCATCCTCATCACCCACGACCTCGGCGTCGTGGCCCGCACGGCCGACGACCTGCTGGTGATGTACGCGGGACGGGCCGTCGAGCGCGGCCCGGTGCGCGAGGTGCTGCACGCGCCCCAACACCCGTACACCTGGGGCCTCCTGGGCTCCATGCCCCGCCTCACCTCCGACGTCGACACCCCCCTGACCCCGATCCCGGGCGCCCCGCCCAGCCTGCTCTCCCCACCGCCGGGCTGCCCCTTCCACCCGCGCTGCGCCTGGACCGTGGAGGTGCCGGGCGACCGCTGCGCGACCGAGCGCCCGGAGCTGCCCGCCGGGCGGGGCGCGGCCTGCCACCTGGACGCCGGGCAGCGGCGAACCCTGTTCACCGAAGGGGCCCGGCTCCGGACGCTCCGCGAGGCCCCGAGGAGCGAGGCATGACGGACATCCTGGTCGCCGAGGGACTGACCAAGCACTTCCCCGTCCTGGGCGGCTTCCCCGTCCGGCGGCGGGTGGGCGCGGTGCGGGCCGTCGACGGCATCGACCTCGCGGTACGGGCCGGGGAGTCCTTCGGGCTCGTCGGCGAGTCCGGCTGCGGCAAGTCCACCACCGGCCGGCTGCTGACCCGCCTCCTGGAACCGACCGCCGGCCGGATCACCTATCAGGGCGAGGACATCACCCACGCCAACCGCAGACAGCTCGCCCCCGTCCGCTCCCAGATCCAGATGATCTTCCAGGACCCGTACTCCTCCCTCAACCCCCGCCAGACCGTGGGCCGGATCATCGCAGGACCCATGGAGGTCAACGGCATCCGCCCGCCCGGCGGCCGGGAGGCCCGCGTCCGCGAACTCCTCGCCACCGTGGGCCTCAGCCCGGAGCACTACAACCGCTTCCCCCACGAGTTCAGCGGCGGCCAGCGCCAGCGCATCGGCATCGCGCGCGCCCTCGCCCTCGACCCCAAGGTCATCGTCGCCGACGAGCCCGTCTCGGCCCTGGACGTCTCCATCCAGGCCCAGGTCGTCAACCTGCTGCGCAAGCTCCAGGACGAACTGGGCATCGCCTTCCTCTTCATCGCCCACGACCTCGCCGTCGTCCGCCACGTCTCGCAGCGGGTCGCCGTGATGTACCTCGGCAGAATCGTCGAGGTGGGCCCCCGCGACGCCATCTACCACCACCCCCGCCACCCCTACACCCACGCCCTCCTCTCCGCCGTCCCCGAAGTCCCCGAACCCGGCACCGAGCACGAGCCCCTCCGCGAACGCATCCGCCTCACCGGCGACGTCCCCTCCCCCGTCTCCCCACCCTCCGGCTGCCGCTTCCGCACCCGCTGCTGGAAGGCGGCGGAGAGGTGCGCCACGGAGGAGCCGCCGCTGGCGCGGGCGGAGGGGAGCGGGGAGGGGCATCTGACGGCGTGCCACTTTCCGGAGGCGGTGGCGGTGGCCTAGGCAGCGGGCCGCCGCGCGCCGCTGCGTCAGCCCGCCCGGGGCGCCCCCTCCGGAACCACCGGAACCAACTGCTCCGTGCGCGGCCGCGCGGGTGGCGCATCCCACACCGGCCGCGACACCAGGTACGTCGTACGGTTGATCACGTCCCCGTCCTTGAGCCCTGCCAGGAACGGGTCATCGGGGTTCGGCCTCCCCACGAGGAACTCCGCCCTCTCCAGCACCTGGTACGTGCGCGGAGCGATGATCAGGCGGGATCGACGGTTGTCGTTGCCCGTGAAGTCGAGGGCCGTGCCGGTCCGCCCCCTGCTGTCCTTCACCGTGCCGGCCGGTCGGACATGGGTGATGCCGGGCAACAGGCCGTACAGCGCGGCCCGGACCCGCGGTGGGGCGGGCGACTCGGAGAGCAACCCCCCGATGCCGTCGAAGAGTTCCTCCGGCAGCGGGACGCCGATATCGGGCTTCTCGCCGGCGAGGCTCTGCAGGAGCGCCTTGGGGTTGCCGGTGGGCAGATTCCAGAGTTCGTCCCAGTCGATGTCCCAGCTCTGCACCCCGAACCCCGTGCTCGCGCCCTTTCTCATCTTCGTCCCGTACACAGGTCCGTCGCCTTCGCGCTCCCGGCTCTCGTTCCGTGCCGTCCAGGAGGTCCGCTTCGCGTAGGTCTTCAGGGAGCCGCCCTTCTCCCGCCCCATGCTGACGGTCTGCACTTCCCAGAACGGGGCCCGTTCCTCCACCGGCTTGGCCAGCGCCGGCCTCACCCGCCCCCTGCCCGACTCGGGTGAGGCCCACACGGCCGCTCCCACGGCGACGGCCATCACGGCGGCGGCGGAGACGATGACCGGCACGCGGCGCCGCCAGCGCGGCCGGAGCGGCGCGGCCCCGCAGGCCTCCGGCACGCGCGTGCCGCTCACGGCCGCGACGCCTTCCGCCCCGCGGCCCTCCTCGGCGAGGGCGGCCCCCCGTACGGCGGCGAGCACCGCCGCGACGACGTCCGCGGAGGGCGGCGCGACCTTGCCGGCGGCGCGCAGCCGGCCGGCGCCGGGGAAGTCGAGGACGTCCCGGCCGGTGCCGTCGTTCGGGTCGTTCCGGTCGTTCCCGGTCATGCAAGGTCTCCTGTCAGGGGCTTCGGGTCGGACGGGGCGAGGGCCGTGCGCAGCCGGGTGCGCGCGCGGTGCAGCCGGGAGCGGGCCGTTCCTGCGGGAACGCCCATCACCGCGGCGGCTTCGGTGGGACTGAGCTGCTCCCAGGCGACGAGAAGCATCAGCTCACGTTCCACGGCGGGCAGTTCCGCCATAGTGTCGCGGATGAGCGGCGCGACCGCCGCCGCGTCCAGCCGCCGGTCGACGGCATGCCATGGATCACTGCTCACCTCATCGCCGTGCGGGACCCGGGACTGCCGCTCCTGCCCGCGCCAGTGCGCGGCCAGTACATTTCTGGCCACCCCGAACAGCCACGCCCGCACGGTACCCCGCTCCGGGTCGTACGTCCCCCGCGCCGTGAACGCCTGGAGCCACGCCTCCGACAGCAGGTCGTCCGCCGCCCCCGGCGCCCGGCGGGCGAAGTACCCGTGCAGCGCCCCCGAATGACGCTCGACCAGCGGTTCGAAGGCCCCCGCCTCCCGCGTCGAGCGGACAAGCAACGCGTCGTCCGTTTCCACCGACACCCCTCCTCGGCCGCCGGAGCAGCGGCTCTCGGACGTTACTTGCCAGTCGGCAGGGGGAGCGTTCGCAGGCGATCCGGTAACTGCGGGTCCAGAACGCCTCGGTGACACCATCGGTAACAGCGGTAATACTTCCGACAGTTGCGCACGGCTGCGTACTCTCCACGTCAACGCATCCGGCGTGAATTCGCCGAGGAACGGACCAGGGATCACAAGAGGCGCGCCATAACGACGGCCGCTCGCACAGGCGCCATTCCCGGTCCGTCGGTGTAACGGGTCCTGGGTAACCCCCACCCCTTCAGTGCGGATCCGCTCGGCTTTCCGACCTCGTGCGCGCGAGTAGGACCACGCCCTCAGCCCCCCTCCACCGCCGGCACCACCCGCCGCTCCCCCGCGTAATGACAGGCCGACACGTGCGCCGCCGGACCGCCGCTCTCCCGGAACCACTCGGGGACCTCCAACGGCGGCACCACCTCCGCACACGTGCGCTGGGCCTTCCAGCAGCGGGTGCGGAAGTGGCAACCGGAGGGCGGGTTGGCGGGTGACGGGACGTCGCCCATGAGGAGGATGCGTTCGCGGCGGCTGCGGACGGAGGGGTCGGGGACGGGGACGGCCGAGAGGAGGGCCTGGGTGTAGGGGTGCGTGGGGTGTTCATAGATCTGGGCGTCGGTGCCCGCCTCCACCACACGGCCCAGGTACATCACGGCCACCCGGTCGGAGATATGGCGGACCACGGACAGGTCGTGGGCGATGAAGACGTACGACAGCTCGAACTCGGCCTGGAGCCGTTCCAGCAGGTTGACGACCTGGGCCTGGACGGAGACGTCGAGCGCCGAGACCGGTTCGTCGGCGACGATCACCTCGGGGCGCAGGGCGAGGCCCCGGGCGATGCCGATGCGCTGCCGCTGGCCGCCGGAGAACTGGTGGGGGTAACGGTTGATGTGCTCCGGGCTGAGGCCGACGACGTCGAGGAGTTCGCGGACGCGCTTGCGGCGGTCGCCCTTGGGGGCCACCTCGGGGTGGATGTCGAAGGGCTCGCCGATGATGTCGCCCACGGTCATCCGGGGGTTGAGCGAGGTGTACGGGTCCTGGAAGACCATCTGGATGTTGCGCCGTACGGCCTTCAGCGCCCGCCCCGACAGCTTGGTGATGTCTTCGCCCTTGTAGTGGATCCGCCCGGCGGTGGGCCGTTCGAGGTTGACGAGCAGCCGGGCCAGCGTCGACTTGCCGCAGCCCGACTCGCCGACGACGCCCAGGGTTTCGCCGCACCGCAGGTCGAAGGAGACGCCGTCGACGGCCCGGACGGCGCCGACGTGCTTGCGGAGGAGGACGCCGCGGGTCAGCGGGTAGTGCTTGACCAGGTCGCGCACCTCCAGGATCGCCCCGCCGTCAGCTCGCATCGAGGGTCTCCTTCCAGAAGTGGCAGGCGCTGGTCCGGCCGGGGGCCACCGGGAAGAGCGGCGGCCGGTCGGTGCGGCAGATGTCCCGGGCCCTGGGGCAGCGGGGGTTGAAGGGACAGCCGGGCGGGACGTCCAGCAGGCTGGGCGGCAGGCCCTTGATCGCGTGGAGCTCCCGGCCCTTGCGGTCCAGGCGCGGGATGGAGTCCAGCAGGCCGCGGGTGTACGGGTGGGCGGGGGCGGCGTAGAGGTCACGGACGGGAGCGTTCTCGACGACCCGTCCGGCGTACATCACCGCGATCCGGTCGGCGACGTCGGCGACGACGCCCAGGTCGTGCGTGATGAGGATCAGGCCCATCGTGAACTCCCGCTGGAGCTCGGCCAGCAGGTCCATCACCTGCGCCTGGACCGTCACGTCGAGGGCGGTCGTCGGCTCGTCCGCGATGATCAGGTCCGGCTCCAGGGCCAGCGCCATCGCGATCATGATGCGCTGCCGCATACCGCCGGAGAACTGGTGCGGATAGTCCCCGACCCGGTCCTTCGCCGCCGGGATGCGCACCCGGTCCATCAGGGTGACCGCCCTGGCCCGCGCGTCCTTGCGGGTCATCCCCTGGTGGACCTCGTACATCTCGGCCAGCTGGGCCCCGACGCTGAGCACCGGGTTGAGGGCCGACAGCGCGTCCTGGAAGATCATCGCCATCCGGTCTCCGCGCAGCCGGCGGCGGTGCTCCGCGCCCATGGTGAGCAGGTCCTGGCCGCGGAAGAGCACCTCGCCGCCGGTGACGTGCCCGGGCGGCGAGTCCAGGATGCCCATGACGGCCTGCGCGGTGACCGACTTGCCCGACCCGGACTCGCCGAGCACGGCCAGCGTCTCCCCGGCGTCGACGGTGCAGCTCACGCCGTTGACGGCCTTGGCCACGCCGTCCCGGGTGCGGAACTCGACGTGCAGATCGCGGACTTCGAGCAGGGCGTCGCTCACGGCCGTCTCCTCACCGCAGTTTGGGGTCGAGGGCGTCGCGCACCGCGTCGCCGAGCATGATGAACGCGAGCACGGTCACGCTGAGGAAGCCCGCGGGCCAGAGCAGCATGTGGGGGGCGTTGCGGATCTGGTTCGAGGCGTTGGAGATGTCGATCCCCCAGGAGACGGTGGGCGGTTTGAGGCCGACGCCGATGAACGAGAGCGTGGCCTCCAGGGCGATGTAGGTGCCGAGGGCGATGGTCGCCACGACGATGACGGGCGCCACCGCGTTGGGCGCGATGTGCCGCAGCAGCAGCCGCCGGTTGCCTGCGCCGAGGGCGCGGGCGGCCTGGACGTAGTCGTGCTGCCGGGCGGAGACGACGGCGCCGCGGGCGATGCGGGAGATCTGCGGCCAGCCCAGCAGGACGATGAAGCCGACCACCGGCCAGACGGACCCCCCGGTGACCACGGAGAGGAAGACGAGGCCGCCGAGGATGATGGGGATGCCGAAGAAGACGTCGGCGAGCCGGGAGAGCAGCGCGTCCCACCAGCCCCCGTAGAACCCGGCGAGCCCGCCGAGCACGCTCCCCAGCAGCGCGGCGCCGGCGGTGGCGCAGAGACCCACCGTGATGGAGGCCCGTGCCCCGTACACGGTCCGGGTGAAGACGTCGCAGCCCTGGGCGTCGAAACCGAACGGGTGGCCGGGCTGGGAGCCCTCCTGGGACTTGGCGAGGTCGCACTGGAGCGGGTTGCCGCTCGCGACCAGGCCCGGCCAGACGGCGATCAGCAGCAGGAAGGCGATGACCAGGGCGGAGAGCAGGAAGACGGGGTTGCGGCGCAGGTCGTGCCAGGCGTCGGACCACAGGCTGCGCGCCTTGGTGCCGCCGGGGGCGGGGGCGGCGGTGGGGACGGGAGCGGCGGTGGGGGCGGGGCCGCGTTCCAGGGTCTCGGCCTCGCGGGAGGCCAGCCGCGCGGCACCGCCGTCGCCGGGGCTGACGGCGTCCGGTTCCTCGGGGGGCGGGTACGCGGGGGGCTCAGACATGGCGGATCCTCGGGTCGAGCACGGCGTAGAGGAGGTCGACGATCAGGTTGGCGAGGAGGAAGACGATGACGAGAACGGTCACGAAGCCGACCACGGTCGGCGAGTTCTGCCGCAGGATGCCCTGGTAGAGCTGGTAGCCGACGCCGTGGATGTTGAAGATCCGCTCGGTGACGATGGCGCCGCCCATCAGCGCGCCGATGTCCGCGCCGATGAAGGTGACCACGGGGATCAGCGAGTTGCGCAGCAGGTGCCGGACGACGATCCGGTGGCGCGGCAGCCCCTTGGCGACGGCGGTCCGGATGTAGTCGGCGCGGGCGTTCTCGGCGAGCGAGGTGCGCGTCAGCCGGGTGACGTACGCGAGCGAGACCAGGCCCAGGACGGCGCCGGGGAGCAGCAGTTCGGCGAAGGTCGCCTCGGGCGACACGGACGGGGAGACGGCCCCCCACTTGACGCCGAAGAGGTACTGGAGGACGTATCCGCTGACGAAGGTCGGGACGGAGACCACGATCAGCGTGACCATCAGCACGCTGGTGTCGGCCGCCCGCCCGCGCCGCAGCCCGCCGACGACACCGAGGGCGATGCCGATGACGACCTCGAAGAGGATGGCGACGATCGTCAGCCGCAGGGTCACCGGGAAGGCGTCCCCCATCAGTTCCAGCACGGGCTGCCCGGTGAAGGCGGTCCCGAAGTCACCGGTGAGCACCTGCCCCATGTAGTGCAGGTACTGCTTCCACAGCGGCTGGTCGAGGTAGAGCTCCTGGCGGATGCGCGCGGCCACCGCCGGGTCGGGCGCCTTGTCCCCGAAGAGCGCGGCGACGGGGTCGCCGAGCGCGTAGACCATGAAGAAGATGAGGAACGTGCTGCCGATGAACACCGGGATCATCTGGAGCAGCCGGCGGATCACATACCGTCCCATGGGACCCCTCCTCGGTTCGTCGGTCTGTCGGTCTGTCGGTTCCTCGGTCTGTCGGTCAGGCGGCGGCGCGGGTCACTTGACCTTGATCCGCTCGTAGACGGGCACGCTGAACTGGTTGAGCATCACGTCGGAGATATCGGCGGTGTAGCCGGCGTTGCCGTTCTGGTACCAGAGCGGGATCGCCGGCATGAGGCCGGCGAGGATCCGCTCGGCGTCCTGGAACTTGGCGACCGCCTTCCCGGTGTCCGACTCCGCGTTGGCCTCGTCGACCAGCCGGTCGAAGCGGGCGTCGCTGAACTTGCCGTAGTTCGACGAGCCGTCGGTGTAGTACTGCGGCTGGAGAAAGTTCTGGATCAGCGGGTAGTCCATCTGCCAGCCCGAGCGGAACATGCCCGTCATCCGCTGCTGAGTGATCTTGTTGCGGAAGTCGGCGAAGGTGCCCACCGGGTTGACCCTGCACGCCCCGTCGTCGCCGAGCGCGTTGTTGATGCTGTTGCACACGGCGTCCATCCACACCCGGTGGGACCCCGTGTCGACATTCGACGTGAGCGTGACCCGCCCGCCCGGCAGCCCGCCACCCTCCTTGATCAGCCTCTTCGCCTGCCCCGGGTCGTACGAGCAGGCCCCGCCGCACAGCCCCGGCCGGTAGCCGCCCCTGTCCCCGAGGACCGGCGACGTCCAGTCGGTCGCCGGCGTGCGGGTCCCGCGGTAGATCCGCCGCGTGATCTGCTCCCGGTCGATCGCCATGGACAGGCCCCGCCGCACCTTCTCCATGCCCGCCTTCGACCATTTCCCGTCGTACAGCGGGAAGAACAGCGTCTGGAGAATCCCGGCCGGCTGGTTGATGTACCGGTCCCCGATGTCCTTCCTGACGTTCCTCAGCTGCGTGCTGGGGATGTCGTCGACCAGATCGATGTTCCCCGCCTGGAGATCCGTGTACGCCGTGTTGCTGTCGGTGTAGACCCGGAGCTCCACCCCCGTGTTCTCCGCCTTGTCCGGCCCCGGATACCCGTCCCACTTACTGAGCCGCATCGCCGACCCCCGGGTGTACGCGTCCACCGCGTACGGCCCGTTCCCGACCGGCTTCCGAAGCCACCCCTCGTGATCCTCGAAGAACGCCCGCGGCAACGGCGCGAACGCCGCGTACCCCAGCGTGTCCGGCCAGGTCGAGAACTTGGTGCTCAGCTTGACCGTGAACGTCCTCGGATCCTTGACCACCAGCCCGGACAGCGTCCTCGCGGTGGGCGACCCGTTATCCGGGTGCACTTTTTCATAACCGTCAACATAGGCAAAGAAGGAGGCATTCTTCTGTTTGTTGTCCACCAGCGCAGCGTAATTCCACGCATCGACGAAGGACTGCGCCGTCACTTTCTCACCGTTACTGAACGCCCAGCCGTCCTTGAGCCGCACCGTGAAATTCTGCGCGTCACTCGACTCGATCTTCTCCGCCAGCATGTTCTCCGCGGCCCCGGTCTTCGGGTTGTACTGCTTCAGCCCCCGAAAGATCAGCGCCAGCACCTTCCCACCCTGCACCTCATTCGTATTCGCCGGCTCCAGCGCGTTCTGCGGATCCCCCCAGGAGGCCCGCACCACCCCGACGGTCCGCCCGTCGGTACCACCACCGCAGGCGGACGCAGCCGCAGCCGCCAGGAGGGCACACCCGACAGCTCCGCCGACCCGGAACCGCGCGCCTCCTCGCATGGGGCTGCCTCCTCGGGGTGGCGGGTCGGGGTACGGCGGGGACGCCGGGGTGTAGGCCCAAATATCACGGATCTGATCACTCGGTGCACTTTCACAGGCGCTGAATGTGCGGCTCACCGGGGAGAAACCGCCCGGATGCGGGAGCGGGAGTGCCGACGCAGCGCGGGAGTGGAGCCGGGTGGCGACCACGCCCGGAGCCCGCATCCTCGGACTCCGCAGCCGCCCCGCGCCGGGCATCGATGCGAAAGGAAGCGTTGGGCAATCACGCCCCATTCCCTATCGGATCGCGATTTCCCCCATACAAAGAGGGGGAAAGTGTCGCATCACCGTCTGGGCGTCGTGTCCTCGTCGACGCACCAAAAGGTGTTACCGGGCCTCAGGGCCTTCCGATTTTCCAGCACCACTCCGCACCAGTCTCGACCATGTGCGCTTGGGTGACCACGCAACGTGGACGGGCACACCCGACATCCGGCACGAAGAGGGATATCTTCTCGCAACGCAGAGACGCGACGGAAGGGGCTGGCTATTACCACCATTACCCGCAGCACCCTTGATCGATGCAGTTTCCCGTCCCTACTGTCGCCGCCAATCCGATCGAGAACTCGGTATCCGGCTCGCGCGGTCCGCCGACCATGCGACGAAAGTCAGGAGATTTCCATGACACACACGAACTCGCTCGACGTCGGCCAGGGGTACCTGGACGCCACGGAGCTGGACCTCGACGTCAGGATCACGGAATCCGACGTCACCGCCGACTTCGACCGCAAGGCCCTGACCACCACGGGATGGTCCGGAGGTGTCGGCTACGCCCGCTGCGGGGGTTGCTGACAGCCCACCGACTCCCCCCGGAAGGCGCTCGTCCGCCCTCCGGGGGCTTTTCATGACTCAGCACCCAGCGAGGGGGACAGTTGCGGTACGACCATTACGAGACGGTGGGGCCACTGTCGGTCCGCATGGCCGGTGCTGCCCACGACCGGCGTCTCCCGCCCTTCGATGCGACGGATCCGTTGCCGTACGTCCGGTCACTCGCCGCCGACCCGCTCCTCCGGGAAGCCGTCCAGGTCGCCAGCCCCGATCTCGCCAACGTCCTCGACCGGATCGACACCGGCATCCCTGTCAGCCCGAAGCGCCTTTACAAAGTTGCCCTGTCGCTCACCCGGTACGCGCTGCGCCACTCCGGCAGGACGACTCCCTTCGGGCTCCTCGCCGGTGTGACCACCGCACGCGTCGACCCGGCCCCGGGCGCGGAAATCCACGGGCCGGGCCGGAAGGCGGTCCATCTCGACGGGGCGTGGCTGGACCGCCGCCTCCGGATGTGGCTGGAGGTGCCGAGTGTCAGGCACCGGACCGATGTGGTTCTCAACGATCTGTGCCGCGTGCACGGCGGGCGGCTCCTGGTGCCCGCCGGGCGAGACGAGGTCTCGGTCCGGTGTACCTCTCTGGTCGACTGGGTGCGCGACGCCGCCGCCACCGCCCTGCCCTACGGCGAGTTGTTGGACAAAGCGACCGCCGCCTTCCCCCATACACCGGCCGAACGGATCGACGCCGCCCTGCTCGTACTGGTCCGCAGAGGCTTCCTGCTCACCTCCCTCGATCGCCCCGACCCTGGCGAAGCTACGCTGGATCGCATCGAGGCGGCCGTCGAGGCCGATCCCCAAGCGGCGGCGGAATTGCACGGAATACGGGCAGCCCTCCGCTCCTACGCGCGGACGCCGCCCGGTGAGGGCGGCGAGGCGCTGCGCCGGGTGTTCCGGGTGACGGGCACCGAGAACGGCCCGGCACCCTCCGTCCCGAACATCAGGGTGGATCTCCGCATGGACGCCGACGTCCGCGTGCCACGGGCCGTCACTGATGAGGCGGAACAGTACGCCTCGGCGATGAGCGGCATCGAGTGGAACCGGTCGGCTGCTCCATATCTTCCGGCCTACCGCGCAGCGTTCCTGGAGCGTTACAGCACGGCCATGGTGACGCTCGGCGAGCTCGTAGACCCCCAGCGCGGCCTCGGGTTCCCCGCGTCCTACCGGGCGCCCTTCGCCGACCAGGTGGTACCGACGCCCGGCTCCATGCACGGTGATGCCATCCGCGCCCGGCGCCGGCTGATCACCGAGCTGGCACAGGAGGCCCTGGCCTGTGACGGTGACGAACTGCGGCTCACGCCCGAGGTCATGGCTCTCCTGACGCCGGAGGAACCGCGGAAGGCGGGGCCACGGACGGTCCCGCACACGCTGGAACTCTGTTTCCAGCTGTTGTCCGAGAGCTCTGACGCCCTGGCCGGTGGAGAGTTCAAGCTGATCACCAGCCCTCACCCCGGTTCGTGGACCGCCGGCGCGACGACCGGGAGATTCGCGGAACTCACGGAGACCACCGACGCACTCGCCCGCCTGATGGGGACTCTTGACGACGGGGATACCCTGGCCGCCCAGGTCGTCTTCCGCCCCCACACCCCCGGTGCCCTGACCGCGCTCCAGGTGCCCCGCCTACTGCCGCATCTCATACCCGTCGGCACGTTCTCCGCCGGTGACGAGCCGGGGCGGCTCGACTGGCGCCGCCTCCTGGTCAGCGGCGATGCCTCGGGCCTATGGCTCACCGACCCCGACACTGGACGCCGCGTCCTGCCGGTGGTCCCGCACATGGTTTCCGCCACACAGGCGCCGGATGTGGCACGGTTGTTGCACGACCTCGCCCACGGCGGTTCCCAGGCCGCGCCGGCCTGGGAGTGGTATGGCCTGGACGATGACTTCCTCGTCCTGCCGCGGGTGACATTGGGCAAGGTGGTCGTCTCCCCGAAGCGCTGGCTCGCCGACAGCAGACTGCGCCGGGCCGCCGCGGACCCTGAGGTCTGGGATGACGCCGTAGCCGGCTGGCGAGACCGTCACCGTGTCCCCGAGCGGGTGCAGATTGCCCGGGCGGATCGCGGTTTCGGGCTCGACCTCGCAGACGCCTGGCACCGGACTCTGCTGCGTCACGAGGTGCTCGCGGGCGGCGCCCTGCGCATCGTCGAGGACCCAACGGCCGACGGCCGGGGCCTCGGCTGGGCCGCAGGGCACAGTACGGAGGTGGTGATTCCGCTGGTTCACCGCTCACCGAGGGCCGACGCACCGCCACGGCCCGGGACGGTCGCATCGTTCCCTGGGCGGACGGCGCCCCACCGTGCCGAGGTTCGTACCCGCCACCTGCCGGGTGAGGAGTGGCTCTACGCCAAGCTCTACGCGGCGGAGAACTTTCACGACGAGCTCTTGGGCACTCATGTACCACTCCTGCTCCACGACATCGGCGCCCACGTCGAACGGTGGTTCTTCATCCGGTACCGGGACCCCGACCCCCACCTGCGCCTCCGGTTCCACGGCGACGCACGGGCGCTCTCCTCCCGCGTCCTGCCCGAACTGGCGCGTAAGGTACGCGGGTTGCAGGATGCCGGACTGGTCAGGGCGATGACGCTGGACGCCTACGAGCCGGAGACCGATCGCTACGGCGGCCCCGACGCCCTGCCGCACGCGGAACGCCTCTTCCACCTGGACAGCCGGTCGGCCCTCGCCCAACTCGCCGCGCGGCCCGGTGCGTCACCGATTCCCGACGCTGTCCTGGCCGCCGCCAACCACGCCCTGCTGCTGGAGACTGTATACGGGCCGGATTGGTGCTCCTGGGCGGCCGAAGCGTTCGCGAAGGGGCACGGCCACACGGCATACCAACGACACCGTGACCTGTCCCGCCGGCTCATCGCGCCGGGCCGCACGGCGGCGGCGCTCGCGGGCCGCCTCTCCCTCCCCGCACTGGCGGACCTCTGGTCGGAGCCCGCAGCGATCGCAGCCTGCGACCTGCCCCTCCCTCAACGTGACCAAGTTCTCCACTCCCTGCTGCACATGCAATACGTCCGGTTGCTGGGCCTCGACCCCGAGGGCGAGGAGTGCGGGCGCGCTATTCTGCGCGGCGTCGCGCGGGACTACCTCGGGCGGCTCCAGCACACCCGATGCCCGGCCGGCGGACGAGGCGAGGGGTGAGGTGCCTACTTCCGCACACCGCGCCGCGGCCCTGTTCGTCGTCTCGCGGACGCTTGAAACGCTCGCCGATCCCGCGTCCGTGGCGGCCGACGTCGGCTTCCCGGACGACCACCTACGGCGAGACCACCCGGACGATCAGCCACTCTGGTCCGACCTCTCCATGGGTGGCTTCCCGGGGCTCTCCCTCGCGTTCAGCGCCAGCCGTGCCGGGGCCGTCGAGCATGCCGGCCGCACCCACATGTACTTGTGCGCATCCCTGACCGCGGCGAACAGGACTGCGGAGGGAACCGGCCTCTATGCGGGCCTTGGTTCAGCCGCTTTCGCCGCCCTAGTCGCTCATCGGGCCACCGGCGGATATCAGAAGGCGCTCGACCGGTTCGACGAGTACCACCGGATTCTGGTTCGGAAGGCTCTGCCTCGCGACACGCACGAACCCGTCGCGACCAACGGCGAGTTCGAGACCATCCGCGGCCTGAGCGGCATCGGCCGCCATCTGCTGGCGCGTGGCGCCACTTGTGAACCCGAGCTCCGTGCCGTCCTGACGTACCTCACCACCCTGGCGACAGGCACCGTCACCCACGAAGGCCACCAGGTTCCACGCTGGTGGGCACGGGCCATCCCCGAGAAAGGCCGGGAGTCGGACTTTCCAGCCGGGCATCTCAACCTCAGCCTGTCGCATGGCGTGTGCGGACCCCTCGCCCTGCTCTCGCTCGCGTGGCGGGGCGGCTTCGTCGTCGAGGGCCAGCGCGAGGCCATCGAGAACATCGTCAGCCTCCTGGAAAGCTGGGCCGTGCCCGAAGGCGACGGCCTCCGCTGGCCCTTCCACCTCTCCCTGGCGCAGTGGGCCGCCGGCCCCGCAGCACTCGACCTGCCTCGGCAGCGCCCCTCCTGGTGCTACGGCGCTCCCGGCATGACCCGCGCCGTCCAACTGGCCGCCCTCGCTCTGGACCGCCCCGACTGGCACGACCTCGCCCACCGCTCCCTGCTACCACTGCTCACCCGCCCCGTGGCCACCTGGGGCCTGGAGGAAGCCGCACTCTGCCACGGATCGAGCGGCGCCCTCCACCTCTTCGGGCTGCTCAGCGAGCATATTGACGACGACCGGCTCCGCATCGTCCAGGACGAGCTGGCGGCCCTCACCATCAGCCACTTCCATGAAGACCACCGCTTCGGCTTCCGCGCCGCCCTGACCAACGCCCCCCTCGGCGCCGATGTGCCCGGCTTCCTCGACGGCGCCGCCGGCATCGCCCTCGCCCTCGACGCCTACGCGCACGGCGGCCGCGCGCACGCCGGCTGGGACATGGCGCTGCTGGTCGCCTAGCGGAGGGACGAGCAAGAAACCGCCACCTAAAAGATCCGATCTCTTCCCGATTTACCAGGGCATGTGATTCCAGCAATCGGCCCACATATCACCCCATCAGGGCCCGCTTGCCGGACACCTCGAGCCGCGCCAATTCCTTTGAGGCGGAAACGGGATCTCACTCCAGAAATTACGCGACCGTCCGCTCCCTCCTGGGAGCCGAGCGTAATAAATCACACGGAGAAAATCGTCCTCAGGTCGGAAGTCACGATATGGCGGACAGCAGCGGAACGCCGCCGAATTCGGTTCATGCACCTTTCCGACCCACCGGAGAACTCCACTCACCCCCCTTGATCACGCCTATCGACAGCCCTACAGTCATGGCCAGTTCCCGGTAAGAAATTGCGCAGAACACGGAACTTTTCCGTGCCCTGCGCCAAAATAGGGAGGCATCTCATGACGCATATGAACCTGCTGGACGAAATGACCGAGTCCGCTGCTCTGGACCTCGACGTCCAGATCTCCTCCGACATGGCGGCGACGGACTTCCACGCGGTCAAGGGCCCCACCTCGGGCCACGCCTTCGCCGAGGCCGCGGACCCGACCTGCTGCTGGTGATCCCGCGCCCGGGGGTCTTCACGGCCCCCGGGCATTCCGCATCACCGGAGACACCCACCTGTGAAGGAGCCGGCCTTGCCGGGCGACCATTTCGACATCGCGGAACCGCTGCTCGTCCGCATGGCGAGCACCCCTCGCGAGGAGCTGCGCCCACAGGCCGCCGCGGGATCTCCGACGGGCATGCGCGAACTCGCCGCCGACCCGCTGCTGCGCGAGGCGATCCAGGTCGCCAGCACCAGCCTGGCGGACCGGCTCGATGAGCTCGATGCCGGGGCGGTCGTCAACGACCGGCGCGCGACCAGTGCGGCACTCTCCGTCACCCGGTACGCCCTGCGCGCCGGCGGCAGGCCCACTCCCTTCGGCCTCTTCGCGGGAGTGAGCCCGGCAAGCATCGGTGACACGGCGCATGTCGACATCCGTGGGCCCGGGCGGAAACAGGTACGCCTCGACGCCGAATGGCTCGACGCCCACGTTCGGGACCTGCTCGCCTCACCGACGGTCCGCAGGGAGGTCACGGTCGTTCTCAACGACCTCTGCCACCGCCGGGGCGAACGTCTGGTACTGCCGACGGCCGAGGGCGAGACAACGCTGCGTCGCACCGCGCTTGTCGCCCTGTTGACCGAAGCGGCGGCGAGTCCGGTCGCCTACCACGAACTGCTGGACAACGCCGCCACCGCCTTTCCCGACATCGCCGCCGACGACGTCGACACCGTGCTGGCACAACTCGTCCGGCACGACTTCCTGCTGACGTCGATCACGCCACTCGACCTGGGTGCCGAGGCGCTGGACCGGGTGGAGACCGCACTCGCGACCGCTCCGGAAGCGGCCGCGACGTTTCGGCGGATCCGCGACGGGCTCCGGGCCTATGAGCTGACAGCTCCCGGCAAGGGCTCCGAAGCCTGGCGCCGGGCCCTGCGACCGACCGGGTCGGTCACCTCGTCCGGCCGCCCGCCGATCCACGTCGACCTTCGCATGGACGCGGACATCCGGTTGCCCCGCATCGTGGCCCAGGAGGCCGAGGCCTACGCGTCCGCCATGTGGGCCATCTCGCCGGAGGGGCGTACCCATGCCCATATGCGCCGGTACTGTGACCGCTTCCTGGAGAAGTACGGGACGGACGCGCTCGTCCCGCTCGGGGAACTCGTGGACCGTCACCGCGGCCTGGGCTTCCCCGACACCTACGGCTCGTCCCCGGCGGACGACGGTTCACCGTCCGAACGGCCCGACGAGCCCCGCGAGCGCCGTCTGTTGACAGCGGAACTGGTGCACGACGCCCTGCTTCAGGAGGAACGGGAGCTCAGGCTCACACCGCAAGTGATCGACCGTATCGCCGCGACCGGCTCCGCGGTTCCCACCACCGCGCCGCCGTACTCACTGGAACTGTGCTTCCAGATTCTGGCGGACAACGTGACAGCCCTCGATCAGGGGGACTTCCGGTTGATCGGCAGCAGGCACTCCGGTTCCTGGACGGCAGGCGCGACCTCCGGCAGGTTCGCGGAACTGACCGGCCTCGCCGCTGATCTGTCACGTCTCATGAGCCGGCCGGCGGACGAGGGCGTCCTGCCCGCCCAGGTCGTCTTCCGGCCGCTCCGGCCCATGGCCCTCAACCTGGTCCAGGTCCCGCCCTTGCTCCCCCACCGGATCCCGGTCGGCGTCCATGCGGATCCCGGCCGACCGGACCACCTCGACTGGCGGCGTCTGCTCGTCCGCGCGACCACCTCACGGCTGCTGCTCGTGGACGAGCGGACCGGACGTCAGGTGCTGCCCGTGGTACCGCACATGGTGAGGCTCGACCGGGAGGCGCCCCACGTCGTGCGTCTGCTCGGGGACATCTCGCACGACAGGCCCCGGAACTGGCACGGATGGAACTGGTGCGGGCTGGAGACCCTGCCCGTGCTGCCCCGTGTCACCTTCGGCAGGGTCACCGCCGCACCCCTGCGCTGGCTGCCGGACCGTCGCGTGCGTGAGGCCGCCTCGGCGCCGGAGCAGTGGGACGACGCCGTCCGGCGGTGGCAGGAGCGCTACCGCGTACCGGACCAGGTGCAGATCGTCCGCGAGGACCGGGTGTACGGCGTCGACCTGACGAGTCAGTGGCACCGCACGCTGCTGCGGGACGAGGTGCGCACCGGCCCCGGAGTGATCATCGCGGAGGATCCCGCGGCGGACGGCCGAGGACTCGGCTGGGCACAGGGGCACAGCACCGAAGTGGTCTTCCCCTTCGTCCGCCGGCGCCCGGCCGACGCCGCACGTCCGACCGGGAGCGCCCGCGCCACATCGACCGGCATCCGGCACCTGCCCGGTGAGGAGTGGCTGTCCGTCAAGCTCTACGCGGCGGCGGACACCCATGACGAGTTGCTGCGCGCGTATCTCCCCGGGCTCCTCCGTGACGTGGTGCCCCACACCGACCACGGGTTCTTCATCCGCTACCGCGACCCGGAAGCCCACTTGCGTCTGCGGTTCCACGGCGTTCCCGCGACCCTCCGCTCGATCGTCCTGCCGGAACTCGCCCGCCACGCCCGGGCGATGCAGGACGCGGGAGCGGTGCGCGCCATGGTGCTGGACAGCTACGCACCGGAAACCGACCGCTACGGCGGCGAGGACGCGCTGCCGGCCGCCGAGCGACTGTTCTGCCTGGACAGCCAGTCCGCGCTCGCACACCTCACCCTGCTTCCCCACACCGGATCCACCGTTCCCTCGGACGTGCTCTCGGCCGCGCATCACGCCCTCCTGCTGGAGTCGCTGGGGGACTGGGACTGGTGCTCATGGGCCGGGCGGGTGTTCCCCAAGAGGCCGGCACACCGGGCCTTCCAGCGCGTCCGCTCCTATGCCCGGAACCTGGTGCGTCCGGGCCAGGTCGCCACGGCGATCGGCGAGCGGCTCGCCGCCCCTTCCCTGGCCCGGCTGTGGACGGACGCGCCCGAGACCCGCGCCTACGGCCGGTTCCTCCTGGCGCCGGACGGCAGCGGCCTCCGCTCCCCCGCCCACGAACGCTCCCTGCTCAGCCTGCTGCACATGCAGCACAACCGGCTGTTCGGTATCGACCCCGCCCACGAGGAAAGGGGTTACGCGATCCTGCGGGGCGCCGCACGGGATCACCTCGCGCGGCGGGACCGGGAGGCGAGGACATGAGCACGTCGCGTCGCCTCGCGGCCGTGGACGTCGTCCAGCACGTACTCGACCGGCTCACCGTCACGGCGTTCTCCACGGCCGGCGCGCCCGGAGCCGGGGCTCCGGTTCCGGACCGCAGTCCCGACGAGTCCCTGGCGGACCTGTCGTTGGCCGACGGGCACCCCGGTATCTCCCTCGCCTTCAGCGGGACGGTCCCCCGGCGCCCCGGGCACGCCGCCCGGGCCCACGACCATCTGGCACGGGCGACATCCATCCTGGCCCGCGGTGACGAACCCGCGGCGGGCATCTACAACGGTCCCGGCTCGATGGCCTACGCCCTGCTGATCGCCCATCGGTCCACCGGCGGATACCGATCGGCGCTGGAAAGGCTCGACGACTTCCAACGGAACCTGGTGCGCACGTCCCTGCCCGAGATCACCGACGCGCCGGTCGCCAGCAACGGACAGTTCGAGGTCGTCCGGGGCCTGAGCGGCATCGGACGGTACCTGCTCGCACGGGGCGAGACCTGCGCCCCGGAGCTCCGCCTGCTCCTCGGCCACCTGGTGGAACTGGCGCACGGCCGCGTGATGCTCCGAGGCCGTCCCGTACCCCGGTGGTGGACTGCGGTGCCCGCGTTGCCGGACCTGGAATCCGCGCTGCCCGACGGTCACCTGAACCTCGGCCTCTCGCACGGCATCGCCGGCCCCCTGGCCCTGTTGTCCCTCGCGTGGCGGGACGGCGTCGTCGTGGAGGGCCACCGCGAGGCCATCGAGCAGCTGGTGGGTCTGTTCGAGGAGTGGACGACCGAGGACGGCGACGGCATCCGCTGGCCCGACTACCTCGGACTCACCGACTGGTCGGCAGGCTATGGCCGGCCGACCGGCCGGACGAAGCCTCCCTCCTGGTGCTACGGCGCGCCGGGCACTTCACGGGCGATCCAGCTGGCCGCCCTGGCCCTCGACCGGTCCGACTGGCACGATCTCGTTCACCGCTCGCTGCTGCCGCTGCTCACCACGCCGCTCGACGCCTGGGGCACAGACACCCCTTGGCTGTGCCACGGCTGGGGCGGACTGCTCCACCTGTTCGGCCTGCTGAAGGAGCACATCGACGACCCGCGACCGGCCCGTGTCCACGAGCAACTGGCCACCGCGGTCCTGGAACGGTTCGACACCGGCACCCGATTCGGCTTCAGCTCACCGCACAGCAACGCCCCCGGCTTCCTGACCGGCGCCGCCGGCACCGCCCTCGCGCTCGACGCGTACGCGAACGGCGGGCGTGCGCACAGCGGGTGGGACATGGCGCTGCTCGTGAACTGAGGCCGCTTTCCGGAGGGCAGCACTCCAGCCGGGTCCCCTGCCTGTGCCGAGGAAGGCGATACGGGTCGCCGGCACGGATCTCATCGAGCGTCCCGACGAGCTCTATGCCGACACTCCAGACCCCATTCGCCCCCTCCGACGCCCCCGCCCGGCACCCGACACGAACCGTTCACGGAGCGCCCATTCCGCGGAAATCCCGTCGAACCGCACCCACCGGACCGCCGCGCGGAAATCCGACCGACGGCTCCCCCGATTTCTCTCGGCGATTTCCCTGTTGCCGGACCCCACCGGCTCAGTACGATGCGTCGTCTCGTATTCAAGTATCAACCCCCGTCGGTTGCACGGCAGTTCGGCGGTCGCGGACGACGAGGAGGAACGCGGATGAGCGATGCGCGCCCACGGCGCCAGGGGCGGGTGCGGATTCGTACCCAGGAATCCCCCGCGTCCCGGAATTCCGGCGGGTCCCGTACATCCGACGGCGTACTTTTCGACCCGCTTTCCCCGTCCTTCCTCCTGGACCCCTATCAGGTCTATACCAAGCTGCGGCAAGAGGACCCGGTGCACCGGCACGAGGAACTCGGGCTGTGGGTGATATCCCGCTACGAGAACTGCCGGTATGTGCTCCAGGAGGACGGGCTCTTCGCGGCGGATCCGCGGCGGCCGCGCGGGGACGGACTGCCCGGGCCTGAGGAGGCGGGAACGCTGGCGGCCGAGGACCGGGCGCCCGTCCGGGAGCTGCTGACGCATGCCTTCCGGACGCAGGACCTCGGACAGCTGGCCGCGGATGTCCGGGAGTTCACCCGTGAGCGCCTCGCGTGGCTGCACAGCGAAGGCCGGGAGGAGGCGGACTTCGTCTCCGCGCTCGCGGTGCCCGTCGCCTCGTACGCGGCGGGCGCCCTGTTCGGCGGTGGGCTCGCGCGGTGGGACGGGTACCTGGACGCCTGCGCGGACGCGGTCCGGGGCATGACGGCCGGGGCCACGCCGGAGGAGACCGACGCGGGGCTGCGGGCCAGGGCGCTGCTGGGGCAGATGCTGCGCACCGAGTACCGGTACGCGCACGGCGGCAGCGACCGCAGGGGCGGTCTCCTGCGCTACCTGCGGCTGCACGAGGCCGAGCACTCGGTCGGGGCCGAGGCCCTGACGGGGTCACTCGGCGCCCTGCTGTTCGCGGCCCTCAACTCGGGCCGCCGGCTGCTCGGCAACACCCTGAACGCCCTTGTCCGCACTCCCGGGGCGCTCCGCGGGTTCGCCGGACTGAGCGGCGCGGGAACGGCCGTCGCCCTGGACGAACTGATGCGGTACGACAGCCCGTTCCAGGCCCAGGACCGGACGGTGACCGCCGCGACCACCCTGGGCGGCCGGCGGCTGGCCGCCGGCGACCGGGTCAGGGTGCTGCTGGGCTCCGCCCACCGGGACCCCGAGGCGTTCCCCCACCCCGACCGCCTGGACCTCTCCCGCAGCCCCAACCCCCACTTCGCCTTCGGCGTGGGCCCCCACTCCTGCCTCGGGGTACCCCTGGCCCTGCTGGAGGCCCGCGTCCTGCTCACGGAGTTCGCCACCGCGCACCCGGACAGCACCCCCGTCGGGGACGGCACCCGGGAGCCCCACCCCACCCTGCGCGGCTTCACCGCGCTTCCGGTCACCCTCCCGCACTGAGGCGAGGGCTCATCCGGACGGCTCAGGACGGCTCCGAGCCCGAGGGCGGCGGCCACACCACGCCCGCCGCCCGCTTCTCCCCGCTCAGCGGTGCGCCGGCTCGTCCCGGGGCAGGAGCGAAGCACATGAACGTCGGCCGAATGCGCTCCCATGAGGGTGTCCCCCGACCGCCGGCAAAAGAGAAGCCCCCGCCCCGCCCCGGTCACCGGGACGGAGCAGGGGCGAAGGCCCTGCGGACGACGAACGCTTACGCCGCCCCCACCACCTGCTTCTCCTCCGCGAAGTGGCAGGCCGACTCGTGCGCGGCCGGGGTCTTCTTACCGGCGAAGACCTCGGGCACCGCCAGCAGCGGCACCTCCTCGGCGCACTTGTCCTCCGCCTTCCAGCAACGCGTGCGGAAGCGGCAGCCGGACGGCGGGTTGGCCGGCGAGGGGACGTCGCCGGTCAGGATGATGCGCTCGCGGCCCTCGCGGGCCTCGGGGTCGGGGACCGGGACGGCCGAGAGCAGGGCCTGGGTGTAGGGGTGGGTCGGGTGGTCGTAGATCTCGGAGTCGGTGCCGATCTCGGCCATCTTGCCCAGGTACATCACCCCCACCCGGTCGGAGATGTGCCGGACGATCGACAGGTCGTGGGCGATGAAGATGTAGGACAGGTTGAACTCGTCCTGCAGCCGCTCCATCAGGTTGACGACCTGCGCCTGCACCGAGACGTCCAGCGCCGAGACGGGCTCGTCGCAGATGATGATCTCGGGGTTGAGCGCCAGCCCGCGGGCGATGCCGATGCGCTGCCGCTGACCGCCGGAGAACTGGTGCGGGTAGCGGTTGACGTACTCGGGGTTGAGGCCGACGACGTCCAGGAGTTCCTGGACCCGCTTCCGGCGGTCGCCCTTGGGGGCCACCTCGGGGTGGATGTCGAAGGGCTCGCCGATGATGTCGCCGACGGTCATGCGCGGGTTCAGGGACGTGTACGGATCCTGGAACACCATCTGGATGTTGCGGCGCACGGCCTTCAGAGCCCGCCCCGACAGCTTGGTGATGTCCTGGCCCTTGTAGAAGACCTCGCCGGCGGTGGCCTTCTCCAGGGTCATCAGCAGCTTGGCGACGGTGGACTTGCCACAGCCGGACTCGCCGACGATGCCCAGCGTCTCGCCCTGGTAGAGGTCGAAGGAGACTCCGTCCACGGCCTTGACCGCGCCGATCTGCTTCTTGAAGAGGATGCCCTGCGTCAGCGGGAAGTGCTTGACGAGGTTGCGGACCTGGAGGATCGGCTCGCCGCGCTCGACCGGGGCGTCGAGGACGGCCTCGACCTCGGCGGTCGTGCTCGCGTCCGCCACCTGCACCTCGGAGACGTTGGGCGTCGCGTCCACGGCCTCATCCGTCTTGCCGGACTTCTTGCCGGTCTCAGCCATGGATCGTCTCCTTCCAGAAGTGGCAGGCGCTCCGTCGGCCCGGCAGCGCCGCGCCGTCCGCCTCGGCCACATCGTGCAGCGCCGGGATCTCCTCGCGGCAGATGTCCTGCGCCTTGGGGCAGCGCGGGCTGAAGGCGCAACCCGTCGGGATGTGCAGCAGGTTGGGCGGCAGACCCTTGATCGCGTACAGCTCCTGGCCCTTCTGGTCCAGGCGCGGGATCGAGTCGAGCAGACCCCGGGTGTACGGGTGGGCCGGGCGCTTGTACAGCTCACCGACGGGCGCGGTCTCGACGATCCGGCCCGCGTACATCACCGCGATCTTGTCGGCGACGTCGGCGACGACGCCGAGGTCGTGGGTGATGAGGATGAGGCCCATATTGAACTCGCGCTGGAGCTCGGCGAGCAGGTCCATCACCTGGGCCTGGACCGTCACGTCCAGGGCGGTGGTGGGCTCGTCGGCGATGATCAGGTCCGGCTCCAGGGCCAGCGCCATCGCGATCATGATGCGCTGGCGCATACCGCCCGAGAACTGGTGCGGGTAGTCGCCGACGCGGTCCTTGGCGGCCGGGATCCGGACGTGGTCCATCAGCTCGATGGCCTTGGCCTTGGCGTCCTTCTTCGACATGCCCTGGTGGATCCGGAACATCTCGCCGAGCTGGTAGCCCACGGAGAGCACCGGGTTCAGGGACGACAGCGCGTCCTGGAAGATCATGGCGATCTTCGCGCCACGGATCTTGCGGCGCTCCTCGTTGGGCATCGTCAGCATGTCCCGGCCGCGGAAGAGGATCTCCCCCTTGGGGATCTTCGCCGGCGGCATGTCGAGGATGCCCATGATGGCCTGTGCCGTCACGGACTTGCCGGAGCCGGACTCGCCGAGGACGGCGAGCGTCTCACCGGCGTCGACCGAGTAGTTGACGCCGTTGACGGCCTTGGCCACGCCGTCCCGGGTGTGGAACTCGACGTGCAGGTCGCGGACTTCGAGGAGCGGCCCGGCGTCCTGGCTCTTCTTCTCGGGGACGTCCGCGGTCTTCTCGGTAGTCGTGGTCACGTACGCCTCCCTCAGCGCAGCTTGGGGTCGAGGGCGTCGCGCACCGCGTCGCCGAGCAGGATGAACGCGAGCACGGTGAGGCTCAGGAAACCGGCCGGCATGAGCAGGGCGTGCGGACCGTCCCGCACGTCCTTCTGGCTGGCGGAGATGTCCACACCCCACGAGACCGTCGGGTCCTTCAGGCCGATGCCGAGGTACGACAGCGTGGCCTCGGTGGCGATGTAGCCGCCGAGCGCGATGGTGGCGACAACGATCACCGGACCGATGACGTTGGGCAGAATGTGCCGGAAGAGGATCCGGCTGGTGCCGGCGCCGAGCGCCCGGGCCGCCGTGACGAAGTCCGCCTGCTTCTGGATGATGACGGCACCGCGCATGACACGGGCGATCTGCATCCACCCGAAGGCGGTCAGAGCGAAGGTCACCGTCCACACCGTGCGGTTGGTGAACGCCTGCAGCAGCACCAGGCCACCGAGGAGCAGCGGGATACCGAAGAACATGTCGGTGATGCGGGAGAGGATGGTGTCGATCCAGCCGCCGAAGTATCCGGCGATCATGCCGACGATACCGCCGAGGACGGTGACGGCGAGGGTCACGCAAACGCCGACGATGATCGAGGCGCGGGCGCCGTGCACGGTACGCGCGTAGACGCTCTGCCCCTGGACGTTGTAGCCGAACCAGTCCTTCTGGAAGAAGTGGGACCAGTTGGGCGCGCCGAGGTAGTGATTCCGCAGGTCGGCCTGGCGCGGGTCCACGTCGGTGAAGAGCGACGGGAACGCGGCCATGAGGATCAGCAGGACGAGCAGCACGCCCGACGTCCAGAACAGCCAGCTGCCGCGCAGTTCGCGCCAGGCATCCTGGCCGAGGCTGCGGGACTTGTTGCCGTCGTCCTTCTTGCCGCCGCCGGCCGACTCGCCCGCCATGGTGGTGAGCTCGGTGGCCGCGGCGAGACTGGCGGCGGACGTGTCCGCGAAGCCACCGCTGAGGTTCGGACCGGCGCCCATGACGCTGCTGGGGGTCACCTGCTGGGGCTTGTTGTCAGGCATAGCGGATCCTCGGGTCCAGGACTGCGTAGAGCAGGTCGACGACCAGGCTGCTCACGAGGTAGATGAGCACCAGCACGGTCACGACGCCGACCACGGTGGGGCCCTCGCTGGTGTTGACGGCCTGGTAGAGCGTGTTGCCCACACCGGGGACGTTGAAGATGCCCTCGGTGACGATCGCACCGCCCATGAGCATGCCGAGGTCGGTGCCGAGGAACGTGACGACAGGAATGAGGGAGTTGCGCATCAGGTGCACCCCGACGACCCGGCGCCGGGGCAGGCCCTTGGCCACCGCGGTGCGGATGTAGTCGGCGCGGAGGTTCTCCGCCACGGTCGTCCGCGTCAGCCGGGTCACATACGCCAGCGAGAGCAGGGCGAGCACGACCGCCGGCAGGATCAGCTGGGAGATGTCCTCCGAGTCCCTGACGGTCGGGGCCACCAGCTTCCACTTCACACCGATCAGGAACTGGGCCATGTTGCCGAGCACGAAGACCGGAATGGACACCACGATCAGCGTGAAGATCAGAACCACTTGGTCCAGGATCTTGCCGCGCCGCAGGCCCGTGAGCACACCGAGGCCGATGCCGAAGACCAGCTCGATCGCGAAGGCGAACAGCGCCAGCCGAATGGTCACCGGGAAGGCGTCCGCCAGCAGGTCGGACACGGGCCGGCCGGTGAAACTCTGTCCGAAGTCACCCTGCAGGAGACCACTGATGTAGTCCCAGTACTGCTTGATCAGGGGTTGGTCCAGCCCGTATTCATGCTTCAGTTTCGCGACTGTCGCCGGGTCGGCCGCCTTCGACCCGAACATCGCCTTGATGGGGTCGCCCGGCAGCGAATACACCATCAAGAAAATAAGCAGCGTGGTCCCGATGAACACCGGGATCATCTGGAGCAGTCGCCTCGCGACAAAGCGCCCCATTGTTCCTCCTGTCGCCGACGGGCCCAGCGGCCGCCGCCTGTTCCTTGTGGGAAGCGGACGGCCACTGGGCCTACGTCACTGCAAACGTCCCGGTTACTTCTTGACCTCGACCTCGGTCCAGACGGCCTGGCGCTGGTAGTCCATCTTCACGTTCTGCACGCGCTTGGAGTACCCGGCGACGGTGTGGTCGGTGAAGAGCGGGATGGCCGGCATGTCCTCCATGAGCTTCTTCTCGGCCTCGAAGTAGCCCTTGTTGGCCTCTTCGGGCGTCTTGGCCTCGTCCGCCTTGTTCATCAGGGCGTCGACGGCCTTGTTGCTGTAGCCCATGTCGTTGGCGCCGGCACCGGTGCGGAACTGCTCGGTGACGAAGTTGGCGATGTTCGGGAAGTCCATCACCCAGGCCATACGGAAGGGGTTGCTGAGCTTCTTCTCGGTGATCAGGTCACGCGACTCCTGGAAGGTGGACTTCGCGTCGGTCACGCACTCGACCCCGGCGTTCTGCCGGATGTCGTTGCAGACCGCGTCCACCCACTCCTTGTTGGCGCCGTCGGCGTTGTAGGTGATGGTCACCTTGTTGCCGGGGACGCCGCCGCCCTGCTTGATGAAGTCCTTGGCCTTGGCCGGGTCGAACTTGCAGAACTCGCCACAGGCGCCGTCCTGCCAGCCGATCATGCCCTTCGGAGTGAAGCCGGTGGCCGCGTCCTTGCTGCCCTTGAGCGCCCTCTTGGCGATGGTCTCGCGGTCGATCGCCATGGACAGGCCCTGGCGCACCTTGGCCTTCTCCGGCTTCTTCCACTCGTCGTTGTAGAGCGGGAAGCCGATGTTGGTGTTGCCGCCGTACGGCTGGCTGATGGCGCGGTTGCCGAGGTCCTGCTTGAAGTTGCCCACCTGCGAGTTGGGCACCTGGTACATGATGTCGATCTTGTCCGACAGCAGTTCCGCGTAGGCCGCGTCGTCCTTGCTGAAGAACTTGAAGTCGATGCCGCCGTTCTTGGGCTTGTCGTCGCCCTTGTAGTCGGCGAACTTACGGACCTTGAAGTCGACCTTGTGGGCCCAGTCGCCTTCCATCTTGTACGGGCCGTTGCCGATCGGGTGCTCGCCGAAGGCCTTGGGGTCCTTGTAGAACGCCTCGGGAAGCGGGAAGAAGGCGTCGTAGTACAGCCGCTGCTTGAAGGTGGAGACCGGACGCGCGAGCTCGATGGTGAACTCGTTGTCGTTGACGACCTTCAGACCCGACATCGCGTCGGCCTTGGGGTCGCCCTTCTCCGGGTGGACCTCCTCGTAGCCCTTGATGGCCTCGAACCAGGAGGAGTTGAGCTGGGCGTTCTTGGCGTTGGCGGCCCAGTTCCACGCCTTCACGAAGGAGTTCGCGGTGACCGTCTCGCCGTTGTGGAACTTCCAGCCCGGCTTCAGCTTGACGGTGTAGTGCTGGTTGTCAGTGGTCTCGACGCTCTGCGCCTGCGCCATCTGCAGCTTGTTGTTGATGTCGAAGGTCACCAGACCACGCCACATGTTGGCCATCATGTAGTGGCCGCCGACCTCGTTGGTGTTGGTCGGGATGAGCCCACGCTGCGGCTCGGTGTTGTAGTAGGTGAAGACGCCGTTGGGGTCAACGGCCGCGTTGCCCTCGTCATCGTTACTGCTGCCGCCACCACAGGCCGTCGCCGCCATCGAGACGACTATCGCACCCACGACCCACTTGGCACTCTTGGCACCGCGCATGGGTATCCCTCCTCAGGAGTCCACTGTCACCAAAAGGGAGTCCGGCCCCCAGCGCTGACACCCCTGACAGCGGAAAGCAGGAACCGGCCCCCGAGTGTGCTCGTGAGTCCTCGCGCTCCCCACAGCGCGTGACCCATTGACCCGAGCTAATGGACCCACTATTGAGTACCGCCGCTCCTTAAACCACACTTACTGGGTCTCGCTTTGGTCACATCGATCACCGTCGCATGCCCGAAATCCGGACAAAGACGGCCCAGACAGACACGTACGAAACGGGCCGTTGGCGCCAGATCCGGAGGCCACTGTCCGATATCAGGACGCGGCCTCACGTCCTGTCAGGAAACGCCGAAGGCCCGGCACCCCTCGTACGGGGTACCGGGCCTGCGGGGCCGGTCCGGCGAACGGGCGCCGGACCGGCGGGGCTTGACGCGGGCCTGCGACGCCATCGGCCGACGCGGGCCGCAGCGCTCGCTACGGAGCCTCAGCGCTTGGCGCGGGAAGCCGTGCGGCCGCGCTCCTTCTGGTCCAGGACGACCTTGCGGATGCGGACGGCCTCCGGGGTCACCTCGACGCACTCGTCGTCGCGGCAGAACTCCAGGGACTGCTCCAGGGAGAGCTTGCGCGGCGGGACGATCGCCTCGAAGGAGTCGGCGGAGGAGGAGCGCATGTTGGTGAGCTTCTTCTCCTTGGTGATGTTGACGTCCATGTCGTCGGCGCGCGAGTTCTCGCCGACGATCATGCCCTCGTACACCTCGGTGCCCGGGTCGGTGAAGAGCACGCCGCGCTCCTGGAGGTTCGTCATCGCGAAGGCGGTGACGGCACCGGCGCGGTCGGCGACCAGCGAGCCGTTGTTACGGGTCTTCAGCTCGCCGAACCACGGCTCGTGGCCCTCGTGGATGGAGTGGGCGATACCGGTGCCGCGGGTGTTCGTCAGGAACTCCGTACGGAAGCCGATCAGACCCCGGGACGGGACGACGAACTCCATGCGGACCCAGCCGGAGCCGTGGTTGGACATGTTGTCCATACGGCCCTTGCGGGTGCCCATCAGCTGGGTGACGGCGCCCATGTGCTCCTCGGGCACGTCGACCGTGAGGCGCTCGACCGGCTCGTAGGTCTTGCCGTCGACCTGCTTGGTGACGACCTGCGGCTTGCCGATGGTCATCTCGAAGCCCTCGCGGCGCATCTGCTCGACCAGGATGGCCAGCGCCAGCTCACCGCGGCCCTGCACCTCCCAGGCGTCGGGGCGCTCGGTGTCCAGGACGCGCAGCGAGACGTTACCGACCAGCTCGCGGTCCAGACGGTCCTTGACCTGGCGGGCGGTGACCTTGCGGTCCTTGACGGCGGACTTGGCGTCCGCGCCCTTGCCCGTGCCACCGCGGCCGACCAGCGGCGAGGTGTTGGTGCCGATGGTCATCGAGATCGCCGGCTCGTCGACCGTGATCAGCGGCAGCGCGACCGGGTTCTCCGGGTCGGCCAGGGTCTCGCCGATCATGATGTCCGGGATACCGGCGACCGCGCAGATGTCACCGGGGCCCGCCACCTCGGCCGGCTTGCGGGTGAGCGCCTCGGTCATCATCAGCTCGGTGATGCGGACGTTGGAGATCGAGCCGTCGCGCTTGATCCACGCGACCGTCTGGCCCTTGCGCAGCTCGCCCTGCTCGACGCGGAGCAGCGCGATGCGGCCGAGGAAGTTGTCGGCGTCGAGGTTGGTGACGTGGGCCTGGAGCGGCGCGTCCTCCTCGTACGTCGGGGCCGGGACGTGCGCCAGGATCGTGGAGAAGAACGGCTCCAGGCTGGTGCTGTCCGCGGGGACGGTGCCGTCCTCCGGCTTGGTCAGCGACGCGATGCCGTCACGGCCGCAGGCGTAGACGATCGGGAACTCGATCTGGTCCTCGTCCGCGTCCAGGTCCAGGAAGAGGTCGTACGTCTCGTTGACGACCTCGTCGATGCGGGAGTCCGGGCGGTCCGTCTTGTTGATGCACAGGATGACCGGCATCCGGGCCTGCAGGGCCTTGCGCAGCACGAAGCGGGTCTGCGGCAGCGGGCCCTCGGAGGCGTCGACGAGCAGGACGACCGCGTCCACCATCGACAGACCGCGCTCGACCTCGCCACCGAAGTCGGCGTGGCCGGGGGTGTCGATGATGTTGATCGTGATCGGGGCCCCGCCGTCCTTGGGGTGGTACTTCACCGCCGTGTTCTTGGCGAGGATCGTGATGCCCTTCTCACGCTCCAGGTCGTTCGAGTCCATGACGCGGTCGTCGACGGATTCGAGCTGGTGGGCGGCGAAGGCACCGGCCTGCTTGAGCATGGCGTCGACTATGGTCGTCTTGCCGTGGTCGACGTGGGCGACGATGGCGACGTTACGAATGTCATGGCGCGTGGGCATACTTGCGGCGCTTCTCCCGGAATCGTGGATGGCCGCGCGTACGGTCCGGTACGCGGGCCTGCCGGGCGGATCAAGCCACGGCCTTTACTCCATGGTACGGGGAAGTGGGGGGCGGGGCTGCCCGGGGAGCGGCGCAGCTGCGCTGAGCTGGGGGTTTGCGCCCCGGTCCCTCCCTTTCACCGTTTCTTGCAGGGGGCAAGCCCCCACACCCCCCTGAAGCGCGCTACGCGCGCTGTCCTCAAACGCCGAAGGTGCTTTCACGGGGTCACCGCAGGAACCCGATGTCCTGATACCGCGGACTGGCCAGCCCGAACGCCCCGGCATTCGCCACCGCCCGCCGCGAAGCGATCAGCTCCGGCCGCTGGTACAGCGGGATCGACCCCGCCGCCGCCCAGATCCGCGCGTCCGCCCGCAGGACGAGGTCCCGGGCCGCGTCGGGGTCCAGCTCGGTGGAGGCCTGGTCGAAGAGGCGGTCGATCTGGTCGGTGCCGACGCGGGTGTAGTTCTGCTCGACCTGGAGGGACCCGTCGGCCGCGGGCTGCGGCTTGGCGAAGATCGGGCGGGCGTCGGTGGCGGGGAAGGCGCTGGCGGGCCAGGAGTAGAGGGCGAGGTCGAAGTCGCCGGAGGCGATGTGGTCGCGGAAGAAGCCGGCGTCGTCGACCTTGACGATCTCGGTGTGGATGCCGACGGCGTCGAGCTGCCGGGCGATCCGCGCCCCGACCTCGCGCAGCGGCTCGGCGCCCGCGCCCTTGGGGAGGACGAACCGCAGGGCCAGCTGCTTGCCGTCCTTGAAGCGGACGGGGCCGATGCCACCCTTGCTGCCCTTGCCTCCGGCGTCCCGAGCGCTCTTGTCGTCACCACCGGAGCCCCCGCCGGCGTCCTCCTCGCCCGGCTCCCCCGCCTCGGGTTCGGCCGGCTCGGCCGGAACCGGCTCCGCCGAGGCGGAGGCCGGACCGCCGGGCTCCTGCGGCCGGGTCTCCGCCTTGTCGTCCCGCCCGCCCGGCAGACGCCCCGGCTGCTGCCCCGGCTCCGCCGCCCGCACCGGCTTCCGGCGGGCCGGTTCGCCCTTGCCCTCCTTCCAGCCGGCGTCGGCGAGCAGGTCGCGCGCCGCGCCGGGGTCGGACGCGCCGATGGCGTCGCTGTTGTCCTCGTAGCCCAGCTGCCCGGCGACGAGCACATGGCTGCCCAGCGGGTCGGCGGGCAGCCCGAGGGGGCCGAGGACGAACTGGGCGAGCGCCTTGCGGTCGACGGCCCGGGCCACGGCCCGGCGCACGCGTTCGTCGGTGAGGGGGCCGGAGGCGCCGTTGAGGGCGAGCTGGGTCCAGGCCGGCTCCAGGGCGCGGTGGACGACGAGGTCGCGCAGGCCGGTGGCCGCCTCGGGCTTGTTGGCGTCGTCGCCCTTCTTCGGCGGGGTGTTCGCCCGGGTGATGCGGTCGGCCGCCGCGGGGGTGACCTCGGCCAGGTCGATGCCGCCGTTGGCCAGCGCGTCGGCCCGTTCGTCGCGGGGCACGGCGCGGAGCACGAGCCGGTCCAGCTTGGCCCGGTCGCCCCACCACTTGGGGTTGCGGACGAGCGTCAGCGTGCCCTGGCCGTCGTTGCGCTCGCCCACCTGGAACGGGCCGGCCGCGAACTTGAGCTCCTTGCGCATCGAGTCGTTGAACGCGTTCCCGTTGCCCATCGCGGCCCGCGGGTACAGCGGGGTGAAGAGGGAGGCCCAGTCCGCGTACGGCTTCGCAAAAGTGATCTTCACTTCGCGGTCGTCGGCACCGCGCTCGACCTTCTCGATCCGGTCGTAGCCGGCGTTGCCCGTCGTCCAGAAGGCGCTGTCCTTGCCGCGCAGGGCCTTCCACTGGGCCTCGAAGTCCGCGGCGGTGATCGCGCTGCCGTCGCTCCAGACCGCGCCCGGGTGCAGCCGGTAGACCACGATCTGCCGCGGCTCGCGCTGGGTGACCTCGGCGGAGAGCAGGTAGTCGGGGTTCCGCCGCGGACGGCCGTGCGCGTCCAGGGTGAAGAGGGCCGGGAGCACCGCGCTCGCCACTCGCTGGGTGGCCGCGTCCGCGTCGGTCTGGAAGGCGTTGTAGGTGGCGGGCAGCGCGTCGACGGCCCAGGTCAGCGTGCCCCTGTCGGCGATCTTCGCACGGGGGGCGGCGGCGATGTCCTGGGTGCCGCCCGGCCCCTCGTCCCCGCCCCCGGAGCCTCCGCAGCCGGCCAGGACGGGCAGCGGGAGGAGGGCGCCCGCGGCGAGCAGGGCGGCGGAACGGCGCGTGCGCGAACGCTTGCTCGTCAAGAGGGGGAACATGGGCGACAACCTCCGCCGTACGGGTCCGGGGCAGGACCGGGCCGAGCCGGGTCGTTCAGTCAGCCGGTCAGCCGGTCAGTCAGCCGGTCAGCCAGTCCAATGAACCGCTGATCGGATCTACTGCCGCCCACTGAAGGCGACGGCCCGCGCGAAGGCGCGCCGACACGGCGCCTCCGGCCCGCACGCCACCCGCCTGGACGAACGTTTGAGCAGCGCCAGGGCACACGGCAATGCGCTCCCGCGAAGGTGCAATCGGGGCCGCTATCTTCCCCTGAAGGGGTGTGACGCGCGACACTCTCTGTCGCATCACCGTCGCCACCCGCAACCGCCTATCGCGGAAGTGAGGGCAGATCCGTGTCCCTGAACGACGACCTGACAGCGGTTCAGCGCTGCCTCGGCGAACTCGACCGCGCCCTCGGCCGGCTGGAGCGCCAACTGGGCAGCGACGGCCCGGAGCTGCGGCGGATGCGTTCCGACGCCGGGCACCTGCGCGAGAGCCTGTCGCTCCTGCGCGAGACCCAGCCACCGGAGCGGCCCCGCCCGGCCCTGGTGCAGATTCCCGACACCCCGTACGACCCCTCGCTGTGGCGGGACGCCGACGAGGAGGGGATCGGTTCCCGCGCCCCGTAGCGCCGCCGGCCCTCCCGCGTCCCGACGCCCGGCATCCCCACACCCCCGCTCCTAGACGGAGTCCCTTTGTCCACTGGTACCGACCCCAGACCGTCCGCCGCCGCCGGCTCCCCGGCGCGCGGCGGCGTCCACCACACCTCCCGGGCCGCGATCGAGCCCCGCCACCTGCGCCGCGACCGCTGGTGGCTGGCGCCCGCCGCCACCGCGGCCGGCCTGCTGGCGTTCGTCGTCTACTCCACCTGGCGGGCGTTCGCGGACGAGCGCTACTACGCCGCCCCGTACGTCTCGCCGTTCTACTCGCCGTGCCTCGCCGAGCACTGCGTCCCCATGAAGGACGGCGCGGACTGGGAGGTCTTCGGCTCCTGGTGGACGCTGTCGCCCGCCCTGCTGGTGCTGATCTTCCCGCTGGGCTTCCGGCTCACCTGCTACTACTACCGCAAGGCGTACTACCGCGGGTTCTGGGCCTCTCCCCCGGCCTGCGCGGTCGCCGAGCCGCACGCGAAGTACACCGGTGAGACCCGCTTCCCGCTGGTCCTGCAGAACATCCACCGGTACTTCTTCTACTTCGCGGTGATCGTCGCGGGCATCCTCACCTACGACGCCGTCCTCGGCTTCCGCGACGAGCGGGGCAACTGGGGCCATATGGGCCTCGGCACCCTCGTCCTGCTCGCCAACATCGCGCTGATCTGGGCGTACACGCTCTCCTGCCACTCGTGCCGGCACATCGTCGGCGGGCGCATCCGCACCTTCTCCAAGCACCCCGTGCGCTACCGCATGTGGGGCCTGGTCAGCCGGCTCAACGCCCGTCACATGCTGCTCGCCTGGGCCTCCCTGGTGAGCGTCGCGGTGGCCGACCTGTACGTGTACCTGGTCGCCGGCGGCGTGTTCGACGATCCGCGCTTCTTCTAGGAGAGACCTTCTGATGACTCGGGTGGACCGGCAGTCCTGGGACGTGGTCGTGGTCGGCGCGGGGGGCGCCGGGCTGCGCGCCGCGATCGAGGCCCGTGAGCAGGGGCTGCGCTGCGCGGTGATCTGCAAATCACTGTTCGGCAAGGCGCACACGGTGATGGCCGAGGGCGGCATCGCCGCCTGTATGGGCAATGTGAACGCGAACGACAACTGGCAGGTGCACTTCCGCGACACCCTGCGCGGGGGCAAGTTCCTCAACAACTGGCGGATGGCCGAACTGCTCTCCAGGGAGGCCCCCGACCGGGTGTGGGAGCTGGAGACCTGGGGCGCGGTCTTCGACCGGACGCCCGACGGGCGGATCTCGCAGCGGAACTTCGGCGGCCACGAGTACCCGCGGCTGGCGCATGTCGGCGACCGCACCGGCCTGGAGCTGATCCGCACGCTCCAGCAGAAGGTCGTCGCCCTCCAGCAGGAGGACTTCCGGCGGCACGGGGACTACGAGGCCGGGCTGAAGGTGTTCCAGGAGTGCACCGTGACCCGGGTCCTGCGGGACCGGGGGCGGGTCTCCGGCGTCTTCGGCTACGAGCGCGAGTCCGGGCGCTTCTTCGTCCTGGAGGCCCCGGCCGTGGTGCTGGCCACCGGCGGCATCGGCAAGTCCTTCAAGGTGACGTCCAACTCCTGGGAGTACACGGGCGACGGGCACGCCCTGGCGCTGCTCGCGGGCGCCCGGCTGGTCAACATGGAGTTCGTCCAGTTCCATCCGACGGGCATGGTCTGGCCGCCGTCCGTCAAGGGCATCCTCGTCACCGAGTCGGTGCGCGGGGACGGCGGGGTGCTGCGCAACAGCGACGGCAAGCGGTTCATGTTCGACTACATCCCGGACGTCTTCAAGGAGAAGTACGCGGAGACGGAGGGCGAGGGCGACCGCTGGTACACCGACCCCGACCACAACCGCCGTCCGCCGGAGCTGCTGCCGCGCGACGAGGTGGCGCGGGCGATCAACGCCGAGGTGAAGGCGGGCCGCGGCTCGCCGCACGGCGGGGTGTTCCTGGACGTCTCCACCCGGATGCCCGCCGAGGTCATCCGGCGCAAACTGCCGTCCATGCACCACCAGTTCAAGGAGCTGGCGGATGTGGACATCACCGCGGAGGCGATGGAGGTCGGCCCGACCTGCCACTACGTGATGGGCGGCGTCGAGGTCGACCCGGACACCGCGGCGGCGGTCGGGGTGCCGGGTCTCTTCGCGGCCGGCGAGGTCGCGGGCGGGCTGCACGGTTCCAACCGGCTCGGCGGCAACTCCCTCTCCGACCTGCTGGTCTTCGGGCGGCGCGCGGGGCTGTACGCGGCGCGGTACGCCGCGGAGTCGGTGGCCGCGGAACGGCCCGCGGTGTCCGACGCGGACGTCGCCTCGGCGGAGGCGGAGGCGCTGCGGCCGTTCGGGGCCGAGGAGACCACCGGGACCACCGGCGAGGCCGAGAACCCGTACACCCTGCACCAGGAGCTCCAGCAGTCGATGAACGACCTGGTCGGGATCATCCGCAGGGCGCCGGAGATGGAGGAGGCGCTGCGGCGTCTCTCGGGTCTGCGGGCCCGTGCCCGGCGGGCCGGGGTCGAGGGGCACCGGCAGTTCAACCCGGGCTGGCATCTGGCGCTGGATCTGCGCAACATGCTGCTGGTCAGCGAGTGTGTGGCGCGCGCGGCGCTGGAGCGCGCGGAGAGCCGGGGCGGCCACACCCGGGACGACCACCCGGGGATGGACCGGCGGTGGCGGCGGGTCAACCTGGTCTGCCGGCTGGCGGACGACAGCACCGAACCGGCCGCCGAGGACCCGGCGCTGGGCCGGATCCAGCTGGAGCAGCGGGAGACGCCGCCGATGCGGCCCGACCTCCTGGAGCTGTTCGAGAAGGACGAGCTGAAGAAGTACCTGACGGACGAGGAGCTCACCCAATGAGTTATCAGGCCCGCTTCAAGGTGTGGCGGGGTGATGCGGACGGTGGCGGCCTCGCCGACTACGAGGTCGCCGTCAACGAGGGCGAGGTCGTCCTCGACATCATCCACCGGCTCCAGGCCACGGCCGCACCGGACCTCGCCGTCCGCTGGAACTGCAAGGCGGGCAAGTGCGGTTCGTGCAGTGCGGAGATCAACGGCCGGCCGCGGCTGATGTGCATGACGCGGATGTCGGTCTTCGACCCGGCGGAGACGATCACGGTCACCCCGATGCGGGCCTTCCCGGTCGTCCGCGACCTGGTGACGGACGTGTCGTACAACTACGCCAAGGCGCGCGAGGTGGCGTCGTTCGCCCCGCCCGCGGGGCTGGCGCCGGGCGAGTACCGGATGCGGCAGCAGGACGTGGACCGGCTCCAGGAGTTCCGCAAGTGCATCGAGTGCTTCCTGTGCCAGAACACCTGCCATGTGGTGCGTGACCACGAGGAGAACAAGACGGCCTTCGCCGGGCCGCGTTTCCTGATGCGCGTCGCCGAGCTGGACATGCACCCGCTGGACGCCGCCGGCGAGGCGGGCGTCGACCGCAAGGCGGCGGCCCGCGAGGACCACGGTCTCGGCTACTGCAACATCACCAAGTGCTGCACGGAGGTCTGCCCGGAGCACATCAAAATCACCGACAACGCGCTGATCCCGCTGAAGGAACGGGTGGTGGACCGCTCCTACGATCCGCTGGTCTGGCTGGGGAACAAGATCCGCCGCCGGGGCGCCGAGCACGGAACGTAATACCACACAGCCTCCCGGTAGCGGCTTTGACAAACCGGTCATACCCTCCGAAGTGTGACGCGGCTTTTGAGGCGGTACGGGCCCGGGGCGCCGGGCCCGGCCATCGTCGGCGCCCTCTTCGCGCTGTGCGTCCTCCTCCTCCCGGCGCCGCCCGTCGCCCGTGCCGAAACCCCCCTCGACCTGGACGCCGGCGGCCACGTCACCGACACCGTCGGCGCCCTCGGCCGGCGCCGGTCCCAGGTCGAGGCGGCCCTCGCCCGGCTGGCGGGCCGGCACGTCCAGCTCTACGTCACCTACGTCCACGACTTCTCCGGCCGCACCGGCCACGAGTGGGCCGACGCCACCGCCGACCGCAACGGTCTGGGCCCCCGTGATGTCCTGCTCGCCGTCGCCACCCATCCGCGGCAGTTCGCCGTCTCCGCCGCCCCGGACTCCGGCTTCCGCACCGACCAGCTCCAGCAGGTCGCCTCCATCGCCATCGCGCCCGCCCTCAAGGAGCACGACTGGGCCGGGGCCGCGATCGGCGCCGCCGACGGCTACCGGTCCGTCCTGGCCGGACAGGCCGTCCGGCCGCCCGTCATCGTCCCCGGCCGCAGCGACCCGGGGAGCAGCGGCCTGCTCCCCGGCGACCGGCGGTTCTGGGTGCCGGTGGCCGTGGGAACGCTGCTGTGCCTGATCGGACTGCTGCTGCGCCGGCGCCGTCGCCGCCGGGCCCGCCGACGCGTGACGACCGTTCCGTTCCGGGCGCCCGTCACCGTCTCCGCGTCGACCGAACCGGGCCTCGCCCGGATGGCGCAGCCGCTCACCCCGCTCCCCGACCTGGAGACGGAGGCGGCGCTCAACCTCGTCGCGACCGACGACGCCGTCCGCACCAGCGCCGAGGAGCTGCCCTTCGCCCTCGCCCAGCTCGGCGAGGCCGCCACCCTGCCCTTCGCCGAGGCCGTCGCCTATGCCAAGGGGGAGCTGGCGGACGCCTTCCGGCTGCGCCAGCGGCTCGACGACGCCCCCGTCCCGGACGACGACTTCCGCCGGCACGCCCTCGACGAGATCTGCTCCCGCTGCACCAGCGCCAACCGGCGGCTCGACGCCGAGGCGGCCGCGTTCGACCGGCTGCGCGGGCTGAAGGCCAACGCGGCACTGGTCCTCGACCGCGCGGAGGCCGTCGCACGGTCGCTGGAACCGCGCATCGACACTGCCGAGGACGCCCTGTCCGGCCTCCGCCGCTCCTGCACCGACGCCGCGCTGGCGCCCGCCCGGCGGTACCCCGCGGAGGCCCGCGACCGGCTCGCCTTCGCGGGCGCCGCCCTCGACGAGGCCCACACCGCCCTCGCCGACGGCGACCTCGACCGGGCGGCGGTCTCGGTGCGCGCCGCCGAGGGCGCCCTGTCCCAGGCCCGCACCCTGGCCACCGCCGCCCTGCGGCACGCCTGCGAACTCGGCGGCGCGGCG
>NZ_JABETO010000043.1 GCF_013055795.1 Streptomyces sp. I05A-00742
TCGGGCTTTCCTCCGGGCGCTTCCCTCCGGTATTTCGTGTTTCCAACCCTACCAGATCCGTTTCCCGTTCCGTTTCCGGTTCGGAATCCATTTCCGGCCCCCTGTCGGAGCGGGGTTTTCGCCTTCTTGCTTTCGCTTTCCGGCGATTCCGACTTTATCAGATTCGATCCAGTCGGATTCTCCGACCGCCTGCCGGGCCCCCGTGCGCGCCGAAGCGCTACACAGTTCCCGTCGCGGTGGAGCCGTAAACGTACTGGACGGCCGCGCCCGGATGCAAATCGAGGCCGGGGCGGCCGTCCGTACGACTGACGCTGCGTCAACGCGCCGCGCGTGGGCGGGCGTCGACCGGACGTCGGTCAGGTGCTGGTCAGACCTCGACGACCACGGGAAGGATCATCGGGCGCCGGCGGTACTGGTCGGAGACCCAGCGGCCCACCGCGCGCCGGATCAGCTGCTGGAGCTGGTGCGGCTCGGCGATGCCGTCCGCGGCGGCCTTGGCGATGGATTCCTCGATCTTGGGGACCACCGCGTTGAACGAACTGTCGTCGATGCCGGAGCCGCGGGCCTGGATCTGCGGCCCGCTGACGACCTTGCCCGTCGTGGAGTCGACGACCACGAAGACGGAGATGATGCCTTCGTCGCCGAGGATGCGGCGGTCCTTCAGGGAGGACTCCGTGACGTCGCCGACCGAGAGGCCGTCCACGTACACGTAACCGGCCTGGACCTTGCCGACGATCTTCGCGGAGCCGTCGACCAGGTCGACGACCACGCCGTCCTCGGCGATCACGATGTGGTTCTTCGGGACGCCGGTGAGGGCGCCGAGCTCCGCGTTGGCGCGCAGGTGGCGCCACTCGCCGTGCACCGGCATCAGGTTCCGCGGCTTGCAGATGTTGTAGAAGTACAGCAGCTCGCCCGCGGAGGCGTGACCGGAGACGTGGACCTTGGCGTTGCCCTTGTGGACGACGTTGGCGCCCCACCGGGTCAGGCCGTTGATCACGCGGTAGACCGCGTTCTCGTTGCCCGGGATGAGGGACGACGCCAGGATCACGGTGTCGCCCTGGACGATCCGGATCTGGTGGTCGCGGTTGGCCATCCGGGACAGCGCGGCCATGGGCTCGCCCTGGGAGCCCGTGCAGACCAGCACGACCTCCTCGTCCGGCAGGTCGTCGAGGGCCTTGACGTCGACGACGAGGCCCGCCGGCACCTGGAGGTAGCCCAGGTCACGGGCGATGCCCATGTTGCGGACCATGGAGCGGCCGACGAAGGCGACCCGGCGGCCGTACTCGTGGGCGGCGTCCAGGATCTGCTGGATGCGGTGCACGTGGCTGGCGAAGCTGGCCACGATGATGCGCTTCTGCGCACCGGCGAAGACCTGGCGCAGCACGTTGGAGATGTCGCGCTCCGGCGGGACGAACCCGGGGACCTCCGCGTTGGTGGAGTCCACCAGCAGCAGGTCGATGCCCTCCTCGCCGAGCCGCGCGAAGGCGGGGAGGTCGGTGAGGCGGCGGTCCAGCGGGAGCTGGTCCATCTTGAAGTCGCCCGTGTGGACGACCATGCCGGCCGGGGTCCGGATGGCGACGGCCAGGGCGTCCGGGATGGAGTGGTTGACCGCCACGAACTCCAGGTCGAAGGGGCCCACGCTCTCGTGTTGGCCCTCGATGACCTCAAGGGTGTACGGGCGGATGCGGTGCTCCTGGAGCTTCGCCTCGATCAGCGCGAGGGTCAGCCGGGAGCCGATCAGCGGAATGTCCGGCTTCTCGCGAAGCAGGTAGGGGACGCCGCCGATGTGGTCCTCGTGGCCGTGCGTGAGCACGATGCCTTCGATGTCGTCGAGACGGTCCCGGATGGACGTGAAGTCCGGCAGGATCAGATCGACTCCGGGCTGCTCCTCCTCGGGGAAAAGCACTCCGCAGTCGACGATCAGCAGACGGCCGCCGTACTCGAAGACCGTCATGTTCCGGCCGATTTCACCGAGGCCGCCGAGCGGGGTGACGCGCAGGCCGCCCTCGGGCAGCTTCGGCGGGGGACCGAGTTCAGGGTGCGGGTGGCTCAAAAGACTCTCCTCACCACGCACGCCATATGTCCCGGGGACACATGGCGCGCATGACATTCGTGCACTTGCAGTTGTTGGTTAGCAGTGTTCAGTTGTGATGCCGTTGTTCAGTTGTGAAGTCTGTGTGCGGCCCGTCGCGGTGGGTCACGCGGACGGTCGGAGCACCCTCTGCCTAGAGCTGTACCCCGCCGGCCGCCAGATCGCGCTTGAGCTGTTCGGTCTGCTCCGGTCCGAGCTCGACCAGCGGGAGCCGCAGCGGCCCGGCGGGCAGGCCCAGGAGGGCGAGGGCGCGCTTGGTGGTGATCACGCCCTGGGTGCGGAAGACGCCGGTGAAGACCGGCAGCAGCCGCTGGTGGATCGCCGTCGCCTTGGTGACGTCGCCGGAGAGGTACGCCTCCAGCAGGGTGCGCAGCTCGGGGGCGACGAGGTGGCCGACCACGGAGACGAAGCCCGCCGCGCCCACGGAGAGCAGCGGCAGGTTCAGCATGTCGTCGCCGGAGTACCAGGCCAGTCCGCTGCGGCTGAGGGCCCAGCTCGCGGCTCCGAGGTCACCCTTCGCGTCCTTGTTGGCGACGATACGGGGGTGCTCGGCGAGCCGGACCATCGTCTCGGTCTCGATCGCGGTACCGCTGCGGCCCGGGATGTCGTAGAGCATCACCGGGAGGCCGGTGGCGTCCGCGATCGCTGTGAAGTGTTGGTACAGGCCCTCCTGCGGGGGCTTGTTGTAGTACGGCGTCACGGCCAGGAGGCCATGGGCACCGGCCTGCTCCGCGGCGCGGGCGAGCTCGGTGCTGTGCCGGGTGTCGTTGGTGCCGGCTCCGGCCACCACATGCGCCCGGTCGCCGACGGCCTCCACGACCGCCCGTACGAGATCGGCTTTCTCCGCGTCGCTGGTGGTGGGCGACTCACCGGTGGTGCCGTTGACGACGAGGCCGTCGTTGCCTGCGTCGACCAGGTGGGCGGCGAGGCGCTGGGCGCCATCGAGGTCGAGGGCACCGTCGGAGGTGAACGGGGTGACCATCGCGGTCAGGACACGTCCGAAGGGCGTCTGCGGTGTGGAGATCGGAGCCATGGGGGCCACGCTACTCGTTGCTCACCGTGAGGTACTCCCTCGGGGAGTGTGCAATGGATCCCGGCACTGCCTGCTCGGGGGTTCAAACAGTGCCGGGTCCGTTTATTCAGCCTAAATGAAGAGGTCGAAAGGTCGCAATACGGACAACCTGCCCTCGGTGTCCACGCACCTCACGCGACCGCCCGGGTCACGGAGCGACACGGCCGTTCTTGTTGAAGGCGGCGTAGGTGAGCGGCATGAGCTTCGCCCACTCCGCCTCCATCTTCTCGCCGACCATCTCGATCTCGCGCTGCGGGAAGGACGGGACGGCGGCCAGCTCGTGCTGGGTCCGCAGGCCGAGGAAGTGCATCAGCGAGCGGGCGTTGCAGGTGGCGTACATCGAGGAGAACAGGCCGACGGGCAGGACCGACCGGGCGACCTCGCGGGCGACGCCGGCGGCCAGCATCTCCTGGTACGCCTCGTAGGCGTCGCGGTAGGCGCTCTCCATGGCGCGGGTGGTCACCTCGTGCTGCGCCTCGGTGCCCTCGACGAAGACGTACTTGCCCGGGCGGCCCTCCTGGACCAGCTTGCGGTCCTGGCCGGGGACGTAGAAGACCGGCTGGAGCTCCCGGTAGCGGCCCGACTCCTCGTTGTACGACCAGCCCACCCGGTGCCGCATGAACTCGCGGAACACGAAGATCGGGGCGCTGATGAAGAAGGTCATCGAGTTGTGCTCGAAGGGGCTGCCGTGGCGGTCCCGCATCAGGTAGTTGATGAGCCCCTTGGACCGCTCCGGATCCTTGGTGATCTCTTCGAGGGACTGCTCACCTGCCGTGGAGACACGGGCCGCCCACAGCACGTCGCTGTCGGCGGCGCTGTGCTTGACCAGCTCGACGGTCACATCGCTGCGGAACGTCGGCTTGTCGGTCGTCACGTCCTCGGTGGTGCTCTCGGTCACCGCGGGTCCTTCCAGTCGCATTGCTCGGGCGCGCCCAGCCTAAGGGCCACCACTGACAGCCGGGCCGCACGCGGCACGCTCCGTGCGCGTCCGGCGACCCGGATTGAGATTTTTCACAGAAGTCACAGAAATCGGGCACCGGAGAGGGCGTTCGAACGTCTTCCTGTGTGACAGCCCACTTCGAGGTTCCTAGGAGAGCTCTTCATGTTTGGCCGGCGAGAGCCCGTACCGTTCGCCTTCGTCGCCGACGCCGAGCGGTATCGCAGCAACGTCACGCCGCCCCGCAACCGCGCCAGCCGCTCACAGGTGGTCGGGCGGGTGCTCATGGGGCTGACGGTCACCGCCGGGCTGGTCGGAGCACTTCTGTTCGGCCTGCCCGCGATGGACACCAGCGCGCAGAAGACGCAGCACTCACAGAGCTCGCAGGCGTCCACCCGCTGAGCACGGACCACCTGTCCGCCCAGGGAAGGGCCCGGTCACCCGACCGGGCCCTTTCCCGTGGGCCGTGGGCCCGTAGGCCCGTAGGTGCTCACCGCGCCTCCGCGCGGACCGGCTTCCCGTCGTGCAGCGCGATGGCCCGCTGCATGGCCTTGCGGGCCCGCGGGGTGTCCCGCGCGTCGTGGTAGGCCACGGCGAGCCGGAACCAGGTGCGCCAGTCCCCCGGCGCGGCCTCCGTCTCGGCCCGGCGGCGGGCGAACACGGCGTCGGCCGAGTCCCGGTCCACCCGGCCGCTCGGCGTCCGCTCCAGCTCGTCGACGGGCAGGCCGCCCTCCGCCTCCAGCTCCCGTGCCAGGCGGTTGGCGTCCCGCGCGAACTTGGTGGTCTGGTAGAGGAACCAGGCCCCGATGAACGGCAGGACCAGGACGGCGACACCGAAGGTGACCGTGATCGCCGTGCCCTGCTGGACCAGCATGACGCCGCGGCTGCCGACCAGGACGAAGTAGACGACCAGGACGGCGGCCAGCCCGAAGTAGACGATCTTCGCTCGCATGGTCGCTCAGCCCAGATCCAGGAAGTGTTCGAGGCCGAAGGTCAGCCCCGGGGTCTCCGGCACCCGGCGGGCGCCGAGCAGGATGCCCGGCATGAAGCAGCTGTGGTGCAGCGAGTCGTGCCGGATGGTGAGGGTCTCGCCGGTGTCGCCGAGCAGCACCTCCTGGTGAGCCAGGAGGCCGCGCAGCCGGACGGAGTGCACGGGCACCCCGTCGACGTCGGCGCCGCGGGCGCCGTCCAGGGCCGTCGTGGTGGCGTCGGGCTGCGGGGCGCAGCCGGCCTCGCGCCGCGCGGCGGCGATCAGCTGGGCGGTGCGGGTGGCGGTGCCGGAGGGGGCGTCCGCCTTGTTCGGGTGGTGCAGCTCGACGACCTCGACCGATTCGAAGAACCGGGCCGCCTGCCGGGCGAAGGTCATGGTGAGCACCGCGCCGATGGAGAAGTTCGGAGCGATGAGCACGCCGGTCGACGGGGAGGCGTCGAGCCAGGAGCGGAGCCGGGCGAGGCGGTCCTCGGTCCAGCCGGTGGTGCCGACGACGGCGTGGATGCCGTTGCGGACGCAGAACTCCAGGTTGTCCATGACGGAGTCGGGGTGCGTCAGCTCGACCGCGACCTGGGTGCCCGCCGCCGGCAGGGCCTCCAGGCCGTCGCCACGGCCCAGCGCGGCCACCAGCTCCATGTCGTCGGCGGCCTCGACGGCCCGGACGGCCTCGGAGCCGATGCGGCCCTTGGCTCCGATGACCGCCACGCGCAGCTTGCTCATCGTTCCTGCTTCCTTCAGCGGTGACATACGGACTCCGGCGGAGACGCCGGAGACACTACGAAACGGCCTCGTGCAGGCGTGCGGCCTGCTTGTCCTTCAGCGGGCCGATCACGGACAGCGAAGGACGCTGTCCCAGTACATCGCGGGCCACCGCGCGGACCTCGTCCGGGGTGACGGCCGAGATGCGGGCGAGCATGTCGTCGACCGACATCTGTTCGCCCCAGCACAGCTCGCTCTTGCCGATGCGGTTCATCAGCGCGCCGGTGTCCTCCAGGCCGAGGACCGTGGAGCCGGCGAGCTGGCCGACGGCGCGGCCGATCTCCTCGTCCGACAGGCCCTCGGAGGCGACCAGGTCGAGCTGGTCGCGGCAGATCCGCAGTACGTCGTGGACCTGGCTGGGGCGGCAGCCGGCGTAGACGCCGAAGAGGCCGCAGTCGGCGAAGCCGGAGGTGTAGGAGTAGACGGAGTACGCGAGGCCGCGCTTTTCCCGGACTTCCTGGAAGAGCCGCGAGCTCATGCCGCCGCCCAGGGCCGTGTTGAGCACGCCGAGCGCCCAGCGGCGCTCGTCGGTGCGGGCCAGGCCCGGCATGCCGAGGACGACGTGCGCCTGCTCGGTCTTGCGGCCGAGCACCTCGACCTGTCCGGCCGTGCGGATCGTCCGGGAACCGGAGCGGGGGCCGACCGGCGTGGCGTCCGTGCGGGACAGCGCGCCGGCCCGTTCGAACGCCGTCCGCACCTGGCGGACGACCTTGGCGTGGTCGACGTTGCCGGCGGCGGCGACGACCAGGCGGGTCGGGTCGTAGTGCTTCTTGTAGAAGCGCGCGATCTGGTCGCGGCCGAGGGCGTTGATCGTGTCGACGGTGCCCAGGACCGGACGGCCGAGGGGCGTGTCGCCCAGCATGGTGTGCGCGAACAGGTCGTGCACGCAGTCGCCGGGGTCGTCCTCGGTCATGGCGATCTCTTCGAGGATCACCCCGCGCTCGGCGTCCACGTCCGCCGCGTCGATCAGGGACCCGGTGAGCATGTCGCAGACGACGTCGATGGCCAGCGGCAGGTCGGTGTCGAGGACACGCGCGTAGTAGCACGTGTACTCCTTGGCCGTGAAGGCGTTCATCTCGCCGCCGACCGCGTCGATGGCGGCCGAGATGTCCAGCGCGCTGCGCTTGGCGGTGCCCTTGAAGAGCAGGTGCTCCAGGTAGTGGGTGGCGCCGTTGAGCGTCGGGGTCTCGTCGCGGGAGCCGACGTTGGCCCAGATGCCGAAGGTGGCGGAGCGTACGGACGGCAGGGTCTCGGTGACGATCCGCAGGCCGCCCGGGAGGGTGGTCCTGCGGACGGTGCCGATGCCGTTCTCGCCCTTGAGAAGCGTTTGGGTACGGGCGACGGCCCGCCCCTCCGAGGAGGTGCGGGCCGTCTTCCGTGTACTACGGGACGTCACTTGGCGGACTCGTCCTTGGTCTCGGCGGTGTCGTCGTTCTCACCCTCGATCACGGGGATGAGGGAGAGCTTGCCGCGCTGGTCGATCTCGGCGATCTCGACCTGGACCTTGGCGCCGACCCCGAGCACGTCCTCGACGTTCTCCACGCGCTTGCCACCGGCGAGCTTGCGGATCTGCGAGATGTGCAGCAGGCCGTCCTTGCCCGGCATGAGGGAGACGAACGCGCCGAAGGTAGTGGTCTTGACGACCGTACCCAGGTAGCGCTCGCCGACCTCCGGCATGGTCGGGTTGGCGATGCCGTTGATCGTGGCACGCGCGGCCTCGGCGGCCGGGCCGTCGGCGGCACCGATGTAGATGGTGCCGTCGTCCTCGATCGTGATCTCGGCGCCGGTGTCCTCCTGGATCTGGTTGATCATCTTGCCCTTGGGGCCGATGACCTCACCGATCTTGTCCACGGGGATCTTGACGGTGATGATCCGCGGGGCGTTCGGGGACATCTCGTCCGGCGTGTCGATGGCTTCCATCATCACGTCGAGGATGTGCAGCCGGGCGTCGCGGGCCTGCTTGAGGGCCGCGGCCAGGACGGAGGCCGGGATGCCGTCCAGCTTGGTGTCCAGCTGGAGGGCGGTCACGAACTCCTTGGTGCCGGCGACCTTGAAGTCCATGTCGCCGAAGGCGTCCTCCGCACCGAGGATGTCGGTGAGGGCGACGTAGTGCGTCTCGCCGTCGATCTCCTGGGAGATCAGGCCCATGGCGATGCCGGCGACGGGGGCCTTGAGGGGCACACCGGCGTTCAGCAGCGACATGGTGGAGGCGCAGACCGAGCCCATGGACGTCGAGCCGTTGGAGCCGAGGGCCTCGGACACCTGACGGATCGCGTAGGGGAACTCCTCGCGGGTCGGCAGGACCGGCACGATGGCGCGCTCGGCGAGGGCGCCGTGGCCGATCTCGCGGCGCTTGGGGGAGCCCACCCGGCCGGTCTCGCCGACGGAGTACGGCGGGAAGTTGTAGTTGTGCATGTAGCGCTTGCGGGTCACCGGGGAGAGGGTGTCCAGCTGCTGCTCCATCCGGAGCATGTTCAGGGTGGTGACGCCCAGGATCTGGGTCTCGCCACGCTCGAACAGCGCGGAACCGTGCACCCGCGGGATGGCCTCGACCTCGGCGGCGAGCGTACGGATGTCCGTGACGCCGCGGCCGTCGATGCGCTTCTTCTCCTTGATCACGCGCTCACGGACCAGCTGCTTGGTGAGCGAGCGGTACGCGGCGGAGATCTCCTTCTCGCGGCCCTCGAACTCCGGCAGGAGCTTCTCGGCGGCGAGCGCCTTGACGCGGTCCAGCTCGGCCTCGCGGTCCTGCTTGCCCGCGATGGTCAGCGCGGAGGAGAGCTCCGGGCGGACGGCGGCGGACAGCGCCTCCAGGACGTCGTCCTGGTAGTCGAGGAAGACGGGGAACTCGCCGGTCGGCTTGGCGGCCTTGGCGGCGAGGTCGGCCTGGGCCTTGCAGAGCACCTTGATGAAGGGCTTCGCGGCGTCCAGACCGGAGGCGACGACCTCCTCGGTGGGCGCCTCGGCGCCGCCCTTGACCAGCTGGATGGTCTTCTCGGTGGCCTCGGCCTCGACCATCATGATCGCGACGTCGCCGTCCTCCAGGGCGCGGCCGGCGACGACCATGTCGAAGACGGCGTCCTCGAGCTCGGTGTGCGTCGGGAACGCGACCCACTGGCCGTTGATCAGCGCGACGCGGACGCCGCCGATCGGGCCGGAGAAGGGCAGACCGGCCAGCTGCGTGGACGCGGAGGCGGCGTTGATCGCCACGACGTCGTACAGGTGGTCGGGGTTGAGCGCCATGATCGTGGCGACGACCTGGATCTCGTTGCGCAGGCCCTTCTTGAAGGAGGGGCGCAGCGGGCGGTCGATCAGGCGGCAGGTGAGGATCGCGTCCTCGGAGGGCCGGCCCTCACGACGGAAGAAGGAGCCGGGGATCTTCCCGGCGGCGTACATGCGCTCCTCGACGTCGACGGTCAGCGGGAAGAAGTCCAGCTGGTCCTTGGGCGTCTTGGAGGCGGTGGTGGCCGACAGCACCATGGTGTCGTCGTCCAGGTACGCGACGGCGGAGCCGGCGGCCTGCTTGGCCAGGCGGCCCGTCTCGAAGCGGATGGTGCGGGTGCCGAAGGCGCCGTTGTCGATGACGGCCTCGGCGTAGTGGGTCTCGTTCTCCACCAGGGATATCTCCTCGTCGGATCCATGTGCCGCCCCCGCCCGTGTGGCGGGGACGGTGGTGGAGGGCGCGCTGTGCTCTGTGCGGGCCGGTCTTCGATCGAAGCACCCGGAATTCCCCGTTCCGGGGGCCACTACCGAGGACCGGCGGAGAGGCGGCGCTCCTCCTCGTGTTCGTTATGCCGTGCGTTGTGCCGTTGTGGGACCAGAGTACAAAGCTTCCGTCTCCCACGAGATACGCAAAGGGAGCGGCCCCCAAAGGTGGGAACCGCTCCCTTCACCACGTCTTACTTGGCGCCGGCGGCACCGCGGCGGATGCCGAGGCGCTCGACCAGGGCGCGGAAGCGCGTGATGTCCTTCTTCGCCAGGTACTGCAGCAGGCGGCGGCGCTGGCCGACCAGGAGCAGCAGACCACGGCGGGAGTGGTGGTCGTGCTTGTGCGTCTTGAGGTGCTCGGTCAGGTCCGAGATGCGACGGGTCAGCATGGCGACCTGGACCTCGGGGGAGCCGGTGTCGCCCTCCTTGGTGGCGAACTCGGACATGATCTGCTTCTTCGTAGCGGCGTCGAGCGACACGCGATACTCCTTATGAGTCTCGTTTGGCCACCGAGTGCCCCTGGTCTTGATCTCAGGGGAGCTTCCGTTACTCGGGAGGCGGGGTCCGCTGGGCGCTGTCCCCAGATGCCGCGGAGGGCGGTCCGGAGGCGCGTACACATACGGCCGTCACACAGCGTACCAGCAGCGCCGGCCGGGGCGTCACCCGCTGGTCATGCTCCGGGCCGCGGAGTACACGTCCAGGACCGCGAGGCAGAGCGGCACGAGGGCGAGCAGGAAGGCGCTCTCGGCGAGGTCGGAGAGCCGGCCCCAGAACGGTGACAGGCCCTTCTTCGGGACGATCAGCGCGACGCCGACGACGAGCGCGGCCCCGGCGGCGACGGCCGCCGCCAGCCAGACGGTGTGGACGTCGAGCGGGCCGCGGTCACCCTCCATCACCATCTTGCGGAGCGCCTCGCCCGGCGGGTTCAGGGACAGGCCGAGGACGAGCAGCCCGAGACCGGCGAGACCGGCCGTGAGGACGGCCGCGACCTGGGCGGTGTAGCGGAAGAGGCGGGCGCGCAGCAGCATGGCGGCGCCGGTCGTGAGGGCCAGCAGCTGCCCCCACAGGTCGTGGGAGAAGCCGAGGACGGCGAGCGCGCCGACGACGACGGCCGCGCTGCCGCCGACCAGGCCGAGCAGCATCTCGTGGCCGCGGCGGGCCTGGGCGGCGACGCGGTCCGCGTCCACGGGAGGTCCGGCCGGGGCGCCCGGCTCGCGGTCGGGCTCGTCGGAGGCGGCCGAGCGCGGGGCGGCGTAGCCGATGGGCAGCCGGGCGACGCGGGCGGACAGGCCGGGCAGGAAGGCGATCGCGCCGATCGCGACGACGGCGCAGACGGCGGCGGTGTCGGTGGGGCTCGCCCCGGCGAGGATCGCGCCGAAGGTCGCGAGGGTGCCCACGGCCGAGGCGAAGACGGCGGCGACGAAGGGGGCGTCCCCGCTGGGCATCACCGCGGAGAGCACCACGGAGGCGACGAGGACGGTGACGCAGCCGAGCAGGAACTGGAGGCGGCCCACGCCCTCGCCGTCCCGGAGGGCGATCAGGCCCGATCCGGCGATCATCAGGTGCGGGAGGGCGGACAGGCCCATCGCGACGGACGAGGCCCGGTCGCCGTAGACCCGGGCGCGCACGCCGGAGAGCGCCGTCAGCAGCACGCCGACCGAGGCGGCGATGATGCCGGGCAGGCTGTGCATGTCGTGCCGGACCGGGTCGGCGAACCAGAGGACGAAGCCCAGGAGCACCAGCAGCAGCGAGCCGCCGACCAGGCCGGAGGCGCGCAGCAGCCGCTCGTTCCAGAGGGTGCGGTCACGGGTGACGGCGGACGCGACGGCGTCGGCGACGTCGTCGTAGACGGCGGGCGGCAGCGACTCGGTGAACGGGCGCAGGCGCAGGAGCGCGCCGTCGAGCACACGCTGGGCGCCCAGCGAGCGCGCCGGTTCCAGCACGGTGCCGTCGGTGCCCACCAGGTGGTATCCGGGCGGGGTCGTCCCCCCGGCGGTGTGCCCGGTCAGCCGGAGGATCTCCGGGAGGAGATCGGCGACGGCGACGTCGTCGGGGAGGGCGACGTCGATCCGGCTGTCGGGCGCGACGACCGTCACGCGGCTGTAACCGGTCGTTGTGGTCGAACTCACCTGGAGGGCCCCCTCATTGCGTGCTGTTCCACCCGCCGGTCCCGCGGTGTCCCGCTCGTGGCCCCGCGTGTTGACGGGGCGACACCATACCCGGGACCACCGCTGTGTTATGCACGTAGGATCATCGTCGCGCGGAGGCAGGCCACCACCAGGGGGGTGCCGGTCACAACCGCCCAGCCCGCACGCGAGGGATTGATACGCCGGTGAGTCAGATCGTCGTCAAACGTCCGCCCCGGGTCATGCCGCCCGAGCCCGACGCGGATGAGCTCCAGCTCGAATCCCCTCCCGAACTGCCCCGCGGGCAGCAGGAGGGGATGGCGATGCAGCTCCTGCCCATGCTCGGCATGGGCTCGTCGGTCGTCTTCTTCTTCATGCCCGGCACCCAGCCGTTTATGAAGATCATGGGCGTGATGATGCTGGCGTCGACGGTCGCGATGGCGATCGCGCAGGTCGTCCGCTACCGCAAGGGCACGCAGGGGGCGGCCGCCGACAGCCGGCGCGACTACCTCAAGTACCTGGCGCAGACCCGGCGGAAGGTGCGGCGCACGGCGCGGTCCCAGCGGGACGCCCAGTTCTATCTGCACCCCGGTCCCGACCAGCTGTGGGCGCTGGTCGCCGAGCGCAGCCGGCTGTGGGAACGGCGCATCTCCGACAAGGACTTCGGGCAGGTGCGCATCGGCCTGGGTCCGCAGCAGCTGTGGACCCCGCTGGTGGCGCCGACCACGGCGCCGGTGGACGAGCTGGAGCCGCTGTCGGCCGGTGCCATGCAGCAGTTCCTCGCCACGCACGGTTCGCTGGACGGGCTTCCGGTGGCCGTGTCGATGCGGGCCTTCTACCACGTGGTGGTGTCCGGCGAGGCGGACGCGGTGCGCGGGGCGGCGCGGTCGATGGTGGCCGGGCTGGCAGCCCTGCACTCCCCCGACGACCTCGTCATCGCGGTGGTCGCGGCGCAGGAGGCCGCCCCGGAGTGGGACTGGACCAAGTGGCTGCCGCACACCCAGGCGCCCGGCACGGCCGACGGGGCGGGCACCAAGCGGCTGTTCGGCGACGACCTCCCCGAGGTGGAGGAGCTGCTGGACAGGCGGCTGGAGGGGCGTACACGCTTCAGCCGGGACGCCCAGCCGCTGCTGGACCAGCCCCACGTGGTGGTGGTCCTGGACGGCGGCCTGGTGCCCCCCGAGTCGCTGCTCGCCTCCCCCGAGGGCCTCCAGGGCGTGACCGTCCTGGAGATCGCGCCGGGCGAGGAGGACGAACCGCGCGGCGGGCTGTCCGTCACCGTCAAGCCGGGCAGGCTGCGGCTCGAATCGGCGACCGCCGTCTACCAGGGCGTGCCCGACCACCTGACGGTCCCGGCCGCGGAGGCCCTCGCCCGGCAGCTGGCCCCGCTCTGCGTGGGCAGCGGCGGGGACGACGAGGAACCGCTCCTCGCCAACCTCGACTTCACCGAACTGCTGGGCCTGGGCGACGCCGCCTCGGTGGAGACGGCCACCACCTGGCGTCCCCGGTCCAGGGCCGAGCGGCTGCGGGTGCCCATAGGCGTCGGCGAGGACGGCACGCCCGTCATGCTCGACCTCAAGGAGGCGGCGGAGGACGGCATGGGCCCGCACGGCCTGTGCGTCGGCGCCACCGGTTCCGGCAAGTCGGAGCTGCTGCGGACGCTGGTCCTGGGCCTGGCGGTCACCCACTCCTCGGAGAACCTGAACTTCGTCCTCGCCGACTTCAAGGGCGGTGCGACGTTCTCCGGCATGGCCGAGCTCCCGCACGTCGCCGCCGTCATCACCAACCTCGCCGACGACCTCACCCTCGTCGACCGCATGCGCGACTCCATCACCGGTGAGCTCCAGCGCCGCCAGGAGCTGCTGCGGGCCGCGGGCAACTACGCCAACCTCAACGACTACGAGAAGGCGCGCGCCGCGGGGGCGCCGCTGGAACCGCTGGCCTCACTGGTCCTGGTCATCGACGAGTTCAGCGAACTCCTCACGGCCAAACCGGACTTCATCGACATGTTCATCCAGATCGGCCGCATCGGCCGGTCGCTGGGCGTGCACCTGCTGCTGGCCTCGCAGCGCCTGGAGGAGGGCCGGCTCCGCGGCCTGGACACCTACCTGTCGTACCGCATCGGCCTGCGGACGTTCTCCGCCGCCGAGTCCCGTACGGCGCTGGGCGTGCCGGACGCGTACCACCTGCCGTCCGTCCCGGGCTCCGGGTACCTCAAGTTCGGCACCGACGAGATGACGCGGTTCAAGGCCGCCTACGTCTCGGGCACCTACCGCGACGGCGCCGGCACCCTCACCCGTACCGGGCCGCTGCCCGCCGACCGGCGGCCGGTGCTCTTCACCGCGGCTCCGGTGCCGGTCCGCTACCAGGCGCCGGACCCCGACTTCAGCTACACCCCGGCGCGGCCGGACGACGACGCGCTCGCCGACACCGTCCTCGACGTGATCGTCCGCCGGCTGGAGGGCCAGGGCCCCGGCGCCCACCAGGTCTGGCTGCCACCGCTGAACAACGCGCCCGCCCTCGACCAGCTCCTCCCGCAGCTCACCGCCACCCCCGAGCGCGGGCTGCACTGCCCCGACCCCGCCACCACCGGCGGCCTGCGGGTCCCGCTCGGTCTGCTGGACAAGCCCTTCGAGCAGCGGCGCGACGTCCTGGTCCGCGACTTCTCCGGCGCGGCCGGCCATATGCTGATCGTCGGCGGCCCGCGCTCCGGCAAGTCCACGCTGCTGCGCACGCTCATCGGCGGGTTCGCCCTCACCCACACCCCGCACGAGGTGCAGTTCTACGGGCTGGACTTCGGCGGCGGCGGGATGAGCGCCGTCGAGGGCCTGCCGCACGTCGGCGGCATCGCCTCCCGGCTGGACCCGGAGAAGATCCGCCGGACGGTCGCCGAGGTCACCGGCATCCTCAACCGGCGGGAGGAGTTCTTCCGCGACAACAACATCGACACCATCGCCACGTACCGCCGCCTCCGCGCCGCCGGGCGGCTCCCCGACGAGCCCTGGGGCGACGTCTTCCTCGTCATCGACGGCTGGCAGACGTTCAAGACGGACTACGAGATGCTGGAGCCGTACATCGCGGACATCACCACCCGCGGTCTCGGTCTCGGCGTCCACCTCGTCGTCACCGTCTCGCGCTACATGGAGATGCGCGCCGCGCTCAAGGACCAGTTCCTGAGCCGGCTGGAGCTGCGCCTGGGCGACCCGCTCGACTCCGAACTCGACCGCAAGATCGCGGTGAACGTCCCGGTGGGCGTCCCCGGCCGCGGTATCACCGCCGAGAAGCTGCACTTCCTGGCCGGTCTGCCGCGCATCGACGGCGGTTCGGGCGGCGGCGACGACCTCTCCGAGGCCACCGCCGACTTCGTCAAGGCGGCCGACGAGAGCTGGCCCGGCCCGCACGCCCCGCACGTCCGCATGCTGCCGCGCATGCTCTCCGTCCGCGAACTCCCGGACGGGCACGCCCAGCCGGGCCGCGGCGTGGCCATCGGCCTCGACGAGATGAACCTCGCGCCGGTCTTCGTCAACTTCGACACCGACCCGTTCTTCGCCGTCTACGGCGAGAGCGAGTCCGGCAAGACGGCGCTGCTGCGGCTGCTCATCAAGCAGCTCACCGAGCGGTACACGCCCGAGGAGGCGCTCTTCTGCGTCGCCGACTACCGGCGGAGCCTGCTGGAGTGCGTGCCCGAGCCCTACCTCGTGGGCTACGCCACCACCCAGAACGCCTTCGACGCGTACCTCACCGACATGAACACCCTCATCGGCAGCCGCATCCCGGGTACGGACGTGACCCCGCAGCAGCTCCGGGACCGCAGCTGGTGGAAGGGCCCGCGGGCGTTCATCCTCGTGGACGACTACGACCTGGTCGCCACCTCGTCCGGCAACCCCATGGCCCAGCTGGTGGACAACCTCCCCTACGCGCGCGACGCCGGCGTCAACATCATCCTCGCCCGCAGCAGCGCGGGCGCCGGACGGTCCTCGTACGAGCAGTTCATCCAGCGCTTCAAGGAGCTCGGCGCCCAGGGCGTCCTGCTCTCCGGCAACTCGGGCGAGGGCGAGCTCCTGGGGAGCGTCAAGCCGCGCCCGCTGCCGCCGGGGCGTGGGTTGTTCGTCTCGCGGCGGGGCGGGGCTTCGCTGGTGCAGACGGGGTGGGTGCCTACGGAGTAGGTGACTTGTTGGGGGCTCGGCCCGGCTCTCCTGTCCGGTCCGGTCCGGTTACGGGACGGGCGGGCCCGCCAGCCACTGGGCCAGGGCGGCGTACGCGTCCTCGCCCAGGTGGTGGTTGCCGCTGGGGTGGTGGGAGAAGCAGCGGCCGAGGTCGTCCATGACGATCGAGCTCCCCGCTCGGGGGTCTCCGGCCTTCCGGGTGTCTCCGCCCACCGGGAACAGGCCGCGTCCGAGGTCGGCGGCGAGAGCGGCGATGCCGGCGGCGTCACCCTCGTGGCCGGCCGTCGGGTCGACCGTCCAGCGGCGCTCGGGGTCCTTGGGGTGGACGAGTTCGAGGAGGCCGAAGGAGCGGAGGAAGCGGACGGCCGCCGGGGAGGGCGTGAGGGGGTGCCCCTGCCGGGCGGCGTCACGGACCCGCTCGTCGATGAGGTCCTGGATCCAGGGGCCGGCGTCCCGTCCGGGCGTCCAGCCGTTCGTCCGCAGCCAGTCGGCCAGTCCGGGCGGGGGCGTGGCGGGGAGCAGTCGCGGAGCGGGCACGCCGGGCGGCAGTGCGGCCGTGAAGTGCTCGATGTCGGCGCTCAGGGTGGAGGGCACCTCCGTCAGGGCTTCCAGGACGGCGCAGAGTTCGCGCGCCGACTCCGGTGCGTCGGCCCAGGTCCCGCTTCCTTGTCGGAGTATGGCGCCCAGCAGGGCGTCGTCGGTCCATCGCTCATCCCCGTGGGGCCATCGCTCTTCCGCATCGGGCCGTGGCGCTTCCTCTTCGGCCCGGAGGACTTCCAGGGCGATCGGCAGGAGCCAGGGCACGCCGACGTCCTGGCCGATCAGACGGCGCAGTTCGTCGGCGGTCAGCGTGTTCAGGGGGCGGCGGCGCAGGGCGTGCACGGACCGTACGAGGTGTGTCGCGCCGGGGGCGGGTTCTCCCCAGGCATGGCCCTCCAACTGCTCCAGGGAGCGGGTGCGGTCGGGCGAGGGCCGACGGCGTCGGCCCGGTACGCCGCGGTCACTCATGGCGTGCGGCGGCCTCGGCCGGCGCGCGCTCTTCCGGCGGATCCTCCTGCCGGAGGGGAACGTCGTCGGTGACCAGCCGCTGACCCGCGTACCCCGACAGTTCGTCACGGGCGCCGGCCAGCCCGGCGTCCTTCTCCAGAACGGTCCGCGTCCCCGCCTCCAGCCGCACGGTGAGCCCCTGGGCGCCGGTGCCCTGACGGCCCGCGGAGACCGTGCAGGTGACGCCGGGGGACGGCCGCTTGGCCGAGGTGCCGGGCAGGAGCTCGACGGACTTCTCGGCAGCGCCGAGCGGGATCGATCCCATCGCCTCGCGGACGTCCCGCAGCAGGTGCTCCGCGCTGTCGTCCAGCGAACCGGGCGCGAGCCGGAACACCTCGTCCAGCCGCACCGGGCCGTGTCCGCGCAGACCCACGACGCGGAAGCGGACGGCCCGGGTCGCCAGCAGCCCGTGGCGGTGCAGGACGTAGACGAGGACCATGCCGGTCTTGACCAGGTCCGCCACCACGTCCTCGTCGGGCAGCCGGCCGAGCTGCCAGTGGTGCGCGACCGGCGCCACGCGCCGCGGCGCCCGGCCCTCGGCGAGGGCGATCAGCCCCTCCTCGACCGACTCCCCGAGGATCCACCACCCGCCCGGGTCGACGACGAACAGCCGGCCGTTCTCGTCCACGAACAGCGGCGCTTCGGCATCCGTGGCCCCCAGCGGGAACAGCCGCGAGCCGGTCTCCTTGCCGAACGCGGCCGCCGCGCGGACGGTGAACCGGGCCCGCGCCGGATCGACGACACAACCGGTCGCCGCGACGTCCGTCCCCGGCCCGGCCGGGGGCACGACGAGCCCGTGGAAGGCCCGCAGCGCGCTCTCCGCCGCGGGGAACGGCTCCCACGACTCCGTGCCGTCGGGCGAGACGGTGCTGACGGCCGTCAGCATGGCGTGCAGGGCGTTGTAACCGGCGTCGCGGTCGGGGGACCAGCCTGCCGAAACAAGCACGTCGCATTCGCTTGCGGTCACGGTTGTCTGATCTCCACACCCAGGCGGTTCAGGAGAGCGGTACAGGATCGGCAGGGGAGGGTGCCACGACCGTGCTCCGGATCTCCCTGCTCCCGGACAAGAACTGAGACGATCAACGAGCCTTCGAAGTGCGGCACCGAATCGTCGAGTGTGCTGGACCGACCGTCAGTCCTGACGTCGTCCAGCCCCCACAATTGATCGGACACCAGAGCGGATTCCGCACAACGGCCCAAGAACGACTCACGTTGCTCCACGGGTAGCGCCCGGAAGAATGCACCCACTGCCGGGTGCAGGCGTGGCTCGCCCTCTCCCGCAAGGCTGGTGATGCTGAAGATCTTGCCCTGGATCAGGAGACTGGAGGCGACGCCCGGAACGACCTCAGACATAGAATTCCTCCGCGGCTACGGTCCTGCCCCCGAGTCGGTTTGCGAACATTTCCAAGGCTCCCTCGCCCAGGAAATACGAACCGGAATGATGCAGATAGAAGAACCGGTCGACTTCGTCCACCAGAAGAATTCCCCCCTCGTACGTCTCGTAGCCGACCGGGAACAGGCGCTGCCCGAGGTCATTCGCGAGTTCGACGATATCCTCGGCGTCTTCGTCGTATCCACCGGTAGGATCGAGGATCAGTCGCACACCGGTGGTCTCGGAAATAGGAAGTTCCAGCTTCCCGTACGAGCGAAGAAAAGCCTCGGCCGTCGCGAGCAAGGATAGCGTTTCCCCTTGCTCGCGAAAATCCCGGATGCGTGCCTCGATCAGCACCTCCACCTCGCTCCCCGCATCGCGGCCCTCGAACCAGCCATGAGCCGCCAACCAGGATCCAACCTCTTCGGAAGGCGGTACCGTTGACATCCATGCTCCTCGAACTTCGTTGCTTGCACTCATCTTATGGCCCTGACGCCTAGGCGCGGCAGCATGGTCTCGCAGGAATCGCACGGGCGCTTGTAATCACCGTGCTCAAGAGGTTCCACACCCTTCTGCCGGCCAATCTGCCGGGTGTGCACAACCGCACCGTCCAGCGCATTCCTGGCGTCTTCCGGAGTGCGAATATGCGTCCCATTCGGGTCCATCTGATGTAATCGGTCGGATATGAGGGCCACTTCCGCACAGTTGCCGTGGCCGATTGACTTCGTTCCACGGCCGGCCGCGGCATCGGCCTCGATGTCGTCCAGCGCCTGTTGCACCGCAGGGTGGATCGTGGGCGTCTGGGCCGCGTGTCCGCGGGCCGCCCGGTCGGGCGGAAGGTCCCCGGAGATCTTGAGGCGCTGAAAACTGGTGTGCGACGTGATCACTCCGTTGTGCAGGAGACTGCCTGCGCACCCCGTTTTGACCCTGTCCTTTCCGGGCTCCCTGGGGCCTCTACCCCCGTCGTCCTTCGGCTTGTTCGCCTCGTCAGCACAGACCTTGGACTGGTCGAGGGTAAGACGCTCCTGCTCCTCACGGCTCAGGTGCGAAACGTCCTGTGCGTCCGTACGGTGATGGCGGGTCTCGTTGGCGGTGTGCCCGTGCCAACCCGGCTGAGGGTCCAGCGGACGCCCTCCCGCAGCGCCACCACCCCCACCGTTCCCACCCGGCCCTTTGCCGCCACCCCTACCAGCCCCACTCCCGCCGCCGGAGCCGTCCGCCGGCATCTGGTCGGGGTGGTGCTTCTTGACGCCGTTCATGCTGTCGCGGGCGTGCTGGTCCTGCCTCTTCTGGCTCTTGCCCGCCGCGGTCAGGCCGTCGCCGACATCGTTGAGGTGCTTCCTCAGCTGACCGTGCGCCTCGTCGAGGGACTTCATCGCCTTCTCGGCGACTTCCTCGATCGCCTTGGCCAGGGAACCGCGTCCACGGGTGCGGCCGAAGTGGTTGCGGGAGGTGTGGAGGTGCTTGCCTCCCTTCTCGTCCAGGTGCTTGGAGTGGTCGTGCACTTTGCCGGTGAAGGTGTTGTGCTCGTGGTCGTCGAAGACGAGGTCGGCGCTGCCTCCGCCGCCCCCGCCGGCACTGGCCAGGACGAGACCGCCTCCCGCGCCACCGGCGCTGGCGATCTTGAGGTTGTTCTTGCCTGCCTGGACGGTCTGCTGGAGATTGACGCCGTCCTGGACTCCGAGTCCGTCGGAGACGACCTGGACGATGAGATCGGTGGTCATCGCGTCCAGAGCGGCAAAGACCGGGCCGGTCACCACGGAGAGCACTTCCTGAGCGGCGGCCTCGGCTGCTTCCTTCAGGATGCGCTTGACCACGGTGCGGGTGATCGCGACGCCGCCGATGGCCCCGAGCTCCGACAGGCCCAGGGTTAACGGTGCCGCGGCCTGAGCCGCCGCCACCTCCGTCGCCAGAATGCCCAGTTGGACGATGGCCGCCCCCTTGGCGCCCGCGACGACGACCGCCGCCCCGTCCATGGCACCCGCTAACAGACGGGCGCCCTCCGCGAGGTTGTGCAGGTGCTTGCCGTTCAGCTTGCGGACGTGCGCCTCGATCGCCGCCGTCATCTCACCGCGGTTGGTGGAAATGAGGCGGTTCAAGGCCACGTTGGAGTCGCCGCGGCCCGTGTCCACGTCCTTGGCGAAACCCCGGAGCGACTTGGCCATGTCGCGGTAGTCGTCTTCGTCCACGTTCGGCCAGTTGACGCCGATAAGGTCGAGCACGAAGACCAATTTGTCCGGAAGGACAACCCCCATCTCAGCTCCCCCGTCAATGAACCGTCAGAAATCGAGCTATCCGACTGTAGGCAAGATCCGGTTGATCCTCAATTTCCTTACCCGTGGCGGATCGCACACTTCCGCATGGCCACGGCACCTCTTCCCCGAAGGCCCGGTCCGGCACGCCCGGTGGCCGGTAGCCTGACCGCGGGTCAGGCGGTTCGTGGACCCGCGGTGTTCGTCATCCGTGCTGAAAGGAACTCCCCCTGATGGCTACCCAGCGTGAGACGGAAGAGCTGTACGCCATGGACATCTCCGGCGTCGAGTGGCTCAGCGCTCCCGACAACCCGACCAAGGAGCGAGTGGAGATCGCCTACCTCCCCGGCGGCGCCGTCGCCATGCGCAACTCCGAGGACCCCGACACGGTGCTCCGGTACACCGCGAGTGAATGGCGCGCCTTCGTCCTCGGCGTGCGGGACGGCGAGTTCGACATCACCTGAGTCCGGTCCGCATCGCGCGCAACACGCAGCGGCCCCTGCCGCCTCCTCGGGGAGGCGCGGCAGGGGCCGCTGCGTTGCTCTGCCCCGACGGGCCATGACCGGCCCGGCGGGTCCGCCGGGGTGCGGGAGGGGGCGGGGCGGGCGGGGCGGATGGTTCAGGTGGCGGGTGTTCGGCCGTCTACCGGTCTCGTCGTTGCGCACGTTCAAGATGGCCGGCTACGGGACGGGGGCGGCGGGGGTTGTCGGTCGACTGCGGCATCCTGGGTGGCCGGGGTGATGTGGCGGGTGGGGCGTGGGCTGCTGGCAGGGTGGGGCTCAACCGGAACCGGTGGATCGGGGCGGGATTTTGGTCCCACACGCCGTATTTCGCGCCCCGATCCACCACTTTCCGTCCCACCGCCCCGGAAGCCGCCCCACCGGACCGGAAGCCGGACGACCGGCCCCGGCCAGGCGCCCGCCTCCCCGTAGCCCGCCGCTTCTGGACCCACGCAACGACGAAACGGACGGCCGGGCAAGCACCCGCCGCGTAAACCCCCACCGCTGCCGCCCGGCCCGAGCCACCACCGGCCTGACAGCCAACAACCGGCCCCCGCCCCCGCTCCGCGTAGCCGGCCGCCTTGACCCGCGCGACGACGAGACGGCCGGACGGCTCTGGACCGGTTGCCCGGCAGGGCCTCCGCGTGTCGCGTAGGGCACTGGCTGCGTCTCGGACCTACCTGCGGGCGGCGGCATCACGAGCCGTCAGGAACACACGGCCTGGGTCAGGATGCGCCCGGAGGACGAGTTCCCGGGGGCGACTGCGGCGGATACGGCGGCTCGACCGGCGTCGTGCTGCCATACATCCCCATCCCGCTGCCCGAACCGGCCACCCCGGCCGCCTGCTGCTGCCGCGCCCGCGCCGCCCTCGCCTTGCGATTACGGCGCCGGATCAGGAGCGCGAGCAGTACTGCCCCCGGCAGAGCTATGGCCGCCACCCCGCCGATGATCCAGGGCAGGTTGTCGTCCTCGTCCTTGGACTTGCTCTTCTTCCCCCACGCCAGAGCCGGCGCGTGCGTGACCGGAGCGCTCGGAGCTCCCTCCTTCGCGGAGGGCTTCGCGGCGGCCACGAGCGGGTTGACGTCGGGCGGTCCCGGGTTGCCCTTGTTCTCCAGGACATTCATCCGGGGACGGATCGTGCCGTAACCGACGTATTCACTGGGCACCTTGCCGTGCGTGGGCCGACCGGCGGTGTCCAGCAGGACGCGCAGGACCTGGTTGCCGGTCCACGTCGGGTGCAGAGACCAAACCAGGGCCGCACTGCCGGAGGCCACGGCAGTGGCCTGACTAGTTCCCTTGCTACGGCAGTAACCCGTCTTCCCGTCACACACCGTGGGAATGTCGAGACCTGGAGCGGATAGGGCTACCTGCGGGCCGTGCGTCGAAAACTTACCCATCTTCAGGTGCGAGTCGAGAGCGGTAACTCCCACGACGCCTCGTGTCGCCCCCGGGTAAGAGGCGATATTGGTCTCGCTGCCGTCATTCCCCGCAGCGGCGAAAAGGAGCTTGCCACGCTTGATGGCATAGTCCACTGCGCGCTGGATTTTCGCTTGGCTCTTGCCGTCTGTTGACGCCGCGTCGACACCGATGGACATGCTGATGATCTTCGCGTCGCTATCTGCTGCGTATCTGACGGCATCGGCGATAGGGTCTACGCTCCCCACTCCCAAGCCTGTACTCACCTTTATCGGGAGAATGCGGGCTCCCGGCGCGAGGCCCATGACTTGCATGTCGCTCCGGCCGTCACCGGCAATGAGGGTCGCCATCGCGGTGCCATGAGGTTCGCCGCCTCCGCGGCCGTCCTTGCCCTCTTCTCCGAAGGAGAAGCTCTTTCCGGGGAGCACTCTCCCCCTCAGCTCCGGCTGAGAGGCCCGGACACCGGTATCCACTACCGCGACGGTGACGCCTTTGCCCGTGGTCTTTTCCCACATGCGCTCGGCCTGCATCGTCTCCAAGTACCACTGACCATCACGGACGGTCTCGGCACTCGCGGAAGGAGCAGCGAGCCCACCGGTGGCGAGCAGAGAACTCAAGGCGGATGCCACAACCAGTACTCGGCGGCAAGCGCCTGTCATCTTCGTCTTGTTCACGTGTTCTCTGCTCACCATCCGGCGTCGCGTACGAGGTTCTACTCGATCACGGGAGGAACGTTGTCCGCTCCACCCACAGTCCAGGTTTCCTCATCCTCGGTCAGGTATCCGGGGCCGTCGGGTCGCTTGCGTTCCTTCTCCGCTCCACGACCCGCAACTCCGGCAGCACTCCCCCCACGGACGAGCCCGCTGCCGCCCGGAGTGAATTCGCGTCCTGCCCCCTGCGAACCCGAGGGAGCTCTCACGACACCACCGGGCTGCGACGCGAACCGCTTCGCAGTACCACCGGGCCCCAGGGAAGGAGAGCCCGTCCCCATGGCCCCCGGCATCCCCATCATTCCACGGCCCATTTGCTGTGGTTCGCCACCGATGACCGTCCCACGAGGAACTCCCCGGCCGGCCCCGGCACCCGGGCCGGTCGAAGGGGTACCGCCGATGATGCCGGTGTCGGTTCGCGGCACAGCCGGCACCTTCCCGACCCCGGGGACGCCGAAACGACCAGGGTCGATGGCACTCCTTCCAGGCCTGCCGGTGTTCACCGGTGAGGTCGGCGGGACTCCCGGTCCGTTGGGAACTCCGGGGTGGTTCCGACCAGGAAGCGGGTATCCAGGCACCCCCGGCGCTGTCGGCAGCGGTGGAACGGACCGCGTGTGGTCGGGCGGTACGGGCGTCCCTGGGCCGGACGGGATGGTCGGTGTCGGTGTCGGCGTCGGGACCGTGGGCACGGACGGTCCGCTGTCGATGCGAGTGCTGCCGTTGCCCTGGCTGGAATCCGAGCCATCGTGACCGTGTGCCGGAACGTGCACCGGTCCGGTCCCGGAGTCGCCGTGAACCGGCGGCGGAACCTGCGTGCCCGACGGGTCGGGATAGGCCGCCCCGGGCGTGTGCGGTACCGAGTTGCTACCGCCTGCGGAACCAGCACCGCCCGCCCCCGGACCGTAGGACGACTGACTGGCGGGTCCCCCGCCGGAGCCGCCGCCCGAGGGGCCGTACGGCTCGCCCCATTCGAGACCCCCGTCCTTGACACCTGTCTGGACCGGCATCGGCCGGAACTCCGGTACCTCCAGCCCCTTGATCGTCGTCGCCGCCGCCTGGCACGTCGAAGCTGCCCTCCGCACGTGAGGCATCACCTTTTCGCGCTTGGCCTCTACCGTCTTCAGGCGGTCTTTTTCCTTGTCCGCGTCGGCATAGCACTGCCCGACCGCCTCGGGCGGCGTGTCGGAGATCTGCCGTACGGCATCCTGGACGTCGTTGCCGGCCGAGACCATGTGCTCGCCTGTCGTCCCGGCGACATGGGCAAGCTTGATGATCTGCTTGGCGAAGGCGTCACCCCACTCGCGGAAGGCGTCGCCTCCCTGGCCCTTCCACTCGGTCCGGCCGACGTGTCCCTTGAGCTCGTTGCCGATGCTCTCGATCTCCGTCTTGGCATCCTTCAGGGCCTGGCCCTTGCTGCACAGTTCCTGGCCCTTGGCCTGAATGAAGGAGTAGTAAATGCCCTCGTAGGACATGTTCTCCACACTGGTGGAACCATCACTCATGATCTACCTCCCCCGACGTCATGACGTGGCCTGGTCGGAGGACTCCTGTCCCCCACCCTGGTCGGACTCTCCGGGCTTTCCGTGCTTGTTCCGCTCGTCCTGCTGCTTCAGCTTCTGCTGCTGTTCCCAGTTCTCGATGGACCGCTTCTGGATGGCTGCGAGCCGTTTCGAGTGCTCCTGGTCGGTGTTCTTGTAGTCGCCGTCCGCCATGCCGACCGCGAGACTCATGGCCTCCAGCTGGTCGCCCAGCATCTGGGAGAGAAGTTCCAGCCGCTGATGGACCCTGTCGTACTCCTTCGACAGGGCCTCCGCCTCATGGAAGCTTCCGAACGCCTCCTTGCTGACCTTCTGGTCGGCGATGTGCTTGTGCGAGGCGGCAGACTTGTCCATCTTGCCGAGGAGGCGGTCCACTCGCTTTTTCAGGCCCTGGAGGTTGTCGTCGTCACCCACATCCAGATCCGACGAACTGCCACTGCCGCCGCCATGCTGTGCCGGATCCCCGGATCCCACGAGTCAGCCCCCTGATACATCAATGCGCTTGAATAGTGAACTCTGCAAAAACGTCCGCGGGCGCAGGGTGCGGAGATCCGCATCCGCACCCACGGACGGAAAACAGTGTGAGGACGCCTCAGCGGAAGCGGTTCGCAGCTTTGTGGTCGACGTCGAAGTAGCCATGGGAGGCGTCGAGCAGCTTGGCGGCGATCGCCAGGAGCGTTTCGTGCATGTCCTGGACGTTCGAGCCCCAGTTCCTGTGACGTTCGTGGAAGAGCCTGCTGGCCTCACCCTGCCAGTTGCTGACGACGCTGTTGACGCGCCTGTCCAAGGCATCCAGCTCGTTTTTGATTTTGGTGGCCTCGCCCTTCACGTTCGTTGAGGCGCTCTCCAAGCCGGCGTACGTGACCCTGATGTGGTTGTCCATAAGTAATCTCCTCCTGGCGGGTCCTGAAGCGATGGGCTGGCGCGGAAACCTGGTCAGGAGCCCTAGAAACGACTCAGAATGCCGGTGCCGCCGCCCTCACCGACGCCCTTGAAGCTTTGGATGTGCTCAATCTCCTTGTCGGAGAAGCCCTGGCGGCTCGCCTCCATGGCCTCCTTGGTGAAGGAGAGGAGCTCCTTCAGGCGACGGACATCATTGTTCACGCGTGTCTGCAGCTCGTCGTAGGTCCTGGCCGCACCGCCCTGCCAGTGGGACTTGACCTCGTCGGCTGCGCCGACCAGGCGATTGATCCTTCCTTCGAGCTCGTCGTGCATCTTCCCGAGCTCCTTGACCAGGCTACCTAGGTCCTCGTCTTTGACCGTAAGGTCGTCGGCCATTGCGCACCTACCCCCATGAATCGGATGCCCTACGGGAGCCGATCACACGACTCCCCCATGCATCGGACCGAAGTTGTCGTCCGCCACTCTAGCCACTCCCCCGATGGCAACCAACAGGTATGCCACTGCGGTGAGTTCACGCACGCGTGACACGCTCATTGGTTCGCGCATCAACCACGTCGCCGCCGATCCCGCAGGGCCACCGCCGTTCCACTGACGGCCGCGATGAGGACACCCGCCGTTATCAAGGCGTACGTCGCCAGGCGTTCGTCGCGCTCCTGCGGTGTCTCGCCGATGATGAGGGCGGGAGGCTTCGGTACGGCCTGACCGGCGGAGACGGCGCGGTCCGGGGTCGGGGCGTTGATGGGGTGGTCGTCCTCGGTGAGGGCGCGGACGGGGTCGGCGACGCCCCAGCCGACGAAGTTGTCGCGGCCCTTGACGGCTCTTTCGGCGGTCTGCTCGATCTGGGCGACGACCTGATGCTGTTTCCAGTTCGGGTGTTTCGCGCGGAGAAGTGCCGCGATACCGGCGACGTACGGGGCGGAGAAACTCGTGCCGCTGTCGACGCATTGGCCGCCCTTCGGCACGGTGGAGACCATTTCGACACCGGGGGCCGCCACTCCGACGAAATCGCCCGACTGGGAAAAGGCGGCGCGTTCGTTGTTGCGGTCGGAGGCGGCGACGGCCAGCACTCCGGGGTAGGCGGCGGGATAGGTCTTCTTCACCTTGCCCTGGAGTCCGTCGTTGCCGGCGGAGGCCACGATGACGATGTCCTCGTTCAGGGCCTCACGGACGGCGAGAGCCAGGTCCGAGTCGCCGTGCAGCGGCTTGGCGGTGTCCTGGGAGATGTTGATGACGCCGGCGTGCTGACGGACGGCGTGCCGGATGGCGGCGGCGAGGGTCCGCTCGGTGCCGGTGCCCTTCTCGTCGTTCTGGCGGATGGGGATGATCGTGGCCTCGGGGGCGAGTCCGACGAAGGCGGTGCCTTCGCGCGGGCGGGCAGCGATGATGCCGGCCACCTTCGTGCCGTGGCCGACCACGTCGGTGGTGCCGTCGGAGCGGGCGCCCTTCTCCTGAGGGGCGTTCTTGTCCTTCGGCAGCAGGTCGGCGCCGGCGGAGCGGTCCACGGCGCGGGCCAGTTGAGGGTTGGTGTCGTCGACTCCGGTGTCGATGACCGCCACCCGGACGCCCTTGCCCTTGGTGTCCTGCCAGAGCCGGTCGAAGACGACCCGTTGCAGGGCCCACGGCATGCCCGATATCTGTTGCTTCATCGGGAAAGTGCACTCACCGCTGCCGTTCAGGGTCAGGGCGTTCGGGTTCCCGGACCCGGCCCGGGTGTCGGCGGTGGCCGTTCCCGTGCCTACCGTGCCTCCCGCAACAGCCGTGACCAGGACCACGGCCGGCAGCACGGCCGTTCTCAGCACCGTCATCGAACGATCCCCTCCCGTCACGAGCTCTGCGGCTGCTGGGCGCTGTTGACGTCCAGCCGCGGCCCCTTGGGTAGGAAGGCGGACCAGTTGTCCGGCACCGGGACCGGCCTGACCTCCTTGTAGCCGAGCCGGGTCTGGGCCTCGTACGCCTGGTTCGCCCGTTCCTCCGGCGTCTTGGGCTTGCCGTCCTCGCCGATACCGGAACGGCCCGCGCTGCTGTCGTTGTTGGTCTGCACCGCGTAGCGGAGCCCGGTGTCGGTCACCAGGAAGAGGGAGCCGACGCTGGTGGAGGAGCCGTTGATCTGGCGGTACAGCAGGCCGCTGCCGGGAGTGACGTAGGCGCTGGTGGCGCCGTCGAGGATCTGGGCGGGGTAGCTGGAGCCGGCCCAGGTGGTCAGCTTCGTGACGCCCTTGCCGTCCACGCCGTGGAGCACGTTGCAGACCGTACGGACGCCGGTGTTCGCGTCGTTGACCTGGGTGGGGACGAGCTTCGGCCAGTCGTACTGGCCGTAGAACCACTCCTGGGACGAGGTGAAGGACTGCGGTCCGACTTCCTCGGCGCGCGCGTTCTGCCGCAGCACCGCGGTGTCCGGGCTGGTGAGCAGCAGCCGGGCGACGAGGTCGGAGACGGGGGCGACCTGGCCGGGCAGCACCACGTAGTGCTGCATGCCCTTGCCTGCCACGGCCCGGATGACGGTGCCGACCTTGTCGAGCCGGGGGTCGAGGCTGCCGACGCCCGCCGGGGCGCCGATCTTTCCGGGCAGCCGGGGGAAGGTGATGGGGCTGCCCTCGTGCAGGGTGCCCAGCCAGTCCTTGGTGACCTTCTGGGGCTGGGCGCCCTCGCTGAAGAGGGAGCGGCGCAGCACCTGGTCGCGGGGCGGCGGGTTGTCGCCGACGGGCAGGCCGACGAGGTGCTTGGTGCCGCCGGGGTCCACGAGGTAGCGGTCGCCGGTGGGTCCCTCGACGTACAGCGCCTGGCCGTCGTGGAGTTGGCGGCTGCCGCCGACCTTCGCCGCGTCGCGGTCGGCGAAGAGGAAGACGGCCTTCTGCACCGTTCTGCCCTCGCCGCCGGGCTGTTCGCAGACGGCCCAGCTCTTCTCCTTGCCGGCGTCCTTGGCGTCGGGCAGCCGGTCGGGGGCGTACGGGATGCCGAGCGTGGGCCCGCGCTGGATCTTGCCGTTGTCGAGCACCGACTCCTCGACCTTTATCACCGAGGACTTCTCCGGCGTGAGCAGCAGCTTCGCGGAGGAGTAGTTGAGCACCGGGTGCAGGCGCTTGGTCTCGCCGGTCTTCAGAACCACGTACCGGGTCGTGGACTTGCTGCCCACGATGACGTGCGTCCCCGGTTCTGACCAGCCGGCCGGTGCCTTGGGTTTGAAGATGCCCCAGGCGCCGAAGCCCGCCAGGATGAGCGCCCCGACGACGATCCCGGGCAGTACGGCCCGCACCGGGCGCGGCGCGGCCTCGTCGGTTCCCGCCGCCGAGGGCTGCAGGAACGCGGCGACCATCCGCTTCCGCGCGAAGGTGTAGGCGTTGAGCTCGTCCCGCCGTGTTGCCATGTGCCGAGATTCTCCCCCCGTCGCCGGGCTCCGTCCGGGTCCGGTCGCCGGGGCGGCCGCCGGAACCGGCCGGCCCCCTCTGGTCGGACCGTGCCCTCGGTCCGCGTTGTCAGACCGGCCCCCTACTATGCCTGTTGACGATCCGGTTCCGCCGTCCGGGTACGGTCATCGCGCGGGCGCGAGCCCGCGACCGCCGTTCCTGGAGCCGTTCGCAGCGGTTCTTTGCAACGGTTCTTCTCTTTGCGGTGGTTCTCGGGCGGTGCCGACGAGTGTGAAGGGGGTGCGGGTATGGCGTCCGCGGCGCAAGCAGGGCAGGCCACGGTTCTGCGCCGGCGGTCCGGGCCGGGCCGGCTGGGTCCGGTGCGGTTGCAACAGCTCGTGCTTCTGGAAGTGGCGGCGGCGCTGGTGCTCGTGGGGTACGCCGTCGACCCGCTGCTGACCGCGCCCGCCGCCGGAGTGGCCGTCGTCCTCGCGGCGTTGGCGCTCGCCCGGCGCCGGCAGCGTCCCGTACCCGAGTGGCTCGGTGCCGTCCTCGCCCTGCGCCGCCGTACGCGCCGGACCTCGGACGTGATGGCGGCGGACGTCGCGCCCGCGCTGGCCCCGGTCGTCGAGTGCGATCCGGCGCTGCGCACGGAGTCGTTCACCGACCGGGAGGGCCGGTCCATAGGTGTCGTGGGAGACGGCACGTTCGTGACCGTCCTCCTCCAGGTCGAGGCGGTGGACGCGCCGTTGCGGCCGCAGCGCGTCGACAAGGCGCTGCCGCTCGGCCTGTTGCGGGACGCGCTGGACGTCGCGGACGTCCGGCTGGAGTCCGTCCAGGTGGTGCAGAGCGCGCTGCCCTCGCCCGCCCCGCACCTGTCCGCGCAGGCGCTGGCGGCGCGGAACTACGCGTCGCTCCAGGCCCTGACCGGCGCGCCCGCGGCCCGGATGACCTGGGTGGCGCTCAAGCTCGACCCGGAGCTCTGCCCGGAGGCCGTCGCGGCCCGGGGCGGCGGTGTCGACGGTGCCCGGCGGTGCGTCCTGCGCGCGGCCGACCAGTTGGCGAGCCGACTGCGGAGCGCCGGGTTCCGGGCGGCACTGCTCTCGGAGGAGGACCTGACGTCGGCTCTCTCGACCGCCGCGAACATCAACCCGGCCGCCACGGCCCAGGCGAGCCGCGCGGGCACGGGTGCCCGGCGGACGGCCGAGACCTCGCGGACGTGGCGGTGCGACGACCGCTGGCACACCTCCTACTGGGTGGGCCGGTGGCCACAGCTGGGCCCCGGGGCGGCCTCCCTGCCGCAGTTGGCCGCACTGCTCACCTCGCTGCCCGCGCTGTCGACCACGTTCAGCCTGACGCTCGGCCGCGGCCGTACGCAGGGCGGTGGGCACACGCCGACGGTGAGCGGCCACGTGCGGGTGTGCGGCCGCAGCGCCGACGAACTCGGCGAGGTCCGGCGCGAGCTGGAACGGGCGGCGCGCGGGGTGAAGGTCGGGCTCGTCCGGCTGGACCACGAGCAGGTGCCGGGCGTCCTCGCGACCTTGCCCCTGGGAGGGACACGCTGATGGGCCTGCTGTCGAGAACACCCCGAGCCCGACGGAACCCGGCGCCGGCTCCGGCCCCGGCTCCTTCACCCTCGTCGCCGTCGTCGCCGTCGTCGTCATCGGCCGTACGGTCCCCGGACCGCCGCTCGTCGTCCGGCTTCGGGCTCATAGGTCCGCGGCGCGAGCGGCACGAGTTGACGTTCGACCAGTTCGCGGAGCTCGGCCTGCCCGTCGGTGACGACGGCGTGGTCGTCGGTACGGACGCGCAGGGCGCCCCGGCCGTCCTCGGCCTGGTCCGGCCCACCGCGTTCGACGTGGTCCTGGTGGGCGGTGCCTGGACGGCCCAGGTCATCGCGTTGCGCGCGGTGGGAACGGGGGCGCGGGTCGCCGTGGAGAGCGGGCGGCAGCAACTGTGGACGGCGCTGGCGCAGGCCGCCAACACCGGGCAGCAGTCGATCACCCTCCACGACGTGGGCCGCGTGCCGCCGCAGGGGCCGTCGGTGCTCAGCCCGGTGCTCGTCATACGCGACTGCGGCGTACGCCCGCCGCTCGGCCGCGTCCGCTCCGCCCCCTGGCAGCCGGTGCTGACGCTGCTCCCCTACCCCGGTCCCACGACCACCCGTCTGATGTCCCAGGCGGATCTCGTCGGCATCCAACGGGTCGCCCCCGAGGAGGCGATCCAGATCGGCCGGACCATGGGCCTGCCCCGGGAGGACGTCGAGGCGCTCTCCACCCTGCCGGACGGGGTCACCCTGTGGTGCACGCCGGCGTCACGGACGTACGTCACCACACAGCCGACGGACCCTGAGGCGGGGTTGTTGGGGGCGGCGCGCCGGCTGGAGTGAGCCGGGACCGGCCGATGGCATGGATGTCGTGGAGGGTGCGGGCGAGTGCCGCGCCGGGGGCCCGTACGTCCGTCGCGTCGAAGGGGTTGTGCTGTTCGACGGCCTCGTCCGGGGTGGGTCCGGCCAGGAACTCCGTGGCGATCCATGGCCGTCCACCCTCGGTCCACACGCGCCGAGCACCCGGGCGGCCCCGGATCGGTCATGGCCTGCGCGGCCTGCGCCTCGCGGACGAAGTGCTCTGCCAGGTACCGGTCATGCCTCAGTTCGGGGCCTAACTCCTTGACAGCGGCGGTCCGTCCGCCGGCTTCGACGCCCAGGAAGAGCTACTCCATGCCGCCCTCGCCGAGGACCCTCACGAGCCGAGCCGGTAGGACCGATAGGAACCGAGCCGTAGGGCGTCGCCCTGGGCGAGGGGCTTCATGGCGAGAGGCCCTTCAGAAATCGCGGACGGAGAAACGGTTCGGCTATTCGAGCGGGATGGCGCACACCCACTCGCCACTCGTCCAGACGACCCTCCCGGCCCGTTCGTGGGCGGTGAGCGAGCCTGCGACCCGGCCCGGGATGTCCATCGACCAGGCGACCCGATGGCTGCGCAGGTCAATGGCCCGCACCTTGTCGTGCGCGCCGTCGGAGGCCAGCGCGTAGAGGTACTTCTTGCCGACGACCGGGGGCATGTACCGGACGGGCGGGATGTCCTGGAAGGGCGTCTCCCACAGCAGCTTTCCGGTGTCGGCGGCCAGGGCGATGATGGCGCGGGTGCCCTCCGCCACGTAGACGACACCGTCCCGGACCGCCGGTATGCCGTAGGGGCTGGTGTCCGCGGCGACGCTCCCGAAGTCGCGGTTGTCTCCGAACGCCCATGCCCGCTTGCCGTCGGCGCAGGTGACGGCGACCACCATCTCGCTGGCGTAGTAGGCGCGCCGGTCGTCCGTCGCCAGCTGGCCGGTCCCTACGAAGCCCTCGTCGAGCCGGTTCCGCGGGAACGACCACTCCCACTCCTCCCGGCCGTCGGACACCCGGCGGGACTTGACGATGCTCCGGCGGTCCATGTGGAGCGCGCGGGCGTAGATGAAGTGCCCGCCGCGCAGGGTGGCGACCGCGTTGGAAGCCGTCATGCCGGGGATGTAGGAGTCCTTGAACGGCTGGTTCCAGAGCTTCTTGCCGGTCCGGAGGTCGACGGCGAGGAAACTCCAGGGGTTCTTGTCCTCCTGGTTGTTCCCCTTGCGGACGACCAGGTAGAGGACGCCGTCGCGGGCGGTCAGCAGCTCGGCCCCGAGGTTGGACGACGAGAGCTCCGGGAAGGGGCCGGCGACGGTCTTCAGGGCACCGGTGTCCGGTGCGACGGCGTAGAGCTTCAGCCCCATGCTGTCGAGATCTTCGTAAACGTAGGTGTAGACCTGTTCGCCGTCGGTGGTGAACTCGTGGGACTGCTTGACGGCACCGGCCGTCCACCGCTTCCGGCCGGACTTCGCGTCCAGGGCCACCAGCCCCGCACGGCTCTTCACCACGACCTGGTCGCCGACGACGAGGGGCGGCCGGCTGCCGTCGGCGCTCTCCAGCCGGGTCCACCAGACGGCGCGCGAGGGGATGTTGGCCGGGCGGGGGAGGCGGACGGGGGCGGCGGGGGCCGGTGTCCCGGCGTCGTCGCGGTCGCGCCACCACAGCCAGCCTCCGGTGCCGGCGGCCGCCACGACGAGTGCGGATCCGCCGGCGATGCCGAGGAGCCGGCGCCGGGAGATCCCGGCCCGGCCGGCGGCGGGGGTGGTCGGGGCGTCGGCGAACCCCGGGGGTACGGGGAGCCGGTGGGGCTGGAGGCGCCAGACCTCGGTGGCGCGCCGGGCGATCTCGGCGAGGAGATCGTCGGTCAGGGTGTCGGCGAAGTAGGCCGCCTCGCCCTCGGAGGCGCCGAGTTGTGCGGCCAGTTCGTCGGTGCCGGGGCGGCGGGCGGGGTCCTTGTCGAGGCAGCGGGACAGCAGGGGGACGAGAGCCTCGGGCAGGCCGGACAGGTCGGGCGCCGTGTACCGCACCCGGTAGAGGAGGTCGGCGGCCTGGCCGCCGCCGAACGGGCCGTGGCCGGTCGCGGCGAAGAGGAGGACGCCCGCGAGGGCGAACACGTCGCCCGCGGAGGTGTGCTCGACACCCGCCGCCTGCTCGGGCGACATGTAGGCGGGGGTGCCGGCCGCGGTGCCGAGGCTGGTCAGCCGGTCGTCGCCGATCGCCCGCGCGACACCGAAGTCGATGAGCTTCGGGCCGGAGGCGGTGAGGAGGACGTTGGACGGCTTGAGGTCGCGGTGCACGACGTCCGACCGGTGCAGCTGGCCGAGCGCGCGGCACAGCACGGTGCCGAGCGCCCGCACCGTCCGCTCGGGGAGCGGGCCGCACAGCTCCACGGCCTCGTCGAGGGGCGGGCCCAGCACGTACTCGGTGGCGAACCAGGGCAGGGCCGCGAACGGGTCGGCGTCGACGACCCCGGCCCCGTACTCCCCGCCGATCACCCGGGCGGCGTCGGACTCCAGCCGGAACCGGGCGCGGAACGCCTCGTCGGCGGCGAACCGCGGGTGCACGGTCTTGACCGCGACCGTACGGCCGCCCGCGGAGCGGCCCAGGTAGACCGTGCCCATGCCGCCGCCGCCCAGCCGGGCGACGAGCCGGAAGGGGCCGAGCTGCTGCGGGTCGTCGTGGTTCAGGGGCAGAGGCATCAGGTCAGTCCGCGGTGAGTGAGGGGGAGGGTGGGACGGGACGCGCGGGTGCGCCGCGTGTGGCTAGGCGGCCGCCGGTGCCGGTTCCGCGGCGAGGACGTCGGCCGACTGCCGGACGAGGGCGGCGACGACCCGTCCGGGCAGCCAGCCAGGGCCGAGGAGGGCCGCCGCGCGGCTCGGCCCGCCGTCCAGGACGGTGGCCTGCGGCCCGGCCACGGCGGGCGCGGGGCCGAACCCGGCGGGCGCCGGGCCGAAGCCGGTTACGGGACCCGGCAGTTGGTCCAGCAGGTGCTGGACGGGCGGCCGGGCGGCGGCGTCCCGGACGAGGCAGGCGGAGACGACGCCGCGCAGGCCCTCGGGGATCTCGCTGCGCTCGGGGACGGTGTACCCGGTCGCCGCGTACGCCAGGACCGCGCCCAGCGCGAAGACGTCGCCGGACGGCTCGGGCCGCGCCCCGGCGAGCTGTTCGGGGGCCACGGTGCCCGGGGCGAGACCGGCGCCGCCGGTGCCGTCCTGGCCGCCGGGGGCCACCGCGCGCACCGTGCCGAAGCCGGTCAGGCGCGGGCCGTCGGCCGTCAGCAGGACCGCGGCGGGCGACAGGCCGGCGTGGGCCGTCCCCGTCGCGTGCACCGCCGCGAGGGCTTCGGCGAGGGCCGTGCCGAGCGCGCGGACGGTGCGTTCGGGGAGCGGGCCGCCGTGCGCGGCAAGCGCCGCGGGCAGCGGCAGGGCGGGCAGGTAGGGCGAGGTGTACCAGACGAGGGCGCCTTCCGAGCCGACGTCGTCCACGACGGCGGTCCACGGCCCGAACAGCCGCCGGGCGGCGTCCGCTTCCGCGTGGAAGCGGCCCGGGTCCGTGCCCTCCAGGGGCGTGCCGATGAGCACCGTGCGGTCACCGCCCGGGGCCCGCGCGAGGAACCGGTGCTCGGCGGCGGGGACGTCGCCCCCTCGGGCGTCGAGCCGGCCCAGCACGGCATATGGGCCGATCCGTCCGGGATCGCCCCCGCGCAACGGTTCCATTCCGGCCACTCCCCCTCGCTTCGATGACGGATACAGGAGCCTACTCATGCGTCTGCCGGGGCGTGACGGCGGCCGCGACCGGCCGCGACCGGCGGCTCCGGCGGCGCTATCGGACCGTGACCTGCCGTGCCCGGGTGAGGGATCGTGCGGGCCTGCCGCAGTGCTACGGATGACGATTAGTCTTGATGACCGTACGCATGGAGAACCCGACGCCGGGGGCCCGCAGCGTGACATATGGGGGAATCGGGCGGTCGTGTGCCGGAACGGTCCGGTGGCGGCAAGGTGATTCCCCGAAGCGCCGGACCACACCAGCAGGAGGCATTGTGAGCAGCGATCGGAACGAGATCCGCGCGGCCGGGACCACAGGCGGCGAGAACCGGTCCGACGCCGACCACGAGCTGGAGCAGGACCAGGAGCACGAGCACACGGGCGAGTTCACCATCGATTACACGCCGCCCGCCTGGTACGTCCAGACCGCACCGCCCGGCGGGGCGACCCCTCCGCCGGCTGCGCCTCCGGTTCCTCCTGCGCCGGCTTCCTCCGAGCCGACCGGGTTCGAGCCGGCCGCCTCGGTACCGGCCACGTTCGAGCCTGCCGCGTCCGGCGGCCCGGCGCCCGTGGGGGCTTCTGAACCGGCGGAGTCCGGTGCACGGGAGTCCGGGGTGGACGCCGTCGGCGCGCATGCCGTGGGCGGGAAGGACGCTGACGTCCCCTCGGCCGGCGGCGTCGCCGAGGATGCCGTCGGCGCGAGTGCCTCCGAGCCGGAGGACGTCGGGTCGCACGTCCCCGACGACGCCGGGGTCACCGCCGCTCCGGACCCGGCCCTGACACCGGCCCCGGCACCGGCACCGGCCTCGCGGGAGGAGACCGCGACAGCCGGCGGCACGACGCCCTCGACCATGCGGTTGTCGGCCGCGGCGCTGCGGGACGAGCTCACCACACTCGCGCCAAAGGCCGATAACACGGACAAGTCGCCCGCCGATGAGGAGCCTTCGGACACTGTGGACGAGAGCGGCACGCTCCGCAGCGAGGGCACCATGCGGTTCTCCGCGGGCTCGCTGCGCAGCCGCGCGGAGGCGGTGGCGAACGACGCGCCCGCCCCCGGGCCGGCGACGCCGGAGGGTCCGGACGCGCCCAGCACGTCCACCGAGACCTGGGCCCCGCCCTCCGTCCCGCAGGCGTCCCTGCCGCCCCTGCCGCCGGACTTCCGCCCCGCGGACCCCGCCGACGGCAGCGCCTCTCCCGCGCCCTGGTCCCCGCAGGCCCACGGCGCGCCCCCGATGCCCGCCCTGCCTCCGACCGTTCCCCCTGCGGCGGCCCGTCCGGAGGCCGAGGCTGCCCCGGCACCGGCCGCGGATCCCCAGCAGGCGTCCGCGCCCGGCGGGTTCGAGCCCTCGGCGACGGACGCTCCGCGCAACTCCCCCGACGCGGCCGCGCCGTCGGATGACGTCCAGCCGACGCCCCCCGCCCCGGCCTCCGCGTATGGGGCACCGAGCGCTCCCGCCCCCGCTCCGGCTGCCGAAACTCCGGACCGGCAGGGCGACTTCGCGCTGCCCGCCGCCGCACAGCCCACTCCGCCGGTGGCCCCCGCGGCACCCGCGCAGGACGGATACGGCTACCCGTCCCCCGCCGCTCCGGTCCAAGGGACGGCGCACACCGGGCAGTCACCGGCCGCCGGTCACTCCGGACACCCCGGTCACCCCGGCTTCGGCGGGCCCGGCGCCCAGCGCGAGGCGCCCCCGGCTCCCGCGGCTCACACGCCGCCCGCGCCCGTCCCTCCGACCGACCCCAACCAGCCTGTCGCGCAGCCCGGTTACGGGACCGTGGGCGCCGCGCCCGCCGCACCCCAGGGCGGGTACGGCTTCCCGCAGCCCGCCACACCCACTCCGCCTCCCGCTCCCGCCGAGACCCCGGCACCGCACAGCGGCTACGGCTTCCCCCAGCCCGCCGCACCTACTCCGCCTCCCGCTCCCGCTCCCGCCGAGACCCCGGCACCGCACAGCGGCTACGGCTTCCCCCAGCCCGCCGCACCTACTCCGCCTCCCGCTCCCGCTCCCGCCGAGACCCCGGCGCCGCAAGGCGGCTACGGGTTCCCGCACCCCGCTGCCTCCGCACCCACCACGGCCCACGACGAAGCATCCGCGCCCGCGCAGCAGAGCGGTTACGGTTTCCCGCAGCCCGCCGCACCCGCCCCGGCTCCTGCCCCCGCTCCCACACCCGCTCCCGCCGAGACCCCGGCACCGCACAGCGGCTACGGCTTCCCCCAGCCCACCACGGGCCACGACGAAGCGCCCGCGCCCGCCGCGCCCGCACCGCAGAGTGGCTACGGCTTCCCGCAGCCTGCGGCACCCGCCCCAGTACCCGCCCCCGCGGCCACCCCTCCCCACGGCTACGGCTACCCGCGCCCGGAGGCCCCGGCCGCCGCGCAGGCCCCCGCGGCCCCCGGCCCGTACGCACCGCAGGCCGGCCCGGCCGCGCCCGTGCCCGGTCCGGCCGGGACGGACGGCTTCGCCGCGCCCGCCCACCACCAAACCCACCCGACCCCGCCCGCCGACGCCGCGCCCGCCGCCCCGGTCGACCCCCGCACCGGCGGCTGGCCGACGGTGACGCCGGAGCAGCGCCAGCGTTCCGTGCACGGGGCGCCGCTCGGTTACACGGCCGCGGTGGAGCTGTCCTCGGAGCGGCTGCTCAAGAGCAAGCCGAAGCCGAAGAAGCAGAGTTCCGGCCGGTTCAAGTTCGGTGGCAAGAAGGAGGAGGCGGAGCGGCAGCGCAAGCTGGAGCTGATCCGTACGCCCGTGCTCTCCTGCTACCGCATCGCGGTCATCAGCCTCAAGGGCGGCGTCGGCAAGACCACGACGACGACCGCGCTCGGGGCCACCCTCGCGAGCGAGCGCCAGGACAAGATCCTGGCCATCGACGCCAACCCGGACGCCGGTACCCTCGGCCGCCGGGTGCGCCGCGAGACGGGTGCCACCATCCGTGACCTCGTGCAGGCCATCCCGGGCCTCAACAGCTATATGGACATCCGCCGTTACACCTCGCAGGCGCCGTCCGGCCTGGAGATCATCGCCAACGACGTGGACCCGGCGGTCTCGACGACCTTCAACGACGAGGACTACCGGCGGGCGATAGACGTCCTGGGACGGCAGTACCCGATCATCCTCACCGACTCGGGCACGGGTCTGCTCTACAGCGCCATGCGCGGCGTGCTCGACCTGGCGGACCAGTTGATCATCGTCTCCACCCCGTCGGTCGACGGCGCGAGCAGTGCGAGCACGACGCTCGACTGGCTGGCGGCGCACGGGTACGGAGAGCTCGTCGGGCGCAGCATCACCGTCATCTCGGGGGTCCGCGAGACCGGCAAGATGATCAAGGTGGAGGACATCGTGTCCCACTTCGAGACCCGCTGCCGGGGCGTCGTGGTCGTGCCGTTCGACGAGCACCTGGCGGCGGGCGCGGAGCTGGATCTGGAGATGATGCGGCCGAAGACGCGTGAGGCGTACTTCACCCTCTCCGCGATGGTGGCGGAGGACTTCGTGCGGGCTCAGCAGCAGCAGGGGCTCTGGGGGACGAGTGGGCAGCCGCCGCAGCAGATGGCGCCTCAGGCGCCTGTTCCGGGGGTGCAGCAGCCCGTGCCGGGGGCGCAGCCGGGTCAGGGGGCACCCGCTCCGTACTACCCCTACGGGGACCAGCAGCCGCAGCCTCAGGCTCAGCCCGGGCAGTACCCGCCGCCGCAGCAGGGCTGGCAGCAGCAGTGACGTCGGAGGGGCCGGGGGGGGTTCTGCCCCGGCCCCTCCCCCAGAGGGGGCACCCCCATTTCACCGTTTCCCGGGCCCTGCCCCGGACCCCGTGAAAGCGGCTTCGCCGCTTGTCCTCAAACGCCGGACGGGCTACTGGTGCGCCCCCACCAGATCCCGCGCCCGCTTCACGTCATCCGCCATGCGCTCCAGCAGCGCCTCGATCGTGTCGAACTTCTCCATGCCGCGCAGATAGGCGAGGAAGTCCACGGCGGCGTGCAGCCCGTAGAGATCGAGGTCGACGCGGTCGATGGCATACGCCTCCACCGTCCGTTCCGTCGCGTCGAACTGCACGTTGGTGCCAACGGAGATGGCGGCGGGCATGGACTCGCCGTCGATGACGAGCCAGCCGGCGTAGACGCCGTCGGCGGGGATGGCGGTGTGCGGGAGGGTCTCGATGTTGGCGGTGGGGAAGCCGAGCTCGCGGCCGCGCTGGGCCCCGCGGACGACGATGCCCTCGACGCGGTGCGGGTGGCCGAGGATCTCCATGGCGCCGGCCACGTCGCCCTCGGCGACGAGGCGGCGGGTCAGGGTGGAGGAGAAGGGGAGCCCGCCGCCGGCCTCGCCGGTGAGCTTGAGGTCGATGACCTCGACGCCGTAGTCGTAGGTGGAGCCGAGCTCCTCCAGCAGGGCGACGTTGCCGGCGGCGCGGTGGCCGAAGCGGAAGTTGGGGCCCTCGACGACGAGCCGCGCGTGCAGCTTGTCGACGAGGACCTTCACCACGAAGTCGGCCGGTGACAGCTTGGAGAACTCCGCCGTGAAGGGCAGGACCAGGACCGCGTCGACGCCGAGGTCCGCGATCAGCTCCGCGCGCCGGTGGTGCGGCGCCAGCAGCGGCGGGTGGCTGCCGGGGCGGACGACCTCGCTGGGGTGCGGGTCGAAGGTCACCACGACCGACGGCACGCCGAGTTCGCGCGCCCGCTCCACCGCACGGCCGATGATCAGCTGGTGTCCGCGGTGGACACCGTCGTACGAGCCGATGGTGACGACGCTGCGCCCCCAGTCCTGGGGGATGTCCTCCAAGCCACGCCAGCGTTGCACTGTGCCCGCTCCTCGCCCGAACCCGAACTCTTGTCTGTCGATTACGCAGGTCTAAGAGTGCCATGCCGGTTGCCGGCGGTCCGCATCGGCCGGTGCCCCCGGCCCGTCCGCCCCGCCCCCCGCGGTCAGCCGGATCCGGGCGCCGGGACCGACCAGCGGTGCCCACTGGGCGGGAGCCGTGCGCAGCCAGCGGCGCACCCGGGCGCCGAAGGCGGGGATCTCCCGGGCCAGCTGGACCAGGCGGCGGTCGAAGCAGGCGGCGCCCTCGGCGGTGCGGACCATCAGCTGCCCGGTCAGGAGCACGAGGTCGCGCGTGCGCGCCTCGGCGCGCTCGGAGGCGCACTCGGCCACGGCGCGCAACAGCGCGTCGAGGACGGTGCCGCCCCGCTCGTACGGCTCCTGCTGCTCGCGCTCCAGGAGGACGTCGAGCAGTTCGCGCCGCAGTCCCCGGGAGGCCGCCGTCCCGGGAGCGGCGAGCACCGGGACGAGGGCGCGGCGGACCTGGGCGGGGCGGGTCCGCAGCAGGTGCGTCACCAGCGGGAAGAGGACGGCGCGGGCCGACGGGCCGTCCTCCAGCCGCCGGTCGACGAAGGCCGCCACGTGCGGCGCGCTCTCCGGCCGGTGCTCGACGTGCTCGCGGACCAGGGAGGCCGCGCGGCGGGCCAGGGCCGGGTTGCCGACCTCGGCGAGGATCCGCAGGACGTCCGCCGGGCCGTCCCCCGGCTGGTAGAGGCGGGCCCGGAAGGCGCCGAGCACGGGCTCGGGGTGGGTGGTGAGGGCCGCGGCCAGGGCGCTGGCCGGCACCTGCGGGTCGCCGGCGGAGAACCGGGCGACGGCCTCCGGCAGATGCTTGGCGCGGGTCAGCGGATCGCGGACGAGGACAGCGAGCGCGGTGCCGTGCAGGGCGCCCTCGGCGGGCCGGGAGAGCAGCGCCAGGGCGGAGTAGCGCAGCAGCTCGCGGTCGGCCTCGGTGGTGACGTGCGGCACGGCCTTGAGCCCGTACGCGGCGGCGGCGACGTGCAGTTCGACGCGGTCGTCGTGCGCCCAGCGGTCGACGGCGCGGCACAAGGCGGACGGCTCGTCCTCGGCCAGGGCGGCCAGCAGTTCGTCGGCCCTGGGGTGGGCGGCGCCCACGAGCGCGTCGGTGAGGTCGTCCACGGCGCGCTTGCGGTGGGTGTGGAGCAGCGCCTGGGCGGCCGTGGCGACGGTGGGGGCCGCGAACTCGCCGTCGCCGTCCGCCGGGGTCAGCAGCGGGTGGTCGTCGTCGAACCAGCGGCAGATGAGGGACTGGGCGGTGGACGGGTTGTCCCCGAGCAGCGCGGCCGTCGCCGGGAGGAAGCGGTCCGTCGGGAACGGCTGGGGCGCTCCGCCGGCCGCGCCGGGCGGTGGCCCGTCGGCGGGGACGAGCAGTCGCAGCAGGTCGAGGCGGTCGGCGAGGCCGAGGCGCAGCTGGAGCCAGAACGGCGGGCCGAACCGGGTGAGGCCGCCGAGGACGTGGGTCGCGGTGCTGTCGAAGCCGCCGGCCGCGCGCGAGCAGGCGGCGACCCGCTCGGCGAGCAGCCGCAGGACGGGGAGCTGGGAGGCGGCGTCGGGGAGCCGCAGCAGGGCCTCGGCGAGCAGGTGGGCGGCCCACCAGGCGGGGTCGGTGAGGGCCCGCGGGCGTCCGTCGGCGGCCCCCGCGCCCCCATTCGCCGCCGCACACTCGTCCGCCGCCGCACCCCCGCCCGCCCCCGCGCCCCCATCCGCCCCCACGTCTCCGTTCGCCGCCGGGGCGCCCTCGCGGCCGGACAGCGTCTCCACCGCGTGCACGAGGGCGGTCAGCCGGCGGGAGAGCTCCTTGGGGCCCGAGCGGCGGGCGAGCAGGAGGAGGGCCTGGAGGACCGGGCCGATGCGGTGCCGCGGAACAGGCAGCAGCGTGGGCTGCTCCTGCTGCTCCCCGCCGCCGCGCCGGCCCCGGCGTCTGGTCGGGCCGCGGGAGCCGGGCGGGGGCGGCACATGGCCCTCGGGCGCCCGGGCGGGGCCGCCGCCCCGGCGGGGAGGGAGCCGGACGGCCGCCTCGGCGGGCGGGCCCTCCGGTTCGTACCAGCGGTGGACGAGGGCGTGGAGGGCGGCGTCCAGGTCGAGGTGGGTGCCGTGCAGCCAGTCGGCGAACTCCTCGTGGGCGAAGCGGTAGCCGCTGCCCGCCGGGACGAGCAGGCCCTCGGTGAGCACGGCGGAGGCCCAGCCGGTGCGCCAGGGGAAGAGCTGCTCGAACGTTTCGCGCTCCAGCTCGCCCTGGCCGGGACCGAGGCACTGCCGGGCGGCCTCGTGGACCTGCCCGGCCACCTTGGCGGCGAGCCTGCGGACGGCCGTGCCGCGCAGCGGTGGCCGGCGGGCGGCGGCGAGGCGCACGGCGATCCGCAGGCAGACGAGGTCGAGGTAGGCGGCGAAGACGTCCCACCGGTCGGGGGCGGTGTCGCCCTCCGACCGGTCCGCCCCGTCCGGCAGGGCGGCGCGGACCTCGGCGAGGAGCCGGAGGGCGAGCGGATGGCCGCCGTCCGGGACGGCGAGGGCGCCCGCGGGGATGCCGTACGAGACGCGGGCGCGCTCCGCGAGCTCGGGGGTGAGGCCGGTCAGCCGGACGCACGCGGGCAGCGCCGCCGGGGGCGCGGCGGTGAGGGCCGGGGCGCCGGAGACCAGGGCCGTGGCCGGTGAGTGGAGGGCGGCCGGCGGGAAGAGGGCACCGGCCGTCTCCCAGTGCTCGGGACGGCAGGCGACGACCAGCCGGCTGCCGGTCCGCTCCAGCCAGCGGGCCGTCGCCGCGGTCCAGGCGGGCAGCGCGTGGGCGAGCAGGGGCGGCATCTCCTCGGGCCCGTCGAGGAGGACGAGCAGGGGCCGGCCGACGCGGTGGGCGAGCCGGGCGACGGCCTCGGGGGTGGCCGCCGAGGTGTCGCCGACCGTGCCCGCGGCGCCCGCCGAGGCGGTGACGATCCGGCCGGCGGCCTTCAGCGCCCGGGCGATGGCGTCCCGGACGCTCTCGTCGTCGGCGCGCAGGTCGGCGCCGCGCAGCCAGAGCGTCGGCGCGGGCTCCGCGCCGCGGGAGCGCCGGGCGGCGAGGGCGCCCAGTTCGGTGGTGCGGCCGGTGCCCGGCTCGCCGACCAGGCCGAGGACGTAGGGCCCGGCCGGGGTGCCGTCCTCCCCGGCCCGGGTCAGGACCCGGGCGCCGGCCGCCCCGCCGGCCAGGAAGCAGCTGAACTCCCGTACGGTCTCGGGCCGTTCGACGGGATCCCGCCAGGTGCGGGGGGTGACCACGGAGCCCAGGGAGGTGCCGGTGAGCTGGAGGGCGCCCGCGAGGTTGAGGTCGCGGCCGTAGGCAGGGACGGTCGCGGCGTTCCGGTCCAGGAGCGCGGCGAGTGGGCCGTCCGGGTCGGCGGCGGCGGTGGCCCGGAGCGGGATCGCGTAGCCGCCGGCCCGGCGCTCGGCGTGGAGCGCGGTACCGAGGACGCCGAGCACGGCTCCGGTGTCGGCGTCCAGCACGGGACCGCCGGTGGCCTCCTCCCCCAGCCGCAGCGGCGTCCGCTCGGGGAGGGAGAGTTCCAGCGCGGTGCGGAGCAGGTGGAAGCGGTCGGTGGCGGTGTACGTCACCACGGGTTCGCCGACGATCGCGGCGTCGTGCCAGCGGCCGGCCCGCAGCCGGACCCGGGTGCCGTCCTCGATGTCCTCCGTCGCGGCGACGGCCAGCGGCGGCAGGTCCAGCCCCTCGGTCCTGACCAGGGCGAGGTCGCACTCGGGCAGCGGGGTGACGGCGTCCGCGCCGACGACGACGGTGCGGTCGCCCGCGGCGTGCAGCACCAGGCAGGCGAGGCCGTCGACCGCCTCGTGGCTGGTGATCAGGGTGGACCGGTCGTCGACCGGGAAGCCCGTGCCGCGCCGCCGCCCGGCGAGGTCCCTGATGCGCACCAAGGACTCGTCCGCATCGGTCCGCCGACCGCTCATCCGCCGAACCTCCCAGCGTGACCGTACGTCCGTACGCCCGTACGTTCCGACGGTAGGCAGGTGTTGATCGGCGGGACAGATCGCGAGCCGAACGCGCCCCCTTGCACCCCCCTCGTTCACTCCGAGCGCCTGCCCGTTGGGGTGAATCGTGCGTATCAGATGGATAGAGAAGGAGGGAGGGGGGTCGTGGGGCGGGGAGCGCGGTGACGCGGTCCCCGCCCCACGGTGTTCCGGGGCTGCTCCGGGCCGTCCCCGGCCGCGGACCAGGCACGGATCGGAAGCGCGGATCAGGAGCGTGGGCCAGGAGCGCGGATCAGGAGCGTGGATCAGCCGAAGACGGCGAGGCTCTTCGCCCGTCCGCCCTGGTTCTCCACCAGGGCGAGGAAGGCACCGTCCGGCCCGAAGACGGCGACCGGTCCGGTGGTGTCGAAGAGCGGCATCCGGACCCGGACGCCGTTGCCGAGCAGCTTCGCCTGCTCCTCGGTCACGTCCCAGCGCCGGAAGGCGGCCGCGACCGCGTCCGCGACGGGCATCACGGTCAGCTCCTCCTGGAGCTGGTCGAGCGTGCGCGCCTCGCCGATCCCGTAGGGGCCGACGCGGGTGCGCCGCAGCGCCGTGAGGTGGCCGCCGACGCCGGTGTCCGCGCCCAGGTCGCGCGCGAGGGCGCGGACGTAGGTGCCGGACGAGCAGACGACGGAGACCAGCAGGTCCTGCACCGGGGTGCCGTCGGCGGCCTCGGCCGGGTGCACGCCGTGCACGGTGAACGACGAGACCGTCACCGGGCGGGCGGGGATCTCGAAGTCCTCGCCCTCGCGCGCCCGCTTGTACGAGCGCTTGCCGTCTATCTTGATCGCGCTGACCTTGGACGGAACCTGCATGATGGCCCCGGTCAGCTTGGCCACGCCCGCGTCGATCGCCTCGCGGGTGACCCCGGAGGCGTCGGCCGACGAGGTGATCTCGCCCTCGGCGTCGTCCGTCACGGTGTTCTGGCCGAGCCGGATGGTGGCCACGTACTCCTTCTCGGTCAGCGCGAGGTGACCGAGCAGCTTGGTGGCCCGCTCGACGCCGAGGACGAGCACACCGGTCGCCATCGGGTCGAGCGTCCCGGCGTGCCCGACGCGCCGGGTCCTCGCCATGCCGCGCATCTTGGCGACGACGTCGTGCGAGGTGAAGCCGGCGGGCTTGTCGACGATGACCAGCCCGTCGGGGCCGGGCGGTGTCTTGCGCTTCATGCGGAGGTCGCGTCCCCGCTCTCGTCCTCGTCGCCCGGCTTGCGGTACGGGTCCGCCTCGCCGGCGAAGTCCTTGCCCGAGGCCTCCTGGCGCACCTTGGCGTCCAGGTTGCGGGCCCGGTCGAGGAGGTCCTCGATGGTCCGGGCGTTCTCCGGCAGGGCGTCCGGGACGAAGGTCAGGGTGGGCGTGAACTTGATGCCCGCCGCCTTCCCGACCGCCGAGCGGAGCATGCCCTTGGCGCTCTCCAGTCCGGCGGCAGCGCCGGCGCGCTCCTCGTCGTCGCCGTAGACCGTGTAGAAGACCGTCGCCTCCCGCAGGTCGCCGGTGACCCGGGTGTCCGTGATGGTCACGTGCGTGCCGAGCCGGGGATCCTTGATCCCGCGCTGCAGCTTCTGGGCGACCACCTCCCGGATGAGGTCCGCCAGCTTCTTAGCCCGCGCATTGTCGGCCACTGGTCCGTCTCCTTCTTGATTTCCGCCGTTGTGCTGTGGACGACCCGACGAGCTCAGTCGTCATGGTCACCGTGGAACCGCCGCCGTACGGAGAGCAGCTCCACCTCGGGCCGTGCGGCGACCCAGCGCTCGCAACGGTCCAATATGTCGATGAGGTGCTCCGTGTCCCCGGAGACCACCGCCAGGCCGATCCTGGCCCTGCGGTAGAGGTCCTGGTCGCCGACCTCCGCCACGCTCACCGCGAATTTGCGGTGCAGCTCGGCGACGATCGGGCGGACGACGGAGCGCTTCTCCTTCAGCGACCGTACGTCGCCGAGGAGCAGGTCGAAGGACAGCGTCCCTACATACATGCGTGACGGGTGAGGCCCACCCGGGAGGCGTGAGATTCATGTGCTGTACGACTCTTCGAACCGTACACGCAACGGCCGGGGCCGATCGACGGAAATACGCTCCGCCGACCGGCCCCGGGGCGATCTACAGGGTTCAGCCTCGCGGCTTCTCCCGCATCTCGTAGGTCGCGATGACGTCGTCGATCTTGATGTCGTTGAAGTTTCCGAGGTTGATACCGCCCTCGAAGCCTTCGCGGATCTCGGTGACGTCGTCCTTGAAGCGACGCAGACCGACGATGTTGAGCTCCTCCGCGATGACCTTGCCGTCGCGGATGAGGCGCGCCTTGGTGTTGCGCTTGACCTCGCCGGAGCGGATGAGGACACCCGCGATGTTGCCCAGCTTGGACGAGCGGAAGATCTCGCGGATCTCCGCCGTACCGAGCTCGACCTCTTCGTACTCCGGCTTCAGCATGCCCTTGAGGGCCGCCTCGATCTCCTCGATCGCCTGGTAGATGACCGAGTAGTACCGGACGTCCACGCCTTCGCGCTCGGCCATCTGGGTGGCACGGCCCTCGGCACGGACGTTGAAGCCGATGACGATCGCGTCGGAGCCGGACGCCAGGTTGATGTCGGACTCGGTGACCGCACCCACGCCGCGGTGCAGCACGCGGATGTCGACCTCCTCGCCCACATCGAGCTGGAGCAGCGAGGACTCGAGAGCCTCGACCGAACCGGACGCGTCGCCCTTGATGATGAGGTTGAGCTGCTGGATCTCGCCGGCCTTGAGCACCTTGTCGAGGTCCTCGAGGGACACCCGGCGGGTGCGCTTGGCGAAGGCGGCGTTGCGCTCGCGCGCGGCGCGCTTCTCGGCGATCTGGCGGGCCGTGCGGTCCTCGTCGACAACCAGGAAGTTGTCGCCGGCGCCCGGGACGTTGGTCAGACCGAGGACGAGGACCGGGGTCGACGGACCCGCCTCCTCCACGTTCTGGCCCTTGTCGTCGAGCATGGCCCGCACGCGGCCGTAGGCGTCGCCCGCGACCATCGTGTCGCCGACGCGGAGGGTACCGCGCTGGACGAGGACGGTGGCCACGGCGCCGCGGCCGCGGTCGAGGTGGGCCTCGATCGCGATGCCCTGCGCGTCCTGCTCCGCGTTGGCGCGCAGGTCGAGCGCGGCGTCGGCGGTGAGGACGACGGCCTCGAGCAGCTTGTCGATGTTCAGACCCTGCTTGGCGGAGATGTCGACGAACATCGTGTCGCCGCCGTACTCCTCGGCCACCAGGCCGAACTCGGTCAGCTGACCGCGCACCTTGGTCGGGTCCGCGCCCTCGACGTCGATCTTGTTGACCGCGACCACGATCGGCACGTCGGCCGCCTTGGCGTGGTTCAGGGCCTCGATCGTCTGCGGCATGACACCGTCGTTGGCCGCCACCACGAGGATCGCGATGTCGGTCGACTTCGCACCGCGGGCACGCATGGCGGTGAACGCCTCGTGACCCGGGGTGTCGATGAAGGTGATCCGGCGCTCTTCCTCGTTGACCTCGGTCGCGACCTGGTAGGCACCGATGTGCTGGGTGATGCCACCGGCCTCGCCCGCGACCACGTTGGTCTTGCGGATCGCGTCGAGGAGGCGCGTCTTGCCGTGGTCGACGTGACCCATGACGGTCACGACCGGCGGACGCGCGACGAGCATTTCCTCGCCGCCCTCGTTCTCACCGAACTCGATGTCGAACGACTCGAGGAGCTCGCGGTCCTCCTCCTCGGGGCTGACGATCTGAACCGTGTAGTTCATCTCGCCGCCGAGGAGCTGCAGCGTCTCGTCGGAGACGGACTGCGTGGCCGTGACCATCTCGCCGAGGTTCATCATCACGGCGACGAGCGACGCCGGGTTGGCGTTGATCTTCTCCGCGAAGTCGGTGAGGGAGGCACCGCGCGACAGGCGAATGGTCTCGCCGTTGCCGCGGGGCAGCATCACGCCGCCCACCGACGGGGCCTGCATGGCCTCGTACTCCTGGCGCCGCTGACGCTTGGACTTGCGGCCACGACGGGCCGGACCGCCGGGACGGCCGAAGGCACCCTGCGTGCCACCGCGGGCACCGGGACCGCCGGGACGGCCACCGAAGCCGGGACGGCCGCCGAAGCCACCGCCGCCGCCACCGGGACCACCGCCGCCGGGACGGCCGGCGAAGCCGCCGCCGCCACCCGGACGACCGCCGCCGCCAGGACCGGCCGGACGGCCGGCGAAGCCGCCGCCGGGACGGCCGGCACCACCGGGACGACCGGCGCCACCGGGACCACGGCCACCGCCGCCGCCGGGGCCCGGACGCGGGCCGGCGGCCGGACGCTGCGGCATCATGCCGGGGTTCGGACGGTTGCCCGCCGGGCCGGGACGCGGGGCGCCACCGGGAGCCTGCGGACGGGGCATGCCGCCGGGCGTCGGGCGGGGACCGCCCT
>NZ_JABETO010000044.1 GCF_013055795.1 Streptomyces sp. I05A-00742
GGGGACGGTGTCCCGGTGGCCGCGCTCGCCGGTGCCGGCGGGGGCGCGGCGGGCGCGGCCGTGCTGGGCGCCGTGCTCGTACGGCGGCGCCGGGCGCGGACGGCCGGGTAGCCGGCCCGGGAGCGTCACCCCCTGCCGCCCCTGTCCGGGCGGCGCACCGGCAGGAGCCGGCGGAGCAGGGAGACCCGGGGACGAGCGGGGGCGGTGTCGGACCAGCGCGGCGGGGAGGCGAGGAAAAGGACCATGCGTCCACCGTCGCTCCGGCCCCCGTCCCCGGTCCAACACCTGATCGGTGGCCATTCACGCACATGTGTTGTTGACTGCGCCGCATGCCGCACGACATCGAGCCGCGCCTGCTGCGGGCCTTCGCCGCCGTCGCCGACGAGCTCCACTTCACCCGGGCCGCCGCGCGGCTGCACCTCGCCCAGCAGGCGCTCAGCCGGGACATCCGCCGGCTCGAACAGCGGCTTGACACCCGGCTGTTCAGCCGGACCACGCGGGCCGTGACACTGACGCCCGAGGGCGCGCGCCTGCTGCCGTACGCCCGGCGCGCGCTCGCCGCGCACGACGAGCTGGCGGCGGCCTGGGCGCGCGAGGAGCGGCCCCTGCTGGTGGACGTCGTGTCCCCGGCGAGCACCGCGTACCGGGTCGTGGCCCGGGCCCGCGACGCGGCACCCCGTGTCGAGCTGGTCGCCCGCCACCACAGCGGCCTCACGGGGGCCGCGGCCGAGATCCTGGCCGGGCGGCTGGACGTCGCGTTCGGCCGGGTGGCGGGCCTCCCGGTGGAGGTCAGGGCGGCGCTGGAGCACCGGCCCGTGCGGTACGAGCGGATGGCCGTACTGCTGCCGGAGGACCACCGGCTGGCGGACCGGGCGGCCGTGCCCCTGGACGCCCTGCGCGGCGAGACCCTCTACGCCGCCGCCGGGAACCCGGCCACGGCCGAGTGGACGGACCTGGCGCGGCGGCTCTTCGAGGGGCGGGGCATCGCGATGGCCGAACCGTTCCCCGAACTGGCGGGGGACGAGGAGTTCGCCCGCGTGGTGCGCAAGCGGGGGTGGTCGGTGCTGGCAGGCACCGAGTTCCTGGCGGTGCCGGGGATGGTCCTGCGGCCGCTGGTCGACCCGGTGCCGCTGTCGCCGGTGTCGATGGTGTGGCGGAAGGGGCTCCGGCATCCCGGTCTCGACGCCCTCCTGGCCGCCGCGTCCGGGCTGCCGGAGGAGCGGTGGCTGGAACGGCCGGACGGGGCGTGGCTCCCGGCGGAGGACGCCGTGGTGATGGCCGGGAACGCGCGCCCGGAGGCGCCGTGCACGCCGCCGCCCGCGCGCCGCGCTCCGGCAGATGATCGTCGGCGGTTGCCGCCCTCCCGTGCGGCGGCCGACAATTGATCCGGTGATCCGGTCCGGGAACCAACCGTCCGGCCGGAGCCGCCAGACCGAAGAGTGCACTACTCGTGTCGCGGAGGCGGACATGGCGGGATTTCTCGACCGGGCCAAGGAACAGGCCCAGCAGGCGCTCCAACAGGGCAAGCAGAAGGTCGACGAGGTGCAGGCCCAGCGGGCCGGCGGCGACCTCCTGAAGAAGCTCGGCGCCGCGTACTACGCCGAGCAGCGCGGCAAGGGCAGCGGGCAGGCCACCCAGGACGCGCTCAACGCGCTGGAGGCCCACATCGCCGTCCACGGCGACGGGTTCCTGCGCGGCTGACGTCCCCGTCGGACGGTCGCGGGGGTTCCGGCCGGGCGCCCGGCCGGGCACCCTGGGGGTGGCGCATCTCCGCACAGGGCTTCCCCCAGGGGAAACCAGGGAAAGGGTGACACGCGCATGGCGGCGGCCTCCCACGACCTGCGGTTCGACTCCGGGCGGCTCTGCCTGGACCTGGTGGCCACCGGGGTCGGGCGGCCGGGGGAGAGTCCCGCGGAGCGGCTCGGCACGCCCGAGCGGCTGCGTGCCTGGCTGCTCGGCGCCCGCGTCGTCCCGCCCGGCACCCCGCTGGAGACGGTCGACGCCGGCTGGCTCGGCCGGTTCCACGTACTCCGCGGCCTGCTGCACCGCGTCGTCCGCGCGGAGGCCGCGGACGGGCCGGAACGGGCGGCCGACGCCGACCTCGACCGGGTCAACGCCCTCGCCGCCGCCCCGCCGCCCGCGCCGCGGGCCGTCCGGTCCGCCGACGGCGGGCTCGTCCGCGCCGTCGCCCTCCCGCCCGACTGCGCGGCCCTCATGGCCCTGGTCGCGCGCGACGCGGTCGAGCTGCTGACCGACCCGGCCGTCCGCGGCTTACTGCGCCAGTGCGAGGGCGAGAGCTGCACCCTGCTCTACCTCGACACCTCCCGGGGCCGCCGGCGCCGCTGGTGCTCCAGCGAGGTGTGCGGCAACCGCGAACGCGTGGCCCGGCACCGCCGCCGCGCCCTGAACGGGCAGGCCGCCGTCGGCGGGCAGGCGGAGTGACGCCGTCCCGCAACCGGGGCGGCGGACCCGGGCGTTCGCCCTCCGGGCACCCCCGCCGAACCCACCCACACACGGCCGACCGTGCCAAACCTCTCATGTCCTGACAGGTGCGCTAGGTACCCCTGTTCGCGTACGGTTGAAGGCTGCCCTACGCACACAGAAGGGGGCCTGGGTGGCCGCGCAGAACGCCACACGCGCGCAGGTGGCGACGGAACCGGAGAACGCCGGGAACGCTGGGGGAACCTCGCATCCGGACGGGGTCCGTGACCGTGAGATCGGTGCCGAGCAGCACCATCTGGACCGGGTGTACCGGCGCCTCGAGGAGAAGATCCACGAGGCCGAGTTCCTCATGGACGACGCCGCCAAGCGCGGCCAGGTGGGCACGCCGGGGGCGCTCGCGGAGCGGGACGCCCAGGTGTTCCGCGCCGGGGTCCATCTCAACCGGCTGAACAGCGAGTTCGAGGACTTCCTCTTCGGCCGCATCGACCTGTTGCGGGGCAAGGACGGCAAGAAGGGGCCCGACGGCGCGTACACCTCCGTCGAGCCCGCCGAGGACGCCGTCCGCGGCGACCTGGCCGAGATCGCCGAGACCCTGCACATCGGCCGGATCGGCGTCCTGGACTCCGACTACTCCCCGCTCGTCATCGACTGGCGGGCGCCCGCCGCCGCGCCCTTCTACCGGTCGACGCCGGTGGCGCCGGGCCGGGTGGTGCGCCGCCGGGTGATCCGCTCCAAGGGCCGCAGGGTCCTCGGCGTCGAGGACGACCTGCTCCGCCCGGAGCTCCGGGCCACCCTGGACGGCGACGCCCTGCCGGTGGTCGGCGACGGCGCGCTGATGGCCGCGCTCGGCCAGGCGCGCAGCCACACCATGAGGGACATCGTTTCTTCGATCCAGGCCGAGCAGGACCTGGTGATCCGGGCCCCCGCCGCCTCGGTGACCGAGGTCGAGGGCGGCCCGGGCACCGGCAAGACCGCCGTGGCCCTGCACCGCGCCGCCTACCTGCTCTACCAGGACCGCCGGCGCTACGCCGGGGGCATCCTGATCGTCTCGCCGACCCCGCTGCTCGTCGCCTACACCGAGGGCGTGCTGCCGTCGCTGGGCGAGGAGGGCCAGGTCGCGATCCGCGCGCTCGGCTCCCTGGCCGAGGACGCCGTCGGCGCGGAGGCGGACACCTACGACGAGCCGGCCGTCGCCCGGATCAAGGGCTCCTCGCGGATGCTCAAGGTGCTGCGCAAGGCGGTCCGCGGCGCCCTGGATGTCCCCCGTGACGGCGCCGTCCCCGACCGGCTGCGCGTCGTCGCCTTCGGCGCCCGCGTCGAGCTGGGCGCCGACGACCTCCAGCGCATCCGGCACGCCGTCCTCGGCGGCACCGCGCCGGTCAACCTGCTGCGCCCGCGCGCCCGGCGGCTGATCCTCGACGCCCTGTGGTCGAAGGCCGGCGGCCCCAGGCGCTACACGGACCCGGAGATCGCCGCGGAGGCGCGGGCCGCGTTCGACGAGGACATCACCACCGAGGACGACTTCCTGGCCTTCCTCGCCGCCTGGTGGCCCGAACTGACGCCGCGGCAGGTCCTGGGCATGCTGGGCGACGAGCGCCGGCTCTCCCGCTGGGCGCGCCGGGTGCTCAACCCGCGCGAGGTGCGCCGGCTGGCCCGTTCGCTGGGCCGGCTGGACGCCGCGGGCAGGGGCCCGCTGTCGGTGCACGACGTGGCGCTGCTGGACGAGCTGGAGACGCTGCTCGGCGCTCCGGCCCGGCCGCGGAAGCCGCGCGAGCTGGACCCGCTCGACCAGCTCACCGGCCTGGAGGAGCTGATGCCCGAGCGCGCGGAGACCCGCCGTGAGCGGGCCGAACGGCTGGCCCTGGAGCGCCGCGACTACGCGCACGTCATCGTCGACGAGGCACAGGACCTGACGCCCATGCAGTGGCGCATGGTGGGCCGCCGCGGCCGCCACGCCACCTGGACGGTCGTCGGCGACGCGGCGCAGTCCTCCTGGTCCGACCCCGACGAGGCGGCCGCCGCCCGCGACGAGGCGCTGGGCACCCGCCCCCGCCGCCGCTTCCGGCTCACCGTGAACTACCGCAACCCGGCCGAGATCGCCGAGCTGGCGTCGAAGGTGCTGGCCCTGGCCATGCCGGGGATGGAGTCCCCGTCCGCCGTGCGCTCGACGGGCGTCGAGCCGCGGTTCGCCGTCGCGGGCCCGGACCTCGCCGCGTCCGTCCGGGCGGAGGCGCTGCGCCTGCTGGCTGAGGTGGACGGCACGGTCGGCGTCGTCGTGCCGATGGGCCGGCGGGCCGAGGCGCGGGGCTGGCTGGCGGACCTGGGCGACCGGGTGGTCGCGCTGGGCAGCCTGGAGGCCAAGGGCCTGGAGTACGACGCGACGGTCGTGGTCACACCCGCCGAGATCGCCGACGAGTCCCCGGCCGGACTGCGCGTCCTCTACGTGGCCCTGACCCGGGCCACGCAGCGGCTGACGGTGCTGGCGGGGGAGCGCGACGAGCCGGACGCGGCCGGGGTGCCGGACCTGCTGCGGGACTGAGGCTCCACCGGGCGGGACGGAGGCCGGGACGGGGCCGGAAAGAGGAAGACCCGTACGCCGCCCGGATGTTCGTCCCGCCGGAACGCGCGGTACCGGGAATGACTTCCGGGAGGCGTTTGTTAGCCTGAGTACGGCACCGGTTCGATCCAAGCCCCCGGGCCCAACCTCAGTCGCTTCGAGCGACCACTTGCCGCGAGGCGAGCATGGCGGGCCGGTGCCGCTGAACCTTCCGACGGGCGGTCCCCTCCGGGTTTCCGGAGGGGACCGCCCGTCGGTGTTGGACGTGCTTTTGCCCGGGCTTTGCCCGGACCGGCGCATCATGGCCTGTGTCGGGACAGCCGACGGTTCCCGGTTTCCCCTGGTGGCGGGCTCTGCCCGCTCTCATATGGCGAAACCCACCTTCCGGAGAGAGGGTGCTGGTTACCGTCTACCGGCCGGTAGGTGCGACGATCGGATGTCGCCCGCGGCGGGCCCGGCCTCCGACCGGACCGACCCGGGCGCGCGGAACAACGCAATCAGGGAAAGCAGGGGAAAGCGGCCATGGCAACGGCGCCTAGCGTCTCGTACTCGATGACGGTCCGACTGGAGGTGCCCGCCGGCGGTACCGCCGTCAGCCAGCTCACCACGGCCGTGGAGTCCTCCGGCGGATCGGTGACCGGCCTCGACGTCACCGCCTCCGGTCACGAGAAGCTGCGGATCGACGTCACCGTCGCCGCGACGTCCACCGCGCACGCCGACGAGATCGTGCAGAAGCTCCGCGGCATCGAGGGTGTCAGCGTCGGCAAGGTCTCCGACCGGACCTTCCTGATGCACCTCGGCGGCAAGATCGAGATGGCGTCCAAGCACCCCATCCGCAACCGTGACGACCTCTCCATGGTCTACACGCCCGGCGTCGCCCGCGTCTGCATGGCCATCGCCGAGAACCCCGAGGACGCCCGGCGCCTGACCATCAAGCGCAACTCCGTCGCCGTCGTCACCGACGGCTCGGCGGTCCTCGGCCTCGGCAACATCGGCCCCATGGCCGCGCTGCCCGTCATGGAGGGCAAGGCCGCCCTCTTCAAACGCTTCGCCGGCATCGACGCCTGGCCGATCTGCCTGGACACCCAGGACTCCGACGCCATCGTCGAGATCGTCAAGGCCATCGCCCCCGGCTTCGCGGGCATCAACCTGGAGGACATCTCCGCGCCCCGCTGCTTCGAGATCGAGGCCCGGCTGCGCGAGGCCCTCGACATCCCCGTCTTCCACGACGACCAGCACGGCACCGCCATCGTCGTCCTCGCCGCCCTGACCAACGCGCTCCGCGTGGTCGACAAGGCCATGGGCGACGTACGGGTCGTCATGTCCGGCGCGGGCGCGGCCGGTACGGCCATCCTCAAGCTGCTGATCGCCGCCGGTGTCAAGCACGCCGTCGTCGCCGACATCCACGGCGTGGTGCACGCCGGCCGCGAGGACCTGGTCTCGGCCGACCCCGGCTCCGCGCTGCGCTGGATCGCCGACAACACCAACCCCGAGGGCATCACCGGGACGCTCAAGGAGGCCGTGCGCGGCGCCGACGTCTTCATCGGCGTCTCCGCCCCGAACGTCCTGGGCGCGGAGGACGTGGCCGCGATGGCCGAGGGCGCGATCGTCTTCGCGCTCGCCAACCCCGACCCCGAGGTCGACCCGGCGATCGCCCGCCAGACGGCCGCCGTGGTCGCCACGGGCCGCTCGGACTTCCCCAACCAGATCAACAACGTACTGGTCTTCCCGGGTGTCTTCCGCGGCCTCCTGGACGCCCAGTCGCGCACGGTGAACACCGAGATGATGCTGGCCGCCGCCGGGGCGCTCGCCGACGTGGTCGCGGAGGACGAGCTGAACGCGAACTACATCATCCCGAGCGTCTTCAACGAGAAGGTCGCCGGAGCGGTCGCCGGAGCCGTCCGCGAGGCCGCGAAGGCCGCCGGAGTCGCTGTGACGGCTGCCACGACGGTCTGAGCACGGCGCGTCGCGTGACGCGGCGCTCGTGCGACCCCCATAGGGTGTCGGGCAGTGAACGGGCCGCGGAAACGCTGCCCCGTCCGAGGCTGTGTGGCGCTTTCCGTGTGACTCTCCAGGGTGCCGGATTGGCTTTCCCGCCACTGGTGGGGGCAGGATGCTCCCCCGAGGACTCCGTCCAGGGGGCATCCCCCGGGGCGCGAGGGATCTAGTGGCGGACCCGGGTCCGGGGACTGTCCGAGGACCCTGGCAGCATCGGCTTCGATCTCACGCCTCATTGGCAAGAAGAACACGGGAGTACAACATGAACCGCAGTGAGCTGGTGGCCGCTCTGGCCGATCGCGCCGAGGTGACCCGCAAGGACGCCGACGCCGTTCTGGCCGCCCTCGCCGAGACCGTCGGAGAGGTCGTCGCCAAGGGTGACGAGAAGGTGACCATCCCCGGCTTCCTGACCTTCGAGCGCACCCACCGTGCCGCTCGCACCGCCCGTAACCCGCAGACGGGCGAGCCGATCCAGATCGCTGCCGGTTACAGCGTGAAGGTCTCCGCGGGCTCCAAGCTCAAGGAAGCCGCCAAGGGCAAGTAAGCCCTGGCAGACGCCGGAGGGCGGCCGTCCCGGGAGGGAGGGCCGCCCTTTTGCGTGCGCGAGGATTAGCCCGTCCGGCGATTGAGGACGCGCGCCGCAGGCGCGCTCAGGGGGTGCGGGGGCTTTCCCCCGCAGAAACGGCGAAAGGGCGGGACAGGGGCCTCCAAGCCCCCGCCCCGCCCCAACGGCGTGTCACGCGCCCTGCGGCAGCTCCACGTTCGCGCCGAGCTCGCGCAGCTTCTGCATGAAGTTCTCGTACCCGCGGTTGATCAGATCGATCCCGTGCACCCGCGACGTCCCGTCAGCGGCAAGCGCCGCGATCAGGTAGGAGAAGCCACCCCGGAGGTCGGGGATGACCAGATCCGCGCCCTGGAGCTTCGTCGGCCCGGAGACCACCGCCGAGTGGAGGAAGTTCCGCTGGCCGAAGCGGCACGCGGAGCCGCCCAGGCACTCGCGGTAGAGCTGGATGTGCGCACCCATCTGGTTGAGCGCCGAGGTGAAGCCCAGCCGGGACTCGTACACCGTCTCGTGGACGATCGACAGGCCGGACGCCTGGGTCAGGGCGACGACCAGCGGCTGCTGCCAGTCGGTCTGGAAGCCGGGGTGGACGTCCGTCTCCAGCGCTATGGCGTTGAGCTCGCCACCGGGGTGCCAGAAGCGGATGCCCTCGTCGTCGATCTCGAAGGCGCCGCCGACCTTGCGGTAGGTGTTGAGGAAGGTCATCATCTCGCGCTGGCTGGCGCCGCGGACGTAGATGTTGCCCTTGGTCGCGAGCGCCGCGCTCGCCCAGGAGGCGGACTCCAGGCGGTCCGGCAGCGCGCGGTGGTTGTAGCCGCCGAGCGAGTCCACACCGGTGATGCGGATCGTCCGGTCGGTGTCCATGGAGATGATGGCGCCCATCTTCTGCAGCACGCAGATGAGGTCCTCGATCTCCGGCTCCACGGCCGCGTTGGACAGGACGGTGACGCCCTCCGCCAGCACGGCGGTCAGCAGCACCTGCTCGGTCGCGCCGACCGACGGGTACGGCAGCTGGATCTTGGTGCCGCGCAGCCGCTGCGGGGCCTCCAGGTACTGGCCGCCCTCCCGCTTCTCGATGGTCGCGCCGAACTGGCGCAGCACCTCGAAGTGGAAGTCGATGGGCCGGCCGCCGATGTCGCAGCCGCCCAGGCCGGGTATGAAGGCGTGGCCGAGGCGGTGCAGCAGGGGGCCGCAGAAGAGGATCGGGATGCGCGAGGAGCCGGCGTGCGCGTCGATGTCGGCGACGTTCGCGCTCTCCACGTGCGAGGGGTCGAGAACCAGCTCACCGGGCTCGTCGCCGGGGCGGACGGTCACACCGTGCAGCTGGAGCAGCCCGCGGACGACCCGCACGTCACGGATGTCGGGGACGTTGCGCAGGCGGCTGGGACCGCTGCCGAGCAGGGCGGCGACCATGGCCTTCGGCACAAGGTTCTTCGCGCCGCGGACACGGATCTCGCCCTCGAGCGGGGTACCGCCGTGGACAAGCAGGACATCGTCAGGGCCGGTCATGGATCTCGCGTTCCTGGAGTTGGGCAGGGGGCAAGAAGAAAGGGTAATGCGACCGGAGGGGCCCGATGCCGCCCCGAGGGGCCTCTTCGTACGTCATGGGTTTGTCACAACACGCTGCGTTAATGGAGTGGTCGCTACCGGTTATCTGCGCCGCGCCCCCTCGGGCGTGCTCCGGAACGCCTCCTACCGGGCTTCTTTTCCCCCTTCCCCGGGGGCCCGCCCGGGCGGGAAATGCGGGATCATGTCGCCATGACGGAGGTGTCCTCGCTCACAGGACGGCTGCTGGTCGCGACTCCGGCGCTGGCCGACCCGAACTTCGACCGTGCGGTGGTGCTGCTGCTCGACCACGACGAGGAGGGCTCCCTGGGCGTGGTCCTCAACCGGCCCACCCCGGTCGGTGTCGGGGACATCCTCGCCTCCTGGGCCGCGCTGGCCGGCGAACCGGGCGTGGTCTTCCAGGGCGGTCCCGTCTCGCTGGACTCCGCGCTGGGCGTGGCCGTCGTCCCCGGGGACGCCCCCGACCAGGACGTCCCGCCCGCCGACGACCCGGCCACCGGCTCCCGGTCCCGCCCGGGGGACCCCATCGGCTGGCGCCGGGTGCACGGCGCCATCGGCCTCGTCGATCTGGAGGCCCCGCCCGAGCTGCTGGGCCCGGCCGTCGGCTCGCTGCGGATCTTCGCCGGGTACTCGGGCTGGGGGCCGGGCCAGCTGGAGGACGAGCTGGTGGAGGGCGCCTGGTACGTGGTGGAGTCCGAGCCCGGTGACGTCTCCTCCCCCGACCCGTCCCGGCTCTGGCGCGCGGTGCTCCGGCGGCAGCGCAACGAACTGGCCATGGTCGCCACCTATCCGGACGACCCGAGTCTCAACTGAGGGGTCTTCCGCTCCCTCCGCGTTCCGTCCGGTCCGCGCCGCCGCGTTCCGCGAGGGCGAGGAAGCGGTCCGCCAGGGGGTGGGCCCGGCGGGCCGGGACGACCAGGCGTACCGTCACGGCCGGCGCGTTCCGCAGCCGCACGAACCGTACGCCGGGGTGCGGCCGCCGCTCGGCGGCCGGGCGCGGGGCGACCCCGACGCCGTGCCCCGCCGCCACGGACTCGATCCACTCGTCCAGGTTCCCCGCCGTGCAGCTCACCCGCGGCCGGGCGCCCTCCGGCCACAGGTCCACCGCGGTCGTCCCGCCGACGGTGTCGACGACCAGCGGCAGGGTGGCCAGTTCGGCCCAGTCCAGGACCCGCCGACGGGCCAGCGCGGACGACCGGGGCACGGCCGCCACCCGCTCCTCGTGGCACAGGACCGGCCCGCGCGTGCCCTCCGGGGCCGCCCCGCGCACCACGGCGACGTCCGCCTCCCCGGTGTCGAGCCCCGCCGCGGCGCCATCCCGCCGGACGAGCCGGACGCCCGCGCCCGTGTCCTTCCTGAACGCCTCGACCAGCGCGGCCGCCCGCTCCGGCAGCAGCCCGGTGAAACCGAGCCGCAGCACGGAACCCCGGCAGGGCGCGCGCAGCGCGTCGTCCAGCCGGGCGACGAGCCCCACCGTCTCGTCGTACAGCCGCTGCCCGGCCGGGGTCGGCTCCACCCGGCGCGTGGTGCGCTCCAGCAGCCGGGCGCCGACGGCCGCCTCCAGGGCCTGGACCGCGCGGGTCAGGGCGGGCTGGCCGACGCCGAGCCGGGCCGCGGCGTAGGTGAAGCTGCGCTCCTCGACCGCGGCCAGGAAACAGCGCAGCTGACGGAGCTCGACATCGCTCGGACCACTCATGCGTCCCCAGCATAAATAGGGGCTCCGGCGCATTTCCGCGGCCCCGCGCCTCCTGCCTACCGTCCGGGCGACCGGTCCGCGCGACGACGGGAGACGTACTGTGCGCAAGGTCCTGCTGCCGGCCCTGGGGTCCTTCACCCTGGGGCTGGACGCCTATGTGATGGCCGGGCTGCTGCCCGCCATCGCCGACGACACGGGGACGACGGTGGCCCTCGCCGGGCAGCTCGTCACCGTCTTCACCCTCGCCTACGCCCTCTCGGCGCCGCTGTTCGCCAGCCTGCTCGCCGGACGGCCGCCGCGCGCCGTCCTGATCACCGCCCTGGCCGTCTTCACCGTCGCGAACGGGCTGACCGCCCTCGCCCCGGCCTTCGCGCTGCTGCTCGCGGCCCGCGTCGTGGCAGGGGCGGGGGCCGGGCTGTACTCGGCCCTGTCCACGGCCGCTGCGTCCGCGATGGTCCCGCCCGAGCGGCGCGGCCGGGCGCTCGCCCTGGTCATGGGCGGGATGAGCACGGGGACGGTGCTGGGTGTACCGCTCGGCGTGCTGCTCGCCGAGCACACCGGCTGGCGGGCGACGCTGTGGCTGGTCACCGCCCTCGGCGCGGTCGCCCTGGCCGGGCTGGTCCTGCTGCTGCCCCCGCTGCCGCCGAGCCCGCAGGTGCCGGTGCGGGAACGGCTGGCCGCCATGGCCGACCGCTCGGTCGCCGCCGTCACCGGCGTCTCCTTCCTCGCGGCCGTGGCCAGCCTCGGCCTGTACACCTACCTCGCCCCCGTGCTGGAGTCCGCGGGCGGGATCCACGGCGTCACGCCCTACCTGTGGGCCTGGGGGCTCGGCGGAGTGCTGGGCAGCCTCGCCGCGGGCCCGTTCGTGGACCGTACGGGCCGGGCGGCCGCGCTGGTCACGGCCGTGCTCGCGCTCGTCGTGGGAGCGCAGGCCCTGCTGCCCCTCGTCGCCCCCGCGCCCCTGGCGGCCGGCCTCGCCCTGGTCGTCTGGGGCGCGGGCGGCTGGGCCCTCCAGGTGCCGCAGCAGCACCGGCTGCTGGAAGCCCGCCCGGACCGCGGCCCGGTGGTGCTCGCCCTGAACAACTCCGCCCTCTACCTCGGCAGCGCCGTCGGCTCCGCCCTCGGCGGGCTCGCCCTCTCCGCCGGACTGGACCCGGGCGCGCTGCCCTGGGCAGCGGCGGCGGTGGCGGCGCTCGGGCTCGCCGCGCACGCCGGGGCGGCCGGCCGGGGCGCGACCGTCACCGAGCCTCGGCCGACCGCGCCGCTCCCCAGTACCCTTGGGGACCATGAGCACTCTTGAGCCCGAGCGCGGGGCAGGTACAGGCACCCTCGTAGAGCCGACGCCGCAGGTGTCGCACGGCGACGGCGACCACGAGCGCTACGCCCATTACGTCCAGAAGGACAAGATCATGGAGAGCGCGCTCTCCGGCTCCCCGGTCGTCGCCCTGTGCGGCAAGGTCTGGGTGCCCGGGCGCGACCCCAAGAAGTACCCGGTCTGTCCGATGTGCAAGGAGATCTTCGACGGCATGGGGGCCGGCGGGGACGACAAGGGTGGCAAGGGCGGCAAGGGCGGCGACAAGAAGTAGCCCCCTCCGCCGCGGGCCCGCCTCGGCTCCCTCCGGGCTTCCGGCCCGGCTCGTAACGGCTCCCCGGCTCCCCGGACGCGTTCCCGCGGCCGGGGAGCCGTCGTGTGTCCGCTGTCTCCGGGGGCTGGTCCCGCGGGGCCGCCCGGGGGAGGATCCGTTCCGGAACCGGACCAGGATCCCCGCCGGAAGGGCTGTCATGAGCGACATCGAGACCGGACTCGTCCCCGCACCGCGCCGCTTCTGCTGGATCCCGCCGGGCAAGGGCCTCGACGTGCTGGACGAGGAGACGGCGATCAACGCCGGGCCGGGCACCGAGGACACCGCCCGCTGGCTGCGCGCCACGGTCGGGGCCGCCACCGGGCTGCCGCTGCCCGACGGCGACGGTCACGCCAACCACCTCGTCCTGCGCGTCGATCCCCGGCTGGCCGGCGAACTGGGCCCGGAGGGCTACCGCGTCGTCGTCGACGGGCACGGCATGTTCCTCGACGGGGCGGACGCGGCCGGGCTGTTCTGGGCCGCCCAGACGTTCCGTCAGCTGCTCGGCCCCGCAGCCTTCCGGCGGGCGCCCGTCGCGGCGCGGGACGAGTGGCACGTCCCCTGCGTCACCATCGAGGACGCCCCGCGCTTCGGCTGGCGCGGTGTGCTCCTCGACGTGGCACGCCACTTCCTGCCCAAGGACGGGGTCCTGCGCTACCTCGACCTGCTCGCCGCGCACAAACTCAACGTCCTCCACCTCCATCTGACCGATGACCAGGGATGGCGCGTCGAGATCGAGCGGTACCCGCGGCTGACCGAGGCCGGCGCCTGGCGGGCGCGGACGAAGGCCGGGCACCGGGCGTCGCCGCTCTGGGACGAGCGCCCGCACGGCGGTTACTACACGAAGGACGATCTGCGCGAGATCGTCGCGTACGCCGCCGAGCGGCATATCACCGTCGTGCCCGAGATCGACCTGCCGGGCCACTCGCAGGCCGCCATCGCCGCGTACCCCGAACTGGGCAACACCGACGTCATCGACACCGCCTCCCTCACGGTCTGGGACACCTGGGGCATCAACCCGAACGTACTCGCCCCCACTGACAACACCCTCGCCTTCTACGAGAACGTGCTGACGGAGGTCCTCGACGTCTTCCCCTCGCCCTTCGTCCACATCGGCGGCGACGAGTGCCCCAAGGACCAGTGGAAGGCGTCCCCGACGGCGCGGGCCCGGATGGCGGCCGAGGGCCTGGCCGACGAGGACGAGCTCCAGAGCTGGTTCATCCGGCACTTCGACCGCTGGCTGGCCGCGCGCGGACGGCGGCTGATCGGGTGGGACGAGATCCTGGAGGGCTCCCGGCCGGGGCGGGGCCTGACCCCGGGGGCCGCCGTGTCGTCCTGGCGCGGCTACGCGGGCGGCATCGCCGCCGCCCGCGCCGGGCACGACGTCGTCATGTGCCCCCAACAGCACGTCTACCTCGACCACCGGCAGGCCCCGGGCGAGGACGAACCCGTGCCCATCGGCTACGTCCGCACCCTGGAGGACGTCTACCGCTTCGAGCCCGTGCCCGCGGAGCTCACCGCGGCCGAGGCCGCGCACGTCCTCGGCGCCCAGGCCAACCTCTGGACCGAGGTGATGGAGGACCAGCAGCGCCTCGACTACCAGGCGTTCCCCCGGCTGGCCGCCTTCGCCGAAGCCGTGTGGTCACCCCTCCCGGCGTCCGCCGAACGGGACTTCGCACACTTCGAACAGCGCATGACCCGCCATTACGCCCGGCTCGACGCGCTCGGCGTGGGCTACCGCCCGCCCAGCGGGCCGCGGCCCTGGCAACGCCGCCCCGGTCTGCTCGGACGCCCGATCGAGGGTCCGCCCCCGATCGTGTGAGGCACGGCGGAAGGTGGCGGTCCGCGCGGCGCGCCCCTGGCACGGTGGACCTCCACACACCGCCGTAAGTCGTACAAGGGTCCCCCAAAGATGGCCATACGTCGCATGGAGGAGAGGGCGCCGGAGGCTGGGCGAGGGTCGGAGTGAGGACCGGAGTGAGGACCGAAACGCGGCGCGGGACGAGGAGCGGGACGAGGAGCGGAGCGACGGTCGAGGCGATGACGAGACGATGACCGGGTCGACCGGAAGCCCCGGGATCAGCGGGGTTGCTGTGATCACTGGGGTCGCTGGGGTCGCCCGCATGGTCGGAACCGGGACCGCCGGAACCGCGGCCGCCGGGGACGGAGCCGTAGGGGCCGGAGTCAACGGGAGCGACGGAGCTGCCGGAAGCGGTGGAGCGAGCGGCATTACCGGAATTACGGGAACTGTGTCGATTGTCGAGTTTGGCGAGACTGCCGGATTGTTCCGGCATGCGCCAACTGCCGGATCTGCTCGGCCGGTCCAGCCGGTCCAGCCGGTTGAGCTGCTCGGGGGCGTCGGGCGGACCTTCCTTGCCGCATCCTCCGTACCGTCGGCACCACCCGCATCGCGGCATTCCGGACGCTCCGCTTCCGTCGCCGCGCCGCGCGCAACGGCGCCCCCGCGCCCCCGAACCGGCGGACTTCGGTGCGCGGAAGGCCGCCGCCCGGCGGCCCGCGCCCCGGCCGGCGCGTGGCGTGCGGGACGGCAGGGAAAGGACGGTGGTTCGCGGACCCTCGCGACGGCGGACTCGGAAGATGTGCCAGAGTTGCCACGTCCGGACCGTGAGCACGTACCGTACGGCGGAATGCCGGCGCGACGGCCGGAACAGCCGGGACCACCGGGGAAGGGGCAGCTGGGTTGACCACGCACGCACCGCAGGCGGCGCACACGGTGACGTTGCCGGGCTCGCTCGACGAGGCCGTGGCGGCGCTGGCCGCCATGCCCGCCGCCGTGCCCGTCGCGGGCGGCACCGATCTGATGGCAGCGGTCAACTCGGGACTGCTGCGGCCCGCCGCGCTCGTCGGACTCGGCCGCATCAGCGAGATCCGCGGCTGGCAGTACCAGGACGGCCACGCCCTGCTCGGCGCCGGACTCACCCACGCCCGCATGGGACGGCCGGACTTCGCCGCCCTCATCCCGGCGCTCGCGGCCGCCGCACGCGCCGCCGGGCCGCCGCAGATCCGCAACGCGGGCACCCTCGGCGGCAACATCGCCTCCGCCGCGCCGACCGGTGACGCGCTGCCCGTCCTCGCGGCCCTCGAAGCGTCCCTCGTCATCGCCGGGCCCGGCGGCGGCCGGCGCGAGATCCCCGTCGGCAGGCTGCTCGCCGGGATCGAACTGCTGCACCCGGGCGAACTCATCGGCTATGTGCGCGTCCCCCTGCTGCACGCGCCCCAGACCTTCCTCAAGGCCACCGGCCGCACCGGCCCCGGCCGGGCCACCGCCTCCGTCGCCGTCGTCCTGGACCCGGCCCGGCGCATGGTCCGGTGCGCGGTCGGCGCGGTCGCGCCGATGCCGCTGCGCCCGTACGACGCCGAACACTGGGTCGCGTCGCTCATCGACTGGGACGGCGAACGCACCCTGGCCCCCGAGGCGCTGACCGCCTTCGGCGACTACGTCGCGGCCGCCTGCATCCCCGACCCGGTACCCGCCCCGGAGGGCCTCGACGGGGGCGCCGCCCTCACCGGCCAGGCGCCGGGGGACGGTACCCTGCCGCCGGCCGTGCTGCATCTGCGGCGTACCGTGGCGACTCTGGCCCGCCGAGCACTGGGGAGGGCACTCGCGTGAGTGACGATCAGCAGCGACACGCCCGGACGCCCGCCGAGGGCGGCTGGCAGCCCATGCCGCGCGGCGTGGACATCGACGCCGAAGGCACGGCATTCGTCCAGCTTCCGCCCGAATTGCTGGCGCACCCCGGCAACGGCGCGTCCACCGGCTGGGCGCCGCTGGCCGCGCCCGGGACCGGCTACACCCCGCCCGTGGCGGGGTCGTCGTCGTGGGACGCGGTGCCGCAGTATCCGACGGCCGGTCATGAGCCCCAGGGCGGCACCGGAGGCGGCCCGCAGCACCAGCCCGGCGCCCACCAGTCGGTGCCGCACCAGTCCGTGGCGCCCCATCAGTCGGCACCCCATCAGCAGGGGGCCCAGCAGCACCAGGGCGTCCCGCAGCACCCGGCCGCGTCCGTCCCGCAGGCGTCCGTCCCGCAGCAGGCCGGCGCCCGCTCGGCGGACGGTGCCGCGACCCCGCCCGACCACGACGACTGGCCCTCCGGGCCGTACGTCACCGGCATGGTCGACGGGCCGGGGGAGTGGGACACACCGGCCGACACATACGGCTCCGGGGCCTACGGATCGGACACGTACGGCTCCGGCGTCGGCGCGCAGGCGGTGCCCGGCCACTCCGCCGCGACGCCCGGGAGCCCCGGCACCCCCGGCACGCCCGGGGCCGCAGGTTCCGCCGGGTCCGGTGAGTCCGGGGACACTGCCCAGTGGCCGCTGCCCTTCCCGCCCGGCCTGGACGGGGACGGCGCGGTGCAGAGCGGCTCCACCGGGCAGTGGTCCGTTCCCGTGGCCGGGGACGACCCGGTCGACGAGTCCGGCGAGTACGCGTTGCGTGCCGCCCCGCGGGGGACGGGTGCCGTCCCCGGCGCGGAGTGGCCCGCCCCCGCGGCGGGCGACACCGGCGCCGGAGCCTGGCACCAGCCCGCCGGTGACACCCCGTCCGGACAGTGGTCGGTGCCGGCCGCCCCCGCCGCGGCCGGCGACACGCCCGACGCGTCGGGGGAGTACGCCCTGAACGCGTACGCGGGTGAGGGGCTGACGCCGCGGGCCGCCACGGACGTCACCGGTACGGGCGATCACTCGGCCAGTGGCGCGTGGGAGGTGGTGACCGACGCTCCGGGCGCCCCTGCCTCCGTTCCGCACGCGGGTGCCGCCCCGCACGGGCAATCCGCCCCGGGCACGGCGGGCTTCGGGTACGACGGGCCGCTTCCGGACGGTGCTTCCGTTCCCCACGGCGATTCCGTTCCCGCCGACGGCTCCCCGCCGCACGGGGGCTTCGCCGCGCAGGCTGTCCCCGGTCCCGAGCACGACGGGTACCACCGGCCCGCTCCCGGGGCGCCGGAGACCGCAGAAGCTCACGGGCACGACGCTTCCGGCGCGCACGCCGTCCAGGCCCCGCACCCCGACCAGGCTCAGCACGCCGACCAGACCCCGCACGCCGAACCGCCCGCGCACCACGAGTCCGTACAGCAGGGGTCCGTACAGCACCACCCCGGCGACGGCTCCGCCCTGCCCGGACAGCCGGCTCCGGCGGGTCTCGAACCCGGGGCCCCCGAGGATCCCGCGCCGGAAGCGGGCCGCGAACCGTCCATGGACCAGGAGCCGTCGGCCGCCCCCGAGCCCGCTCCCGAGGCATCCGCCGCCGAGGAACACCTCCCCGAGGAGGACCCCCTCACCGGCCCGGACCCCCTCGCCGGACCCACCGGCCCGGAGGAGCCGCACGCCCCCGCCACCGAGCACCCCTGCGCCTCGTACGTCCTGCGCGTCAACGGCACCGACCGGCCCGTCACCGACGCGTGGATCGGCGAGTCCCTCCTCTACGTGCTGCGCGAACGCCTCGGCCTCGCGGGCGCCAAGGACGGCTGCTCGCAGGGCGAGTGCGGCGCCTGCTCCGTCCAGGTGGACGGGCGGCTCGTCGCCTCCTGCCTCGTGCCCGCCGCGCTGACGGCCGGCTCGGAGGTCCGTACGGTCGAGGGGCTGGCTCTCGGCGGGCAGCCGTCCGACGTGCAGCGCGCGCTCGCCGACTGCGGCGCCGTGCAGTGTGGCTTCTGCGTCCCCGGCCTCGCGATGACGGTTCACGACCTCCTGGAGGGCAACCACGCCCCCACCGAGCTGGAGACCCGCCAGGCCATCTGCGGCAACCTGTGCCGCTGCTCCGGCTACCGGGGCGTCCTCGAAGCCGTCCGCCAGGTCACCGAGGAACGCGCCGAGGCCGCGGCGGCCGTGGAGGACGCCCAGCAGGCGGGCGGGGAACCGGACACAGCGACAGGACGCATCCCGCACCAGGCGGGGCCGCAGCACGGCGGCAGTGGAAAGGCGACGGCATGACGGGCATGGGCGGCAGCGCCGGAACGGGCGGGTCGGGCGGTCCGGACGACGTGACCGGCGTGCTGGGCGCCCTGGTCACGTCCTCCGTCACCGCGCCCGCCCCGGCCGCCGACGAACCCCCGCGGGGCCTCGGCGTCTCCCTCCCGGCCACCGACGCCGCCGCCAAGGCGCAGGGCACCTTCCCGTACGCCGCCGACCTGTGGGCCGAGGGCCTGCTGTGGGCGGCCGTACTGCGTTCCCCGCACCCGCACGCCCGGATCGTCTCCATCGACACCGGCACGGCCGCCGCCATGCCGGGCGTGCACGCCGTCGTCACCCACGCCGATGTGCCGGGCGACGCCGCCCACGGACGCGTCGTCGCCGACCGGCCGGTCTTCGCCTCCGACCTCGTCCGCCACCACGGCGAGCCCATCGCCGCGGTCGCCGCCGACCACCCCGACACCGCCCGGCTCGCGGCCGCCGCCATCGCCGTCGAGTACGAGGTGCTGGAACCCGTCACCGACCCCGAACAGGCCTTCGCGGCCGAGCCGCTGCACCCCGACGGCAACCTCATCCGCCACATCCCGTTGCGCTTCGGCGACCCCGAGGTCACCGGCGAGGTCGTGGTCGAGGGCCTGTACCGCATCGGCCGCCAGGACCCCGCGCCCATCGGCGCCGAGGCCGGTCTCGCCGTGCCCCGCCCCGACGGCGGCGTCGAGATCTACACCGCCTCCACCGACCCGCACGCCGACCGCGACCTGGCCGCCGCCTGCTTCGCCCTCGAACCGGAGCGCGTCAAGATCGTCGTCACCGGTGTGCCCGGCGCCATGGGCGACCGCGAGGACTCCGGCGTCCAGCTGCCGCTGGGCCTGCTCGCGCTCCGCACCGGCCACCCGGTCAAGCTCGCGGCCACCCGCGAGGAGTCCTTCCTCAGCCACGCCCACCGCCACCCGACGCTGCTCCGCTACCGCCACCACGCCGACGCCGAGGGCAAGCTGGTCAAGGTCGAGGCGCAGATCCTGATGGACGCCGGCGCCTACGCCGACTCCTCGTCGGACGCGCTCGCCGCCGCCGTCGCCTTCGCCTGCGGTCCGTACGTCGTCCCGCACGCCTTCGTCGAGGGCTGGGCCGTCCGCACCAACAACCCGCCCTCCGGCCATGTCCGCGGCGAGGGCGCCCTGCAGGTCTGCGCCGCCTACGAGGGCCAGATGGACAAGCTGGCCGCCCGGCTCGGCATCGACCCCGCCGAACTGCGCATGCGCAACATCATGGCGACGGGGGACATCCTCCCCACCGGCCAGACGGTGACCTGCCCGGCCCCCGTCGCCGAACTCCTCGCCGCCGTCCGCGACTTCCCGCTCCCCGCCCTCCCCAAGGACGACCCCGAGGAGGACTGGCTGCTCCCCGGCGGCCCGGAGGGCGCCGGCGAACCGGGCGCCGTCCGGCGCGGCGTCGGCTACGGCGTGGGCATGGTCCACATGCTCGGCGCCGAGGGCGCGGACGAGGTGTCCACGGCCACCGTCAAGGTCAGCGGCTCCATCGCCACCGTCATCTGCGCCGCCGTCGAGACCGGCCAGGGCTTCTCCACCCTCGCCCGCCAGATCGTCCAGGACGTCCTGGGCATCACCGACGTCTACGTGGCCCCCGTCGACACCGACCAGCCCCCCTGCGGCCCGGCCGCCCACAGCCGGCACACCTGGGTCTCGGGCGGCGCGGTCGAACGGGCCGCCCGCATGGTCCGCACCCAGCTCCTCCAGCCGCTCGCCGCCCAGTTCGGCATGTCCACCGAGCTGCTGACGATCGCCGACGGCAAGATCACCTCGTACGACGGCGTGCTCAGCACCACCGTCGCCGAGGCCCTGGACGGCAAGGAACTCTGGGCCACCGCCCAGTGCCGCCCCCACCCCACCGAGCCGCTGGACGAGACCGGCCAGGGCGACGCCTTCGTCGGCATCGCCTTCTGCGCGGTGCGGGCCGTGGTGGACGTCGACGTCGAGCTCGGCTCCGTCCGCGTGGTCGAGATGGCCGTCGCCCAGGACGTCGGCCGCGTCCTCAACCCCGCCCAGGCGCACGCCCGCATCGAGGCCGGCATCACCCAGGGCGTCGGCGCGGCCCTCACCGAGAACCTCCGCACCTCCTCCGGCCAGGTCCGCCGCCCCGACCTCAGCGGCTACACCCTGCCCACCTCGCTCGACGCCCCCGACATCCGCATCGTCAAACTCGTCGAGGAACGCGACGTCGTCGCCCCCTTCGGCGCCAAGGCCATCAGCGCCGTCCCCGTCGTCACCTCCCCCGCCGCCGTCGCCTCCGCCGTCCGCGCCGCCACCGGCCGCCCCGTCAACCGCCTCCCGATCCGGCCGCAGGCGGCGGTGGTGACCGTGTGATCGAGGAGCGACCGCCGGGGGCACAGGGCACGGTCACCGCCTCTTCCGGGCCGCTTTGCGCGCCAGATGCCGACGGCTGCTTTTCTCCGTTTCGTACATGGATTTGAGCGGCGGCGAGAGCTCCGGAATGACCGCGCCCTGCTCCTCGGCATCGGTGAGCAGCCGCACATAGTCGCGTGCTTGATTCAGCAGCGGCAGCATGCGTCGCCACCGCCGTATGGCAAGGCCCCACAGCCAGAGGGCTGGAGGCGCGAGCGCCAGGCCCGCATAGCCGATGGGGTAGTCGCCCTGGGACGCAGCCAGGACTCCCAGCGCGGGGACAATGGCGAGCGTGCAGCCTCCCTCGTCGTACCACGCACCCTTGTCCGCGACCCGCTCGTACTCAGTGACGGCTTCCGGTTTCGGCGGTATCGAGCCGTCTGACTGCTCCGACATCGCATGCCTCTCAGTTGTCCGGACGGTACGTGTGACGTATGGGGCCTGGCACCTCACCTTCCGTTCTCCAGCATGGGGTGAGGACCTTGACGAGAAGGCGTCGCCCGCTCGGGGAGGAGGCTATGTCAAGGCGATAGCCCGTGGTGTGGACGGCGGTGAAGGAAGGCCCCCACACCGTTCCGCCATCCGTCTCGAGCCAACCGCGGTCCCGTAAGGTGCTCCCGCACAGGCTTATGGCTGTGGCGGATTTCTCGGCGTTCGCCGTGTTGATCAGCCACTCGTGAACAAGTGCGCACGGTGAATGATGGCCTGTGGCGGAGCAGTTGGGGCAAACGATGTTGGAAAGTCGGTTGTCAGGATCCACCTGGCTGTGCAGACCGAGGGCATCCAGCACATCGCTGGAACAGCTGTGCAGCTCTTGGGTGATCGTGGCGGTATTGTCATCGGCGGATGAAGCCGCGTCGGACGGTTGGGTGAGGAAGAGAAGTTCTTCCTCCACTGTCCAGTTGAGTGTCTGTACGATCTCGGCGAAGAGTTCGGAGTAGAAATCCCAGTCTTCCATGGCTGGGGTGCCGAGTTCGAGGACAACGACCTCCGTACCGCCCGGCGAAGGGACGAAGACCTGGATCAGGCCGCGCAGCCCCTCGATTGATGTTCCGTTCGGGGACAGATGGGGAGGGATCGGCAGAGGTTCGTCACCGATGCGCACCACGGCCTTCCCGCATGGCAGGTCACGGATGCGTATGTCGTCTTCCGGATAGGCCTCCCGGAGGACTGTACGTGTTTCCGCGCAGACGTCAGTGGCCGTACAGCCCTCCAGCGGCATTCGGTACATTGGGAGGGAAGCGGTGCTGGGTCTGCCCTCCATATCCAGGATGCAGAAGCCCGCGTATTCGGCTCCAGCCGCTCGCAGATCATCGAGAAGGCCGCCATAGGCCAGGCACATCCGGAGCCGCTCCTCTTGGGTGGCGGCCGGGAGAACCTCTTCTGCCAGTGCGTGCAGTCGGTCTGCCGCCTCTTCGGCGTCGGCCGCAGCCAGTGGCAATGTATGAAAGAAAGGAGGGGGAAGCCAGACGATGTATTGATCACGGTTCGCGGTGAATGCGGTTGATGTCACCATGGGCTTGTTCAGGCGGCCAGGGCTTCGTGGAACCTGCGCCCGTCAGCCCGCCTGCCGGTATAGGGAACGGGCGCGGGGGCGGGGGCGACGTCCCTGTCGGCGTGCCTGTTCGAGCTCTCTCCGTGCGTCAGGAGTTTCTCGAAACCGTGCACCGTGGAGAGTGCCTTGACCGTACCGGTGATCACTTCGGGGCTGACGGCCCGGCCGTAGCGCTTCGCCAGTCGGTTCACGGGTGGGCCGAAAACCCATCTTGTGCTCATGGGGTTGACGATCTGGTTCAGCATGGTCCTTCCGGATGCTCTGCTGCCTACCGCCCACTTCACGCCCCGGGCGCCTTTCCAGAGCCCAGTGGCCAGGCCCTTGCCGGCCCCGATTCCTGGAATCATTCCCAGACCGTCCACAGTCATTTTGGCCAGCATGGTCTTTTGGTCGATCAGGCCGCGCCTCGCCGCCATGTAGTGCCCCGCCGCAGCAGCGCTCGCGCAGGCGACCGACATTCCGCCCAGAACAGCGCCTGCCGGCGGGAACACGCTGGCGACGATGGCCGCCAGGGCCAGTGCGCTCGACAGCGTGGAGAACAGATCCGCGTGCTTGACGAGGAAGTCCTTGAAGCCCTTCCAAGCTTTCTTGAGACCGCCCGAGATCCTCTCCCACACACTGATGTCCGGCGGGTGGTTCTTGGCGGCCTCGCGTATCGCCTTGGCGGCTGCTTCCGAGTGCCGCTCCCACTCCTTTTGAAGACGTTCCGCCCGAGCGATGATGAGATCGAGATCATGCACGGCCTTGACGGCCTCGGAGGCCGCGGTGCTGCTCTCGTTGGTGAGCTTGTCCGCCTCTGCCTGGGGCAGTTGGACGTGGTTACGGTTGATGCCGTCGATCTTCTCGTTGATGCGGGTGGACGCGTCGGTCGTTTCCTTGACCCTTGACCGCGCGGTGATCGCGTCGCTCTCCAGCCTCTTCGCCAGCTCCTGGTGGCCATGGAGTCGGTCCCGCCACTGCTTGAGCGCACGCGAACAGTCGTGCATCGACTTGCTGCCCTGATGCAGATATGTGGGCAGCTTTCCCAGCTGGCTTCTGAAAGCGGTGGCGGCCTCGCCCTTCCAGACCTTGTCCGAATTGCCGATCTTCTGGATCAGCCCGTGAAGTTCTTCGAGTTCGTCGGCGACTTTCCCGACGTCGTGCGACAGCCACTCGACCGTTGTCACACTTCCCTCGGCGGGGTTGAACCCCAGGCCGGGCCATGCTGAGTCGGTCATGTTCCTCCCTGGATCACGCGGTCTCTTGCCGGAAACGTGTCCTGCCGGTGCGTCAGCGCTATCGAGCGGTGAACCCCTGGCGGAGGCCGTGCTCGTACGTCACGAACTCCTTCGATGTTTCCTGCAGCGCGCCGTGGATCTGCTTGGAGCCCTTGGCTATGCGCTTGATGCCGTCGTGCCAGTTGTCCTGGAAGTGGTGACAAGCCGCATCCAGACCTTTTGTGCCGAGCCCTTTGGGGCCGACCTTCTTCAGCGCGGCGCAGGCGTCGTGCATCCGCCCCGCGGCTTCCTCCAGCCTGCGTAACAGGCCTTCCATGCCGTCATCTGCGTGGCCGAAATCTGACATCGCTTCCCTCGGTCGGTGGTGTTCCGGATCGCGACGACCGGCAGTCGTGATGCCTGCAGGTCATCGCCCGCCCAGGTGACTGTAGGGTGCTTGACCGTACGCGTATAGTTTTATGGCAGAGGCTGTCACGGACGTCACAGACACCTGGGCTGTCCGGGCTTCTCGATGCGGCGGCGGAGCCCTCGAGGCCTGAGTCGTGCGTAGACCGAGAGCCTCCGTGCCTTCGTCGGCGCCCCGGCAACCGCCTCCCGACCCCGCGGGAAGCGGCTGTGGTGAGGGCGGCGCGGGGCTGAGGTTCGTTCGCTCGATCATCTGTCATCTTCCCGTCGATGAGGGGAAGTTGTTCCGGATGTGAATGGCGCCTGAGTGGGTGGCTGTCGGTAGTCTTGGGCGGCTTGATGTAGGACTCACGGGGTTGAACGAGGGGCGGGGACGGACGTGGTGGGGTTACCTACGGCTGCTGAGCTGAAGGTGGAGCTGGACACGCTCAAGACCTTCAAAGGCCGTGTCGACGAAGCACTGATCAAGCTGGGCGATTCGGAGGCCGCTCCGACGCGCATGGCCTCAACGAAACTGGACCGGACCCACCTGGGGCGCGACTTCGAGGCGGTCGACGCGCTGTACGGCGCCTATTACGACGTGCACGAGGACCTGACCACGCTGTCGAAGCTGCTGGCCGACCAGATCGAGGCGCTGAGCGTGGCGGTGGGGGGAATGCACAACGCTTACCTGGAGACGGACGAACACCACCGTGCCCGCATGTGGGCCATCCAGCAGGAAATCATGAAGCATTACGACCCCGAGCGGGATCCGCACGCACCGGGGACCGGCCGGAACGCGCCGGCCGGCGGCGGGGCCGATGGCGAAGGCGGTATGTGACATGACCGGTCAGGGCCGGGGCAAGGACCCCCGCAGGCCGTTCGAGCGTGCACCGGTGCCGGACTTCATCCACGTCTCCCACGAACAGTTATGGGCGATGATCGAGCACGCCGACGCCGGCAAGATCGATCAGGTCGCCAAAAAACTGCACGAGGCCGCCAACACGATCAGAGAGATCGGCACGGACCTCAAGGAGCACGCGGGCAAGGTCGACATACGGAGCGAGGGCGGCACCGCTTTCCACACCTGGGGCGCCGACATGGGCAACGCGACGGTCCGGCTGGCCGACTACAGCGAGAAGGCGGGCGACTGGCTGGCGCACGCCGCCAACACACTCAGGGCTGTGAAGACCGAGATGCCGCCGGTGCCGACGGCGGCGAAGGCGACCCTGGAGCAGTTCGACAAGCTGTACCCGGGATTTCGCGACAACCCTCTGCTGTTCAACAACGAAGCCGTCTCGAAGCTCAACCGTGGTGGCCCGAGCACGTTCCAGGTGGCTGCCGCGGCGAAGGAGATCGCCGAGGGGCACAAGGAAGCGGCCGGCGCGATGCGGAAGCTGGCCAATCAGTACAACGACTCGGGGGAGGAGATTTCGGGGGCCACGCGGCCGAACTTCCCGCCGATGCCGGGGGTGATGATGCCGGAGGCGCCGGAGATCTCGCCCGAGCACATCACTCTTGACAGGGCGGGTGGGGGCGTCGGCGGTGGCTCCTCGGCCGCCTTCGGAGCAGTGTCTCCGGGAGCGGACGCAGGCGGTTCGTCCTCCGTTCCGAGTCCGTCCGCTGCCGGAGGCGGAGGAGCGAGCAGTGGCTCGCCCGGTGGTGCTGCCTCTGTGCCGCACGTCGACAGGCCCGACTCCTCGACGAGAGTGGACGGCGGAGTGACCTACCCGCAGCCGCCGTCGGCCCCTACGGTCCCTGACGGAGGGCCCACTCCGACTTCGCCGGGTGGTGGTCCATCAGTGCCGCCTACCGGGCCCCTGGCTCCGCCGCACCTCCCATCGGGGCCCGTGCCCGGCCGCCCGCCGGCCTTTCCGTCTCGGCCGGGCCGAGTGCCGCCGTCACCGGAGCAGGGGGGCGGCCCGGCGACCAGAGGCTCTCGCCAGGGGCCGGTACTGCCGTCACCCGGTGGCGGCCCGGGCACCGGACGCATAGGTGCGCCTGCCCCTGGAACGCCCGGAGTGCCGCGCTCTCCTGGGACCGCCGACATGCCACCCGTGGCCATGGGAGGTCCCGCCGACGGGGTGGTGGGGGGTCGGCCGACGCCCAGGGCTCCGGGGCAGACGCTGCCCGGGATGCCTCGGGGCACCGTCATCGGAGCCGAGCCCGGAGCCACCGGAGCGGCCGGACAAGGGCACCCCGGCATGGGGTACGGTCCCGGCTTCGGCGGTATGCCGGGCGGCCCGATGGGCGGTGGAGGTACCGGGCGAGCAGGCGGCCGTCGTCTGGTGTCCGAAGCCGGTGGGGTGGTGGGCAGCCGTGCGTCGCAGGGTGCCGTTGCCGACGGCAGCCCCTTCACGCAAGGAGGCACAGGGCTGTTGCGCAACTCCGGGGAGCAGGAACGTGGTCGTGGAACCGCCGAGGGCCGTCGCCCCGATCACCTGGTCGAGGAAAGGGAGTCATGGACGCAAGGGGAACAGGGAACCGTACCGCCCTTGGTCGAGTGAGTGCCTGACGGCATGAGGGCACGTACGGGAGTGGGTGAAGGCGGGCGCCGAAGCCGTTGGGCCGGTGCTCTGAGTGGCGTTGCGCTGCCCTGCCTCCTGATGATCGGCGCAGCACCGGCGCACGCGGACACCATCCGTGATCGGCAGTGGTACCTGGACGGCATGCATGCCGAGGAGATGTGGAAGGCCAGTACGGGGACCGGTGTGACGGTGGCCGTCGTCGACACCGGTGTCGACGACGGGCTGCCGGACCTTCGCGGACAGGTCCTTCCGGGCAAGGACTTCCTCGGCTCGAAGAGGGACGGCCGGACGGATACCCAGGGGCACGGCACTCTCATTTCGGTACTCATCGCCGGAACCGGTAAGGGTTTCGGCGGCACCGGGGCCATGGGCCTCGCCCCCGGCACCAAGATCCTGCCCCTGCGTGTCATGAGCAATGAGGGCGAGTGGGCGGCTGAGAAGCCGGCCATGGTGGAGGCCATCCGTTATGCGGCGAACTCTGAAGCAAAGATCATTAATATCTCGATCGGAGCCTTGGGAACAAGCCCGGAACTGGACAGGGCGGTCCAGTACGCGGTGTCCAAGGGCAAGTTGATTTTTGCTTCGTCCGGCAACGAGGGCCAGAAAGGCAATCCGACCCTCTATCCGGCTGCCATTCCCGGTGTGGTGGCAGTGAGTGCCATCGACAAGGAAGCCAGAGTGACGGCCGAATCTTCGCGCGGCAGGCATGTGTCCTTGGCTGCCCCCGGTGACGACCTGGTCACCAGTTGCCTGGGGGGAACGGGAATCTGTCGGAGCCATGGCACCAGCGGTGCCAGCGCCCTCGCCTCCGCCTCCGCCGCCCTCCTCTGGTCCGCCCACCCCGGCTGGACGGCCAACCAGGTCCTTCGCGTCCTCATCAACACGGCGGGCGGCCCGAAGAGCGGCGCCAAGCGCACCGATCTCATCGGGTACGGCGTGGTCCGGCCGCGGATCGCTCTCAAGGACCCGGGCGACCCCGGGCCCGCCGACACCAACCCGTTGACCGGGGCGCCGAGTTCCGGGTCAGCCGCCAGACCGGTACCGCGACGACCGGACACCAAGCCCGGCAGCGGTTCCTCGGCGGAGCCCGCTGGGGAGCGGGCCGCCCAGCGGGATGACGGCGGCGGAACCGACACCGCGGCCTGGGTCCTGCTGGGAGCGGGCGGCGTGCTGGTCGCCGGAGGAGCGGTGGCCGTTCCGGTGGCGATGGCCCGTCGGCGGCGGAAAACTGCGGCGGGAGCCACACCCCCGGGATTTGGATGAGGGCATTCGACGACACGGTCTGCGTTCCGGCGTTGCTCTCGTCAGGCGCCGGGACGGCCTGACCCCGATGTCGATCTGACTCCCCGGTATGAATCCGAATTCTGGTCGTCGAGCGCTCCGTTGAGTTAAGAGGCAAGGTGCGCCCGGCCGCACTCACACCACCGGCATGGCTCTCAGGGTTCCGCTGCCCGAGAGGAACATCCGGTTGCCCGAGCCCACGAGCCAGGGGGTGACGGGGTTGCGCCAGGCGTAGGGCCAGAGGGGCTTCTTGGTTTCCTTGTCGAGGGTGAGGACGCCGGGGGTGGAGCCGCCGGTGAGGATCCAGAGGGTTCGGCCCTGGAGGGCGGGTGGGGAGAGCGGGGGGTGGGACCTGTCGTCGAGGGTGTAGGTCCAGTCGACGGTTCCCTTACGGCGGCTGACGCGGACGAGGCGGGAGCCGTCCGTGGCGTAGAGGTAGGGGCCGTCGACGGCGGGGGCGGACCAGCCGCCGAAGGCGGCTTGGCTGGTGATGGTGGGGCTGACGCGGAAGGAGTCCGAGGGGAGGGACCAGAGCTTCTTGCCGTCGCTCAGGCGGTGGGCGGCCAGGGTCTTGCCTCCGGCGTAGACCGTGTCGTCGCGGACGGCGGGGAGGAGGGCGTCCAAGCCTTGCGGCCGCTGGGCCACCTTCCAGGCCTCGTGGCCCGTGCGGGTGTCCAGGGCGAGAAGGGTGCCGTTCTTGGCGTAGACGACGAGGCGGTCCTTGGCCGCGACGGCCAGGGCGCCCTCGGAGCCGGACGGTCCCTTGTCGGGGTGCGGGTGGGTCCAACGGACCTTGCGGGTGCGGAGGTCGAAGGCGCAGACGCTGGTCACGTGGAGGTCCGAGGCGCCGTTCGCGTAGTACACCGCGTCGTTGTCCATCGCGAGGACGTACTTCGCGTCCGCGGGTTCGGACCACTGTGCGATGCCTGTGGCGGGGTCCAGGCCGACGAGCCGGCCGTCCTTGTCGGCGGTCACCACGAGGCCGGGGCGGCCCGCGAAGCGGCCCATGGGGTCGGCCTTGAACTGCCACTCCTGGCTCCCGTCCTGCACCTTGTAGGCGGCGATGCCGTCCATGGTCATGGCGACGAGGAGGTCGCGCTGGGGGAGGGGGGCGGGAGCGAAGGAGATCGTGTTGACGGGGCCCCAGAGTTCCGCCGGGGCGCGGCCCTCCTCGTACTGGCCGGGGGCGAGCGGCTTCGCGTCCCAGGGCTGCGGCGGGGGAGCGGGGTCGCCCTTCGCGTCCGCCTTCGCCGCCGCCTTCGCCGAGCCGCCCCCGTCGCGGAGGTACCACCACGCCCCCGCACTGCCCGCGGCGGCCACGGTGACGCCGCCGGCCGCGAGGGCGGTGACGAAGCGGCGGCGGGAGGGGCCGGGGGAGTCCTGAACGGCCGTCGTGGTGAGGGTGGCGAGCTTCTTGGCGTCGGATTCGCGTCGGGTGACGTCGGCGGCGAGGGGGCCGCGGCGCCAGACGCGGTCGGCGCCCCTGGGGGGTGCCATCGCGGTGGTGATCAGGGCGGGCTGCGGGCGGTGCTCGGGCTCCCGGGCCAGGCAGGGCGCGATCAGGGCGTGCAGCGGCTCGGACAGCCCTCGGAGGTCGGGCTCGCCGTGGACGACCTGGTACTGCACCGCCGCCACGTCCGTGCCGTCGTAGGCCCGGCGGCCGGTGGCCGCGAAGGCGAGGACGGCGCCGAGCGAGAACACGTCGCCGGGCGGGCCGACGCGCCGGCCGAGCACCTGCTCGGGAGCGCCGTAACCGGGGGTGACGGGGTTGGTGCCGGTCGTGGTGAGGGTGAGGCCGTGTTCGGGGCGGGCGATGCCGAAGTCGATGACGCGGGGGCCCGCGGAGGTCAGGACGATGTTGGACGGCTTGATGTCGCGGTGGACCAGGCCGGCGGCGTGGATGTCCTGGAGCGTGCGGGCCAGCGCGGCACCGAGGGCCCGTACGCCCGACTCGTCGAACGGCCCGTGCAGCTCGACGGCTTCGGTCAGCGTGGGCCCGGCCAGGAACTCGGTCGCGATCCACGGCCGCCCGCCCTCCGTCAGGGCCCCGAGCACCCGCGCGACGCCGGGGCTCGTCACCGCCTGGGCCGCCTGCGCCTCGCGGACGAAGCGCTGCGCCAGGTGCGGGTCGTGCGCCATCTCCGGGTGCAGGACCTTGACGGCGGCCGTGCTCCCGTCGGCGTCCCGGCCGAGGTAGACCTTGCCCATGCCGCCCGCGCCGAGCACGCCGACGAGACGGTAGGGACCGAGGCGGAGGGGGTCACCGGTGGTGAGGGGATCCATGGAGTGCCGGGCCTGTTCGAGCGGGGAGGCGCCCGGGGAGGCGCCACTTGACCGGCTGATTCTCCCGTTGCCCTGCCGGGCGGTGACAGGCGGGGCCCTTTTCGGCCACACGGGCGGGAGTTGAAGATCATCTTCCGGTGGGCGTGCCGGGTGTTCTGCGCCTGTCGGCCTCGTTTCTCATTCCTCGGAATGCGATCTGCCTCCCGCTCGCCCGCGATGCGTCCATTGCCGCCCAAGTGCCCTGCCGGAACGAGCAGTCGGCGTCCAGCTCGCGTACAGCACCGGAATTCGCGAACGCGTTCGCCGAGTTGACGCGCCGAGCGCCTGCTCGGCAGGCCGGACGAGGCGGGGCCGCTCAGCCCGCGATCGACAGGACGACCATCCACGTCGCCATCAGCATCATGATCGCGAGCATCCAGGCGGCCGGGGCCAGTTCGCGCCGGGAGGCCAGGCCCCAGGTGCCGAGGGCGCCGGCCGTCGGGGCGGCGATGATCGGGGTCCACGCCACGGCGTTCTGGCCCGCGACGGTGCAGATCATCCTCGTGTCGCCGGTGTCGCAGCCGTCGCTCGCCATCACGCCGAGGGGCAGGAATATGAAGGTGGCCCCGGCGAAGATCCACAGGGCCGCGCCGCCGAGGACCTTCAGGAAGACCGTGCCGGCGGAGGACGCCCTGGTCGGCTGCTGCTGGAGGTTGGCTGGTGTCATGGCCGTCACGCTATGACCGGGGGTCGCGCACGGACATCCGTACGACCGCTCGATGGCGGGAGCGGGTGTCTGAGTACGGGTACTCAGGCGGAGAAGAGGCCGTGGCGGGAATCGAACCCGCGTAACTCGCTTTGCAGGCGAGTCCCTGAACCACTCGGGCACACGGCCGTGTCGTGCTGTCCCTCACGACCGTAGAAGGCCAAGGGGTGTTGGATCAACGGTTGGCGCGGTGGTGCCACAGGACGGACATACGCCGTTCACGAGGGGGCGTCACGCCGGCCGGTGGCGAGGAAGTCCTCGACGAGGGGGCGGAACATCTCCGGTTCGTCGACCCAGGGGTAGTGCCCGACCCCGTAGAGCGTCCGCACCTGGGGGTGGGAGGCGGCGGGGAAGGAGGCGGCGACCACTTCGCCGGCGCGGACGCCGGTGACGGCGTCGCGGTCGCCGGTGATGACGAGGAGCGGGAAGGTGGCGGCGCGGAGGTGCTCAAGGAGGGCGCGGCGGGCGGGTTCGTCCACGCCCTGCCAGAAGGCGATGCGGGGGACGGGGTGGAGCTGGCCGTCCTCGGTGGCGGCGTGCTCCTGCTGGGGGGCGTCCCAGCGGCCGTACGCCATGGGGGCGGCGCGCCGGAGGAGGGAGCGGGCCTCGGTGAAGTCGTGGGTGTCCGCGAGGGAGTGGACGGCGACGTAGGCGTCCACCCACCAGTCCTCCGTGGCGCGCGACTCGAAGATCTCCTCGGCGTCGGTGGGCAGTTTGCCCTGGAGGCGGGAGCCCGGGGCGACGAGGACGAGGTGGCTGACGCGGTGCGGGTAGAGGGCGGCGTAGGCCTGGGCGGTGGCACAGCCCGCGTCGTGGGCCAGGAGGGCGAAGCGGTCGAGCCCGAGGTGGCCGCGGAGGGCCTCGACGTCCTCGGCGAGGGCCGGGAAGGCGTAGCCGCGGGGGTCGTCCGCGGCGGGGGAGTCGCCGGTGCCGCGGCTGTCGGGGACGACGAGGGTGTGCCGCGCGTCCAGGCCGCCGAGGTCGCCGAGGTAGGCCGCGTCGCGTCCGGGCCCGCCGGCGAGGCAGACGACCGGTGGGCCCGGGGCGTCGGTCTCGCGCGCCTCCAGCACCCGGTAGGTCAGTTCCGCCGCGTCGTACGAGACGTAGCGCGATGTGCGTGCTGCGTGAGGCGCCATATGTCCACCATGCCCTAAATATTCGTTGATCCAGAGCTGATCCAGAACCGATCCGGAACCGATCCGGAACGGATCCGGACCTGATCCAGAAGCCGTCTGCGCCGGATATGCCTGCTGCCCCAAATTCCGCTTATGATTCCGGCGTGTTCGACTCGCGGCACATCAAGACGTTCCACGCGGTGGTCAAGGCCGGTTCGTACTCGGCGGCCGCGCGGGCGCTCGGCTACACCCAGCCCGCGATCACCCAGCAGATGAAGGCCCTGGAGCGGTCGGTCGGCACCCCGCTGTTCACCCGGATCGGGCGCGGAATGCGGCTGACCGAGGCGGGCGAGGCGCTGGCGCGGCACGCCGAGAGCATCCTGGACACGCTCACCGTGGCCCAGCAGCAGATGAGTTCGCTGACCCGGCTGCGGGCCGGACGGGTACGGGTCTGCGCCTTCCCCAGCGCGGGCGCCACCCTCGTCCCCGAGGCGCTGGCCCGGCTCGCGGCCGACCACCCCGGGGTACGGGTCGAGCTGCTGGAGGGCGAGCCGCCGGACTCGCTGCGGCGGCTGGTCCGCGGGGAGTGCGACATCACCCTCGCCTTCACCTACCCCGGCCTGCACGACGAGGTGCCGGACGAGCTGGCGGAGATCCCGCTGCTGGAGGACCAGCTGACCGTGCTGCTGCCCGCCGGGCACCCGCTGGCCCGCCGCCGGGCCGTGGGTCTCGCGGACCTCGCCGACGAGCGGTGGATCGCCGGCTGCCTGCGCTGCCGCACCAACTTCCTGCACGAGTGCGCCGAGGTCGGCTTCGCGCCCGACATCGCCTTCACCACCGACGACAACCTGGTCGTGCAGTCGCTCGTCGCCGAGGGGCTGGGGGTGGCGATGATGCCGGGGCTCGTGCTGTCGTTCCTGCGTCACGACCGGATCACCGGGCGGGCGCTCGACCCCGCGTCGCGCCGCCGCGTCTCGGCGTACGTCCTCCGCGACCACCTCCGCGTCCCGGCCACGGCACTGGTCGTCGACGAGCTGAAGGCGGCGGCCGCGCGGCGCGTGGGGTGCTGAGGGCGGCCATCGCCCTGTCCCTCCTCCCGGTGTCCCGCGCGGCGCGTGGGAGCGATCCATAAGCGCAGCTTGGGACCCGGTCAACAAACTGTCGTTGGACGTGATGGATCACGGCCCCGACGCTGCCCGTATGACCACTCCTACCGCGCTTCCGACGACCGCCCGGCTCGGCCGGCTCATCGACGACGTCCGGGAGGCAGTGGGCCGCGGCCTGCCGCCCGACACGACGGCCTATCTCGTCGGCGAACGGCTCGCCGGCCACCTCGGCGCCGCCGACCTGCTCACCCCCGAGCAGTGCGAGGGCGACCCCGAGCGCTACCGCCAGCACGTCCTGCACGCCGAGCCGGACGGCAGTTTCTCCCTCGTGGCCCTGGTCTGGCTGCCGGGCCAGCAGACCTCCATCCACGACCACGTCTCCTGGTGCGTGACCGGGGTCCACCGGGGCACCGAGAGCGAACGCCGGTACCGGCTCGTCCCCGACGGCACGAGCTGCCGGCTGGTCGCCACCGAGGACGTGGTCAACGCGCAGGGCGACGTCTGCGGGTTCGCGCCCCCCGGGGACATTCACCGGGTGCGGAACGCCTGTTCGTCCACCGCGATCTCGATTCACGTCTACGGCGCGGACATCGCGCGGCTGGGCTCCAGCGTGCGGCGCGTCTACCACCTGCCGGCCGACGAGCTGTGACCGCCCGAGCGGGAGCGGGAGCAGGGGCGGGGGCGGGATCCGGAGCGGGAGCGGGACAGCAGGGCGACTGGGGCAACCAGGGCAACCAGGGCGACCAGGGCGACCAGGGCGACCAGAGGTACGAGGGAGAGCAGCCGTCATGGCGGTGATCAGCGCACGGGCGGCCGGTTCGGCCACGTCGGCCGGGGCGGCCGCCGCGCCCCCCGGCAAACTGCCCGGGCTCGTCATGGCGGCCGGCGGAGTGGCCCTGGCCTGGGCGGTGCACCGGCTCGTCCCCGCCGTGCCCATGCTCACCGCGGCCGTGGTGCTGGGCATCGCCGCCGCCCACCTGCCGGGCGTCAAGGCCCGGGTGCGGGGCGTCGGACGGCCGGGGCTGACGCTCGCCGGGAAGCGGCTGATGCGGATCGGCGTGGTGCTCCTGGGGCTGAAGCTGAGCCTGGGCGACGTGCTGGGGATCGGCTGGGCCACGGTGGCGATGGTGCTCGTGGTCGTCGTGGCCACCTTCTTCGGGACGCTCTGGCTCGGCCGCCGGCTCGGGCTGCGCGGCGACCAGCCCCTGCTGATCGCGACCGGCTACTCGATCTGCGGGGCCTCCGCGATCGGCGCGGTCAGCGAGGTCTCCGGCAGCGACGAGGAGGACGTCGCCACGTCCGTCGCCCTGGTCACGCTGTGCGGCACGCTCGCCATAGCCGTCCTGCCGCTGCTGCACCACCCGCTGGGGCTCGACGACGCGCAGTTCGGCCGCTGGGTGGGGGCGGGCGTGCACGACGTCGGGCAGGTCGTGGCGACCGCGCAGACGGCCGGGCCGTCGGCGCTCGGCGAGGCGGTCCTGGTGAAGCTGATGCGCGTGGCGCTGCTGGCGCCGCTGGTGGCGGCCGTCGCCGTCTCCGCGCGCCGCCGGCGTGCCCATGCCCATGGCCGGGCACCCTCCGGGAAGCGGCCCCCGCTCGTCCCGCTCTTCGTCGTCGGCTTCCTCGCCATGGTGGCCGTGCGCAGCACGGGCGCCGTCCCCGGCGCCGTGCTCGACGGCGCGCAGCACGCCCAGGAACTGCTCCTCGCCGCCGCCCTGTTCGGGCTGGGCAGCGCGGTCCACCTGCCCTCGCTGGTACGGACCGGGGGGCGGGTCGCGGCGCTGGGGCTGTGCTCGTGGGTGGTGATCGCGGGGGTGTCGTACGCGGGTGTCATGCTGACGGCGTGACGGCGTGACGGCGTGACGGCGTGACGGCGTGACGGCATGACGGCATGACGGCGGTGGTGCGACGGTGTGTGGCGTGACGGTGTGTGGCGCGATGACGGTGGCGTGACCACCTGACCGCGTCCGCCGCCGCACCCGCCGCACCCGCGACACCCGCCGCGCCCGCGAGCAGCCGGGCGGCCCGGGCGGCCCGGTCGGGGCGTCCGGCGGCGAGGGCGCGGCCGTGTGACTCCCGGGGTAGGGCGAAGGGATGAGGACCATCAGTTCCCAGGCCAGAGGCGTTCGGACCCTCGCGTCCCTAGGCTGCGTCGCATGAGCACAGCCGACTCCATACCCCCGTCGCCCACCGCCCCACCGGAACCCTCTCTCCCCGCGCCCCCGCCGGCCGACGGGGGTGGCGTGCTCGGCCGCCGGTTCCGGGGGCTCACCTTCGGCATCATCTCCGTCGTGTCACTGATCGCCTTCGAGGCGAGCGCGGTCAGCACGGCCATGCCCATCGCCGCCCGCGCGCTCGACGGCATCGGCCTGTACGCGTTCGCGTTCTCCGCCTACTTCACGGCGAGCCTGTTCTCCATGGCGCTCTCGGGGGAGTGGAGCGACCGGTCCGGCCCGCTCGGGCCCCTGTTCACCGGTATCGCCACCTTCGGCGCCGGCCTGGTCCTCGCGGGCTGCTCGCAGGACATGTGGATGTTCGTGGGCTCCCGCTTCGTGCAGGGGCTGGGCGGCGGCCTGGTGCTCGTCTCGCTGTACGTGGTCGTGGGCCGGGCCTACCCCGAGCGGCTGCGGGCGAAGATCCTCGCCGCGTTCTCGGCGGCCTGGGTGGTCCCGGTGCTGGTCGGCCCGGTGGTCGCGGGGTCGGTCGCCGAGCAGCTGAGCTGGCGCTGGGTCTTCCTGGCGATCCCGGTGCTGATACTCCTGCCGCTGATGATCATGCTGCCGGCCCTGCGGAAGCTGCCGCGGACCGACCGGGGCGGTTCCGTGGACCGGCGGCGGATCCTGCTCGCGCTGGCCGTCGCCGGCGGCGCCGGGCTGCTCCAGTACGCCGGACAGGACCGCAGCTGGCTCGCCCTCGTCCCCGCCGTCGCCGGGCTCGCGCTGCTCGCGCCGTCGATCGTCCGGCTGGTGCCCAGGGGCACGTTCCGGGCGGCCCGCGGGCTGCCCTCCGTGGTGCTGCTGCGCGGCGTCGCGGCCGGCGCGTTCCTCGGCGCGGAGAGCTTCATCCCGCTGATGCTGGTGAGCGAGCGCGGTCTGTCCGCCACGGCCGCCGGGCTCTCCCTGACCGGCGGCGGACTCGCCTGGGCCCTCGGCTCGTTCACCCAGAGCCGCTCCGGTCTGGAGCGGCACCGGCAGCGGCTGATGTGCCTGGGCATGGTGCTCGTCGCGGCGGCCGTGGCCGTGGTGCCGCTGGTGCTGGCCGACGGCGTTCCCGTCTGGCTGGTGGCCGTCGCGTGGATCGTCGGCGGTTACGGCATGGGGCTGACGATCTCCAGCAGCGGCATCCTCGTGCTGTCCCTGTCCCGGCCGGGCGAGGAGGGCGTCAACTCGGCGGCCCTCCAGCTCTCCGACGCCCTCGGCAACATCGTCCTCGTCGGGGCGGGCGGCGTCCTCTTCGGCGCCTTCGGCGGCGGGAACGTGGCCGGTGAGGGTCACACGGCCGACGCGGCGGCCCCGTCGGGCGCCTTCGTCTCCGTCTACGTGGCGCTGGCGGCGGCGGCCCTCGTCGGCGCCTGGATCGCCACCCGTGTGCGCCCGCCCGCGGACGCGGGGGACCCCGCGGGACGGGACGCCGCCACCGCCCGCGAGGGCGCCGGCGGCCGGAAAACCAGTACCGCCCAGGCCGGCTGATCCCTACGGTCCGGTCATGTCCATGCACCTTCGCCTCGACGACGACCGGACCGCGGCGCTGCGCGAGCGCGCACGCCAGGAGGGCATCAGCCTGCAGGCGGCCGCCCTCCGGGCCGTGGACGAGTACCTGGCCGCGACCGACCGCCGGGCGCGCGTCCGCCGGACCGCCCGGGAACAGGCGGACATCTGGCGCGACCTCATGGACCGGCTCAAGTAAGGGATGGAGTTTCAAGTGAGGGGTGGAGTGAGGGACGGAATGACCGACTACCTGACCTCCGAGGAGGCCCTGATCGTCGCCGGCTGCGCCTGCGCCGACGACACCCCCGTCGTCCTCCGCGACGCCGGACAGCTGGAGTCGGCCCTCCACCGGCCGGCGGCCGAGATGTTCGGGGAGCCGGCGCACCCGGAGCTGATGGACAAGGCCGCGTCACTGCTTCAGGGGCTGGCGATCAACCACCCGCTGTTCGACGGCAACAAGCGGACGGCGTGGCTGGCGTGCGTCACGTTCCTTGCGCTGCACGGGGTGGAGCTGCGGCCGGACATCGACGCCGCCGAGCGGCTCGTCCTCGACGTCACGACCGGCCGGGAGCGGGAAGTGGCGGAGATCTCACGACGGCTGCGGCTGCTGGCCGCCTGAGCCAGGGCCCGCAGGAGCCCCCGCCCCCGCCGTCCCCCGCCCCCGCCGTCCCCTGCCCTCGCTGTCCCCTGCCCCCGCCGTCCCCCGCACCGCCCCGGACACCCCCCGGGGCGGTGCGGGGGACCGGGGCGTCCCGNCCGCACCGCCCCGGACACCCCCCGGGGCGGTGCGGGGGACCGGGGCGTCCCGTCCCGCACCCCCGGTAGGCTGACGCGGTTGTCGTTTTCTCAAGGCCCCGATCCAGCCGACGGAGACCGTGACTACCACCACAGCCAATCACCACCTTTCGCCCGCCTTCCCCGGCCGGGCCCCCTGGGGTACCGCGAACAAGCTGCGCGCCTGGCAGGAGGGCGCGATGGGGAAGTACATCCAGGAGCAGCCGCGCGACTTCCTCGCCGTCGCCACCCCCGGCGCCGGCAAGACCACCTTCGCGCTCACCCTCGCGTCCTGGCTGCTGCACCACCACGTCGTCCAGCAGGTGACGGTCGTCGCGCCGACCGAGCACCTGAAGAAGCAGTGGGCGGAGGCCGCCGCCCGCATAGGCATCAAGCTCGACCCGGAGTACAGCGCGGGCCCGCTGGGCCGCGAGTACCACGGGGTCGCCGTCACCTACGCCGGTGTCGGCGTACGCCCGATGCTGCACCGCAACCGCTGCGAACAGCGCAAGACGCTCGTCATCCTCGACGAGATCCACCACGCCGGTGACTCCAAGTCCTGGGGCGAGGCGTGCCTGGAGGCGTTCGAGCCGGCCACCCGGCGGCTCGCCCTCACCGGTACGCCGTTCCGCTCCGACACCAACCCGATCCCGTTCGTCACCTACGAGGAGGGCAACGACGGAATCCGGCGGTCCGCCGCCGACTACACCTACGGCTACGGCAACGCCCTCGGCGACGGTGTCGTCCGCCCGGTCATCTTCCTCTCCTACAGCGGCAATATGCGCTGGCGCACCAAGGCCGGCGACGAGCTGGAGGCCCGGCTCGGCGAGCCGATGACCAAGGACGCCATCAGCCAGGCGTGGCGCACCGCGCTCGACCCGCGCGGCGACTGGATGCCCAATGTGCTGCGCGCGGCCGACCAGCGGCTGAGCGAGGTGCGCAAGAGCATCCCGGACGCCGGCGCCCTGGTCATCGCCTCCGACCAGGACTCCGCCCGCGCCTACGCCAAGCTGCTCCGCGAGATCACTGGCGAGGGCCCGACGGTCGTCCTCTCCGACGACTCCGGCGCCTCGCAGCGCATCGACGACTTCTCGGCGGGCGACGCCCGCTGGATGGTCGCCGTCCGCATGGTGTCCGAGGGCGTGGACGTCCCCCGGCTCGCGGTCGGCGTCTACGCGACGACGATCTCGACGCCGCTGTTCTTCGCGCAGGCGGTCGGCCGCTTCGTGCGGTCGCGGCGGCGCGGCGAGACGGCGTCGGTGTTCGTGCCGACCATCCCGACGCTGCTGACCTTCGCCAACGAGATGGAGGTGGAGCGGGACCACGTCCTCGACAAGCCCAAGAAGGAGGGCGAGGAGGACCCGTACGCCGAGTCCGAGAAGGAACTCGCCGAAGCGGAGAAGCAGCAGGACGAGAACACCGGCGAGCAGGACATGCTGCCGTTCGAGGCCCTGGAGTCCGACGCGGTCTTCGACCGGGTGCTGTACGACGGTGCCGAGTTCGGTATGCAGGCGCACCCGGGCAGCGAGGAGGAGCAGGACTACCTCGGCATCCCCGGGCTGCTGGAGCCCGAGCAGGTGCAGATGCTGCTCCAGAAGCGGCAGGCCCGGCAGATCGCCCACAGCCGGCGGAAGCCGGACGACCAGGCCGACCTGCTGGAGATCCCGGCGGAACGGCGTCCCGTGGTCACCCACAAGGAACTGCTGGAGCTCCGCAAGCAGCTGAACTCCCTGGTCGGGGCCTACGCGCACCAGAGCGGCAAGCCCCACGGCGTGATCCACACCGAGCTGCGCCGCACCTGCGGCGGGCCGCCGAGCGCGGAGGCCACGGCCGGTCAGCTGAGCGAGCGCATCAAGAAGGTGCGGGAGTGGGCGACCCGCATGAAGTGACGTCCGGGGTCACGGGCCGCGCGAGGACGGGCGGAGGGCTGATCGTCACTTGCTCAAATACCCTGCGCGGTGCCCGGATTGTGGGCAGACTCTTCCGGTGAGCGGACCGGCTCGCTACCGTGCCGGTCACGCACACGCCCCGTGGCAGCGCCGCCGCGGAGCGCGGCCGGTGGTATGCGTCAAGGAACGTATGCGTCAAGCGACCCGGCGGCCTCTCCTCGCGCGCTGCCGGACGGGACCGGTGGCGCACCCCACCGCGACGGGAGCCCGCCTTTCATCGGAGAGGGGGCGTCGTGACCGCGGAGACTTCGCAGACGCTCGACAGAGGACTGCGTGTCCTGAAACTGCTCGCCGAGACCGACCACGGGCTGACCGTCACCGAGCTGGCCGCCCGGCTCGGCGTCAACCGCACGGTCGTCTACCGGCTGCTCGCCACGCTGGAGCAGCACGAACTCGTCCGACGGGACATCGGCGGCCGGGCCCGGGTGGGCCTCGGCGTCCTACGGCTCGGACGACAGGTGCACCCGCTCGTCCGGGAGGCCGCGCTGCCCGCCCTGCGGGCGCTCGCCGAGGACCTGGGGGCCACCGCCCACCTCACGCTCGTCGACGGGGCGGAGGCGCTCGCCGTCGCCGTCGTCGAGCCGACCTGGACCGACTACCACGTCGCCTACCGCGCCGGGTTCCGGCACCCCTTGGACCGCGGCGCGGCCGGCCGGGCGATACTCGCCGCCCGCGCGGGCGAGGTCGACAACCCCGGGTACGCCCTCACCCACGGGGAACTGGAGGCGGGGGCCAGCGGCGCGGCCGCCCCGCTGCTCGGCGTGAGCGGGATCGAGGGCAGCGTCGGGGTGGTCATGCTCACCGACGCCGTCCCGCACCGGGTCGGGCCCCGGGTGATGGAGGCCGCGAAGGAGGTGGCCGACGCGCTGCGGTGACCGCCGCGCTCCTGTGACCGCGGTGCTCGGGTGAGCGCCGCCGGGCAGGGGACGTGGGCCCCGTGGGCGGGGCGCGCCGTCATGGCTGCGGCGGCCGTGAACTAGATTCGCAGCATGCCCGTTGCGTCTCCGTCCACGTGGTCCCGCCGTGCCCGGACCCTCGCCGTCTGCGCCGTGCCCGTCCTGGCGCTGCTCGCGACCGCCGTGTTCGCGCCCCTGCCGTTCACCGTCGCCAGGCCCGGGTGGACGGTGAACGTGCTGGGCGACCACCAGGGCAAGCCGGTGATCACGGTCTCCGGCGCCGAGGCCCGCCCGACCAGCGGGCAGCTCCGCATGGTCTCCATCATCGCCACCGGTCCCGAGGCCGACGTCACCCTCGCCGACGTGGCCTCCGACTGGTTCCGCACCGACCGCGTCGTCATGCCCCACGACTCCGTCTTCCCGCCCGGGAAGACCGACCGGGAGACCGAGGAGCACAACGTCGAGGAGATGAAGAAGTCCCAGGACTCCGCCGTCCGCGCCGCCCTGCGTTATCTGCACCGCTCGCCCTCCGATGTGAAGGTCTCCCTCAGCCTCGGGGACATCGGTGGGCCCAGTGCGGGGCTGATGTTCACGCTCGGCATCGTCGACAAGCTCGATGGGGACGGGCGTGGGGGGGACCTGACCGGGGGGCGGAAGATTGCCGGGACCGGGACGATCGATCCTGATGGGGCGGTGGGGGCTGTGGGTGGGGTCGGTCTCAAGGTGCAGGCTGCGGGGCGGGATGGGGCGGGGGTTTTCCTTGTGCCGAAGGGGCAGTGTTCTGAGGCGTCTGCGGGGGCGCCTTCTGGCTTGCGCCTGGTGCCGGTGACTGACTTGAAGGGTGCGGTGGAGGCTCTGCGGGCGTTGGCGTCCGGGGGGCGGGTGCCGAGTTGCTGACGCGGTGGGGGTGCCCCGGCCCCGCCCTTTCACCGTTTCCCGGGGCTCTGCCCCGAACCCCCTGAAAGCGGCTTCGCCGCTTGTCCTCAAACGCCGGACGGGCCGAAGTGCGCGCCCGGGCGCGAGATCCAGCCCGTCCGGCGTTTGGGGGCCGGCCTCAACCCTCACCCCCCAGCAGCCTGCTGCACCAGCGGAATGATCCGCAACGGCACCGCATTCTCCATCACGATCGCCGTCGAGGCCCGCACGATCCCCTCGATCCCCACCACCTTGTCGATCACCCGCTGCAAATCCGCGTTCGACCGCGCGACGAGCCGGCACAGCATGTCCCCGTGCCCGGTGATCGTGTGCAGCTCCAGCACCTCGGGCACGGACGCGAGATGCGTCCGCACATCGGCGCCCTCGCCCTGCTTGATCTCCAGGGTGGCGAAGGCGGTGACGGGATAGCCGAGGGCGGCGGGGTCGACGTCGGGGCCGAAGCCGCGGATGACGCCGTGGGAGAGGAGGCGATCGAGGCGGGCCTGGGCGGTGCCGCGGGCGACGCCGAGGCGGCGGGAGGCCTCCAGGACGCCGATGCGGGGCTCGCGTGCGAGCAGTTCGATCAGCCTGCCGTCCAAACGATCGATCGCCATGACCGGCTCCTTGGTGGTCAGCATGTACAGAACGTCCGGCCCACCCGGACTCTCACTGGGCAGGTTGCCCAGTGGAAGCACAAACTATTGCGCACCTTGTGGATCGGCGAGACGCTGCGCGCATGACGCAGACCACAGATCACACCTTTGACACCGCTCGGCAGGCCGACCCCTTCCCGGTCAAGGGGATGGACGCGGTGGTCTTCGCCGTCGGCAATGCCAAGCAGGCAGCGCACTACTACTCGTCCGCCTTCGGCATGCAACTGGTGGCCTACTCCGGACCGGAGAACGGCAGCCGGGAGACGGCGAGTTACGTCCTGGAGTCGGGCGGCGCCCGGTTCGTGTTCACCACCGTCATCAAGGCCACCACCGACCGCGGCCGCTTCCTCGCGGAGCATGTGGCCGAGCACGGCGACGGCGCCGTGGACCTGGCGATCGAGGTGCCGGACGCGCGGGCCGCGTACGCCTACGCCCTGGAGCACGGCGCGCAGGGCCTGGAGGAGCCGTACGAGCTGAAGGACGAGCACGGGACCGTGGTCCTGGCCGCCATCGCCACATACGGGAAGACCCGCCACACCCTGGTGGAACGTTCCGGCTACAGCGGCCCGTACCTGCCGGGCTTCGTCGCGGCCGAGCCGGTCGTGGCGCCGCCCGCCAAGCGCAACTTCCAGGCCATCGACCACTGCGTCGGCAACGTCGAACTGGGCCGGATGGACGAGTGGGTGGAGTTCTACCACCGGGTCATGGGCTTCACGAACATGAAGGAGTTCGTCGGCGACGACATCGCCACCGAGTACTCCGCGCTGATGTCCAAGGTGGTCGCGGACGGCACCCGCAAGGTGAAGTTCCCCCTCAACGAGCCCGCGATCGCCAAGAAGAAGTCGCAGATCGACGAGTACCTGGAGTTCTACGGCGGCCCGGGCCTCCAGCACATCGCCCTCGCCACCAACGACATCGTCACCACCGTGCGGCAGATGAAGGCGGCCGGCGTCCAGTTCCTGGACACCCCGGACAGCTACTACGACACCCTCGGCGAGTGGGCCGGCGAGACCCGGGTGCCCGTGGAGACGCTGCGCGAGCTGAAGATCCTGGTGGACCGGGACGAGGACGGCTACCTGCTGCAGATCTTCACCAAGCCGGTCCAGGACCGGCCGACCGTCTTCTTCGAGATGATCGAGCGCCATGGCTCCATGGGCTTCGGCAAGGGCAACTTCAAGGCCCTGTTCGAGGCCATCGAGCGCGAGCAGGAGAAGCGCGGCAACCTCTGAGCCCACCCCCCACCCGGCGCGGTCCCGCCTTCCCGGCGGGGCCGCGCCGTGCACGGCGATCTACCCCGGCCCGCCCGCGGGTGGGAAGGTGAACGCATGGGCGATCTGATCAGTCTCCTGAGCGAAGGACTCCCCGAGGGCGCGGTCCTCACCGACCCCGACGTCACCGCCTCCTACGCCAACGACATGGCGAGCTTCTGCCCGGCCGGCGCCCCCGCCGTCGTCGTCCTGCCCCGCACGGCGGAGCAGGTCCAGCACGTCATGCGGACCGCGACCGCGCTCCGCGTCCCCGTGGTGCCGCAGGGCGCCCGCACCGGTCTGTCGGGCGCGGCGAACGCCACCGACGGCTGCATCGTGCTCTCCCTCGTCAAGATGGACCGGATCCTGGAGATCGACCCGGTCGAGCGCATCGCGGTCGTCGAACCGGGCGTCGTCAACGCCGTGCTCTCCCGCGCCGTCGCCGAGCAGGGGCTGTACTACCCGCCGGACCCGTCCAGCTGGGAACAGTGCACGATCGGCGGCAACATCGGCACCGCGTCCGGCGGCCTGTGCTGCGTCAAGTACGGCGTCACCGCGGAGTACGTGCTCGGCCTGGACGTCGTCCTCGCCGACGGGCGGCTGCTGACCACCGGGCGGCGCACCGCCAAGGGCGTCGCCGGCTACGACCTGACCCGGCTGTTCGTCGGCTCCGAGGGCAGCCTCGGCGTGGTCGTCCGCGCCGTCCTCGCCCTCCGGCCCGCGCCGCCCCGGCAGCTCGCGCTGGCCGCCGAGTTCCCGTCCACCGCCGCGGCCTGCGAGGCCGTCCGCCGGATCATGGCGCGCGGGCACGCGCCGTCCCTGCTGGAGCTGATGGACCGCACCACGGTCCACGCGGTCAACGCCCTGGCCGGCATGGGCCTCCCGGAGTCCACCGAGGCGCTGCTCCTCGCCGCCTTCGACACCCCCGACCCCGGCCCCGACCTCGCGGCCGTCGCCGAGCTGTGCACCGAAGCGGGCGCCACCGAGGTCGTCCCCGCCGACGACCCCGCCGAGTCCGAACTCCTGCTGCACGCCCGGCGCATCGCGCTGCCCGCCCTGGAGACGCTGCGTCCCGCCACGATGGTCGACGACGTGTGCGTGCCGCGCGGCCGCCTCGCCGTGTTCCTCGACGGCACCGCCGCCATCGCCGGGCGCCACGGCCTCACCATCGGCGTCTGCGCCCACGCGGGCGACGGCAACACCCACCCCGTCGTCTGCTTCGACCCCGCCGACGAGGACGAGACGCGCCGCGCCCGGGAGTCGTTCGACGAGATCATGGCGCTGGGCCTGGAACTGGGCGGCACGATCACGGGGGAGCACGGCGTGGGACTGCTGAAGAAGGAGTGGCTGGCGCGGGAGGCCGGGCCGGTGGCGATGGAGATGCAGCGGGGGATCAAGGCGGTGTTCGACCCGCTGGGGCTGCTCAATCCGGGCAAGGTCCTCTGAGCCGTCTTTCCTGCGCCCGGGCCGCCGCCGCCCCGAGGGGGCGTACCGGCGGCCCGTCCGGCGGGCCCGCCCGTTACGCGCCGTGCGTCAGCAGGTAGCGCAACCCCTCGTCCAGCCGTAGGCGTTCCCCCTCCGTCCCCAGCGGCACCAGTCGCATCGTGCTCCTCAGCCATGCCGTCACCACCCGCACCGGCGCCTGGAGCAGCGCCTCCCCGTCCGGGGACGTCAGCGCCACGCACACCACCGCCCGCCCCCCGGACCACGCGGGCCACACGCGTACATCGCCCGTCCCGCACGCCCGGCGCAGCCCCTCCGTCAACAGCTCGCGCCCGAACGTCCAGTTGACCGGTTCCTCCGACGTCACATGGAAGGAGATCCGCACCGCGTACGGATCCTCCGCCCGGTAGTGCAGCCGGGCCGGCACCGGAACGCTGTGCCCCGGCGACAGCACCAGATCGATCTCCAGGTCTCGCTCCACCACGGAATACATGAAGTGCGCCCTCTCGCTCCGTTCCACTGCCCGGTGCGCGGCCTCTCGCGAACCGGGTCCGCACAGGACAGAGCAGACCGGCCCCGGGTCATGACGCGACTTCGCACCGCCTCCTCGCCTGCTCCCGCGTCCCGCCCTCCACACCACCGTCGTGCGGCACCGTGCGACCCTCCCGGTCGCACGTGTGAGTGGTTCCGTCGGCATCGCATTCCGTCCACGGACGTATGCCGTCTGGTAGACCGGCCGGCCGCGCCCCGGGTTGTCTTTTGCTCATAGATGTCACATGAAACGGTGGCCGCCGCCGATGCTCGTACGGTTTTGCGAATTTCCCCGGCCGGTCGCCTTCCTTCCGGTTCCGAGTTCCTCGCGCTGACGCTCGAATGGCGCTCTTCCGGTTGGTCTCCTTCTTCCTCGCCCTCCGCTCTTCGCTAATGTCGCTCAAGGGCAAGCGCGGGTGGCCTCCCGGTCGTTGTGGTACGCAGGACGACGCAGGGCGCGTACCCGGTGCTCAGGCCGGGGACCGTGGTCCGTCCCAGCCTGCGCGGCCTCGCGGTCAGGGGTTGTCGATGCCGGACACGGCGGACAGGTCAAGTGTGTTGGTCATGATCGGAGTTGGGGTCATCAGTGAGCACTCCTAGCGACCGCAACGGGGATGTGCCCGGGCACGGGTACTACCCCGACCCGTCCATCCCCGGGTACATCCGCTACTGGAGCGGCACCGCCTGGGTCCCCGGGACGAGCCGGCCCGCCCCCGCCGAGGGGGAGCCCCTGCCGGCGCCGCCGCCCGGTCCGGCCGTCGCGCCGCCGCCCGCCGTCGTCCCGCCCGTCGCGCCGACCCCGCGTCCGGCCGGGCCCCGCCGGGCGACCGGTCCGTCGGCGGAGGAGACGGGGCCGGTGTTCCTGGACGAGGAGCCGCCCGCGCGCGACACCTGGGCCCCGGGGAACGGCCGCGCGGACGTCTACGGCGGCGACCGCGCCGTCCCGCACGCCCGCGACCCGCGGCTGCCCGACCCCGCCGTCCAGGGCGGCGGCCGCGAGGGCACCATGGACCT
>NZ_JABETO010000045.1 GCF_013055795.1 Streptomyces sp. I05A-00742
ATAGGGAACCAACGGGGCTCCTGTGCCGGTTGGTTGAGACTTCGAACACCTCACTCAACGGCACGGGAGCCTCGTGCGTTGCGGGCGCCGCAACCCTCACCCGATCAGTGGCCACGCTGAAAAAGCTCAGTATTTGATCCTGAAGTGATCACGTACTACCTCTTCGATACCCACTCATAGCATTCGCTCTCCAGTTCCCAAACGGCTTCGTCGATGTCTTTTTCATCTGCGTCAGGAAATTGCCCCTGGAGGACATCGCGAGCTTCGTATGGCTCGCTCCTGAGCAACCGGTATTCGTTTTCACATCCGTCATCTGGCATGTTCTCTGCTTCGTAGTGTTGCCGGAACCAGTCGATCATTCGGTCTGGCGAAACGTATGTTTCAGGCAAGATGCGCTGCAGGGCCTCCAGGAGGTTGCTTGCGAGAGCAGCGACATCTCCGTCAATGCGGAATCCATGAGCGATTCTATTTCTAGCGTCTGACGCGACCAGGAGGATCTCATAAATATCGTACGAGATGAGGCCAAGGCTTTGCGCCATGGCTACAAGTTGCTTGGGCGATCGCACCGCGCGGCGTTCTGAGATGGAGTCGTAGTCATCCGCAGTCGCTTGCTGGATCATCTGATCAAGAGTCACCTCGGCCGCAGCCCACGCCAGCAGCAAGGCAGCGCCGGGGTCTACCGCCTGTACTGCTCTCGCCCTAGACGTGATCTCGTCAGCCTGTTCGCGGCTGACCCGCTTTGCGGGTGGCGTTCCTAGCCAATGAAATTCAAGTTTCCAGTTAGGAAGGCGATCGATTACTCCGACCAACTTTTCCAGCTGTACTGCTTGTTCGTGATCTGAAGAGTCGGCTCCGCCCTTGAGTTCGACGACGATCGTTTCGTCGCCCTTTCGTAGGATCAGATCTGGCCTGAGTCTGCGAACCTCGCTGGGAATCGAGGAGGTGTCTTCTCGGGAGATCACCGAGTAGCCGCGAGCTCCATAGTCCGAAATGAGCTCTCGCAGCTTGACCCAGTCCTGTCCGCTAGATTCTCGGTTCACGGGAGCTCCTGTTCGTCTGGCGGGTCTTCGATCTTGATATGGACGAACGGGCCGCTAGACATGAATCCGCTTGCGAGGGCTTCGCTGAGTCCGAAAACTCGGAACGAGGCTTTTACGTCACGCACCCCAGCCCGAATGTCGGTGATCTGGGCATCGTCCTCGTAGACGACGCCGATCAGAGCATCCTGGATGGGCTTCAGCATGTTGTCGGTGTCCAGCGGGGCATCGACGTGGAAGAAGGTGATGCTCGCCAGGACCTTCTGGGTCAAGGGTGGATCGCCGGCGGGCCAGGCGGCTCTCGCTGCGCGTTCCGCCTCGGCCTTCCAGCGCCGCTTCCGGCTGCTCGAGCCCTGCACGGACGCGGGCACTCCGAGGACCACGACGTCCCAGGGTAGTTGCGGCATAGCCGCAGCGAGCCGACGTTCACTCGAATGGCGGTTCAAGGTCGGCGCTCGCGCCTCTGGTGCGCGGTTCCATGGTCGGCCTCTGTTAGACGCAGCCACTTGCAGTTGGCCGCGCTTGGACTGATCGCGACGCAGTTCTTGTGGGACTCGGTCATTTCACTGTGCAGGTGCGGCGGGAAACCGTCAGATGCGCTGGGAACGGACAACTATCGCCGCAAGTCACAACGGCTGTGACTTCCAGCGTTAGTTGTCACCAGTGACCGCACTTGACCTGGGCCGTTCGCCCCCAGTTTCAGGGCTTTCTGTCACCAGATTCACGCGGTAGTTGTCACTTCCGGCCACTTCTCAGCCCAGTTGTCACCAGGTTCGGAGACTGGGCCGCTGGCGGCGCTTGATGATGATCGTGTGGTGGCGTGAACGGAGCACACTCCCCCGTACAGCCGCCGTCTTCAGCTGCGGTGTGGGGCGGTGGTCTGTGGTCGCACAGTTGCCGGTGGGAGGACCTGCTCGTCCCGGTGTCGTGGCGCCAGGCAAGGACGGGCTCGTCCTGGGGCCGGAGTGGACCCGTCGCTGGACTGCGACCTGGCGGACAGCGGGTAACGAGGTGTCGTGCACCGTGCGGGACCTGGCCCACACGTCCATGGCGGCCGGCACGCCGGTGCGCTGGTTCTCCTGGCGCCGGGCTCAACGGCACCGTCCCGGCCTTCAGTTCCTTGTCAGCACCGGTCGCCATCACGGGACCGAGAGCCTGGAGGAGGCCCGCCTGCTCCTGACCCTCGACTTCGCGGCAGATCTCGTCGATGTGCTGTCGCAGCCCATGCGGCTACGGTTCGACACCGCGGCCGGGCGCCGGGGACACATCCCGGACTTCCTGGCGGTGACCAGGACCGGCATCTGGCTGATCGACGTACGGCCGCAGGCGCTGATCGCACCGGAGGACCTGGAGGCGTTCGCGGCGGCCGCCGAGGTCGCACTGGCCTGCGGCTGGCACTACACCGTCGCGGCGGGCTGGAGGGAGCATGCTGCCGCTGCGGTCGATGTCTTCTCCTCTCAGCGGCGGTCTTTGTCCGACCCTTTGGGGCTGCGGCCGGCGCTGGTGGCGGCGGCCCACGACGGCGGCACGTTCGGCCAGCTTGCGGACACCACCCGATTTCCGCCGCTGGCCCGTGCTCAGCTTCTGCATCTGCTCTGGCATCGGCGCCTGGGATCCGACCTGTCTCGGCCCTTCGGCGACCGGTCTCTGGTGATCAACCCCGTCCGGGAGAAGCGATGAGGACGGCCGCTGTCCTGGAACTCTCGCCAGGGGCGTCCCTGGTGCTGGACGGCAGGGAATGGACGGTCGAACGCCGGGAGCCGGAGCTCGGCCGGGTCCATCTGGTCCGTGACGACGGCACCCGGCAGCCGGTGACCTTCCGTTTCCTGGCCAACCATCCCAACTGCCGTCCCTCGTCCCGGACCGCAGCCCAGGGCTCCGGCCGGGGCCGCCAGCCGAAGACCGCGCAGGACCTGGAGCCGGGGCGGCGGGAGGTTGCAGCCTGTCGTCTGGCACATCTCCTGGAGGTGGAGACCGGCTTCCGCAGCGGCGATCCGCTGCGTCCCGGGCCAGGCGAGCCCAAGCCAGAGTACGACCCGGCCACCTCCACGCTGACCGCCCGTCGGCACGCAAAGGTGGCCGAACTGGCGGCGATGGACCGGCAGCAGGCGAGGCTGCTGGGCCTGGACCGGGTCGGCTACCGCACGCTGATCCGCTGGGACCGCCGTCGCCGCGAAGCCGGGCTGATGGGCTGCGCGGACGAGCGATGGCTGCGCGAGAGCGGAGGGCATCCCAGCGTCACCGAGGAGATCCGGGAGGCAATCTTCGCAGTCCGCGCGGAGACCCTGCACCGGTCGAAGGTGACCATGCGGACCCGGGCTCGCATGATCCACCAGTACGTACGCGAGACCTTCCCCGGCCGGGACATCGCCGTCCCCAGCTACCAAACTCTGTGGTTGGTCTGGCGCGAGTGGTTCGGACCAGGCGGATCCCGTCAGCGCTACGCGCGCTCAGCCGAACTGCCGTCGAAGAACGGACACGTTCTCGTCCACCGGCCCGGCCAGGTGGTCGCGCTCGACACCACGGTGCTGCCCGTGATGGTCCGCGAGAGCGTGTTCGGCAACCCGGTGAAGTGCCATCTCACCCTCGCCATGGACGTGCACACCCACTCCCTTTGCGCCTTCCGTCTCACCCTGGTCTCCGACCAGTCGGTGGACGTCGCGATGCTGCTGCGGGACGTGATGCTGCCGCTGCCCATGCGGGCCGACTGGGGCGAAGAACTGGAGTGGCCCTACACGGGTCTGCCCGCCGCGGTGGTCGCCGAGTTCGCCGGGCACAAGGTCGCCGGCCTTCCGTTCTTCGCCCCGGAGACCGTGACCACGGACCATGGGGCTGTTTACCGCAACCACCACCTGGTCGACGTCCAGCGGGTGCTCGGCTGCAACATCCTGCCCAGCCGTGTCCTGCGTCCCACCGACAAGTCCGCCTGCGAGCGGGCCTTCGGCGCGATCAGGTCGCTGCTGTTCGAGCAGTTGCCGGGCTACACCGGCGTCGACCCGGCCGACCGCGGGGCAGATCCGGAGGGCGACGCGGTGCTGACCATCGACGAGATGGAGCACGTGATCGCTACCTGGATCGTTGCCGTCTGGCAGCGGCGCAGGCTCGGCGAGTACGCGCCCAGCTGGGATCCCGGAGGCGACCACAGCCCCAACTCGTTGTTCGCCGCCTCATTCGCCCAGGCCGGCTTCGCCATGGAGATCCCTTCACCGGAGCTGTTCTACGAGCTGCTGCCTGTCCACTACGTCCGCAAGATCGATGCTCGGCGCGGGGTGAAGATCCGCGGACTTTGGTATGACGCGCCGGTTCTGGACCCCTACCGGGGCCAACGCTCGGCCCGTGGCGGACAGCACAAGGGCGAGTGGGTCATCCGCCGGGATCCCAGAGACCGCCGCGGTGTGTTCTTCCAGGACCCGCTCACCCACGGCTGGCACCGGCTGCCCTGGACCGGGCTGCCGCCCGACGGGCAAGCCCCCGCCTTCGGTGATGCACGCGTGCGCGAACTGCTCAAGAAAGCCGAAGCCTGTGGTCTGCGGCCTCGCACAGATGATGAACTCCTGGAAGTCCTGCTGGAATTGCTCGGCTCCCGCATCCCGGTGAGCCAGTGGAAGACCCGGATGCCGAAGTCCGCGCGGACCGAGCACGCCCGTGAGGTCGTGCAGGCCGCAGCCTCGCAGGCTGACCGGCCGCCGGAAAAACCAGCACCTCAGCCCGTCGCGGCTGCTGCTGCCGGGGAGACGGTGGTCACCCCCTTGCACTGGCCGGAGAGGAAGCTTCAGGCCGCGCAGAGCATCGACAGCCACCGCCGGCATCGCCGTGAACAGGCTGTCCGGGGCCGGCCGGAGCCACCGCCCCCGCTGGGTGAGGCATACCGGCAACGGGATCTGTTTCTCCTGCCCGAGGAGGACGAGAAAGAGGGTGGTCATGGCGGACCGAACGCCGGATGAGAGCGGGATCGTCCCTTTCCTGCGGGCGGGGCCGCCGCCGGACCGGACTAGGGTCGAGGGCTGGCAGCAGTGGCGGGAACGGCGGAACACGTTCATCCCGGCACCGCGGCTTTCCGCAGAGGAGTACGCGGCGATGAGCCCGAGGCGCCGGGTTCTGCACGACCTGCACCGGACGGCGACGCACGTGAACATGGGGCTGCTGGAGACCCCGATGAGCGCGAAGGTCACCAAACTGATGCGCGGGCGGCTGCGGAACAACGCGCTGAACTTCGAGCCGGGAACCCGTGACGGGCTGGTGATCAGCGGTGGCAGCTACCTCGGAAAAACGGAGACCGTCTGCGACGCCGCAGCCACGTTCGAGATGTTGTGGCGGGACCTGCACCGGCAGCTGCTGCCTGGCCCCGTCCCGGGCACGCGGGATCTGTTCGCGCCCGTCGCCTACTGCCGCACCCCAGTGCGGGCAACCCCGAAGGGATTGTGCGCGGCCATCCTGGACTTCTACGGGGCGCCGCTGCCGAAGACGCTGAACGGCATGGTCCGCGCGGTGCGGAACTCGTTGCGGGACCACCAGACCACGGCCTTGCTGCTGGACGACATCACCAGGCTCCGCCTTCACCGCGAGGACGACCAGGACACGCTCGACCTTGTCCGAGAGCTGATGGATCTCAACGTCACGCTGGTGCTGATCGGTGTCAACATCCCCAGGTCCGGACTGCTGCGGAGCGGCTGTCCCGATCCCCGCACCGGACAGTGGATCTTCTCGCCGGTCAAGTCCGGCAAGAGCTTCAATCCGTCGGCCGCCACGCAGACCGAGCGCCGTTTCGATCTGGTCGACCTCGATCCGTTCGACTACGACACTGCCGAGGGAATGACCGCGTTCGTCCAGCATCTGGCGGGCATCGAGGACGGGTTGCGGCTGCTGCGGGCCCGTCCTGGAATGCTCACCGAAGGCGAGATGCCGGAGTACCTGTTCCGCCGCACTCGCGGAATCGTCGGGCTCCTCAAACGGCTGATCGAGGACGGGTGCACCGAGGCGATGGAGTCGGGGGCCGAGGAGCTAACCGACGCCGTTCGGCCTCAACGTCGATCACCTGTGCCAGTTCAGAAGTGGCCGAGTGGGGCCGGGCTTCGGGCCAGGTCATGAAGATCAGAGCGACGACGCCGCGGAGGTCCTGGAAGTACTGCGGGGTGGGAGTGATCCACCCGACGCTGCTGACCTGTCCGGGACCGTCCGGGGAAAGGAACGAAAGGTACTTCCTTTGCAGCGCGAAGAGGGCATCTCGTGATCGGGGGTCCTTGAGCGTCGGCTCGCTGTCCCTGGGAGCCTGGATGAGGTCGGCTCCGCAGGCCGGGCTCACCGCCCGGAGCTTTCCTGGCTGCGGAGTCGCTCTGCACTGGAGCGGATGCAGTTCGCTGTCCCGTGGACGGGCGATGAGGTCGTTGCTGTGGCGGTTCTGGGCCGGCTCTCCGCAGTGGTGGCAGTGGCGGCGGAGGAACCGTTCGTGGCGAGGGCAGCAGAAGACCGGCGGGAGCCACCAGAGCCGGCGCCAGGCTCCGCCGAGATGCTGCTGGATCTCCGAGCCGTCTCCCGCAAGGCAGTCCGGGCAGTACTGGGTTCGCGTTGTCAGCACCCAGGGGTTGTTGTGATGCAGGCGCCCGGTGCTGAAGGTGTCCCGGCTTCGGTAGACGTTCCGGCCCCGGTAGTTGGGGTTCAGAGGACCGTAACGGCTCCCGAGTGAGGGCAGCAGCAGGCCGGCTGTCTCCTGGCGCGACAGACGGGTGCTTCGACAGAAGGCGGCAATGTCCGGTTCGCTCAGGCTGACCGCGCAAGAGAGCGGGATGCGGATGAGGGTGGTCCTGTCCTTCCGGCTGCTGGGAAGCCCTGTGTGGAGGACGAGCGGGCCCGGGCCGATACTCAGCCGGTAGGACAGCCGCAGCAGGAATCCGGGCAGTGACTCATCCTCCAGCGGATCTAGGCTCCGCGGCAACAGCCGCATGGCCGACAGCCCGGGCGGCTCAGCCATCGGCCGCGCTCCCTCCGCGGTCATCGAAGACGCTGTTGCGCCCCTTCTTGCGAGTCTTCCGAGCAGGGACAGGGACACACTGGGGAACTTCGCGTACCTCACCGGCTGTTGGGTCGCGGTCGTCGAGGTTGCCCAGTTTGATTTCGATCGTTGACAGCAACCCCGGGTGAGCTGCTCCTCCGTCGTGGCGCACAACACCGGCAGAACCTGCGTTCGACCGCATACACCGACCCTCCGGACGACCTCGTCGTCACCGGCGCCGTCCTCGAAATCGCGGACCGCATGCTCGGCTCGCCCAACGAAGACGCCGCAGCCGAGTTCCTTATCCCCCTCGCCGACGAGGCCACACGGATCCACCAGCCGATCAGCTACCCCCTTCGCAACCCCTGCGGCGCATCGACTCCGCTCCTGGTCGTCCTCGGCTACCGCCCCAAGAACGGCCGAAGCCGATGCGACGTCATCCAGGCCGTCGCGGAAGGACGCGCCACCCGCGCGACGGATAGTTGTGACTGAGCACTTCAGCTGGCGAGTTGAGCGTTGTGGTACGCGAGCGAGCCGATTTCGCCCCGCCACGCAAGCTCGCGCCACCCGAATCGACCGAGACGCCGCAGCCCAACCCACCCGGGGCATGGCGCATGAGCAGACAGGGCTCACGTGTCGGGGTGTCGTTGAGGCTCCGCGTCAGGCCGGGCCGACGATGCACGCTCGTGGCCCTTCGGGTCAGCCAGGCACTTCCACGGGACGTCGCCCTGGCCGGGGTCGAGGGCAAGACCTTGAGGTGCCTTGAGCGCACACGGCCTAGGGGCGGCTATGACAGCCGCCCCCAGAGCAGCTATTACTGCTGACGCTTACTCACGTGCGATGCGGCGGTCATTCCGGCGCCGTAGGTGAAGGCAAGAACGGCACCGCCAGAAGCTACGGCGGTGAGGGGGGTCTGGCCAAGAGCAGCGGAGCCGATCCCCGCAACCAGCCCAGTGATGACAGATACCAGAGCGACGACGACAACGTGATACACGCGGTGGTCGCAGGTAGAAGTGGTGGCAGACAAGTAGGGCCCTCCTGCACTCCGTCGGAGCGCCGTCACCTGAATCAGGGCAGGATGCAGCCTGCGCTGGATTCACGTCACAGCGTCGCCGCCCAGCGGGCGTCGCAACAGGGGAGCGCCGGCCAGGCGCGCCTATTGCTCCTCGACTGGGGCGCTGTGGCGGTTGGCCATCATCACCGATGCACCATGCCTTTCAAGGATCTCGTCAACCACGTCCATAGTAGCCACCAACACTGACATCCAGAAGGGTTGGAGCGCGCCTCCTGAGAGCCCAAGTGCTGTCCACAGCTACCCTCGTTTACCTGAGTCAGGCCAGACGGTCACGCACGATGTCGCCCAGCAGAAACTGGAGCCCTCCGGCAAGGCGAAGGCGACGGCCTGGTGGGTTGGTCAGGTAGTCGTTCATGCGGCCCCAGTCCCTACGGTCATGGGAAAGGAGTTCGTACCAGGCAACACCCCGAGCGTTGCACCCGATGCACAGCAAGCCTCGGACGCATCCTCCACAGATGGACCATGCGGCGTCTGACGGAGTGCAGCACTGGTGATCGTGATCAATGTGCCAGTACGAGGAGCCCGTGTCCCACCTATCCGGTTTCCCGCCACACAGGGCGCAAACACCGCCCTGAAACTCCAGAAGGGCCCTCACGTCGCCTGCTGTGAGGTTGTACCGGCGGCCTTGTCGGGCCATCTGGCTGCAGCTGGGGCAATGCCCCGAACGTCGCCCCTCTCCCCTGTACTTGACAGTGGTGCCACACCCCTCGCAGGCCCACAAGGTGTCGCGCGTCAAAGGGATTCCGTATGAAGCTCGCATCCCCCGACGGTAGCGGGAAGCACTGACACCGCTCTGGCCGTGGGGGCGCAGCCTCTCTCCCAGGGCTTGGCCCATCCGTCTCGCCGCGTAGGGCACGGTCTAAGTCATGGCGTGACAACAAGCGCTGAAATGTGACAGCTAACGCTGGAAGTCACAACGGCCGCGGCGCGACACCGCCAACTCCTGCAAGCAGGTGCTTGCAAAAGTTAGCAAGGTGCGGCAGCATCGCCTCATGGCATCGCTCAACGTCGGCAACCTCGGCGAGTACCTGCGCGAGCAGCGTCGCAACGCGCAGTTGACGCTGCGTCAACTCGCCGATGCGGCGGGAGTGTCCAATCCCTACCTCAGCCAGATCGAGCGCGGTCTGCGGAAGCCGAGCGCGGAGATCCTGCAGCAGCTGGCCAAGGCGCTGCGGATCTCGGCGGAGACGCTGTACGTGCAGGCCGGGATCCTCGACGAGCGGGCCCGGGAGGAGGCGGAGGTGCGCAGCGTGATCCTTGCGGATCCCTCGATCACCGAGCGGCAGAAGCAGGTCCTGCTGGACATCTACGACTCGTTCCGCAGGGAGAACGGGCCGAAGACGAAGGACGACGACGACAGCAAGCCCGCCGGCTGACCCTTTCCGGGGCGGCCGCGTCGGGAGACGGGAGACCCATCGCATGGCCATCACCACTCAGGACGTGCTCAAGGCAGCCACCGACACCGCCTACGCGGCGGCCGGCGCCGCCGACCTCGCCGCCGAGAAGCTCGGTCAGGCGGTCGTCGAGGCTCCCGGGCGGCTGGAGCAGCTGCGGAAGACGGACCCGAAGGAGCTGGGCGACCGGGTGACCAAGGGGGCCAAGGAGGCTCAGACGCAGGTCACGGCCAAGTTCGGGGAGATCGTCGGGTCGCTCGACGGGGACCTGAAGAAGCTCGGGCAGAACGCGCAGGACCTGCTGCTCCAGGGCGTCGGGCAGGCGGTCGGGCTCGCGGCCCGGGGTGGCGAGACCTTCGAGAAGCTGGCCGACCGCGGCCGGGAGGCCGTACGGACCTGGCGCGGCGAGCCGGCCGCGGAGGTCACCGAGATCCCGGTGGCCACCGAGCCGGCCGACCAGGCCGCCGCGGAGGACGCCAAGGGCGAGAAGGCCAAGGACGAGAAGGCCGCCGCCGCGGACGAGGACGCCAAGCCCGCCGCCCGGAAGACCGGCACCCGCAGGTCCACGACGGCCAAGAAGGCCGAAAGCAAGGCGGACGACAAGGCCGGCGACAAGGCGGCCGGCGACAAGACCGGCGCCCAGTAGCAGCGCTCCGGGGAGCGATCCGGGCACCTCCCACGTGTCCGGGTCGTTCCCCGAGTACGGTGGGCAGCAGCGGGCGGACCGTACACGTCGCACGGACGGACGAGAGGTGGGCGGCAATGCTGGTGCAGGGCTTCAACACGATCTGGGCCTACGTGACCCTGGGCCTGCTGGTCTTCGCCGTGGTCGCCTTCGTCAACGCGGCCATCCACCGCGAGGACGCCTACCGGGCCGCGGACAAGCAGAACAAGGGCTTCTGGCTGATCATCCTCGGCCTCACGGTCGCGGTGAACGTGTTCCTCGGCGTGTGGGGCTTCCTGCCCATCCTGGGCCTGGTGGCGACGATCGTCTACTTCGTGGACGTGCGTCCCGCCCTCAAGCAGGTCACGGGCCGCGGCCCGCGCCGCCGGGGTTCCAGCTCGGACGGCCCGTACGGTCCGTACAACGGCGGGCGCTGAGCCAAGCTGAGCCAAGGGGGGCCAGGGCGCAGCTCCTCAGCGGTCGAGCAGCAACACCGCCAGATCGTCCGTCAGTTCCTCGCCGTTCAGCGTCCGGACCTCCGTGACCGCGGCATCCAGCAGCGCCTCCCCCGCCAGCCCTTCCTTCATCTGACGGGCGATCATCTCGATCATCCCCTCCTGCCCGAGCCGCCGCGCCCCCTCGCCCACCCGGCCCTCTATCAGGCCGTCCGTGTACATCAGGAGGCTCCAGGCGTCGCCGAGCCCGACGTCCAGCCGCGGCCAGTCGGCCCGCGCCAGCAGGCCGAGGGCCGGGCCGCCGCCGTCCTGGGGCAGCAGGCAGGGCGGTTCGCCGGGACGGACCACGAGCGGGGCCGGGTGGCCGGCCAGGAAGAGGCCGGCGGAGCGGCCGTCCGGCGCGATGTCGACCGCGCAGAGGGTCGCGAAGATCTCGTGGTCGGCGCGCTCGTGCTCCAGGACCTCCTGGAGGGTGCCGAGCAGCTCGCCGCCGCCGATCCCGGCGAGCGTCAACGCCCGCCAGGCTATCCGGAGTTCGACGCCGAGCGCCGCCTCGTCGGGGCCGTGCCCGCAGACGTCGCCGATCATCGCGTGCACCGTGCCGTCGGGCGTCCGGACGGTGTCGTAGAAGTCGCCGCCGAGCAGGGCGCGGCTGCGGCCGGGCCGGTAGCGCGCGGCGAACCGCAGGTCGGAGCCGGCCAGCAGGGGGTTGGGCAGCAGCCCGCGCTCCAGCCGGGCGTTCTCCTGGGCGCGCAGCCGGGACTCGGAGAGCTGCCGCTGCGCGAGATCGGCGCGCTTGCGCTCGACGGCGTAGCGGATGGCGCGGCTGAGGACGCGGCCGTCCAGTTCGTCGCGGAAGAGGTAGTCCTGCGCGCCGACGCGGACGGCCTCGGTGGCGCGCTCCGCGTCGGTCTCGGAGGTCAGCGCGAGCACGGCGTGCCGCGGGGCGAGCCGCAGCACCCGGCGCAGGGTGTCCAGCTCGTCGCCAGGAGCACCAGGAGCACCGGGAGCGCCGGGCGCGCCGGGCGCGCCTGCGTCACCGGGATCACCGGAGTCACCGGAGGCGCCGTCCCCCGCGGGCAGGCCGAGGTCGAGCAGGATGCACTGCACGTCGTCGGTGAGCAGCCGCTCGGCCTCGGTGAGGTTGCGCGCGGTGCGGATGCGGACGGGCTTGCCGGCCACCACGGTCATGTCGGCCATCTCGGGCATGGAGAGCGACCCCGCCGGGTCGTCCTCGATGACCAGCAGGGTCAGCCCGCCGTCGGACGGTCCGGCGGCGGACGCCACCGTGCCGGGTGCGGATACGGGCATCACGTCGGTTTCCTTCCTCCCCCGGCGATCACCGGGAGGCGCCCCACCCCCGAGGGCGGCGCCGCACGGAACCGCGGCGCCCGACGCGACAGTAGCGGGGAGCCGCGGGCGAACGGAATGGTACGGAGCCACCCGCCTCTGTCATATGCCGTCGCCAACGCCGCTTTTGGGGCGGGCCGGGAGGAAAACGTCATGAGAAACGTCACGTCGCATACGTACGTACGACAACGCCACACCCCGAGCTGCGATAACCGTGCGACGGCCGATCTGGAGCACGAAACGACCGGCCCGGAGCGCGAACGGAAGCGTGCACGCCGATATCGCACCTCCGCGCTTCCGCACGGCGCAAACCGAACGCCCCACGGCGTGACGTGGGTTACGTGATCCGGCTTACGTGACGCCCGTTACGTGACCGCCGTTACGTGACGCGGGATACACGCCGGAGCACCGGCGGAAGGAGGGCGCGCACCCCCAACCTCCCCCACCCGTAGGCCCGTAGGCCCGTCAGCCCGTAGGCCGGTCAGCCCGTCGGCCGCACCACCCCGAGGATCGGCATCGACCCGGCCCCCGCCATCGTCACCTGACGGCCGGGCCGCGGCGCGTGCACCATCATCCCGTCGCCGACGTACATCGCCACGTGGCTGGCGTCCGAGAAGTAGATGATCAGGTCGCCGGGGCGCATGTCCTTGACGTCGACCTTGGGGAGCTGCCGCCACTGCTCCTGCGAGGTGCGCGGTATCCCGCGGCCGGCCGTCGCCCAGGCCCGGGAGGTGAGGCCGGAGCAGTCGTAGGTGTCAGGGCCCACGGCGCCCCAGACGTAGTTCTTGCCGATCTGGGCGGTCGCGAACTCGACCGCGCGCCGACCCTCGGTGGTCGCCGTGCCGGCGTCCTTGAGGGAGACGCCCTTCAGGGCGTCCGAGGCGAGCCACTGCTGCTGGGCCTGCCGGGCCTTCTCCTCCTCCAGCTTCCGCAGCCGCTCGCGCTCCGTCTCCTCCAGGCGCGACTCCAGCTTCCTGGCGGCGTCGAGGCGGGCCTCGATCTCCTTCTTCGCGTCTTCCTTCTTCTTCCGCTCGCCCTTGAGCCGCTTCCACCGCTCGTCGGCGGCCTTCACATACTTCTCGAGCTCGGCCTTGGCGGACTCGGTCTCGGTCAGCAGCCGCCGCGTGGCGTCCTGCCCCCGGCGGGTGGTGTCCAGCGAGGCGAGGAACTCCTCGGGCGAGCGGGCCAGGAACAGCTGGGTGGAGGGCGCCAGGCCGCCGGTGCGGTACTGGATCCGGGCCAGGGCGCCGACGCGGTCCTTGAGCTCCTGGACCCGCTCCTCGGCGACGGACACCCGCTTGGTGAGGTCGCCGACGTTCTTCTCCTGGAGGCGGCTCTGCTCGTCCGCCGCGTTGTAGGCGTCCGTGGCCGACTCGGCCTTGCGGTAGAGGGCCTCCACCTCCTGGTGGACCTCCTCCAGGCTCTTCCGGGGCGGCGTCGGGTCGGCCCAGGCCGCCTGCGGGAGCGCCGCGCCGGCGGCGCAGGCGACCGCGGTGGCGACGATCACCCGGCGGAGACCGGGGACCCTGGTCCGGGGTCTGTCCCTCCCGGGCACCCGGGTGATGTCCGTACCCCCGTCACCAACGGCTCCGCCGTTCCGCCCCACCGGATACCTCCGCGACTCGAACGCCCCAGTCCTCACATGCCGCAACGCGCGGAAGGGATCGTGTCATGGGCGTGACCAAAGCAACAGAGACCTGCGTCACAGATGACCGGAATCCCGCGGCGGCGCGATCCGACCGGTTCCACCGCCCTGACGGCCGAGGTTCACCCCTCGTTCACCTCACTCCTTCGACGGCTTCACCTGATCTGCTTAATTTCGGCCGTAGAACAGGGGCTGCACGGTCACCACCTGTGCGTGGCCGCCCTGCGTGAACCACGGGGAAGCGCAGAATCCCGACACCGCCCCACCGAAACCGCACCACCGGTACCGCACCACCCACTTCTCGCACGCCGCCCCAGCGGCGGCTCCCGGAAGGAACACCAGAAAGTGAAGCTTCAGCGCAAGAACCGGCTCCGGGCCGTCGCCTTCGGCGCCATCGCCGTCTCCGGCGCCCTGGTCCTCACGGCGTGCGGCTCGGACGACAACAGCGACGGCGGCTCGGGGGGCAACGGCACCTCCAAGACCGCCTCCAACGTCAAGTGCGAGGGCAAGGGCCAGCTGCTGGCCTCGGGCTCGTCCGCGCAGAAGAACGCCATGGACCTGTGGGTCAAGAACTACATGGCCGCCTGCAAGGACGTGCAGATCAACTACAAGGCCACCGGATCCGGCGCCGGCATCCAGGAGTTCCTGCAGGGCAAGACCGCCTTCGCGGGCTCCGACTCGCCGCTGAAGCCGGAGGAGGTCGCCAAGTCCAAGGACGTGGTCAAGGGCGGCCAGGGCATCAACCTGCCCATGGTGGGCGGCCCCATCGCCATCGGCTACAACCTGCCGGGCGTGGACAACCTGGTGCTGGACGCCGAGACGCTCGCCAAGATCTTCGACAACAAGATCGACAAGTGGAACGACCCGGCGATCGCCAAGCTCAACAAGGACGCGAAGCTCCCGGACACCAAGATCCAGGCGTTCCACCGCTCCGACGAGTCGGGCACCACCGACAACTTCACCAAGTACCTCAAGGCCGCGGCCGGCAACTCCTGGCCGTACGCGCCCGCCAAGGCGTGGGCCCCCAAGGGCGGCCAGGCGGCCGACGGCTCGGCCGGTGTCTCGTCCCAGGTCAAGCAGGTCCAGGGCGCCATCTCGTACTTCGAGCTGTCCTACGCCACGGCCGGCGGGATCAAGACGGTCAAGCTGAACACCGGCGCCTCCGCCCCGGTCGAGGCCACCTCCGACAACGCCTCCAAGGCCATCGCCGAGGCCAAGATCACCGGCACCGGCAAGGACCTGGCCCTCAAGCTCAACTACACCACCAAGGCCGAGGGCGCCTACCCGCTCACCCTGGTGACCTACGAGATCGTCGGCGACAAGGGCAACAAGGCCGACTCGCTGCCGGCCACCAAGTCCTTCCTGACCTACGTCGCCAGTGAGGACGGCCAGTCCGTGCTCAAGCAGCTCGGCTACGCCCCGCTCCCGGCCGAGATCGCGAAGAAGGTCCGCGAGACCGTCGCGAGCCTCTCCTGACCCCGTGCGGCCGCTCCCCGCGGGCGGCCGCACGATCCGGTGCACCGCCGCGCCACGGGCCGGACGCCACACCGCGTCCGGCCCCGCAGACCGGAGAATTCCGTGAATGACATCGACATAGCCGACTCGGCACCCGCCGACCGACCACCCCAGCCGGCCCCCGCCGCCCCCGTGCAGGCGACGAAGGGCACCGTCCGCCCCGGCGACCGGATCTTCCTCGGGCTCTCCCGCGGCTCCGGCCTCCTCCTCCTGGTGATCATGGCCGCCATCGCGGTCTTCCTCACCGTCCGCGCGACGCACGCGCTCTCCGAGGACGAGGGCAACTTCTTCACCACCTTCGAGTGGAGCGCCAACACCGACCCGCCCGTCTTCGGCATCGCGGTCCTCGCCTTCGGCACGGTCGTCAGCTCGCTGATCGCGATGGTCATCGCGGTCCCCGTGGCTGTCGGCATCGCGCTCTTCATCTCGCACTACGCGCCGCGCAAGCTGGCCGCGCCGCTGTCGTACGTCATCGACCTGCTGGCCGCCGTGCCGTCGATCGTCTACGGCCTGTGGGGCGCCCTGTTCCTCGTCCCGCACCTCGGCGGGTTCTACAGCTGGCTCGACGACTACTTCGGCTGGACCGGCGTCCTCGCCTACCACGACGGTGCCGCGCGGTCGCTGTTCACCATCGGCATCCTGCTGGCGATCATGATCCTGCCGATCGTCACCAGCGTCAGCCGCGAGGTCTTCCGCCAGGCGCCCAAGATGCACGAGGAAGCCGCGCTGGCGCTCGGCGCGACCCGCTGGGAAGTCATCCGGATGTCGGTCCTCCCCTTCGGCCGCTCCGGCGTCATCAGCGCCTCGATGCTCGGCCTCGGGCGCGCCCTCGGCGAGACGATGGCCGTCGCCACCGTCCTCTCCCCCAGCTTCCTGATCTCCAAGAGCCTCCTCGACCCGGGCGGCGGCACGTTCGCCCAGAACATCGCGAGCAGCTTCAAGGAGTCCGGCGAGACCGGCAAGGACGCGCTCATCGCCTCCGGCCTCGTCCTGTTCGTCCTGACCCTGCTGGTGAACGGCGCGGCCCGGATGATCATCGCCCGCCGCAAGGAGTACTCGTGAGCGACGTGACCATGGACCGTCCCGCGGTGGCCGGCGACGCCCCCCGGCCCACGGCCTCCCTGCACCAGCCCCGGCTGCCGCGCTGGGCCCCGGCCGCCCTGGCCGCCCTCGCGGTCGCCGCCGGCTGTGGGATCGGCCTCGGCGCCGGGCTGAGCAGTCGCGTGCAGTGGGGCCTGATCGCCGCGGTGCTCTTCGTCGCCCTGACCTACGGGTTCACCGCCCGCGTCGAGGGCCTGCGGCAGGCCAAGGACCGGCTCGCCACCAGCCTCGTGTGGATGTGCTTCCTGATCGCCGTCGTCCCGCTGGTCTCGCTGATCTGGGAGACCGTCGCCCGCGGCTCGAAGGTCCTCGACGGGGGCTTCCTGTCGCACTCCATGTCCGGGGTGCTGACCATCCAGCCCGGCGGCGGCGTCTACCACGCGATCATCGGCACCCTGGAGCAGGTCGGCATCGCCACCGCCCTGGCGGCCCCCGTGGGCCTGCTCACCGCCATCTACCTGGTCGAGTACGGGCGCGGCCGGTTCGCCCGCGCCGTGACGTTCTTCGTGGACGTCATGACGGGCGTCCCGTCGATCGTCGCCGGCCTGTTCGTCCTCAGCTTCTGGATCATCGCGCTGGACTTCGGGTACTCCGGCTTCGCCGGCTCGATGGCCCTGGCGATCCTGATGATGCCCGTGGTGGTCCGCTCCACCGAGGAGATGCTCAAGCTCGTCCCCAACGAGCTCCGCGAGGCCTCCCTCGCCCTGGGCGTGCCCAAGTGGCGGACGATCCTCAAGGTCGTCCTGCCGACGGCCATCGGCGGCATCACCACCGGCGTCATGCTCGCCGTCGCCCGCGTCGCCGGCGAGTCCGCGCCGATCGTGCTGCTGGTCTTCGGCTCCCAGGTGATCAACAACAACCCGTTCGACGGGGCGCAGTCCTCCCTGCCGTACTACATCTACGAGCAGTGGGCGGCCGGCAACGACGCCAGCTACGACCGCGCCTGGGCGGCGGCCCTCGTCCTGATCGCCTTCGTCATGATCCTCAACCTGGTGGCCCGCGGCATCGCCCGCTGGAAGGCCCCCAAGGCCGGTCGCTGACCGCCCCCGTACGCTCCTGAGAAAGAAGCAGTGATCCCATGGCCAAGCGCATCGACGTCAGCGGCCTCTCCGCCTACTACGGCTCCCACCGGGCCATCGACGACATCTCGATGACCGTCGAGCCCCGCTCCGTGACCGCCTTCATCGGCCCGTCCGGCTGCGGCAAGTCCACCTTCCTGCGCACCCTGAACCGCATGCACGAGGTCACCCCCGGTGGCCGCGTCGAGGGCAAGGTGATGCTCGACGACGAGAACCTCTACGGCTCCGGCGTCGACCCCGTCTCCGTCCGCCGCACCGTCGGCATGGTCTTCCAGCGGCCCAACCCGTTCCCGACCATGTCCATCTACGAGAACGTCGCCGCCGGCGTCCGCCTCAACGGCGGCCGCATCCGCAAGTCCGACCTGGACACGGTCGTCGAGAAGTCCCTCAAGGGCGCCAACCTCTGGAAAGAGGTCAAGGACCGGCTCAACAAGCCCGGAGCCGGCCTCTCCGGCGGCCAGCAGCAGCGCCTCTGCATCGCCCGCGCCATCGCCGTCGAACCCCAGGTCCTGCTCATGGACGAGCCCTGCTCGGCGCTCGACCCGATCTCGACGCTCGCCATCGAGGACCTCATCGGCGAGCTGAAGGAACGGTTCACGATCGTCATCGTCACCCACAACATGCAGCAGGCCGCGCGCGTCTCCGACCGTACGGCCTTCTTCAACCTGGCCGGGGTGGGGCAGCCGGGCAAGCTGGTCGAGATCGACGACACGGAGCGGATCTTCTCGAACCCGTCGGTGCAGGCTACGGAGGACTACATCTCGGGGCGGTTCGGCTGATCGCCGGGGGGTGTTGCCCCGGTCCCGCCCTTTCACCGTTTCTGCGGGGGGTGCCCCGGGCGCGAAATCCAGCCCGTCCGGCGTTTGAGGACGCGCGCCGCAGGCGTGCTCGGGGGGTGCGGGGGCTCGCCCCCGCAAGAAACGGTGAAAGGGCGGGACCGGGGCACCCCCACCAAGCCGCCTTGCGGCGCTGCATGGCGGTGCCGCCGCAAGGCAAAGGGCCCGCCCCCTGCTCGTACCAGGGGGCGGGCCCGATCCATTCACCGAAGGTGATCGGAACAGCAGGTCAGCCGAAAGCCAACTGCACGATCCAATAGCTGAACGCGGCAACGGCAGCCGCAGCCGGCATCGTGATGAACCACCCCATCACAATGTTCTTCGCGACCCCCCACCGCACGGCCCGCGACCCCTTCGTGGACCCGACACCCATGATCGCCGAGGTGATCACATGCGTCGTGGAGATCGGCGCGTGGAACATGAACGACGCCGTGTACATCACCGAAGCGGCCGTCGTCTCGGCGGCGAACCCCTGCGGCGGATCCAGCTCGATGATCCGGCGCCCCAGCGTCCGCATGATGCGCCAGCCACCCGCGTACGTACCCAGCGACAGCGTGATCGCACAGGCCAGCTTGACCCAGAGCGGAATCGCGGCGTCCTTGTCCTGGACGTCACCGATGACCAGGGCCATCACCACGATGCCCATGGTCTTCTGGGCGTCCTGCAGACCGTGGCCGAGCGCCATGCCCGCCGCGGAGACCGTCTGGGCGATACGGAAGCCGCGCTTCGCCTTGTGCGGGTTGGACCTCCGGAACATCCACATGATCGCGACCATCACCAGATAGCCGATGATCAGGCCGACGAACGGCGAGAGGAACATCGGGATGACGACCTTCTCGACGACGCCCGACCAGATGACGGTCGTACCGCCCGCGAGCGCCGCGCCCACCATGCCGCCGAACAGGGCGTGCGAGGAGGACGAGGGCAGGCCGAAGTACCAGGTGACCATGTTCCAGACGATCGCGCCGACCAGCGCGGCGAAGAGGATGCCCATCCCCTTGTCGCCCACCGGCGTCTCGATCAGGCCCTTGCTGACGGTCTTGGCGACGCCGCTGCCAAGGAAGGCACCGGCGAGGTTCATGACCGCCGCCATCGCCAGGGCCGCGCGCGGGGTCAGCGCCCGCGTGGAGACCGAGGTCGCGATGGCGTTGGCGGAGTCGTGGAAGCCGTTGGTATAGGTGAATCCGAGCGCGACCGCGATGGTCACGACAAGTGCGAACGTATCCACCGGAGGTCAGGACTCCTTGACCGCGATGGTCTCGACCGTGTTCGCGACGTGCTCGAACGCGTCGGCCGCCTCTTCCAGCACATCCACGATCTGCTTCAGCTTGAGCACCTCGATGGCGTCGTACTTGCCGTTGAAGAGGTGGGCGAGCAGCTTGCGGTGGATCTGGTCGGCCTGGTTCTCCAGACGGTTGACCTCGATCCAGTACTCGGTGAGGTTGGTCATCGTGCGCAGGTTCGGCATGGCCTCGGCGGTGAGCTCGGCGGCTCGCGCGAGGACCTCGATCTGCTGCTCGACGCCCTTGGGCAGTTCCTCGACCTGGTAGAGGACGACCAGGTCGACGGCCTCTTCCATGAAATCCATGATGTCGTCGAGCGACGACGCGAGGGCGTAGATGTCCTCGCGGTCGAACGGCGTGATGAACGAGGAGTTCAGCTGGTGGAAGATCGCGTGCGTCGCGTCGTCCCCGGCGTGCTCCGCTGCCCGCATCCGCTCGGCGATCTCGGCCCGGGCGGACGGCTCCGCTCCGAGCAGTTCCATGAGGAGCTTGGAGCCCGTGACGATGTTGTCCGCGGACGCGGCGAACATGTCGTAGAAGCTCGTCTCCCTGGGGGTCAGACGAAAGCGCACGTGGGATCCTCGGGGTGCAGCGGATTCGGTCTCGTTGATGCTAGGCGCATCATCCGGCCACAGCTAACTGGCATTCCCTCAGTGTCGCCCATCGGGCAGAGTGCACACCAAGCCGGTACCACCTCATCACGGCCCAGGGCCGTGGATTTCGGTAACATATACCCGGCAGGGGTATACCCATGGGGTATAAGCCCGGGCAACACCACGGAAGACGCCACGGACCCGCCCCCGGGCGGACGGCGACGCGCCGGCCGACGGCGTGGAACGCGCGGGACAACGGAGGACGCCATGACCACCACGGGAACGACAGCGGCCGGCCCCGGCGAGCCGGCCACGGCGTCCTGCCACGGCACACCCGACGCCGCGGCCGGGAGCACGGCCGGGGGCAGCGCGGCCGGTGGCACCGGAAGCGATAAGGGTCACAACCACGGCCCGCACGGCTACAGCCATCAGAAGGACCAGCACCTCAAGCGACTGCGCAGGATCGAGGGCCAGATCCGGGGCCTCCAGCGCATGGTCGAGGAGGACGTCTACTGCATCGACATACTCACCCAGGTGTCCGCCGGCACCAAGGCGCTCCAGTCGTTCGCCCTCCAGCTGCTCCAGGAGCACCTGCGGCACTGCGTCGCCGACGCGGCGCTCAAGGGCGGCGACGAGATCGACGACAAGGTCGCCGAGGCCACGGCGGCCATCGCGCGGCTGCTGCGCTCCTGAGGGCGGGCGGGGCGGGGGCGGGGCAGGGGTAGAGGCGGGGACGGGGACGGAACGTCGGGGCGAAGCCTCACGGTGAACCCCCTGGGGGTACCCGCCCCCCGCCCCACCCCCGCCGGGCCGGCCGTCCGATCAGCCGCCGGGTCAGCCGTCGGCGTCGCCGGGCGGGCCGGGCCGCCGCGACCGTACGACTCTGAGCACCTCATCGATGCGGTCCGGACTGAGCCGTTCCTCGGCCGCGCCCGTTGCGGCGATCATCAACTCACCGTAGAGGTCGATCTCGATGAGGGCCACGGGATCCGGACCGGGCGACGAACCGCGCCGCGAAACCACGTGATTCACCTCCTCGGGCCTTGCGTCTTACGGGTCCGGCTTCCAGGTTAGTGATCGGTACACACGCCGCGCATGGCACAGAAGGACCATTTCCATGGCCAATCAGGCCCGGCCCCGCTATTTGCGGGGGGAGGCGACGGTCCCCGCATAGATATCGCCGGGTGCGGGCAGGGCGATATGGGGCGTCAATCCGAAGGAGCTGAGTTCGACCGTGGAGACCACGGTCATCGGCGCACCGGCGGCGGGTGACGCGGGGCCGGCCGGAGCCCCGCTCTTCCTCCCCGCTTTCCCCGTTCTCTCCCCCTCATCCCCTTCTTCCGCGTCTTCCTCCCCGTCCGCGACGCTGAACCGGTAACGCAGGACGCGCGGCAGACCCGCGTCGTCGAGGAAGGCGTCGAAGGAGACGGTCCCCGAGGAGAACCCTTTCGCCGCCGCGAGGAGCGCGGCCCGGTCGCGGGCGGGGGCGAGGCGCGCGGCCTCGGCGAGGTCGATCTTCCCCCAGTAGTGGCGCACCGGGACGCCGTCCACGCCCTCGTCGCGCATATAGGTCACCTCCCGTGCACCGCCCAGGAGTTCGGCGGCGGCGAGGGGGTCCGTGGCGCCGCTGGTGAGCAGGTCGCCGTCGGCGAGGGTGCCCGTGTCGATGCGTACCCATTTGTCCACGGGGACGCCCGCGCCCCGGTTCTTCATGTACAGCGCGCCCGGTGTGAACACCTCGGTGATCGGCCGGTGCTCGGCGGCGCCCCGGGCGTCCTTGGGGACCAGCACGGTCAAGGTGCCGATGGGCCGCGCGAAGTCGTAGACCCCCACGCCCTGGATGGTCAGCCGGGTGCCGCCGCTCTCCGTCTCCATGGTCGTACGGACCCGGGCACCGCCCGCCCCCACCAGCGCCTCCCGCACCCCGCGCATCGCCTCGACCGCCCGGCCGGGCCGCACCGCGTCGGTCGTCCGCACCGCCCGCCGCACCCCGGCGCTCCCGCCGCCGAGCCCGTCCTGCGGCTCCTCGCCCTGGTCGGACTCGGCACAGCCGCCAGCCAGCAGACCGAGGGCGAGGCCACCCGCCACGGCCATGGCCACGGCGATCCTGCGTCTGTGCCCCTGCACCGCCATGACCGTCAGCTCCCTGCCGCGTGCTGGTGGAACCTGTTCTCTTCCAACGACCGCGTCCGGGCCGCCGTCACGGCCCCGGGGCGACGGCGGCCCGCCCCCGCCCCGGCCGGTAGCGTGGTGGCGTGTCCGAGACGCACTCCGCGCAGCCCGCGCACTCCACCGCCGAACACCGCATCAGCACCAGCGAACGCGGCTCCTTCTGCACCGCCCGCTGCACCTGCGGCTGGCTCGGCCCCGCCCGCCGGGCCCGCTCCCTCGCCCGCACCGACGCGGACGGGCACCTCGCGGAGGCCACGCGGGGGTAGCGGGGGTAGCCGGCGGGAACCGTTCCCGCTTCCCGATCATCTGTTCCTTAAGCCGGACGGGAAACACGGGGAAGACCGGAATTCCGGGGAACACGGGGAACACGGGAACTATGGGGGCGAACACGGCCATGAACAGGCGCACTCTGCTGACGGCGGCGACGGGACTGACAGCGGCGGCCTGGGCCGCCCCGACCGCCCTGGGCACCGCCGTCGCGGCCCCGGCGGCCCCCGCGGGCCGTACGGCCCCCGCCGCCCCCGCCGCCTCCGGTACGTCCGGCGCCGCGCGCGCCGCCAAGGTCCGCGCCGCCGACTGGACGGCCCTGGGCAAGGGCCTCAAGGGCGGCCTCATACGACCCGGCGACGCCGACTACGCGACCGCCAGGCAGCTGTACAACACCCGCTTCGACACCCAGCGCCCGGCCGGCGTCGCGTACGTCGCGGGCACCCAGGACATCGCCGCGTGCCTGTCCTTCGCCCGCCGCTTCTCCATACCCGTGTCCATACGCAACGGCGGCCACAGCTACGCCGGTTGGTCCGGCGGCGACGGCCGGATGGTGCTCGACGTGTCGCGGATGAAGACCATCCGCACCCCCACCTCCTCGTCCGCCGTCATCGGCGCAGGGGCCAAGCTCATCGACGTCTACACCGGTCTGGCCGCGCACGGCGTCACCATCCCCGCGGGCTCCTGCCCCACGGTCGGCGTCTCGGGCCTCACCCTCGGCGGCGGCCACGGCGTCCTCTCCCGGGCGTACGGCCTGACCTGCGACAGCCTCACCGGCGCCACCCTCGTCACCGCCGACGGCAAGACCGTCGAGTGCGACGCCAAGCACAACGCCGATCTCTTCTGGGCCCTGCGCGGCGCGGGCAACGGCAACTTCGGCGTCGTCACCGAACTCCGGTTCCGCACCCGGCGGGTCGGCGACGGCGTGACCGGCTACGTCTCCTGGCCCTGGGCCAAGGCCGCCGACGTCATCCGCGCCTGGCAGGAGTGGGGACCGACCCAGCCGGACGAGATCTGGTCCGCCTGCGACCTCGCCGTCACCCCCGGCCGGACCCCGCGCATCGCCGTCGCCGCCTTCTCCCTCGGCACCAAGGGCGGCCTCGCCAACGCGCTCGACAAGCTCGCCGCCAAGGTCGGCGGCGGCAAGGCGAGCATCTCGGTGCGCAGCCGCTCGTACCTCGACAGCATGCGCCGCTACGCCGGCTGCGCCGACCTGACCCTCCCTCAATCCCACCTGCCGGGCCGCACCCCCGGCCGCGACAAGGCCGGCAGGCTCGGCCGCGAGACGTACGCCGCGCGCTCCGACTTCTACGACCGCTCGCTGAACGCGGCCGGCATCCGCACGCTCCTCGACCAGACCGAGCGGTTCGGCCGCCGGGGCGGGGGCGGCGGCGGATCCATCCAGCTGACGGCGCTCGGCGGCGCCGTCAACCGCGTCAAGCCGCTGGACACGGCGTTCGTGCACCGCCGCTCGCGGTTCCTGGCCCAGTACCTCACCTCATGGGGGACCGCGGCGTCCGGCGGCCCGCAGGTCGCCTGGCTCGACGGCCTCCACGCGGCGATGCGCCGTCACGCGTCCGGCGCCGCCTACCAGAACTACGCGGACGCGGGTCTGAAGGACTGGCGCCGGGCCTACTACGGGGACGCCTCGGACCGGCTGACGAAGCTGAAGCGCCAGTACGACCCGCAGCGGGTGTTCAGCTTCCCGCAGGCGCTGTAGACGCGGATACACGCCGCGGCCCCGGCCCCCGGTGGATGGGGACCGGGGCCGCGGCGCGCGCCCGGGGGGTGTGTGTTCGCCCCCTAGGCAGCCAATCCCTTATCGCCATGGTGCGCCTGACGGCCCGTAACCGCCTCCGGCTCCTCGGCGACCACGATCGGCGCGGGCGCCCGACGGGAGTGGACCAGCCGCCCCGCCCTGGTCCCGGCGACCCGCACGGTCAGCGGCGTCAGCAGCATCATCGCCAGCGGCGCCAGGAGCAGCACCACGGCGGTCCCCAGCGCCAGCCCGCCGATCACGTCCGTGGGGTAGTGCACACCCATGAAGACCCGGCAGAAGCCCTCCAGGAACGCGAGGCCGATGCCGACCAGTCCGTATTTACGGTGCGCCACGAACAGGCCCACGCCCAGCGCCATCGTCAGCGTGGCGTGGTCGCTGACGAACGAGAAGTCGGTCTTGCCCTTGACCAGGACGTCGATCCCCTGGTGCTCCAGGAACGGCCGGGGCCGCCGGACGAAGCCGCGGATCGGCACGTTCACCAGCAGCGCGAGGCCCGCCGCCAACGGCGCCCACAGCAGCGCGGCCACCCCGCCGGCCGCGTCCGGGCTCCGCCGCACGCTCCACCACGCACAGACCATCAGAACGCCGAGGCCGAACACGATTCCGTACTCGCCGATGAACTCCATCGTGCGGTCCACCCAGCCCGGGGCGTCCTTGGCCAGTCCGTTGATGTCGTAGAGCAGGCTGACGTCGGGGCCCGACGAGCCTCCCTTGGCATCCGCCAGGGGATGGACCGCCTCGTGTCCGGGCATGTGGTGCCCCCTTATCTGTCGCCTGTAGCTCGGTGCAGCTGCCAAACCCCCGTGGTCCGTGCGCCCATGGTGAGGCGCGGCTCGCCCACCCCCATGGAACGCGCCTCTCCGACCCGGCGTTCCGCTCTCCACCCAATGATCACCAGGACGTTATCCAAGGGTGACCGGGGCTGGAGCAGGAGGCCCAGGGTTCACACGCCGTTCGGCCTGGGCAACGCTTTCGCCCCCGCATCCGTCACGCGCGTGGCACCGATGTAATCCGGGGTATCGATTTTGTCGAACCGGTTCACGGCACCCGTGTGAGGCGCGTTGATCATGTACCCGCCCCCCACGTACAGCCCCACGTGATGGATCGAACGCGGGTCGTTCAGGTTGTGCGCGAAGAAGACGAGGTCCCCCGGCATCAGCTCGTCCCGCTTCGGGTGCGGCCCGGCGTTCCACTGGTCGTTCGCCACCCGCGGCAACTCGATCCCGACGGACGCGTACGCCGCCTTCGTCAACCCCGAACAGTCGAACCGCCCGCCGTCCTCTTTACCACCGTCCCCGCCCCAGAGGTAGGGCTTCCCCAACTGCGCCTGCGCGAAGTAGATCGCCCCGGCCGCCTGCTGCGAGGGCGCTACGCGGCCCACGGGGCGGGCGAAGCTCTTCTCCAGGCTGCGGATGGATTTGACGTAGCCCTGGGTCTCGGTGATCGACGGGACGCCGGACGCCTGGATGACGCGGTAGGGCCCGGCGTTGTAGGCGGCCAGCATGTTGTTGGTGGCGTCCCCCGGCACGCCCTTGACGTCCTTCGCCAGCGCGCAGTCGTAGGTGGCGGCGGAGGCGATGGCATCCGCCGGTTCCCATATGTTCGGCCTGCCGTCACCGTTGCCGTCGACGCCGTACCGGGCCCATGTCTCGGGGATGAACTGCGCCAGGCCCAGAGCACCGGCGGGGCTCTTCGCGTCCGGCTTCCAGTTGCTCTCCGTGTAGAGCTGGGCGGCGAGCAGGGCAGGGGTTATGGCCTCGCACAGATTGCCCCACTTCTCCAGGAACGGCTGGTAGGCGACCGGGACCGCCCCCTTCGCCAGTCCCACCGCGCCACGCGCCCCGCCTCCGAGGTTCGTGGCCATGCTGAACATCGCGAAGAAGAGCAGCCCGAGGAGACTCAGGCACATTCCGATGCCTACGCCGACACCCACCCACCACTTCCGCACCCCGCGATTCTCCCCCACTGGCCCGTCATGTACCCGTAGTTCAGGGGAGGATCAGGGAAAGCCACAAGGTGGCTCAGGGGCGCATCCCGGAGCGTGCCCGCGCCCTCCCCGCACCGAAGCCCGTGCGCCCCCTGCTCCGACGGCCGCTCACGCCTCTCACGGCGCCCCCGACCGGTTGCCTCCTCTATTCCACGAGGAATCCGCCGCACGCGAAGCTGGCGTACTCCTTGGGGCTTTTGACGTGGAGAAAGTTCACTGTCCAACTACCCGGGTCGTTGGTGACCGGGACGCGCGTCGCCTCCGTCCCACCCCGCACCGTCCTGCCGAAGTCGTCGGGAAAGGTGCGGTACACCCACTTTTGCGGGTCATCGGCGAAGAGGTTCACCGGCTCGGTGGTGTAGCCGAGATCGAGATTTCCGATGTTCCCCTGGTGCGGGTGCGGCTTGCCGGTCTTCTCGTCGATCCAGTGAGGCGACTTGACGGCCACCGAGACGTAGTAGGGCGTCTTCGGCTTGTCGTCCACGTACTTGAGGCGGAACCCGATCCTCACCTTGCCCGGAGGCGTCTCCCCGTCCGGGTTCTGCGGGTCAGTGATGGAGATCTGGAGGTTGTCGATGCCTTCCGTGGGCGGGGTGCTGCACTCGCCCTCGAAAGATTGGCCCCCCTCCTTGTGTTGCCAGGAGCCGCGGTAGCCGTCCGTCGCCTCCACGTACGCGGGAGGCACCTTCGGCCCGCCCCCGCCCCCGCTCCCACTGGCGCCCCCGCCGGCGCCCGAAGCCCCGGGAGTCGGCCGGCCGACGTCCTGCGCCACGGCCTCCGACGCCTTCCGGCCCTCGGACGCCTCCCGGTCCTCGCTCCCTCCCGGCTTCATCACGCCGTACGCCGCCACCCCTCCGACGACGACCGACGCCACGGCCGCCGCGGCATAGACCAGCCCCCGGCGCGAACGCCGCTGCTGCGGCGGCCCGGGCGGCATCTGCGGCACGTACGTCGGCGTGTACGCGGCCCCCGTGGGCCGCGCGGGTATGAGCCCCGCCGCGACCGCCGCCGGGACGTCGTCCGGCGCCCGCTCGCCGAGGTCGGCCAGCGACCGGTACACCGGGTCGTCGACGAGCGAGGACGTCACCGCGCACCGGGCGATGACCTCGGCGGGGGCGGGCCGCACGGCCGGGTCCGCGGCGGTGCAGGCGCGGATCAGTTCGGCGAGGGCGGAATCCACCCCCTCCGCGTCGACGGCGCCGTGCACGACCCGGTAGACGACGGACTCCAGGGACCCCTCGCCGTACGGCGGACGGCCGGTCGCCACGCAGGCCATGGTGGCGCCCAGGGCGAACACGTCCGCCGCGGCGGTGACTTCATTACGGGTGATGACCTCGGGGGCGGTGTAACCGGGGGTACCGGGCGCGACACCGGTCCGGGTGAGGGCCGTCTGTTCGGCACCCCGGGCGATCCCGAAGTCGATCAGTTTCGGGCCGACCGGCGACAGGATGATGTTGTGCGGCTTCAGGTCGCGGTGGGTGATCCCGTGCCCGTGCACCTGCGCGAGCGCCTCCGCGAGCGCGGCGAACAGCCGGAAGCAGGTCTCCTGCGGGAGCGGCCCGCGGGCGCGCGTCACCTCGGTCAGGGTCGGCCCTGGGACGTATTCGGTCGCCAGCCAGTACGGCGTCGTCTCCAGCGAGGCGTCCACCAGGTTGGCCGTGTACGCGCTGCGCACGGCCCGCACCGTCTCCACCTCGCGCCGGAAACGCGCCAACGCCTCGGCGGACTGGGCGAAGTCGTCCCGGACCACCTTGATCGCGAGCTGCCGCCCGCCCGGCGACCTGCCCAGGTACACCTGTCCCATCCCACCGCTGCCGAGCCGGGCGAGAACGGTGTGCGGGCCGATGACCGGAGGATCGTGAGGGCGCAGGGGTTCCACGGCCCAGACTTTGCCATAAGGAGTGCGGTCCGGAGGGGCCTCGTCCCTGTGGGACCGGCAACAGTTCAGGCCTCCCCTGGGCGGGCGTTCACGAGCCGCGCGCCGCGCGCCGCGTCAGGAGGCGAGCCGGAACCAGACCGTCTTCCCCGTCCCCGGCCCGTGCCGGCAGACACCCCAGTCCGTGGCGCACGCCCCGACGATCAGCATCCCGTTGCCGCGCTCCGGCCGCTCGTCCGGCTCCCAGCGCCGCGGCATGACCGGCACGGGCAGCCCGGGGGCGTCGTCCCGCACATGCACCCGCACCCCACCCGTCGCCCACTCCACGTGCAGCCCGACGGGCGTCGGGCAACCGGTGCGCTCGCAGGCGTCGATCGCGTTGGTGACCAGCTCGGACGTCAGGAGCATTGCCATTTCGGTCAGTTCCGCCGCGTGGACCTCGCTGATGGCCGTCCGGACGGCCTCACGGGCAGCCCCCACCCAGGCGGGGGTGGGCGGGAAGAGGAGGGAGAAGTCGGTGCGGGGACGGAGGTGAGGGTACGGGTCGGCAGCCGGGGCCAGGGTGGTGATGGGACACATGCGTGACTCCTTGGGTTCACCGGTGCCCGCCCGTTCACGTGCGGTGGCATTGCCGTCGACACGCACACGGCGCGGCCAGCCCGGTTGTGGGATGGCAACCGGGCGGACCGGGCCCGCGCGACGGTGCGCTTCCGGCTTACGGCGGCGGGGAGGGCGGTCGGATCGACCGTAGGGGATTGAAGTTTCCTATCTGCAACCCACCAAGGGAGATTGCCACCAACGAGTGGTCCCCGCCGGCCAAAACCAGGCAGACTGCTGACGATCCACAGGAGGGCTTGCATGGGCCTACGCGCCAACCCGACTCAACGACAGCGCCGCTTGGGCATCGAATTGCGCAGACTCCGTCTTTCCGCCGGACTGTCCGTCGGCGAAGCCGCGGCAGCGGCAGGGCTCGGCCCGCCCCACTTGGGGCACATCGAGGCGGCTCGTACAGCCATTCCCGAGGTGAAGTTGCGGGCTCTGACTGACGCGTACGGTTGCGGATCAGAGCCCTTGGTTGATGCTCTGGCGACCATGAGTCGGGCAACCGGGCGCGGGTGGTGGTCCGATTACAAGCGCCACATGGATGCCCAGGCCCTCGACCTGGCCGAGCTGGAGTCGACCTCCGTGTCGTGCCGCTCCTTCCAGTGGCTGTACGTGCCGGGCCTGCTTCAGACACCCGAATACGTCCGGGCGCTCATCGAGAGCGGCGGACCCAACACTGACCCGACACTTCGCGACAAGTACATCGAATTCCGGCTGCGGCGACAGCATGCCGTCCTGTCGGGCACCCTGCGGTTCCATGCGGTGATCCACGAGACCGCTCTGCGCATGCAATTCGTGCCGCCGGACGTCATGCGTGATCAGATCGAGCACCTGGTCCGCATGGCGCGCCTGCCTCATGTGCGGATCCAGCTCCTGCCGTTCAAGAACGATGTCCGTCCACCCATCTTCAGCACACCCTTCCTCGTCTTCGAGGCGGCCGTCCCGGAGCTCGGCACCGTCTACGTCGAACAGCCGGTGACATCTCCCTTCCTCAACGAGCAGCAACATCTTGGGGGCTTCGCCGAGTTGTTCGATGACCTACAGAAACTGGCTCTGCCGACGATTGCCCCTCGAAGTGAATGCGAGTTCCCTTCGAGAAGAGACTCACTGAGCCTCATTCAACACTTGCTGTACACCCTCTGAAAGGCGTCCCATGCGAGAGGCACCCTGGCAGAAGTCGAGCTTCAGCGCCCCCGGTGGCAACGGCGATTGCGTGGAGGTGACCGCCCTCGCGCCCGGCACCCTCCACCTCCGCGAGAGCAACCACCCCGAGACCGCCATAACCTTCACCCCTGCGGCCCTCCGCTCCCTCCTCTCCCAAGCCCGGAGCGGGCGCCTCGACCGCGAGCTCGACTTCGGCCGTCCCAGTCGATGGCGATCAGGCGGTCAGAGAACCGCACCCAGTGCTTGCCATCCGCCCCTGTGAGGACAGACACGTGTCAGGTTCCCTTTGGAGGAAGTCGAGCTTCAGCAGCGGCATCGGTAGCCAGGACTGCGTGGAAGTAGCCCGTGTCGGGCCCGGCACCCTCCACCTCCGCGAGAGCGACCGCCCCGAGACCGTTCTCACCCTCACCCCCGCTTCCCTCCGCTCCCTCCTCTCCCAAGCCCGGAGCGGGCGTCTCGGGGGCCCCGGCCGACGGTGATCGGACGGCCGCCGCCCGGGCGGCAACGGTGGGCGGTTTACATGGCCAGTGCTCTGCCGTCCGCCCGCATCGTCGTTGCGCGCGTCGAAAGGCGGCCGGCTGGGGAAGGGCGGGCCCGGGGGTGGCTGGGGATGGTTGACGGTTGGAGAGTGGTGGATCGGGGCGGGGCAGCGACCCTTTTGTCCGGGAATCGTGCTACGGAATCTCCAATTACTGAGGACGGAGCGGCACCCTGCCACCCATGACCGGATCGTTCCGGGTCCGGGCACGATCGAGCCTTCAGCGAGGCCCCCTCCGAGCCACAAGATGAACGCATGAACAGCGCACTCATCGTGATCGACGTCCAGGAATCCTTCCGGCAGCGGGCCAACTGGGCCGCCACGGACAACCCCGACATCGTCGGGAAGGTCAACCGCCTGGTGGAGGCCCAGCGGGCCAAGGGCGAACTGGTCGTCTGGATCCTGCACTCGGAGCCGGGCAGTGGCTCCGTCTTCGACCCGGAGCGGGGGTTCAACCGGCCGATCGAGGGGCTGGAACCGGGGGCGGACGAGCCCGTGCTCGTGAAGTCGTCGCACAATGCCTTCACCACGACCAACCTCCAGCAGCTCCTCACTCAGCGGGGTATCCGCGAGGTCCTGATCAGCGGAATCCGCACTGAGCAGTGCTGCGAGACGACGGCCCGGGTGGCCTCGGACCTCGGGTACGACGTGACGTTCGTGACCGACGCGACCGCCACGCACCCGATCGAGCACTGGGACGCCCCCGAGGGCCGCACGCTGGAGGAGATCCTGGCGGACCCGCGTACGCTGACCACCGATGCGATCGTGGCCCGCACCGAGTACGCGCTGGCGGGCCGGTTCGCGCGGATCGCAACTGTCGACGAGCTGACCGAGGAGCTGACCGGATCGTGACCCGGGTCGTCTTCCTGCTCGTCCCGCAGCTCCACCTCCTGGACCTCGCGGGACCCGCCCAGGTGTTCTCGACGGCGAACGACCTCGGGCACGGCTACGACGTCGCGTACGTGGGCGAGCAGGAAGACGTCCCATCGGCCCAGGGGATCACCCTGCGGGCCGCGACCGACTGGCCCGCGCTGGCGCCGGACGACCTGGTGGTGGTGCCGGGCTGGCGCTCGCGCCTCCTGCGGGAGAACGGATGGGTGTCCCGGGCGACGCTCGACCGGCTCGTCGCCCATCACGCGGCGGGCGGCACGGTCGCCAGCATCTGCGCCGGGGCGGACGCCCTGGGCCGGGCCGGTCTCCTCGACGGGCGGCGCTGCACCACGCACCACGACGTCCAGGACGAACTGGCGCGGCGCTACCCGAAGGCACAGGTGGTGCGGGACGTGCTGTACGTCACCGACGGGCGGATCATCACCTCGGCCGGGATCGCCAGCGGCATCGACCTGGCCCTCCACCTCGTCGCCGCCCGCCACGGCGCGGCGAGCGCGGCGCGTGTGGCCCGCGAGATGGTCGTGTTCGCCCGGCGGAACGGTGACGACCAGCAGCACAGCGCCATGCTGCGGCACCGCGCCCACCTCAGCGACGCCGTCCACCACGCCCAGGACCTCATCGACTCCCGCTACACCTCCGTCCTGCGCCTCGCCGAACTCGCCTCGTCCGTCGGCCTCAGCGAACGCTCCCTCACCCGTCACTTCACCCACGCCACCGGGCTGACACCCCTGCGCTACCAGCAGGAGCTGCGCGTCGAGCACGCCGAACACCTCATCGCCCAGGGTTCGACGGTGGAATCGGCGGCACGCGCCGTCGGCTTCCAGGACGCCCGCATGCTGCGCCGGCTCAGGGGCAGGGCTCAGAGCTGCCCGGCCCCGGAGAGGGAACGCGAGCCGGCCGGCTACCGGTAGGCGGTAGTCAGTGGGCAGTAGGCAGTAGGCAGTAGGCAGTAGGCAGTAGGACGAGCATTCGTGGCAGCCCTCTTCCCCGCTCCTCTCCTCTATCGTGGGCGGACGTCAGCGTCGCAACTGGTCCCCGTCGCCCCGGGCGTGGGGACGTCACGAGAGGGGGCTACGTGCCGCAGCGCGTACCGGACGGCCTGAACTGGATCCCGGCCACGGACGATCCGACGGACACCACGTACCTCGAAGTCGCGTTCGACGGCGACGGGCACGTCTACCTCCGCGAGAACACCACTCCGGAGAAGGTCGTCATCACCACGGAGCGCAAGTGGGACGCCTTCATCCTCGGCGTGAAGGCGGGCGAGTTCGACCACTTCGTCGAGGGCGTCTGAGCACACGCGCCGGCAGTCGTCACTGACTGAGCCGGTCAGTCGTCGCCCTCGTCACCCTCGTCGTCGTCCTGGGCGTCCGCGTTCCGCTCGTGCCGGTCGGACTGCTCGTGCTGGCCGTGCCGGGCGGGACCTTGCTCCTTCTTCCCTTTCTTCTTCTCGTTCCCGCCGTCCTTCTTCACGCTCCCGGCGTCCCGGTTTCCCTGCACTTGCGGGGGCGCGGCCGTGGGTGTCACGTGCCGGGCGTTGTCCGCGCCATCGCCGTCCTGCGGCAGCCGCTCGCTCATCTCCTCGGACTGCCCGCCGTCCCGGCGGCCCCCGCTGTCGTCGCCACCGTCCGAGGCGAACACGGACGCCCCGATGACCGCCGCCACGGCGAAGGCGACCACCCCCGCCACCACACCGGCCAGGGTCTTCGGGTTGCGCAGGCCCTTGCCGGGCGCTCCGCGCCCAGGCTTGGCCCGGCCTGCGTCGNGTCGCCACCGTCCGAGGCGAACACGGACGCCCCGATGACCGCCGCCACGGCGAAGGCGACCACCCCCGCCACCACACCGGCCAGGGTCTTCGGGTTGCGCAGGCCCTTGCCGGGCGCTCCGCGCCCAGGCTTGGCCCGGCCTGCGTCGCTCCGGCGGTGTCCGGGCAGAGCGGGGGTCGAGCGCGTCGCCGGGGAGCCCGGGAGGGCGTACGTCGTCACGCTCTCCTGGTGGAGCATCGCGTCGTGGACGGTCCCGGGCATGACCGGCGGGTGGCCCGGGTGCGGCGGCTGTATGGGGGCCGGGGCGTGCGCGGGACCGGTGGCCGGAGCCGCGAGCGGACCCGGTGCAGCCGAGGGTATGGGCGGGGGCATGGGCGAGGGGGGCGCCGCGGCGGGTGATGCCCCCATGGGCAGCAGCGGCTGCTGGCCGTTCCGCCAGGCCCCGCTCGCGAACCAGTCCGCCACCTCCTGCGCCGGCGGCCGTGCCTCGGGCTCCTTGGCGAGCATCCGCAACAGGTAGTCGTCGAGGGCCTGCGGTACGTCTGCCCGGTGCTGCCGCGGCGGCGCCGGCGGCGTGTCGACGTGGAGGTAGAGCAGCGCGGTGGGGCTCTCGGCCCAGAACGGCGGCTGGCCGACCAACAAGTGGTAGAGAACGCACCCCAGCGCGTAGACGTCCGAGGCCGGTCCCGCCATGCGCCCCAGCGCGCGCTCCGGGGCGAGGTAGGTGCTCGTACCGACGATCTGACCGGCCCGGGTCAGCCCGGCCGACGTCTCGTCGACGAAGCGGGCGATGCCGAAGTCGCCGATCTTCACCGTGCCGCTGCGGTCCAGCATGAGGTTGCCCGGCTTCACGTCCCGGTGGACGACCCCCTGCTGGTGGGCGGCCGCCAGGCCCGCCGCCGCCTGGGAGGCGACGTCCGCGACCCCGGCCGGCGACAGCGGACCGCGGGCGGCCAGCTGCTGGGCCAGGCTCGGGCCGTTGACCAGTTCCATGACGAGGTAGAAGCGGCCGTCCCAGGACCCGAAGTCGTAGACGGAGACCACTTGAGGGTGATTCAGGCGGGCGGCGGTCTGGGCCTCCAGCCGGAAGCGCTGGGCGGCGGAGTCGTCGCCGTCGTCGCCGAGCAGCAGCTTTACGGCGACCTGACGGCCCAGCACCTCGTCCTGGCCGCGCCAGACTTCGCCCATTCCGCCCCGGCCGAGCAACTCCCCCAGCCGGTAGCGTTCGGCAACCAGCACCCCTACCACCCTTGAACTCGACGCACCCCACGAACCAGGCGATGAGTGCGATGAACGCGATGAACCAGCCCGGCGGCCGCGTTCCGCGGCGCGTACGAAGGCGGCCCCCACAGACTACCGACCGAACGAGCAGATCCCCGAACATCCGTACCCCCCCCTGCCATCACACCCATTGCCCACCGTGGGCTTGCGTGATACACAGAGTCACCATAGGGCTACCCACTGACAACGACGGGCGCATCGACGGGGCGTCCGGGCCGGGGGTGCCGTCGGCATATGCAGGTCCCGTCAAAAAATGCCGCCAAGTCGACATGCAAGTGCGGCATCGTCAGCGAAGATAGGTACCGACCTTTGCCGTGCGGCAGGCGCGGCACAACTACCCTCTAGGGGCGGTGAGTTACGAATGTTCTTGGCGGCCGGAAAAGGCAACATCAACACCATTATCGGTGGAATCGCCCCGAACTGGGGGCCGTTCGGCAGCCTGGGCCGTGAGGCCCGGGTGATGATCGAGGTCATCATGGCCGTATCGATCCTGCTCTGCCTCGCCATCGCGATCTGGGGCGCGGCGAAGCAGCGCATCGGAGCGACGGCACTCCGCGACACCTTCAGCGCGGAACAGGGCAAGGGGCTCATCGTCGCGGGCCTGACCGGTGTGTTCATCATCGGCTCGCTCGGGACGCTCTTCACGATCGTCTACGGCATGGCCGTGTGATCCGGTGTCCGCCGGGTCCGACCGCCCCGGCCGGCGGACACCGCTGCCCTCCGGCCGCCCCTCGGCCGTGACCCCCGTCCCTCCACGCGACCGACCGGCGCCCCCGCCCCGCGCGAAACCGCTCACCCGCGTGTCCCCCCACCCGAGGCTGCTTCCTGATGCCCCCTCACTCCCTCACGCCCTCCCCCCGGAAACCGCCCGCACCGCTACCGTCGTCTCATGGCGGCACGCCCGCGACGACGCATGAGGGAGCAGGCACGCGATGAGTCTCGGTGACGACGGCTACCGAAGCGGTCAGGGCTCCGGCGGTGACCACGGTGGCTACGGCGGGTACGACGCCGACGACCACCACCTGACCCGCACCCGGCTGCCCGAGGGCGAGGTCGATCCGTACGCCCCCCAGCGCCGCACGGTACGGCCGAGCCGGAACCTGATCACCGTCGTGGCGGTGGTCGTGCTCCTCATCGCTGCCATCGCGTTCGCCAACAGAGGCGGCGATGAATCGTCGTCGGACGACGACAGCGGGGGGTCGTCGGCCAAGGGGTCGAGCAGTGCGACGGCGCCTTCGGGTGTGAAGCCGGTGGAGGGGAAGAACGGGGGGATTCCTTCGGGGTTCGCTCATGACGAGCAGGGGGCTCAGTCCGCGGCGGCGAACTACGCGGCGGTGCTGGTTTCCGCCGACATCGTCAAGCCCGACCGGCGGCACGAGATCATTCCCAAGGTCTTCGCGGGCGATAAGACTTCCGAGTTGCAGGACAAGTTCGACAAGACCTACTCGAAGGACTTCCTGGCCAAGCTCGGCTTGAACGAGCAGGGAAACGCCGCCAAGGGTATGACGTACGTATCCCGCACGATGCCCGTGGGTTCCAAGATCACCGAATACAGCGCCTCCGCCGCATCGGTGGAGGTCTGGTGCACGGGCGTCTACGGCACTGCGGGCGTCGGATCGACGAACCCTGTGGCCAATGACTGGTTCACCATGACGATCGCGCTTCGGTGGGTCGATGGTGACTGGAAGGTGGACTCCTTCTCCCAGAAGAGCGGCCCGGCACCAGTCAGCGGGGACAAGGCTGCTTCACCGGCCGACGAGATCTCCAAGGCAGTCCAGCAGTACGGAGGGTTCACCTATGGCCGCTAGGCCCCGCCGTGCCATGGCACTGACTGCCGTTCTGGCAAGTGTTCAAACTGCCGTCGTTCTCCTGGCGAGCCGTGCCATCGCAGCGCCGACACCACCTCCGACGCCGGGCGGTAGTCCTGGGCCAACCCCCGGGAGCAGCACTGCTCCCTCGCCGGGGACCAGTGTGACACCGTCACCCGGCGGCAGTGTGACGCCGTCACCCGGTTCTTCCACGAAGGACAGCTGTGACCTGATCGTCGGCCCCGCCCGCCAATACTGCCAATCCCCCACCGACAAAGCCCCCAAAGGCCCCCCCGACTCCGCCACCGCCATCGACCCCGCCGCCGCCCTGGCCAAGGGCTGCGCGGAAGCGGCGCAGTGGACGGTCCAGAAGTTGTCCGAGGCGGTCAAGAACACCAGCAACGTCGACTTCACCAACGGCACGTTCCTCCGCCAGTACGCCGTCGTCTTCGCCGCGTCCACGATCCTGACGCTCGTCCTCTGGCTGCTCGCGGTCGCCAAGCGGGCCGTGCGCGGGGTGCCGTTCACGGAGGCGGTTACGGAGGCGGTGGGGTTCCTGTGGCTGACGGTGCTGGCGTCGGCGTTTACGCCGTTGATCCTGTACACGGTTGTGCAGGCGACGGATGCCGTGACGGATGTGATCGCATCGGGCAGCGGAGCGAAGAACGACCAGTTCTTCGGCGGGTTCGCGGAGGCGCTGAAGAAGGGCGAGGGCATCGGCGGCGGCCCGATCATGCTGATCGTGGTGTCGATGGTCTCCGTCCTGGCGGCCGGGGTGCTGTGGCTGGAACTGGTGATCAGGGCCGCCCTGCTCTACGCGGGGGCGCTGCTGGGCACGGCGGTCTACTCGGGGCTCGTCGACAAGAACATGTGGGGACACGTCCGCCGCTGGGCGGGGATCATGATCGCGGTGATCCTGGTGAAGCCGATCATCGTGATCGTGCTGGCGCTCGCCGGGGCGCTCTCCTCCGGGCAGGGGCCGAAGGAGCTGTCGGCCGTCGTGTCCGGGCTCGCGATCATCATTCTGGCCATCTTCGCGAGCGCGATGATCTACCGCTTCGTCCCGGGCTTCGGTGACGAGATCATCAGCAGCCGCAACGCCAGCAAGGACGTGGCGTCCCGCCAGGCCGCCGCGGTGATCTCCTCTCCCGCCTCGCTGGTCAAGCAGGGCATCACGACGCACAGCGCCCGGGGCAACGGAGGCGGAGGCGGGGGCGGAGGCGGAGGCGTCCAGGCCGCCCGGCCGGCGAACCCCGTCTCCGGCGGTGTCGCCGCCCACAGCGCGCGCCGTCCCCCCGGCGGGGCGGGCGGGGGCGGAACCGGAGGAAGCTCCTCCGCCTCACCCGCCCCACCCCGCGCACAGAACAACGGCAATACCTCTGGAGGTGAGCGGAGTTGACGATCGAGGCGCAGTCCCAGCCGGTCGCGGCCCGCCGTACGTATCTGATCGGCCGGGCCCGCCCCAACGCGGTCGTCGGCAAGAACCGGGAGACCGGGGAGATCGGACTGATCATCGCGGGGGCGTTCCTCGGGATGATGTGCGGCCTGCTGGTGCCGATCCTCCCGCTGCGGATCCTCACGCTCACCGGCTTCCCCGCGCTCGCGCTCGCCGCCGTGTACGTGCCGTACAAGCAGCGCACGTTCTACAAATGGTTCGAGATCAACCGCAGCTTCAAGCGCAGTGTGCGGCGCGGCGTCGCCTACCGCTCCGGCGCCGTCGAGGCCGGCACCCGGCTGGACGGCCGTGAGGTGGAGGTCGGTCCGCCGCCCGGCATCGGGCGGATCAACTGGCTGTCGGCGCCCTTCGGCCCGGACGAGATCGCCGTGCTGCTCCACGCCGACCGGCGCACCGTCACGGCGGCGATCGAGATCGAGGGGCCCGGGGTGGGCCTGCGCGACTCGGAGGACCAGGAGGCGCTGGTCGAGCGGTTCGGCACGCTGCTGAAGCACGTCGCCAACGGGGACGGGTACGTCACCCGCCTCCAGATGCTGGCCCGCACCCTGCCCGCCGACCCCGACGCGCACGCGAAGGACGTCGAGCGGCGCGGCGACAACAAGTCGCCGGAGTGGCTGAAGGACTCCTACGACCAGCTGCAGTCGATGGTGTCGACCTCGTCCGAGCAGCACCGGGCGTACCTCGTCGCCTGCATGCACTTCACCCGGGACCTGTCCGCCGAGGCCCAGGCCATCGCCCGCGCCTCACGGCACGGCGGCGGCAAGCGCAAGCTGGACCGGGACGGCGGGCTGGCCGTGGTCATGGCCCGCGAGCTGACGGATATCTGCGCGCGGCTGGCGGAGGCGGACATCCGGGTGCGGCAGCCGCTCGGCCAGAGCCGGCTGTCCTCGCTCGTGCACTCGATGTACGACCCGGACCACCCGATCGACCACATCCAGGCCATGACCCAGCGCAATGCCTGGCCCGCCGAGCTGGACGCGATGCAGCCGACATACCTCCAGGCGAAGACCCGTGAGTCCTCGACCCGCGAGCCCTGGTGCCACGCCACGGCATGGATCAAGGAGTGGCCGATGACGCCGGTGGGCGTCAACTTCCTCGCCCCGCTGCTCGTCCACACACCGGACGTGATCCGCACGGTCGCCGTCTGCATGGACCTGGAACCCACGGACGTCGCCATCGAGCGGATGCTGACGGAGAAGACGAACGACGACGCCGACGCCTCCCGCGCCGCCAAGATGAACCGGGTGGTCGACCCGCGCGACGTCGCCCACCACTCGCGCGTCGACCAGCGCGGCGAGGACCTCGCCAGCGGAGCCGCGGGCGTCAACCTCGTCGGCTACATCACCGTCTCCTCGCGCTCCCCCGAGGAACTGGCGCGCGACAAACGGACCATAAGAGCGTCGGCCGGCAAGAGCTACCTCAAGCTGGAGTGGTGCGACCGCGAGCACCACCGGGCCTTCGTCAACACGCTGCCGTTCGCGACCGGCATCCGACGCTAGACGACGCCAGCCAAGGCCGGCCGCCGTCAGAGGCCGCCGGCCGACGCCTGCCGACGCTATACCTAGGGGCGACTGCCGTGCTCGATCCGCTCACGTCCATCTCCAACGCCTTCACCAGCTTCCTCTTCGGGAAGGTGGAGACGACGCGCCTGCCCGTGCGCACCTCCACCGGGCAGGCGCAGGCCGTCTACCTCCCCACCGCGGCGCCCGGCCTGGGCGACTCGGGCGTGATCATCGGGCGCGAGGTGTACTCCGGCAAGGGCTACATCTACGACCCGTTCCAGCTCTACGGCCAGCAACTGCCCGCCCCGCACTGGCTGGTCCTCGGCGAGTCCGGCAACGGCAAGTCGGCGCTGGAGAAGACGTACGTCCTGCGCCAGCTGCGCTTCCGGGACCGGCAGGTCGTCGTCCTGGACGCGCAGGGCGAGGACGGCGTCGGCGAGTGGAACCTCATCGCGCAGCAGCTCGGCATAACCCCCATCCGGCTCGACCCCATGGCGGCCCTCGACGGCGGCATCCGGCTCAACCCGCTCGACCCGTCGATCACCTCGACCGGACAGCTCGCCCTGCTGCGCACGATCATCGAGGTCGCGATGGGCCGCGGTCTCGACGAGCGGTCCGGCTTCGCGCTCAAGGTGGCCCACGCCTACGTCAACGAGTCGGTGACCGACCGGCAGCCCGTCCTCACCGACATCGTGGAGCAACTGCGCCACCCGGAGGCCGAGTCGGCGGAGTCGATGAATGTCGACATAGACGACGTACGGGCCTGGGGCCTGGACGTGGCGCTGGTGCTGGACCGGCTGGTCGACGGTGACCTCCGCGGCATGTTCGACGGGCCGACGACGGCCGGTATCGACCTCGACGCCCCGCTGATCGTCTTCGACCTCTCGCACATCGACCGCAACTCCATCGCCATGCCCATCCTGATGGCGATCGTCGGCGTCTGGCTCGAACACACCTGGATCCGCCCGGACCGCAAGAAGCGCATCTTCCTCGTCGAGGAAGCCTGGCACATCATCAACTCCCCGTTCGTGGCACAGCTGTTCCAGCGGCTGCTGAAGTTCGGCCGGCGGCTCGGCCTGTCGTTCGTCGCGGTGGTGCACCACCTCTCCGACGTCGTCGACGGCGCCGCGGCCAAGGAGGCCGCGGCCATCCTCAAGATGGCGTCGACCCGGACGATCTACGCGCAGAAGTCGGACGAGGCACGCGCCACCGGACGGGTGCTCGGCCTGCCGCGCTGGGCCATGGAGATCATCCCGACCCTCACCCCCGGCATCGCCGTGTGGGACGTCAACGGCAACGTCCAGGTGGTCAAACACCTGATCACGGACGTCGAACGGCCGCTCGTCTACACCGACCGCGCCATGACCGAGGACGGCGGCCCCGACCGCGACCTGCTGGCCGAGGCCGCGGCGGCGGAACGGGCCGCCGCGGCGATGGAACGGTATCCGGACGAGGCGTACGGGTCGTCGCCCCGGTCGACGGTGGCCTGACCGTGGCCCACGGTTCGGGGCCCGCGGACGGGCGGGGCACCGGCGGAGTACCGGACGGCCTGCTGGTCGGCGTCCTGGCCTTCCTGCTGGGCGTGACGCTGCTGGTGTGGTCCGCGACCGGGCTGGCCGGCCTCTTCGTCTCCGGCGGCTGGCCGGACGGCGTCTCCCTGATGCAGACGCCGCAGGCGCTGCGGCACCTGATGTCCGACCCGCGCGACCTGCCCGCCGCCTGGCCGGAGACCCCGCCGGACGAGCTGTCGGGGTACGGGCTGTTCTGGGGCGTCGCGATCAGCGAGGCGCTGGTGATGGCCGTGCTGCTGGTGTTCGCGCTGGGCACGTTCGCACGGTGGCGACGGGTCCGGCGGGTCCAGAGGGTCCGGCGGGTCCGGCGGGACGCTGTGGTGGGGGTCGACGGGCCGGTGGCGGCAGCGCAGCGTGAGCAGGGCGAGACGCAGGGGCGGGAGGTGCGGCCCCTGAACACCCCGGAGCCACCGCAGCCCCCACAGGAGCACGTCCCGGCGAACCCCACCGAAGCAGCGGCGCCGCAGCCGGAACCACCGCGACCCCAGGCACCCGCACCCGCGCCCGCGCCCGCCCCCACACCCGCCCCCGGCCGTCCGGCGCAGGACACCCCCGAGCCCCCCGCCCCGCACGTCCCGTCCCCGCGCACCCCCGCCGCCCCCGAACGCGTCGTCTACGGCACCGACCGCCGCGCCGTCGCGACCCGCGCGATCCTGGAAGCCGCAGGTCCGGTACTGGTCACCACCAGCGATCCCGGGCTGTGGGCGGACACCAAGGACTCCCGCGCCAAGCTCGGCCCGGTCCGGGTCTTCGACCCCGGGCACCTCCTCGACACCCCCGACCGGCTCCGCTGGAACCCGGCCGCCGGCTGCGAGTCCCGCGCCACGGCCGCCGCCCGGGCCGCCGCACTGCTCGCGCCCGTACGGCCGCTGAGCGCCCTCGACTCCGTCACCGCGGAAACGGCCGAGACACTGCTGCGCTGCTGGCTGCACGCCGCGGCCGTGGACGGCCGACCGTTCCGGCAAGTGCACCGCTGGGCCCAGGGCACCTCGGCCCACGAACCCGTACGGATCCTGCGGACGAGCCCCAAGGCGGCGGGCGGCGCGGCGGGCGAACTGGAGTCGGCGCTGACCGGGCACCCCGAACGAAGGGACATGGCCCAGGAGTTGACGGCCCGTGCACTCAATGCGCTGACATCAGTCCATATCCGTGATGCTTGCAATCCAAATCGGTCGGATGCGCTCGCGCTGGAATCATTCGTCGCCGAGATGGGAACGCTCTACGTGGTGGGTGAGGCGATTGAGGATCCCCGCACCCGCCCGGGTGCGATGCCCTTGCTGACCGCACTCGCCGCGAACGTGGTCGAGCGCGGCCGGGGCGTGGCCGAACGGTCACCCTCCGGTCGGCTCGACCCACCACTCACCCTGGTGTTGGACGACATCGCGGCCGTCGCACCCCTGCCCGCCCTCCCGGACCTGCTGGAGGACGGCGCCGAACTCGGCATGCCGACGCTGGCGCTGATGCGCTCCGAGGAACAGGCCCGGTCCCGCTGGCCCCGCCGCACGCTGACTGGATGAACGCTGCCCCCCTGGACGCCGGCCGACTGAACGCTGATCAGCTCAACGTTCGTCGACTCAAGGTCCGTCGACTCAACATTCGGTGACTTCACACTCATCGACCCAACGTTCACTCTTTCAGCGTTCGTCAGTTCAACGTTCGACGGTCCAACGCCCCGTAGGCGCACGCCCCTTCACTCCCGCGCCCGCCGACCACAACCTCGCCGTCCGCGGCGGGCGCGCGGCCCGCAGCCGACCGGTACCGGCCGAAGCCGGCCGCCGACCAGGCGTGGCCCACCGCGCGCCAGGCCCGGGAGGACGTACGGCCACCCGGCGCGCCCCCAGCCACCGTGGCGTCGAAGCTGCGGTCGGCCATCACCCTCCCCGTGGCGGCCACCCAGGCGACCGTAGGGTCCGGGAGGGACGCCGGGAGGCGCGCGCGGTCGCCACGCGGATCGGCGGGCACGAGGACGGTCGGTGCGGTGGCGAAGCGCTGCGGACCCGGGGGCGGGGTGCCGAAGGTGGCCGCGAGGGTGAGCGCCATCGTCGCGATCACCGCGGTGCCGAGGACGAGCGCGAGGAAGGCACCGGCGAACCCGGCCCGGCGGGTGCGCAGGGTCGCCAGGGCGAGGGTCAGCACGCGGCCGCCTCCAGCCCCGTCATCCGGGCGGCGACCCCGCCGCCGACGGCCGGTCCAGTCGTCCACGACCCTGCCGTCGGCCAGGACACCACGCGGTCGGCGGTGGCCGCGGCCACCGGGTCGTGGGTGACCATGACGACCGTCCGCCCGTGTCCGTCCACCGCCCGACGCAGCATGGCGGGCACCCTGCGGGAACGCGATTGAAGTGCTGGAACACGAAGCCGACGCGGGAGCGGCGCAGCACGGTCAGCTCCATCTCGGGCAGCGCCGCCCGGGTCGGCCCCCGCGAGCTCCACCCGTCCGCCGTCCACCCGGTCAAGTCCGGCCGCACACTGCAACAACGTCGACTTGCCCGACCCCGAAGGGCCCATGACGGCGGTGAAGGTCCCGGCCCGGAAGCTCAGATCGACTCCCGCGAGGGCGGTGACCTCGTTCTCCGGATCCGTAAGTGTTGCGCGCCCCGACGAGGCGGACGACGGCGGGGAGGTACAGGGCCACGGTGGTTCCCCAGACGGGGGGCGGCTCGTCCTCCATGCTGGGCGCGGCGGGGTGCCGGGCACATCGCCGACGCGGGCGATCCCGCGCGGGGCGGATGCCCCTCGCGTGGGGGAGGGAGACCGCGCGCCTCCGGCAGAAGCTCCGTCCAGCCCGCTCCAGCCCTGACGAGCCAGCCCGCTCCGGGCGCGATGAGCCCCGTCTCGTACGCGCAGGTGACCGCCTGGACCAGGTCCCGCAGCCCCAGCTTCGTCTGCTCGCTGACCATCAGTTGAGCGGCGACCTCCGAGTTCGACAGCCCCTGCCCGAGGAGCAGGAGCGTCTCGCGCTCCCGCGCCGCCAGCACGTCCCGCCGCCCGCCGTCCTCCTGGGCCTCCGGCCCGCGCCGGGTGAAATCCGCGACCAGCCGGCGCGCCACGGACGGCGCCAGCAGCGCGTCCCCGGCGAACATCCTTAAGAAGGAAGCCGCTCGCGCCGGCGTGCAGCGCGTCGTAGACGTAGTCGTCCTGGTCGAACGTGGTCAACATGACCGCCTTGGTGGGCGATTCCGCACAGGCGATCCGAGCCGCCTCGATCCCGTCCATGCCCGGCATCCGGACGTCGAGCAGCACGACGTCCGGCGCGTGCGCGCGGACCGCGGCGACCGCCGCCGCACCGTCCCCGCCTCCGCGACCACCCCCATGTCGGGCTGCGCGGACAGGATCATGGCGAAGCCGCCGCGCACCAGCTCCTGGTCGTCGCCACCATCACGGGGAGGGTGACGGCAACGCGGAAGCCCTGCCCGCCCAACGGCTCGCAGGCCGCCATGGACGACGAGCACGTTCCACGGCGGCGGTGGAGCGGGGGGGAAGGGTGCCGAATCGGCCACGCAGGATGTGGTGCACTCGAAGATGGTGGCGGGTTCTCACCCTCTGGAACAACGGCGGATATCGGCGGACGTTTCCCCCACAGGGGGGACGGGCAAAGCGCGGAAGGTGACGGACGTGAAGCATCTGCGCGTACTCGTGGCCATGGGCCGCGACCAGGAAGCCGCCATCCTGCCCCCGGACCTGCGCGCCCGCCTCGCCGCCTGCACGGCACCGGCCGGCTCCCTGGCGGACGCGCACGTCCTCGTCACCGGCTGGGGCACTTCCCTCGTCCTGGACGGCCCCACCCTGGCCGACGCCCCACGGCTACGGGCCCTGGTGCACGCGGGCGGATCCGTGAAGCACGTCATCACCCCCGCGGTGTGGCAACGCGGGCTCACCGTCTCCTCCGCCGCCGCAGCCAACGCCGGCCCGGTCGCCGAATTCACCTTCGCCCAGATCACCTTGGCCCTGAAGAGGGCCCTCGGCGCCACCGCCGGATACCGTGCCGGCCACTGGCCCACATTCCGCGAACGGGAAGGCGCGGACGGCAGGACCGTGGGGGTCCTGGGCGCGTCACGTATCGGACGACGGGTCGTCTCCCGTCTGCGCGCGTCCGACGCCAGCTACAGGGTGCTGGTGCACGACCCATACCTCCCGGCCGCGGAAGCGGCACGGATGGGCGTCGAGCTCGTCGATATACACACCCTGTGCACAACCAGTTCCGTCCTCACCCTCCACGCCCCGGAACTCCCGGAAACCCGCCACCTGCTGAACGCCGAGCGGCTGGCTCTGCTGCCTGACGGCGGAGTGGTCATCAATACGGCCCGCGGATCACTGATCGACACGGACGCACTGGTACGGGAATGCGCCTCGGGCCGCCTCGACGCCTTCCTCGACGTGACCGACCCCGAGCCTCTGCCGGTCGGGCACCCGTTGTTCTCGCTCCCGAACGTCTTCCTCACACCGCATATCGCCGGCTCGCAGGGGAGCGAGGTTCGGCGGCTCGGTGTCTTCGCGGTGGACGAGGTGGGGCGACTGGCTCGTGGGGAGCCTCTGGTGGGGGCGGTGCGCCAGGAGGAATTGGCGCACATGGCGTGAACGCAGAACGCAGAAAAGCCCCGGGCCGGATCGTTTTCACGATCCAAGCCCGAGGCTTTTCATCAAATTTTGTTCGGCGGCGTCCTACTCTCCCACACGGTCCCCCATGCAGTACCATCGGCGCTGAAAGGCTTAGCTTCCGGGTTCGGAATGTAACCGGGCGTTTCCCTAACGCAATGACCACCGAAACACTATGAAATTAACCCAACCAACCATCACTTGCATGGTTTCGGCTGTTCG
>NZ_JABETO010000046.1 GCF_013055795.1 Streptomyces sp. I05A-00742
CCCGACGCCGCGCTCGGCACCCCGCTCGCGGCCGGCGGCGGGGACGCGCACCGGCCCTGGGCGCCGCCCGTCGAGGCCGCCCCCGGGCTGTGGGCCGCCCGCGTCGCCACCGGCGAGCACTTCACCGCCCTGGCGAGCGACCTCCAGGAACGCGGCGCCGCCCTCTTCGACCTGCTCGGCGCGGCTCCCCTCGACCCCGAGGAGTTCACCGAACCCCCCGGCGCCGAACCCCTCGCCGTCCTCGCCGCCCTGCGCGCCGCGCACCGCGACGACGACGGGTGGGACCTGCTCGTCGTCGACATGCCCCCCGGGCACGAGACCGTCCGCCTGCTCGCCCTGCCCGGACAGCTCCGCCGCTATCTGCGCCGGCTGCTGCCGCCCGAGCGACAGGCCGCCCGCGCCCTGCGCCCGGTGCTCGCCCAGCTCGCCGGGGTGCCCATGCCCGCCCAGCGCCTCTACGAGCTCGCCGGGCGCTGGGACGCCGAACTCGCCGCCGTCCAGGACGTGCTCGACGCCCCGGACACCACCGTCCGGCTGGTCGCCGAACCCGGCCCGCTCGCCGGGGACGCCCTGCGCGGCGTCCGCGCGGGGCTCGCCCTCCACGGCTGCCGCGTCGACGCGGTCGTGGCCAACCGGATGCTGCCCGACAGCGCGGACCCCTGGCTCGCCGCCCGGACCGCCGCCCAGCGCACCGCCCACAAGGACCTGACCGTGGAGTACGAGGGCGACGGCGTCCCCGTCCACGAGCTGCCGCACCTCGGCCGCGACCCGCGGGGCACCGCAGACCTCGCCGAGCTGGCCGCCGCCACCGGCCCCGAGCCGGAGCCCGTGGCCCTCCCGGACCCGCTCGCCGCCGTCGAGGACCGGCTGGCCACCGACAACCTGCTCGTCTGGCGGCTGCCGCTGCCCGGCGCCGAGCGCGACCGGATCGGCCTGGTCCGGCGCGGCGACGAACTCATCGTCGCCGTCGGCCCGTTCCGCCGCGCCCTGCCACTGCCGTCCGCCCTGCGCCGCTGCACGGTCGCCGGGGCCGGGCTGCGCGACGGAGCGCTCTGCGTACGCTTCGTGCCCGACCCCGGCCTCTGGCCCCGGACACCCTGACGGGGGCGTGCAGAGCCCTGAACGGCGGGGCCTCGTTCGGGTAACGTCGAAGGAAAGAGGCCAGCCCCAGGAGTCCGTCGTGAACGATGCCACCGAGCGCCCCGCCTCCCCGGCGGGCCCCGACCCCGACGCCTGGGAGAAGGCCTGCGCCGAGGACCTCGCCGCCGAGCGCGCCCGCAGGCGCGAGCGGGCCGGGCAGGACCCGGCCCCCGGCTCCGCCGCGGAGGAGCTGCGCAAGCTCGTCGAGGCGGTCGCCGACAAGGTCTCCTCCCTCCAGCTGCCGCTCGCCGGCGCCGCCGCCCAGGGGGCCGTGCAGCAGGTCGTCGAGCGCGCCAAGGCCGTCGTCGAGCCCGTCATCGAGCGCAATCCCGACGTGTTCGACCACCTCGCGTCGGCCGGCTCCGAGCTGCTCGCCGCGTACCGGGCCGCCGTCCGCGGCCAGGAGCAGCGGTGGACCCGGAGCGCGGCCGAGGACCGGCCGGCCGGCGGACGGGACGGCGGTGGCGACGGTGACGGCGGGGGAGAGGCCGCGGGCGGCGGTCCGGAGCGGATCGACCTCGACTGAGCCGGTCCCGGCCGGTCCCTCGGTGGTTCCTCGGCCGTATCGGGCGGGACCAGGGAACTCCCCGCCTCCGGTACGGTTGTCGCGGCGGGGTTCGAGCGAATGACTGAGGGACACATGGGACTCACCATCGGCGTCGATATCGGCGGCACGAAGATCGCGGCCGGCGTGGTCGACGAAGAGGGCTCGATCCTCGCGACATGCAAGGTGCCGACCCCCGACACCCCTGAGGGCGTCGTCGACGCCATCGCCGACGCGGTGCGCACCGTCAGCGCCGACCACGACGTCGAGGCCGTCGGCATCGGCGCGGCCGGCTACGTGGACGACAAGCGGGCCACCGTCCTCTTCGCCCCCAACATCAACTGGCGGCACGAGGCGCTCAAGGACAAGGTCGAGCAGCGCGTCGGCCTCCCCGTCGTCGTCGAGAACGACGCCAACGCCGCGGCCTGGGGCGAGTACCGCTTCGGCGCGGGACAGGGCCACGACGACGTCATCTGCATCACCCTGGGCACCGGCCTGGGCGGCGGCATCATCATCGGCAACAAGCTGCGCCGCGGCCACTTCGGCGTCGCCGCCGAGTTCGGCCACATCCGCGTCGTCCCCGACGGCCTGCTGTGCGGCTGCGGCAGCCAGGGCTGCTGGGAGCAGTACGCCTCCGGCCGCGCCCTCGTCCGCTACGCCCGCCAGCGCGCCCACGCCACCCCCGAGAACGCGCAGATCCTGCTCGGCCTCGGCGACGGCACCCCCGAGGGCATCGAGGGCAAGCACATCAGCCTGGCCGCCCGTCAGGGCGACCTCGTGGCCGTCGACTCCTTCCGCGAGCTGGCCCGCTGGGTCGGCGCCGGCCTCGCCGACCTGGCCTCGCTGTTCGACCCGTCGGCGTTCATCGTCGGCGGCGGCCTCTCCGACGAGGGCGACCTGGTCCTCGACCCCATCCGCAAGTCCTTCCGCCGCTGGCTCGTCGGCGGCAAGTGGCGTCCGCACGCCCAGGTGCTGGCCGCGCAGCTGGGCGGCAAGGCCGGTCTGGTGGGGGCCGCGGACCTGGCCCGTCAGGGCTGACGGTAGGGTCCGCAGAGCTTGATCATCTGAGGGACGGATCGGACGGATCCACTTCCACTTCGGCTTCAGCGGAGGGCTCATGCTCGCGGACCTGCCGGAATCCTCGACCGACGCGGACTCCTCCGTGGTCCGTGTGCTCAGCTACAACATCCGCTCCATGCGCGACGACGTGGGGGCGCTCGCCCGGGTGATCCGGGCCTGCGCCCCCGACGTCGTCTGCGTCCAGGAAGCACCCCGCTTCTTCCGCTGGCGCAAAGCCGTCGCCCGGCTCGCCCGGGCCTCCGGTCTCACCTACGTCACCGGCGGCGCCACCGCCTCCGGCCCGATGATCCTCTCCACCCTCCGCCCCCATGTGGAGCGCACCGAGGACATCCTGCTGCCCCGCACCCCCGGTCTCCACCAGCGCGGTCTCGCCACCGCCGTCCTGCGCTTCGGGCGGGCCCGGCTGGGGGTGATCAGCTGCCACCTCAGCATCCGGGACGAGGAGCGGTACGCCCAGGGTCGGCTGCTCCTCGGGCGGCTGGCGGCGCTCGGTGTTCCGTACGGCGTGGTCGCCGGGGACCTCAACGACCGGCCGTCGGGGCGGACGTTCGGGTTGCTGGCGGGGGAGTTGCAGGATGGGTGGGCCGTGAAGGGGTGGGGGCGGGAGCATACGACGCGGCTCGGGGATCCTTTGCAGCGGATCGATGCGGTGTTTGCTACGCCTGGGGTTGAGGTTTTGGGGTGTGGGGTGCCGATGGGGTTGGCCGGGGTGAGTGAGGCGGATCTTCGCGCGGCGACGGATCATTTGCCGGTACTGGCGGCGTTGCGGGTGCCGGCGGAGCCGGCGTAGGGGTGCCCCGGTCCCTCCCTTTCACCGTTTCTTGCGGGGGCAAGCCCCCGCGCCCCCGAGCGCGCCTGCGGCGCGCGTCCTCAATCGCCGGACGGGCTGAAATCAGCCCGTCCGGCGATTGAGGACAAGCGGCGGAGCCGCTTTCACGAGGTCCGGGGCTCACCCGCCCGTCAGGGCCGCTGCTTCGCCTTGTCCGTGACCGCGTAGTCGTCCAGGTACGACCCCACGACGCACCGCTGACCCTTCCACTCCCTGCAATCACCCAGGTACGCATACGTCTTCTCGTCGAAGACGAAGGTCACCCCCGGCGTCCGCAGGTCGTTCGCCCCGGCGAAGAAGACGCCGACACCACGACGCCCCTCGATGTCCTCGACGCCGCGCGTCGCCTTCACGCCCGGGATCGTCGCCATGGCGCGGTAGGCGGCGGGCCGCAGGCCGTCGGGGAGGACCTGGACGTTGCGGAGGAGTCGGGCGAGGTTGTCGAAGAGCATCCGCCGGCCCTCGGGGGTGGATTCCTCTCCCTCGTCGTAGGGGGCGGCCTTGCGGACGGCGGCCAGCAGGGCGGCGGGGTCGCGGGGCAGCTTCTCCAGGGCGGCCCAGTCGTGGACGGGCCACTGGGTCTGGCCGGGCTTCAGGGGCTCGGCCTCGTGCGGCTTCTCGCCGGTCTCGGAGACCCAGGAGGAGTTCGTGTAGGGATCGGCCGCGTGCCAGGACTCGGCGACGTACCGCTTGCCCGAGCCCTCCGCGACGCCGATGGTCCGGGTGTAGATGTACTGGTCCTTGCGCGGGGCGAGACGCTTCGCGCCGGTCTTCTCCCGGGCGGCGGCCCGGTCGAGGACCGTGCTCGCGCTCATGTAGTCCAGCCGTTCCGGCGCCGGTGCGCCCGGCGGGCGTCCCTCGCCGTCCGACGTCACCAGCAGCGTCGCCGTGACGGCCGCCGCCACCGCCCCCGCCAGGGCGATCCGGGGGACGAGCCGGCCGCGCCGCGGGAGGCGGACGGGCCGGGCCGTCGACTCGTTCATCACGGCGAACAGGCGGACGCGCACCCGGTGCCGGGCCTCGTCGGTGAGGGGGGCCGCGGCCGCGTCCCAGGAGCGGAGTTCGCGGAGATCGGGGTCGAGTTCACGCATGGGTCTCTGCCTCTCGGAAAGCTGTGGGGTCGATACCGCCCAGCGCCGCGCGCAGGGTCTTGCGGGCCCGGTGCAGCCGTGACCGGACCGTGCCGACGGGGATGTCCAGGGCCCGCGCGGCCTCCTCGTAGGCGAGGTCGCCCCAGGCCACCAGCAGCAGCACGTCGCGGTGGCGGGGCGAGAGCCGGGCCAGGGCGGCGGCCAGTTCCCGGCGGACGCCCTGGGCGCCGGCCCGGGCCACCGCGCGGTCGGCCGGGCCCTCGTCGTGGCCGACGTCGGCGGGGAGCGCGGCGAGCGCCTTGAAGCGGCGGGCCTCGGAACGGCGGTGCCGGTGGATCAGGTTGGTCGCGATGCCGAAGAGCCACGGGCGGGCGCTGTCCTGCCCGGTGTCGTAGCGGTGGCGCAGGCGGAAGGCGGTGGTGAAGGTCTCCGCCATGACGTCCTCCGCCGCCTCGGGACCCAGCCTGCGGGCCGCGTAGCGGTGGACGGAGTCGGCGTGGCGGTCGAAGAGCGCGGCGAAGGCCTCGGGGTCGTCCTGGGACCGTGCGATCACCGTGGCGTCGGAATCCTCCTTCGGTGGTGAGCTTCTGACGCCTGGTACGACGGTCATCGGGGCTCCTCTCATCCGTGCGAACGCCGTGAAGGCTCGGGCTTTTCACCCGTCCTTCGCCGCTCGCCGGATCCGGGTTCCCTTCTCGCCCCGGACGCGCGGAAGCCCGTCCGGAAGGTCCGGACGGGCTCCTGTGCGAGGTACGCGAGGGGGACGGGGGTCAGACGACCGCGCCGCGCCCCGGATCGTCGTCGTCCTCGTCGTCGTCCCGCATCCGCAGGACGAGGGTGGCGAAGCCGCCGAGGAAGCCGCCGATGCCCAGGGTGGTGATCCACCAGGTCAGTTCCTGCCGCAGCAGCACCATGACGAGGAGCAGCAGCGGGCCGCCGAGCACCGCGATCCAGGCGAAGCGGGAGGTGACGTCGCCGGCCGGCAGCGGCGGGGGCTCGGGCGGGACGAAGTGCCCCTCGTCGTCGTCCTCGTCCGCGGGGTCGGGGAGGGGCGCGTCGCGCGGGCCGACGCCGGGGGCGTAGACGATGAAGCTGCCCGGACGGTCGGGCAGCGCGGGCGGGCGCGGGGTCTCGGGCGCCGGGGGCGCCTCGTCGGCCGGGGGCGCGGGGGCGCCGTCACCGCCCGTCGCGGGCCAGCGGCCCTTCTCCGGGTCGGGCTGCTCGCCGTAGGCCGCGACGAGTTCGGCCCAGGCCGCGTCCTCGTCGAGCGGGTCCCGGCTGTCGTCGCGGTCGTGGCCCGCGTCGCGCTCAGCCACGGGGGGCCGTCCCCTGTCGGGTGAGGCGGCCGATGAACGCGTGCGTGTCCTCGAAGACCGCCGGGGCGTCGTGGTCCAGGGTGGCCACGTGGTAACTGCGCTCCAGCAGTCGTTCGGTGACATCGCGCGAGGAGACCCGGGCCAGGATGCGGGTCGAGTCGGCGGGCGGGACGACATGGTCCTCGGGGCTGTGCATCAGCAGCAACGGCTGGGTGACCTGGGGCAGTTCGCGGTCCACGAGCTGGAGGAAGCGATGGAAGGAGTACGCGGCGTGCAGCGGAACCCGGTCGTAACCCACCTCCCGGCCGCCCGGCTTGGCGATGTCGCTGGCGATGCCGGCGGTCGTGGGGACCAGGTGGCGGAGGAGCGGCAGGGCCTTGACGCCGAGGCCGTGCATCCTGTTGGCCGGATTGACGACGGCGACGCCGGAGACCGCGTCCCCGTGCCGGGCCGCGAGCCGCAGGGCCAGCGCACCGCCCATCGACAGCCCGCAGACGAAGACCTGCGCACAGCGCTCGCGCAGGGCCCACAGTTCGCGGTCCACCTCGGCGTACCAGTCCTGCCAGCCGGTGATCTGCATGTCCTGCCACCGGGTGCCGTGCCCCGGGAGCAGGGGGAGCGAGACGGTCAGCCCGCGCTCCGCGAGGTGGTCGGCCCAGGGCCGTACGGACTGCGGGGAACCGGTGAAGCCGTGGCAGACGAGGACGCCGACCTCTCCGCCGTCATGGCGGAACGGCTCGGCGCCGGGGAGGAGCGGCACCGGGATCTCCGATCGATGGAGCGTGACCGCGGGCACGACGCGCGACGGCCGCGGAAGGACAGGGTCTGTCCCTCAGCCTACGCGGAGCGCCGCACGGCGGGTAGGCAGGTTAAGGTCTCCTCGTCACACACAGGAGGTTCTCGGTTGTTCTACGGCGCTATGAAGCTGTCCATCGGCGGGTCGCTGAAGCTTGCCTTCCGGCCGTGGGTGGAGGGTTTGGAGAACGTGCCCGCCGAGGGGCCCGCGATCCTCGCGAGCAACCACCTGTCGTTCTCGGACTCGTTCTTCCTCCCCGCGGTGCTCGATCGCAAGATCACGTTCATCGCGAAGCAGGAATACTTCACCTCCCCCGGGGTCAAGGGGAAGCTGACGGCCGCGTTCTTCAAGGGCGTCGGCCAGCTCCCGGTGGACCGCTCGGGCGCCCGCGGCGCGGGCGAGGCGGCCATCAAGAGCGGTATCGAGGTGCTGGAGCGCGGTGAGCTCTTCGGTATCTACCCCGAGGGCACCCGGTCCCCCGACGGCCGCCTCTACCGCGGCAAGCCGGGCGGTCTGGCCCGGGTGGCGCTGGCCACCGGGGCTCCGGTGATCCCCGTGGCGATGATCGACACCGAGAAGATCCAGCCGCCCGGCAAGGTCGTGCCCAAGCTGATGCGGCCCGGCATCCGGATCGGCAAGCCGCTGGACTTCAGCCGCTACCACGGCATGGACGGCGACCGCTTCATCCTGCGCTCGGTGACCGACGAGGTCATGTACGAGATCATGAAGCTTTCCGGTCAGGAGTACGTGGACATCTACGCCACGGCGGCCAAGCGCCAGATCGCCGACGCGGCCAAGAAGAAGGCCGAGGAGGAGAAGGAGGCCGAGAAGGCCGCCAAGGCCTCAGGGCTCGACCAGCCGGAGAAGAAGAAGTGGCGCAAGGGCACTGAGTGACGCGCGTTCCGGCCGCGCGGGGGGGAAGGGCGGGGGGAATGACGGACGGCGCCGAGGGCACCGGACGCTCAGCGCGGGTACGCATGTCGGTGGAGCTGCCCCTGTGGCGGGCGCTCACCGGCTACCGGCTCGTGACCCTCTGCTACGCACTCGCCCTCTTCATTCCCAACTACCACGACTACGCACATCCGCTCGGTGCCGCGCTCTACATGGGCGTACTCACCCTATGGACCCTGGCCACCTGGAACCGCGTCTCCTCCGCCGAACGCTGTAACGGATGCTTCCTCGTCGTGGACCTCGGCATCGCGCTGACCGGCATCCTGCTCACCGGCGTGCTGGACACCCGGTTCCGCATCGAGGACGGCGCCGCCACCCTCCCCTCGGTCTGGACCGCCGGCGCGGTCCTCGGCTGCGCCATCAAGGGCGGCTGGCGGTGGGCGGCCGGTGCCGCGACCCTCGTCGCCCTGGCCAACACCGTCGAACGTGAGGGCCTGCCCCGCGACACCCTCCACGACGTCCTGCTCGTCTGGGTCGCCAGCATCGCCATCGGCTACGTCGTCGAGGTCGCGCGCGTCAGCGAGCGCACCCTCGCCCGAGCGCTCCAGATCGAGGCCGCCAACCGCGAGCGCGAACGGCTGGCCCGCGACATCCACGACAGCGTCCTCCAGGTGCTGGCCATGGTCCAGCGCCGCGGCGCCGCCCTCGGCGGCGAGGCCGCCGAGCTGGGCCGGATGGCCGGCGAACAGGAGATCGCCCTGCGCACCCTGGTCGCCGGCGGCCTGCTGCCCCCGCGCCGCCCCTCCGGGCCGTTCACCGACACCCCGGCCGACCCCCTGCCCGTCCCCGCCGCCCGCCTCCCCGAAGGCCCCTGCGACCTGCGGGCCCTCCTCGCCCCCTGCGCCGGCCCCGCGGTCACCCTCTCCGCGCCCGGCACCCCCGTACTGCTGGAGGCGGCGGCCGCGGCGGAGCTCGCGGCGGCCGTCGGCGCCGCCCTCGACAACGTCGAGCGGCACGCCGGCCCGGACGCCCGGGCCTGGATCCTCGTCGAGGACGAACCGGACCAGGTGATCGTCACCGTGCGGGACGACGGACCCGGCATCGCCGAGGGCCGGCTCGCGGACGCCGAACGGGAGGGCCGGATGGGCGTCGCCCTCTCCATCCGCGGCCGGCTCCGCGACCTCGGCGGCACCGCGGAACTGGTGTCCGTGCCCGGCCAGGGCACCGAAGTAGAGCTGACAGTCCCCCGGAAGAGCACGGTCCCCCGGAAGAGCACGGAAGAGAGAGTCCGATGACGGTTGCGGAACAGGCCGTGAAGGTCATGGTGGTCGACGACCACCCGATGTGGCGCGAGGCCGTCGCCCGTGACCTCGCCGCCGCCGGGTTCGACGTGGTGGCCACCGCGGGCGACGGCCCCCAGGCCGTCCGCCGCGCCCGGGCCGCCGCCCCCGACGTGCTCGTCCTCGACCTCAACCTGCCCGGTCTGCCCGGCGTCGCCGTCTGCAAGGAGCTCGTCGGCGAGAACCCGGCGCTCCGCGTCCTCATCCTCTCCGCCAGCGGCGAGCACGAGGACGTCCTGGAGGCGGTGAAGTCCGGCGCCACCGGCTACCTCGTCAAGTCGGCCGGCACCGAGGAGCTGCTGGCCGCCGTCCGCAGCACCGCCGCCGGCGACCCCGTCTTCACCCCCGGCCTGGCCGGACTCGTCCTCGGCGAGTACCGCCGCCTCGCCGCCGAACCCGCCCCGGCCACCCCCGCCGGCAAGACCGCCGCGCCGGAGACACCGCGCCTCACCGACCGCGAGACCCAGGTGCTCCGGCTCGTCGCCAAGGGCCTCTCCTACAAGCAGATCGCGGAACGGCTGGTTATTTCCCACCGGACGGTGCAGAACCATGTGCAGAACACCTTGGGCAAGCTCCAGCTGCACAACCGGGTGGAGCTCGTCCGCTACGCGATAGAGCGAGGTCTCGACGACGCCTGAGCCCGCCGCGGCCGGGCGGTTCGTCCCGGCTGGAGGGAAGGTGTGCGTCATGCGCGTCGGAGTGCTGACCGGCGGTGGTGACTGCCCGGGGCTCAACGCGGTCATCCGCGCCGTCGTCCGCAAGGGCGTCCAGGACCACCAGTACGAGTTCACCGGCTTCAGGGACGGCTGGCGCGGGCTGCTCACCGGCGCCGGCGTCCCCCTCGACGTTCCCGCGGTCCGGGGCATCCTGCCCCGCGGCGGGACCATGCTCGGCTCCTCCCGGACCAACCCCTTCAAGGAGCGCGACGGCGTCCGCAGGATCCGCGAGAACCTGGCCGCGCAGCGCGTCGACGCCCTCGTCGCCATCGGCGGCGAGGACACTCTCGGCGTCGCCGCCCGGCTCTGGGAGCAGTACGGCGTCCCCTGCGTCGGCGTCCCCAAGACCATCGACAACGACCTCTCCGCCACCGACTACACCTTCGGCTTCGACACCGCCGTCAACATCGCCACCGAGGCCATCGACCGGCTCCACACCACCGCCGAGTCCCATATGCGTGTCCTCGTCGTCGAGGTCATGGGCCGCCACGCCGGCTGGATCGCCCTCCACTCGGGCCTCGCCGGCGGCGCCAACGTCATCCTCATCCCCGAACAGCGCTTCGACCTCGACGAGGTCTGCGGCTGGGTCACCTCCCGCTTCCGCGCCAGCTACGCCCCCATCGTCGTCGTCGCCGAGGGCGCCATGCCCGTCGACGGCGACCTCGTCCTCAAGGACGCCTCCGCCGGCCTCGACTCCTTCGGCCATGTCCGGCTCTCCGGGGTGGGGGAGTGGCTCGCCAAGGAGATCGAACGCCGGACCGGGAAGGAGGCGCGGACGACCGTCCTGGGGCACATCCAGCGGGGCGGGACGCCGAGTGCGTTCGACCGGTGGCTGGCGACGCGGTTCGGGTTGCATGCGGTTGACGCGGTGCGGGACGGGGATTTCGGGGTGATGGTGGCGCTTCAGGGGACGGAGATTGTGCGTCGGCCGTTGGCGGAGGCGACTGCTCGGTTGAAGACGGTGCCGCGGGAGCGGTATGAGGAGGTGAAGGTGTTCTTCGGCTGAGGGTGGGGAGGGTGCCCCGGTCCCTCCCCCAGAGGGGGCACCCCCATTTCACCGTTTCTGCGGGGGCAAGCCCCCGCACCCCTTGAGCGCGCCTGCGGCGCGCGTCCTCAAACGCCGGACGGGCTGTCTCAGCCTGTCCGGCGTTTGAGGACAAGCGGCGAAGCCGCTTTCACGGGGTCCGGGGCGGAGCCCCGGGAAACGGTGAAAGGGCGGGACTGGGGCCTACCCCACTGTCGCCACCGCCGACAGCAACTGCCCCACAATCCCCACCCCGTTCCGCGTCAACACCGACTCCGGATGAAACTGCACCCCCGCGAACCCCGGCCCGCGCAGCGCATGCACCTCCCCGCTCCCGAGGTCCCGGCTGACCTCGATCCCGTGCGCCCCCAACTCCCCAGCCGCAGCGTCATCACACCGAGCCACAAACGTGTTGTAGAACCCCACCGTCTCACCCACCCCGAAGAAATCGATCCGCTCCTGCGCCCCCTGAAAAGGCACCCCCTTCCGCACAATCTCCAGCCCCACCTCCGCCGCGATCAGCTCATGCCCGAGGCACACCCCGAGCACCCCGTGCCGATGCCCGGCCAGAAGCTCGGCGGTCAGCCCGCGCAGCAGCCGCATCCGGGGATCGGCGGCGTCGGAGGGGTCCCCGGGGCCGGGGCCCAGGACGACGGGGCCCGGGTGGGTGAGGGCGGCGTCGCGCAGGCCGGGCTCGTCGAAGCGCCGGACGGAGACGGCGAGGCCGGAGGCGCGGAGCAGATGGGCGAGCATCGCGGTGAAGGTGTCCTCGGCGTCGACGACGAGGGCGTGCCCGGACACCGGACGGGCGGACGGCTCCCGCATCCGCAGCCAGAACGGCGCGAGATCGGCCCGCCGGGCGTCGAGGGCGGCCCGCACCCGGGGATCGTCGGCGAGCCGCACGGGGGCGCCGGAGGCGGGGCGGCCGGCAGGAGGCCGGACGACGCCGAGAGCCGCGAGGACAGCCGCGGCCTTGGCGTGGGTCTCGGCGACCTCGGCGCGCGGATCGGAGTGGCGGACGAGGGTGGCGCCGACGGGGAGGCGCAGCCGGCCGTGCCGGTCGATGTCGGCGGTGCGGATGAGGATGGGGGAGTCCAGGGTCCGGGCGCCGCCGGCGTCGCGGCCGAGGAGGGCGAGCGCGCCCGCGTAGTAGCCGCGCCCGCCGGCCTCGTGGCGGCGGATGACGCGGCACGCGTTCTCCACCGGCGACCCGGTGACCGTCGCGGCGAACATGGTCTCCTTCAGCACCTCGCGCACGTCCAGCGACGACTGCCCCCGCAGCTCGTACTCGGTGTGCGCGAGATGGGCCATCTCCCGCAGCCGCGGACCGATCACCACGCCGCCCCGGTCGCCGACGGTGCACATCATCTTCAGCTCCTCGTCCACGACCATGGACAGCTCCTCCACCTCCTTCCGGTCGTGGAGGAACGCGAGCAGCCCGTCCGCGGTGGGCCCGCCCGCCGGATAGCGGTAGGTGCCGCTGATCGGGTTCATCACCACCGTGCCGCCGGACATCCGGACGTGGACCTCGGGGCTGGCCCCCACCAGCGTCCGCCCGCCGGTGTGCACGAGGTGCGTCCAGTACGCGCCGCGCTCGCCGGACAGCAGCCGCCGGAAGAGGGCCAGCGCGTCGGCGGCGGTGAAGCCGTGCACCTCGCCCTCGAAGGTGCGGCGGACGACGAAGTCGGCGCCCTCGCCGGCGCCGATCTCGTCCCGGACGACCCGCTCGACGATCCGCCCGTACTCCGCGTCGTCGACGTCGAACGCCCCGCCCTCCACCCGCACCTCGTGCGCGGGCAGCGCGGCCAGGACCTCCGCGAGCGGCAGCTCGTACGTCTCCTCCGGCCGGAGGACGAGCAGCGGCGTCCCGTCGTCGTGGACCTCGAAGCCGCGCTCGCGCAGCTGCCGGAAGGGGATCAGGGCCAGGGCGTCGAGCACGGGCCCGGAACCGGCCGGTGGGCCCTCGGGCAGGGGGATGTCCGCCAGCCGCCCGGCCTCGGCGACGGGTCCGATGAGGAGTTCGACGGTGTCCCCGGAGAGGCCGGGGGTGCGGCGGTGGAGCAGGGCGAACGGCGGACAGCCGGGGGAGGCGAGCCGGCGCAGGAGGGCTGCGGTGTCGGGGTGCGGCATGAGGGGTTCCTTCCGGAGGAGGGGAGGAACGGCCGCGGATGCACCGAAGGCCGCCCCTCGGGGCGGCCTTCGTGCGTGGATCGTGACGTACGCGATCAGTGGGCCGCCGGAGGAGCGGTCCACCACCAGGTGCGGTTGATGCGTGCGTACATGCGGCGCACCCTACCGGATGCCGGAGAACTTCGTCTCAGAGTCCGGTCCTCCGGATGGACCGGTGTCCGGACCCCGTAATGTGGGAGCGTGACCGTGAACGCTGAAATCCACGCCGGTGGCAACACCTGGCGCTCCCTGCCCGCGGCGCAGCAGCCTGACTGGCCGGACCAAGAGGCTCTGCGCGATGTGATCGCCGAGCTGGAGGGCTATCCGCCCCTGGTTTTCGCCGGCGAGTGCGACCAGCTGCGCCAGCGTCTGGCGGCGGTGGCCCGTGGTGAGGCGTTCCTGCTCCAGGGTGGCGACTGCGCCGAGGCGTTCGACGCGGTCGGCGCGGACCAGATCCGCAACAAGCTCAAGACGCTGCTCCAGATGGGCGCGGTGCTGACCTACGCCGGTTCGGTGCCGGTCGTGAAGGTCGGCCGGATCGCCGGCCAGTACAGCAAGCCCCGTTCGAAGCCGACCGAGACCCGCGACGGCGTGACCCTGCCGACCTACCGCGGCGACTCGGTCAACGGCTTCGCCTTCACGCCCGAGGCCAGGACCCCGGACCCGCAGCGGCTGAAGCGGATGTACCAGGCGTCGGCGTCCACGCTGAACCTGGTGCGCGCCTTCACCACCGGTGGCTACGCGGACCTGCGCCAGGTGCACGCCTGGAACCAGGACTTCGTCCGTTCCTCGCCCTCCGGCCAGCGCTACGAGCAACTGGCGCGGGAGATCGACCGGGCGATGAACTTCATGAACGCCTGCGGGGTGGATCCGGAGGAGTTCAGGACGGTCGAGTTCTACGCCTCCCACGAGGCGCTGATCCTGGACTACGAGTCGGCGCTGACCCGCGTCGACTCCCGGACCGGCCGGCTGTACGACGTGTCGGGCCATATGGTCTGGATCGGTGAGCGCACCCGGCAGCTGGACGGGGCGCACATCGAGTTCGCCTCGAAGATCCGCAACCCGATCGGGGTGAAGCTCGGTCCGACGACCACCCCCGAGGAGGCGCTGACCCTCATCGAGCGGCTGGACCCGGAGCGCGAGCCGGGCCGGCTGACCTTCATCACCCGGATGGGCGCGGACAAGATCCGCGACAAGCTCCCCACCCTGGTGGAGAAGGTCACGGCCTCCGGCGCCCAGGTGGTGTGGGTGTCCGACCCGATGCACGGCAACACCTTCGAGGCGGCCTCGGGCCACAAGACCCGGCGCTTCGACGACGTCCTGGACGAGGTCAAGGGCTTCTTCGAGGTCCACAAGGCGCTCGGCACCCACCCGGGCGGCATCCATGTCGAGCTGACCGGTGACGACGTCACGGAGTGCGTGGGCGGCGGCGACGAGATCTTCGTCGACGACCTGCACCAGCGCTACGAGACGGCCTGCGACCCGCGGCTCAACCGCAGCCAGTCGCTGGACCTGGCCTTCCTGGTCGCGGAGATGTACCGGGACCAGTAGGGGCACGGCCCGGCAGACGTGAGGGGCGCGGATCTGTGATCCGCGCCCCTCCGTGCTGCCGTGCGTTGTCGCCGCCCGAGCGGGACGGGTAAGGTAAGGGTTACCTTCCTTATTGATCTTCTCTTTCGCGAGGCGGTGACCGCGTGTACGTCTGCTCGTGCTTCGGCATCACGGAGCAGCAGGTGCGTGAGCACGCGGAGAACGGGGCGTGCACGCCGCGCCAGATAGCGTCCGTGAGCAAGGCGGGGACGGACTGCGGCAGCTGCGTGCGGCGCATCCAGGCGCTGCTCGGGCGCGGCGCGTGCCCGCGGCGGGAGCTGGTGGACCAGGGATCCCCGGATCCGCTGGGCGCCGGGGTGCCCGGGGCGGCGGGACCGGTGCCGCCGATACCGTCGGTGCAGACTCCTGTGGACGGGGTTCTGCGCGCGGCGTAGCCCCGTCGGCGCGGCTTTGCCCGGGGGAGCGTCGTCCTACGTCGCCTCGCCGTTCGTCTGCTCGATGTACTGCGCCAGGTACAGCGGCTCGCCCAGCTTCTTGATCAGCTCCAGCTGGGTGTCGAGGTAGTCGATGTGGTCCTCCTCGTCCGCGAGGATCGACTCGAAGATGTTGGCCGAGGTGATGTCCCCCTTGGCCCGCATCACGTCCACGCCGCGCCGGAGGCGGTCGATGGCCTCCACCTCGACCTGCCGGTCGGCCTTGAACATCTCCGTGATCGTCTGGCCGATGCGGACGTGGAAGAGCCGCTGGTAGTTGGGCAGCCCCTCCAGGAAGATGATCCGGTCGGTCAGGACCTCGGCGTGCCGCATCTCGTCGAACGACTCCGCGCGCGTGTGCTCCGCGATCTTGGTCCAGCCGTGGTGCTCCTGCAGTTTCGCGTGCAGGAAGTACTGGTTGATGGCGGTCAGCTCGCCCGTCAGCTGTTCGTTGAGGAATTCGATGACCTCCGGGTCGCCCTGCATCGCGCGACTCCTTCCTGGGGGTGTGTCTGGCAGGTTGCGCGCATCCTCGCACCGCCCTTCCGAACCGTCCAGTAAGTGCACACTTAGTGGGAGTTGTCCGGATAGCAGGCGGCCCCTGGTCATCACCATCCCCCGGGGTCTGACACCATGGAGGCATGGGTCAGCCGGAAAGCCGCAAAGGGGAACATCTCCAGCTGCCTCCGGGGCAGCGTCTCCAGCGCGGCTGGCCCGTGACCCACTACGGTCCCGTGCCCAGGTTCCGGCCCGACCGGTGGGAGTTCCGGGTGTTCGGGGCGACCGCCGACGGCGACAAGCACTGCTGGACGCACGAGGAGTTCTCCGCCCTGCCGTACACCACGGTGGTCGCCGACCTGCACTGCGTCACGAAGTACAGCGTCCTGGACGCCGAATGGGGCGGCGTCGCCACCCGGACGATCCTCGAACTCGCCCCGCCCGCCGCCGACGTCACCCATGTCATGGTCTGGGCCGAGTACGGCTACAGCTCCAACCTGCGGCTCTCCGACTTCGCCTCCGAGCAGGCCGTCTTCGCCACCCACAAGGATGGTGAACTCCTCACCGCCGAGCACGGGTTCCCCGTGCGGCTGGCCGTTCCGCATCTGTATGCGTGGAAGGGGCCGAAGTGGGTGCGGGGTGTCGAGTACATGACGGCGGATCGGCGGGGGTTCTGGGAGGAGCGCGGGTATCACAATATTGGGGATCCGTGGCGGGAGCAGCGGTATTCGTACCAGGAGCGGCCGGGGGACGGGCCGGAGCTCTAGGTTTTCCCTGCGGGGGCTGTGCCCCGGGCCCGCCCCTTCACCGTTTCCCGGGAGACCCGGACCCCTTGAAAGCGGCTTCGCCGCTTGTCCTCAATCGCCGGACGGGCTGAATAGCCCGTCCGGCGATTGAGGACGCGCGCCGCAGGCGTGCTCTGGAGGAGGGACCCGCGGGGCCTCAGCCCCGCAACCCCTTCAGCCGCGCCACATCCGCCGCATGCCCAGACGCCCCACCCGGCGTCTCAATCGTCAACGGCACCCCAGCCGTCTCCGGATGGGTGAAGAGCTCACCAAAGGGATCGGCCCCGATATGCCCGGCCCCGATGTTCTCGTGCCGGTCCTTGTGGGCCCCCACCACATCCTTGGAGTCGTTGGCGTGGATGAGCCCCAGCCGCCCGGGCCCCACCACTGACACCAGTTCGTCGAGCGCGGCCTTCATCCCGCCGGGCGCCGCGAGATCGTGCCCGGCGGCGAAGAGATGGCAGGTGTCGAGGCAGACACCGAGCTTCGGATGGGCGTCGAGGACGTCGAAGTAGGGGCCGAGGTCGGCGATCCAGGAGCAGAGGGAGGCGCCCTGGCCGGCGGTGGGTTCGAGGAGGAGCCGGGGGTCGTCGTCGTGGGTGAGTTCGTCGAGGAGGGGGAGGAGCCGTTGGCCGACCTGGGCGAGGGCTTCGGCGCGGGGGCGGCCGCCGGTGGCTGCGCCGGTGTGGACGACGACGCCGCGGGCGCCGATCTGCCGGCCGCGGCGGAGGGAGTGCCGCAGTGAGTCGACGGACCGGTCGGCGGTGGCCTCGGTGTGGGAGCCGAAGTTGATGAGGTACGGCGCGTGGACGTACACGGGCAGGCCGGCGTCGCCGCAGCCCGCGCGGAACTCCTCGTCCTGGCGCGGGCTGCCGGGCGGGGTGGCCCAGCCGCGCGGGTTGGCGACGAAGACCTGCACGGCCTCGGCGCCGATCTCGCGGGCGTAGGGCAGGCCCGTCCGGGCCAGGCCGCCGGCCACGGGGATGTGGCCGCCGACCGGGTTGCGGATCACAGGGCGCCCTTCAGCCGGATGGTGATGCTGTCGCCGCGGGCCGCCTTGTCACCGGCGCGGACCGACTGGCTCTCCACCGAGTCGCGGGGGAAGAAGAACGGCCGGTCGACGCGGACCGCGAAACCGGCGTCCGTCAGGATCCGCTTGGCGTCGGCCTCGCTCTTTCCGGTGACGTCCGGAACGGTGAGCATCTCCTTGCCCTTGGACACGGTGACGGTCACGGTGTCGCCCTTGGCCACCCGCTCGCCCCGGGCCGGCGACTGTTCGGCGACATCGCCCTTCTCCCGGGCGGAGTACACCTGCGCGTCCGAGACCTTGATCCGCAGACCCTCGTCGCTCAGCAGGGACTCGGCGTCGGCCGGCGACAGCCCGCTCACGTCCGGCACCTCGACCGGCTCGCCCTTGCTGACCACGAGGGACACCGGGGTGTCGGGCCGCCGGGCCTCGCCGGACCGGGGGTCGCTGGAGAGCACCGCGCCCTGCGGCGTCTCGTCGCTGAACTCGCCGCGGATGTCACCGACCGTCAGCCCCGCCTCGGTGATCCGTTTCTTCGCCTCGTCCAGCCGCATGCCGGCGACGTTGGGGACCTCCGCCCGCTCCGGGCCGCGGGAGACGACGACGGTCACCCGGCCGTTGTGCCGGATGCGCGCGCCCGGCTTGGGATCGGTGGACATCACATGGCCGCGCTCGACGGTGTCGCTGAACTCCGGCCGCACCCGCACCCCGAGCCCGGCCTTGTCCAGCTTCTTCTCCGCCTGAGCCTGGGTCAGGTCCAGCACGGCGGGGACGGAGGTGAACTGCCCCGCGTTGATGTACCAGACGCCCGTACCGGCCAGCAGGGCCACCAGGACGGCGGCCAGCACGAGGACCGCGCGCCGCGGCCTGCGCCGCAGGGCGGCGGGGATCCGGGACCGGGGGGCCGGGGGAGCGGGCGGCGCCGGGGGCTCCGGCGGGCGCTCGATCCGCGCCGTGTGGTCCACGTCGTGCCCGGCCGCCGCCTCCTCCGCTGTCACCGGGGGGAGGGGCTGCGCGGTCACCGGCCGGGGCAGGACGCTCGTCTGCTCCTCCTCGCCGCCCTGGGCGACCGGGCCGGCGGCCAGCGGCGGACGGGCGTCCAGCTGTTCGCGGGACAGCGTCGCGCGCGCCGCGCGCACCAGGCCGAGCATGCCGACCGCGTCGGACGGGCGCAGCTGCGGGTCGCGGGCCGTGGCCACGGTCACCAGGTCGTCCAGCTCCGGGGCCAGCCCGGGGACCTCCTCCGACGGCGGCGGCACGTCCCGGTGCAGGTGCTGGTAGAGGACCTGGGCGGGGCTGGCGCCGCTGTGCGGCTTGACGCCGGTGAGCATCTCGTAGAGGACGACACCGCAGGCGTAGACGTCGGTGCGGGTGTCCGCCGTGCCGTGCTCGATCTGCTCCGGCGCGAGGTACGAGACGGTGCCCAGGATGGAGCCCGTGTTGGTGGCGCTGTTGGTGCCCACCGTACGGACCAGTCCGAAGTCGGCGACCTTCACCCGGCCGTCGTCGCCGATCAGCACGTTCTCCGGCTTCATGTCGCGGTGCACCAGACCCGCGCGGTGCGCCGCGCCCAGCGCGGCCAGCACCGGCTCCACGATGTCCAGCGCCGCCCGCGGCTGGAGCGCGCCCCGCTCGCGCAGCACGTCCCGCAGGGTGCAGCCCGCCACGTACTCCATCGCGAGGTAGACGTATCCGCCGTCCGTCCCCTGGTCGTAGACGCTCACCACGTTCGGGTGGTCCAGGCGCGCCGCCGACTTGGCCTCGCGGATGAAGCGCTCGACGAAGACCTTGTCCGCCGCGAGGGCCGGGTGCATCACCTTCACGGCGAGCACCCGGTCGAGCCGGGTGTCCAGCGCCCGGTAGACCGTGGCCATGCCGCCCGCGGCTACCCGCGCCTCGATGCGGTAGCGGCCGTCGAGCAGCTGGTCGACGAGGGGGTCCGGCAAGGTCGTATCCACGGTCAACGAGTCTACGAGTGATCAGCGACGGTCCGTACGCTCGTGCGTCCGGACGGGGCTACGGGTGCGGAACGGTGACATGGGCGTGTCCGGGATGTTGTGCTCCCACAGGGCCGGACGGGCTGACTCAGCCCGTCCGGCGTTTGAGGACACGCGCCGCAGGCGCGTTCACCCGGGGGCGCGGGGCACTCCCCGCAGAAACGGAGAAAGGGCGGGGCGGGGAGACACCCCCTCAGCGCGCGCTGAACGCCGGGCGTTCCGGGTCCAGGGCCGCCAGGCCCTGCAAAGGCGACGACGCCTCGGCGAAGTGCCGCCGAGGAATCCGCCCCGCCCGATGCGCGAGCCGCCCCGCCTCCACCGCATGCCGCATCGCCTCGGCCATCAGCACCGGCTCCTGCGCCCGCGTCACCGCCGACGCCAGCATCACCGCCGCACACCCCAGCTCCATGGCCAGCGCCGCGTCGGAGGCGGTGCCGGCACCGGCGTCCAGAATCACCGGGACGTGTGCGCGCTCGGTGATGAGCTGGAAGTTGTGCGGGTTGCGGATGCCCAGGCCGGAGCCGATGGGCGAGCCGAGCGGCATGATCGCGGCGCAGCCGACGTCCTCCAGGCGGCGGGCGAGGACGGGGTCGTCGTTGGTGTAGGGCAGCACGGTGAAGCCGTCGTCGACCAGGATCTCGGCGGCGTCGAGCAGTTCGATGGGGTCGGGCAGCAGGGTCCGCTCGTCGGCGATGACCTCCAGCTTCACCCAGTCGGTGCCGAGCGCCTCGCGGGCCAGCCGGGCCGTCAGGACGGCCTCGCCCGCGGTGAAGCAGCCGGCGGTGTTGGGCAGCACCCGGATGCCGTGCCGCTCCAGGACCGAGAGCACCGAGCCGCGCACCGCCGGGTCGAGGCGGCGCATCGCGACGGTGGTGAGCTCGGTGCCGGAGGCGAGCAGGGCCCGTTCCAGCACGTCGAGGCTGGGTGCCCCGCCGGTGCCCATGATGAGGCGGGAGGTGAAGGGGGTGCCGGCGATGGTGAGGACGTCGTCGGCCATGTCAGCCTCCCTGGACCGCGGTGAGCACCTCGACCCGGTCGCCGTCGCGGAGGGGCGTGTCCGCCCACCGCCCGCGCGGGACGACGGCCTCGTTGACGGCGGCGGCGACGCCGCCCGGCGCGCCCGGGCGGCCGGCGGACCCGGCGAGCTCGGCGACCAGCGCGGCGAGGGTGGTCCCGCGGGGGACCGCGCGGGGCTCGCCGTTGACGTGGACGCTCACCCCGGGGGCCGCGCCGGGGCTGCCGGGGGTCACGACGTCACTGCCGGTCATGCGGACTGCTCCTGAACGACGAGGGGGGGGCGGGTGCGGGCTCGGCGGGCTCGGTGAACCGGCGGGGGCTGAAGGGCCGGGCCTCCTCGGGCAGCCGCCCGGTGGTCAGCACCTCGGCCATGACGTCCCCGGTGAGCGGGGTCAGCAGGACGCCGTTGCGGTAGTGGCCCGTGGCCAGGTGCAGGCCGGGCAGGGCGGTCGGGCCGAGCAGGGGCGCGTTGTCGGGCGAGCCGGGGCGCAGCCCGGCCGAGGTCTCGACGAGCGGCAGTTCGGTGAGGCCGGGCACCAGCTCGTGCGCGTCCCGCAGCAGCTCGTAGACGCCGCCCGCGGTGACGGTGGTGTCCCAGCCGAGCTCCTCCGTGGTCGCCCCGACCACCAGCTCGCCGTTCTCGCGCGGCACCAGGTAGACGTGGCCGCCGCGGACGACCGCCCGGACCGTGCGGGACAGGAACGGACGGTACGCCTCGGGGACGCGCAGCCGCAGGGTCTGGCCCTTGACCGGGCGGACCGGGGGCAGGACCTCGTCGGGCGGTCCGGCGATCCGCCCGCTGCGGCTGCCGGCGGCCAGCACGGTCTGGCCGGCGAGGATCCGTTCCCCGTCGGCGAGTTCGGCACCGGCGGCCCGGTCGCCGTCGAGCAGGATCCGGGCGGCCGCGGCGCGGTGGAGGGCCACGCCGGCGCGTTCGCACGCGGTCAGCAGGGCGGCGGCCAGCCGCCGGGGGTCGGTCTGGTGGTCGCCGTCCACCCGCAGCCCGCCCCGCACACAGGGGGCGAGCATGGGCTCCAGGCGGCGGCACTCGCGTCCGGTCAGCCACTGTGCGTCGAGCCCGCAGCGCAGCTGGAGCGCGTGCAGGTCCCGCAGGTGGGCGCGGTCGTCGGCGTCGAGGGCGACGGCGAGGGTGCCGCAGGCGCGGTAGCCGGTTTCCTGCCCGCTCGCCTCCTCAAGCTCCGCCGTGAACGCGGGGTAGCGGCGTGCCGAGGCCAGGTTGAGGGCGAGCAACTCCTGCTCGCCGTAGTGCAGTTCGGTGACGGCGGCCAGCATTCCGGCCGCCACGAGCGCGGCCCCGCCGCCGGGCGCGGGATCGGCGACCGCCGTCCGCAGACCCCGCTGGGCCGCCCGCCAGGCGGTCACCAGACCGATGACACCGCCGCCGACCACCAGGACGTCGTATGTCCCCGGCGGTCCCGTGCGAGAAGACGCGTGCATGGGCGTCCAGCCCCTCCCTTCGCCGGCATGACCCGGATCAGGTTCGTACGGTCGGAGGCCGTCCAGCCTCCCTCTCAGCCCGGTCCGTCCGGGCTCCCGCGAGTGCTTGTGCACCGGCCACCCTAGTACGGGCCGCGAACGGGGCGGAAGGCGGCGGGGGCCGCGCGGCGCCGTGACGTTGTGTCGGAGGTCTCGTCACCCGGTGCTCCGAAAGACCTCGCCGTCACCCCTACAGTGATCGGGTGAGTGAGCAGACGAACACCCGCAGTGGCACCGCCCCCGAGGGCCCGGAACCGACCGGCGGCCCGGCCCGGCGGCGCGTCGTCGTCGCCGGCGCGGGCATGGCAGGCGTGCAGACCGCCGTCGCCCTCCGCGAACAGGGCTGGGAGGGCACGATCACCCTGCTGGGGGCCGAACCCCACCCGCCCTACGACCGGCCGCCGCTGTCCAAGGCCGTGCTGCTCGGCAAGGCGGAGGGCTCCGCCTTCGAGGTCGACTTCGCCTCGCTCAACATCGAGCTGGAGCTCGGCGTGGAGGTCACCGGGCTGCGGGCCGCCGACCACGAGGTCGACACCCCCCGCGGACCGGTCGGCTACGACGTCCTCGTCGTCGCCACCGGCGCGGAGCCCGTCCGGCTGCCCGGCAGCGAGGACCTGCCCGGCGTCCACCTGCTGCGCACCCTGGACGACGCGACGCGGCTGCGCCCGCTGCTGGAGGGGCAGCGCGACGTCGTCGCCGTCGGCGCCGGCTGGATCGGCGCAGAGTTCGCCACCGCCGCCCGCGAGGCCGGCTGCCGGGTGACCGTCGTGGAGGCCGCCGACCGGCCGCTGGCCGGCGCCCTGCCCGCGGAGGTCGCCGCGCACATGGCCGACTGGTACGCGCACAGCGGCGCCCGGCTGCTCACCGGCGCCCGCGTGGCGGCGCTCGAACCGGGCGCGGTCCTGCTGGCCGACGGCACCCGGCTGACCGCCGACGCCGTGGTCGTCGGCATCGGGGCGCGGCCCGCGACCGGCTGGCTCGACGGCTCGGGCATCGAGCTCGCGGAGGATCGTTCCGTCGTCACCGACGACCGGCTGCGCACCTCGCTCCCCGACGTCTACGCGGTCGGCGACTGCGCGTCGTTCCCCTCCGCCCGCTACGGCGAACGGCTGCTCGTCCACCACTGGGACAACGCCCTCCAGGGGCCCAAGACGGTGGCGGCCACCATCGTCCACGGCCCGGCCGAGGGGCCGGTCTACGATCCGGTGCCCTACTTCTGGTCCGAGCAGTTCGGGCGGTTCGTGCAGTACGCGGGGCACCACGCGGCCGCCGACGAGCTGGTGTGGCGCGGCGACCCGCGGACCGCCGCGTGGACGGTGTGCTGGCTGCGGGACGGCGTGCTGGTGGCCGTGCTTGCGGTGGGCCGGCCGCGGGACCTGGCGCAGGGGCGCAAGCTCATCGAGAAGGGCGCGGCGGTCGACCGGGAGCGGGTGGCGGACCCGTCGGTGCCGCTGAAGTCGGCGGTGGGCTGAGGCGGTGGGCTGAGGGGCCGGTCCGGGCCTCCGGGGCACGCCCGGGCGTACCCGGCTACCGACTGTCAGTGGCGGATGGCAGGCTTGTCCCGTGACCGAGATTGACGCAAAGATCGATGCTCTCGTCCCCGCCTGGCTCACTCTCCCCGACATCGCCGAGATGCTCGACGTCGAGGTGACGCGCGTCCGGCAGCTGGTCAAGGAGGGCCAGCTGATCGCCGTGCGCCGTGGCGAGAACCGAGTGCTCCAGGTGCCCGCCGACTTCGTCGGCGAGGGCAAGGTGGTCAAGGGCCTCGCCGGGACCCTGACCCTCCTGAAGGACGACGGCTTCACCGACGAGGAAATGCTGGAGTGGCTCTTCACTCCCGACCCGACCCTGCCCGGCACGCCCGCGCAGGCCCTGCGGGAGAATCGCGGCACGGAGGTGAAGCGCCGCGCTCAGGCGCTCGCCGTCTGACCGTGCCGCAGTGAACCGTCCGTGGTGCACGGGCGGGGCCCTTTCGCCGGGGCCCCGCCCGTGCACCGCCGAACCTGGGGGGAACCCGATGTCCGCCACCGCCCGCGACGCTCTCGCCGGCGCCCGGCTCTACCTGTGCACCGACGCGCGCAAGCGCCAGGGCGACCTGCCGGAGTTCCTGGACGCAGTCCTCGCCGGCGGCGTCGACATCGTGCAGCTCCGCGACAAGGGCATGGAGGCCGGGGAGGAGCTGGAGCACCTGGCCGTCCTGGCCGACGCCGCCCGCCGGCACGGCAGGCTCCTCGCGGTCAACGACCGCGCCGACGTGGCCCACGCGATCCGCTCCGACGTGCTGCACCTGGGCCAGGGCGACCTCCCGGTGCCCGTCGCGCGCGCCGTCCTCGGCGACGACGTGCTGATCGGCCGCTCCACGCACTCCGAGGCGGAGGCCGAGGCGGCGATCGCCGAACCCGGCGTGGACTACTTCTGCACCGGCCCCTGCTGGCCCACCCCCACCAAGCCCGGCCGCCCCGCCCCCGGCCTGTCCCTGGTGCGCCACACGGCCGCCCTGCGGCCCGGGCGCCCCTGGTTCGCCATCGGCGGCATCGACGAGGGCAATCTGGACGAGGTCCTGGACGCCGGGGCCCGGCGCGTCGTCGTGGTCCGTGCCCTCACCGAGGCGGACGACCCGGGGGAGGCCGCCGCCCGGCTGGCCCGCCGGATCCGCGAGCGCGACTGAGGCCCGTCCGTACCCCGCTCCGCCGTCCGGTAGGTTGACGTGTTCCTGATCAACTTTGGGCGACGGCAGAAGGAGACGGTGCGTGCGCGGGGCAGCACAGATCACGGGGGCGGCCCTCATGGCCGCTGTGCTGATGACGGGGTGCTCGAACGGCGGTGACGGCAAGAAGGGTGACGGCCAGAAGGACGACAGGGCCGACGTGCAGCCGACCCGGGTGACCCAGCAGTCGGGCGGCGCTGCCGAGAGCAAGCGGCGCGGCAGCTCCCGTGAGGGCGTCTTCCTGGCGCGGACCCCCGAAGGACCGGTCGCCCTGAGCATGGCCGCCGGGAAGGCGGCCCTGGTCTCCGACGGCGGCAAGCGCACCTGCACGGGCTCCGTCGACGGCACGTCCCTGATGCTCAAGTGCACCGACAACGACACCAGGCGCACCGTGGGCCTCATCGAGAAGTCCGATGCCACGTCCATGGTCGTCTCCTGGGAGGGCGGGCCGAAGGAGACCTTCGTCCGCCGGGGCGACGGCGGCCCGGTGCCCGGCGGGCCGAAGGGCCTCCCCAAGGCCGGCTGACCCGGGCTCAGCCCGTCCGCAGCACCTGTGCGGCGGCCAGCTCCCGGTAGGCGGCACAGCCGGACAGCAGCTCCTCGTGCCGCCCCGAGGCGACGGCGCGGCCCTCGTCCAGGACGACGATGCGGTCGGCGTTCTGCACGGTGGACAGCCGGTGGGCGATCACCAGCAGGGCGCACTCGCGGGTGATGTCCCGCATCACCCGTCCCAGCGCCGCCTCGTTGACCGCGTCCAGCTGGGACGTCGGCTCGTCGAGCAGCAGCAGCGCGGGGCGGGTGAGCAGGGCCCGGGCCAGCGCCACCCGCTGCCGCTCGCCGCCCGACAGGGTGCCGCCCCGCTCCCCGACCGCCCCGTCGAGCCCGCCCGGCAGCCGGTCCACCACCTCGGTGAGGCGGACGAGTTCGACCACCCGCCGCACCTCGGCACGGGTCGCCCAGGGCACGGCGTAGGTGATGTTGTCCCACAGGGAGCCGTGGACGACGTGGGTGTTCTGGTCGACGACGGCGATGCGGGCCCGGCACTCCGCACGGCTCATCCCGGCGGCGGGCCGGCCGTCGAAGAGCAGCCGGCCGGCGTCCGGTTCGTGGAAGCGGGCGGCCAGGGCGAAGACCGTGCTCTTCCCCGCGCCCGACCTGCCCACCAGCGCGACCTGCCGGTGCGGCGGCACCTCCAGGGAGAGACCGCGCAGCACCGGGCTGCCGGGGCGGTAGCCGAACCGGACGTCCTCCAGGGCGAGGACGGGGGCGGCAGGGCCGGCGGCGGGAGGGGCGGCGGCGGGAGCGGCCGGGAGCGTGCGGGCGCGCCCGGTCCGCCCGTCCGGTCCGCCCGGCGCATCCGGTTCATCAGGTTCTTCCGGTTCCGCCGGGAGGGCGAGTGCCTCCTCCACGCGCCGGAGGGCTCCCGCTCCCCGCTGGATCAGCCCCGCCGCACGGAACACCGACGACAGCGGCACCACCAGATAACTGGCGTACAGCAGGAAGGCGACCAGATCGCCGAGGCTGTTGGCGTGCCCGTTCACCCGCAGGCCGCCGATGACCAGGACGAGCAGGAACGAGCCGTGGACGGCCAGTTCGACCGCCGGGCTCATCACCGACGCCAGCCGCGCGGTGCGGACGCCGGCGCCGTACGCCGCGTCGACGCGCGCCCCGATCCGGGCCGCCTCGCGCTCCTCGGCCCGGTGCACCCGGACCATCGGCAGGGCGCCCAGGGCCCGTTCGAGATCGGCCGCGACCGCCCCGACCGCGCCCTGCATCCGCTCCGAGGCCGTACGGATCCCGGTGAGGACGCAGGTCACCACCGCGGCCGCCGCCGCCACCGTGAGGGCGACCAGGAGCAGCAGCAGCGGGTCGAGCCAGAACATCAGCGCCACGGCCCCCACCGAGACCAGCGAACCGGTGATCAGGTCCACCAGCGCCTGGGAGACGACCTCGCGCAGCACGGTGGTGTCGACGGTGACCCGGGAGATGAGGTCGCCGGTCCGGTGCCGCTCGTACTCCCGCATCTCCAGCCGCAGCAGCCGGCCGACCAGGCCGTGGCGCAGCCCGCGGACGATGCCCTCGCCCATCCGCTCCAGGAGGAAGCGGCCCACCGACGCCGTGGCGGCCTCGGCCACGAACAGCGCGCCGAGGAACAGCAACGGCCACAGCATCCGCCCGTCGGCGCTCGCGTCCACGATCCGCTTGGCGAGCAGCGGCTGCGCCAGCCCCAGCGCCGAACCCACCAGGGTGAGCACGGTGGCGGTGACCAGCGCCGCACGGTGTCCGGCGGTCAGCCGGAACATCGTGCGGACCGCGCCCGGCCCGTGCCGCCCGGACCCGGCCCCCGTCACGGCAGCGGCCGTTCCCGGGGCGCAGGGCCGGGTGCCACGGCGACCAGACGGCTGAAGTAGTCGTCCGGAACTCCCTCGTCCACCGGCCGGCCCTCCGCCTCCACCCAGGCGTGCGCGCTGAACGGCGGCACCACGCGCACCCCGGTGCACCACGTCGGCCAGCTGCCGCCGAGCCGGCACAGCAGGGCCGTGCCGAGTGACCGAGGCAGACAACCGCGCGGCCCCGCGCAGTACAGGCTGACCGCGCACACCGCCCGCCGCGCCGCCCCGGCCCGGGCGTACGAGGCGGGCACGGCCCCCCGGCGGAGCAGCGCGAGCACCGCGCGGAGGTGCCGGGGCGGCAGCAGGGCGAGCGGGAAGGCGGCGGCCAGGGCGAGCCGGGCGGCCAGCCGCCGGGGGAGCGGGACGCCGGACGGCCGGACGAGCGCGCTGGGTGTGGTCATGCCGCGAGCCCCGACGCGCGCAACTCCGCGACCAGGGCGGCGACGTCCTCGGCGGCCCGGTCCCGGCCCACGGCGAACTCGGCGACGAGCGCGTCGATCGCGTCCGTCTCCTCGCCGCCGTTCAGCAGGGTGCGGACGACGAGTGTGCCGGTGGGATTGAGCTCCCAGTACAGGCCCTTGCGCTGGTCGAGCAGGACGGTGCCGTAGTCGGTCTCCGCCGTGGCGACGTCCGTGGTGAACCGCAGTGCCATGGGGCTTCCCTTCCTGCGGACGCCGGCGTCCGCGGTCGTGGGGTCCGGGCCGGTCAGCGGCCGGGGGCGAGGGTCCGCAGCCACACCTCGCAACCGATCGTGGAGTAGAGGATCGCCTCGGTCAGACCGGGCGCGGAGGGCCGCCGGGCGAGGTCCGTCAGGGCGCGGGCGTCCACCAGCCCCAGCCGGGCCAGGTGCGAGTCCTCCCAGAGCTTCACCAGGTCACCCCGGTGCTCCCGCAGCCCGTTCGAGGCGTCCATCGACGCGTGCGCCTTGTCGGTGCGGGCCAGACAGGCGTCCGGGACGATCCCGTGCATGGCCGCTCCCAGCAGGGGTTTGTAGGCCCACGGCGTGACGCGTTCGCGCGGGTCGACGGCGAGGCACGCCTCGATCACCCGGTCGTCGAAGAACGGGGACGCCATCGGCAGCCCCGTCCGCGCGGCCATCAGGTCCCATTGGCGGACGATCCGGGTGCAGATCCGGATCTGCTCCAGGTCCTGGTGCAGTCCGCGGTCGGGATGGAGCGGTTCCGCGGTCCCGGCGGCCGAGCGCAGGGCCCGCCGGACGGCGTCGGCGGCCTCGGGGGTGACCCAGTCGAACAGCCGGGGCGGAGTACCCCAGCCCAGCGCCCCCGCGGCGCCGGGCGGCAGCGGGTCGCGCAGCCGCGCCGCCGTGCCGGCCAGCCAGCGGCCGTAGGGGCGCGAGTCGGCGAGGGTGCGCGCGGCCGGGCCGAGCGGCCACTGGTAGAGGGTGCGGAAGCCGCGCAGCCGCCGCAGCGCGAACCATGGACGCGTCCGCAGCAGCCGGTGGTAGTAGCCCTCCGAACACCAGGCCACATGGTCGCCGCCGATGCCCGTCAGATGCACCGTGCTGCCCCGCCGGGCGAGGTCCGGCAGGTGGTGCAGCACCCGGGCCCGGTCCATGACGCCGATGGTCGGCTCGTCCATCGGGTCGTCGATGCCCAGCAGGTCGGTGTAGACGAGCGGGGACTCGTCCGCGTCCCACACCACGTGCTCGGCCTCCGGGAGGTGGCGCGCGGCGCGCCGGGCCCAGTACAGATCGCTGTCGGCGGGGTCGCGCCCCGGCCAGGTACTGGCGACGACCCGGGCCGGGGAGGCCGCGGCCAGGAAGCAGACGGACGTGGAGTCGAGGCCGCCGGACAGATCGCAGCTGACCACGCCGCCCCGGTGGGTGCGGGCCGCCACGGCCTCGGTGAGCGCCCGGCGCACCAGCTGCGCGCCACCGGCCATCGAACGCACCGGTTCGGGCGGCGTCCACCAGCGGGAACACCGGGCCGAACGCCCGTCGCGGCTCACGTACAGGGCCTGTTCGGCGGGGACGGCGGTGACGCCCCGCCAGAGCGAGGTCGTGAAGAGGGGGTGGGGGACCGGCCACAGCAGCCGTACGGCCAGCTCCTCCTCGTCGGGTGCGGAGCCCAGGGCGCGGGCGAGCGGCCCGGCGTCGCTCGCGGCCACCTCGACGCCGTCGACGGTGGCCCGGAAGACCAGGCGGAGGCCGGACGCCGTGCCCTGGACGCGGACGGCGCCGTCCAGCGCGGCCACGAGGTGGAAGCTGCCGGGCAGGGTGCGGGCCAGGCGGTCCAGGGCGGTCAGGTCGCGCAGCCCGTCCGCCTGCCGCCGGAGCTCCTCGCGCCGGACGGGACAGCAGCCGACCGCCGCGAGGGCGGCCCGGCGGGTCCGGACGGCGATGACGTCCTGGTCGTGCCAGTGGCCGGCGATCCAGGGCCGGCCGGAGGGATGGGGGATGATCCGGGTGTCCCGGCGGATGAGGGAGCGGGCCGCGGCGAGCGCGTCCTCGCAGTCCGGAAGGACCACGAAACGCGCCGCACCCGGGCCCGCTCCCCCCGCCTCGCGAGGCGTCGGCATTCAGACCTCTGTCTCCGTCCGGCCTCAGTTCTTGCTGAGGATCAGACGGTCGTTGCCCGAGGTGCGGAGGAAGCCGGTCTTGGCCCGGAAGGTGCCGCGCCGGATCAGCGTGGGAGCCTCGTACGTCTTCTTCATGACGTCTCCTTTTGTGGGAGTACCTTTTCCGCCCGGAAATCCGTCGCGGTCGACTGCGCTCACCTGGGGAGATGCACCCCGGCACATGGGTGGGAACCGCTTCGGCGCAGGGCGTATGGCCATGCTATCCGCGCCAAAAGGATCCAGTACGGTTCACATCCGATAATCACGGCGGAAGTGGGGGTGCGGCGCTTTCTGCGCGCCGGTTACCGGGATGTAATGCACCGGGGGTGAAATCAGGGAAAGCGGAGGTGATCGTCGGGGCCGCCCCGCCGCGGCCTTTTCTTCGGGGAGCGGATAAATATTCGTTCGGCGAGGGCCCGGAATGCCTGCCGCCGGACCCGGAAAATCCGGAAAATCGGTGTTTGGGGGTCGGGGACCGGACACCCGGGGCCGGGAGTCGGCCACATCGTGGACACGGCTTGGGAAGATCGTCGCACCGCTGGTTAACTTGACCGGTATGGCCCTCGGCACTGCCTCCACCAGGACTGATCACGCACGGACCGTGCGTGACCTGCTCGCGTCGGGCGAGCGCTCGTACTCCTTCGAATTCGCGGCCCCGAAGACCGACAAAGGCGAGCGGACGCTCTGGAACGCCATCCGGCGGATCGAGGCCGTCGCCCCCACCTTCGTCTCCGTGACCTACGGCGCCGGCGGGTCGTCCCGCGAGGGCACCGTGCGCGCGACGGAGCGCATCGCGACCGACACCACCCTGACCCCCGTCGCCCACCTCACCGCCGTCAACCACTCCGTGGCGGAGCTCCGCAACGTCATCGGGCAGTACGCGGACGTCGGCATCCGCAATATGCTCGCCCTGCGCGGCGACCCGCCCGGCGACCCCACCGGGGAGTGGGTGCGGCACCCCAAGGGGCTGGACCACGCGGTCGAACTGGTCCGCCTCATCAAGGAGTCCGGCGACTTCTGCGTCGGCGTCGCCGCCTTCCCCGAGATGCACCCCCGTTCCACCGACTGGGACACCGACGTCCGCCACTTCGTGGCCAAGTGCCGCGCGGGCGCCGACTTCGCCATCACCCAGATGTTCTTCCACGCCGAGGACTACCTGCGGCTGCGCGACCGCGTCCAGGCGGCCGGCTGTGCGACGCCGATCATCCCGGAGATCATGCCCGTCACCAACGTCCGGCAGATCGAACGGTTCGCCCAGCTCAGCAACGCGGCGTTCCCCGCCGGCCTCGCCGAGCGGATCCGCGGGGTGAAGGACGATCCGGCGGCTGTACGCTCGATCGGGATCGAGTACGCGACGGAGCTGTGTGCCCGGTTGATGGCCGAGGAGACTCCGGGGCTGCATTTCATTACCCTGAACCACTCCACGGCCACCCTGGAAATCTACGAGAACCTGGGACTGCACCAGCGGTCCTGACGGCCCGCCGGTCGCGGCGGCCGGACGAGAGAGGCGACTCATGGGCTGGACGGTCCTCTACTTCGCGTTCGGCGTCGTCGCGCTCTGGCTGCTCGCCGAGGTGCTGCTGCAGTACAAGGCGCGGCTGCGCTGGCGGCTGCTCGCCTTCACCGGCTTCCTCGGCGTGGTGGCCGGAGTGGTCATCCCCTCCGTGGCGGTCATCGCGGTGGGCGCGATCGCCTTCGCGATCGGCCAGGTCTACGTCACGCTCTCCTTCCGGCGCGGCTTCTCCGCCGGCTGGTCCCTCCGGCGCAAGGGCCGGGGGGACGACGGCCCTGCCGCCGCTCCGGAGGCTCCGGCCGCCCCGGGCCGGTCCGGCCGCCGCCGGGGCCGCGGCGAGCGGAACGCCGGGACGCCCGCCCCCGCGCCGCCCGCCCCCGGCACCCCCGGTGCCGGCAAGCGGCTGACGGCCGCCGAGGCCGACGCCGCGACCGCCATGATGCCCGCCGTGCCCCAACAGCCCACGACCGAGCGCCCGGTGCCCGGCGACGCCTTCCCGCCGGCCGAGGAGACCGCGACCGTCTTCGGCGTCTACGACCCGCCCGCCGCGTACGACAGTGCCGCACCCGGCGGCTACAGCGCCGAGCACACCGGTCAGTACGGGTACGGGCAGGAGCAGGGGCAGTACGCCGCCTACTCCGACCCGTATATCGCGGCTCATCCGCCGGCGTATGAGCAGTACGACGCGTACGGGCAGCAGGGTGCCTACGGCGCGTATCCGCAGCCGTATCCGCAGGGCGGTGAGGGGTATGCGTCTGCTCCTGCTCCTGCCCCTGCTCCGTCCCAGCAGTACGACATGGACACCCCGCCCGGGGGCGTGTGGGTGCCGCAGCAGCGGGGGACGGAGGCGGGGCCGCAGCCGCGGGATCAGCAGGGGTACGGGTACTGAGGGGGTGCCCCCTCTGGGGGAGGGGCCGGGGCGCCCTCACTGCGACCCCCTGAACCCCTTCCCCTCCACGATCAGACCGGCCACCAGCGCCCCCGACATCCCCGCGTGCGCGAGCCCGCCCCCGGGGTGGGCGAACCCCCCGACCCGGTACACACCGGGCAGTTCGCCGGCATTGCCGGGACGCAGGAACGCCCCGCCGCCACCCGCCAGCGCGGGCGCGGGCACCCCGCCCCCGGGAGCGCCCGTCAGGGCCTCCGTGTCGGCGGGCGTGCGGATCTCGTGCCACAACAGCCGCTCCCGCAGGCCGGGTACGGCCGCCTCGGCGGCCCGGAGCATCCGGTCGGCGAAGCCGGCCGCCGTGCCGCCGGAGGTCCAGTCGACGCGGCCCTGCGGGGCGGCGGTGGCGGTGAGGGTGACGGCCTCGTGCTCGGCGTCGGGCCGGACGGACGGGTCGTCGGGGCGCAGGACGGTGACCGTCGGCGCGTAGGACGGATCGGCGGAATCAAAGATTCCTGTCAACTCGCTTTCGCGGTCGGGGGCGTGGACCACCGTACGGTGCGCCGTACCGTCGGGCCGCGCTCCGCGCAGGGCGAGGAGGACGGTGAACCGGCCCGGCACGGGAGGGGCGGTACCGGCAGGGCCCAGGGAGGGCGTGCCGGTGACCACGAAGTCCGCCTCGGCCACGCCGCCGTCGGCCAGCCGGACACCGGCCGCGCGGCCGTCCTTCTCGACCACGCCGGTCACCTCGGCGTCGAAGTGGAACGCCACCCGCCGCGCGGTGCACCGCCGGTGCAGCGCGTCGGCGAGGCCCCGCAGCCCGCCGGTGACGTACCAGCTCCCGAAGGTCTGCTCCATGTACGGCAGGACGGCCGCGCTCGCCGGGGCGGTGCGCGGGTCGAGGCCGTGGGCCAGGGCGTGGCTCTCCAGCAGCGCGGCCAGGCGCGGATCCCGCAGTTCGCGGCCGGCGACGGCGGCGAGCGTGACGGGTGCGGCGCGCCGGAACAGCCCGCGCCGGCGCACCGCCGGGTAGGGGTCGTGGCCCAGCGCGGCGCGGTCCTCGGCCCGGGCGCCCAGGGGCTCCTCCAGCAGCGGGCGTCGCGTCGCGTCCCACACCTCCCGGGCCCGGTTGACGAGGTCGCTCCAGCGCTCGCCCGCGCCGGGGCCGACCGCCTCGTCCAGAGCCCGGACGACGCCCGCGCGGGAGGCGTTGGACAGGGCGAACGCCGTGCCGTCCGCGAAGACATGAGCGCTCGCCGGGTCCACCTGGGCGAGCTCGACGCTCTGCTCCAGGGATTCCTTGCCGGTCTTGACGAAGAGGTCGCGGTAGACGGCGGGCAGGTGCAGCAGCTGGGGGCCCGTGTCGAAGACGAAGCCGTCCCGGGCGAACCGCCCGACGCCCCCGCCGTGGGTCCCCCCGCGCTCGTACACCGCCACCGAGTGTCCCGCGACGGCCAGTCGGGCGGCGGCCGCCATGGCGCCCATGCCGGCGCCGATCACCGCGATTCGTGCCATGCGGCGACTCTATCCGGAGGGGCCCGCGCCGCCCCTCCCCACCTCGGGGAACAGAGCTCAGGACCTCGGGGAACAGGGCTCAGGCGGGGGCCGCCGCGCGCCGTTCCCTCCGCTCCTTCCGCCGCCTCCAGAACGCGCGCACCCGGCGCCACAGGAAGATCACCATCCCGATCCCCAGCGCCAGCAGCGTCCCCGCGATGCCCGCCGCGACCGCCGGATGGAACAGGGCGAAGACCACGAGGATCGCGACGCCCAGGTCCTCGGCGATGCTCAGCAGGATGTTGCTCAGCGGCTCCGGCGAGCTGTTGACCGCCATCCGCGTACTCATCTTCACCAGGTGCATCACCAGCGCGGTCGTCCCGCCCAGCGCCCCGGCCGCGACCTCCGACAGCGACCCGCCGCTCTGCCCGGCCAGCATCGCCCCGACCATCGCCCCGCAGGCGGGCCGGACGAGGGTGTGGACGACGTCCCACACCGTGTCCACGTAAGGGACCTTGTCGGCGACGGCCTCGCAGAGGAACAGCACACCGGCGACGATCAGCACCTCGGGACGCTGCAACGCCTCCGGCACGTCGTCGCCGACACCGGCCCTGCCGAACAGACCGAGCAGCAGGACCACGGCGTAGGCGTTGATCCCGCTCGCCCAGCCGCTGGTGAACACCATGGGAAGTACGGACATGACGATGATCGTAGGGCTGGGTGCGGGTACTCAGGCGACGGGATGAGTAGCAGTACGGATGAGCCGACGCCCTCCGGGGCGGAAGAGTGGAGGCCGCGGAGGGGTCCGGCTCCGGACCGTCGGCACGGGGCGGCGGAACGGGGCCGTGCCCCGGCGCGACGGGGGAGGGGACGGGGGAGCGGGTGCGGGCCGCGGGGGACGGCCCGCACCCGTACGCCTCTCAGCGGCTGTTCTCAGTGGGCGTGCCCGCCCACACGTCCCTGCAACAGGCGCGACAGCGCCGAATGCACCTCGTCCACCGACCGCTCCGGCTGGAACGACTGCCAGTCCAGGGCCGCCACCAGCACCATGCCGAACAGGGCCGACGCCGTCAGCGGGACGTCGATCTCCGGGCTCAGCTCGCCGTCCGCGACGGCCTCCGCCAGCACGCCCTCCAGCACCGCGATCGCCTTCTGCCGCACCTGCATCAGCGTCGACTGCCAGGCCCGGTTCGTACGCCACAGCTCCGCCACGTACAGCTGCGTCAGCGCCGGATAGCGGGCGATGAAGTCCAGGACCGCCCGCATCATCGCGTCGAGCGCGTCCACCCGGCTGCCGCCCCGGGCGGCCGTGTCGTCGGCGGCCCTCCGGAGGGAGACGGCCAGCAGCTCGATGCCGTCCCGCATCAACTCCTCGAAGAGCACCGTCTTGCTCGCGAAGTTGTAGTAGACGGTGCCTTTGGCCACCCCGGCCCGTTCGGCGATCTCGTCCACGGTGGTGGAGGAGAAGCCCTGTTCGGCGATGAGGGTGACGGCCGCCTCGAAGAGCCGCCTCCGGGTCCTGCCGCGGCGCGTACTGCTGCTGTCCATGACGGTGATTCTCCCCGTACGCACGGTGTCCCCCGGTGCGGGCCTTCGCCCGCGTACCGCGCCCCGTGCCGCCGCCCCCGGGCGGGGCTGCCGAGACCGGTGTTTCCGCAGGTCAGAGCGATTGTCAGTGGGGCGAGGGACGATGGTCGCAGACGGTGGTCCGGTCGTCCGGCCGGGCCGCCCCGACGAAGGAGGTTCGTCATGGCCCGCAGCAGGAGCGACGTCCGCCCTTCCCCCACGTCCCCGGGGGCGTGGGAGGTGCCCCCGCCGGCCCGTGCCTCGGCCCCGCCCGCCGCCGTCGAGCTGCTCGCCCAGGCGCGGCAGGGCCTGGTGGAGGCCGCCGCGCCCGGCGCCCCGCACGAGCGGTTCGCCACCGCCCACCTCGCCGCGCTGCGCACGGCCGCCGCGGTCCTCGCCGTGCGGGGCCGCCCGGAGACCTCGCCGCGACGGCGGCAGCGGATCCGCAGCGCGTGGGAGGTCCTGCCCGAGGTCGCTCCCGAACTCGCCGAGTGGAGCGCCCTGTTCGCCTCCGGCGCCGCCCGGCGGGCGCGGGCGGAGGCCGGTATAGCCTCCGCGGCGGGCGAGCGGGAGGCCGACGACCTGATCCGCGCCGCCGGGATGTTCCTGCGGATCGTCGAACGGGGCCTGGTGCTCCAGCCCCGGCTGCCCGCACAACCGCCGCGCGGGCACGGCAGGGTGGGCTGAGCGGGCACCGCTCCGCCCCGGGGGGTGCTGTTTGCGGGCGGCCGGAGCACGGCCCATTAGGGTGGGGAAGCCGACGACCGTCATCCGCCGCCGCCCGACCGGGCGGTGCCGCCACCCGCGCCGAGGAGCCACCCGCCGTGTCCGAGCCTTCCCTGGGTGGGGAGACCCCATCGCGCCCCCGGGCGTCCCTGCGTACCGCCGTGGTCTGGGAGGTCCTGCGGGACGCCCTCGACCGCCGGGCCGAGGCCGGCGCCGGTGCCGGCGGCGTCCTGGAGGTCCTCGACGCGGGCGGCGGCAGCGGCAAGTTCGCCGTCGAGGCCGCCCGCCTCGGACACCGGGTCACCGTCGTCGACCCCAGCCCCAACGCCCTGTTCGCCCTGGAGCGCCGGGCCGCCGAGGCCGGGGTCGCCGACCGGGTGCGCGGTGTGCAGGGCGACACCCAGGGCCTGTTCGAGGTGGTCGGCCGCGACGGCTACGACGCCGTCCTCTGCCACGGCGTCCTGGAGTACCTGGACGACCCCGCCGAGGGCCTGCGCACCATCGCCGCGGCCCTGCGCCCCTCCGGCGTGCTCAGCCTGCTCGCCGCCGGCCTCGGCGGCGCGGTGCTCGCCCGCGCCCTCGCCGGCCACTTCACCGAGGCCCGGCAGGCCCTGACCGACCCCGACGGCCACTGGGGCGCCGGTGACCCGGTGCCCCGCCGCTTCACCGCGGACCAGCTGTCGGAACTGGTCGGCGCGGCCGGCCTGGACGTCACCGCCGTGCACGGCGTCCGCGTCTTCGCCGACCTCGTCCCCGGCGTCCTCGTGGACGCCCAGCCCGGCGCCCGCGACGCCCTCGCCCAGCTGGAGGCCGCCGCCGCGGCACTGCCCGCGTTCCACGCCGTGGCCACCCAGCTGCACGTCCTGGCCGAGCGGGTCTGAACCCCGTCCGCACGACCCCGCCCGATCGACCCGTTCGCCCCGTATGATCGGTAGACACCGTCCGGCATGACGGGTCGGCGGGCAGGGAATGAACGTCCCGACGTCATCACCACACCACCGGCACCGCCATCCCGGGGCCGGTGGGCGAATTGGCGCAGAGGGGCGGGTTTCACGGGGGCGATTCCCTGCCTATCCTGAAAGGGTCGCACCCCGGTCGCCCCCCGCGACCGACGAGTAGGAGGACTCCGTGCCGCTCTCGGAGCACGAGCAGCGCATGCTCGAGCAGATGGAGCGAGCGCTGTACGCCGAAGATCCCAAGTTCGCCACAGCGCTCGAAGGCAGCGGCCTGCGCACGTACACCCGGCGACGGGTCTACCAGGCGATCGCGGGCTTCCTGGTGGGCATCGCGCTCCTCATGGCCGGAATGGTCGCCCAGTGGATCTGGATCAGCGTGGTGGGATTCCTCGTCATGCTGGGGTGCGCGGTGCTCGTGGTGACGGGATGGCGCAAGGCGCCCAAGCCCGGCGGGGACCCGCAGCGTGGTGCGGGGCCGGTGGGCGGTATGGCGGCGCGCCGCCAGATGCGACAGCGTCGCTCGATGATGGACCGGATCGAACAGCGGTGGCAGCGGCGTCGGGACGAGCAGGGGCGCTGACGCGCGGTTCCGCACGGCGGGGCGGGTCGAGGGGGGTTTGCCCCGGACCCGCCCTTTCACCGTTTCTGCGGGGGTGCCCCGCGCCCGCGGTGAGCGCGCCTGCGGCGCGCGTCCTCAAGCGCCGGACGGGCTGGTTGTCGCGCCCGGGCGCACGATTCAGCCCGTTGGGGATGCCCCCTCTGGCGGAGGGACCGGGGGCACCCTCACCGCTTCACCAGCCCCGCACACCGCCCCCACACCCCCCGCAGAAGCCCCGCCGCCGACCGAGGCGCCAGAACCGCCCGCAACCGCACAGAACGCCCCGCCGCAGCCCGCAGGCCGCTCCGGACGAGGGCGACCTCGGCCGTCGGAGGAGCCCCGGCAGCAGCGGGCTCAGGGGCGTACAGCACCTGCTCCACCGCCTCGGCGACCCGCCCGGCCGCCGACGCCGCCGCCGGGTCCAAGTCGCCGGCGCGCACGATGTGCGCCACCGCACCACGCGGCGTCCGAGCCGCATCAGGCGGAATCCCATAGTCCCAGGCGGAATCCGTCAGCTCCCGCCAGGCGGCGAGCGTGCGCTCCACGGCCTCCTGAGGAGTCCGCGGAGCGGCCCCGCCGAGCCGCCGGGCCCGCACCCGGAGCCGCCACAGCGGCGGTGTGAGCAGCAGGACGAGCGCCAGCGCACCCGCCGCCGCCAGGGCGACGGCCGGCGCGTCGGAGCCGGACGAGGGGGTGTCGAGGGGGGCGGCGCCCGCCGCCGGCCGGGCCGGGTCGTCGGGGCAGCCGTCGCGCGACGGCCCGGTGCAGGTGTCACCGGCCGAGGGGGCGGGCCGGGGGGTGGCCGACCGGCCCGGCGTGGGCAGGGGGGCGTTCGGCGCGCCCCCGGAGGACGGCTGCTCGACGGTGTACGCGGGCCGGCTGCCCCGGCTGGGCGTCGGCTCGAAGCGGGTCCAGCCGGTGCCCTCGAAGTAGAGCTCGGGCCACGCGTGGGCGTCCTTGTTGCCGACCGACATCGAGCCGTCCCCCTGCGGGTCGCCCGGGGTGAAGCCCACGGCCACCCGCGCCGGGATGTCCAGCGTCCGGGCCATCGCGGCCATCGCGAAGGAGAAGTGGACGCAGAAGCCCCGCTTCTCGTCCAGGAACCGTGCGACGGCCTCGCTGTCGCCGCCCGTGCGGACGTCGGTGTCGTAGGTGAAGCCGCCGCCGACCGCGAACCACTCCTGGAGCCGCACGGCCCGCTCGTAGTCGTTGCGGGACCCGGCCGTGACCTGCCGCGCCCGGTCCACCACCACCGGCGGCAGCGACGCCGGCACCTTGGTGTACTCGCGGCGCAGCCGCTCGGGCGGCCGCGGGGCGTCCGCCAGCTGCTCGGCCGTCGGCTGCGCCGTCAGGCTCGACACCTGGTAGCGCAGGCCGCGGGTGGTCTGCCCGTGGTCGCCGACCAGCGTCCGGCCCTCCGGCTCGTACCGCCACCGGCCCTCCGCGCGCACCCAGTCCGCCGGGTACGGCAGCGGCAGGTAGTCCTGCGCGTAGCCGTCGGCGGCCACCACCGAGGTGTTCACGCGGGCGGTGCGCACCGCGGGGGAGAGGCCCTCGGGGGTGGGCAGCCGGCCCGGGACGTCGGTGACGCTCCGCTCGGAGGCGCGCCAGGTGGAGCCGTCGAACCGGTCGAGCGCGACGATCCGCAGGTACAGGTCCTGCGGGGCCTCGGACGAGGTGCGGTACCGCAGGAGCTCCCGGTTCTGCGGCTGGTTGAGGCTGTCCCGCAGCGAGACCAGCGGGTTCACCGCCGAGATCGTGCCGCCGTCGCGGTCCTTGCCCCCGTCCCGGCCGTTCGGCGCCAGCAGACCGCCGTCGATCGTGGGCAGCACCGCCGGGACGGCCAGGGCCACGCCCAGGGCGAGCGCGCCGATCCTGCGGCCGGTGCGGCCGGTCGGGAGCGAGCCGCCCCCCGTCACGGCGGGCTCCGCCCCGCCGCCGGACGCCGGGGCCCGGCGGGCCGACCGCTCGTGGCTCTCCGCCAGCAGGAGCAGCAGGTAGCCCCCGGCGGCCGCCAGGAACCACAGCCAGTCCGTGCCGCCCCGGGCCAGCCCGGTGCCGACGGAGTACAGCGCCAGCAGCGGCAGCCCGGCGGCCGCCGCGCTGCGGTACGTGGCCGCCAGCGCGTCGACGACCAGCCCGGCCAGCAGAGCGCCGCCGACCAGCATCAGGCGGATGCCCGGCGTCGCGGGCGCCGGTATCGCGTACCGCCCGATGTCGTCGCCGCCCTGCCGCAGCAGCTGGGCGAACTCGTGGAAGGCGGCCGGGCCCGGGAGCAGCCCGCCCCACGCGTGGTCGCGGGCGAACACCAGGGTGAGCAGCAGCAGCCCGAGGAGCGCCTGCACCGCGATCGTCAGCGGCCGGGGGAGCGGGACCCTACGGGCCAGTACGCCGGCGCCGGCCTGGACCGTCAGCAGCACCGCGGCCTGGGCGACCCAGTGGGCGCCGTCCACCAGCGGGACCATCGCGCAGGCGGCCCCCACCGTCGCCGGCACCGCACACGCGGCCGCCCGCACCCCGCCGTTCATGCCCGCCCCCTGTCGTCACATCGTCCGGACCCGGCGCCCCGGTCCACCCCGGCGCCCCGGCCCGCCCCGGCCCTCCGGTCCCTCACGTCCATCCCCCCGCCCTGCCGTCGCCCGTCACCACGCCGCCCTCCCCGGCGGCCCGGCCCGCCGGGGAGCCCGCGAGCCGCCACAGGTCGGGGAGAGGGTCGTAGGGCGTCATCGGCAGGGCGGTCCAGCCCCCGGCGCGCAGCAGGCCCAGCGGTCCGGCCGCGCCGGGAAGGGTGCCGGGGTGGGCGCCGGGCCAGGCGGCCGGGTCGAGGAGGAAGCCGATCGCGGTGGTGCCGCGCTGCCGCAGGCCGGCCGCCTGCACCGCCCGCTCCTGGTCCAGCCCGCCGAAGAACGCCACGAGCAGCCCCTCGCCGACGCCGCGCAGCGCGTCGTGGGCGCCGGACAGCCCGATCCCCTCCGAGTGGTCGATCACCGCCAGCGCGTCCAGCAGCACCCCGGCGGCGTCCGCCGGGTCGGCGCGCCCGCCGACGCCCTCGGGGCCGGGGATCCAGGCGCCGGTGTCGGTCAGCAGCCGGACGGTGAAGCCCAGCTGCAGCAGGTGCACGGCGACGGACGCGGCCGCGGACACCGCCCGTTCGAACGGCGTGCCCGGTCCCGCCCCGGCGTAGGCGACGCCGCGGGTGTCGAGCAGCACCGTGCAGTGCGCCCGTCGCTGCTGCTCCTCGCGGCGCACCATGAGTTCCCCGTGGCGGGCGGTGGCCCGCCAGTGGATCCGGCGCACGTCGTCGCCGTGCCGGTAGCCGCGCGGGATGATGTCGTCGTCGCCCGCCAGGGCGAGGGTGCGGAGGTGCCCGTCGCCCCGGCCGGCCGCGTCGCCGGCATGCCGGACGGGCGGCAGCGGCTCGCAGTACGGCACCACGGTGAGCATCGCCCGGGTGCCGAAGGCCCGGGGGATCTCGCACATGCCGAACGGGTCGGTGAGGCGCAGCCGCAGCGGCCCCAGCGGATAGCGGCCGCGCAGGTCGGCGCGGACCCGGTAGGACACCTCGCGGTGGCCGCCGGGACCCATCCGGTCCACGACGAACCGGGGGTGCGGCCCCAGCATCCAGGGCACCTGGTCCTCGATCAGCAGCAGGCCGGTGGGCAGCCGGGAGGCGTTCTCCACGCGCAGGCGCACCTGCGCCTCCTGCGCGGCGGACACCCGGGACGGGGACAGCCGGCGGCTGCCGGTGATCCGGTGCCGGGTGCGGTGCAGGACGAGGACGCAGGCCACCGGCAGGACGGCCAGCAGCAGACCCACCCGCAGCAGGCCCTCCTGGCCGAGGACGTAGGCGCAGACGACGGCGGCGACGCCCGCCGCCAGGAAGGACCGGCCGCGGGTGGTCAGCCCCGCGAACGCCGCCCGCAGCCCGCCGTCGCCCTCGGCGGCGGGCTCCTCCGGGGGGTACGGGGCGTCGGTCACGGCCGTCGCGCCTCCGGGGGGCGCGCCGTGACCGGGTCGGGCACCGGGACGGGGGTGAGCCGCAGGATGTCGAGGACGATCTGCTCCGCCGTACGGCGGTTCAGCTGTGCCTGGGCGGTGGGCAGCAGCCGGTGCGCCAGCACCGCCACGGCCGGGGCCTGCACATCGTCGGGGAGGGTGAAGTCCCGGCCCGCGAGGGCCGCCGTGGCCTTCGCGGCGCGCAGCAGGTGCAGCGTCGCGCGCGGCGACGCGCCGAGCCGGACCTCGGGGTGGTGCCGGGTCCCGTTGACCAGGTCCACCGCGTACCGGCGCACGGACTCGGCGACGTGCACGGCGCGGACGGTCTCGATCAGCTTGACGACGTCGTGGGCGTGCGCGGCCGGCTGGAGGTCGTCCAGCGGGGAGGCGCCCCCGTGCAGGTCCAGCATCCGCAGCTCGGCCTCCGGGCTGGGGTAGCCCATCGAGACCCGGGCCATGAACCGGTCGCGCTGCGCCTCCGGCAGCGGGTAGGTGCCCTCCATCTCCACCGGGTTCTGGGTGGCCACCACCATGAAGGGGCTGGGCAGTTCGTGGGTCCGGCCGTCGGCGGTGACCTGGCGCTCCTCCATCGACTCCAGCAGCGCCGACTGGGTCTTGGGCGAGGCGCGGTTGATCTCGTCGCCGATGACGATCTGCGCGAAGATCGCGCCCGGTCTGAACTCGAACTCCCGCCGTTCCTGGTCGAAGACGCTGACGCCGGTGATGTCGGAGGGCAGCAGGTCCGGGGTGAACTGGATGCGCCGCACGGAGCAGTCGACCGAGCGGGCCAGGGCCTTGGCGAGCATGGTCTTGCCCACCCCCGGCACGTCCTCGATCAGCAGGTGCCCCTCGGCGAGCAGCACGGTCAGCGCGGTCCTGACGACCTCCGGCTTGCCCTCGATCACGGTCTCGACGGAGGCGCGGACCCGCTCCGCCGTACTCGTCAGATCGTTCAGGCCCGCTCGTTCGTCAAAGGTCGTCACCCCGGCCCTCCTCGGCCCGTCCACCCGTTCACGGGGCCCTGGTCCCCGGACACCGGGAACGGCCCCTCCCCAAACTCCGCCGGCGCCCCGCCCGCGGCGCGGACGGGGGCGGTGGCACCTGTCGCATTCTCGCCGCCCGTACGGTGCGATGACACCGCGGACGGTCAATCAGTGCTGCGGATCGATCTCCCGCAGAAGCCCGGTGGTCACATCGAAGACAAAACCGCGCACGTCATCGGTGTGCGGCAGGAACGGAGAGGTGCGCACCCGCTGCATGGACTGCCGGACGTCCTGGTCCAGGTCGCGGAACGCCTCCACCGCCCACGGCGGACGCTGGCCGACCTCCTCCTCGATCTCGTGCCGGAAGTCCTCCGTCAGATTCAGCAGGCCGCACCCCGTGTGGTGGATGAGGACCACCGAACGGGTGCCCAGCGCGCGCTGGCTGATGGTGAGCGAGCGGATGATGTCGTCGGTGACCACACCGCCGGCGTTGCGGATGGTGTGGCAGTCGCCGAGCTCCAGGCCGAGCGCGGCGTGCAGGTCGAGACGGGCGTCCATGCAGGCGACGATCGCGACCTTGAGGACCGGCCGGGCGTCCATGCCCGGGTCGGTGAACGCGGCGGCGTAGGTCGCGTTGGCCGCCACGAGACGGTCGGTGACCGTGGTCCGGCCGGCTTCGACGGGCCCGGAGTTCCGGCTGGGGGGCGATGACGCGGATATCGACATGTGCACGAAGGTAGTCGGCCACCGGCTCTTCGGCTTCCCGAAGAGCCGGGCAAAGGCCGTCAACGCGGCCATCTGTGAGGCAAGCCACAGCGGCGGGCGGCGTGCGGCCGTCCGGGTGAGCCCGCGGCCGCGGCCCGCCCGCGGACGCGCTGGCCGGTTGATTGACCGGGGGGACGAGTGGACTAAAGTGGCGCGAAGTGGGAGGCGAGCCGCTCCCCTTGATGCCTGTGAACAACCGCTGTACTCCAGAAACCGCACGTGCGCGACGTGTACGTACCCCTCGGCCTCCTCCCGCTCCCCGGCCGTCCCGGGCCGCCCGCCGGCGCCGGGCCGGGCGCATCCCCTTCGAGCGGGCGGGGACCCGGCGGTGCGGGCGCGCCGCGCCGCACCGCACTCCCAGAAGGGCGCATGGTCAGCAACGCGCGACACGTCCCCGTCATGCTCCAGCGCTGCCTGGACATGCTCGCTCCCGCCCTCACCGGGCCCGGCGCCGTCGTCGTCGACTGCACGCTGGGGGCCGGGGGGCACAGCGAGGCGCTGCTCACGGCCTTCCCGGACGTCCGGCTCGTCGCCCTCGACCGCGACCCCACCGCCCTGCGGCTGGCCGGCGAGCGGCTGGCCCCCTTCGGCGACCGCGCCACCCTGGTCCAGGCCGTCTACCACGAGCTCCCCGAGGTGCTGGAGCGGCTGGGCATCCCGCGGGTGCAGGGCGTCCTCTTCGACCTCGGCGTCTCCTCCATGCAGCTCGACGAGGCCGACCGCGGCTTCGCCTACGCGCAGGACGCGCCGCTCGACATGCGCATGGACCAGACGAAGGGCATCAGCGCCGCCGAGGTCCTCAACACCTACCCGCCCGGCGAACTGGTCCGCATCCTGCGCGCGTACGGCGAGGAGAAACAGGCCCGGCGGATCGTCGAGGCCGTGGTCCGGGAGCGCGAGAAGGAGCCCTTCACCCGCAGCGCCCGGCTGGTCGAGCTGATCCGCGACGCGCTGCCGCAGGCCGCCAAGCGCACCGGCGGCAACCCCGCCAAGCGCACCTTCCAGGCGCTGCGCATCGAGGTCAACGGCGAGCTGGCGAGCGTCGAGCGGGCCATCCCGGCCGCGGTCGCCGCGCTCGCGGTGGGCGGCCGGATCGCCGTCCTCTCGTACCAGTCGCTGGAGGACCGGATCGTCAAGCAGGTCTTCGCGGCGGGCGCCGCCGTCACCGCGCCCCCCGGCCTGCCCGTCGTCCCCGAGCGCTACCAGCCCCGGCTGAGACTGCTCACCCGCGGCGCCGAGCTGCCCACCGAGGAGGAGGTCGCCGAGAACCGGCGCGCCGCCCCGGCCCGGCTGCGGGGGGCCGAACGGATCCGCGAGGCCGTCGACAACACGGACACGGCGGGCACCCCGTGACAGCCGCCGCGCGCACCCGGGGGCCCGCCGGGGGGAGCCGGCTCGGCCGGCTGCTGCCGGCCGGGCCCGGTGGCGCGCGGCGGACGCCCTTCGTGCTGCTGGTGGTGGTACTGCTCGGCTCCGGCCTGATCGGGCTGCTGCTGCTCAACTCCTCCCTCAACCAGGGCTCGTTCGAGCTCAGCAGGCTCCAGCGCAAGACCACCGAGCTGACCGACCAGCAGCAGGCCCTCCAGCAGGAGGTCGACCAGCTCGCCGCCCCCGACGCGCTGGAGCGCCGCGCCCGGGAGCTCGGCCTGGTCCCCGGCGGCAGCCCCGCCTTCCTCAACCCCGACGGCACGGTCAACGGCGTCCCGGCCCCCGCGCCCGAGGCCGGCGAGTCCGCCGACGGGGCGGACCCGGCCGCGTACCGCCCGCCGGTGCCCCTGCCCTCGCCCGGCACCCCGGCGGCCGAACCGTCCCCGGCCGGACCGTCCGCGGCCGAACCTCTGCCGGCCGGACCGGCCCCCGCCGCGCC
>NZ_JABETO010000047.1 GCF_013055795.1 Streptomyces sp. I05A-00742
AGCACCCCCTCGTCCACGACCGCCCCGGCGGCCGGCCGGTCGGCGACCGGCGCCGGCCGGCCCTCCCGCACGGGCCTGCGCGCCGCCGGGGCGGGCCTGGCCGGCTCGGTGAAGAACGAGGCAGCGGGCCGCTCACCGCTCTCCACGGCCCGCACGGCAGCCGCGAGCGCCTCCGCGACAGCGGACCGCTTGGGGGCGGACGCGCCGCCGGAGCTCGCGTCCCCTGCGGCCTGACCGGCCTTCGTACCGCCGGGCTTCGGGCCTGGCGCGTCGGTCGTCTTTGCCGGTTGCGGTACGTCCGCGTCCTGTCCGGAATGTCGCTCCGCAGGGTCGCCGTCATCCGCGGCCTCCCGGCCGGGGCTCATGGTCTCTGCGGTCCGACCGTCCTCCGTACCGCCGGGCCTCGGTTCTGCCGTGCCGGCCGCGTCCGCGGTTTCCGGCGCGTCCGCGTCCTGTCCGGAAGAGCCGGAACGCCCCTCCGCCGAGGCGTCGTCCCCCGTGGCGGCCGTACCGCCGGGGCGCGCGTCGCCCGTGCCCCGACCCGTCTCCGCGCCGCCGGACCTCGGTCCTGGCGCGTCGGCCGCGTCCTGCCCGGAACGCCGCTCCGCCGGATCGCCGTCGCCCGCGGGCGTGCCCGTCGGGCTCCCCTCGGGAGCCGCGCTCCCGGACGCGTGCCGTCCGGTCGGTACGTCGTCGTGTGCGTCGGGCGCTCCGGCGTCGGGCGCGTCCGGGGCGGACGATCGCTGGGCCGGACCGCCCGGCGCCCCGGCAGTCCCGCCGTCAGGTGCTCCCTCGGCAGCGGGTGCGGCCGCGTCCGGCGGGGCCGGTGCGTCCGCGGGCGCCCGCTGTGTGTCACGTTCCGCGGCGGCCGCCTCCCGGGCTGTCACTTCGGGCGCGTCCGGCCCCTCGGGCCCGTCCGGTGTCCCACGATCCGGGGTGGCCGAGGCGTCGGCCGTCTCCCGAGCGGTGCTCTCGGGTCCCTCCGGTTCCACAGGGCCGTCCGGTCTCCCGGGATCCGCGGCAGCCCGGCCGTCCCCCGACCGCGCCCCCGGCGCGCCCTGCGGCGCGTGCGCGTGCGGGTGCGCGTGCGGTTCGGCCGCGAGGGCATGCGTGCCGGGTGTCCCGGGGGCGGCCTCGCCGCCGAGGCGGTCCGTGTTCACAGCTCGCTCCAGTCCTGATCGGGGTAGCGGTGCACCGGAGCCGACACATCGTCGAGCGCCCGGCAGATCTCGTCCGGAAGCGTAAGGGCTTCCACTGACAGAGCCGCCCTGAGCTGGTGCGCCGTGCGCGCGCCGACGATCGGGGCGGTGACGCCGGGGCGGTCGCGGACCCAGGCGAGGGCCACCTGGAGGGCGGTCGTGGCGAGGCCGTCGGCGGCGGTGGTGACGGCGTCGACGACGCGGCGCGCGGGCTCCTCCAAGTAGGGCGCGACGAACGGCGCGAGCTGGTCGGAGGCGCCCCGTGAGTCGGACGGGGTCGCGTCGCGGTACTTGCCCGTGAGGACGCCCCGGCCCAGCGGTGAGGAGGGGAGGACGCCGATGCCGAGGTCGAGCGCGGCGGGCAGTACCTCGCGCTCGATGCCGCGTTGCAGCAGCGAGTACTCCATCTGCGTGCTGGCGAGCCGGGTGCGCGCGCCCGGGGCGGCCAGCTGCCAGGTCGCGGCCTTGGCGAGCTGCCAGCCGCAGAAGTTGGAGACGCCGGCGTAGCGGGCCCGGCCGCTGGTGACGGCGATGTCGACGGCCTGGAGGGTCTCCTCCAGGGGCGTGCCCGGGTCGAAGGCGTGGAGCTGCCACAGGTCGACGTGGTCCGTGCCGAGCCGGGCCAGGGAGGCGTCGAGGGCGGCCAGCAGGTGGCCGCGCGAGCCGTCGGTGCGGTGGTCGGGGTCCAGGACGCTGCCGGCCTTGGTGGCGATGACCAGGTCGCGGCGCGGCACCGCCGTGTCGAGGAGCCGGCCGAGGAGGTATTCGGCGGCGCCGCCCGCGTAGACGTCCGCGGTGTCGACGAGCGTGCCGCCCGCCTCGTGGAAGACCCTGAGCTGTTCGGCGGCCTCGTGCTCGTCGGTGTCCCGTCCCCAGGTGAGCGTGCCGAGTCCGATCCGGGAGACGCGCAGGCCCGTGCGGCCGACATGCCTTAGCTCCATGACGGGTGAGCGTACTGGCCCGTGGCCGGGGGGTCGGGGGCCGGCCGGAGGGGAGTTCGGCTGATCATGGGACGCCCGGTACCCGGTGACGTACCGCAGGTCCGCGCGCTAGAGTCGCCGCGACGACGACGTTACTGATCGGTAGGGAGAGCGCGATGCGGCTCGGAATCAACCTCGGCTACTGGGGCGCCGGGATGGACGCGGACAATCTCGCGGTCGCCAAGGAGGCCGACCGGCTCGGCTACGCGGTCTGCTGGGCCGCCGAGGCGTACGGCTCCGACGCGCCCACCGTGCTGTCCTGGGTCGCCGCGCAGACCGAGCGGATCGACGTCGGTTCGGCGATCTTCCAGATCCCCGCCCGGACGCCCGCCATGACGGCGATGACCGCCGCCACCCTCGACTCGCTCTCCGGCGGCCGGTTCCGGCTCGGCCTCGGCGTCTCGGGGCCGCAGGTCTCCGAGGGCTGGTACGGCGTGAAGTTCGACAAGCCGCTCGCCCGCACCCGCGAGTACGTCGAGATCGTCCGCAAGGCCATGTCCCGCGAGCGCCTGACGCACGAGGGCGAGCACTGGACGCTGCCGCTGCCCGGCGGCCCGGGCAAGCCCATCAAGCTGACCGTGCACCCGGTCCGCGAGCACATCCCGCTGTACATCGCGGCCATCGGCCCCAAGAACCTGGAGCAGACCGGCGAGATCGCCGACGGCGCCCTGGTCCTGTTCTTCGCCCCGGAGCTCGCCGAGGAGACCACGCTCGGCTCGATCCGCGCCGGCCGCGCCAAGGCGGGCAAGGACCTGGACGGCTTCGACCTCGTCCCGACCGTCCCGCTGGCCCTGGGCGACGACGTGGCGGCCCTCGCGGACACCTTCCGTCCCTACACGGCCCTCTACGTGGGCGGCATGGGCAGCGCCAAGCAGAACTTCTACAACCGGCTCGCGGTGCGCATGGGGTACGAGAAGGAGGCCGCCGAGATCCAGGAGAAGTACCTCTCCGGGGACAAGAAGGGCGCCGCCGCGGCCGTCCCGCAGCAGCTCATCGACTCGACGTCACTGCTCGGCCCGGTGGAGCGGATCGCCGACCGGATGCGCGCCTACGCCGAGGCCGGGGTCACCACGCTGTCGCTGACCCCCTCGGGCTTCACGCTGGAGGAGCGGATCGCGGGGCTGCGCGCCGGCGTCGAGGCCATGGAGCGGGCCGGGCTCTGAGACGAGCCTGACGAAGGACGAGTCCGCAAGAGGCCCCTGCGGCCGTGGTGGGGGCTCGGGGTGTCTTCCCCGCCACGGCCGGCACCGGGCTCAACGCCCGCGGGCCCGGCGGGTTACGCGGCGGGGGCGCCCGGCCGTTCCCGCGCCCGCCGTCGCCCGTCCGGCCGAGCGCCCGCCGCCCTCCGGCTGGCGCCCCCCACCCCGGGGACCTTGACTGGAAGCCGACGGAGGTGAGGGCCATGCCGATGGCCGGAAGTCTGTTCCAGGAGATCCTCGACAACGACGCGGCGTACCGTCTCTTCTGCTCCATCGCCGCCGGCGGCGAAGCCCAGGGCGGCTGGGAGAACGGCCGCATCGCCACCCTGGTGCCCGAGGGCCACCGTGCCCTCGCCCCCAAGATCGCGCGACACGGCGCCGACGAGGACAAGCACGGCAGGATCTTCCTCGCCCTGCTGCGCAAACGCGGCCTGGAACCGGTCGAGGTGCCCCCGGAGACCGACTACACGATGCTCCTCGAACGCCGGGGCATCGGCCTGCCGCACACCAGGCTCCGGGCGGACGAGCCGCTGACCGAGCGGGACATCATCACCTACCTCGCCCACAGCCGCGTCACCGAACAGCGGGCGGCCGCCCAGATGGACATGCTCACCCACCACTTCGGCGACCACCCCGAGATCGGCCGGGCGATCCGGATGATCTGCCACGACGAGGCCAACCACCTCGCGTACTGCCACGAGGAGCTGCTGCGCCTCGCCGCCGCCGGACACGGCCGCACGATCCACACGCTGCTGCGGGAGACCGCCCTCGCCGAGATCGCCGTCCACCGGGACGTCGGCCTCGCCGTCATGGGGCACATGGGCCGCATCCTGCGCTGGCCCCGCGCCAAGTCGGCCGCCCTCGCCGCGGGCATCCACGCGCTGTACGGCTGGGAACGGGTCGGCGGCTGGCGGCGGATGGTCACCCTGCGGATGCCGGAGCGGCGGGACGCGCTGGGCGGCGGCGCGGCGGCCGTGGCCCCCGAGTTCGCCTGAGCCGGCCGGCCGGGGGCGCCGGGGGACCGTCACAGCCACCCCCGGTGCTTGAACAGCCGGTACAGCAGGAGGACCACCCCGGCCATCAGCACGACCGCGGCCGGGTACCCCCACGTCTGCCGCAGCTCGGGCATGTGCGTGAAGTTCATCCCGAACACCCCGGCGATCATCGTCGGGGCCGCCGCCATCGCCGCCCAGGCCGAGATCTTGCGCATGTCGTCGTTCTGCTGCACGCCCATCTGCGCCAAGTGGGCGGAGAGGATGTCGGAGAGCAGCCGGTCCAGCTGCTCCACCGACTCGTTCGCCCGCGTCAGATGGTCGCCCACGTCACGGAAGAACGGCCGTGCGTCGTCGTTCACGAACGGCAGGCCGGCGCCGGCCAGCCGGGCCACGGGGTCGGCGAGCGGCACGGTGGCCCGCCGGAACTCGACCACCTGCCGCTTGAACGCGTAGATCCGGGACGCGATGTTCTTGTTGTCCACGCCGAGCGGGGCGAACACCTCGGTCTCCAGCTCGTTCAGGTCCGCCTGGAGCAGCCCGGCCACCTCCGTGTAGTGGTCCACGACCGCGTCGCTCACCGCGTACAGCACGGCCGTCGGCCCGTACCGGAGCAGCTCCGGACGCTCCTCCAGGCGGCCCCGCAGCTCCTTCAGCGGGCTGCCCTCGCCGTGGCGGACCGTCACGACGAAGGAGTCGCCGAGGAAGAGCATCAGCTCTCCCGTGGTCACGGTGTCCGCGTCGTCGTCGTAGACGACGGGCTTGAGCACGACGAACAGCGAGTCGGCGTACACCTCCAGCTTGGGCCGCTGGTGGGCCTTGAGCGCGTCCTCCACGGCCAGGGGATGGAGTCCGAACTCGCTGGTCACCAGCGCGAACTCGCTCTCCGTCGGCTCGTGCAGGCCGACCCAGAGGAACGCGTCCCCGTCGGCGCGCGCCTGGTCGAGCGCGTCGGAGTAGTCGGCCGGGCCGTCGGTGCGGTGTCCGTTCCGGTAGATGGCGAAGTCCACGATCACGCGGGGCATTCTCCCTTCCCGGGGGCCGTTCGTCGTCCGCACCGCCCCCGGACGCCCGTCCGGGGCCGTCGTAGGCTGGCGGACATGCCCACCCTGATCCTGGTCCGGCACGGCCGGTCGACCGCCAACACCGGCGGGGTGCTCGCGGGATGGACCCCCGGCGTCGCCCTGGACGAGCGGGGCACCGCCCAGGCGGCGGCCCTCCCGGACCGCCTGCGGGAGATCCCGCTCGCCGCTCTCGTCACCAGTCCCCTCCAGCGCTGCCGGGAGACCGTGGCTCCCTTGCTCGCCGCCCGTCCTGAGCTGCCGTCGCACACGGACGAGCGGATCGGCGAGTGCCACTACGGCGACTGGTCCGGCCGCAAGCTCGCCGAGCTCCACGACGAGCCGCTGATGACCGTCGTGCAGCAGCACCCTTCCGCCGCCTCCTTCCCCGGTGGCGAGTCCCTACGCGCCATGCAGTCCCGTGCCGTCGAGGCCGTCCGGGACTGGAACGCGCGGATCGAGCGGGAGCACGGCGCCGACGCCGTCTATCTCATGTGCTCCCACGGCGATCCGATCAAGGCGATCGTCGCCGACGCCCTCGGAATGCACCTCGACCTCTTCCAGCGGATCTCCGTCGATCCGTGCTCGGTCACGGCGATCCGGTACAGCCCCCTGCGGCCCTACCTGCTGCGGCTGGGCGACACCGGCGAGACGGCCTCGCTGGCCCCCCGCGAGGAGCCGTCGGGCGGGGGAGCGGGGGCGGCTGGGGACGCGGTGGTGGGAGGCGGTGCGGGAGCACCGTGATCCACGTGCGCAGTAGGGTGGTGACGCGAGGGCGCCCCGTGCGCCCCTGACCCGTACCGGACCGCTGTTCCCCCGCCGGATCCGGAACTTACCCCTCCGACACCGAACCAATGGAGCAGGACGTTGTCCCGTCAGGTGTTCCTCTATGACCCGCCGGACCGCTTCGTGGCCGGCACGGTCGGGCTGCCGGGCCGCCGCACTTTCTTCCTCCAGGCGACCGCGGCCGGCCGGACCACCAGCGTCGCGCTGGAGAAGGCGCAGGTCGAGGCGCTCGCCGAGCGCATCGACGAACTGCTGGACGAGGTCGTCCGGCGCACCGGGGGCAATGCCCCGGTGCCGGCCGTGGCACCCGTCGAGTACGCCGACACCGCTCCCCTGGACACCCCCGTCGAGGAGGAGTTCCGGGTCGGCACCATGGCCCTGGCCTGGGACGGCGAGGGGGAGCGGATGGTCGTCGAGGCCCAGGCCCTCGTCGAGCTGGAGGCCGACACCGACGAGGACCTGGCCGCGGCCGAGGAACGCCTCCTCCAGGACGAGACCAACGGGCCGCCCATGCTGCGCGTCCGCATCACCGGCACCATGGCCCGCGCCTTCGCCAAGCGCGCCCTGGACATCGTCAACGCCGGCCGGCCGCCCTGCCCGCTGTGCAGCCTGCCGCTCGACCCGGAGGGACACGTATGTCCGCGCCAGAACGGATACCGCCGCGGAGCGTGACCCCGCAGGAGCTGCTGGCCCGCGGTGAGCTCACGGTGCGCGGCCGGATCCGCGAGGCCTCCAACGCCGTCCTGTACTGCACGGTCGCGTACGAGGGCGTCACCGCCGCCTGCGTCTACAAGCCGGTCGCCGGGGAGCGCCCGCTGTGGGACTTCCCCGACGGCACCCTCGCCCAGCGCGAGGTGGCCGCCTACGAGCTCTCCGAGGCCATGGGCTGGGGCCTCGTCCCGCCCACCGTCCTCCGCGACGGCCCCTACGGCCGCGGCATGTGCCAGCTCTGGATCGACGGCCCGGCCGGGGACGCCGCCGCCCAGGAGGTCCAGCGCCTCCTCGCCCTCGTCGAGGGCGACGAGCCCGGACCCGGCTGGAAGGCCGTCGGCTACGCGGACGTCGGCGACGACCGCACCGCCCTCCTCGTCCACGCCGACGATGAACGGCTGCGCCGGCTCGCCGTCCTCGACGCCGTCATCAACAACGGCGACCGCAAGGGCGGCCACCTCCTTCCCGCCGCCGACGGGCGTCTCTACGCCATCGACCACGGCGTCACCTTCAACGCCGACGACAAGTTGCGCACGTTGTTGTGGGGGTGGGCGGGGGAGCCGCTGACGGATGAGGCGCTGGAGGCGTTGCGGCGACTTTCGGCCGATCTGGCCGAAGGGAGTCGCCTGGCGGCGCGGCTCGCCGAATTGATCACCTCGGCCGAGATCGACGCCCTTCGGGCTCGGGTCGGGGATCTGCTGCGGACCGGGCGGCATCGGGAGCCGAGCGGGGAGTGGCCGGCGATTCCTTGGCCGCCGGTGTAGGCGCCTGCGGCGGGCGTCCTCAAACTCCCCCCGGAGGGGGCACCCCCAACAGGCTGAGACAGCCCGTCCGGCGTTTGAGGACAACCGCGCGGAGCGCGGTTTCAGGGGGTCCGGGGTCCTCCCCGGGAAACGGTGAAATGGGGGTGCCCCCTCTGGGGGAGGGACCGGGGCACAGGCACACCCCCCACCCCCCGCACAAGCCCCCCTTCTCGGCCAACCACCCGGTCCGGTTCGTATCCGGAACATGCATCCGGTTACGCTCAAGGACATGTATGCCTGGCCCGCTTCTGAGGTTCCCGCCCTGCCCGGCAAGGGCCGCGACCTCCGGATCCACGACACCGCGACCGGTGGACGGGTGACCCTCGTCCCCGGCCCCGTCGCCCGCCTCTACGTCTGCGGCATCACGCCGTACGACGCCACCCACATGGGGCACGCGGCGACCTACAACGCGTTCGACCTCGTACAGCGCGTGTGGCTCGACACCAAGCGGCAGGTCCACTACGTCCAGAACGTGACGGACATCGACGACCCGCTGCTGGAGCGGGCCGCGGCCAACGGTGACGACTGGGAGGCTCTCGCGCAGCGGGAGACGGCCCTGTTCCGTGAGGACATGACCGCGCTGCGGCTGCTCCCGCCCCGCCACTACGTGGGCGCGGTCGAGTCGATACCCAAGATCGTTCCGCTGGTCGAGCGGCTGCGCGACGCGGGCGCGGCGTACGAGCTCGAGGGCGACGTGTACTTCTCGGTCGCGTCGGACGGCCACTTCGGCGAGGTCTCCGGCCTGGACGCCGAGGCCATGCGGCTGCTGTCCGCCGAGCGCGGCGGCGACCCGGACCGGCCGGGCAAGAAGAACCCCCTCGACCCGATGCTGTGGATGGCCGCCCGCCCGGGCGAGCCGAGCTGGGACGGCGCCTCGCTGGGCCCCGGGCGCCCCGGCTGGCACATCGAGTGCGTCGCGATCGCCCTGGAGCACTTCGGCATGGGCTTCGACGTCCAGGGCGGCGGCTCGGACCTGATCTTCCCGCACCACGAGATGGGCGCCTCCCACGCACAGGCGCTGACCGGCGAGCACCCCTTCGCCAAGACGTACGTCCACGCGGGGATGGTCGCCCTGCACGGCGAGAAGATGTCCAAGTCCAAGGGCAACCTGGTCTTCGTCTCCGCCCTGCGCCGCGAGGGCATGGACCCGGCCGCGATCCGGCTCGCGCTGCTGTCCCACCACTACCGGGCCGACTGGGAGTGGACCGACGCCGTGCCGGACGAGGCCGTCGAGCGCCTCGGCCGCTGGCGGGCGGCGGTCTCCCGGCCGGACGGTCCCCCGGCGGACGCCCTGGTGGAGGAGGTCCGCGAGGCCCTCGCCGACGACCTCGACGCCCCGGCCGCCCTGGCCGCCGTCGACCGCTGGGCCGCCACCCAGGCCGCCGGCGGCGGCACGGACGAGGGCGCGCCCGGACTGGTGTCGCGCACGGTGGACGCGCTGCTGGGTGTGGCGCTCTGACGCCGCCCGCGCTCTGACGCCGCCCCGGCCGAGGTGCCCGCCGCCGTCCAGGTGGCGGGCATCCGCTTTTGGGGCGGTCTGGCCGGAGGAGCGGCATCTGTGCTGAGGTGAGCCGACCGCACAGCCGACTGCACGTCGACCCCACCGCCGGGCGCACGCCCGCCGCCGGAAGGACGCCGCCATGCACCGTGCCGCCGCACGTCGTCCGCTCGACCGCCGAGGACTGCTGGGCGCGGGAGCCGCCGCTGCCGCCGCGGCGGCTCTCGGCCCCCTCGCCCCCGCGGCCCGGGCCGCCGCGCCCGCCCCCTGGCCCACCCGTTTCCCGCTTCCCGACGGCTTCCGGCCCGAGGGCATCGCGACCGGCCCCGGCCCGTACGCCTGGTTCGGCTCCCTCGGCAGCGGCGCGCTGTACCGCGCGCACCTGCCCACCGGCCGCGGTGGCGTGCTGCCGACCCGGATGGAGGTCGGCTCGGTCGGGCTCAAGACCGACCGCCGCGGGCGCGCCTTCGTCGCCGGCGGCCCCACCCGGCAACTGCGCGTCGTGGACACCCGCGACGGCCGGATCCTCGCCGTGTACGAGGTCGGCAGACCGGCGACGCTGATCAACGACGTGGTGCTCACCGACCGGGCGGCCTGGTTCACCGACTCGACGCAGGCCCTCGTGCACGGCCTCCCGCTCGGCCCGCGCGGCGAACTCCCCTCCGCCCGCGACGTGATCACGCTCCCGCTGACGGGCGAGTGGGCCGAGGCCCCCGCCGACGGCTTCACCTCCAACGGCATCTCCGCCACACCCGACGGCCGCGCCCTGCTCGTCGTCAACGTCTTCCAGGAGGGCGGCAGCCTCCTCCGCGTCGACCCGCGCACCGGCGACACCCGCCGTGTGGACCTCGGCGGCCGGAAGCTGCCCGACGGCGACGGGCTGCTGCTCCTGGGCCGCACCCTGTACGTCGTCCAGCAGGTGCAGAACGCGATCGACGTCTTCCACCTGGACGCCGCCGGCCTGCGTGGAACCTGGACCACCCGCATCACCGACCCGCGCTTCCGCATCCCCACCACCGTGGCCGCCCACGGCGACCGCCTCTACCTCCCCAACTCCCGCTTCACGGAGGAGCCGAAGCCCACCACGGAGTACGACGTGGTGGCGGTGCGCAGGGCGGGCTGACTTCAGCCTGTTGGGGGCCCTGTGGGGGAGGACCGGGGAGCCGCACCGTAGTCGTGCACACATCACATGCGCTAAGCATTCCGCATGACCATGACTACGACCACGACCACACGCGGACGACGCAGAACAACCGTCGCCGCCACCCTGCTGGGCCTCCTGGCGGCGGCCGTCGGCCCGGCGGCCGGCGCCAGGGCCGACGACCCGCCCGCACCCCGGCACACCGTGGGCGACGTCACCGCGTTCACCGCGCACGGCCCCGACTACCGGTTACGCGCGGGCGACGCCGAGGCCCGCGTCCGCTTCGTCACCCCGGACACCCTCCGCCTCGAACTCGCCCCCGACGGGAAGTTCACCGACCCCACCGGCACCGACATCGTCCTGCCGCAGGGGCCACCCCCGCCCACCCGCTGGCGCGACCGCGGCGACCGCTACGAACTCAGCACCTCCCGCGTCACCCTGCGCGCCTACAAGGCGCCCCTGCGCTTCGCCCTGTACCGCGCCGACGGCACCCGGCTCTGGTCCGAGACCAAGGGCCTGACCTGGGACAAGGACGGCACGACGCAGACCCTCGCACGCGGCGCCCGCGAGCAGTTCTACGGCGCCGGCATGCAGAACGGCCGCGGCAACACCTCGCACCGCGGCAAGAAGGTCGAGGTCGGCGTCGACTACAACTGGGACGACGGCGGTCACCCCAACTCCGTCCCGTTCTACCTCTCCTCGGCCGGCTACGGCACCTACCGCAACACGTACGCCCCCAACACCTACGACTTCGCCGACCCGGTGACCGCCACCGCCCGCGAACAGCGCTTCGACGCCTACTACTTCGCGGGACCGACGGCCAAGGACGTCATAGGCCAGTACACGAAGCTGACCGGCAGACCGTTCCTCCCACCGCTGTACGGCCTGGAAGTGGGCGACTCCGACTGCTACCTGCACAACAAGAACCGCGGCGAGCGCCGCACCCTCGACGCCCTCAAGATCGCCGACGGCTACGTCGCACACGACCTGCCCCTCGGCTGGATGCTCGTCAACGACGGCTACGGCTGCGGCTACGAGAACCTGCCCGAGGTGAACAAGGGCCTGGCCGACCGCAAGATGACGATGGGCCTCTGGACCGAGGACGGCCTCGGCAAGCTCGCCGACCAGGTGCGCGCCGGACAGCGCGTCGCGAAACTGGACGTCGCCTGGGTCGGCGACGGCTACAAGTTCGCCCTCGACGGCTGCAAGGACGCCTACAAGGGCATCGAGGACAACAGCGACGCCCGCGGCTTCACCTGGGCCCCGGAGAGCTGGTCGGGCGCCCAGCGCTGCGGCGTCCAGTGGTCCGGCGACCAGAAGGGCTCCTGGGAGTACATCCGCTGGCAGATCCCCACGTACGCGGGCGCGACCATGTCCGGCCTCGCCTACACCACCGGTGACATCGACGGCATCTTCGGCGGCAGCCCGAAGACGTACGTCCGCGACCTCCAGTGGAAGGCGTTCCTCCCCGCCGTCATGACCATGGACGGCTGGGCGCCGAGCGACAAGCAGCCCTGGCGGTACGGGGAGCCGTACACCGCCATCAACCGCAAGTACCTCAAGCTGAAGGAGTCGCTGCTCCCGTACATGTACACCTACGCGGCCGAGGCGACTCGCACCGGCGTCGGCCCGGTCCGGCCCCTGGCCCTGGAGTACCCGGACGACCCGAACGCGGCGACGGACGCGGCCAAGTACGAGTTCCTGAGCGGCGACTCCTTCCTCGTCGCCCCGGTGTACGAGGACAAGGAGACCCGCGACGGCATCTACCTGCCGCGCGGCACCTGGACCGACTACTGGACCGGCCGCACGTACCGGGGCCCGGCCACGATCGACGGCTACCGCGCCCCGCTCGACACCCTGCCGCTCTTCGTCAAGGCCGGGGCGAACATCCCCATGTGGCCCGGGATCCGCTCCCACCGCGACCGCACGCCCGGCTCCCCGCTCGCCTGGGACCTCTACCCGAAGGGCACCTCCTCCTTCACCCTCTACGAGGACGACGGCACGACCCGTGCCCACCGCACGGGCGCGTCCGCCCGCCAGACGGTGACCGTCCACGCGCCGCGCACCGGCCGGGGCGACGTCACCGTCCGGGTCGGCGCGTCCCGGGGCGACTTCACGGGCAAGCAGACCTCACGCCCGTACGCGTTCACCGTCCACTCGCGGACAGCACCGCACGCCGTGACGCTCGCCGGGCGGACCCTGCCGCGGATGGCGCCCGGTTCCTCCGGGGCGGGCTGGTGGTACGACCCGGACGACCGCGGCGGCATCGTCCACGTCACGACGGCGAGCCGTGCCACGGACCGGCCGTTCACGCTGACGCTGCACGGGGCGAGCGCGGTGGGGTGAGGTGAGATGACGTCCGGCGCGGCGGGGTGCCCCGTCGCGGGCGTCCGATCCGTTCAAGACGGAGGTGATCGTCCTCCGTAGCGTCGGCGGGGTGCGGGCGGCCTCCCGCACCCCGCCGACGCCGAGTTGGAGCCACCATGCACCCCGCCGAGCGCACCGCGCGCATGCGCATAGGAATCGGTCTGCCGAACGCCGTCCCCGGTCGCCCCGCCCAGGGCATCGCCCCCTGGGCCCGGGAGAGCGAAGACCTGGGATTCCACTCCCTCGGCTCGATCGACCGCCTCCTGTACGACGTCCTTGACCCGCTCGTCGCCCTCGCCGCCGCGGCCGCGGCGACCGAGCGGGTCCGCCTCGTCACCAACGTCCTCAACGTGGGCTGGCGCAACAACGCCGTCCTGCTGGCCAAACAGCTCGCCTCCCTCGACCTCCTCTCCGGCGGTCGGCTGACGGCGGGACTGGGCATCGGCGGCTGGCCCCAGGACTTCGCCGCCGGCGGTGTGCCGGCGAAAGGACACGGCAGGCTGTTCGACGACGCCCTGCTGACCATGCGCCGGACGTGGAACGGGGAGGTGACCGGCCTCGCCGGCCCTCCGCCCCTGCCCGGCCCCGGACGCCCCGGACTGCTCGTCGGCGGCATGGTCCGGGCCGGCTGGGCACGCGCCGCCCGCTTCGCCGAGGGCTGGGTCGCACCGGGCGCGGGCCGCGCCCTCCTCCTCGACGGCATCCGGGGCGTGACCGAGGAATGGGCCGCGGCGGGCCGCTCCGGCCGCCCCCGGATCCTCACCTCCCGCTACTTCTGCTGCGGCCCCGACGCGGCCAACGCCCTCTCCGACCATGTGGCCCACTACTACGGTTCGAAGGATTCGGAGTACTACGCCACCTTCCGCGCCGACTGCCTCGACTCCGACGAACGCCTCCACGCCGAACTGACCGCCCTCGCCCTGGCCGGCGTCGACGACGTGCTGCTCCTGCCGTGCTCCGCGACTCTCGACCAGGTCGGGCTGCTCGCGGAGGCTCTGGAACGGGTGGGGGCGCGGCGCGATCCGGACTTCGTCTTCGAGACCGGCCGGGCCGGCTGACGGGGAGGGCACCTCCGGCCCAACCGTAGGGAGGACGACGTGAACGATCTTCCCGCTCCCCCCGCTCCCCACATCGAGGTCGACGGCCGTCCTGTCCCGGCCGACCCGCTGTTCCTCTCGCTCCTCGGCGGTTACGGTCACATGACCGCGATGGAGATCAGGGACGGCCGGGTGCGCGGGCTGGACCTGCCCCTCGCCCGGCTCGACGCCGCCACGCGCGAGCTGTTCGGTGAGGGACTGGACGGCGGGACGGTCCGCGACCGGGTCCGGCAGGCGCTGCGGTCCGCGGGGACGGCCGATGCCGCGGTACGCGTCTATGTCCACGCGCCCGCCGCCCCGGCGCCGCAGCGGACGGTCCGGTCACCACGGTGATCGTCCGGCCCCCGACTCCCGAGTACGGGCCGCCGCAGAGCCTGCGCAGCGTCCAGTACCTGCGCCCTGCCGCCCACATCAAGCACGTGGGCGTCTTCGGGCAGGCGTACCACCTGCGACGGGCGCAGGCCGCCGGCTTCGACGAGGCGCTGCTGGTGGGGCCGGACGGGGCCGTGGCCGAAGGGGCCATCACCAACGTGGGCTTCGTCCGGGGCGACACGGTGATCTGGCCGGACGCCCCCGCCCTGGACGGCATCACCATGCTGCTGCTGCGCCGCGAGCTGGAACGCGCCGGCCTCCGCTGGCTCCGGCAGCCCGTCCGCCTCGGCGAACTCGCCTCCTTCGACGGCGCCTTCGTCTCCAACTCCCGCGGAGTGACCCCCATCGGACGCATCGACGAGCAGCACGTCCCTACAGATGTGGCGCTCGTGGCCCGGCTCCGGGCTCTGTACGCGGCCGCGCACCGGAACGAGGTCTGAGCCTCTGAACCCGGCTCTGGAACTCCCGTACGGACCAGCCCGTTCCCTCCACATGATGAGCCTGCTCACGGGCCCTGGCCTGGCCCTGCTGATCGTCGTCCCGCTCTTCCTGCTCGCCGCCGCCCGCAAGGGCGTCCAGCTCGTCCGGGGGAGCGGTGGCGGCGGCCCGCGCGGCGCGGGCGCTTCGGCGACGGAGGAGCTGCACGCCCTGATCTACCCGAGCAAGCGCGTCCAGTTGGACCAGCGCCGGATCGAACTCGTCCTGCGCGACGACGAACAGGACGGCGCCCCGCGGCGCGCAGACATCGACCTCGACGCCGGAACGGCCCGCCTGACCCCCCGCGACCACGCGCACTAGATTGCGACCATGGACCCCGCCTCCCTCCCCCGCGTCGAATTCGCCTTCCCCGGCCCCCTCCGCGACCGCCTCGTCGCCGCCGTCCTCGACGGCTCCAAGACCTCCACCACCGGCCTCGTCATCGACTACGAACACGAGGGCGAACCCCTTCCCCGCCCGGGGCAGCGAAGCGTCGTCGTCGACTCCGCCGACCACCCCGTCGCGGTCATCGAGGTGACCGACGTACGCGTCGTCCCCCTCGCCGACGTCGACTTCGCCCACGTCGTCGCCGAAGGCGAAGGCGACACCTCCATCGCCGAATGGCGCGCCAACCACGAATCCTTCTGGCACAGCCCCGAGATGCGCGCCGCCCTCGACGACCCCACGTTCACGGTCGACGACGCCACGCAGACGGTCCTGGAACGGTTCCGGCTGGTGGCCGACCTGCGCTGACCGCCCGCTGCCGGGACGACAACCGAAGTCCCGCGATCAGCAGCCGCGCCGACGCCGCTCGTGACCGCATGCGCATCCGCACACAAGGCGTTCGACGGGCACTTCGCCGTCCTCCACCGTTCTGCCGACGCGACGGATGTCCGTCCCACCCGTGCAGTCGCCGTGACGCCCGAGCCTGCACTCAGGTGTGGTGTACGAGGGCGGTTCCACCTGACGGATCAGGGGCACGGGGCCGCCCTCCCGGCCAGTTGCAGAAGCGCGGCGTCGATCGCCTCCCGGAGTTCGCCGGCGGACGTGAGGGCCGGCACGCCGGGAAGCACCCAGACACGATCGCCCTGGTATTTTCCGGGCGGAGGAGCTAACAACTCCGCCCCCTTGGGGTGCCGTACGACACCGGGCGGGCCCATGAGGCGGTGGGACGAGCCGAGCGGCAGCAGCCACCACATCGCGTGTTCCACACCACCCATCAAGTAGGGGCCGATGTGCCGCTTCCGGGCCTTCAGTTGGGCAATGGCGGCGGTCGCAAGGGTGAAGTCGAGCTGGACGAGATCCCAATGGATCCCGATGGTCAAGGGGGTGGTCCGACCCGAGGACCACTGAGCTGTCACGATGCGCTGGTCCGGAGCTGCCCGGCAGAGCCGGCGAGTCACGGTGCTCGCTGATCCGTCCCGTCGTAGGGGGCGTGATCGACTCCCGTGTTCGGTGAGCAGGGCGGCTGTGCGCCTGCGGTCACTGAAGGGCGTCTCCGATGAGACGCCCGCACTGGAATGGTCCACCGGTGGACTAGTCAGGGCGAGGTGTGGAACCACGAAAGCCCCCGCCAAGTGCGGGGGGCCACGGGGTGAGTTGACGATCGCCTAGTCGGTCATCGAATACTCGTCCGTACGGGTCCACCTGCCGCCCGGGCTGACTCCCACCTCGTAGGTGAGCGCCCGGCCCTCGGCGTCGTACGCCACGTGTCGTGCCTCCGCGACGGCGGCAGGGCCTTCGAGCCGCAGCAGTTCCAGCTCCGCTGCCGTTGCCAGCCGCGCGGTCCACCAGTCGCGCCCGGTGTGCGGTCGCCGACCGGTCTGCATCTCGACGTAGCGGGTCGTGCCCTCCCGCACGCGCTCCCGGTGGAGGAGGCGTGGGGCCGCGGCGGCCACGTCTGCGGTGAACCACGACCACGAGGTCGCAGTCGGGTCTCGCCTTCGAAAGTGACGCGATGCCTTCGCGCCACCTGTTCGCCCACGTTGATGTTCAGGGCGGTGGCCACCTCTTCCGGTGTGGGAAGCAACTCCGCCCCGATGATCTCCGCGTACTCGCCGGCGGTGTACACCTGACCTGTGCGTACGGCGGTGCGGTACCGCTCACCGGCCGTCCGTGCCAGAGGTGCGCGCTCGCGCACGGTCGAACCCGTCCCCTGCCGGGTCTCGACCAGCCCCTCCTGGCGGAGTACATCGAGTGCGCGCACGACGGTGGCCCGTGCCACCGACCAACGTTCCGTCAGCTCCCGCTCCGACGGGAGGGCATCGCCCGCCCTCAACTCACCCCGGACGATGCGGCCCCGGATGTCTCCGGCGATCTGGTCGTACTTCGGTAGCGCCATGGATACCTCAACTCATCTGGTGGACCAGTCCAGTAGTCACGGTGGGGACGGGCCCGGCGCCGGTCAAGGCGAGGACTGAGGACATGTGTGCGGACGGTACGGTTTCGGCTGACGCCGGGCCGCGGAGGGGACGTCTGCGCCATCGCCGTCCTCGCCGCCGGGGGCGGCTTCATTGACGTTCCCGCGTTGGAAGCCGCGACCGGGCGCCCGGTTCGCAGCACAGCGCCGCCCGGGTGAGCTGAAGCGAGACCCACCGCCCGATGCTCTGATCGTCGCGCCCATGACCATGGACACGGCCAACAAGTGGGCCGCCGGGATCGCCGACACCTACGCCCTCGGGCTGGCCGTCATCGCTCTGCCTGACTGGTCCACGGCCCCGGACGGTCACCCGGCCACATGACGGTCGCCGGAAGTGCTGTGCAGCACTGGCATCCGGGTCCTTTACGGCGAGGGTGACCGGACGCCGCAATGCCCCGGGCGCCGGCGGCCGGTTCGTGGACGTCCATCCGTGGGAGCCGACCTTGGACGCCGTCCGGAGCCAAGCGCGACGCGGACTCCGGGGCCCGACTGGTTGGCGGGCGTGAGGTCTGTCGAGGGCTGAGCAGGTCATCGGGGTCGTCATGGACGTCGCAACCGACGTTCCCGGGCAGTTGTCGGCGAACGGGGACCTGCGGCAAAAATGGCTGGTCATGGGCCTTGGGCTGTGCTTGCATGCCGCGATGAAGAGCGAAATCCTGTCCGTCGACAACACATCCCGGCGCGTGCGCTATCGGACCGATCGCGACCTCGGTGAATGTGTGCGGGTACTGGCCGAGGTCCATGAGCACGACGGCTATCCGGTCAATTGGCCCGACCACCCCGGCGCATGGCTCACTCCGCCGTCGCTCATCGCCTCGTGGGTGGTGGAACTGGATGGCCGCGTCGCAGGCCACATCGGCCTGTCCCGGAGCGGCGCGGGAGACGTGGCACCCGGGCTGTGGAGCGCTCGCGCGGGGGTGAGTACCGAAGCGACCGCCGTGGTCAGCCGGCTGTTCGTCGCTCCGTCGGCCCGCGGTCACGGGATAGGCGCGTTGCTGATGGCGCGGGCTGTCACGGAAGCACGGGATCGCGGCTTGCATCCCGTGCTTGACGTGGTGGCATCCGGCACCGCGGCGGCAGCCTTGTACGAGCGGCTCGGCTGGCAGCTGCTGGCCACGGTCGAACAGCAGTGGAGCCCCGAGCAGAGGGTGGCCGTCCGGTGTTATGCGGCTGCGGGCACCTGACCGTTGGCCGCACGCCCCGGGCATCGGCGGTCAGTACGCGGACGGCAGAACGAACCGGCATCATCCCTTCCTGGGCCGGGGATGTGGTCAGCGGCGAGCGAGTACGACGAGTTCGCCGCCGCCCACCACCAGTCGGCCGTCCGATGCCACAGCCAGTGCATCGATCCCTGAGGAGAACTTCAGCTCCCGGCCGACTTGCTTACGGGTGGTCAGGTCCCAGACTTCGGCTACCGAAGAGCCGGCGGTGATGGCGTAAGGACGGTTGTCCACCGCCGTCATGGCCACCACCGCGTGCACGGAGTCATAGCCTCTCATGGGCTTGCCCACGGGCCGGCCGGTGGTGAGGTCCCAGAGCCGCACCGTCGCGTCGCTGCCGGCCGTGACGGCGTGCGGTCGGCCCTCGATCTCCACCGTGGCGACCGCACACACCATGCCGTCATGACCGGTCAAGGGCTTTCCGACTTGTTCACCGGCGATGAGATCCCACACCCGCACGGTCTCATCGTCACCGCCGGTCACGGCGAGCGGACGGCCATCAACCACCGTTGTCGCCAGAGCCAGCACGCTGTCGGTGTGTCCGGTCAAGGGCTTGGCCATGGGCCGGCCGGTGGTGAGGTCCCATACCCGCACCGTTGCGTCGTCACCGGTTGTGACGGCGTGCGGTCGGCCTTCGATCTCCGCCATGGCCACCGCCTGTATCCAGCCGTCATGACCGGTCAAGGGCCTTCCGGCCTGTTCGCCGGTGGTGAGATCCCACGTCCGCACGGTCTTGTCATCGCTGCCGGTCACGGCGTACGGACGCCCGTCGATCACCGCCGTCGCCAGCGCGCGGATCCCGTTGGTGTGTCCGGTCATGGGCTTGCCCACGGGATGGCCTTCGGTGAGGTCCCACAGCCACACTGACTTGTCATCACCACCCGTAACGACGTGGGGACGGCCATGGACGTTCACTGTCGCCACCGCACTGATGCCCCCAGGAGGCCCGATCAGAGCCTGGCCGGAGCGGAATTCAAGACGGGAGCCGGTCGCCCACTCGACGCCCCACTGTGCGGCAGGCTCACCCTCCACCGACACCGCGCTGATCCGGGCCGACAACTCACGGTCCCCATACCGGGCCGCGTCCAACGCCAGCAACTGACGGCGTTCCCAGGCAGTGGATTCGTGGTGCCAGTTCTCCGAAATCCGGTACACGGCTGCCGCTAGCCGCTCCGCGGGTCCCGCCGCCGACTCCAGCAGCCTCAACACCCGCCCCGCACGTTCATTGACCAGGAACGCCGGATCGGCCAACTGCTCGTACCGCAGGGACAGTTCACCATGTAGATCGTCAGCCATGAATCAGTATGCTAGCCAACCCCACGGAGATGTCGTCGGCAGGCCACCCCGAGATCGAGCTGCGCGGTCGGGCAGCGGGTCGGCGGAGTCAGGTTGAGGATCCGGTTGCCGAACCGGTGGATGACCTGGGTGACCTGCTCGCGCGGTCCGGGGCGGACAGAAGATCAGGTCGTGCCAGTTGCGGATGCGGTGTGCCCTTGCGCTGCCTCCTGTCCGGCACGGCAGGGGGAGGCCTACCGTTGACCGTGTGGACCTCCGCAACCCGGCCGGGCGCGGGCAGAGCTCGGATCAGAGCTCCAGATGGGACAGGTCGACCGCCGCGGCCATGGCCTTGGTGCCCTCGTCGTTGAGGTGGAGGTGGTCGCCGCAGTCGTAGGCGGGGAGGATCTGTTCGGGGTCGGTCGGGTCCTCGACGGCGGTGGCGACGTCGGTGACGGCGTCGAAGATGTCGGTGGTGCGGATCCAGTCGTTGACCTTGCGGCGGATGGCGCGGCCTTCCTCGGAGTCGTAGCCCTCGTAGATGGTCCCGGCGTAGGGGCCGATGGTGTGGGCGATGACGGTGAGGCCGGCCTCGTGGAGGCGGCGGGTCAGTTCGGTGTAGCCGTCGATGAGTTGGTCGAGGGTGGGGAGCGGCGGGCGGGAGGGGGCGACGATGGTGCCGGGGGTGCCGAGGTCGTTGATGCCGAAGTTGAGCAGGACGTGGGTGACGCCGGGTACGTCGAGGACGTCGCGCTGGAGGCGGGCGAGGGCGTGCTCGCCGACTTCGTCGGTCAGCAGACGGTTGCCGGAGATGCCCTGGTTGACCACCCAGCCCTTGTCCAGACGGCGGTTGAGCTGGTCGGGGAAGCGGGCGTTGGCGCCGGGGGTGGTGCCCGCGCCCTCCATCCAGGAGTCGCCGAAGGCGACGGCGACCGCGGTGCCCTCGGGGGCGAGGACATCGATACCGGAGACGAAGTATCGGGACATGTCCAGCAGTTCCGCCCCGTCGAGGCCGGGAGTCGCGGTCAGGTCGCCCGGGGCGACGAAGCCCGTCTCGGAGGCGACCACGGAATAGGTCGCGAGCCCGGTGTCGTGCGGGAAGTAGAGGCTGAGGGCGTACTGCTCGCCGGCGGACACCTCGCGCACCACCGGGTCGCTCACGGCCTCCTCGCCGGCCGCGAGCGTGAACTCGCGTTCGCCGCCGAAGGTGAGCGGGACGGAGGTCTCCGGATCGGTGCCGTGGCCCTCGGTGCGTCTGGCCAGACGGGCGGCGCCGATGGTCAGTGGCTCCTTCCCGAATCTGTTGCTCAGGCGTACGCGGAGGGCCTCGCCGCCGCCGGCGAGGCGCAGGACCTGGCGTACGGTCTGGTCGGCGAAGCCGCGCGACGGGAAGAGCTGGTAGTCCTCGTAAGGGCTCAGTACGGCGGAGCGGAAGCCGGCGACCCAGTGGGATGTCGTTGTCATGCCGGTTTGAACATCTATGAAGTGGATCTTGTTCCCGCCGGTTGGCCACGCGTCATCCGGCCTCTTCTCACTGACCGGCATCGGGTAACTCCGCCCAGGACGAGGGGCGTTGGTGTCCTCGTCTGCTGAACCCGATGTACTCTCCGGTCAAGTTTGCCCAGAGATTCGCGAATGGCTGAGACGACCGTTCCGGTGCTTCCGTGTCGCACCCTCCGCCCGTCCTCGACTTCTGCACCGCCCTCGGTTTCGAGGTGATCTTCGAGCAGCGGAGTCCCAACCCCTACGCAGTCGTCCGACGCGGCGGCATCGAGCTCCACTTCTTCGGGATGAAGCGCTATGAGCCGTCCGAGTCGTACAGCACCTGCATCGTCGGGACCGACGGGATCGACGGGCTGTACGCCGCAGTCCGGGCCGGGCTGAAGGCGGCGTACGGGCGGATACCGACGCGTGGGCTGCCGCGGATCGGGGCGTTGAAGGACACCTCACACGGGACACGGCAGTTCCTGCTCACCGATCCGGGTGGCAACTGCCTGCGCATCGGGCAGCCGATCAGCGAGGATCGGCGCCACCGGCCCACGCCCGTCGAGCTGTTGCGCCTGCTCGTGCTGCGGGCGGACGTCGCCGGGCGGCTGGAGGACGAGGCCGGCATGGCGGAGGCACTGGCCGGGGCCGCCGCGGTCCGGCTCACCGACGAGGAGCGGGAGACGGTCCGCGACGACCTGGCGCGGCTGGACGAGTTGCGGACCCCGTGAGAGCTGGAGGCGTGCGGACCCCGTGAGAGCGGTCAGCTCAGCGGGTCGATGCCCCGGGACGCCTTGTCGCGGATGTCGCGGAGCCACTCGTCCTGGGTGATGGTCTCCTTGCCCTTCGGGATCCGGATCCCGAGGTCGGCGCCGAAGTCCGTGTACTCCTCGGTCACGCGCGTCTCGCCCTTGGAGCCCTTGCCGTACTCCTCGCTCTTGACCGGGAGGTCGCCCTCGCCGATCCACAGGTCGATCTCGACCTTCTCCAGGCCGGCTTCCCGGTGCTTCCGCACGTAGAGCTCGCGGAGCCAGTCCCGCATCGTGCCGCCCTTGTCCGCCGAGAGGTCGGCGAGGACGACCGTGCCCTTGAAGTGGGTGGCCTCGTGGTCGCCGACCGTCTCGCGGCCGACCTTCCGGACGTCCTTCGAGGTGCGCAGGACGCCCAGCAGGTTGGGCAGCGAGCCCTCGGCCGTCTTCTGGATGTCGCCGGGCTTCGGCGGGGCCTCGCCCTTCTCCTGGAGGCTCATGCTCACCCACCGGCCGTCGGCGATGCCGGCCTCGCGCGAGTAGAGGGTCCGGCCCTCGCTCAGCGTGTGGTCGAAGCGGTCCCGGCCCTTCTTGCCGTTCTTGGTCTCGGGCCGCCAGGTCTTGCGCTCGGCGAGGTCGGGCTTGCGCGAGAAGGCGTACTCGCCGCGCTCCGTGCCGTCCTTGTCCGTGACCCGCCGCTTCGTCCGGTAGGAGTTCGCCTCCGCGGTCTTCTGGGCCGCCGCCTTCAGCACGGTCTGCGGATCGCGGGTGTCCTTCTCCCCGCCGCCGCACGCGGTGAGTGAGAGCGCGAGAGCGGTTCCGGTGGCCGCTATGACGTATTTCCTGATCGCCTTCACGGCCGTTCTGTCCTTTTGTGTGCGCTGTGGTGTGTGTATGGGGTGAAAATGACCGACCTGGAGAGAGTACGTGGCCGTCCCCGCCGGCCGGTGGGCACCCCCACGTACGAAGAAGGGGTGCCGCCCACCGGCGGCACCCCTGGAGCCCGGAGCTCAGTTCCCGCCCTCCGGCGGGCCGGCGTCCTCGCCCCCGCCCTGGTCGTCGCGGTCGTCGTCCCGGTTGCCCTGGCCTTCCCGCCCGTCCCGGCTCTCCCGTCCCTCCTGACCGGTGCGTCCGTCGGCGTCCGCCCCGTGGACGTCCTCCTTCGGTGCCCGGCGCGGCGGACGCGTCCGTCCGCTCGTCGTGTCACGCAGGTACGAGCCGTCGCGGCCGCCGGACTCCCCGAGCCCGGGTTCTGCCGCCAGGCCGCCCGGACCGCCCGGCTGGCCCGGGCCGGAGCCCGCGCCGGCGACCGGACCGGAACCGGCGACCGGTCCTGACTGCCCGTCCCGCCGCCGCAGGTACCGCTCGAACTCGCGGGCGATCGCCTCGCCCGACGCCTCCGGCAGATCCGCCGTGTCCCGGGCCTGCTCCAGCGACTGGACGTACTCCGCGACCTCGCTGTCCTCCGCCGCCAGCTGGTCCACGCCGAGCTGCCAGGCACGGGCGTCCTCGGGGAGCTCGCCCTGCGGGATGCGCAGGTCGATCAGGTCCTCCAGCCGGTTGAGGAGGGCCAGTGTGGCCTTGGGGTTCGGCGGCTGCGAGACGTAGTGCGGAACCGCCGCCCAGAGGCTGACGGTGGGCACGCCCGCATGGGTGCACGCCTCCTGGAGGATGCCGACGATGCCGGTCGGGCCCTCGTAACGGGACTCCTCGAGGTCCATGGTGCGGGCCAGGTCCGGGTCGGAGGTGACACCGCTGACCGGGACCGGCCGGGTGTGCGGGGTGTCGCCGAGCAGTGAGCCCAGGATCACCACCATCTCCACGCCCAGCTCGTGGGCGAAGCCCAGGATCTCGTTGCAGAACGAACGCCAGCGCATGCTCGGCTCGATGCCCCGGACGAGCACCAGGTCGCGCGGTCTGTCCGTGCCCTCCGCGTCGGCCCCGCCGCCCGTGCCACCGGTGCGCACGACGGACAGCCGGGTCGTCGGCCAGGTGATCTTGCGGACCCCGCCGTCCAGCCAGACCGTGGGCCGGTTGACCTGGAAATCGTAGTAGTCCTCCGCGTCCAGCGCGGCGAAGACCTCGCCCTTCCACTCCCGGTCCAGATGCGCGACCGCACTGGAGGCGGCGTCACCGGCGTCGTTCCAGCCCTCGAAGGCACAGATCATGACCGGGTCGATCAGCTCGGGTACTCCCTCAAGCTCGATCACCCAGCGCCTCCTTCCGACCGGGGCGGACGGGGTCCGTGCCACCGCCGGTTGCCGTTCAGTGCAGTTGTTTGCAGGTCTTTTTCCGTGCCCCCCAAGCCTACGACTTCCGGGACCGCTGTCCGCAGTCCGCGCAAGGGATGCTCATCACCCTCGCGTACCCCAGCCCTCGCGGTAGGCACGCCAGTCATCCTCCGTGGCGGCGAAATCGACGTACAGGGCGAGGCCGAACCGTTCGCGGTGCCGGTCCTCGCGCGTCAGTCCGAGGCGGGCGCCGCGCAGCGCGGCCGCGGCGGTCTCGGCGGAGCCGTGGTGGCCCATGTCGTCGGTGTGGAAGAAGGGCAGCCCCATCAGCAGGTCGGTGCCGGCCGGGGTGGCCTCCAGGGCGAGCCGGGTCTGCTGGGCGACGTAGCCGCCGTACAGGCTCTCCCACGGCAGGGCGGTGTCGTACGACATGACGGCGATCTGGTCGGTGCGCCGGGCGACCTTGGCGAAGTACCCCTGCGACCACCACTTGTTGCCGCCGAACGCGCTGGACGCGGAGTGCATCGAGGGCAGCGGGTCGATCTGCTGCGCGGCCACCGAGAGCACCCCGCCGCCCGAACGCACCGCCGCGCGCAGGGAGTCCAGCAGCTTCAGGAAGTTCCGGTCGCCGTTCCTGACGGGTTCGACGTCGAGGTGGACGCCCTCGAAACCGGCGCGCAGCACCTGCCGGGCGCTCGCCACCACGGCGTCCCGGGTCGCGGCGGAGCTCAGCCGCAGACCGGCCCGCCCGTCGTGGGCGACCACGTCGCCGAGCCACGCCTGCACCCGGACCCCGGGCAGCTCGCGGTGGACGGAGTCGAGCAGCCGGCGGACGTCCCGGTAGGCGGAGGCGGGCAGGGTGCCGTCGTGCTCCAGGGGGCCGGCGTGCACGTAGAGGTCGCGGATGCCGGTGCCGCCGACGCGCCGCTTCAGCTCCGCGAGGTCCTTGTCCGTCCGCCGGCCGTCGACCCAGGCGTGCCCCAGCCAGACGGCGTCCCGCCCGCGGGTGACGGCGTCCTCGGCGGGCGAGCCCGCGTACGAGGCGCGCAGCGCCCCGGCGGCGGCCACCACCGGCACGGCGACGATCAGGAACACCGTGAGCGCGACGCGCTTGACCGTCCGCCTGCGCGGCAGCCAGGACCTGCGCGGCAGCAAGGACTTGCGCGGAAGCCAGGACTTGCCCGGCAGCCACCTCCGGACGTCCGGCCGTTTCATGAGCATGAGCGGCCCCCCTTCCCTACTGACTGACGGGGGACGGGCACGGCCGGTTCTCGCGCGCACGCTGAAGGGGAGGGACGTCACACGTCCCTCCCCTTCAGCGGGGTGCGTCCCGTGGGGCCGGGGTTCAGCCCTCCTTGCGCTCCAGCATGTCCTTGACCCGGGCGCGGACGTCCTCGTCGTCCAGGCCGCGGATGGTCAGCGTGGTGCGGCGGCGCAGCACGTCGTCCACCGTCTCCGCCCACTCGTGGTCACGGGCGTAGACGACCTGGGCCCAGATCTCCGGGCCGTCGGCGTGGATGCGCTCGCCGAGCGACGGGTCCTCGTTGACCAGGCGGGCGATGTCGAAGGACAGCGAGCCATAGTGCGTGGCCAGGTGACGGGCGGTCAGCGGGTCCATACGGGCGCCGGGCTCGCGGTCCACGAGCAGGCGGTGGGCGACCGCGTTGGGGTTGGCGACACCGGGCAGCGGGGTCCGGCGGACCAGGCTGGAGACGGGCTCCATGTCCTCGGTCAGCGGGCTGCCGGGCACCTGGGCGAGCTTCTTCATGACCGTACGGCCGATGTGGCGGTAGGTCGTCCACTTGCCGCCCGCGACGGACAGCATGCCGCCCTTGCCCTCGGTGACGACGGTCTCGCGCTTGGCCTGGGCCACGTCGCCGGGGCCGCCCGGCAGCACGCGCAGACCGGCGAAGGCATACGTCATCAGGGAGCGGTCGAGGTCCGCGTCCTGGATCGAGAAGGCCGCCTCGTCCAGGATCTGCTGGATGTCCTCCTCGGTGGCGCGCACGTCCGCCGGGTCACCCTCGTACTGGGTGTCGGTGGTGCCGAGGAGGAGCTGGTCCTCCCAGGGGAGGGCGAAGGTGATGCGGTACTTGTCGATCGGGGTGGCCATGGCGGCCTTCCAGGGCGACTTGCGCTTCATCACGATGTGCGCGCCCTTGGAGAGACGGATCGACGGCGCGGCGCCCTTGTCTTCCAGCTTGCGCAGGTGGTCCACCCACGGGCCGGTGGCGTTGAGGACGACGCGCGCGTCGATGCCGAACTCGGTGCCGTCCGTGCGGTCCTTGAGCTCCGCGCCGGACACCTTGCCGTGCGTGAAGCGCAGGCCGGTGACCTCGGCGTGGTTGAGGACGACCGCGCCGGACTCGACGGCCGCGCGGACGGTCATGACGGCCACGCGCGAGTCGTTCATCTGGTGGTCGTAGTAGACCGCGACGGCCTTGAGGTTGTCCGTGCGCAGACCGGGGTTGTCGGCCTTGGCGCGGGACGGGGAGATCACCTTGCCGACGCCGTCGCCGAAGGCGGACAGCGCCGAGTAGGCGAAGACACCGGCGCCGAGCTTGGCGGCGCCGACCGGCCCGCCCTTGTAGACGGGCAGGTAGAAGGTGAGCGGGTTGACCAGGTGCGGGGCCACGTCCTTGGCCAGCACCCGGCGCTCGTGGTGGTTCTCCGCGACCAGCTTGACCGCGCCGGTCTGCAGGTAGCGCAGACCGCCGTGGACCAGCTTGGAGGACGCGGAGGAGGTGGCGCCGGCGAAGTCGCCGGCGTCCACCATGGCGACCCGCAGTCCCGACTGCGCGGCGTGCCAGGCGACCGAGGTGCCCAGGATGCCGCCGCCGATGACCAGGAGGTCGTACGTCGCGTTGGACAGTCTCTCCCGGGTCTCGGCACGGCCCGGGTTGGCGCCGGCGGCCGGGTGCGTTCCCAGGGTCGGAACGCTCTGCGGGGTTGTCATGATTACTCCTCGTCCTCGATCCAGCCCATGGTCCGCTCGACGGCCTTGAGCCAGCTCTTGTACTCGCGGTCACGCGTGTCCGCGTCCATGCGGGGGGTCCACTCGGCGGCCCGGCGCCAGTTGGCGCGCAGCGCGTCGGTGTCCGGCCAGAAGCCGACGGCCAGGCCGGCGGCGTAGGCGGCGCCGAGGCAGGTGGTCTCGGCGACCATCGGGCGCACCACGGGGGCGTCCAGGAAGTCCGAGAGCGTCTGCATCAGCAAGTTGTTGGAGGTCATGCCGCCGTCGACCTTGAGCGCGGTCAGCTCGACGCCGGAGTCCTTCGTCATGGCGTCGGTGATCTCGCGGGTCTGCCAGGCGGTGGCCTCGAGCACGGCGCGGGCGATGTGCGCCTTGGTGACGTAGCGGGTCAGGCCCGCGATGACACCGCGCGCGTCGGAGCGCCAGTAGGGGGCGAACAGGCCGGAGAAGGCCGGCACGAAGTAGGCGCCGCCGTTGTCCTCGACGGAGCTGGCGAGCGTCTCGATCTCGGCCGCGCTCTTGATGAGGCCCATCTGGTCGCGCATCCACTGCACGAGGGAGCCGGTGACGGCGATGGAGCCCTCAAGGGCGTAGACGGGCTTCTGGTCGCCGATGCGGTAGCCGACGGTGGTCAGCAGGCCGTTGTACGACTGGACGGGCTCGTCGCCGGTGTTCATCAGCATGAACGTTCCGGTGCCGTAGGTGGACTTGGCCTCGCCCTTGTCGTAACAGGTCTGGCCGAACAGGGCGGCCTGCTGGTCGCCGAGCGCGGAGGCGACCGGAACGCCGTCCAGGGCGCCGCCCTTGGCGGTGCCGTAGACCTCGGCGGAGGAGCGGATCTCCGGCAGCACGGCGGCCGGGATCTCCATGGAGCTGAGGATGCGCTCCTCCCACTCCAGGGAGCGGAGGTTCATCAGCATGGTGCGGGAGGCGTTGGTGACGTCGGTGACGTGGACGCCGCCGTTCACACCGCCCGTGAGGTTCCAGATGACCCAGGAGTCCATGGTGCCGAAGAGGATGTCGCCGCGCTCGGCGCGCTCGCGCAGCCCCTCGACGTTGTCCAGCAGCCAGCGGACCTTCGGGCCGGAGAAGTACGAGGCCAGGGGGAGGCCGGTCTCGCGGCGGAAGCGGTCCTGGCCGACGTTGCGGCCGAGCTCGCGGCAGAGGGCGTCGGTGCGGGTGTCCTGCCAGACGATGGCGTTGTAGACCGGCTCACCGGTGGTTTTGTCCCACATCAGCGTGGTCTCACGCTGGTTGGTGATGCCGATGGCCTTGACGTCGGCGGCGGTGATGCCCGCCTTCTCGACGGCGCCGGCGACGACCTCCTGGACGTTGGTCCAGATCTCGTTGGCGTCGTGCTCGACCCAGCCCGGCTTCGGGAAGATCTGCTCGTGCTCCTTCTGGTCGACGGAGACGATGCGGCCGTCACGGTCGAAGACGATGCAGCGGGAAGAGGTGGTCCCCTGGTCGATCGCGGCAATGAACGGGCCGTGCCCGTGGGAGGGAGTGCCGTGGCCGTGGGTGCTGGTCATGTGGTGTGTGCTCCTCAGGGTCTGAAGGTCTCGGCTGTCGTGCGTCAGAACGCGAGCTTGTGGATGCCTGCCGCGAGGGCGGCGCCGGCGAGCGGGCCGACCACCGGGATCCAGGCGTAGGTCCAGTCGGAGCCGCCCTTGTTGGGCAGCGGAAGCAGCGCATGCACGATACGCGGGCCGAGGTCACGCGCGGGGTTGATCGCGTAACCGGTGGGGCCGCCGAGCGAGAGGCCGATGCCGACGACCACGAACGCGGTCATCAGGACACCGGTGCCGCTGACGGCCAGGCCCTCCGTCAGACCCTGGGTGAGGATGGCGAGGACGAGCACCGCGGTGCCGATGATCTCGGTCGCGAGGTTCTGCGCGACGTTGCGGATCTCGGGACCCGTGGAGAAGATGCCGAGCACCGGGCCGGCCTTCGGAGTGACGGTCTGGTCGACCATGCCCTCCTGGGCGTTGAGGCTGCCGACGATCTCCGGGTCGGTCATATGGGCCTTGAACTGCCCGTAGTAGGTGACCCACACCAGCGTCGCACCGATGATCGCGCCGAGCATCTGGGAGCCGATGTAGAGCGGTACGTCGCTCCACTCGGTGCCGCCGTCGATGGCCAGGCCCAGCGTGACCGCCGGGTTGAGGTGGGCGCCGGACGGCTTCGCGATGTACGCGCCCGTCAGTACGGCGAAGCCCCACCCGAAGGTGATGGCGAGCCACCCCGCGTTCAGTGCTTTCGAACGCTTCAGTGTGACGGCGGCGCAGACGCCACCGCCGAGCAGAATCAAAACGGCGGTACCGATGGTCTCGCCGATGAAGATGTCGGAGCTGGACACCCGCGACTCCTTTGTCCTTCGTCCAGGGGAAGGCGAACCCCGGGTACCTCCGGCGGTCCGCGCCCTCCGAGAGGGCGTTGATCGGTCTCCCATGGCTCTGCAGCACTGCACGCACTGCACACCATAGCGAATATTGTCGTCAGGTGTTCGACAATGCCGACCGATGAACGGCAGTTTTCTGCACGGTTAAGGGCCCGTCAAGGGTTCTGTGACAGGAAACTCCCGGCCAACTGGCCTGAAATGTACGTTTGGATACCGACCGGTAACGAAGGGGTCTCGGGTGGAGCGGAGGGGCAGGGGAAGGGGCCCGGGCGAGGGTCCCGGCCCCGCCGGGAGGGCGGCGCCCGGGGCGGGGCGCGGACGCCGGGACCCGGGCCGGTCCGTCAGAACCGCCCCGCTCCGAGGTCCCGCGAGACGGCGCGGGCGCAGTCGCGGACGGCCGCGACCAGCTGCGGGCGCAGGTCGCCGCCCTCGCAGACGCGCTCCACGGCGCCCGTGACGCCGACGGCGCCGACCGGCATCCGGCGCCGGTCGTGGATGGGGGCGGCGACGGACGCCACGCCGGCCCAGGTCTCCTCGACGTCCGCCGCCCAGCCGCGGGCGCGGGTCAGGTCCAGCATCCCCTCCAGCTCGTCGAGGACGGTCACCGTGCGGTCGGTGAACGCCTCGTGGCCGGTCTCGGTCAGCTGGCTGTGGGCCACCGGGTCGTAGGCGCACAGCACCTTGCCCAGGGCGGTGCTGTGCAGCGGGTGCATCGCGCCCACCTCCAGCACCTGGCGGCTGTCGTCCGGCCGGAAGACGTGGTGGACGATCAGTACGCCCTGCTGGTGGAGGACGCCCAGGTAGACGCTCTCGCCGCTGGCGCGGGCCAGGTCGTCCGCCCAGACCAGGGCGCGGGCCCGCAGCTCGTGGACGTCCAGGTAGCTGTTGCCCAGGCGGAGGAGCTCGGCGCCGAGCTGGTAGCGCCCGGAGGCCGGGTCCTGCTCGACGAAACCCTCCTGCTGGAGCGTGCGCAGGATGCCGTGCGCGGTGCCCTTGGCGAGCCCCAGCGCGGAGGCCACGTCGGACAATCCCAGCCGCCGCTCGCCGCCCGCGAGCAGCCGCAGCATGGCCGCCGCCCGTTCGAGCGACTGGATGGTCCGTGCCATCGAGCAACCTCCTCCAAAATGCCGTTCGGCATTGCTGAACACTATCGGCCCATGCCGACCACGGGGTAGCCGACGTGGCGTGATCATGATCGCTGAGACTCCGCCGTGCCGCGTACCGGAGGGCCCGCCGCACGGCGTGGCCCGGCCTCGTGCCGGGTGTCCGCGCCGTGGGACGCCCCCTGCTTTCGGCGGGGACTGCGGCTACGCTTGCGGCGTGCGCCCTCTTCAGGAGGGCGCAAAGCCGACAGCCGTCGCAACCACGGGAGCACATCCATGGCCTCGAAGCCATCGACCGTCCGTTCATCCCGATCCGACCTGCTCCGGGAGGCACTCGCCACCCGGGTCGTGGTCGCCGACGGGGCCATGGGAACCATGCTCCAGGCACAGGATCCGAGTCTGGAGGACTTCCAGCAGCTCGAAGGCTGCAACGAGATCCTCAACGTCACCCGGCCCGACATCGTCCGCTCCGTCCACGAGGCGTACTTCGCCGTCGGCGTGGACTGCGTGGAGACCAACACCTTCGGCGCCAACCACAGCGCCCTCGGCGAGTACGACATCTCCGACCGCGTCTTCGAGCTGTCCGAGTCCGGCGCCCGGGTCGCCCGGCAGGCCGCCGACGCGTTCGCCGCCGACGGCCGTCCCCGCTGGGTGCTGGGCTCGATGGGCCCCGGCACCAAGCTGCCCACCCTGGGCCACGCCCCCTACACCGTGCTCCGCGACGCCTACCAGGCCAACGCCGAGGGGCTGGTCGCCGGCGGCGCGGACGCGCTGCTGGTGGAGACCACCCAGGACCTGCTCCAGACCAAGGCGTCCGTCCTCGGCGCCCGCCGCGCCCTCGAAGCCTCCGGCGCGGACCTGCCGCTGATCGTCTCGGTGACCGTGGAGACCACCGGCACCATGCTCCTCGGCTCGGAGATCGGCGCGGCCCTCACCGCGCTGGAGCCGCTGGGCATCGACATGATCGGCCTCAACTGCGCCACCGGCCCGTCCGAGATGAGCGAGCACCTGCGCTACCTCGCCCGGCACGCGCGCACCGCCCTGTCCTGCATGCCCAACGCCGGTCTCCCCGTCCTGGGCAAGGACGGCGCCCACTACCCGCTGACCCCCGGCGAACTGGCCGACGCCCAGGAGACGTTCGTCCGCGAGTACGGGCTCTCGCTGGTCGGCGGCTGCTGCGGCACCACCCCCGAGCACCTGCGGCAGGTCGTCGAGCGCGTCCGGGGACTCGCCCCGACCGAGCGCAGCCCGCGCCCCGAGCCGGGCGCGGCCTCCCTCTACCAGACCGTCCCGTTCCGCCAGGACACCTCGTACCTGGCCATCGGCGAGCGGACGAACGCCAACGGCTCGAAGAAGTTCCGCACGGCCATGCTGGACGGCCGCTGGGACGACTGCGTGGAGATGGCCCGCGAGCAGATCCGCGAGGGCGCCCACATGCTCGACCTGTGCGTGGACTACGTCGGCCGCGACGGCGTGGCCGACATGGAGGAACTGGCCGGCCGCTTCGCCACCGCCTCCACCCTGCCCGTCGTCCTCGACTCCACCGAGGTGGACGTCATCCGGGCCGGCCTGGAGAAGCTGGGCGGCCGCGCGGTCATCAACTCGGTCAACTACGAGGACGGCGACGGCCCCGAGTCGCGCTTCGCCAAGGTCACCGGCCTCGCGCGGGAGCACGGCGCGGCGCTGATCGCGCTGACCATCGACGAGGAGGGCCAGGCCCGGACGCCGGAGAAGAAGGTGGAGATCGCCGAGCGGCTGATCGCCGACCTGACCGGCAACTGGGGCATCCGCGAGGAGGACATCCTCGTCGACACCCTGACCTTCACCATCTGCACGGGCCAGGAGGAGTCCCGCAAGGACGGCATCGCCACCATCGAGGCGATCCGGGAGCTCAAGCGCCGCCACCCGGACGTACAGACCACCCTGGGCCTGTCCAACATCTCCTTCGGCCTCAACCCGGCCGCCCGTATCCTGCTCAACTCCGTCTTCCTCGACGAGTGCGTCAAGGCGGGCCTGGACTCCGCGATCGTCCACGCCTCCAAGATCCTTCCCATCGCGCGCTTCGACGAGGAGGAGGTCACCACCGCCCTCGACCTCATCTACGACCGCCGTGCCGAGGGCTACGACCCGCTGCAGAAGCTGATGGCCCTCTTCGAGGGCGCCACCGCGAAGTCGCTGAAGGCCGGCAAGGCCGAGGAACTGCTCGCCCTGCCGCTGGAGGAGCGGCTGCGCCGCCGCATCATCGACGGCGAGAAGAACGGCCTGGAGGCCGACCTCGACGAGGCACTGACCGAGCGCCCGGCCCTCGACATCGTCAACGACACCCTGCTGGAGGGCATGAAGGTCGTCGGCGAGCTCTTCGGCTCAGGCCAGATGCAGCTGCCGTTCGTCCTCCAGTCCGCCGAGGTGATGAAGAACGCCGTCGCCCACCTCGAACCGCACATGGAGAAGAGCGATGCGGAGGGCAAGGGCACGATCGTGCTGGCCACCGTGCGCGGCGACGTCCACGACATCGGCAAGAACCTCGTCGACATCATCCTCTCCAACAACGGCTACAACGTCGTCAACCTCGGCATCAAGCAGCCGGTCTCCGCGATCCTGGAGGCCGCCGAGGAGCACCGCGCCGATGTGATCGGCATGTCCGGGCTGCTGGTCAAGTCCACCGTGATCATGAAGGAGAACCTGGAGGAGCTGAACCAGCGCAAGCTGGCGGCCAGCTACCCGGTGATCCTCGGCGGCGCGGCACTGACCCGGGCCTACGTCGAGCAGGACCTGCACGAGATCTACGAGGGCGAGGTCCGCTACGCCCGCGACGCCTTCGAGGGGCTGCGCCTGATGGACGCCCTGATCGCCGTCAAGCGCGGCGTCCCCGGCGCCACGCTCCCCGAGCTCAAGCAGCGGCGGGTGGCCCGGCGGGACACCCCCGTCGCGGTCGAGGACGAGCCCAAGGGCGCGGTGCGCTCGGACGTGGCCACCGACAACCCCGTGCCCACGCCGCCCTTCTGGGGCACCCGCGTCATCAAGGGCATCGGCCTCAAGGACTACGCGTCCTGGCTCGACGAGGGTGCCCTCTTCAAGGGGCAGTGGGGGCTCAAGCAGGCCCGCGCCGGCGGCCCCAGCTACGAGGAACTGGTCGAGACCGAGGGCCGGCCCCGGCTGCGCGGCTGGCTCGACAAGCTGCACACCGAGAACCTGCTGGAAGCGGCCGTCGTCCACGGCTACTTCCCCTGCTACTCCAAGGGCGACGACCTGATCCTCCTGCACGAGGACGGCACCGAGCGCACCCGCTTCACCTTCCCCCGCCAGCGTCGCGGCCGCCGGCTCTGCCTCGCCGACTTCTTCCGGCCCGAGGAGTCCGGCGAACGCGACGTCGTCGGCCTCCAGGTCGTCACCGTCGGCTCCCGCATCGGCGAGGCCACCGCCCAACTCTTCGCCTCCGACTCCTACCGCGACTACCTGGAGCTGCACGGTCTCTCCGTCCAGCTCGCCGAGGCTCTCGCCGAGTACTGGCATGCCCGGGTCCGGGCCGAGCTCGGGTTCGGCGGCGAGGATCCGTCGGATGTCGAGGACATGTTCTCCCTGAAGTACCGCGGCGCGCGGTTCTCGCTGGGGTACGGGGCGTGCCCCGATCTGGAGGACCGGGCCAAGATCGCGGAATTGTTGCGGCCGGAGCGGATCGGGGTGGAGCTGTCGGAGGAGTTCCAGCTGCATCCTGAGCAGTCGACGGATGCGATCGTGATCCATCATCCGGAGGCGAAGTACTTCAACGCGCGGTAGCGCCTGCGGCGGGCTGTGCCCCCGCCCCGCCCCTTCGCCGTTTCCCGGGGAGGGCCCCGGACCCCGGCATCGCGGCTTCGCCGCGAGGTCCTCAAACGCCGGACGGGCTGGGTTTCGCGCCCGGGCGCGAACTTCAGCCCGTCCGGCGTTTGAGGACAACCGCGCGGAGCGCGGTTTCAGGGGGTCCGGGGCTCTCCCCGGGAAACGGCGAAGGGGAGGGACCGGGGCACACCCCCCGAAAACAGAGGAGCGCTTCCCGCGCCCCCGCCGTAGACTTGTCCTCCGGTGAAGAAGGCCGGTCCGCCGCCCGCAAGGGCAAGGCAGACCGGCCTTCTCGTCCCCTCTGGAGGTGCGCGGATGACCAGCGGCATTCCCACGGTCGCGACACGGCCGACCACGGGCGGCTCGGCCCTGGAGGCCGTCCTCCTGGACATGGACGGCACCCTGGTCGACACGGAGGGCTTCTGGTGGGAGGTGGAGGTCGCGGTCTTCGAGGAGCTGGGGCACCAGCTCCTGGAGGAGTACCGGGAGATCGTCGTCGGCGGCCCGATGACGCGCAGCGCCTCGTTCCTGATCAAGGCGACGGGAGCGAAGATCGCTCTGGCGGAGCTGACGGCGCTGCTCAACACCCGCTTCTCGGAGATGATCGTCCACGGTGTCCCGCTGATGCCGGGCGCCAAGCGGCTGCTCACGGAGCTGGCGGCGCACGGCGTACCGACGGCGCTGGTCTCGGCGTCGCACCGGCAGATCATCGACCGGGTGCTGGGCACGCTGGGCCCGGAGCACTTCACCCTGACGGTGGCGGGCGACGAGATCGAGCGGACGAAGCCGTACCCGGACCCGTATCTGCTGGCCGCCGCCGGGCTGGGGGTGGCGCCGGAGCGCTGTGCGGTGATCGAGGACACGATGACGGGCGTGGCGGCCGCCGAGGCGGCGGGCTGCCGGGTGGTGGCGGTGCCGTCGGTGGGGGCGATTCCGCCGGCGGTGGGACGCACGGTCGTCGGCTCCTTGGAAGATGTCGATCTCAGATTCCTGCGGAGCCTGGTCAAGAGCTGATCACCAAAGGTGTTTGGCCCATACACCTAGCGTTGACGGTGGAATGGTCAAGGAACTCTGAGCGCCCGCCCCATCGTTTTCCGTGATCAAAGCGACGGGAAAAGCCAAGAGCTCCAGGGGTATTTTCCGAGTGAGCTTCGTCACCGGCTCCGGGCTATCGCGTCGCCTTCCCCATCCCTTCCTGACGCTTTGTCGGCGATGGAAGCGCACCCTTGTGTCCAGATTGATCCACTGGTGTGCGAATCGTTCCACCGTCCGGATATCGGTCAACGCATCGCCGTTATCGCGGCGTGATATCGCATCAGGTAGGCCACGTTCCGGTACCTCCGGCGCCGCGCATTAATCTCTTGGCGAGTACTTCACGGCAGCCCGTGGGGCCCGTGCACCAATGCATCCGTACGGAGTCCCGGGCGCCGTTCGCACCACAGGGAGAACACCGGACAATGAACCGCAAGACGTTGGTGCTGCCGACCGTGGTGAGCCTGCTGGCCCCCGTGCTCGTCGCCTGTGGCGGGGGCGACGGAGCGGGCAAGGGCGAGGCCATCGTCGTCGGCACCACCGACCGGTTCGAGCGGACGACGGACGCTCCCGCCCCCTTCGACCCCGCCGCCGCGTACGACATCGGCGCGTGGAACGTGCTGCACAGCGCCTTCCAGACGCTGCTCCGGCTGCCCCGCTCCGGCTCGGAGCCGGTGGGCGACGCCGCCTCCAAGTGCACGTGGAGCGACCGCCGCAACGAGCAGTACCGCTGCACGCTGCGCAGCGGACTGACGTTCTCCAACGGCCATGAGATGACCGTCAAGGACGTCAAGTTCTCCATCGAGCGCGCCCGGGCGATCAAATTCGAGAACGGCCCGGTCTCGCTGCTGAGCAACATCGACCGGGTGGAGACCCCGAACGACCACGAGATCGTCTTCCAGCTGAAGACGCCCGACGCGACGTTCCCGCAGAAGCTCGCCACCCCGGCCGCGGCCATCGTCGACAGCCGGGCGTACCCCAAGAACAAGCTGATGGGCGACGGCTTCAAGGTGGTCGGCTCGGGTCCGTACACCCTCGACACCGAGGAGAAGGACGGCCGCGTCGTCAAGGTCGTCCTGAGCAGGAACCCGGACTATCAGGGTTCGGTCAAGGTGCAGAACGACAAGGTCGAGATGCGCTTCTACGACGACTCCAAGGCGATGGAGAACGCCCTCAAGGGCGGCGACATCGACCTGGCCAACCGCACCCTGTCGCCCGACCAGATCGCCCGGATGCGCAACGCCACCGACCAGAAGATCCGGCTGCGGGAGTCGGCCGGCCAGGAGATCGGCTACCTGGCCTTCAACACCGAGGACCCGGCCGTGAAGCCCAAGGCCGTGCGGCAGGCCATGGCGCAGCTGGTGGACCGTCAGGCGCTGGCCAAGGAGGGCTACGACCGGACGAGCGACGCGCTCTACTCGCTGGTCCCCAGCGGTATTCCGGGCCACCAGAACTCGTTCTCCAACCAGTACGGCGGACCCAGCGTCGACAAGGCCCGCGCCCTGCTGAAGAACGCGAACATCAACACCCCGGTGCGGTTCACCCTCGCCTTCTCCTCCGACCACTACGGCGAGGCCACGGCACGGGCGTTCAAGGCGCTCCAGAAGCAGCTGAACGGCAGCGGCCTCTTCGATGTGAAGCTCCAGGACGTGAAGTGGGCGGAGTTCCGCCCCAACGCGGCCAAGGGCCAGTACGCCGCGTACGGCATGGGCTGGTTCCCCGACTTCCCGGACCCGGACAACTTCATCGCCCCGTTCTTCGGCAAGGACAACTTCCTCCGGTCCCGCTACCAGAACGCGAAGATCAACGACCTGATCCCGCGGACCCGGCAGACCGCCCAGCGCGAGTCGGCGGCCAGGCTCTTCCAGCAGGCGCAGGACATCGTCGCCGACGACGTGCCGGTGCTGCCCCTGTGGCAGGCCAAGCAGTACGTGGCGGTGCGCGAGGGCCTCACCGGCGCCGAATGGGCGCTCAACGCGGCCTCCGAGCTCCAGCCCTGGGAACTCGTCCGCGGCAAGTGACGCACAACACGGCGAAACACCCGGCCGTGACGAGAACACCCCTTTTGCAGCGCAACGCTCCACCTGTACAACAAGCTCCACAGAACGACCTCGAGGGCGGGCGCGATGCCCGCCCCGTACGACTGGAACTGTGAGGAACGTGCACGTGAGGAAACGTGACCAGTGGCTTGCCGCCCCGCTCGGTGCGGGGCTCGCCGCCGCCCTGCTCAGCGGGTGCGGTTCGGAGGACGGCAAGGCGGCGGGCACCGGTGAGTCGGTGGTCATGGGGATGTCCGACGAGATCGTCGCCGTCGACCCGGCCGCGGGTTACGAGCCCGGTTCCTGGCTCGTCTTCAACAACGTCTTCCAGTCGCTGCTGAGCTTCCCCAAGGGCAGCAACACGCCGCAGCCCGACGCCGCCCGGAAGTGCGGCTTCAAGGACCAGACGAGCACCGTCTACGAGTGCACGCTCAACAACGGGCTGAAGTTCAGCAACGGCCACGACCTCACCTCCGAGGACGTCGCCTTCTCGTTCCGGCGGACGCTGAAGATCAACGACAAGTCCGGTCCCGCGGCGGCCATGCTGTCCACGATCAAGGACATCAGGACGCCGGACAAGAAGACCGTGGTCTTCAGGCTCAAGCGGCCCGACGCGACCTTCCCCCTGAAGATCGCCTCGGGTGCCGGCTCCATCGTGGACCACCAGGAATACGCGATGGACAAGCTCCGGACGGACGGCAAGGCCGTCGGCTCCGGTGTCTACACGCTCGACTCCTACGGCAAGGACGAGGCCGTCTTCAAGGTCAACGGCTCCTACCGGGGCCCCGCGACCGTCCAGAACAGCGGCCTGACCCTCAAGCTGTTCCACGGCGAGCAGGACGCCCTGAAGACCGCCCTGCAGAAGGGCGACGTCGACCTCGCCTACCGCGGCCTGGCCACGGAGGACATCGCCGGCCTGGAGGCCGCCGGTTCCGGGAGCAAGGACCTCAAGGTCGTCCAGGGCACCAGCGCCGAGGTCCAGCACCTGGTCTTCAACACCAAGGACCCGGTGGCGGGCAAGCTCGCCGTGCGCAAGGCGGTCGCCTACCTCGTCGACCGCAGCGCCCTCGCCCGCGACGTCTACAAGCGCACCGCCGAGCCGCTGTACTCCGTCGTCCCGAGCGGCATCACCGGTCACCGGACGCCGTTCTTCGACCTCTACGGGGACCGTCCGCAGCCCGACAAGGCCAAGGACGTCCTCGGCGGCGCCGGGATCAAGGGCAAGGTCAAGCTCACCCTGTGGGGCACACCGGTCCGTTACGGCCCCGGCACCGTGCCGGAGCTGAAGGCGATCGCCAAGCAGCTGAACTCCAGCGGGCTCTTCGACGCGGACGTGCGGACCGCCGCCTTCCCCGAGTACCAGAAGGGCATCGAGGCCGGCCGCTACGCCGTCTACGTCAAGGGCTGGGTGCCCGACTACCCGGACCCGGACAACTTCACCGCGCCGTTCTTCGGCGAGGACAACGAGCTCGCCAACCACTACGAGTCGAAGGAGATCGCCGGCCGCATCCTCCCGGCGACCGCCGCCCAGGGCAGCCGCGCCGCGACCGTCGGCGACTTCGCCAGGCTCCAGACCACCGTCGCCCAGGACGTGCCGGTGCTGCCGCTGTGGCAGGGCAAGCAGTACGCCGTGGCCAACGAGCGGATCTCCGGCCTCCAGTGGACCCTGGACGCCTCGACCGTCTTCCGGTTCTGGGAGATCAGCAAGTCCGACAAGGGCTGACACCTCGTCCGACGCGAAGGGCCCGCCGGTCTCCCGGCGGGCCCTTCCGCGCTGTGGTCACATACTGCCGCGGTCACGTACTACTGCGCGCCCGGGCGCACCAGCCCGCTCTCGTAGGCGTAGACCGCGGCCTGCACCCGGTCGCGCAGACCGAGCTTGGTCAGCACATGGCCGACATGCGTCTTGACCGTGGTCTCGCTCACGAACAGATCCGCCGCGATCTCCGCGTTCGACAGCCCGCGGGCCACCAGCTTGAGCACCTCGACCTCGCGGTCCGTCAGCGTGCTCAGGGTGTCCGGCAACGGCTCCTCGCCCGACGGCAGGTGGCCCGCGTACTTGTCGAGCAGCCGGCGCGTGATGCTCGGCGCCAGCATCGCCTCGCCGCCCGCGACCACCCGGATCGCCTGCACCAGCTCATGGGCGGGCGCGTCCTTCAGCAGGAAGCCGCTCGCCCCCGCGCGCAGCGCCTCCACCACGTACTCGTCGAGGTCGAAGGTGGTGAGGACCAGCACCTTCGCCGGGCCGTCCCGCTCCGGGCCGGTGATCTGCCGGGTCGCCTCGACCCCGTCCATCCGGGGCATCCGGATGTCCATCAGCACCACATCGGGCTGGAGCGCGCGGACCTGGTCCAGCGCCTGGAGGCCGTCGCCGGCCTCACCGACGACCGCGACGTCCTGCTCGGCCTCCAGGATCATGCGGAACCCCGTGCGCAGCAGGGGCTGGTCGTCCACGAGCAGGACACGGATCGCCACAGGAGAACTCCTTCGCTAGACCGGGTCCATTCTGCCCTGACCGGCTCCGTCAAGGGCCACCAGGCCCGTCCCCGGCCCCCGCGGCCCGCGGCGCGGGCAGCACCGGCAGCGGATACGGCGGGGGAGTGCCCCCGAACTCCGGGCACACCGCCTGGTGATCGCACCAGCCGCACAGCTTCGTCGGCCGCGGCCGCCAGTCGCCCGTCTCGGTGGCCAGCGAGATGGCCTCCCACAGGGCGCGCAGCCTGCGCTCCACGGCCAGCAGCTCCGCCTCCACCGGGTCGTAGGTCAGCACGTCGCCGCTGCCCAGGTAGACCAGCTGGAGCCGGCGCGGCACCCGCCCGCGCAGCCGCCAGATCACCAGCGCGTAGAACGTCATCTGGAACAGGGCGTCCGACCGGTACTGCGGGGCGGGCGCCTTGCCGGTCTTGTAGTCGACGATCCGCACGTCCCCGCTCGGCGCGACGTCCACCCGGTCGACGATGCCGCGCAGCACCAGCCCCGAGTCCAGCGTCGTCTCGACGAACAGCTCGCGCTCGGCCGGCTCCAGCCGCGTCGGGTCCTCCAGCGTGAACCACCGCTCGACCAGCCGCTCCGCCTCGGCCAGCCAGGTGGCCAGCCGCTCGGGATCGTGCGCGCCGTCCTCCCCGGTGAACAGCTCCCCGAGCTCCGGCCGCGCCGCCAGCAGCTTCTCCCACTCGCCGGGGACCAGGCCCCGGGCCCGGGGCGCGGTGCGCTCCGCCGCGGGCGCGTCGAAGAGCCGTTCGAGCACGGCGTGCACCACCGTGCCGCGGGTGGCCGCGGCGCTCGGCTTCTCCGGCAGCCTGTCGATCACCCGGAACCGGTACAGCAGCGGGCACCGCATGAAATCGGCCGCGCGCGACGGCGACAACGAGGCAGGCGGCCGCGCGGTACCGGCCGGCCGTCCGGCCTGCGGGGACGGCGGGGCGGCGGCCCCTCCGGCCGTTTCCCGCGGGGTGCCGTCCGGCCCTGCCGGAACCCGCGCGGCGTCGTCGAGAGCGGTGTCCATGGCAGAGACCCTACGGCCCCCCACGGACATTCAGCGGCATACCATCGACGACAGAGCTCCCACACTGCATGATCGTGACAAGACGCGCGCACCGGGCGGGTGCGGGAGCAGCACCGACGAGGGGAAACCGTGGACAACAGCGGGCAGGGCGGATCCGGCAGCGAGGGCGCCGACCCCCAGGCCGGGCAGCCCGGGCAGCAGGGCCGCGGGCCGCGGCGCCCACGGGAGAGCGGCGGCGGGATCCTCATGGGACGCCCGTTCGGCGTCCCCGTCTACGTCGCCCCCAGCTGGTTCCTCGTCGCGGCCCTCATCACCTGGGTCTTCGGCGGCCAGCTGGACCGCGTCCTGCCCGAACTGGGCCGCGCCCGCTACCTGGTCTCCCTCTTCTTCGCCGTCGCCTTCTACGCCTCCGTCCTCGTCCACGAGCTGGCGCACACCGTGGCCGCGCTGCGCTTCGGGCTCCCGGTGCGCCGCATCCAGCTCCAGTTCTTCGGCGGCGTCTCGGAGATCGAGAAGGAGAGCGAGACACCCGGCCGGGAGTTCGTCCTGGCCTTCGTCGGCCCGTTGCTCTCCCTGGTCCTCGCCGGCCTGTTCTGGCTCGGCCTGCAGGCTGTCGAGCCCGCCACCGTCCCCGGCGTGCTGCTCGCCGGACTGATGGTCTCCAACCTCCTCGTGGCCGCCTTCAACCTGCTGCCCGGCCTCCCGCTGGACGGCGGCCGGATGCTGCGCGCCGTCGTCTGGAAGATCACCGGGCGGCCCATGACCGGCACCGTCGCCGCCGCCTGGGTCGGCCGCGCGCTCGCCGTCAGCGTCCTCATCGGCCTGCCGCTGCTCACCCAGGCCCAGCGCTCCGACAACTTCGGCAGCGTCGACTCCCTCACCGACGCGCTGCTCGCCGCCATCCTCGCCGCGATCATCTGGACCGGGGCCGGGAACAGCCTCCGCATGGCCCGCCTCCGCGAACGGCTGCCCGGGCTGCGGGCCCGCGCCCTCACCCGCCGCGCCGTGCCCGTCGCGCCCACCACCCCGCTGTCCGAGGCCCTCCGCCGGGCCAACGACGAGGGCGCCCGCGCCCTGGTCGTCGTCGACGGCGCCGGCGTCCCCACCGCCCTCGTCCGGGAGTCCGCCATCGTCGGCATCCCCGTCCACCGCCGCCCCTGGGTCGCGGTCGGCAGCCTCGCCCAGGACCTCCAGGACGGCATGCGGATCTCCGCCGAGCTCTCCGGCGAGGAGCTGCTGGAGACCCTCCGCGTGACCCCCGCCACCGAGTACCTGGTGGTCGAGGAGACCGGCGAGGTCTACGGCGTGCTGTCCACCTCCGACGTCGAGCGCGCCTTCGTCGCCGCCATGGCCCGCACCCCGGCGGCCCCCTGAGCCCGGGGCCCCGGCCCGTGGTCCCGGGCCCGCTCAGCGCCCGGTAGGCTGGTCACATGTCCGAACCGACCGGTGCCGCCCGCCGTCGCGGGCCCTTCCAGGTCGGGGACCAGGTCCAGCTCACCGACCCCAAGGGACGCCACTACACCTTCACGCTCGAAGCCGGGAAGCAGTTCCACACCCACAAGGGTGCCTTCCCGCACGACGAGCTGATCGGTGCTCCCGAGGGCAGTGTTGTCCGTACCACGGGAAACGTCGCCTACCTCGCGCTGCGCCCCCTGCTCCCCGACTACGTCCTGTCCATGCCGCGCGGAGCCGCCGTGGTCTACCCCAAGGACGCGGGGCAGATCCTGGCGATGGCCGACATCTTCCCCGGCGCCCGCGTCGTGGAAGCCGGCGTCGGCTCCGGCTCGCTGAGCAGCTTCCTGCTGCGCGCCATCGGCGACCAGGGCATGCTGCACTCCTACGAGCGCCGTGCCGACTTCGCCGAGATCGCCACGCAGAACGTGGAGCGCTACTTCGGCGGTCCGCACCCGGCCTGGCAGCTGACGGTCGGCGACCTCCAGGACAACCTCTCCGACACCGACGTCGACCGCGTCATCCTGGACATGCTCGCCCCCTGGGAGTGCCTGGAGGCGGTCCGCAAGGCGCTCGTCCCCGGCGGCATCCTGTGCTGCTACGTGGCGACCACCACCCAGCTGGCGCGGACCGTCGAGTCCATCCGCGAGATCGGCTGCTTCGCCGAGCCGTCGGCCTGGGAGACCATGGTCCGCACCTGGCACGTCGAGGGCCTGGCCGTCCGCCCGGACCACCGCATGATCGGGCACACCGGCTTCCTGCTCACCGCCCGCCGCCTCGCGGACGGCGTGGAGCCGCCGATGCGCCGCCGCCGTCCGGCGAAGGGCGCCTATGGCGAGGACTACACCGGCCCCGGCGGGCAGACCGCCGAGGCCTGATCCTCCTCGTTCCGCCGGAGGAGCCGTCACCGATGAACTCGGTGGCGGCTCCTCCGTGTTGGGCCGGGCACCGTTCCGCTCCCCGGGCCGGTGTGCGACGATGCGGCTGTCCCCGCAGCCCACTCAGCACAGGAGCAGCGCGTGCAGCCCCCGGCCGGACTCCCGCACACCCACCCGAGGCCCGTCCACTGGCTGCTGACCGCCCTCCTCGTGGCCGCCGTGCTCACCGCCGCGGTGCTCCTCGACCCGGGTGACGCCACCGCGGGAGCCGGCCGGGACGCCCCGTCCGCACCGTTCGTCGTCGCGCCCGATCCGACCGCCGTCCGCTACCCGCTCGACTGCGGCACGGTGGGCACCGAGCTCCGCGACCGGGCCGTCGCCGATCTGGACGGGGACGGACGGCCCGAGACGGTCGCCGTGGTCAGCTGCCGGGCCGGGGCGGGCACCCCGCCCGACGGGGTCTACGTCCTGGCGGCGGGGAAGGGGACGGGCGCCCCGCCGCGGGTGGTGGCGACCCTGGTCGACCCCGCGCGGCGGGTGAACGTCAGCCGGTTCACGGAGCTCTTTCAGCGTTGCCGCTCCAGGGTGAGGACGGCTCGGGCGATTGCCGACATTCGATTTGGGCTGCACCGGGCTCTGCGGAAGATCCGCCAGGACTTCAGACGGGCCACGCCTCGCTCGACCGGTGCCCGCGCTGCCGAGAGTGCGCGGTTGACCGTGCGTTGGGTCGGTGACAGGTCGCCGCCCGGCGGGCGTCTGACGGGTGTTGTCACCCATGGGCCGGCGCCCAGGTAGGCGCGG
>NZ_JABETO010000048.1 GCF_013055795.1 Streptomyces sp. I05A-00742
GCCCGTGGACGGGGTTGTTTTATAGTCTGGCGTTGACTTTTGGCACGCTGTTGAGTTCTCAAGGAACGGACGCTTCCTTCGTACTCACCCTCTCGGGCTTTCCTCCGGGCGCTTCCCTCCGGTATTTCGTGTTCCGACTCTATCAGATCCTTTTCCGTGCCGTTCCCGGCCCGGATTTAAGATCCGATTTCCCGTCGGAGGGGATGTCCACTACGTTAGCGGAATTTCCCGCCGGCTCCCAATCGAGCCGTGAAGTCTTCATTTCGGCACGCAAAAGCGCAGCGAAACAAGACCCCGTCGGGGATCCCTCGTCGTAGTGGTTGTGCCGCCCACCGGTACAGACGCTCACGGCGCTGCCCGTCTCCAGCGGCTCGGGCTACGTTAGGCGCTCGCGCTCCGGGAGTCAAGCACCGGTCTCCGACCGGTCTCGGGCGGTTGCCGCCAACCGGTCAAGCGCCGCTGGTCGTGCGGGTCTTGCCGCGGTTGCGGGGGACGTGGGCCCGGTAGGGGCTGACCGTCGGGTCGCCGTCGGCCCAGAACCGCCAGGGGTGCAGGGCGCCCTCGCCGCCGACGCCCGTGCGGGGGCCGTTGCGGATGTGGTCTGCCGGGACGGGGGTGCCTTCGAGGACGGACAGGGGTGCGCTCGGGCCGGCGCAGAGGTCGCTGCCGTTCAGGCTGCGGTCGACGTCGAGGGCGGTGGCGAGGCGGGCCGGGCCCTGGGCGAGGTCGCGGTCGTTGCGCGACTTCGGGCGGCGGGCGCGGGCCAGGTCGTGGCCGGTGAGTACTTCGCCGGCCCGCAGCAGGACACCGCTCGCCATGCCCTCCGGACCGCAGACCAGGTTGAGGCTGAACCACATCCCGTAGATGAAGTAGACGTATGCGTGTCCGGGCGGTCCGAACATGGATGCGTTGCGCTCCGTGCGTCCCCGGTAGGCGTGGGAACCGGGGTCCACCTCACCCGCGTACGCCTCGACCTCCGTGATGCGGAGCTCGATCGGCCCGTCGGGGCTCGTGCGGACCAGGGTGCGCCCGAGCAGATCCGGTGCGACCTCCAGCACGGGGCGGTCGAAGAAGGCGCGGGCGAGGGGGGTGCGGTCGTGGTCGGTGGACATGCGGGCCGAGCGTACTGGAACGGGCGGGGACCTGGCGGGGACGGCGGCGCCCCCTCCACTAGGAGGCTCCACGAGGCGTCGCCGGTCAGGCGAGCAGGACCGCCATGGGGTTCTCCCGGTCACGCCAGAAGCCGACCGCGTCGTCGAGGATCGTCCACGCCGTCGCCGCGGTGTCCGGAGCGGCCTTGTGGAAGGCATCCCAGTCCTCCGCGAGGAGCAGGTAGCCGCGGGGCTCTCCGTCCTTGCGCCACCAGGACAGGTCGGTCAGGCAGTCCGCGAGGGCGTCCCAGTTGTGGCCGAACCAGCCGGGGAATCCGAGGTCGGCGGCGCACCGGTCGAGGAAGGACGCCTTGTCGTCGACGTCGCGGAGGCGGAGCCGGGCGGCCCGCCAGCCGGTCCCGGTGGCGAGGGCGGCGGCGTGGGAGGGGGACTCGGTGACGGGCAGGCGGTAGATCCCGGGCGGGACCGTGCCGTCGAGGAGTCCGGGGACGCCGGGGTCGGGCAGTTGACGGGTCGTGCCGGTCATGGTTGCACCACCGCTTCGAAGGTCTTGTAGTGGTCGCCGGTGTAGTAGCGCTCGGAGTGGCTGCCGGTGATGATGCGGCGGGCACCGCGGTTCTGCGCCCCGGGGGTGGGGACGGTGTACTCGTGGTAGTACCCGCGCGGCTGCTTGGGCAGCCGGTTCTCGTAGTTGCCGAAGACGGTGCCGTCCTTGGCGTACGGGAACGGTCCTCCCTTCGCGATGAGTTCGAGGGTGCGCCGGGCCTCGGGAGGGAGTCTGTCCGGAGTGACGGTCTTCATGCCCTTGGCCCAGGCGGGGGTGGGGCCGGTGCCCCGGGTTCCACCGCCGGCGGAACCCGGGGCCGTCGACGCCTTTCCGGACGAGCCGTGGCCGCCGGACGAACAGGCGGGGAGGAGGAACAGGGGCAGGGCGGTGAGGAGGACGGTCAGGGTGCGCAGGGCACGGCCGGCCGGTCGTCGTCCGCATCGTCGGGACACCTGTGGGAACACACGTCGAAGCACACGTCTTATGGTCTCAGCCCCGGCCGTCCTCGCCTCGTTAGGCTGGCATTTCACGTGTCCGCGCGTTTCTGGAGGTGTCACCGTGTCATCCGTGTCCGATGAGCAGGGCCGTCCGCCGCTGCCCCACGATTTCCTGCCGCCCGTCCCCTCGTTCACCGTCGCCAGCGACGACGTGACAGCGAGGGCCCGCCTCGCCGACGCGCAGGCGCTCAGTGGCGCCAATCTCTCCCCCCACCTCCGCTGGGAGGGCTTCCCGGAGGGGACCAAGAGCTTCGCCGTGACGTGCTTCGACCCCGACGCCCCCACGGGCAGCGGCTTCTGGCACTGGGTGCTCTTCGACATCCCGGCGACCGTGACCGAGCTGCCGGGCGGTGCCGGCAGCGGGGCGATGAAGGGGCTGCCCGAGGGGGCCGTGCACGTCCGGAACGACTACGGGACGCGCGACTTCGGCGGTGCCGCGCCGCCGCCCGGGGACGGCCCGCACCGCTACGTCTTCACGGTGTACGCCGTGGACCAGGAGAAGCTGGGCCCGGACGCGGAGGTCTCCCCCGCCGTCGTCGGCTTCAATCTGCGCTTCCACACCCTGGCCCGGGCGCAGCTGGTCGGCGAGTACGAGACGCCCGCGGCCGGCTGACCCGCGGCTCGCCACTGGACCGGTCGCCACCGGACCATTCGCCACCGGTTCGTTCATTGCCGGGCCGTTCCGCCACCGGACCGGCCGGTTCGTCCCGGTCGGCCGGAAATTCCGTTGCGCGGCGGCTTGCGCGGCCCGCACAGTGGTGTGTGCCGACGGCTTCGCATGCGGCCGTCGGGCAGCGGATACCGCAGTGGCGGGGAAGGTCGTGCGCGTTCGCGCCGGCCGTCTGCCGGAGTTCCGGGCGTGGGCCCGGAGCGGCCGCGTCCGCTGCCGTGCGCTCCGGGCCCGCGTTCGACACGGGGGAAGGGCCCGGAGCGTCCCCCGCGTGTCCGGCTCCTGCCCCTTCCTTCCTCCTTTCCTTCAACTCCCCCGGCCTTCCCTCAACTCCCCCGGTGCCCACGGAAATTGCGTTGTCGCTCTTCCGCCCTACCGGCACAGTTGAGCCATCTCCGCCACCGGGGCGGGGGTGACGGCCGGGAGGTGGAACGGAATGCGGGAGACGCTGGTCCTGAACGCGAGCTTCGAGCCGCTGGCGACGGTCTCGCTGCGGCGCGCGGTGGTGCTCGTGCTGCAGGACAAGGCCGTTGTGGAACGGGCCCGCCCCGGTCTGCACCTCCACTCGTCCTCCGTGGAACTACCGGTGCCTCAAGTGATCAGGTTGCGGCGGTACGTACGGGTGCCGTTCCGAAGACGTGCTCCGTGGTCCCGGCGGGGTGTGCTGGTGCGCGACCGCCACCGGTGCGCCTACTGCGGGCGGCGTGCCACGACGGTGGACCACGTGCTGCCCCGTTCCCACGGCGGCGGGAACACATGGCTGAATACCGTCGCCTCCTGCGCGGAGGACAACCACCGCAAGGCGGACCGGACTCCCGAGCAGGCGGGGATGCGGTTGCTGCGGCGTCCGTTCGAGCCCACGCCGTCGGACGCGTTGCTGCTGTCTGTCGGGGCGTACGACGGGGAGCGGCTCCCGGAGTGGCTTGCGGTTCCCGCGGCGTGACGGCCGGGGCGCCCCGGGTTCTGTCCGGGGGCGCCCCTACTGCCGGAGCAGCAGCTGCACGATGGCGACGACGCCGACCGCCACGATGACGCCCCGCAGCATCTGGGGCCGCAGCCGCCGTGCGACGCGTGCGCCCAGCTGGCCCCCGAGCGTCGAGCCGGCGGCGATCAGCAGCACGGCCGTCCAGTCGATGTCGGCGACGCACAGGAAGAACAGCGCGGCTACGCCGTTGACGACGACGGCGAGGGCGTTCTTCAGTCCGTTGATGCGCTGGAGGTCGTCATTGAGCAGTATGCCCATCAGGCTCAGGTAGATGACGCCCTGCGCCGCGCCGAAGTAGCCCCCGTAGACGCTGGCCAGCAGCAGGCCGGTGAAGAGGGCGGCGCCGCCGTCGGCGCGCGGCTCGGTGCCGTTGCGTTCACGGCGCCGGGCGAGGGCGCGGGCCAGCCGGGGCTGGAGGACGACGAGCACCAGGGCGACGCCGATGAGTGCGGGGACGATGGCGTCGAACGCCTTCGACGGGAGGGCGAGCAGCAGAATCGCTCCGGCGAGGCCGCCGATCAGCGCGGCGATGCCGAAGCGGACGATTCTGGCGCGCTGGTCGCGCAGTTCGCGGCGGTAGCCGATGACGCCGCTGAGGTTTCCGGTGATGAGGCCGAGGGTGTTCGAGACGTTGGCGGTGACCGGGGGCAGTCCGGTGGCGAGCAGCACCGGGAAGGTGAACAGGGTGCCGGAGCCCACGATGACATTGATGGTGCCGGCACCTATGCCGGCCGCGAAGACCGCGAGTGCTTCCCAGATGGACAAGGCCATCTCCTTAGATCGGTAGACGCCTCCCCGCCGTGAGAGGTCGGGGTGCCGTACCGATCATGCACGAGACAGGCCGGTAAATCGATCACACAGTAGGAGAGTTGGGGCACGTCGGGCCCGGCGGCCGACCGGGCCGGGCGTCAGGCACTCGGTCGCCCGGTCGCTCAGTCGATCGGCGGCCGTTCGCGGCGCGGGCTCTCCTTGGCGGCCTTGCCGCCTCCGCCGCCCATGGGGCCGAAGTTGCCGACGGCTCCGCTGAGGCCCTTGAGGGCGTCGCCGATCTCGCTGGGCACGATCCAGAGCTTGTTGGCGTCGCCCTCGGCGATCTTCGGAAGCATCTGGAGGTACTGGTAGGAGAGCAGCTTCTCGTCGGGGTCGCCGGCGTGGATGGACTCGAAGACCGTACGGATGGCCTGGGCCTCGCCCTCGGCGCGGAGCGCGGCGGCCTTCGCCTCACCTTCGGCGCGGAGGATCGCGGACTGCTTCTCGCCCTCGGCGGTGAGGATCTGCGACTGGCGGATGCCCTCGGCGGTGAGGATCGCGGCGCGCTTGTCACGGTCGGCGCGCATCTGCTTCTCCATTGAGTCCTGGATGGAGGTGGGCGGTTCGATGGCCTTGAGCTCGACGCGGTTGACGCGGATGCCCCATTTGCCGGTCGCCTCGTCGAGGACGCCGCGCAGGGCCGCGTTGATCTCCTCGCGGGAGGTGAGGGTCCGCTCCAGGTCCATGCCACCGATGATGTTGCGGAGGGTGGTGACGGTGAGCTGCTCGATGGCCTGGATGAAGCTGGACACCTCGTAGGTCGCGGCCCGCGCGTCGGTCACCTGGTAGTAGATGACGGTGTCGATGTTGACGACGAGGTTGTCCTGGGTGATGACCGGCTGCGGGGGGAACGGCACGACCTGTTCGCGGAGGTCGATGCGGTTGCGGATGGAGTCGATGAACGGGACGACGATGTTGAGGCCGGCGTTGAGCGTGCGGGTGTACCGGCCGAAGCGCTCGACGATGGCGGCGCTCGCCTGTGGGATGACCTGCACTGTCTTCATGAGGGCGATGAAGACGAGCACCACCAGGATGATCAGGACGATGATGATCGCCATCGTGGCTCCTCGTGCCTTTGTCGTGGGTCGGGTTCGTCGATCGTGATGAGGGAGTCTGTCAGAACCGGCGGTGCCGTGCAGGTGCCGGACCGGGATCGGTCACTTCCCCGCCCCCTCCCTTCCCTCCGCACGGCGTCTCACATCACCTCACATCACCACCGCCGTCGCCCCGTCGATCTCGACGACGTCCACCTGCTGCCCCACCTCGAAGCTGCGCTCGCCGTCCAGGGAGCGCGCCGACCAGATCTCGCCCCCGAGCTTGATGCGGCCGCCCCTGCCGTCCACCCGTTCCAGGACGACGGCCTGTCGTCCCTTCAGGGCGTCCACCCCGGACCGCAGTTCGGGGCGGCCGGCGCGCTGCCGGTTGGCGATCGGCCGCACCACGGCGATCAGGGCGACGGAGACAACGGCGAAGACGATGAACTGGGTCACCGTGCCGCCCCCGAGGGCATCGGTGACGGAAGCGGCGACGGCCCCTATCGCCAGCATGCCGAACTCCGGCATCGCGGTGACGACCAGGGGAATGCCCAGCCCGACGGCGGCCACGAGCCACCACGCCCATGTGTTCACATGGTCATGGTAGGCGCGCGGACGGTGTCACCGACAGGGCTCCTCGGTACCCCGGGAGGGCTTCCGGGGGCTCAGGAGAGCGGCAGGCCGTGGGCGGTCCAGCGGTCGCCGCGGCTCTCGACGACCAGCGGGAGCCCGAAGCACTTCGAGAGGTTGCGGGAGGTGAGTTCGAGCTCGATGGGGCCGGCGGCGAGCACCTTGCCCTGACGGATCATCAGGACGTGGGTGAAGCCGGGGGCGATCTCCTCGACATGGTGGGTGACCATGATCATGGAGGGTGCGAGGGGGTCGCGGGCGAGCCGGCCGAGCCGGCGCACCAGGTCCTCGCGGCCGCCGAGGTCGAGGCCCGCGGCGGGCTCGTCCAGCATCAGCAGCTCGGGGTCGATCATCATCGCGCGGGCGATGAGGGTGCGCTTGCGCTCGCCCTCGGAGAGGGTGCCGAACTTGCGGTCCAGGTACTCGGTCATGCCCAGCACGTCGAGGAAGGCGCGGGCCCGCTGCTCGTCCACGGACTCGTAGTTCTCGTGCCAGGTGGCCGTCATCCCGTAGGCGGCGGTGAGCACCGTCTGCAGGACGGTCTGGCTGCGCGGCAGCTTGTCGGCGAGGCCGATGCCGGCGATGCCGATGCGCGGGCGCAGCTCGAAGACGTCCACGGAGCCGAGCTTCTCGCCGAGGATGCGCGCCGTGCCCTTGGTCGGGAACAGGTAGCTGGATGCGACATTGAGGAGGGTGGTCTTGCCCGCGCCGTTGGGGCCGAGGATGACCCAGCGCTCCCCCTCCTTGACCGACCAGGAGACCTGGTCCACCAGAGCCCGGCCCTCGCGGACCACGGATACGTCCACCAGTTCCAGCACATCGCTCATGAGCGCGTTGTCTCCCATTGCAGTTCGTCGTCGCTGGCGCCTGTCGGCGCAGCCCCCGAGGAAAACCTACGCCACCGGCCGTCATCGGCAGTCCCTAGGCTGGTTCCCATGCTCGATGAACATCGTTCGGGGCGGCTCACAGCGTGGGGAAACGCCCTTCTTGCCGGTTATGTCTCACCCGATGACGCCGCGCATCACATCACCGGGGACGACGCGGTGCACCGGGTGACCGGACTGCCGGGCGAGTCCGGTCCGGTGGGCCTGACCCTCGCCCTGGGCCGGCTGCGCGCGCTGGGGGCCACCGGACTGCGGCTGGCCCTGCCCGTGCCCGGCCATCCCCTGGGCCTGACCGGGCCGCCGGAGTTCAACGCCCTTGCCCTGGAGGCGGAGGAGGCGGTCATCGCCCCGGAGGCGGGTCTTGGGCTGGTGCCCGAGGTCCGCGCCGCCGGGTCCGGGCCCGACGCGGCCGACATCCATGTGGAGGTCGTCTGGCGCTGCTCGCCGGTGCGGGACGCGCCGCCCGCCGACGTGCCGTCGCTCGGGGAGGCCGAGCGGGAGCTGGCCGAGGCGCTGCGCGAGGCGACCGCGGTGCTGACCCGGCTCGACGTGGCGGGATCGGGCCCGGTGGCCCGGGCCGCGCTGGAGGCCTACCGGGCGCGGGCCGGACGGGGCCGCGAGATCCTGGCGCCCGGATACCCGCCGCGCGCGGCGCGGGTGCTGGAGCTCGCCCAGCGGGTGGGCGCGCTGGTCGCCCTCGCGTACGGCACGGGGGACGGCGGAAGTCATGAGCACGGCGGTGCGGTGAGCGCGTCCGGGATCGCGGCCCGGGCGGCGGCGCTGCGTCCGGTGGAGCGGACGGCCCGGCGGGCCCAGGTGGCCGCGTACAACGCCCCGGTGGAGCGCCGGGAGCGGGACAGGCCGTAGGGCCCGGTTCCCGGCCCCGGACAGGGGGAGGCCCCGCGAGCCATGTGGTTCGCGGGGCCCTCCGGAGCGTCACTTGACGACGCAGACGTTCCCGAACGTCGGGTTCAGGAGCCCGATCAGGATGTCGATCGTGTTGCCGCACAGGTTGATCGGGACGTCCAGGGGAACCTGGATGACGTTGCCCGAGATGACGCCGGGCGAGCCCTTGGCGACGCCGTGGGCGGTGGCACCATCGTGAGCGACTGCGGTGCCGACAGAAGCGCCGGCGGCCACGCCTGCGGCGGCCAGAACGAGGGCGGCCTTTTTGGCACGGTTCATGGGTGTCTTCCTTTGCTGGTGACCTCGCGGCCCCGGTGACGGAGTCGCGCCCTGATGAACGCCACCACCCTGCCGACGGCACGGCCGACCGCAGAGTTTGCCCTCATTCGGACGATTGATCACCCTCGGAAGTCGGCCCCGCGGGGGCGGGGCCGACCGACCGTCCGGGTGAGCGTCGACGGATCGTCAGTCGTTGACGCAGAGGTTGCCGTGCGCCGGGTTCAGCAGGCCGACCACGTTGACCGTGTTGCCGCACAGGTTGGCGCCGACGGTGACGGGCACCTGGACGACGTTGCCGGAGACGACGCCGGGGTTGTTCTTGGAGATGGCGCCGGCGGCGGGCGCACCCCCGTGGGCGGAAGCGATGCCGGCACCGGCGAGGGCGAGACCGCCGGCCGCGATCGTGACGGCAGCGGCCTTCTTCATGTTCTTCACTTCTTCTTCTGACCTTCCTGGAACGTTGCCACGGCCAGCCGCCGCGGTTACGTCATCAAGAACGGGCCACCGCCGATCCGGTTTCTGGGACACACCGACAATCACACGACCGCATGAATCAACGGTCGGAATGAAACGCTCCGGTGACGGGGCCCGCAGCCGCCGGTCAGTCGCCGATGCCGTGCCGTACCGCCCACAGGGCCGCCTGTGTGCGGTCGGCGAGGTCGAGCTTCATCAGGATGTTGGAGACGTGCGTCTTGACGGTCTTCTCCGACAGCACGAGCGCCCGCGCGATCTCCCGGTTGGACCGGCCGTCGGCGATCAGGGCGAGCACCTCCCGCTCCCGCTCGGTCAGCGCGTTGCCCCTGCCCTGGGTGCCGCCGGTGTCGTCCTGCGTCAGCAGGGCGCCCGCCACCTCGGGCTGGAGCAGCACATGCCCGGCGTGCACGGACCGGATGGCACCGGCGAGCGCCTCGGGGTCCACGTCCTTGTACACATAGCCCGCGGCGCCGGCCTTCAGGGCCGGGATCACCGTGCGCTGCTCGGTGAAGCTGGTGACCACCAGCACCCGGGCGGGGCTGTCCAGGGCGCGCAGTCTGCGCAGCGCCTCGATGCCGTCCATGCCGGGCATCTTCACGTCCATGAGGATCACGTCGGGGCTGAGCTCCTCGGCCCGCGCCACGCCCTCGGCGCCGTCGGCGGCCTCCCCGACCACCTCGATGTCGTCCTGGACCTCCAGGAAGGTGCGCAGCCCCTTGCGGACCACCTGGTGGTCGTCCACCAGCAGCACCCGGATCGTCCGCCCGTCGCTCACGCCCTGCCGTTTCCCTTCGGTCCGCACTTCAGCCACCGGGCACCTCCATCTCGATCGCGGTGCCCTCGCCGGGCTCCGAGACAACTTTCAGCCTGCCGCCGACCCCGTTCGCCCGGTCCCGCATGGAGACCAGGCCCAGATGCCGGCCCGCGCGACGGACCGCGGAGGGGTCGAATCCGCTTCCGTCGTCGGCCACCCGCAGCACGGCGCCCTGCCCCCGGCGGCAGAGGGCGACGTCGACGTGCTCCGCGCCGGAGTGGCGCAGGGCGTTGTGCAGGGCCTCCTGGGCGACGCGCAGCAGCGCCTCCTCCTGGGCGGCCGGGAGGGCGCGCATGCCCTGCGAGGCGAAGGAGACGCGCGCGGCGTGGGCCCGGTCGAGCACCTTGATCTGGGTGCGCAGGGTGGCGACGAGGCCGTCCTCGTCCAGGCCGGCGGGGCGCAGCTCGACGACGGCGGCGCGCAGCTCGTCGGTGGCCTCGGCGGCGAGCAGGGCGACCTGGTGCAGCTCCTCCTTGGCGCGGGCCGGGTCGCGGTCCACCAGGGCCGTGGCGGCCTGGGCGGTGAGACGCAGGGAGAAGAGCTTCTGCGCCACGGCGTCGTGCAGCTCGTGGGCGAGGCGGGCGCGCTCCCCGGCGATGGTCAGCTCACGGCTGCGCTCGTAGAGACGGGCGTTGGTCAGCGCGATGGCCGCGTGCTGGGCGAGGACCGAGAGGAGCTCCTCGTCCTCCTCGGTGAAGGCGCAGCCTCCCGTCGGGGCCGTCTGCCCGTCGGTCCCCCGGTGCGCCTTGTTGGCGAGGAAGAGGACGCCCAGGTTCTCGTCGCCGTCGGCGATCGGCATGCCGATGAAGTCGGACATCTCGGGGTGGGCGGAGGGCCAGCCGCCGAAGCGCGGGTCCGCGCGGACGTCGGGCAGGCGCTGCGGCGCCTTCTCCTGGAGCATCGCCGCGAGGATGCCGTGCTGGCGGGGCAGCGGCCCGATGGCCTTCCACTCCTCGTCGCTGACGCCGTCGACGACGAACTGGGCGAACCCTCCGTGGTCGTCGGGGACCCCGAGGGCGGCGTACTCGGCGCCGAGCAGTTCGCGGGCGGAGACGACGATGGTCTTGAGGACGTCGCGGACTTCGAGATGTCTGCTCATCGCGAGGATCGCGGTGCTCACGGCGGGCAGGCCGGAGCGTGGGCCTTGGCTCATGCGTTCACGGTACCCAGCGGTGATCCGCCGCGGATCGGCCCGGCGGCGGCGGACGGTTGGGTCCCGGGCCCTAGGCCGGAGGGCCCTGCCGCCGCCAGACTCGGGGCATGTCGTCACTTACGCAGTGGACACCCACCCATGGCGAGCCCTACCGGCCGGTCCCCTACCGGCCGGGGCGGATGCCCGCCGACGAGTCGCTCGCCCGCGCCGCCGAGCTCCGGCAGCGCATGGCGGGCCGAAGGACCGTGCGCCAGTTCTCCGCCGATCCGGTGCCGGAGCAGGTGGTGCGGGACGCGATCGCGTGCGCGGCCACGGCGCCGTCCGGGGCGCACCAGCAGCCGTGGACGTTCGTCCTGGTCAAGGACCCGGAGGTGCGGAGAGGGATCCGGGAGGCGGCCGAGGAGGAGGAGCGCGTCTCGTACGCCGGGCGGCTCGGTGAGGAGTGGCTGGCGGCGCTGCGGCCGCTGGGCACGGACGAGGTGAAGCCGCACCTGACGGACGCGCCGGCGCTGATCGTGGTCTTCCAGCAGCGCTACTGGCTGGGCGAGGACGGGGTGCGGCGCAAGCACTACTACGTGGACGAGTCGGTCGGCATCGCGGTCGGGATGCTGCTGTCGGCCCTGCATCTGTCGGGGCTGGCCGCGCTGGTGCACACGCCCAGTCCGATGCGGTTCCTGGCGGAGGCGCTGGGGCGGCCGGTGAACGAGAAGGCCTTCGCGGTGATCCCGGTGGGGTATCCGGCGGACGACTGCCGGGTTCCCGACCTGGTGCGCAAGAGCCTGGAGCAGGTTCTGGTCGAGGTCTGAGCGGAGGCCGCGGGGGCTCTCCCCGAAAACCGCGTACACAGGGTGCGGTGGTGGTCACACCGGGTGTGATGGGGCGCTGCTCGGTGTGACGCCGCGCATAGGACGCACATCACCTACGACACTCGGTAGTAAGGGGGTAAAACCGCCGTAAAGGCGGGGCTGAGCGGGTGCGGGGCGCGAGTCGTGGGTCGGTTCCGGGACGGCCGACAACGAAGTCGGATAGTACGTCACACCTTTGCCACAGCTTTTTGCAGCCGCTAACAATTGCCCAGTCGCAGGGCGCCGTAGATCGAGAAACGGCGCTTCATCCGCGCCGATCCGGCCACTGCGACTCACGCGATTGGAAGAGGTTCAGCTCAGTCATGCGCTCCACCATCTCCGGCTATAGCCGTCTCACCAAGGTCCACAAGTTCTCCGCGGCGGGCATCGCCGCGGCCGGTGTGGCGGCGCTCGCGCTCGCCGTCGTCCCCGGCGGTTCCGCCGAGGGTGAGCAGCAGGCGGTCGGCGTGAAGCCCGTCGCGTGGAACGCCACGGCGTTCGGTACCGAGGGCCAGCGCGAAGAGCTCGTGAAGCAGTCGGACGCCGCCGCCGGCCAGGCCCGTGCGGAGGCGGAGGCCAAGAAGAAGGCCGCCGCCGAGGCGAAGGCCAAGGCGGACAAGGAGCGCGCCGACAAGGAGGCCGCGAGCCGTTCCGCCGAGCGCCAGCCGGTCAAGGCCGCGCCCGCCGCGCCGGCCGCGCCCGCCGCCCCGGCCCCGAAGACCTACGCGAACAACCTCGACGGCTGGATCCGCGAGGCCCTGGACGTCATGAAGGCCAAGGGCATCCCGGGCAGCTACGACGGCATCTACCGCAACATCATGCGGGAGTCGACCGGCAACCCGCAGGCCATCAACAACTGGGACTCGAACGCCGTCGCGGGCACCCCCTCCAAGGGCCTGCTCCAGGTGATCGACCCGACCTTCAAGGCGTACCACGTCGAGGGCACCTCCTGGGACATCTACGACCCGGTCGCCAACATCACCGCCGCCTGCAACTACGCGGCCGCGGTCTACGGCTCCATGGACAACGTCAACTCGGCCTACTGATCCGAGCGGCACGTCCGAAGAAAAGGGCGGTGACATCCGGTTCCCCGGGTGTCACCGCCCTTTTTGCTGCCGCAATTCCCCGCGATTTCCCGCGGCTTCCTGCGCCTTCCCTGAGTTCTACTTCCGCATGACCTCGGGCTCGTGCCGGCGCAGCAGCCGGGCCACGACGAATCCGCATACGACACCGAGGGCGAGGAGGACGAACAGGTCGATGCCCCACTGGGAGACGGAGTGCTCCCAGAGCGGGTCGAGGTTGGTCGGGTTGTGCTTGTCGAACGGCGCCATGAGGTGCGAGAGGTCCAGCGTGGCGCCGGCGGCGCCGATGGCCCAGCGGGAGGGCATCAGCCAGGCGACCTGCTCGACGCCCGGTGCGTCGTAGACCTTGAACATGATGCCGGTGAAGACGACCTGGACGATCGCGAACATCACCAGCAGCGGCATGGTCTTCTCCGCGGTCTTCACCAGGGAGGAGATCACCAGGCCGATCATCATGGATGTGAAGCCGAGACCGATGATCACCAGGCAGAGCTCGGCGGCCGGGAGCGCCTTGAGGATCAGGCCCTCCTCCGGCAGCTTCCGGACGGAGAAGCCGATGGCGCAGATGATCACGCCCTGCACCGCGGTGATCGCGCCGAGGACGATGACCTTCGACATCAGATAGGCGGAGCGGGAGAGGCCGACCGCGCGCTCCCGTTCGTAGATCACCCGTTCCTTGATCAACTCACGGACGGAGTTGGCTGCTCCGGAGAAGCACATGCCGACCGCGAGGATCAGCATGATCGTGCCGGCGTCCTGGTTGTGGCCCTTGGGCGGTGCCGAGAGCCCGAAGTCGGACGGGATCACACAGCTCACGCCGCCGAGGACGGCGGGCAGGATGAGCATCAGCCCCATGAAGCCGCGGTCCGAGGCGATCACCGAGACATAGCGGCGCATCAGCGTCCACAGCTGGGAGACCCAGCTCTGGGCGATGGGCGGCCGGACCATCTGCGGCTGGACGTGCACGGACTGCGGTGCGACGGCGTCGATGTCCGCGGCGTACATCTGGTAGTGCTGCGAGCCCTTCCAGCGGCCCGCCCAGTCGTAGTCGCGGTAGTTCTCGAAGGCGGAGAAGACGTCCGCCCAGGTGTCGTACCCGAAGAAGTTGAGCGCCTCCTCGGGCGGACCGAAGTAGGCGACCGAGCCGCCGGGCGCCATGACGAGCAGCTTGTCGCAGAGCGCCAGCTCGGCGACGGAGTGCGTGACGACCAGGACGGTACGGCCGTCGTCGGCGAGGCCGCGCAGCAGCTGCATCACATCGCGGTCCATGCCCGGGTCGAGGCCGGAGGTGGGCTCGTCCAGGAAGATCAGCGACGGCTTGGTCAGCAGCTCCAGGGCGACGGAGACGCGCTTGCGCTGACCGCCGGAGAGCGAGGTGACCTTCTTGTCCTTGTGGACGTCGAGCTTCAGCTCGCGCAGCACCTCCTCGATCCGGGCCTCGCGCTCGGCGGGCGCGGTGTCACCGGGGAAGCGCAGCTTGGCGGCGTAGCGGAGCGCCTTCCGGACGGTGAGCTCCTTGTGCAGGATGTCGTCCTGCGGGACCAGACCGATGCGCTGGCGCAGCTCGGCGAACTGCTTGTAGAGGTTCCGGTTGTCGTAGAGGACGTCGCCCTGGTTGGCCGGCCGGTAGCCGGTCAGCGCCTTGAGCAGGGTGGACTTGCCGGAGCCGGACGGGCCGATGACCGCGATCAGCGACTTCTCGGGGACACCGAAGGAGACGTCCTTGAGGATCTGCTTGCCGCCGTCGACCGTGACCGTGAGGTGGCGGGCGGAGAAGGAGACCTCGCCGGTGTCGACGAACTCCTCCAGCCGGTCACCGACCAGCCGGAAGGTGGAGTGACCGACACCGACGATGTCCTGGGGGCCGATGATCTGCTGGCGGACCGGCTGGCCGTTGACGTAGGTGCCGTTGTGGCTGCCCAGGTCGACGATCTCGAAGCGGCCGTCGGGGGTGGCCCGGAACTCGGCGTGGTGGCGGGAGACCTGGAGGTCGGCGACGACCAGCTCGTTCTCCAGGGCACGACCGATGCGCATGACCCGGTTCTGCGCCAGCTGGTGGAAGGTCGTCGGGCTGCGGTCGCCGTAGACGGGCGGGGCGCCGGCGGCGGCGCCCTGGGGCGGCCGGCCCTGCTCCGGCGAGGACGCCTGGTGCGGGATGTGCGGCTGGGCCTGCTGGGGCTGCTGTCCCTGCTGCCAGGCCGCCTGTCCGCCCTGCGGCTGCTGCCAGCCGCCCTGGGGCTGCTGGTACGGCTGCTGGTACTGCTGGGGCACCCCCTGCGGAGGCTGCTGCCACGGGTCCGGCTGCTGGGGCGCCGGGGCGGCCTGGCCCGGCTGACCCGCCAACGCGGTCTGCGCGCTGTACAGGTCGGCGGCCGGTGTCGCGGCCCCGACGTTCAGCCGCGGGCCGTCCGTCGCGTTGCCCAGGTGCACGACCGAGCCGGGGGCGATCTCCAGCTGGTGGATCCGCTGCCCCTGCGCATAGGTGCCGTTGGTACTGCCCTGGTCCTCGATCACCCAACTGCGCCCGCCCCAGCGGACGATGGCGTGCCGCCATGAGACCCGGGCGTCCTCCAGCACCATGTCGCCCTGCGGATCGCGTCCGAGGGTGTACGACCGGGACGGGTCCAGCGTCCAGGTCTGTCCATTCAATTCCAGTACGAGTTCAGGCACTCCATGCCCCACTACTTGTCCCCCGATGTACCCCCTGCACAGGGAGTCTAGGGATGGCGAACATCGGGAGGAACTATTTCAGGCGCAGTCCCCCGATCGAAAGTCGGGGATTGACGCCCCCCGCTTTCCGGGCGCCGTTGACGGGCCGGAAACACCACCGGAGAGTGGTAATCACCCACGGCCGGGCGGGAGTCACACGGATCCGGGACCGGGGAGGGGCGAAGGTACGGACCGGGGGGCCGTGATGACCATCACCAGTGACCGGCGCCCGGCCCGCGGCGTGCGCTTGATCATCATCGCGGTGGCGGGAGTGAGCTGGGCCTTCCTCGCCATGGCCGGGGTGGCGGCGCTCGGGCTGCATCTGCTGGGCGCGGACGCGGCGGGATCGCTCGGGCCGATGACGGCCGCCGTGACCGTTCTCGCGGTCGGCGGGTCCGTCGCTCCGTCGGGGGCGATGGAAGCGTTCGGGCTCAAGGGCGCCGGGGCGCACACCACCATCGACATCATGCCCCTGGGGGTGAGCCTCGTCGGGGCCCTGGTGCTCGGCCGGTCCTTCGCCCGGTCGCTGCGGACGGGCGGACTGACGGTGCGCGGCCGTGAACTCGCCGTGCGGGCGGGCGCGGTGGCCGCGGTCTTCCTGCTGCTGCTCGGCGGGCTCGCCTGGGCGGGCTCCTCGACCATCACCTTCGAGGGTGAGGGCCTCGGCCTCGGGGGCGCGGGAGGCGACGGTCCGAAGCTGGAGATCCCGGGCATCGGGGACATCGGCGGCGCCCTTCCCGACCGGCTGGCCGGCCTGGCCCGCGCCAAGGCCGACGTGGGCTTCTCCGTGCGGAGCGGGCCCTCGCTGCTGGGCGGCGCGGTCTGGGTGGCGCTCGTCCTGCTGATCACCGTGCTCGTCGCCCGCCGCACCCCGCTGCCGCGCGGCGCCGGCGCCCTGCACCGGTGGGTGCGTCCGGCGGCCTCCGCGCTGTGCGGCGTCCTCGTGCTGGCCGTCGCGGCGGGCTGGGCCGCGGCGCTGGTCGCGGCGGCCGGCGACGACCACCCGAAACGGGTGGCCGGGGCCACCCTGCTCGGGGCGCCCAACGGGGTCTGGCTGGGCCTGCCCCTCGGCCTCTTCGTCCCCTGGCACGGCCGGGCGGACGGAAGCCTGCTCCAGGTGCTGCCGGATCCGCTCGACGAGCTGCTGGGCGGGGGCGCCGACCGGTCGGTCACCGTGGGCCGCCTCGCGGAGCTCGACAGCCGGGTGTGGCTGCTGCCGGTGGCCTGCGCGCTGGCGGTGCTGCTGGCCGGGGTGCTCACGGCGGTCCGGACGCCCCGGGGGGCGCGGAGCGCCGTGGGATACGCCGGGCGGTGCGGCCTGGCGCTGGGGGCGGTCATGGCCGTGGCGCTGCCGCTGCTGGTCCTGGGGACCCGGGTGAGCGCGGACGCGAGCCTGTCCGTGCTCGGCGTCGACGCCGCCGGGGCCGGGCTCGACCTGCGCGGGAACGGGGTGCTCGCGGGGGTGCTGGGAGCGGTGTGGGGCCTGGTGGCCGGAGTGGTGGGCGGGCTGCTCGCCTGCGCCACGGGTGCCGCGGGGCGGCGGGCCGCGCCGTACGCGCGCGCCTCCGGCGGGCCCGGCCGGGGACCGGGGCCGTCGTCCGGTGGGGTGCCCGGGGAACTGGCCGGTGAGATGCCGGGGAAGGCGCCCGGGGAGGTACCCGGTGAGGTGCCCGGTCCGCACCGGCCGTCCCCCGGCTACCGTCCGTCCCACGACGAGACCAATCCGTACCTGCGCCCGGAGCCCGGCCGGCGGCCCGGACCGCGGCCCGCTCCCCCGCCGGACCGGCCGTCGGGTCGCCCGTCCGGGTCGTACGGGGCTCCGCCCCCTCCCCCGCCGCCTCCGCCGCCGGCACCCCGGCGGGGGTTGCCGGGGCCGGACGGGCGGCCGCCGCGCCGGTAGCCGCGCGGTGAACAGTGCCGCCGGTGTCCGCCTCCCCCTGCGGCCGTCACGCGGGCACCGGATACGGTAGAAGGACCATGAGCGCACCGCTGACCCCGCCTGCCACCGCTGTCGTCGGTGATGATGCCCCCACTCTCCTCGTCAAGATCTTCGGAAAGGACCGGCCGGGCATCACCGCCGGGCTCTTCGACACGCTCGCCGCCTACGCGGTCGACGTCGTGGACATCGAACAGGTCGTCACGCGAGGCCGGATAACGCTGTGCGCGCTGGTCACCGCGCCCACCGGGGGCGCCCCGGCCGAGGGCGGACTGCGCGCGACGGTGCACAGCTGGGCCGAGTCCATGCACCTCCAGACCGAGATCATCTCGGGCCGGGGCGACAACAGGCCGCGTGGTACGGGCCGTTCCCACGTCACGGTGCTGGGCCACCCGCTCACCGCGGAGTCCACCGCCGCCATCGCGGCCCGGATCACCGGCACGGGCGGCAACATCGACCGTATCTTCCGGCTCGCCAAGTACCCCGTGACGGCGGTGGAGTTCGCGGTCTCCGGCGCCGGGACGGAGGCGCTCCGCACGGCGCTGGCCACCGAGGCGGCGAAGCTCGGGGTCGATGTGGCCGTCGTGGCGGCCGGGTTGCAGCGGCGGGCGCAGCGCCTGGTCGTGATGGACGTCGACTCGACGCTGATCCAGGACGAGGTCATCGAGCTGTTCGCGGCCCACGCGGGGTGCGAGGCCGAGGTCGCCGAGGTGACCGCCCGGGCGATGCGCGGCGAGCTGGACTTCGAACAGTCGCTGCACGCACGGGTCGCGCTGCTGGAGGGGCTGCCCGAGTCGGTGGTCGACAAGGTACGCGCCGAGGTGCGGCTCACGCCGGGGGCCCGGACCCTGATCCGTACCCTGAAGCAGCTGGGCTTCCAGGTGGGCGTGGTGTCCGGGGGATTCACCCAGGTCACGGACGACCTGCGGGAGCGGCTGGGGCTGGACTTCGCCTCGGCCAACACCCTGGAGATCGTGGACGGCAGGCTGACCGGCCGCGTCACCGGCGAGATCGTGGACCGGGCGGGCAAGGCGCGGCTGCTGCGCCGGTTCGCCGCCGAGGCCGGGGTGCCGCTGGCGCAGACGGTGGCCGTCGGCGACGGCGCGAACGACCTCGACATGCTCAACGCGGCCGGGCTGGGCGTGGCGTTCAACGCCAAGCCGGTGGTGCGGGAGGCCGCGCACACGGCGGTGAACGTGCCATTCCTGGACACGGTGCTGTACCTGCTCGGCGTCACCCGGGAAGAGGTGGAGGCGGCGAACACGCACGAGTGAGAGCGGGACGCAGGACACCCCGGATCCTCCTGTGCTCCTCCGCCGCGGGTGTCACCCCCGGATCGGCACTCCCACGCCGGATCGGCACGCCCACGCCGCTCCCGAGCGGCCGCTCCCGAGGACCACGGCTCCCGGTCTCCCCGGCGCTCCCCGTACGGAGCCGTCCCGGACGGACCGGCCTTCCCGGACCGCGCCCGGCCCGCGCCCGTCCGGTGGCCTCAGGCGTGCGGAGTCCAGAAGGCGACCAGCCGGCCGACCCCGTGCTCGACGCTCTTCCACGAACCGGTGAAGGCGATCACCGCGATACCGGAGGTGGGGAATCCCGAGCGGTTCATCCGCGGCATCAGGTCACCGTCGGCATCGCCGGACAGCGCGTCCGCCAGTCCGTGGATGCCCGGGTTGTGCCCCACCAGGAGGAGGTCGGCCACCTCGTCGGAGGTCTCGTTGATCACGGCGATCAGCTCACCGAGCGAGGCCTCGTAGATCCGGTCCTCGTAGACCGTCCGGGGGCGCTGGGGGAGCTCGGGGACGGCGAGCTTCCAGGTTTCGCGGGTCCGGGCCGCGGTCGAGCACAGGGCCAGATCGGGGACGATGCCCGAACCGGCGAGCCAGCGGCCTGCGACGGGAGCGTCCTTGCGGCCGCGGTCGGCGAGCGGACGCTCGTGGTCGTCGACGTCGGACCATTCGGCCTTGGCGTGGCGGAAGAGGACGATCCTGCGGGTCATGTCGGCGCTCATGCCGTCCAGCTTCGCATGAAACCAGCCGCGAGGCGCGGGGTGTTGGGAGGCTTGCCCTCCTCGGGGTAACGCCTCACGGTATCCAGTGGTCCAGCGTGCGCCGGGCGAGGCGGACGACCTGGGCGACGGGCCCCGCGCCCTCGGCCCGGACACTCTCCGCCGACGGCGCCGCGGAGACCTCGGCGGACGCGGGAGTCGCGGACGCCGGGGTCGCGGACGCCGACGGGGCCGGGGCGCCCAGCAGGACGAAGAGAGCGGTGAAGGCCAGTGCGGGCAGCGCCACGGCCCACCACGGCAGGCGGGTCTGCGCGGTGCCTGGGGTGCGGGTGTGCCTGCCGGCGAGCATGAGTTCTCCTCCGAAGGTCCGGTGCACCGCTGCGTCGCGGTGTACTACGAATCTACGGAGCGGGACCGCCGCGTCCCATCCGGGAAGCCACCCACTCTTCCCGGACGTGGACCCCCTAGGGGACAGGGGGGCCAGCACCACCATCGCCCGGGTGAGGCCCCGACGGTGACGCGACGAAATACGGCGAAATGTGCTGAGCACATCGCATGCTTCGGAACACGGAGCCGACGGCGACGACAGCCGGAGTCGCCGGAGTTCCGGGCGGTCAGCCCGCGGCGATGGTCGCGATGATGCCGATGACGACGGTGATGCCGAGCATCACACCGAGGATGGTCAGGAAAGTCTTCTGACCGTTCTGGGGATTGGGTTCGAGGACGGGCATGGGAACAGTGTCCCAGTCCCCGCCCCCGGCCGGTCACCGGGGTCGGAACTCGTCCTCGACGCACCGGTCGCGCCCGGCCAGCACACCGGCGACGGCCTGCGGCACCATCAGCGCGGCCAGCAGGGCGATCGGCAGGCCCCAGCCGCCGGTCTGCTGGTAGAGCCGGCCGACCAGCAGTGGCCCGGGGATGGAGATGAGGTAGCCGACGCTCTGTGCGAAGGCGGACAGCCGGACGACCCCCGCCCCGGTCCGCGCCCGCATCCCGATCATGGTCAGGGCCAGTGGGAAGGAGCTGTTGGCGATGCCGAGCAGCACCGCCCACGCCCAGGAGCCGCCGACCGGCGCGAGCCACAGCCCGGCATACCCGGCGAGACCGCAGGCGACAAGGGCCAGGGCCAGGACGCCCTGATGCCGCAGCCGGGCCGCGAGGCGGGGCAGCAGGAAGGAGAAGGGGACGCCCATCAGCATCGTCACAGCCGCCAGCAGCCCGGCGGTCGAGGCCGAGACCCCCGCGTCACGGAAGATCTGGGGCATCCAGCCCATGGTGATGTACGCGCCCGTGGCCTGGAGTCCGAAGAAGACGGCCAGCGCCCAGGCGGTGGGGCTGCTGGTGATGCGCGGGGCGGGCACACCGGAGGCGCCCGGCCCGCCGGCCGCGTCGGAGCCGGACGCCTCCGGTGTGCCCGCCCCGGGTCCCCCGGAAGCGCCCTCGCCCCGTTCGCCCGGCCGGCGGGAGATGGCCCACCAGGGCAGCGCGGCGGCGAGGGCGAGCAGGGCCCACACCGCGAGGCCCGGGCGCCAGCCGCCGCCCAGCGCGTCGGTCAGCGGCACCGTGCTGGCCACGGTGGCGGCCGCGCCACCCGTCAGGGCCATGGAGTACAGACCGGTCATCGGGCCGACCCGGTCGGGGAACCACCGCTTGACCACGACGGGCATCAGCACGTTGCCCACCGCGATACCGGCCAGGGCGAGCGCGCTGAGCAGCAGGAATCCCGCGGTGCCACCGATGAAGGGACGCAGTGCCAGGCCGGTGGCGATGGCTGCGAGGCCGGCGCAGACGATGGTGGCGGGTCCCCAGCGACGGGCGAGCCGGGGCGCGGCGGGGCCGAGGAGCGCGAAGCAGAGAGAGGGTATGGAGGTGAGCAGTCCGGCGACGGTGCCGTTCATGCCGAGGCCGTCGCGCACCTCCTCCATGAGGGAGCCGAGACTGGTGACGGCCGGCCGGAGGTTGAGGGCCGCCAGGACCAGGCCGACGGCCAGGGCCCGCCGCCGCCAGGGCGATCCGGACCGTCCCGGGACCTCTGCCACCACATGCTGGGGGGCCGGGCCGGACGTCGCTGTGGTGGTGGGCTCCTCGCCTGCTGCACCCGTCATAGAGGCAATCATATAATCATGGGATGAATGGAGCGCCATGCCACTGACCTCGCCCCGCAAGGCCCCGCTGGTCGATCAGGTGATCACCCAGCTGCGGACGCAGATCACCTCCGGCGAGTGGCCGGTCGGCTCCCGCATCCCCACCGAGCCCGAACTCGTCGAGCGGCTGGGCGTCGCCCGCAACACCGTCCGCGAGGCGGTGCGCGCCCTCGCGCACAACGGGCTGCTCGCGATCCGGCAGGGCTCCGGCACCTATGTCGTCGCCACCAGCGAGCTGGCCGGTGTGATGAGCCGGCGCTTCGCCCGGGCCGATCCGCTGCACGTGGCGGAGTTGCGCAGCGCCCTGGAGACCAAGGCCGCGGCCCTGGCGGCGGAGCGGCGCACGGACCAGGACCTGGCCCAGCTGGACCTCCTGCTGGAACGGCGCGCGGAGGCGTGGCGGTCGGGTGAGCTGGAGCGCTTCGTCGAGGCCGACGCGACGTTCCACACCGCGGTCGTCGCCGCCGCGCACAACGAGGTGCTGGCCGCGCTCTACGCCGATCTCGGCTTCGTGGTACGGGAGTTCCTGAGGGCGGACGTCGGGGCCGAGCCCAGGCCCCGGGCGCTGACGGACCACGGCAGGCTGGTGGCGGCCATCCGGGCGGGCGACGCCGCGGCCGCCGCGGCGGAGGCGAGCGCGCACCCCTACGTGCTCCGGGAGGAGGACACCGGGGAAGTCGGGGGGATCCCGGAAGGGGAGCCGGGCGGTCAGTCGGGGGTGTGACTGACCCACGCCTCCCGTATGCGCAGCCAGCAGCGCTGGGTGAGGGTGACGTGGCGGGTGGGACCGACGGCGACCGGTGCCGTGTCCATGGCCGGGTCCCACCAGCGGGCGCATCGCAGGTGCAGCTGGACGCGGTCGGGGGCCGCGTTGCCGTTGTAGCAGTCGGCGGTGGCGCGCGAGCCGCGGATCCGGGTGTGGCACTCCGCCTCGGGGCGGGCCGCGGGACCCGGACCGGCCACGGAGTCCGCACCGGCCGCGGAGCCGGGACCGGAGGGCGCCGGGCGCGGGTGCGCGGCGAGCGGGAGCGGCGCGGAGGGGCCCGCGAGCGCCGCCGCGGTCAGCAGCAGGGCGGCGGCCCGTGCGACGGGGCGGCTCCGGGCGGGAAACGCCGCGCGGATGCGGGAAGCGCGTATCACGGCCGTACCTCCTCCCCGGCCTGCCCCCGCGTGCTCATGGGGGCGGCCCGGTCCTCCCAGTGTGCGGGCGAACGGTCCGGTTCTCGACTCGGGAGGGGTTCGGGAGCGGTACGGACACGGCCGGGGGCCGCGGCCGGTCCCGTGGGGGGACCGGCCGCGGCCCCCGGCCGTGGACAGCGGTGCGGGCGTCAGGCGCCCATCATGTGCACACCGCCGTCGACGTGCACGATCTCGCCCGTGGTGCGCGGGAAGAAGTCCGACAGCATGCCGACGACACCGCGGCCGGCCGGCTCCGGGTCGGCCAGGTCCCAGCCGATCGGGGCGCGGTGGTTCCACACGTCCGCAAGCGACTCGAAGCCCGGGATGGACTTGGCGGCCATCGACTTGATCGGGCCGGCCGAGACCAGGTTGCAGCGGATCCCCTTGGGACCCAGGTCACGCGCGAGGTAGCGGTTGGTGCTCTCCAGGGCCGCCTTGGCCACGCCCATCCAGTCGTACTTCGGCCACGCGATCTGCGCGTCGAAGGTCAGGCCGACGATCGAGCTGCCGGCCGGCATCAGCGGCAGCAGGGCCATGGCCAGCGACTTGTAGGAGTACGCCGAGACCTGGACGGCCGTGGAGACGTCCTCCCAGGTGGCGTCGAGGAAGTTGAAGGCGCCCTGCGGCCCGAAGGCGATGGAGTGCACGATGCCGTCGAGGGGCACGTCGTCCCCGAGGTGCTCGCGCACCTTGTCCGCGAGACCGTCCAGGTGCTCCTGGTTGGTGACGTCGAGCTCGATCACCGGGGCGGGCTTCGGGAGCCGCTTGGCGATGCGCTCGACCAGGGAGAGCCGGCCGAACCCGGTCAGGACGACCTCGGCGCCCTCGTTCTGGGCCACCTTGGCGGCCTGGAAGGCGATCGACTGCTCGGTGAGGACACCCGTGACCAGGATGCGCTTGCCTGCGAGGATTCCACTCATGGCGATCAGTGACCCATGCCCAATCCGCCGTCGACAGGAATGACGGCTCCAGTGATGTACGCGGCCTCGTCGGAGGCGATGAAGCGGACCGAGGCGGCGATCTCCTCGGGCTGCGCGTAGCGGCCCAGCGGGACGTTGGTGACGATTCCCGCGCGCTGCTCGTCGCTGAGCACGCGCGTCATGTCGGTGTCCACAAAGCCGGGCGCGACGACGTTGACGGTGATGTTGCGGGAGCCCAGCTCACGGGCGAGGGAGCGGGCGAAGCCGATGAGTCCGGCCTTGGAGGCGGCGTAGTTCGCCTGCCCGGCCGAGCCCATCAGGCCCACGACGGAGGAGATCAGCACCACGCGGCCCCTGCGGGCGCGGAGCATGCCGCGGGAGGCGCGCTTGACGACGCGGAACGTCCCGGTGAGGTTGGTCTCCAGGACGGTGGAGAAGTCCTCCTCGGACATGCGCAGCAGCAGCTGGTCGCGGGTGACGCCGGCGTTGGCGACCAGCACCTCGACCGCGCCCTGTTTCTCCTCGATCTCCTTGAACGCCTGCTCGACCTGCTCCGGGTCCGTGATGTCGCACTTCACCGCAAGGCCCCCCTGATCCATGAGAGCGGCCGGCGGCTCGCCCGAGCGGTAGGTGACGGCGACCTTGTCCCCCGCGTCGGCGAAGGCACGCGCGATGGCGAGGCCGATGCCCCTGTTTCCTCCGGTGACGAGAACCGAGCGGCTCAAAGGATCACCCTTCCGTTTGCGTATCCATACATGGACGGAGCTGGACTACATGAACGTATCGGTAGAGGTCGCCGGAGAGACAATCGGGCCCTGACAGGCGCCGCGGCCGGTCCCTGTTGGATCTCTACAGATTGCTCGCCTGCCCGGGCCGCTGTGCGGGCATGATGCACGGCGACGACATCCGGGAGGTTCCGTGCCGCATTCCATCGACGCGTCATTTCTCGCACTCCCCCTCCGCCCCCTCGCCGACGCCGCCCTGGCGCGCTCCCGCGCGCTGGGCGCCGACCACGCCGACTTCCGCTTCGAACGCGTGCGGCACGCCTCCTGGCGGCTGCGGGACGCCCGGCTCGCCGGCTCCTCGGACACCACCGATCTGGGCTACGCCGTACGGGTGGTGCACGGCGGCGCCTGGGGGTTCGCCGCCGGCACCGACCTGACGATGGACGCCGCCGCCCGGGTGGCCGGACAGGCCGTCGCGATGGCCCGGCTGGCGGCGAAGGTGACCGCGGCCGCCGGTTCCGACGAGAGGATCGAACTGGCCGACGAGCCGGTGCACGCGGAGCGGACCTGGGTCTCCTCGTACGAGGTGGACCCCTTCGCCGTACCGGCCGGGGAGAAGACCGCCCTGCTGGCCGACTTCAGTCAACGGCTGCTCGCCGCCGACGGGGTGGCGCACGCCGACGCGTCCCTGGTGACCGTGCACGAGAACAAGTTCTACGCGGACACGGCGGGCACGGTCACCACCCAGCAGCGCGTCCGGGTGCACCCCCGGCTGACGGCGGTGGCCGTGGACCCGGCGGGCGGTGTGGAGTCGACGCGCACCCTGGCCCCGCCGGTGGGCAGGGGCTGGGAGTACCTGACCGGCACCGGCTGGGACTGGGACGCGGAACTGGCGGAGATGCCGGAGCTGCTGGCGGCGAAGGTGCGCGCACCGAGCGTCCGGCCCGGCGCGTACGACCTGGTCGTCGACCCGTCCAACCTCTGGCTGACGATCCACGAGTCGATCGGCCACGCCACCGAACTCGACCGCGCGCTCGGCTACGAGGCCGCGTACGCCGGCACCTCGTTCGCCACCCCCGACCTGCTGGGCCAACTCCCCTACGGGTCGCCCCTGATGAACGTCACCGGCGACCGGACCGCCGAACACGGCCTGGCGACCATCGGCTACGACGACGAGGGCGTGGCCGCCCAGTCCTGGGACCTGATCAGGGACGGGGTGCTCACCGGCTACCAGCTCGACCGCCGGATCGCCCGGCTGCACGGCCTGGGCCGGTCCAACGGCTGCGCCTACGCGGACTCGCCGTCCCACGTGCCGGTGCAGCGGATGGCCAACGTCTCACTGCGGCCCGCGGCGGACGGACCGTCGACGGAGGAGCTGATCTCCGGGGTGGACCGCGGCATCTACGTGGTCGGCGACCGGTCGTGGTCGATCGATCAGCAGCGGTACAACTTTCAATTTACGGCGCAGCGCTTCTTCCGGATCGAGCGGGGGCGGCTCGCCGGCCAGCTGCGCGACGTCGCCTACCAGGCCACGACCACCGACTTCTGGGGCTCGATGGCCGCGGTGGGCGGCCCGGGGACGTATGTCCTGGGCGGCGCGTTCAACTGCGGCAAGGCGCAGCCGGGGCAGACCGCGACGGTGTCGCACGGCTGTCCGTCGGCGCTCTTCCGCGGGGTGAACGTGCTCAACACGGTGCGGGAGGCGGGCCGATGAGGGGCGCTCGTTCGCCGTACGGAACCGAGACGACGCCGGAGGGCCGGAAGTGACATCTCGTCGGACCGCGCCGCAGGACATCGTGGAGCGGGCTCTCTCGCTCTCCCGCTCCGACGGCTGTGCGGTGATCGTGGCCGAGCGCTCCTCGGCCGACCTGCGCTGGGCGCGCAACGCGCCGACCACGAACGGCACGGCCCGCGGGCGCATGGTGACGGTGATCGCGACCGTGGCCGGCGGGCGGGGCACGGCGGTGGGGGCGGTGTCGCGCTCGGCCGTGACGGCCGCCGAGGTGGAGCCGCTGGTGCGGGCGGCCGAGGAGGCCGCGCGGGGGGCGGTTCCGGCGGAGGACGCGGGGCCGCCGGTGACGGGTGTGCCGCACTCCCCCGGGTTCGCGGAGCCGCCGGCGGAGACGTCCGCCGCGGTCTTCGACACGTTCGCCCCGGCGCTCGGTGAGGCCTTCGCCCGGGCCCGCGCGGCCGGCCGCGAGCTGTACGGCTACGCCCGGCACGAGGTCGTCACGTCCTACCTGGGCACCTCCGCCGGGCTGCGGCTCCGCCACGACCAGCCCATGGGCCGGGTGGAGCTGAACGCCAAGGGCGCGAACGGCGACGGCTCCGCGTGGATGTCCCGGGCCACGGACGGTTTCACCGACGTCGACCCCCTGGAGCTGGACGCGGCGCTGGCCCGGCGGCTGGGCTGGGCGGCGCGGGGCCGGAGCGAGCTGCCCGCCGGGCGGTACCCGACGCTGCTGCCGCCGTCGGCCGTGGCGGACCTGGTGGCCTGCCAGCAGGTGCGGGCCGACGCGCGGGACGCGGCGGAGGGGCGGACGGCGTTCGCGCGCCCGGGCGGCGGGACGCGGGTGGGCGAGAAGCTGTCCGGCCTGCCGCTGACCCTGCGCAGCGATCCGGGCGCGCCGGGCCTGGAGTGCGCGCCCTTCGTGCTGACGGACGGCTCGGACGTGCGGCTGTCGGTGTTCGACAACGGCCTGCCGCTGACCGCGACGGACTGGATCCGCGACGGGGTGCTGGAGCGGCTGTTCACCACCCGGCACGCCGCCGCGCTGACGGGCCTGCCCGTCGCCCCGTACACGGACAATCTGATCCTGGAGGCGGGCGGCACCCGGTCCCTGGACGAGATGGTCGCCGCGAGCGGGCACGACGGTCCTGAGCTGCTGCTCACCTCGCTGTGGTACATCCGCGAGGTGGACCCGGCGTCGCTGCTGGTCACCGGGCTGACCCGGGACGGTGTGCTGCTGGTGCGGGACGGCGAGGTGGTGGGCGAGGTGAACAACTTCCGCTTCAACGAGTCCCCGGTGGACCTGCTGTCCCGGGCCGTCGAGGCGGGCCGCACCGAGCGCACGGTGCCGCGCGACATGGCCAAGTCCTGTCCCCGGACGGCGATGCCGGCGCTGCGCGTCCCCGACTTCAACATGAGCTCCGTCAGCAAGGGGGTGTGAGCGCGGGGGCGGTACGGGCGAGGTCGCCGCGCACGGGCCGAATAGACTGGCGCACGACCGACCTGTCCCGCCCCCCGTGCCCGTAGGGCGCCGGGGACAACCCGTCCGCTACAGATCTCAGGAACGCCATGACACGCCTCGGCGAATCCGTCGCCCGCGCCAGTGAGCTCCTCGCACAGGACCTCTCCCTCGACTCGACGGTGGAGCAGCTGCTCACCGAGACCAAGGAGCGGCGTTATCTGGACCTGTCGGACCTCTCGGCGCGGGAGCAGGCCGAGCTGATCGCCGGCCGCGCGGTGGAGGTGCTGCCCGGCACGGACAAGCTGGCCGAGCGGATCGACGAGCGCCGGGCCGCCGGCAAGGGTCTGCACATCAAGCTGGGCATCGACCCGACGGCGGCCGACGTCCACCTCGGCCACACCGTGCCGATGATCGTCCTCAACCGCTTCCAGCGGATGGGCCACGACGTCACCCTGCTGATCGGCGACTTCACCGCCAAGATCGGCGACCCGACGGGCCGGACGGCCGAGCGCCCGCCGCTGACCGACGACGACATCGAGCGGAACCTCGCGGGCTACCGCGAGCAGGTGCGGCCCTTCTTCGACTTCGAGAAGGTCCGCTTCGTCCAGAACAGCGAGTGGCTCGCCCCCTACACCTTCCCTGAGCTGCTGGGCCTGCTCAACCAGGTGCCGGTCTCGCAGCTGCTCCAGCGCGAGGACTTCCGCAACCGCCTCGCCGCGGGCTCGGGCCTGACCATGTCGGAGCTGCTGTACCCGATCGCGCAGGGCCTGGACTCGGTGGCGCTGGACTGCGACGTGGAGCTGGGCGGCGCCGACCAGCTGCTCAACCTGCAGATGGGCCGCAAGCTGATGGAGCTGCGCGGACAGCGGCCGCAGCTGGTGGCGACCATGCCGCTGATCGAGGGCACGGACGGCACCGGCGCCAAGATGTCCAAGTCCAAGGGCAACTACGTGGGGCTGACCGCCCCCGCCGACGATGTCTTCGGCAAGATCATGTCGGTGCCGGACCGACTGATGGAGCCCTACCTCAAGGCCTGGACGGAGTGGACGGACGCGGAGATCTCCCTCGCGCTCTCCCGGATCCAGGAGCGTTCGCTGCACCCGATGGACCTGAAGAAGGTCCTGGCGGGCGAGGTCGTCGCGGCGCTCTACGGCGTCGAGGCCGCCATGGCCGCCCGGGCGGGGTTCGTCGCCCAGTTCTCGAAGAAGACGTTCACCGACGTCGGTGACCTGCCGGTGGTCGAGGTCGCCGAGCACGGCGCGGAGCCGGTCACGGCCGTGCTGAGCAAGGTCCTGGGCTTCCAGCCGAGCGCCTCGGCGGCGCGCCGGGTCGCCAAGCAGAACGGCCTGCGCCTGGTGGTGGAGACCGACGGCGGGCAGCAGGCGATCGTACTGGCCGAGGCGGACGCGATCCGGCCGCTGGCCGAGGTGGTGCCCGAGCTGCTGACGGGCGCCGGGCTGACGGCCGCGTCGGGCGCCGTCTACCTCAAGACGGGACGCCGGGTCGCGAAGCTGCGGGGGCTGTAGGGCCCGCGCTTCCCGTCCCGGGGGCCGGGCGGGCCGTCTGTGGAAAACCGCAGACCGGTCCGTCCGGCCCCCGCTGCGTCCGGGGCGGCGGCCGGGGCGTGCGCGGACCGCTAGGTCCGTGCTCCCCGCCTGCCCCGCACCCCGGCCCACACCCGGTCCCCGATGGCCACCACAAGGACCGCGCCGGCCAGCTGGAGCAGATGCCGGATCCAGTCGATGCCCTTGGTGTGGTGGACGCCCAGGACCGAGGCGACCCAGTTGCCCAGCAGGGCTCCGATCATGCCGCAGATGATCGTCAGCCAGAGCGGGATCTGTTGCTTCCCCGGCAGGATCGCCTTGGCGATCAGGCCGAGGACGAGACCGACGATGATGGCCCACAACCAGTTCATGCCGCCTCCTCGTGCGACGCTGCGTAGCGTGCTCACGCCAGTGTCGGCCCGCCACCCGTCCGGCGCACGTCGAACCCCTCCGTACGCCGTGGCCGTACGTCGAGCGCCGGACGGCGGCGCGGATCGGGGGTGCCCCGCTCTCGTCCCGCGGGAGGCCGCGGCGTAACGTTGAGTACACGCCGGTGCGAGGAACGGACCGACCGGAGGCGATGGGGTCGATCGGGTGGTGGATGTGATGCGGAAGCGCGGACGTACGGAGACCTTCCGGATCACCGGGGCCCGGCAGGGGCTGGCCGACGACGTGCGCGGGAGGCAGCGCCGCTATGTGATCTCGATGGGGATCCGCACGATCTCCGTCGTCCTCACCGTGGTGCTGTGGAACGTGGAGCGCTACGTCGCGCTCGGCACGCTGGCGCTGGGCCTGTTGCTGCCGTACATCGCGGTCGTCATCGCCAACGCGGGCCGGGAGAACGCTCCTTCACTTCCGGGGACGTTCATCCCCACGCCGAGCCGCCCCGCGCTGCCGTCCGGCCCGGACGGAGCCGAGGAGTCCGCTGGTGGGAACGGGCGCGCTGATCAACAAGGCGGTCAGGACTGACTCTTGACCCACGTAAAGCGGTGGAACAAGCTCAGGAAAACCTCAAATCAATCATGTCTTTCGGTGCCCTCCATGGGGCTCTCCGTGACATACTTCGTAGGCGCTCCGCATCCCCCGTCGGAGCGAATGATCGACGCCGGGCGGCTTCCCCCGTGGCTGCCCGGCGTCGTCGTGCCCGTACGCCCGCGCGGCGTGACGCGGCGGGGATTACGTAGAGTTGATACGTGAACTTCCCTGACACCGCTCCGATCTGCTCCGCCAAGGGCTGCCGCGCTCCCGCGGTATGGGTGCTGGCGTGGAACAACCCCAAGCTGCACACTCCCGAGCGCCGCAAGACCTGGCTGGCCTGCGACGAGCACCGCGAGCACCTGTCCGGCTTCCTGGGTGTGCGGGGCTTCCTCAAGGACGTGGTGCGGTTCGACGAGTGGGAGGCCGCGGCGGGCGACCGCTGACGCCGGGGGGTCAGCCGCCGATCGCGGACATCGGGCGGCGCGGCTGGAGGAAGGCCGGGTCGTCGAGGCCCGAGCCCGCCTTCTTGCCCCGCATCGCCCGGCGCCACAGCCCGGCGATCTCCTCGTCGCCCGCGCCCGAGCGCAGGGCCGCGCGCAGGTCCGTCTCCTCGGTGGCGAACAGACAGGTGCGCACCTGGCCGTCGGCGGTCAGCCGGGTCCGGTCGCAGGCCGCGCAGAACGGGCGGGTGACCGAGCCGATGACGCCGACCCGGGCCGGGCCGCCGTCCACCAGCCAGCGCTCGGCGGGGGCGGAGCCGCGCTCGGCACCGGGCTCGGGGGTGAGGTCGAAGCGGGTGCGCAGGCTCGTCAGGATGTCGCCCGCGGTGATCATCTGCTCGCGGCGCCAGCCGTGCTGGGCGTCGAGCGGCATCTGTTCGATGAAGCGCAGCTCGTAGCCGTTGTCCACGGCCCAGGCCAGCAGGTCGGGGGCCTCGTCGTCGTTGAGCCCGGGCATCAGCACGGTGTTGACCTTGACCGGGTCCAGTCCGGCGGCCCGGGCGGCGGCGAGGCCGTCGAGGACGTCGTGGTGGCGCCGGCGGCGGGTCAGCGTGGCGAAGACGTCCGGCCGCAGGGTGTCGAGGGAAACGTTCACCCGGTCGAGTCCTGCGGCCTTGAGCGCGGGAGCGGTACGGGCGAGGCCGATGCCGTTGGTGGTGAGCGACAGCCGGGGACGGGTCCCTCCGGCGCCGAGGGCGGCGCACCGCCCGACGATGTCCACCAGGCCGGGGCGGAGCAGCGGCTCGCCTCCGGTGAAGCGGACCTCGGTGACGCCGAGCAGGGTGACGGCTATCCCGACCAGGCGGACGGTCTCGTCGTCGGTGAGCAGCTCCGGCTTGGCGAGCCACCGCAGGCCCTCCTCGGGCATGCAGTACGTGCAGCGCAGGTTGCACCGGTCCGTCAGGGAGACGCGCAGGTCCGTGGCGACGCGACCGTAGGTGTCGATGAGCACGGCGCTGCCCCTCCCGCTGATCCCGCTGGTGCCGATGGTCCGCAGCGTACGCGATGCCCCGGAGCTTCAACAGTTCGTTGAACGGCCGGGCTCCGGGGCATCGTGGGAGGGACGGTCAGTGCGCGCCGTAGCCGGTGAGCGAGCGGACCTCCAGTTCGGCGTACTTCTTCGGGTCGGCCGCCTCCCGGGAGAGCAGCGAGCCCAGCCAGCCGAGCACGAATCCGAGCGGGATGGAGACCAGGCCGGGGTTGCCGAGCGGGAACCAGTCGAAGCTCATACCGGGGAAGAGGGCCTTCGGGTTGCCCGAGACGACCGGCGAGAAGATCACCAGGGTGACGGACGAGACGAGGCCGCCGTAGATCGACCACAGGGCGCCCCGGGTGGTGAAGCGCTTCCAGAACAGGCTGTAGAGGATCGTCGGCAGATTGGCCGAGGCGGCGACGGCGAAGGCGAGGGCGACCAGGGCGGCCGCGTTCAGCCGGTGGGCGAAGATGCCCAACGCGATGGAGATCCCGCCGATCACCACGGCCGCGATCTTGGCGGTGAGGAGCTCCTCCTTCTCGCCGGTCTTCCCCTTGCGGATCACATTGGCCCACAGGTCGTGCGCGAACGAGGCGGAGGACGCCAGGGTGAGGCCGGCGACCACCGCGAGGATGGTGGCGAAGGCGACGGCCGAGATCACCGCGAGCAGGATGGCGCCGCCGGTGGAGCCCGCGCCGCCGCCGACCTCCTCGGCGAGCAGGGGCGCCGCGGTGTTGCCGGACTCGTTCGAGGCGATGATCGTCTTGGAGCCGACCAGGGCGGCGGCGCCGAAGCCCAGCGCGATGGTCATCAGGTAGAAGGCGCCGATGATGCCGATGGCCCAGTTCACCGACTTCCGGGCCGCCTTGGCGGTGGGCACGGTGTAGAAGCGGATCAGGATGTGCGGCAGTCCGGCCGTGCCCAGGACGAGCGCGATGCCCAGCGAGATGAAGTTGAGCTTGGACGTGCCGTCCTTGCCGTACTGGAGTCCCGGTTCCAGGAACGCCTTGCCCTTGCCGCTCTTGTCAGCGGCGGCGCCGAGCAGCTGGGAGAGGTTCCAGTCGAACTTGTTGAGCACCAGGATCGTGATCAGCAGGGTGCCGGCGATCAGCAGGACCGCCTTGACGATCTGCACCCAGGTGGTGCCCTTCATCCCGCCGATCGTCACGTACAGCACCATCACCAGCCCGACCAGGCCGATGATCCAGCGCCGCGACCCCTCGCCGCTCGCGCCCAACAGCAGGGCCACGAGCGCGCCCGCGCCGACCATCTGGGCCAGCAGGTAGAAGATCGAGACGACGATGGTGGAGGTGCCCGCGGCGGTGCGCACGGGCCGCTGGTTCAGCCGGTGGGCGAGTACGTCGGCCATGGTGAAGCGGCCGGAGTTGCGCAGCGGCTCGGCGACGAGCAGCAGGGCGACCAGCCAGGCGACGAGGAAGCCGATGGAGTAGAGGAAGCCGTCGTAGCCGAAGAGGGCGATGGCGCCCGCGATGCCGAGGAACGAGGCGGCGGACATGTAGTCGCCGGAGATGGCGAGGCCGTTCTGGAAGCCGGTGAAGGACCGGCCGCCCGCGTAGAAGTCCTCGGTTCCCTTGGTCTGCCGGCCGGCCCAGACGGTGATGCCCAGGGTGATGGCGACGAAGACGGCGAACAGGGTGATGATCAGGGTGCGGTGTTCCCCGGCGCCGCCGGCGGCGGCGGCCAGCGGGTGGACGGCGGTCGGTGCGCCGGTCATTCGGCGGCCTCCATACGGGCCTTGATGGCCTCGGCCTTGGGGTCGATGCGGGCCGCGGCGTGCCGCGCGTACCACCAGGCGATGAGGAAGGTGGTCAGGAACTGGGCGAGTCCGAGGACGAGCGCGACGTTGATATGACCGGCCACCGTGGTGCCCATGAAGTCGCCCGCGTAGTTGGACAGCAGGACGTACAGCAGGTACCAGCCGATGAAGGCGACGGTGAGCGGGAAGGCGAAGGAGCGGTGGGCCCGGCGCAGTTCGCCGAACTCGGCGCTCTCCTGGACTGCGGTGAAGCGGTCGGGCTGGCCGGGGATGCCGGGACGGGCGGGGGCGCCCTCCCGGTGGGCTGGGGTGGACGGGGTCTCCGCGACCTCTTCTGAGTCCACGGTCTCTCCTGACGGTGGGGTGCGGGGTGCGCTTGATCGTTGTGATTCGGATCACGCATCGTAGAGGGACACCGCAGTATGCGACAGGGGGACGACGCCAAATAACGCAGCGCGGGCCGAGCGGGCAATACCGGCCGGGGACGCCCTCGTTGACCTGGCGTGAGCACCGAGTCGCGTCCTCATCCGCAGTCCCCCGGTCGGCGCCCGTTCGGAATCATCAGGTTGACGGCCCCGATAGCGGCCGTGCCCACCACCCGGCCCGCCGCGGTCCCCACCGCCGGCCGCTGGTACGGGCCGCGGGTGCCGCTGCCCCTGCTGAGCATCGACACCCTGCGGAGCGTCGACGGAAGGTGATCCTCCACCCCACGCCCCTCGGGCCCCTCCTGACTCCACGTCAACAGGGGCTGCGGGGCGTACGACGAAGTGTCGGGACCCGGGGGGACAGCGGACGGACTGTCCTGTTCCAAGGGCTTGCGACAGCTTTCTTGGGGAATTCATTGCTCATTGCCCATGATCGGCGCTAGCTTCACTCGTCATGTACCCGTCCGGACGCGCCCGGTGTCCGGACGGCACCCCGGATGATGTGGAGTACCCATGGCTCAGCTCCGCCCCAGACGCCGGCACGCCGCCCTCGCGCTGCCCGTCGGCCTGGCCCTCACCGCCTCGCTCGGCTTCCTCCCCGGCACCGCCTCGGCCGCCGCGCCGGGCACGCAGGCCAAGGTCCGGACGGACGGTCCGCTGCTGTCGTACGTGGTGAACACCGGTACCCAGCGAGCCACGCTCGACCAGGTGAAGAAGGCCGTCGGCCGCAACGGCGGCAGCATCGTGGAGTCCTACGACAAGATCGGCGTCATCGTCGCGCACTCCAAGAACCCGGAGTTCGCCAAGGCGCTGCGCGCCGTGCCCGGGGTGGAGTCGGCCGGCGCCTCGCGGACCGCTCCCCTGACCCCGGCGGCCACCACGGACGTCGGCAAGCCCGAGAAGCTCAAGCTGTCGAAGTCCAACGCGCTGGCGGCGGCCCGTACGGCCAAGGCGGGCAAGGAACCGCTGGAGAGCCTCCAGTGGGACCTTCCGGCCATCAAGGCGGACAAGGCCGCGAAGATCAACCCGGGCAGCCGCAAGGTCACCGTCGGCGTCATAGACACGGGTGTCGACGACACCCACCCCGACCTCGCGCCGAACTTCTCCCGCTCCCAGTCGGCCAGTTGCGTCACCGGCAAGGCGGACACCAGCGCGGGCGCCTGGCGTCCGTACGACGCCAAGTCCGACTACCACGGCACGCATGTCGCCGGCACCATAGCCGCGGCCCGCAACGGCGTCGGTGTGGCGGGCGTCGCCCCGAACACCAAGGTCTCCGCCATCAAGGTGAGCACCAAGGGCGGCAGCTTCTTCTACGCGGAGAGCGTCGTCTGCGCGTTCGTCTTCGCCGCCGACCACGGCATCGAGGTGACGAACAACAGCTACTACGTCGACCCGTGGCTGTTCAACTGCGCCGACGACCCCGACCAGAAGGCGATAGCCGACGCGGTCGGGCGCGCCACCGCGTACGCCGACCGCAAGGGCGTCGTCAACGTGGCCTCCGCGGGCAACTCCAACTTCGACCTGGCCGCGAAGAAGATCAAGGACACGTCGAGCCCCAACGACACCAAGCCCGTGTCGCGTGACGTCGACCCGTCCACCTGCCTGGACGTCCCGGCCCAGCTGCCCGGTGTCGTCACCGTCTCCGCGACCGGTGTCAACTCGCTGAAGTCGTACTACTCCAACTACGGCCAGGGCGTCATCGACGTCGCGGCCCCCGGTGGCGACGTCCGCCAGGTGCCGAACGCCCCCGCCAAGGACGGCCGCATCCTCTCCACGATGCCCGGCGGCGACTACGCCTGGCTCCAGGGCACCTCGATGGCCGGCCCGCACGTGGCCGGTGTGGCGGCGCTGCTGAAGAGCACGCACCCCAAGTCCAACCCGGCCGAGATCCAGTGGATCCTCAAGGCCCAGGCGAAGAACCCGGGCTGCCCGGCGACCGCCCCGGCCGACGCTCCCTGCACCGGCACCAAGAACATCAACAGCCACTACGGCTACGGCATTGTCGACGCCCTGGCGGCAGTGAAGAAGTGACGCACGGCTGACGTACGGAGGGGACCGGGCCGGCGCCCGGTCCCCTCGGTGTTGTCGGCGGCGGCTCGCAGCACCCCGTCCGCCAGCAGGTACTGCGCCCCCAGATAGGTCAGCATGATCCAGAACTGGGGGGCGGGCGGCTGCGGCCACCCGGCGAGACCGCTCGCGATGAGGGTGTCCGAGAGCAGGAAGAGCGCGCCGCCCAGCGCGGCCCGCGGCCGGGTGCGGACGGCGCCGAGCGCCGTCGCCGTCAGCAGCAGGCTGTAGAGCGCGACGGGCAGGCGGAGTTCCGCCGGCAGGCCCGGCCACAGCAGGGCGACCGTCCCGGCCCAGGCGGTGGCATAACCGGCCGCGAGGCGGCGCGCGCGGGCGCCGCCCGGCCCGCCGTGCCGGGCGAACAGCGCGAGGTAGCAGGCGTGTCCGGCCGCGAACGAGCCCATCCCCAGCAGGAACGCGAGATCCCCGCCGGTCTGGAGCAGGGCGTCCCCGGCGCAGCCGAACAGCAGGGCGAGCGCCAGGAGCCGGGGGCCGCCGCGGTGCAGCACGTACTCCGCGAGCAGTGGCATCAGCACCGGCTTGGTGGCGCGCGCGACGGGCTGCGAGCCGGTGAGGAGCGCTCCCAGGTGGACGCCCGCGGCCGCGGCGAAGGCGGGCCGGGGCCTGCGGAAGGCCCTCATCCGACGCGCTCCGGTGCCGTGGCCCGGGCCCGCCGTCGCGGCGCCGTGTCCCGCGGGCGCGGCTGCCAGCCCGGCCCGCCGAACACCCGGCCGGCCCGCTCCCGCCAGCCGCGCGCCACGCGGACGTCGCGGGCGATGGCGGCGTACTCGTGGGTGGCGACCCGCAGCGGGTTGAAGGTGTCGATGTTCTTCGTCAACCCGTAGACCGGCCGCTCACCCTCCGGCACGAAGGAGCCGAAGAGCCGGTCCCAGATGATGAGGATCCCGCCGAAGTTGCGGTCCAGGTAGCCCCCCTGCGAGGCGTGGTGGACCCGGTGGTGCGAGGGGGTGTTCAGGACGTACTCGAAGGGCCGGGGCAGCTTGCCGATCCGCTCGGTGTGCACCCAGAACTGGTAGACGAGGTTGGCCCCGGAGCAGAAGGCCACCACGGCCGGGTGCACGCCGACGGCGATCATCGGGACGTAGAACGGCCAGACGGTCCAGGTCGTCCACGGCTGGCGGAGGGCGGTGGTGAAGTTGAACTTGCGGCTGGAGTGGTGCACCGCATGGCACGCCCACAGAATCCTGATCACATGGTGGCCGCGGTGCGACCAGTAGTAGAAGAAGTCCTGGGCGAACAGCATCAGCGGCAGCGTCCACCACACCACGGGTATCCGCAGCGGCGTGAGTTCGTAGATCGCGCTGTATATCGCGACGATCGGGATCTTCCAGAGCGCGTCGAAGAGGACGCTTCCCACGCCCATGCCGATGCTGGTCGCCGCGTCCTTGGTCCCGTAGCCCTCGGCCTCGTCGTCGGGATGGATCCGGTAGCTCACCACTTCGATCGCGGTGAGCAGGGCGAAGGCGGGGACTGACCACAACACGACATCCGGAAGGTGCGGCATAACCGCACCATAAGCACCTCTACGGGCCTGCCGCTAGAGGTTGTTACCCTCGGGTACCGATCGCGGGTTACCGGGAGTTCGAGGAGGCCGGAGGGGAATCGGCGGCCGGGCCTCCGCGATCGGGTGCCCCGGGGGGCGCCGACGCTGTCAGTGGGGGCCCGTAAGCTCTGTGACCATGCTCGAAGACCGCACCGCAGCCGCATCGCCCACCCCGTGGCCGGCCGCGTATCCCGAGGGATACGCGGTCGTCGACGTGGAGACCACCGGTCTCGCCCGGGACGACCGGATAGTGTCGGCCGCCGTGTACCGGCTGGACGCGCGCGGTCGGGTGGAGGACACCTGGTACAGCCTGGTGAACCCGCGGCGCGATCCCGGTCCGGTGTGNGCCGCGTATCCCGAGGGATACGCGGTCGTCGACGTGGAGACCACCGGTCTCGCCCGGGACGACCGGATAGTGTCGGCCGCCGTGTACCGGCTGGACGCGCGCGGTCGGGTGGAGGACACCTGGTACAGCCTGGTGAACCCGCGGCGCGATCCCGGTCCGGTGTGGATCCATGGTCTGACCGCCGAAGTCCTCGCGGACGCCCCGCTGTTCGAGGACATCGCGGGGGAGTTCGCGAAGCGGCTCGACGGACGGGTGCTGGTGGCGCACAACGCGGCCTTCGACTGGTCCATGATCGCCCGGGAGTACGCGCGGGCGCGGGCCGAGGTCCCGGTGCGTCAGCGGCTGTGCACCATCGCGCTCTCCAAGGAGCTGGGGCTGCCGCTGCCCAACCACAGGCTGGAGTCGCTGGCCGCGCACTACGGGGTGGTCCAACGGCAGGCCCACCACGCGCTGGACGACGCGCGGGTGCTGGCCGAGGCGTTCCGGCCGAGCCTGGAGCTGGCGGCCCACGCGGGGCTGCGGCTGCCGCTGCTGGCGTGCCAGCCGTTGACGGAGTGGTCGGACGGGCCGTCGGCCGTCCGCTCGACGACGATCGGCTACCAGCCGACCCGGCACGGCGGCGGCCCCGCGAGCTGGCGGCCCAGCCGGCGTCGGCCCGCCTGCCCGTACCCCAACCCCGGGCGGTACGAACCGGGCAAACAGCTCATCCAGGGCATGCGGGTGGCGTTCTCCGGCGACACCTCCATCGACCGCGAGCTGTTGGAGGACCGGACCACGGAGGCCGGGCTGCACGTGGCGACGAGCATCTCGCGGCTGACCAGTCTGCTGGTCACCAACGACCCGGAGGCCCACACCTCCAAGAGCGTCAAGGCCCGCCGGTTCGGGACGCCCGTCGTGGACGAGGCGGCGTTCGTCCAGCTGCTCTCGCACGTCGTCCCGGCGGGAGAGGCGTCCGGCGCCCGGCCCGGCACCCCGTGACAGCAGGGCCGCGGCCACCAGGTACCGTCACATAGGTGTACCGCTTCCTGCTGACCCGGCAGTGGGTGATCCTCACGCTCGTGGGGCTCGTCCTCATCCCGGTGATGATCGAATTGGGCTTCTGGCAGCTCGGCCGCCATGAGCAACGGGTGGCGCGCAACAACCGCATCGAACGCAGCCTCACCCGCCCGCCCGCGCCCGTCACCGACCTCACCGCGCCCGGACGCGAGGTGCCGCACGACAATGTGTGGCGCCGGGGCACGGCCAGGGGCCGGTACGACACCAAGGGCGAAGTGGTGGCGCGGCTCCGCACCGACAACTCCGGTAAGTCCGGATATATGGTCATCACGCCGTTCGTCCTGGACAACGGCAAGGCCATCCTGGTCAACCGCGGCTGGGTCCCGGCCGACGCCGGGCAGCGGGAGTTCCCCAAGGTTCCCGCCCCGCCGTCCGGCACGGTCGATCTCGTCGGACGGCTGCGGGCCGACGAGGACCCGGGCAGCGGCATCCGGGACACCAAGGGGCTGCCGCCCCGGATGATCATGATCATCAACAGTGAGCGGCAGGCCGCGCAGCTCCACCGCCCGCTGCTCGGTGGCTATATGGAGCTCATCTCCCCCGCGCCCGAGGGGCAGCCGCAGACCATCGACGACCCGGACCACAGCAGCATCGGCAACCACATGGCGTACTCCGTCCAGTGGTGGCTGTTCTCGGCCTTCGTACCGGTCGGCTGGATCATCCTGGTCCGTCGCGAACGCCGCGACCAGGCCGCGGCGGCGGCAGCAGCCGCGCAGGCGGCGGACGATGCGAAGCCCGAGGCCGAGGAGAAGCAGTCGGAGTCCCCGGAGTCCCAGAAGAAGACCGGTGTCACCACCGTCTCTTCTGCCACCGACTGACAGACCGGCCAACACCCGGCACACTGACCGCATGGATCTTGGACTGACGGACCGGGTGTACGTACTCACCGGCGCGACCCGCGGACTCGGCAACGCCGCCGCGCGCCAACTGGTGGCCGACGGGGCGCGCGTGGTGCTCTCCGGCCGGGACGCGGCGGCGGCCGAGGCCGCGGCCGCGGAACTCGGCCCGAACGCGGTCGGTGTGGCCGCCGACAACGCGGACCCCGCGACGGCGGCCCGGCTGATCGCCGTCGCCCGCGAGCGCTTCGGCCGCTTCGACGGCGTCCTCGTCAGCGTCGGCGGCCCCCCGGCCGGTTCGGCCGCCGGCACCGACGACGACCAGTGGCGGGCGGCCTTCGAGTCCGTCTTCCTCGGCGCCGTGCGCCTCGCCCGGACCGCCGCCGAGGAGCTGTCCGAGGGCGGCGTGATCGGCTTCGTCCTCTCCTCCTCCGTCCACGAACCCATCCCCGGCCTCACCGTCTCCAACGGACTGCGCCCCGGCCTGGCCGGCTTCGCCAAGTCCCTCGCCACGGAACTCGGCCCGCGCGGCATCCGTGTCATCGGCCTGCTGCCCGGCCGCATCGACACCGACCGGGTACGCGAGCTCGACGCCCTCGCCGAGGACGCGGAGGCCGCCAGGGCCGCACACGCCGAGCGGATCCCGCTGCGCCGGTACGGGGCGCCGGAGGAGTTCGGCGCGGTGGCGGCGTTCCTGCTGTCACCGGCCGCGTCCTATCTCACGGGCGTCATGCTGCCGGTCGACGGCGGTGCGCGGCACGGCTTCTGAGCCTGCCGCCCAGGCGGCAGGGCGCGTCGGCAGAGGTTCACCGGGCCGGCGGCCCGGCAGGGCTTGCCGCCCGGGCGCGGCAGGGAGCGCCCGGTAGAGGTTGACCAGGCCGGCGTTCCCACAGGGCCGGCCGCTCGGGCGGCAGGGGGGCCAGCCTCCGCCGGCCCCCGGGACCTGGCGGCCTCCGCCTCCGCGGCCGCGACGCCTTGGGCCCGGGCCGACGCGGCCTCCGGCTCTGCCGCCCGGACGGCAAGGAGCGCCCAAGCAGAGGTTCACCAGATCGGCGTTCCTACAGGGCCTGCCGCCCGGACGGCAGGAGGCGCCCGCTACCCCACCCGCTCCGCGCGGTGCCGCACGGCCCGTAGCCGTACCTTCGCCGGCAGCCGCTCCAGCCCCGTCGACATACGGGCGTTCCGGAGCGCCTCCGCGTCCAGCTGCCGCAGGGCCGCCGCAGGGGCCGCGTGCGGGGCGAGGGTCAGGGTCACCCGGGCCTCGGGCTCGCCCCGGCGGCGGGTGAGGACGACGTGGGCGCGGTCGACGCCGTCCAGTGCCCCGGCCTCCGCGGCCAGTGCCTCCTCCAGGGCCGGGCCGCGCAGCCGGGCGACCTCGCCGTCGCCGCAGTCGATCACGATCTCCCGCAGCCGGCGTCGGCGCAACTGGGCGAACAGCCACCACAGGGCGAGCAGGAGGAGGACGGCGAGGGCGGCGAGCAGCACGGGCCACCACCAGTCGCGCCCGCGCCACCTGCGCCGGTCGGCGTCGGTGAGCAGCACGTCGTCGGGGCCGCCGAAGGGCCAGGCGGACGGCAGCGAGAAGTCCCAGTGCCGGGGCAGGTCGAGGGCGCCGACGAGCACGGCGGCGCCGAGCGCCACGAGGAGGACGCCGGTCAGGCCCAGCAGCACACGGTTGACGGTCTTCAGCACGGCGCGCTCACCGCCTCGCCGGGCGGTGCACCCGGACGGAGAGCACGGGCCGCCGGGCGAGGCCCAACTCCCGTACCCCGTCGGCCAGGACGCCGTCCACGTCGGTGCGCACCTCGTCGAGGTCCCGGAAGTGCGCCTGGGCGCGGGCCCGGATGGCGAGCCGGCCGACGTCGACCCGGACGGACTGCACGCCGGAGATCTCCATCACCCGGTCCCTGAGCACGAGCGCCGCCGCCCTGCGGTCGAGCCCGGCGCGGAGGTCGGGGGTCTCGCGCCGCATGGGCAGCACCGCCCGCCGGCCGGGGGTCACCGCCAGCACGATCAGCCAGATCCCGGCCAGCAGGGCGACGACGGCGCCCGTCACGATCCAGCCGTTGTCGAGGTGCCGGTGGGCGAGTTCGCGGGCGAGCCGCCGGCGCCAGCCCATGGCCGGCCGGCCCGCGCGGACGGCCGCCACGTCGTAGAGGAAGAGGCCTGCCACGGCCAGCACGGCCAGGGCGACCAGCATCGCGGGCAGCCGGCGGGCGGACCAGAACCGGCCCGCGCGTCCGCCGTCCTGCCGCTCCTCGGCCTCGGGCGGTTCGTCCGGCGGTTCGGGAACCTCGGGGTCGCTCATCGCACCCGCTCCACACCGGCGCGCTCCATGTGCGGCGAGTGCAGCCGCTCCACCGTGACCACGACCTCCGGCACCTCCATGCCCGCCAACGTCCGTACCCGCTCGACGACCCGCTGCCGGACCGCGCGGCAGCGCGCCCCCAGGTCCGCCGGGTACCCCAGCTCCACCGAGACGCGTACCCGCGCCGCCTCCTCGTGCACGGTCACGGACGCGTAGGGGGGCGTCCCACGGCCGCCGTCCTCGTCGCCGGACCCGCCCGGCCCGTCGGCCAGCGCCTCGCGCGCGGCCTGCGAGGCGATCTTGGCGACGACGCGGTCGGCGATCCGGGTCGCCCCGCGGTCACCCGGCTCGACGGCCCGCACTCCCGGCACCGCCTACCTCCGCCGGCCGTCGTGCTCGCGGTCGCGGTCGCGCGGCCGGAAGAAGTCGCCGGGCTCCAGGTCTCCTTCGAGGAACCGGCCCACGACGAACCCGACGGCGCCCAGCGCCGCCACCAGCAGGAAGGCACCGAAGCCGCCGAAGTACCCGGCGAATCCCAGCGCCATGCCGACGATCAAGCCGACCACGGCCATGCTCATCGTGCGCTCCTCAACGAATCGGACGGCCGGCCCCGCGGACCGGTCGCGGTGCGGCTCACTGGATCCTCGGCGCCGGCGGCGGCTCCTCGTCCTCCTCGTCCGGCAGCTTCACATCGCTCACGGCGATGTTCACCTCGACGACCTCCAGGCCGGTCATCCGCTCGACCGCGGAGATCACGTTCTCGCGCACCGCGCGGGCCACGTCGGCGATGGCGAAGCCGTAGTCGACGACGATCTCCAGGTCGACCGCGGTCTGGACCTCGCCGACCTCGGCCTTCACCCCGCGCGTGACGGACTTGCCGCCCCCGGGCACCCGGTCGCGCACCGCGCCGAACGTCCGGGCGAGACCACCGCCCATCGCGTGTACGCCGACCACGTCACGGGCCGCCAGTCCGGCGATCTTCTCGACGACGCCGTCGGCGATGGTGGTACGGCCCCGGTCGGCGGGGGCCACGTACTCCTTGGCCGCGCCTTCGCGTCCTTCTCGGCCCTCCGGGCCCGTTCCTTCGGCCCGGCCGCGCCCTGCGGTGTCGGTCATGGTCGTTCGCCTCGCTTCCCAGAGAAATCTTCCGAGGAGGAAAAAACATCACCGATCCTGTTGCCACCATAGGCCTTGCCGAGGGGATCTTCGCGGTGTGTGCGGCATCCCGGGCACCCTCGCGGTCCTTTCCCCGCTTTCGCGCCGTTCGGCGCGCCGAACGGGCCCGGATGCGGCAGGCTGGTGTCCTCCGGCAACCGGACGACAGGACTGACCGTGGACACGCAGACCGGACCGGGCCGACCGGCCGACCCGGACGACGCCGACGGTCCGGGCGCGCTGGCCCGGGCGGTCCGCCGCCAGCTGGGGCTCGGCAGGCTGCTGCCCCTGGGGGACGCGGCCGACCGGGCCTGGATCACGGAGGCGGCGGCGGCCGGGGTGCTGCGCCGCGCGGCGGACGGTCTGCCCGGCGTCCGGCTCGGCCGGCTGCGCATCGCGGGCTCCCCC
>NZ_JABETO010000049.1 GCF_013055795.1 Streptomyces sp. I05A-00742
GGAGTGGTCGCGCGGGGCGCGGACGCCGCTAGGCGTCCGCCGGAGCCCCGCCGCGGGGCCGGTCGTCGACGGCGTGCCACCGCCGGGCGCCCGGCGGTCGACCGTGCCGTCGGCCCCGCCCGCCGCCGAGTGCGGCCGCTCCGGTGGCATCGCCGTCCGCTCCCCGACGGCCTCGCTTCCCGGCCTGTTCCCCCGCGTCACGACCTGTGCGGCCTCCACTGAAGGGGCAGTCCTTCCCAGGGCACCGTTCCGGCCCGGCCAGGCAGCGGTACCGTCGTTACCCCGGGTGCCGCTTCCATCAGTGGCTTCCGGCTTCGGGACCGGCTCCGCTCCGGCGTCCGCCCTCCACGGATTTCCGTGTACGGCCACGGACGCTGCCGCCCGAAACCCTTCCCGATCACCGCCGGTTCCAGCGGCGTCCGGCGGCACCATGTGCCCGCCGGTCCCCACCCCGCCGACATCCTGCCGACCGGGCACCGCACCGCGCTCCCTCGCCTCGGCCACCGACGCGGCCAACCGCTCCTGGTACCGCGCGACTTCCTCGGGCCCGTCCGCGATCACCAGCCCTTCCACCACCGCGCGACCGGCGGGGGTCGACGGCCGAACCGTGGTCAGCGTCGGCCGGAGGGCGCTCACCCAGGCGCGTTCGCCCGGGTCGGGCACGGCGGGGATCAGGTGGGCGGGCGACAGGACGGCCGCCGTCGCGGCGGCGCGCTGCCAGGGGTCCTCGGCCCCGGCCACCAACTGCCCGACGCGCAGCCGGCGCCAGCGCACGCCCCGTTCGTCACCGCCCGCGTCCAGCGCCGCGCGGAGGTCGGCCGGGAGCCTGCCCGTCAGCAGGCCGGGCCGGCTGTCGGCGAACTCCGCGACCTCCGAGGCGAGGTACTGCCAGACGACCGCCCCGTACCGGTTGATCCAGAACCTCACCGGGACGAGGAGCCCGCACCGCGCGAGCCGGGTGAAGCGCGACGGGCCGACGCCGGCCAGTTCGGCACCGTCCGCCGTGCCGACCGTCCACAGCCGGGCCCGCAGGGCCTCCGGGAACCCCTCGGCGGACCGGTGCCTCTCGATCTCCTCCCCGGGAACGACCCGTCGTACGGCCCCCGGCCCCGAGGCGGCCGTCCGCACCTCTCCCAACTGCACGGCGAGCTCGAACTCGTTGGGCTTCAGGCCCAGTTCCCGAGCCGCCCGCCCGAGGGGAACGCCGTGCTCCGCCACGCTCCCCGTCCGGCACCGCACCGCCATGACATCCTCCTGCCACACGTCGATTACTCACAGTGACGACTGTAGAGGAGGGGTCTGACAATGCCCTCTGACCTTGTCTTCGGAGCCTTCCGTCACCCGGGCCGTACGCGGCGCTCCCCCGGATCCTGGTCCGGACGGCCGGGGTCCTGAACCGCCCCCGGTCCACCGGTCGCCGGATCGCCGCCACCGCCCCGCGCCGCCCGCGCCCCGTCGGCCGCCCGCGCGGCCACGCGTTCGGCGAGCACGGTCATCTCGTAGGCGATGTGCCCGATGTCCGCGGCCTCGCCCCCCAGCACGCAGAGGCAGCTCTCGTCTCCCGCGGCGGTCACGAAGAGCACACCGCCGTCGAACTCGATCATCGTCTGGCGGACCCGTCCGGCCCGGAACTGGCGGCCGGTCCCCCGGGCCAGGCTGTGCAGTCCCGAGGCGACGGCGGCCAGATGTTCGGCGTCCTCGCGCGCCAGCCCCTCACTGGCCCCGGTCACCAGACCGTCGTTGGACAGCACCAACGCGTGCCGTACACCCTCGGCGCGACGCGTCAGTTCGTCCAGTATCGCTTCGAAGCCCTCGCCGAGCCCCATACGCCGCCTCCCGCTCCGCGTTCCCGGCAGTGTCGTGCCAGCCTCGCTCACGCTTGAGCGGTCGGCAACCACGCCGCTCCGGGCGCATCACGTCGGACGGGTCACGGAGGAGCGGCCGGGACGCCGGTCAGCGGCCGCCCGCCGACGCCGCGAACTCCGGTCCGGCGACGGCCGCGACGAACGCGTCCGGGTTGTCGAACATCACCACGTGACCGGCCCCCGGCACGGTCTCGACCATCACGCCGGCCGCCACCAGCTCGTCCCTGCCGGGCAGTTCGCCGCTGAGCTCGCCCTGGAGGTAGGTGCGCGGAATGTCCAGGCCGAGCAGCATGGCCCGCATCGTCGGCCGGGTGCCGCGGACCAGGCAGGTGGCGCTGCGGTGCAGCGCCGCCGGGTCGGCCAGGCGCATCGTCGAGGCCCACTCCCCGCCCACCCGCTCCAGCGTCTCCTCGAACCCTCCGCCCCGCACAAAGGTTTCTTCGCTGTAGGCCGCGATGCCGCTGCTCCCCGCGGTCACCGGCGGATCGGGGTCGAGGTTGGCCTCGGTGAGGACGAGGCGGGAGACGAGGCCGGGCCACCGGTGGGCGAGCACGACGGCGACCGCTCCGCCCATGCTGTGCGCGACCAGTTCGGCCCCTTCCGCTCCCGCCGCGCGCAGGACGGCCGCCAGGGCGTCGGCGTGGTCCTCCAGGGTGTAGGCGAAGTCGGCGGGCCGGTCGCTGATCCCATGACCGGGCAGGTCGACGAAGAGGGAGCGCCGGCCCCGGAGCGCCGGGTGCGCGGCGATGTGGGCGTGGTAAACGGTCGACGCGGCACCGAGGCCGTGCACGTAGACCAGGGGCGTGCCCTCACCGCGCGCCTCCACCCATCGGATCCGCGCCCCTCCCGGGGTGAACTCCGCTGCCCTCATCATCTTTCCCGTTCCCCTCTCCCGCGATCAACACGTGGTGATCGCCAACAGAGGAGAGCATATATCGAAACGACCTATCTCGTATTCGATCTATCTCCACGACGGCGGAGGCGGACACCCGACCGTCCCCCTCCCCCGTCCACGGGTTCAACCGGCCGCGGACCGGGCACACTTGCACAACCGCAGGAAGAGCCGCTCACGGGGCAGGTGATCCGCGTGTTCGACAGGCTTCGCAGGCGCTCGGGACCGGCAGGGCAGGAAAAGGGACCGAGCGCCGCCCCGCCGCGCCGCCCGGAGAGGCAGCACAATCTCTTCGAGGCCGCGGCCGTGTACGTCGCCGCGTGCGCCGAGAACGACGCGGAACGGAGCGCGGAGGCCGCCCGCTGGGTCTCCCCGGAGGCGCTCAGCTTCGGGGTCAACGAGCTCGCCTGCCGCGCCGTCCTCGCCCTCGCGCGCGAACGCGGCACGTCACCGCAGAACGTGGCCCGGAGCCTGCTCGGCCTGCCCGCGGCCTGACGCGCGCCGGGGGGCCGTACGTCCATCCCCGCCTCGGCGAACGTTCCCCGGGGTGTCACCGGCAAGACGTGTACATGCCACCGTCCGCGTCCTACGCTGCCAGCGCACCCCGTACGCAGCGGAACTCCCGGCCCCCGGCCCCTCCCACCCCCATACCGGAGGACCCCGTGCCCCCCACCACGCCACGCCCCCAGCGCCCCCGCAGACGTCATCTCGGAGCCCTGGCCGCCGCCTTCGGCCTCGTCGCGGGCTCCCTCGGCCTCTGGGCCGCCAACTCCTCCGCCTCACCCACGCGCGCGGCGGTCCCCACGCCGGACCACGTCGTGGTCGTGGTCTTCGAGAACCACGCGTACAACCAGGTCATCGGTTCCTCCTCCGCTCCCTACCTCAACTCCCTGGTGGCCGGCGGCGCGAACCTCACCGCCTCCTACGCCGAGACGCACCCCAGCCAGCCCAACTACTACGCGCTCTTCTCCGGGGACACCCAGGGCGTCACCGACGACAGCTGCGTGGACGTCGGTTTCAGCGACGCGCCCAACCTGGCCACCGAACTGACCGCCAAGGGCAGGACCTGGGCCAGCTACAACGAGTCCCTGCCGGCCGAGGGCTCCACCATCTGCAAGAGCGGCAAGTACCGGCAGAAGCACAACCCGTGGTTCGGCTTCGGCAACGTGCCCACCAGCACCGCGCACACCTTCGACGCCTTCCCGACGGACTACACCAAGCTGCCGACGGTGTCCTTCGTGGTGCCCAACATGTGCAGCGACATGCACGACTGCTCGGTGTCGACCGGTGACTCCTGGCTCAAGAAGAACCTCAAGGGCTACGCGGACTGGGCGAAGACCCACAACAGCCTGCTGCTGGTCACCTTCGACGAGGACAACCGGCTGAGCGGCAACCGGATCCCGACCGTCCTCTACGGCCAGCCGGTCAAGGCCGGTTCCACCTCCGGGACCACGTACAACCACTACGACGTGCTGCGCACGATCGAGGACATGTACGGGACCGCGCACGCCGGCAACGCCGCGCGCGGCAAGGACATCACCGGCATCTGGAACAGCTGACCGTGTACCTCGCGGACAGCCGCACGACCCCGGGGACCACCGCGCCCGCCGGCCGGACCGCCCGGTCCGGCCGGCGGCGGGCCGCCGTTCCCGGCACGGTGCTGGTCCTGGGGACCGTCAGCCTGGTCACCGACATCTCCTCGGAAATGGTCACCGCTGTCCTGCCCCTGTACCTCGTGGCCGGGCTGGGGCTCTCCCCGCTCGGGTTCGGGCTCTTGGACGGCGTCTACAACGGTGTCAGCGCGCTGGTACGGCTCGTGGGCGGCGGGCTCGCCGACCGCGGCACCGGGCCCAAGGCCGTGGCCGCCGTCGGCTACGGCCTGTCGGCGCTCTGCAAACCCCTGTTGCTCGCCGTCCACAGCGTGCCGCTGATCGGCGCGGTCCTCGCCGCCGACCGCACGGGCAAGGGCCTGCGCACCGCGCCGCGCGACGCGATGATCTCGCTGGCCTGCGAACCGGCCGGGCGGGGGCGGGCGTTCGGGGCGCACCGGGCGATGGACACGGCGGGCGCACTGCTCGGTCCTGTCGTGGCGTTCCTCATCCTCGGGGTCGCGGCCGGCGGATACGACGCGGTGTTCACGGTGAGCGGCTGCGTCGCGGCCCTCGGGGTGCTCGTCCTGCTGCTGTTCGTCCCCGGACGCTCCCGCGCGCCGGGGCGTACGGAACCGCGGGCGCCGCGCACTCCGGTACGCGCGCTGCTGCACCGGCCCGCGGTCCGCCGACTGGCCGTCTGCGCGGCCCTGCTCGGTCTGACCACGGTCAGCGACTCCTTCCTCTACCTCACGCTGCAACGCCGCCTGGACCTGTCCGAATCCTGGTTCCCACTGCTGCCGTTGGGCACGTCCGCCGGCTTCCTGCTGCTGGCCGTGCCGGTGGGGATACTCGCCGACCGGTTCGGCCGCCGGCTCTTCTTCCTCTGCGGCCATCTCGCCCTGCTGGGGGCGTACGGAGTGCTCGTCGTGCCTCTCGGCGGCTCCCCCGCGCTCGCCTGCGTGGTGCTCGCCCTGCACGGGGCGTTCTACGCGGCCACGGACGGCGTCCTCGCCGCGGCGACGGCCGACGCGGTGCCCGAGGCCGTGCGCGGCAGTGGGCTGGCCGTGGTGCAGACCGGTCAGGCGGCGGCCCGGTTCGTCTGCTCGATCGCGTTCGGCGCGGCCTGGACGGCCTGGGGCGACCGTACGGCGCTGGCCGTGGCGGCCGCGGGACTGGCGGTCTCCGCGCTGGTCAGCGCGGTGCTGCTGCGGCCCGCCGGGCGGGACACCGAGCCGGGGGCGGTCCGGTGAAGCGCGCGCACCGCGTCCTCGTCCTGCTCGCCGCCGTGCTCGTCCTGGGCGGCGTCGCCCTCGGCGCGACCCTGCGCGCCGCGGACCGCGCGGCGGAGAAGGACCGCGCCCAGGCCGGCGGTCCCGAGGTGCGCTCCGGCGACGTCGTGCTCGGGGCCCCGGGCCGTACCGTCTTCCGGAACATGGCCTGGGGTCCGCACCGGGACGAACTCGCCTCGGTGGCCGACGCCGACCCGTCCGGGCCCCGCACCGCCTCGGGCGTGCGCTGCCTGCGGTTCCACTCCGCCGACGGCACCGGGGTCTGTCTCCAGGCGGTGCGCGGCGCGCTCCGCGACACCTACCGCGCCATCGTCCTCGACGCGCGCCTGCGGGAACGCCACCGGTACGGCCTGGCGGGCATCCCCAGCCGCGCCCGGGTGGCGCCCGGTGGGCGGGTCGTCGCCTGGACGGTCTTCGTCAGCGGCGACTCGTACGCCGGCAGCGCCTTCTCCACCCGCACCTCCATCCTCGACACCCGCACCGGGCACCTGGACCACACCCTGGAGTCGTACCGCTTCTTCCTGGACGGGCGGGAACACCGGGCGGCGGACCTCAACGTCTGGGGCGTCACCTTCGCCGACGACGACCACTTCTATGCCACGGTCGCCACCGGCGGCCGCACCTATCTCGCCCGCGGCGACCGTTCCGGGAAGACCCTGCGTTCCCTGCACACCAACGTGGAGTGCCCCTCGCTCTCGCCCGACGGCACCCGCGTCGCCTACAAGAAGCGCGTCGAGGGCGCGTCGTCGGACGCGCCCTGGCGGCTGTACGTACTCGACCTGCGCACGTTGCGGGAGACCGCGACGGCGGAACACCGGAACGTGGACGATCAGGCCGTCTGGCGGGACGGACACACCCTGGTGTACTCGCTGCCCGGCGACTACGGCTCGGACCTCTGGACGGTCCCGGCCGACGGATCCGGACGGCCGCGGACGCTGATGGCGGCGGCGTTGGCACCCGCGTTCCCGGGCTCGCGGTGACCGCCGGGGTCCGGCGCTCGGGGGTCTGTACGGCCCCCGAGCGCCGTGAGCGCCGGCCATGACGCACGGCGCCCCTCAGGCCGCGGGCACCAGTTCGGCGCGGCCGAAGAGCAGGGCATATCCGCGGGGAAGTCCGGCGAGGATCCGGCCGGTGAGCTCCTCGCCGGCCGTCTCGGCGAGCACGCCGAGGACGGTGCCGACGCCCCAACGGGCGGTCGGCAGGGGGACGGACCCCAGGCCCGCGGCGACGGCCTCGACGAACTCGGGTGCGGTCAGGGGCTGGGTGAGCGGGATACGGCTCGCCAGGATCTCGCCCGCCCCGGTGGGCAGGAGACGCACGAGTTCGCAGCGTTCCTCACCGATGACGTGGCCGCCGAGGACGGTCAGGACGGCACGCAGGACGTCTTCCGCTTCCGCGTCGGTGGTGTACCGGCCCGAGGTGCGTATCCGCCGCACGAGTTCGTGCCAGGTCATGTCGGTCTGGGTCCTTCCTGTAAATGGTCCGCGCTCTGTCGACGAGCCCCCGGAGACGGGCCGGGGGCGGACCGGAGCGGTCGGGGGATACGGACGGAGGGATGCGGATGAGGGGATGCGGAGGAGGGAGAAGACGGCTCACGCGGCCTCCGGGTGTCCGAAGAGCAGGTCGTAGCCCGGCGGGAGTTGCAGCAGGATGCGCCGCGTGAGGTCCGCGCCGACGGCGTCGGCCGCCACGCTGAGCACGGCGCCGGTGTCCCACAGGGCCGTCTTCTCGGTGGCCCCTTCTATCCAGGCCGCTGCCGCCCGGACGAACCGTTCGGGGCTCAGCGGCTCGGCGGCCGGCAGCGGGTTGAGGAGGATCAGGGCGTAGGTCTCGGGCAGCCGGGCGGCCAGCCGGCTCCGTTCCTCGCCCACGAGGTGTGCGCCCAGCAGCGCGAGGACGACCCGGGCCGCCCGGTCCGCCTCCTGCCGCGACGCGTACTCGCCCCGTTCCCGGACCGCCTCCAGGAACGCGTCCGTCGTCATGTGCGCCACCGCCGCCTCCTCCCGGGCCGGCCTCGCCGCGGCGGAGGGCGGTTCGACGGACCCGCCCTCCGCACGCGGTGCTCAACCGCGCTCAACCGCCGATCTGCCGGGGCGTCCCTCCGGCGGAGATGGCGATCTTCCTGGGCTTGGCACGCTCGGCGATCGGGATGCGCAGGGTCAGGACACCCGCGTCGTAGTCGGCCTTGATGTGCTCGGTGTCGAGCGTGTCGGCCAGCATCAGCTGGCGGGAGAAGACGCCCAGCGGGCGCTCGGACAGCTCCATCTGCACGCCGTCCTTCTTGACGGCGGGCCTGCGCTCGGCCTTGACGGTCAGCATGTTCCGCTCGACGTCGATGTCGATCGCGTCCGGCGAGACGCCGGGGAGGTCCAGGGCGATCACGTACTCGTCGCCCTCCCGGTAGGCGTCCATCGGCATCGGGGAAGGCCGCGACCAGGTGCCGGACGTACCCAGGAGCTGCTGGGTGAGCCGGTCGAGCTCGCGGAACGGGTCGGTGCGCATCAACATCGCGAAACACCTCCAGTCGGTTCGGGCAAATCTGCCAATGCGCTTCACCTGCTTCCTGTTGTAGCATGTCATCGAAACGACGACAAGCACGATGTCATCGAAAGGGTGACAGCCGAGGGAGGCCCCCGTGCCCGAACCGACCGACCCGCCGAACGCGCCCGCGAGCCCCGCCCCCGCCTCGCTCCTCGCCGCCGCCTCGGCCCTCAGCGCCATCGACCGGGAGGTGCGCACCGCTGGAGCCGCGGGCTCCGAAGGGCGTCCGGACACCGGTGCGACCAACCTGGAACAGGCCCTGGCCACGCTCCTTCTGCTGCGCGAGGTGCGCCATCAGCTCGCCGAATGGGAGCCCGGTCTCATCGAGGCGGCCCGGGAGGCCGGCGCCAGCTGGGCCGAGCTCGCCCGGCCGCTGGGCGTCACCAGCCGGCAGGCCGCCGAGCGCCGCTACCTGCGGCTCCGTCCGGACGGCGCCGGCACCACCGGCGAGCAGCGCGTCAAGGCCACCCGCGACCGGCGCGCGGCCGAGCGCACCGTCACCGCCTGGGCCCGCGACAACGCGGCGGACCTCCGCCAACTCGCCGGCCAGATCACGGCCCTCACCGGCCTCCCCGCCGAGGCCAGGGCCCCCATCGTCGGCCTGACCCGGGCGCTGGCCCGGGACGACGCCGCCCACCTCGTCGGCGCCCTGGCCGACACCCACCCTCACCTGCGCCGTGACCATCCCGAGCTCGCCGCCCGCGTGGACGCGCTCACCCGCCACACCGACCGGCTGCGCCAGGACAGTCACGTACGGCGCGGGAACACCGGGTGACACCCTCGGACCGGACCACAGGTCCGGGAAGCGGCGAGGGGCCCGGCCCCGCCGGGGTCTAGCGCCCCAGCTCCTTCCGCGACACCCGGCGCAGCCGCTTGCGCTGTGCGGGGTCGAGCAGGAGGTACGCGCCGACGGGCACGCCCACCATCACCAGTACCGCCAGCCAGAAGGGCAGCACCAGCAGGAGGAGTGCTCCCACCGCCACACCGCCGACGGCGACCTTCGCCCTGCCGCTCATGTCCGTTCCTCCTCGTGCTCGCCGGCCGATCCGCCCGCACAACGCCCGGCGATCGCACCCGGTTCCTGTCGTCCAGTGTGCATCCGAACGCGTGCCGCGGCTCAGAGCGGGAGGGGGCTCTGTTCCGGAGTTCCGGACGGCCGCCCAGTTCCGGACGGCCGCCCTGTACCCTCGGCGGCTCCGAAGCCGCCGCGGTCAATCCGCTGATCGAATCCGAGGAACGCACCGCCCCCGTGACGCCGCTCCCTGCCCTGTCCCCCACCGAGGTCGCCCGGCTCGCCCGCTGCTCCGCCGTGTTCCTCCCCTCCGGCCCCGGCCGCGTCGCCTTCTGGCAGCCGGACGGCGCGGCCCCGGAGGTGCGGGGGCCCGTGGAGGAGGTCACGGTCGTCGTCCCGGAGGGCCCGGACAGCCCGGCCGGGGCCACTGCGGCCGTACGGGCGGTGGTCCTGCCCGTGCGCGACGCCCTGCCCGTCCTCACCCGCGCCCGTGCGGGAGGGGCCGGCGGGGCCATCGCCTTCTGGGGCACGGCGGCCGTTCTCGCCCTGCAACTGGCAGCGCGCGGCCGGACCGCCGCCGGTGGCCAGGAGGACCTACGACGGGTGCGGGACCTGGCCGACGCCATGCCGCCCGCCGCCCACGCCGTGCCCCTGGGCGGCGAGGCCCCGCGGCCGGAGCGGCTGCTCCGCTCCTTCCTCGACGCCGTCGCCGACGGACTGCCCCGCTCCCGCTCGGCCGTCGCGGCCCCCGAGCCGCGACGGGCGCTGCCGAGGACCGGTCACGAGGCGGGCGTCCGGCTCTCGCTGCGCATCGAGGTCCGGGGACTGACGGCGACCGGCGCCCGCGACTCCGGCCCCCGCTTCCGGGCCGTCCTCCAGCTGCACGGCCTCGCCGACCCCGCGCTCGTCGCCGACGCCGCCGACGTGTGGTCCGGGGCCTCCCCCGCCGCGTCCGCACTCGGCCCGGGCGCCCGGGCGAGCGCCCTGCTCGCCCTCCGCCGCGCCGCCCGCGCCTGGCCCGCCCTGTCCCCGCTGCTGTCGGCCACCGTGCCCGACGCCCTCGACCTCGCCGACGAGGAGGTCGTCGAGCTGCTGGGCGCCGCCACCACGGCCCTCGACCATGCCGGGGTCGAGGTGCACTGGCCCCGGGAACTGGCCCGGACGCTCACCGCGCACGCCGTCGTCGGCCCGCCGGAGGACGACGGTCCGTACCCGGACCGGGGCACGGGCATGCCGTCCGTGCTGTCCGCGGACGCGCTGCTGGAGTTCGGCTGGCGCCACTCCCTGGGCGGCCAGGAGCTGAGCCGCGCCGAGCTCGACCGGCTCGCCGAGGCGAACCGCCCGGTGGTGCGCCTCCGGGACCGGTGGGTGCTCGTCGACCCCGCCGCCGTCCGCCGCGCCCGGGACCGGCGGGGCCGCGAGGTCACCCCCGTCGAGGCCCTGGGCATCGCCCTCACCGGCCGGGCCGGCGCCGGGGGCGGTACGAGGCCGACGGAGACGGTGGAGGTCCGGCCGACCGGCTGGCTCGCCGCCCTCCGCGACCGCGTCGCCGACCCCGCGACCGTCCGGGAACCCGTGCCCCGGCCCGCCGGGCTGGCCGGCACCCTGCGCGACCACCAGCTGCACGGCCTCGGCTGGCTGGACCGGATGACCTCGCTCGGCCTCGGCTGCTGCCTCGCCGACGACATGGGGCTCGGCAAGACCATCACCCTCATCGCCCTCCACCTGCACCGCCGCACCCGCCCCGGGGCGGCGGGCCCGACGCTCGTCGTCTGCCCCGCCTCCCTCATGGGCCACTGGCAGCGGGAGATCGAACGTTTCGCCCCCGGCGTCCCCGTCCGGCGCTTCCACGGCACGTCCCGGTCCCTGGAGGCGTTGGCGGACGACGAGTTCGTCCTCACCACGTACGGCACGATGCGGCGGGCCTCCGGTGGCACTGAGCAACTGGCGGGCACGGAATGGGGCTTGGTCGTCGCCGACGAGGCCCAGCACGTGAAGAACCCGCACTCCGCCACGGCCCGCCGGCTGCGCGCCATCGGGGCGAAGGCCCGCGTCGCGCTCACCGGCACCCCCGTGGAGAACAACCTCTCCGACCTGTGGGCGATCCTCGACTGGACGACCCCCGGCCTCCTCGGCCCCCTGAACACCTTCCGCCGGCGCCACGCCCACGCCGTCGAGTCCGGCACCGACCCGGACGCGGCCCGGCGCCTCGCCGCGCTCGTCCGCCCGTTCCTGCTGCGCCGCCGCAAGTCCGACCCCGGTGTCGCGCCCGAACTGTCGCCGAAGACGGAGTCGGACCGCGTCGCCGCGCTCACCCCCGAACAGGCCGGCCTGTACGAGGCGGTGGTACGCGAACTGCTCGCCGAGGTCACGGAGGCCGACGGCCCCCAGCGGCGCGGACTGATCGTCAAGCTGCTGACGAGCCTGAAGCAGATCTGCAACCACCCCGCGCAGTACCTGAAGGAGGACGGCGTACGGGGCCCGGCACCCCGCATCGCGGGCCGCTCCGGCAAGGTCGCGCTGCTGGACGAACTCCTCGACACCGCCCTCTCCGACGGCGCGAGCGTGCTCGTCTTCACCCAGTACGTCCGGATGGCCCGCCTCCTGGAACGGCACCTCGCCGACCGCGGCGTCGCCGCCCAACTGCTGCACGGCGGCACTCCCGTGACGCGCCGGGAAGAGCTCGTCCGGCGCTTCCAGAACGGCCAAGTCCCCGTCTTCCTCCTCTCCTTGAAGGCCGCGGGCACCGGCCTGAACCTCACCCGCGCCGAACACGTCGTCCACTTCGACCGCTGGTGGAACCCCGCCGTCGAGGCCCAGGCCACCGACCGCGCCCACCGCATCGGCCAGACCCGGCCCGTCCAGGTGCACCGGCTGGTCACCCAGGGCACCGTCGAGGACCGGATCGCCGAGCTGCTGACGCGCAAACAGGCCCTGGCGGACGCCGTACTGACGGCCGGCGACGGCGGGATCGCACCGCTGACCGAACTGAGCGACGCCGAACTGGCGGAGCTCGTGGCCCTGGGGGGACCGGGGCCGCGCCGATGACGTCACGGTCCCGGCGTGGGCGGCCCCCTTCACCACTCCGCCGCCAGTCGCCACAGCGAGGTGACCTCCGCGGCGCGCGCCACGTGCAGGGGATCGGTGGTGTCTCTCGTCCGGGGATGGCGCGGCCGGGTGTCCGTTCTGTCGACCACGCGCAGGCCCGCCGCCGCGATGGTGTCCAGCAGTTCGGTCCGGCTCCGGAGGCCGAGGTGTTCGGCCAGGTCGGAGAGGACGAGCCAGCCCTCGCCGCCCGGTTCGAGGTGGTCGGCGAGTCCGTGGAGGACGTCGTGGAGCATGGTGCTGTCCGGGTCGTAGACGCCTTGTTCGACGGTGGACGTGGGACGGGCGGGCAGCCAGGGCGGGTTGCACACGACGAGGCCGGCGCGGCCTTCGGGGAAGAGCCGGGGGCCTGTCACCTCGACGTGCCCGGCGAGGCCCAGGCGGCGCATGTTGTCCCGTGCGCAGGCGAGGGCGCGTGGGCTGATGTCGGTGGCCACGACGCGGCCGCAGCCGCGGCGGGCCAGGAGCGCGGCGAGCACCCCGGTGCCCGTTCCCAGGTCGAAGGCGGTGCGGCGGCCGGCGGCCGGGAGCGGGGCCCGGGCGACCAGGTCCACGTATTCGCCCCTGACCGGCGAGAACACCCCGTAGTGGGGGTGGATCCTGGCCCCGAGCGCGGGTATGTCGACCCCCTTGAGGCGCCACTGGTGCGCGCCGATGACGCCCAGCAGTTCACGGAGCGGGACCACCGTCGCCCCGCGCGGGGCGCCGTACGCCTCGGTGCACGCGCGCCGGACGTCGGGGGCCCTGCGCAGGGCCAGGCCGTGGTCGTCCTCCAGGGACACGAGCAGCATGCCCAGGGTCCGGGCGCGGTGGGCGCGGGCCCGGCGGTGCCGCTCGAAGGTCTCGGCGGGGTCGCCGCCGGGGCGGAACGGTACGCGGTCGACGCGGCGGCCCATCGCCGCGAGCAGTTGGCGCGCCTGGGGGAAGTCGCCCTGCCACAGCAGTGCGGTGCCCTCACGGGCGAGCCGGTGGGCGGTGGTGGCGTTCATACGGTCGTCCGCGGGGACGACCCGCCGCGGGGGCGGCGCTCCGTTCTCGGAGTGCCAGCGAGCGGACCGGTCGACGCCGGCCAGGGTCCAGTGCAGCGTCCGGAGGTCGGACATGGGTGCTCCTCGTGATCGCGACGTGCGGGGCGAAGAGCACGTCGACGAGGAGCGGGCGGGCAAGGCGAACAGCCCGTGCGGCGGGCACGGGTGGGGAAACGACCGGGGCCGGTTCGGCTGTCTCTTCCGCTAGTTCTTCCGCGTCGGCGTGCGGGAGGAGACGTCACCGAGGACCATGCCGAGCGTCATGATCGCCCTTTCTGGAGATCCGGGGAGCAAAGGCCCCAGGCTTTCAAGTACGCGCTCCGGTCCGCAAATCCTTTTCGCGCGGGCCTCACCTGCTGCTCCCCACCGCCGACACCCCGCCGGGCAGGCCGGGCGGCAGGGCCGTCGGGAGCCGGGTGGGGAGGCCGGGCGGCAGACGCGTCGGGAAGCCGCTGGGCAGTTCGGACGGGAAGCCGGAGGGGAGCCGGGACGGAAGGCGGGTCGGGAAGCGCGACGGCAGCTCGGTCGGGAAGCCGCTGGGCAGGGTTCTCGACGGCCCGCCCGGCCGGGCGGAAGGGCTCGCGGACACACGGGCCGTGGCCGTGCCGTCCGGCGCCGGATCGTCGCCGCCGCCCCCGTCGCCCTTCGTGAGCAGGGCGGCGCCGAGGCCGAGCCCGCCCACCACCAGCACTCCGGCCACGGCGACGATCATCCACCGCCGGCGCCGGCCGTCCCCTCCGTCCCCCGGGTCCGGTCCGGGCGGGGGCGCCGGCGGCCAGGCCGGCGGTGGGGGGCCGAAGGCGCCGGGTGGCGGCCCGGGCGGGCGGTCGCGGGGCGGCTGCGGTGGAGTGGCCATGGGGACAGCGTCCTCCGGCCCGTCGCGCCGATACCCTGCGGCGACAGGACCGTCACACGGTCCGCCCGGGAGCATGACATTCCATCAGGAAGCCTCCGATGAACGTCCGCGTGGCGCTCCTCCGGAATGATCCACCGACCGTACGATTTTCCGGATGACTGTCGATACGCACCAGAATGTCACGGCGGCGAAGGCGCGGGCCGCCCGCCTCCTGCTGGCCTTCCGGCACGGCAATCAGCGGGCCTTCGACGACGGCCTGCCCTGCGACATGGCGGCCGACGAGGCGCGCGTCCTGGTCGCGGCCCTCGTCTGGATCGCCAACGAGGCGGTCCGCAAGGTGTACCGGCCCGGCGTCGCCGACCGGGTGCTGCGGCACCTCGTCACCCGGTCGCCGGACGAGCCGGGCTGGGTCCGGACGGACGAGGAGGCGGCGCCCGATGTCGCGTTGCTGCTGGAATCGGTGTGGCGGGAGGACACGGACGCGGTCCGCGAACTGGTCCGCACCACGCCCGACACCACCTTCCTGCTCGGCAAGCTCCTCCAGGCCGTGGCGCTGCTGCTGCCCCGGATCCCCGAGGCGGACCTGCGCGCGGTGCTCAGCGAGCTGCGCGGAGGAACGCCTCCAGACCCGCCAGATCGTCCGTGTTGAGATGGTCGACGCCGGCCGCGAGCAGTTCCCGCCACACCGCGTCCCTGGCCGGGCCCGGCACATCCGGCGTCGCCCAGAAGCGCACCCGCCGGTGCTCGGCGTGCGCGCGGTCGGCGATCCGCCGGAGCGCCGCCCGTTCCCGTGCCGGCATCGGCCCGATGCCCTGCCAGGTGAAGTTCTGGCCCCAGTTGTCGCTGACGAGCGGCAGGAACGAGGCGGGCGCGGCGGTGCCGAGGTCGGTCAGCCGTCCGTCGTAGAAGGCGTACCGCACCCGTTCGGCCTCCATGGCGGGCCGTGCGCCGCGGTCCCCGGAGACCACGGCCGTGACCGCGCCGCGCCGGACCCCGCCGTCCGCGCAGGTGCTGAGGATCCCGCGGTAGCGGCGCAGTTCCCGCGACAGGGCGCGGTACGTGGCGTCGCCCGGGGACTTGATGTCGATGAGCAGCTGGAGGGTGCGGTCGTACCCCCGGTACACCCGGCCGCCGTTCTCCCGGACGCGGCGGAGCAGCGGGTCCAGGTACAGCGCGGCGAGGGTGCGGCGGGGGTCGAGCCCGGTGCTGTCGTGCGCGACGAGGAGCCGGTCGCCGACGAGCCAGATGTCGGCCTCGACACTGGCGAAGCCGTGGGAGAGCGCGTCGGTGAGCGGGCGCGGGTGTTCGTAGTCGTTGTGCGCGTGCGCCCGGCGCAGGGGCGGCGGGACGCGTCTGCCATGTCCGGCGGCGGCGAGGGCGGGCGGGGCGACCGAACCCGCGAGGGCGGCCCCCAGGGTGATGACGACGGCGCGGCGGGTGCGGCGCGGCGGTCCGGTGCGCTCGGTCCGAGGGTTCACGGTCTCTCCAGGGGAGCGGGCGTTCGATGGACGCGCATGCGGGCCGTGCGCGCGATACGCACACGCTGCGCGTGCTACTGCCAGTGAGTATCGGGGCCCGAAGGGCTGTTCGGCAGGGGCGTGCCGAGAGTTGACGGGTTGGACGCCGGTGCTTTCACTGCCGTTCTTTTGGGGCAGGGATTTCGGGGCAGGGACAAGGCCCCTGTGCTGTGGTGCTGTTGACGGGTCCTCTGGGGTGACGGTGAGTAGACGCGGATGCCGCGTGCGCGCGGTGCTGACGGTGCTGGTGGCATGGGTCTCCCTGGTCGGCCCAGGCGTCGCCCGGGCCGCCCCGGCGGGTGGACCGGAGGTCCGGGACGACGCGGCGCTGCGGCTGGGCACCCGGGCGGCCGTCGCCCCCGGGGTCGGCTACCGGGAGTTCTCGCTGAAGGGGAGTCACGGCCCCGCGCACGGCCATCTGCTCACCGTCGACCTGCGGGAGAGACGGGTGTCGGTGGACCTGTTGTACCCGGGGGTGGTGGGAGCCAGGGAGCGCGTGTCGCGACTGGCGGACGGGCGGGGCGCGGTGGGCGGGGTGAACGGGGACTTCTTCAACATCGCGGAGGCGCAGCATCCGGGCGTGGAGGCGACGGGCGCCCCCGTCGGGCCCGCCGTGGCGGGCGGGCAGGCGCTGAAGTCGGCGGTGCCGGACGGCCAGCGCTTCGGCCCCGCGATGCCGCGCGGGGTCACCACCGAGGACGTCATCGCGGTGGGCACCGACCGGGTGGCCCGGCTGGACCGGCTGCGCTTCGAGGGAGTGGTCACGGCCGGGGACGACGAGCTGGAGCTGAGCGGGTTCAACCAGTACGCGCTGCCGGTCGGCGGCGTCGGCGCGTACACCTCGGCCTGGGGGCCGGCGTCCCGGCTGCGCGCGACGTGCGGTACGGACACCGACCGCGCCGCCCCGTGCAGCCGGACCACCCGTGAGGTGACCGTGCGCGGCGGCAAGGTGACGGCGGTGGCGCGCAAGCCCGGCAAGGGGACGATCCCCCGGGGTTCGGTGGTGCTGCTGGGCCGGGACGGCGGGGCGCGGGACCTGGGCCGGCTGGAGGTCGGCGACGAGGTGGAGGTGTCGAAGCGGCTGCGTCCGCGGGAGGGCGGGGCGCCGCGGTTCGCGCTGGGCGGCTTCCCGATCCTGCGCGACGGCCGCGCGCTCGGCGGCCTGGACGCCGCGACGGCGGCCGTGCGCACCGCGGCGGGCGTGGCCGACCGCGGACGGCGTCTGTATCTGCTGGCCCTGGACGGGCGGGCGGCGTACCGCGGCGGGCTGACCCTGGCCGAACTGGCCGCCGCCATGCGGAAACTCGGGGCCGTCGACGCGTTCAACCTGGACGGCGGCGGGTCGAGCACCCTGGTCACCCGGGTTCCCGGCGGGCACGCGACGGTGCGGAACCACCCTTCGGGCGGTGCGGAGCGGGCGGTGCCCAACGGGATCGGGGTGTTCGTCCGCTAGAAGAGCTTCGAGGCCCCCGACGGACCGTGCGGTCCGTCGGGGGCCTCACTCAGGGCCGGACGCTGGCGACCAGGTCGGTCGTCGCGGTGATGCCGTGGGAGATCATCGGGGCGATGCTGGTGCTCGCGAGCATGAAGCCCAGCAGGATGCACACCAGGGCGTGGGACGTCCGGAGTCCTCCGTTGCGGAGGAACACCACGGCCAGGATCATGAGCAGCAGAATCACGGAGATGGAAACGGCCATGGCGAACCTCCTGGGCGGAGCAGCGGTCATCCGCAAGTCTCGCGTATCTCGCCATGTCCTCCCGCATGCCACATGTCCTCCTTTCAGGTGACAACTTCGCAGATCGGGCGAGCGCGGCCCCGCTCCGGCCCACGACCCGGGTGACGGCACGCGCCTACGTTCTAGGAATGTTCGACAGGCGTGCTGCCCCGGGCCTGCCTAAGGTGACGGAATGAGCCGCACAGTCCGGGAGCGCGGGCGCGCCGCGGTGGAGAAGGAGACGGCACGGGAGACCGGCGTCCGGGGCGCGGAGGAGGGCGAGCCGGCCTCCGCCCGGAGCCGGGTGCTGCGCAGGGTCCCGAACGGCTTCGCGCTCTTCTTCGGTCTGCTCGGCGTGTTCTGCGCGCTCACCTCGCTGATCTCCCCCTTGCGGCGCGCGGCGTACCCGCTGACGGACGCCCTGGACACCCTCACCGTGCCCACCGCGCCGAACCTGGCGTACGCGGTCTTCCTGCTGCTGCTCGCCACCGCCACGGCCGCCCGCAAGCGGGTCGCGCTCTGGTTCGTCCTCGCCTATCTGACGCTGCTGGTGCTGGCGGACGCGCTGTTGCTCGCCGTGGGCTACTGGGACACCGTCCCCTCGCTCGTCCTGTCGCTGGCCGCGATGGCCCTGCTGGTCCTGGCCCGGCACGAGTTCTACGCGCAGGTGCGGCGCGGTGCGTTCGTCCGCGCCCTGCTGGTGCTGGTGGCGGGCCTGGCGGCGGGCACCCTGGTGGGCTGGGGGCTGGTGGAGCTGTTCCCCGGCACGCTGGAGCACGGCGCCGCCAACCGGCTGCTGTTCGTGGCCAACAAGGTGTGCGGCGGGCTGGTCAGCGGCCGGCACTTCACCGGGCACCCGCCGCACGGGGTGTACTTCCTGCTCGGCCTGTTCGGCGCGCTGGCGCTGCTCAACGCCACCATGACGCTGTTCCGCTCGCAGCGTCTGGAGGCCGCCCTGCACGACGACGAGGAGCCTCGCATCCGCGCCCTGCTCAGCCGCTACGGCGGGCAGGACTCGCTCGGCTACTTCGCGACGCGCCGGGACAAGGCCGTGGTCTTCTCCCCCAGCGGCAAGGCCGCCGTGACCTACCGGGTGGAGGCGGGCGTCTGCCTGGCCTCCGGCGATCCGCTGGGCGACCCCGAGGCGTGGACGCCTGCGGTCGACGCCTGGCTGGAGCTGGCGGGACGGTACGGGTGGCAGCCCGCGGTGATGGGCGCCAGCGAGGCGGGCGCCCGCGCGTACGCCCGGTCGGGGCTGGGCGCGCTCCAGCTCGGTGACGAGGCGATCCTCCAGGTGGCCTCGTTCGACCTGGACGGCCGGGAGATGCGGGTGACCCGGCAGGCGGTCAACCGGGTCGAGCGCACCGGCGCGTCCGTCCGCGTCCGGCGGCACGCCACGCTCACCGACGAGGAGATGGGCGAGGTCATCCGGCGCGCGGACGCCTGGCGGGACACCGAGACCGAGCGGGGCTTCTCGATGGCCCTGGGGCGGCTGGGCGACCCGGCCGACGGGGACTGCCTGCTGGTCGAGGCGTTCGACAGCGAGGGGAAGATGATCGCCCTGCTGTCCTTCGTGCCCTGGGGGCGGGACGGGGTCTCCCTGGACGTGATGCGCCGCGACCGGGCCGCGCCCAACGGTGTCATGGAGTTCATGGTCTCGCGGTTGTGCACGCAGGCCGGCCGCTTCGGGATCAAGCGCGTCTCCCTCAACTTCGCGGTGTTCCGCGCGGCGTTCGAGGAGGGCGCGCGCATCGGCGCGGGACCGGTGCTGCGGCTGTGGCGCAGGCTGCTGCTGTTCTTCTCCAAGTGGTGGCAGCTGGAAGCGCTGTACCGCTCGAACGTCAAGTACAACCCCGAGTGGCACCCCCGCTTCCTGTGCTACGCCGACGCGGGCGCCCTCGCCCGGATCGGCCTGGCCTCCGGCATCGCGGAGGGCTTCGTCTCGGTGCCCAGCCTGGGGCAGCTGTGGGGCAGGGGCCGCGCGCGGGGCGTCGTCAGCCCGGCGTCGACGGCCGGACTGCCGCCGCTGTCCGAACTCGGCCTCGGTACCGAGGCCGGGGGCGCGGTGCTACAGGACGAGCTGGAGCGGCTGCCCGAGCAGGTGCGGATCCGCCGCCGTAAGCTGGACCGGCTCCGCCGCGAGGGCATCGACCCGTACCCCCCGGACGCGCACCGCACCCATACGCTCGCCGCGATCCGCGCCGCGCACGCCGGGCTCGCGCCCGGCTCCCGCACCGGGGAGCGGGCCGCCGTCGCCGGCCGGTTGCTGCTGATCCGCAACCACGGCGGGATCGCGTTCGCGGTGCTGCGCGACTGGTCCGGCGACCTCCAGCTCACCGTCGCCCGCGACGGTTCGGGTCCGGAGCTGCTGCGCCGCTTCACCCGGCTCGACCTCGGGGACCATATCGAGGCCGAGGGCGAGATCGGCACGACCGACCGCGGTGAGCTCACGCTCTTCGTCACCCGGGCCCGGCTGATCGCCAAGTGTCTTCGCCCGCTGCCCGACAAACGGCACGGCCTCAGCGACCCGGAGGCCCGGGTCCGGATGCGCTACGTGGACCTCGCCGTCTCGCCGGAGGCCCGGCGGACGGTGCGGGCGCGCAGCGCGGCCGTCCAGGCACTGCGCCGGGGACTGCTGGAGCGGGGCTACCTGGAGGTCGAGACGCCCATGCTCCAGCAGGTGCACGGCGGGGCGAACGCCCGCCCGTTCACCACCCACATCAACGCCTACGACCTGGACCTGTACCTGCGCATCGCCCCCGAGCTCTACCTCAAGCGGCTCTGCGTGGGCGGCCTGGAGAAGGTCTTCGAACTGGGCCGCACGTTCCGCAACGAGGGCGTCTCCTACAAGCACAACCCCGAGTTCACCATGCTGGAGGCCTACCAGGCGTTCGCCGACTACGACGTGATGCTGGACCTGACCCGCGAGCTGATCCAGGAGGCGGCCGTCGCCGCGCACGGCGAGGCCGTGGCGGTGCGGACGGAGGAGTCCGGGAAGGCGGTCGCGTACGACATCTCCGGCAGCTGGCCGGTGCGGACCGTGCACGGGGCGATCTCGGAGGCGCTGGGCGAGGAGGTCGGCCCGGACACCGGTGAGGCGGAGCTGCGGCGGCACTGCGACGCGGCGGGGGTGCCGCACCGGCCGGAGCACGGGCGCGGGGACATCGTCCTGGAGCTGTACGAGCGGCTGGTCGAGGAGCGGACCACGCTGCCCGTCTTCTACAAGGACTTCCCCACCGACGTCTCCCCGCTCACCCGCCCCCACCGCGTCGACCCGCGGCTCGCCGAACGCTGGGACCTGGTGGCGTTCGGCACCGAACTGGGCACCGCCTACTCCGAGTTGACCGACCCCGTCGAGCAGCGCAGCCGGCTGACCGCCCAGTCGCTGCGGGCGGCGGGCGGCGATCCCGAGGCGATGGAGCTGGACGAGGACTTCCTGCGCGCGCTGGAGTACGCGATGCCGCCGACGGGTGGGCTGGGGATCGGGGTGGACCGGCTGGTGATGTTCCTGACGGGGCTGTCGATCCGGGAGACGCTGCCGTTCCCGCTGGTGCGGCATCAGTAGGCGGGAACCTCCCTGACTGGTCGCCCACGCCGTGGCGGACGAGCTCCCGCGCCAACGCGCCGCGCGCGTCGGCGAGTTCGGCGGCGATCCGCCGCTCCCTTCCGTCGTCCGTCGGCACGGCCGGCGGCATGGGCTCACCGTGCAGCAGGCAGGCGCGCCTCAGGTGGGTCGGAGGGTGGGTCGAGTCGACGGCGTGCCCCCGCAGGGACCCGGCCCGGCGCCGGCGCTCGTACTCGTGCTCGGGGATGGTCTCCAGGTGCTCGGCCAGGCGCGCCCACAGCCGGTCCGCCCGTTCGGCCTCGCCGCGCCCGGCGTCACGCCGGCCCGTCCGGGCGGTGCCGGCCTCGCGGCGCAGCGTGTTGACCACGGAGTCCGCGACCAGGAGCCGGTCCATGAAGCCCACGGCGGCCTCTGTCGAACCGGCCCTGGCCGCCGCGGCGTCGGCCAGGTACTCCGCGCGCTGGGCTGCCCGCAGCGTCAGGTGGTCGAACAGCGTCAGCAGGCCCTGAACCAGCAGCCGGGGCACGAGGCCGAGGAGATTCGCGGCCATCTCGGCGAGGGACGGCCGGGCGACCGGGGCGAGCATGTAGTGCCAGGTGGCCAGTGACAGGTAGGCGCTTGCCACCACACGCCCGTGGCGGGTGTCCCCGTGGGCGTAGTGGCCGAGTTCGTGGCCCAGGACGGCGATCCGCTGTTGCGGTGTGAGGGTCTCCCACAGCGGCAGGCCCAGCGTCAGCAGGCGACGGCCGCGCACTCCGTACATTGTCACGCTCGCGTTGACGTCGGTGACGATCGCGATCGCGTCCACGCCCCGGGTACCGACCACGGCGGCGATGTCGTCGACGAGCGCGTACAGCTCGGGAGCGTCCGCGCGCCGCAGGACAGGAACGTTCGCGGGCAGCCGGGGGAACCGGGGTCTCAGCACCCAGGCCAGAAACAGGAGCACCGGTGCCAGCACCATTCCGGCGCCGCCCCAGCCGGCCAGGAGGAGCCAGATCCCCGCCGCGGCGAGCACGGCGGTCACTCCGTGGACGGCGAGCGCGATCACTTGGGCGAGGACCGTGGAGGCGTCGCGCCGCGGCCGCAGCGGACGGCCGGACGTCACCTCGGCGAGCAGCCGTTCACCGTGCCGGCGGGCCAGGGCCCGCTGCGTCCGCTCCCGTCGTCCCGGCTTCTCCTCGGGCCTGGCCGGGTCCACGTTCCAGTCGCAGGCGGCGCACCAGGCGGTGAACCGGTCGTCGGTCCGTATCCCGGCCCCGCACCGAGGGCATGTCCCGGTCGTCCGTTCTGTGGTGTCGGGCACCGGTGTGTTCTCCCCACCCCTACGGCTCCGCCCCCGGAAGCCGTCCTCGTATCGGCCGGGCAAGGTCATCACACGGGTGCGCTCCCGTAAAGCCCTTTCTGCGGGAAGCGGGTGCCGGGCGGGTGCCGGGCGGCCGCCGCTAGTCCGGCACGCCTCCGCGCACCCGCCGGGAGGGGGTGAAGACGTAGAGGTCGAGGACGCCGGGCGGATCGGCGAGGCCGGGGCCGCCCGCCGCGGTCCAGGCGGCGACGTCCGCGGGGACGTCGGGGTCGTTGCACAGGCCCAGCCAGACCGGGCGGCCACCGGCCTCGCGGCCGGCCCGGGACGGCTGGACGACGATGACGTTGGCCTGTTCGCAGACGTCCAGGCAGTCGGTGACGCGCACGGTGGCCGTGCCGTCGAGGGCGCGGCGCAGCTCGCGGAGCTGGGCGGCGTGGTCGACGCCGGGGGTCTTGGGGGTGCCGCAGCAGCAGCCGCGGCAGACGGTGACGGTGCAGCGGCCCGCCGCGGGCGCGGCGGTGTCGGCGCGGCGGGGGCGTCTTCCGGCGGGGGCGGTCATCGGGGTCCTTGGTGGTGGGAGTGGGGTCGATACGGGTCCGGGGCGTCCGGCGGGGTCCGCCGCACGGTTCGGCGGGGGGGGGCGTCGGGCGGGGGAGGTGGAGGAGGTGGAGGGGCGAAGGCCGTCACCCTCCCCCGGCGCCCGGGGCGGCGGGGGGGGCGGGTGAGGGCACCCCCGTTTCGCCGTTTCCCGCCCGAAGCGTGCTGCGCATGCTGCCCTCAAACGCCGGACGGGCTGCGCTGCGTGCCCGCCACGTCCTGCCAGCGGACCGTCCGGTCGCACCAGCGGTCGAGGAGTGCGCGGTCGTGGCCGACTGCCAGCAGGCCGGCGCCGGTCTCCCGCCGGTAGTCCTCGACGACGGCGACCAGGGCGGCCGTCGTGGAGGCGTCCAGCATGGCCGTCATCTCGTCGCAGATCAGCCAGCGGGGGCGGAGGACGAGTGCCCGGGCCACGCAGGCGCGTTGCAGCTGGCCGTCGCTCACCTCGTGCGGGCGGCGGGCGAGCAGGTCGTCGGAGAGGCCGGTGGCGGCGGCCAGTTCGGCGACGCGGTCGGGGGCCTCGGCGCGGCGGCCGGTCGCGCGGAGCGGTTCGGCGATCAGGTCGTGGAGCCGCAGCCGGGGGTCGGCGGACATCCTCGGCTGCTGGAAGACCACGCCGAACGCGGTGCGCTGCTCGCGCGGGGCGCGGTGCCGCCAGCCGCGCGCGGGTTCGCCGTCGAGGACGACCGTGCCCGCCTCCGGCCGGTGCAGCAGGGCGGCGACGCGGGCCAGCGTGGACTTGCCGCAGCCGCTCGGCCCGAGCAGCCCGACCGCCTCCCCGGCCGCCACGGTGAGGGACACATCGCGGACCACGGGCCGGCGCGGCTCGTACCCGGCGGTGATGCGGCGCAGCTCAAGCACGGGCGCTCCTCGGGTTCCCCGGGTTCCTCGGGTGGTGGCAGGCGACGCCGTCCGTGAGCGGCGGGACGGTGGCGCAGGTGTCCGCGGCGCGGGGGCAGCGGGCGGCGAAGGCGCAGCCGTCCGGGAGGTCGCCGAGCTCGGGGGGCATGCCGGGGATGGGGGTGAAGGCACGTTCGGGCAGGGCGTCGAGCAGGCCGCGGGCGTAGGGGTGGCGGGGGCCGGGGTCGCCGAAGAAGGCGGCGGCGTCGGCGAGTTCGACGATGCGGCCCGCGTACATGACGGCGACGCGGTCGGCGATCCGCTCGGCCGCGGCGAGGTCGTGGGTGATCATCAGCAGGGCGTGGCCCCGGTCGACGTGGTGGCGCAGTTCGTCGGCGGTGCGGTCGACCAGTTCGCGGTCGAGGCCGGTGGTCGGCTCGTCGGCGAGCAGCAGCGGGGCGTCGCCGACCAGGGCGAGGGCGGTGGCGGCGCGCTGGGCGAGGCCGCCGGAGAGCTGGTGCGGGTGGCGGTCGAGGTGGTCGGCGGGGAACGCGGCGCGTTCCGCGGCGGCCTCCTCGCCCTGCCGCCGGCCGGTCAGCTCGCGAAGTGTCTCGCGCAGTTGGGAGCGGACCGTGCGGACGGGGGTGAGGTGCGCGGCGGGGCTCTGCGGGACGAGGCCCACGCGGCGGCCCCGGACGGTACGGGCGAGCGTGCGTTCGTCTGCGGCGAGGAGGTCCAGGCCGCCGAGGTGGGCCTGCCCGGCGGTCCTGGCGTTGCCGGGCAGCAGGCCGAGCAGGGCGGAGGCGAGGACGGACTTGCCGCAGCCGCTCTCGCCGATGAGGGCGAGGCATTCGCCCCGGTGGAGGCGGAACGTGGCGTCGGTGACGGCCGCGATCTCGCGGGAGCCGCGCATACGGAAGCGGACGGAGAGGTTCTGTACGTCGAGGAGGGGGGTGGCCGAGGCTTCCCGCGGAGCTGTGCCCCAGTCCCGCCCCTTCCCGTTTTCCGCGGGCGCAGCGCCCTCGCGCGCCCCCGCTTCGTCGCGGACGCGCCGCTCCGCCTCAACCGCCGGCCGGGCCGACACGGCGCGTTCGCGCGCACGCGGCTCGGGCAGCACTGCCTCGGTCCCGGCGCCGGCGCCGGCCTGCGTGGCCTGTCCCGCGTTTGAGGACCGGTCCTGCCCCTTCCTGTTCTCCGCGGGCGCAGCGCCCCCGCACGCCCCCGCTTCGTCGCGGACGCGCCGCTCCGCCTCAACCGCCGGCCGGGCCGACACGGCGCGTTCGCGTGCACGCGGCTCGGACGACGCGGCCTGGGCCCCGGCACCGGAGTACGCGGCCCGACCGGCACTTGAGGACCCGTCCCGCCCCCTCCCGNTGCACGCGGCTCGGACGACGCGGCCTGGGCCCCGGCACCGGAGTACGCGGCCCGACCGGCACTTGAGGACCCGTCCCGCCCCCTCCCGCTCTCCGCGGAGGCCGCGCCCCCGCACGCCCCCGCTTCGTCGCGGACGCGCCGCTCCGCCTCAACCGCCGGCCGGCCCGACGCGGCGCGCTCGCCCCCACACGGCTCGGACAGCACGGCCTCGGCCCCGGCACCGGACGACGCGGCCCGACCGGCACTTGAGGACGACCGCGCGGAGCGTGCTCGCAGAGGCCGGGGGGAGCGCGGGGGCTCCTCCCCGCGGGAGTCGGGTCGGGGCGGGGTGGGGGACATCACAGCGTCAGCTCCGATCGCCGCCGTGGCGAGAGGCGGTCGCGCCAGGCGGCCGCCAGGCCCGCGACGGCCAGGGTGGGGACGATGATGAACAGGCCGGGGAAGAGCGTCGGCCACCAGTCGCCGGCCAGCAGCGACCCGCGCGCGGCCTGCACCATGTTGCCCAGGCTGGCCTGGTGCGTGGGCAGGCCGAGGCCCAGGAACGACAGCGCCGACTCGTGCCAGATCGCGTGCGGGACCATCAGCACGGCGGCCAGTCCGGCCTGCGGCAGAACGCCCGGCAGCAGGTGCCGCACGGCGATCCGGAGCCGCGAGGAGCCCCCGGAGACCGCAGCGTCGACGAACGGGCGGGAGCGCAGCGACAGCACCTCGGCGCGGACGATGCGGGCGGTCGACAGCCAGTGGGTGACGGCGATCGAGGCGATGACCGGCCAGACGCCGGGGCGGAACATCGCCACCACGAAGATGCCGAGCAGCAGGTGGGGAACGGAGGAGAAGAGGTCGACGACGCGCATGACGACCCGGTCCGCCCAGCCGCCGAGGGCACCGGCCAGGGCGCCCACCGCCGTGCCGACGACGGTCGCGACGAGGGCGGCGACGGCGCCGACGAGGAGCGAGACCCGCAGCCCGTAGACGCAGCGCAGCAGCAGGTCGCGGCCGACCTCGTCAGTGCCGAAGGGGTGGTCCGCGCTCGGCGGCAGCAGTTTGGCGCCGAGGTCGACGGCCTGCTCGTCCAGCGGGACGAGGAGCGGCACGAGGAGGACGGTCAGGACGACGACGGCGAGGACGGCGGCGCTCACGACGCCCGGCCGTCGTCCCCGGCCGCCGCTTCCGGCAAGTCCGGCGAGTGCCTTCGTCCGCCGCGTGCCGGTCATGGGCCGGGGGGTGGTGCGCGGCTGCCGGGTGGTGGTGCGCGGCTCAGCCATCGAAGCCCACCCTCGGGTCGGCGAGCCCGTACAGCAGGTCCGACAGCAGATTGCCGGCCAGCACGGCGGCCGTGGCCAGCACGGTCAGCGCGGCGAGCAGGGGAAAGTCGACGCCGGTCGCCGCGTCGACGGTCGCGGAGGCGATGCCGGGCCAGCTGAAGACGGTCTCCACGAGCAGGGCCCCGGTGATCAGTTCGGGGACGCGCGAGCCGATGAGGGTGAGCACGGGCAGCAGGCCCGAGCGGAGGGCGTGGCCGAGCAGCACGGTGCGTTCGGCGAGGCCGCGGGCGCGGGCGCCGCGGACGGGGTCCTCGTCGAGGGCGTCGCCCACGCCTTGGCGGACGTACAGGACGAACCAGGGCAGCTGGGTCACGGCGAGCACGGCCGCGGGAAGCACCAGGTGCGTGGCGACCTGTCCGGCGGTGACGGTGTCGCTGCCGGTGTCGGTGAGCCCGCCGGCGGGCAGCGCGCCGGTCTTGAGCGAGAAGAACCAGACGGCGAGCAGCCCGAGCCAGAACGGCGGCGCTGCCTCCAGGGTGTACGCCAGGGAGGTCACGGCCCGGTCGAGGAGCCCGCCCCGCCGCCGGGCGGCGAGCACCCCGAGCGCGGTGCCGACGGCGACCGCGACGGCGAAGGCGGTGCCGCAGAGCAGCACGGACCAGCCGATGCGCTCGCCGATGGCCTGGGCCACCGGCTGGCGCAGGGATGTGGAGTCGCCGAGGTCGCCGGTCAGGGCGGCGGTCAGCCAGTCCCACCAGCGGGCGGCGAAGGGCCGGTCCGCGCCGAGGTTGTCGCGCAGCTGGTCCAGGACGCCCTGGCCGGTGCCGGGGCCACCGCCGCCCGCGTAGACGCGGGCGGGGTCGAACGGCGAGGCGGCGGCCACGGCGAAGACGGCGAACGTCACGACGAGCAGCACGGGGACGGCGGCCAGCAGCCGGCGTCCCGCCATACGGGCCATCGGCCCCCAGGGGAGGGCCGTCCAGCGGGAGCTCACTTCTTCGGCTGCCAGTCCTCGACGTTCCACCAGGGGCCCGCGCCGAGGCCGTGGTCGTGCGGCTCCACCTGGGTGGTGAGGTCCTGCCAGGCGTCGTTCATGACGTAGAGGTGGTCGACGTGGGTGAGGAAGACGTAGCCCGGGTCGTCGGCCAGGGCGCGCTGGATCCTGTCGTACGCGGCCTTGCGGGCGGCCTTGTCACCGCTGCGTCGGCCCTCCTCCAGCGCCTTGTCGACCTCGGGGTTCTTGTAGGCGGCCATGTTGTTGAAGCCGTCGAGGGCGAGGGAGGAGTGCAGGAGGTTGTAGAGGTCGAAGTCCGGGTCGGCCGGGTTGCCGCCGCCGGCGAGGACCGCGTCGTCCTTCATGCGCGGCTCGATGACCTCCCAGGTGCCGCTCTGCACCTTCGCCCGGATGCCGATCTTCTTGGCGTCCGAGGCGAACGCGAGCGCGTGCTCCTGGCGGAGCTTGTCGCCCGCCGGGAACCACAGGGTGAACTCCGCGCGCTCCCCGTCCTTCTCCCGGATGCCGTCGTCACCGGGCTTCCAGCCCGCGTCGTCCAGGATCTTCTTCGCCCGGTCCGGGTCGTACGGGCGCTCGGTGCCCTTGGCGAACCACTCACTGTCCGTGGGAACGGGCCCGTAACCGGCCCGGCCCGCGCCCTCCAGCAGGCTCTTCACCATGGCGTCGCGGTCCACGGCCAGGTCCAGGGCGCGGCGCACGGCGGTGTCGCCGGTGACCTTGTTCGCGGTGGGCAGCGTCACACCGCGGAAGTCGGTGGTCTTCGCGGTCGTCGTCACCTTGGAGCGGTCGCCCTTGAAGCCCTTGGCCAGGTTGGGCGGCAGGATGGCGCCGTCGAGGTCACCGCTGCGCAGCCGGGTGGCCCGGACGTCGTCGTCCTTGATGATCGCCATGGTGAGCTTCTTGACCTCCGGCTCACCGCCCCAGTAGCCGGGGTTGGCCTTGAAGGTCAGCTTCTCGCCCTTGCTCCAGCCGGTGAGGACGTACGGTCCGGTGCCGATGGGCTCGGTGTTGAACGAGCCGGTGTTGACGTCCTGTCCCTTGGCCGCGTGCTCGGGGACGATCGGCAGGACCGTGCGCTCGGCGAAGGGCGCGTACGGGTACTTCAGCGAGAAGACGACGGTGTCGTCGCCCCGGGCGGTGACCTTGTCGATGGCGTCGAGCTCGCCCTTGTTCGCGTTGTTGGTCTTCTCGTCGAGGATGGTCCGGTAGGTGAAGACCACGTCCTCGGCGGTGAACGGCTTGCCGTCACTGAACTTCACCCCGTGCCGGAGCGCGAACGTGTACGTGCGCCCGTCGTCGGTCACCTTGGGCAGAGCCTCGGCGAGGGCCGGGCGGAGCTTCATCGACGCGTCCCGGCGGAGCAGCCCGTCGAAGATCTTCGAGTTGCCGTCCTTGCCGTAGCCCAGCAGCGGGCTCAGCGTCTCGGGCTCGTTGGCGAGGCCGACGACGAGCGCGTCCTTGCCGCCCCCGCTACCGCCCCCCGCGTTTCCTCCGCCCGGCTTCCCGCAGGCGGCCGCGCCCATGGCCAGCATGGCCGCCGCGGCCATGGCGGCCGTTCCCCGTATGGACCGGGCCGTCATGCCGTCCACCCCTGTTCACTGATCGGTTGCTGTTGCGAATCCCTCGCAATTAAATCGCATGGGGTGCGGTGCGGGTGATCGAGGCGGGTGGGGTAGCGGCATATCCAGCAAAAGCCCTTTCCCGGGCAGGAAGGATCCGGGTTCGGAGGTGCACCGCAATCGGGGACCTCGGGGCTGCCGGAAACAGGGGCGTACGCGATCTCGGCGGGGCCCCGGGCGCACTCGGACCGCAATCCGCCCCCCTCGTGGCCGACCGTCTCGGGAAGGCGCCCCAGCGTCCGTCCACGACGTCGACGAAACAGCTCTGACCTGGCATTTTTCAGGGCACTGCCTAGGCTGACGAGGTCTGCCGGACACATCGGAGGCGACTTCATGAGCAACGACGCGCAGCACACGTACGGCGCCACTCACCTTCAGGGGCTCACGGAGTGGGAAGCCATCCGGACACGGCCCTGGATGTACATCGGATCGGTCACCGAACGCGGCCTGCACCAGATGGTGTTCGAGGTCGCCGACAGGGCGGTGAACGAGGTGCCGGCCGGACGCGCCGGCTCCGTCGACGTCGCCCTCACCCCCGACGGCGACGTGCGGGTCGCCGACGACGGCCCGGGCGGCCCGTTCGCGTCGGGCCAGGACACCGGCGGTCCCGGTCTCGAAGCCCTGCTGACCCGCACGCATGCCGGCGCCCATCCCGGCGGCCGCCACGCCGTGAGCACGGGCGCCGCCGGTACCTGGCTCTGCGTCACCAACATCCTGTCGAGCCGGCTGACAGCCGAGGTGCGGCACGACGGTGTCCGCCGGCTCCAGGACTACGTGCGCGGTGTCCCGCTCGCCCCACCCCACGCCGCGGGGCCGGCGACCGGAACCGGGACCGTCATCACCTTCCGTCCGGACACCAGCATCTTCGGGGCGGCGAAGTGCTCGTTCGCGGCACTGGCGGAGCGCTTCAAGGAACTCGCCTACCTGAACCGGGGCCTGGACATCTCACTGACCGACGGGCGCGCCTCGGACGGATCCCGCTCGGAGCGGTTCCGGTTTCCGGGCGGGGCGCGGGATCTTGTCGCCCACCTCGACGCGGAGGCGGCGGCTGGGGCGCCCGTCCACCCGGATGTCATCGGCTTCGAACGCGAGGACCCGCGAATGGCGGGGACGATGGAAGTGGCCCTCCGGTGGCACGACTCCCCCGAGGAACGAGTCCGGAGCTACGCCAACAGCCGTCCCACCTCCGAGGGCGGCTCGCACACGGCGGGATTCCGCGACGGTGTGACAGCCGCGGTCAACCGGTACGCGCGGGACCGGCGGCTGCTGACGGCGACGGACCCCGGTCTCGACGCCGCGACGACCAGCGAGGGCCTGACCGCGGTCGTGTCCGTGAAACTGGACCACCCCGAGTTCGAGGGCTCCACACGTGGCAAGTTGGCCAACGCCGCGGTGCCTGCCTGCGTCGGGGAGGCTGTCCGGGAACACGTCGGCGCGTGGCTGGAGGAGCACCCGGAGCGGGCCGAGGCCGTCGTCGGCCGGATCATTCACCAGGGCTGAGCAGTAGCGCCTCCAGGTTCCTTCGGCTCGTGTCCCCAGAACGACAGCTACCGCCGACGTTCGCTTCCCATCAGGCGTACTCCTCCCGCCACCACCGGCGCTACCTGCGACGACGCCAGATCAAGCGCACCATCCCCGAGCCTCGGGACCAGCGGGCCATCCGCAAACACCGCGGGAGCATGGGCAGCAGGCCGGCCGGCTTGGGCAAGATGTTCCGCATTCCACGGCGCCGTCACCCCCGCCTCGATCCAGCTCCGGCTCCGCCGATGACCTGCCGAACACGACCCTGGGCTCGTTCGAGTTGGTCGGCCAGGCCGGCCAGATCGTCGGCGTGGAGGTCGAACCCGTCCGAGGAGGTGGGTGGGTCGCCGACGGGGCGGGCGACGTATGCGGTGCGCAGGCCGAGGCGCTGTGCTCCGCGCAGGTCCCAGGCGTGGGCGGCGACCATCAGGAGTCGCTCCGGCGGTCGTCCGGAGACGGTGACGGCCAGCTGGTAGACCGCGGGATCCGGCTTGTAGGTCCGGGCGTCTTCGGCGGACAGGGCCTGGTGCCAGCGCAGTCCGGCGTGGGCGTTGAGCCCCAGCAGCGCGGTCCGGCTCGCGTTGGAGAGTCCGATCAGCGGGAACCGTTCGGCGAGTCGGGCGAGCCCTGCCACGGTGTCGGGCCACGGCGGGAGCCTGCGACCTGACAGAGCCAGCGCCGCTACGGCGGTCGGGTCGCCGACTCCGGCGGCCTCGGCGACGAGCCGGGCGGCTTCCAGGTCGAGGACGTCGCTGGTGAGGTAAGGCCGGAGACCGTTGAGGATGCGACGCTGCTCGCGGTCGATGTGCCGCTGCCACAGCGACAACAGTTGCTCGACCCTGGAATCGTCGAGCGACGGGGCGAGTTCACGAATGCCGGCGCGGATTCCGGCGGGTTCGTCGACGAGCGTGCCGAGCACGTCGAAGACGATGGCACCGATCTCTGGCTCTGACATGAGAGAGGTCTCCTGGACGAAGCACGGGCGCGTGAGTGGCTGTTGACCGAACGCGGCGGCAGGCCACCCGGATTCCCGGCTCGTACGGCCTGCGCCGTAACCGCATCAACATCACCAACCGCCACGGGCCAAGCCACAAGATATGAGCCTCATCGCGGCGCGGACCGCGCGGACTTGAAAAATATGTAGACCGGTCTATTATCCGTTCCCATGGCAGGAACCAAGGGAGTCAAGACCAGCGCGCGACTGGCGGAGTCGATGCTCGAACTGATCCAGCGTCACGGCTACAGCGGTACGGGACTCACCACGGTGGCGGAGCACGCGGGTGCCCCCAAGGGGTCGCTGTACTTCCACTTCCCTGATGGCAAGGAGGCGCTCGGAGAGAAGGCCGTCGAACTCGCGGCGACGCGGTTCGGCTCTCTTGTCACCGACTCGGCATCGGAATCGACGACTCCGGGGGAAGCGGTGCGCCGCGTGATCGACGCGCTGGCAGTGATGCTCGACGACAGCGGCTTCCAACTGGGGTGCCCGGTCTCGGTGGTGACGCTGGAGATGGGTGCGCGGAGCGAACGGTTGCGGGACGCCTGCGCGAATGCCTTCGAGTCGTGGATCGCGCCGGTGACCGAGCACCTCGTCGCGCACGGCCGTCATCGTCCGGCCGCCCGCGCGCTGGCGACGGCCGTGGTCAGCATGGTCGAGGGAGCGGTGATCGTGTCGCGTGCCCAGCGGTCCACCGAGCCGCTGCACTGTGCCGCCCAGGCGCTCGCCGTGCTGCTGGACGAGGGCGCGGAGGCTTCGGTATGAGCGCGGAGGAACGGCACGCACTGGTGCTGGGCGCGAGCGGCTTCATCGGACGCCATCTGGTGCTGGCGCTCGGCCGCACCGGCGTCCGGGTGAGCGCGGCAAGCCGGAACCACGATGCGTACCAGCGGCTGGCCCGGTGGCTGCGCGACCACGGGCACGACGACGCCCCGGCCGACCTCCGGGTCGACTTCGGCGAGCCGTCGCTGATCGAGGGCGAGTGCGACGACATCACCGAGGTCTACAACTGCGCCGGCGCCTACCGGTTCGGGATGCCGGCGGACGAGGCCCGTCGCGCCAACGTCGACAGTGTCCGCGCGGTCGTCGCGTTCGCGGCGCGACTGCCGCGTCTGCGTCGGCTGGTTCACGTCTCCGGGTACCGGGTGGGCGGGCAGGACGCCGCTCCCTGGAGCGAAGAGCGACGACGGGAGACCTACCGTGCCCTCGGTGCCTACGAGGCGTCCAAGGCCGAGGCGGACGCCGTCTTCCAGGCCACAGCGGAGCAGCTGGGTGTTCCCTGGTCCGTTGTCAATCCGGCGAGCGTGATCGGTGACAGCGCCACCGGCGAGTCCGACCAGTACCTGGGGATCGCCTCCCAGGTGAAGGACATCTGGCAGGGCTCCCTTCCGGCGGTGCCGGGGAACGCACGGACGTTCGTCCCCGTGGTCGCGGTCGACTACCTGGCCCGGTTCATGACCCTGCTTCCGATGGACGAGGCCGCCGAACGCGCCGCGTACTGGCTGCTGGACGACAACACTCCCGCACTGCCCGGGCTGCTCACCCTCGTCTCCGAGCACTACCGGGCCAAGGCGCCCCTTGCGCGGATCCCGGTGCCTCTCATCAAGCTCCTGCCCCGATGGCTCACCAAGGCCGATCCGGAGACCTTGACGTTCTTGTCGAGCGACCGCTACCCCACCGATTCAGCGCGTGCCTTCGCCGCCCGTCACGGGCTGGCCATGCCCGACGCTGCCACGACGATCCGCCGCTGGGCCGACCACCTGGCGGCGCACCGCTTCGGCGATGCCCCCGCCGGCGACCGGCGGTTCACGGCGCCGGGCGGGACACGGACTTTCGAGCTCGGCGAACCCGGCGCACCCACGGTGGTGCTGCCGGGGCTGCCGGTCAACGCCGACACCTGGGCGCCGGTCGTCGCGGCACTGGGCCGTGCCCGCGCCGTCGACCTGCCCGGCCTGGGGATGAGCGCGGGACGCCGCGCCGACTGGCCGTCCTGGCTGGCCGCACTGGTGGCCGAGACCGGTGCCCGTCACCTGGTGGGCCACTCCATCGGTGCCGCGGCCGCCGTCGAGGCCGCGACCGCTCTTCCCGGCACGGTGGATCAGCTCACGCTCGTATCGCCATTCTTCCTGCAGGCGCATCCTCCTCGCGCTGCTCGGTGGGCGGCCCTGACGCGTCGGTACCTGAGCCACGTGGGCTCCGAGGCGCTGGCCGAGCGGCTCACCGGCACCACGGCGTACGAGAGCACACTCCGATCGAGTGTGGCGGATCTTCGTCGCGGCACCGTCGCGGGCACCACCGCCCGGCTCCTGGCTGCCACCGTGCAGCCGCAGTGGCGGGACGACCTCCAAGCCGATCTGCAGCGGTACCCGGGGCACGTGCACGTCGTCGTGGGCTCCCGCGACCCGCTCACGCCCGAGGGGCAGGCCCTGCTGGCCACACTCCCACGCGCCACAGTGACCGTCATCGCCGGCGCGGGCCATCATCCCCAGCTGACGCACCCGGACGACGTCGCCCACGCCATCGGTCGGCATACCGCCTCCGCGAGTTCGCACGGCGATCCTGAGGCCAGGGCGGGGGAACGTCCGCGGTGATGAGGGAACGGGCGTCGGGAGCCCCCTGCGGCCGGGGGGTCGCATTCCCTGCGGAAGCATACGCGGTGTTGAGAGTGCCGCTGCCTCACCCTGACCGGCCGGGCAGGGAATTCGCCTTCGTCGCACGACGTCCGGTGGCCTGATGAGCGTGCGGAAGCGGAGCTACCGGTACGTCGGGCCGGACGAGTTGAGGGCTGCGATTCGGCCCGGCGGCGTCGGCAGCCCGATCGGACGGGCGGCTGACCTCGACAGCTGGATCGCGGAACAATCGGCCGTGGAGTTGGACGAACCGTTCACCTTCGTGGCCGACACGGACGGTTTGCTACGGCCGGCACCACGGCGGAGCGAGCACGTCGCCTGTGCCGGTGGAGCACCGGTTCTGAGCGCAGGTGAGATCAGCTTCGTCCGCGAGGCCGGCCGTTGGGCCGTGGGCGACGTCACCAACCACTCGACCGGGTACTGCCCGGACGTCGCGTCGTGGCGGGCGGTTGCCCACGCCCTGGATCGGGCAGGACTCGGGCATCCGTCCGGCTTCACGCACGAGGTGGTGTTCCGGCGCTGTCCCGGCTGCCGGGAACGCGGCATCGTGCGCGAGGACGACTTCGTGTGCGTCTTCTGCGGCGGCGACCTGCCCCAGGTATGGAATCTGGATCCCGCTGGGTGAGAGCTGTTGTCAGTCCCGGTCGAGGGGCTGCGGCTACTTGTGCGAACGGGATAGCGAACTCAACGCCGTCACCGGATGTTTCGACCTCGCCTCACTCTGGCATCGCATGGGGCCTGGTCGGCGCGCCGGATGGGCGGCAGATCCCTCCGGACCCTACCCGCCCCGCACCACCCCCGTGGACCCCCGCGCCACCAGCCGCGGCGTGGTGTCCCGGCAGCGGCGCGGCGGGCCGCCGTCCAGGAGGGCGACGAGTTCCTCGGCGGCGCGGCGGCCGAAGGCGTCGGTGTCGCGGGTGAGGGCGGTGAGCGGGGGGTGGGTGCTGCGGCAGAGGATGGAGTCGTCCCAGGCGACGATGGAGAGGTCGGTGGGGACGGAGAGGCCGTGCTGGGCGGCGACGGAGAGGCCGGCGACAGCCATGACGTCGTTGTCGTAGACGATGGCGGTGGGCGGGCTCGGGGCGGAGAGGAGGCGGCGGGTGGCTTCGGCGCCCTGGGCGTCGGAGTAGTCGGTGGTGACGGAGTGGACGTCGGGCAGGCCGCGGCGGTCCGCCTCCCGGCGCAAAGAGGCGATGCGGCGGCGGGTGTGGGCGAGGCCGGGCAGGCCGGCGACGTGGACGAGGTGCTGGTGGCCGAGGGCGTGGAGGTGGTCGACGACGGAGGCCATGGCGGCGGCGTCGTCGGCCCAGAGGTTGGAGAGCGGGGCATCCGGAGGGCGGGCCTCCCAGGGCGGGTCGTCCATGGCACCGATGACCACGGCGGGCAGGCCGAGTTCGGCGAGCAGGGCGGGCCGGGGGTCGGCGTCGCGCGGGTCGACGACGAGGAGGCCGTCGACGCGGTGCTCGGCCCACCAGCGGCGGTGAACGGCGCATTCGGCCGTCACGTCCTCGACGACCTGGAAGAGCAGGCCGAGCCGCCGCGGGGCCAGTGCCTCCTGGACGCCGGAGACGAGGCGGAGGAAGAACGACTCGACGCCGAGGGTCCGGGCGGGCCGGGCGAGGACGAGGCCGACGGTGGCGGAGCCCTCCCCGGACAGGGCGCGGGCGGCCGTGCTGGGCTGCCAGCCGAGCTGTTCGGCGACGCGCCGGACGCGTTCCCGGGTGGCGGCCGAGACGCCCGGGCGGCCGTTGAGGGCGAAGGACACGGCGCTCTCGGAGACGCCCGCGCGGCGCGCGATGTCGCGGATCGTCGGGCGGCGGGCCGGCAGCCGGCGCATGGATCGGCCTCCTGGAGCGGTCGGTCGCCAACACACTAAAGCGCATTAGTCATTGACGGAAGTATTGACGCGACTCCCTTGCCGGGTGCACCTTTTGGACCGCCACCCTCCGGCCCGACCGAAGGAGTTGCCGGCCATGGACCGACCCCGCGGTGCCCCCGGGAGAACCGTCCGCAGAACCGCTCGCAGAACCGTCCGCCGTGCCGTCCGTCCGGCCGCCGCACTGCTCGCCCTCGCGCTGACGGCGACCGCCTGCGGATCGGGCGGCGGGAGCGACGGCGGCGGTTCCGCGGACGGCCGGATCGAGGGCAGCATCAGTTTCCAGACCTGGAATCTCCGGGCGCAGTACAAGGACTATTTCGAGTCGCTGGTCCGGGACTTCGAGAAGCAGCACCCGGACGTGAAGGTCAAGTGGCTGGACCAGCCGGCCGAGCACTATGCCGACAAGCTCGGCGCGGACGCCGCGGCCGGTACCCTGCCCGACGTCGTCAACGTCTCCCCCGATCTCTCCTATCCGCTGGCCAAGGCCGGGGTGCTGATGAACCTCGACAAGGAGCAGGCGGCGGCGAAGTTCAAAGGTGAGTACACCGAGGAATCCTGGCGCGGCAACACCCTCCCGGGGCTGGACGGCTCGTACGCCTTTCCCTGGTACCTCACCACCGGGCCGCTCTTCTACAACAAGTCCCTGTTCAAGGACGCCGGCCTCGACCCGGAGAAACCCCCGCGCAGCTACGACCAGTTGTTCACCGCCGCGTCGGCGCTGGCCCGGCGCCCGGGCGGGCCGACGGCCACCCTCGCGGGCACCCCGGCGATCGAGGACCTCGGCCGGTACGGGGTGCGGCTGATGAACGACGACGCCACCGCGTTCACGTACAACGAGCCCAAGGGCGTGGAGCTGCTGACCCGCTACAAGGAGCTCTACGACCACGGCGGCCTCGACCCGCAGGCGCTCACCAGCACCCCCGAGCAGGCGGGCCGGAAATTCCTGGAGCAGAAGGTCGCCATGAATCCGGGCGGCGCCAACGACCTGGCGAATTTCCGGAAGAACGCGCCCGGCCTCTACCGCAGTCTCGGCATCACCGACGCGCCCAACAACACGGGCCGGCCGAACATGTACGTCATGGGCGTGGCCGTCAACGCCCACAGCGGACACAAGGCGGCCGCCGTCGCCTTCGCGCATTTCGTCACCGACCGCCGGAACCAGGACGCGTTCGCCCACCGGGTCGCCGTCTTCCCGAGCACCAAGGGATCGCTCGACGATCCTTATTGGACGAAGGACGACGGGACCGACGAGGGACGGATACGGGTCGCCTCCGCGAAAATGCTGAAGGGCGCGGTCAATTACACACCCGTGGTGATGAGCGACGAGATGAAGACCATTCTGCGCAACGAGGTCGCCAAAGCGCTCCAGGGGAAGAAATCCCCGCGGCAGGCGCTCGACGACGCGGTGGCGCAGAGCAACAGACTGCTCCGGCAGAAGTGACCGGCGCCCGAGCCATGGCCGGACGACGACGCGTTCGCACCCACCGCACCGCCACCCCGTGGCTGCTGCTCCTGCCGGGGCTCGGCGTCCTCGCCGCGTTCAGCCTCTGGCCGTTCCTGACGACCGTCCGGGACGCGTTCACCGACGCCCGCACCCTGGCGCCCGGGGAGTGGGTGGGGCTGCGGAACTTCCGGGACATGCTGCACGACGAGCAGTTCTGGGTGGCGCTGCGCAACAGCGGGCTGTACGTGCTGCTCGTCGTCCCGTTCACCGTGCTGCTGCCCCTGCTGCTCGCCCTGCTGGTGCACAAGCGGCTGCCGGGCACCGGCTTCTTCCGGTCGGCGTTCTACACGCCGGTGGTGGCGTCGGTGGTCGCCGTGGGGCTGATCTGGTCGTGGATGCTGGACGACCGGGGGCTGGTCAACGGGATCCTGGAGGCCCTGGGCGCCGGGCCGGTGTCCTTCCTGGGTGACGCGTGGCTGCTGCTGTTCAGCGCGATGGCGCTGACGGTGTGGAAGGGCCTCGGCTACTACATGGTCGTCTATCTGGCGGCGCTGGCGCACGTGCCGCGTGAGCTGCACGAGGCGGCGGCGGTCGACGGGGCGGGGGCGCTGCGCCGCTTCACGAGCGTCACGGTGCCCGCCGTCCGTTCGACGATGGTGCTCGTCGGTGCCCTGTCGTCGGTGTCGGCGTTCAAGGTCTTCTCCGAGGTGTTCCTGCTGGCCGGCCCCACCGGCGGTCCGGCCGGCGAGGACACCACGCTGGTGATGCTCGTGCAGCGCACGGGAACGGGTCTCAACGGCCGGGTGGGGTACGCGTCGGCGATCTCGCTGGTGGTCTTCACCGTCGCGCTGCTGCTGATGCTGCTGGTGCTGTGGGCCGGCCGCAGGACGGACGCGGAGGGCGGGGCGTGAACCGGATGCGGGCGCGCGAAATCGTCGTGCGCTACCTGCTGTTGCTCGTGGTACTCGTGATCAGCGTGGGGCCGTTCCTCTGGCAGCTCTCGACCTCCTTCAAGGGCACGACCGAGGATGTCTACACCTCGCCGCCCCGCTTCCTGCCCGAGCACCCGACCACGCACAACTACGCGGAGGTCGCGGACATCGTCCCGGTCTGGGACTACGCGCTGAACTCGCTGAAGGTCGCCGTCACCAGCGTCCTCACCAATCTGGCCGGGGCCTCGATGGCGGGCTACGCGCTGGCGCGACTGCGCTTCCGGGGCCGCCGGGCCGCCGGGCTCGCCTTCGTGATGGCGCTGCTCGTGCCCGCGGAATCCATCGTGGTGGCGCAGTTCACGATGATGCGCGACCTGGAGCTGAACAACACCCTCACCGCCGTCGTACTGCCCGGTGCCGTCGGCGCGCTCAATGTGCTGCTGATGCGCAACGCCTTCGCGAACGTGCCGTACGAGATCGAGGAGGCGGCGGTGATCGACGGCGCGAACGTGTGGCAGCGGTTCACCCGGGTCGCGCTGCCGTCCGTGCGCGGCACGCTGGCCGTCGTGGCGATCTTCGCGTTCATGGGTGCCTGGGACGACTTCCTGTGGCCGCTGATCGTGCTGTCGGACTCGGACCGCTACACCCTCACCGTCGGCCTCAACTTCCTGCACGGCACGTTCCAGCAGAACCCCCGGCTCGTCGCGGCCGGGACCGTCATCGCGGTCGCCCCGCTCGTCGTGATGTTCGCCTGTCTCCAGCGGTACTTCTTCCGCGGGACCGGCGAGGGCGCCGTCAAGGGCTGAACCCGACCTGGAGAGGAGCTCCATGAGCGTGCGCTTCGGTGTCAACTACACGCCCAGCAGAGGCTGGTTCCACCACTGGCTCGACTTCGACCTCGACGACGTCCGCGCCGACCTGGACTGCGTCGGGTCGCTGGGCCTAGACCACATCCGGGTGTTCCCGCTGTGGCCGCTGTTCCAGCCCAACCGGACGCTGATCCGGCCGCGCGCCGTCGACCAGCTCGTCCGGCTGGTGGACGAGGCCGGGGAACGCGGCCTGGACGTCGCCGTGGACGGGCTCCAGGGGCACCTGTCGAGCTTCGACTTCCTCCCCTCGTGGGTGACCACCTGGCACCGCCGGAACCTGTTCACCGACCCCGACGTCGTCGACGCCCAGGCCCGCTACCTGGCCGAGCTCGCGGGGGCGCTGGCCGGGCGGCCCCACTTCCTCGGCATGACGGTCGGCAACGAGACCAACCAGTTCTCGGGCGACCCGCACCCCGACCCCGACCGGATCACCGGCGCCGAGGCGGGCCGCTGGCTGCGCCGGATGACCGACGCGTGCGAGAAGGCCGCCCCGGGACGGACGCACCTGCACGCCGCGTACGACGCGGCCTGGTACGACGGCACGCACCCCTTCACGCCCGCGCACGCGGCCCGCATCGGGGCCATGACCGCCGTGCACTCCTGGGTGTTCAACGGCACCGCCCAGCGGCACGGCCCGGACGGCGCGGCGACGGGCCTGCACGCCGCGTACCTCGTCGAGCTGTCGAAGGCGTGGGCGGAGGACCCGGCCCGGCCGGTCTGGCTCCAGGAGGTCGGGGCGCCCGCGCCGCACATCCCGGCCGCGCGGGCGGCGGAGTTCACGCGGACGACGCTGCTGAACGTCCTGGACTGCCCGGACCTGTGGGGCGTCACCTGGTGGTGCTCGCACGACGTGGACCGGGCCCTGGCCGACTTCCCCGCCCTGGAGTACGACCTGGGGCTGTTCACCAACGACCGCCGGCTCAAACCTGCGGGCGAGGCACTGGCCCGCGTCGTGCGGGAGCACCGGGACGGCGCGCGGGACGCCCCCGCGCCCCGGCGGATCGCGCTGGTCGTGGACGCGGGGGACGTGGACAGCGCTCCGCTGCGGCCGATGTGCGCGCCGGGCGGCGCGTACTTCGAGGCATGGATGCGGCTCGCCGCGGACGGTGTGCGGCCGGCCGTCGTCCTGACCCAACGGGTGGCCGAGACGGACCACTTGAGGGGCCGGGGGATCGAGGAGACGGTCACGGTGGACCAGATTCTCTGACTCCGACCGGACGCCGCCGGATCCACCCGCGGCCCGGACCCACCCGCGGCCCGGATCCACCCACGCCCGGCCTTCACCCACGGCCCCCGGAGGCCGGACAAGGAGGGCGCGGTCCTCCGGGAGCCGGGGCTGACCGTCCGCATATCCATTCGGAGGAGCGCCATGCCCGCACCGACCCGCCGCACCGTCCTCGCCGCCGGCCTCGCGGCCGCCTTCGCGAGCCCGTCCGCCCGGGCGGCGCCCGGCGCCCCGGACCTCCAGCCCTACGCCTCCTACTGGTTCCCCGACTCCCTGCCCCCGGGCGCGCCCCCGCCCGGGGTGACGTGGCGCTCCCTGGCCCGCTGGAGACCCGAGGACGACCCCGACCTCCCGTTCAACCGCTCGGCCGTCCCCCTCGCCCCGCGCTTCACTCCCCCGCCGGCCCCCGGCCGCGCCCGCGCCGGGCAGGCCCGGGTCAGCGCCCTCGTCTCCTTCGCCCCCACGTCCGGGAACCCGTCCCAGGGCGGGCCGACCGCCGACCACTACGCGCTCACCCACTGGGCGTACCTCGACGAACTGGTCTTCTGGGGCGGCTCCTCGGGAGAGGGGCTGATCCTCGCGCCGACCGCCCCCGTCGTGGACGCCGCCCATCGCAACGGCGTGCCCGTCCTCGGCACGGTGTTCCTGCCCCCGGCCGCCTACGGCGGGCAGCTGCGCTGGACGCGGGAGCTGGTGCGCCGGGGGCCGGACGGCGGCTTCCCGCTCGCCGACCAACTGGTCCGGGTGGCCCGCGCCCACGGTTTCGACGGCTGGTTCCTCAACGCCGAGACCGACGGCGGGGACGCGCGGCTGGGCGCGGACATGCGCGACTTCGTCGCCCACCTGCGGGCCCGCGACCGGGGGCTGCGCGTGACCTGGTACGACGCGATGACCGTCGAGGGCGACGTCTCCTGGCAGAACGAGCTGAACGACCGCAACGCCGCCCTCTTCGATGCCGCCGGATCCCTGTTCCTCAACTTCAACTGGACGCCGGGCGGCCTGCGTTCGTCCGGCGAGCGGGCCGACGCCATGGGACCCGGGCGGTACGCGCTGTGGGCGGGTGTGGACGTCGAGGCGCGCGGCTGGGACACGCCCGTCGACTGGGACGCCGTCGTCCCGGCCGGCCGCCCGCACGTCACCTCGTTCGGCTTCTACCGCCCCGAGTGGACCTGGAAGCACGCAGCCTCGGGCGACCGCTCCCCCGCAGCCTTCCACGCCCGGGACGACCGTTTCTGGTGCGGTACCGGCGACGAGGGCCCCTGGCGCCCGCCCGCCGCGTCCGTCGCCGACCGGTCCACGCTCACCGCTCTCCCGTTCGCGACCGTGTTCAACACCGGTCACGGCCTCGGCTGGTACGAGCGGGGGCGGCCGGTGCCCGCCGGGCCCTGGCACCAACTGGGGCTCCAGGACCGGCTGCCTGGCCGCCGCTGGACAATCCAGGGCTCCGGCGCCCGTCCGGCCGTGGGGTTCGACTTCGCCGACGCCTGGCACGGCGGCAGCAGCCTCCTGGTCGACGGCCCGCTCACCGCGCCCACCGCGGTGGAGCTGTACGCCGCCCGGCTGCCGCTGTCCCCAACCACCGTGGTCGAGCTGGCGTACCGCACGGATCCGGGCACGGCCCCCGTCCAGGTGGAGCTCCTGCTGGACGTCGACGGGCACACGGCGACGCTGCCCGCCGGCAGCGCCGGCCCGGGCTGGACCACGGCCACCGTCCGGGCCGGTGCCCTGCTGCGGGGCCGTGCCGGGCGCACGGTCCGCACGCTGGGCGTGCGCCTCACCGCCCCGGACGGCGGCCGCGTCCGCTGGCGGCTGGG
>NZ_JABETO010000005.1 GCF_013055795.1 Streptomyces sp. I05A-00742
GACGCGGAGGCGGCGGCCGCCGCCTCCGGTGGTGGTGGCGGCGCCGCCGTCGAACTGCTCGCCGCCGCCCGGCGGGAGGCCGCCTGCGAGCGCCTCGATCCCCCCGCGGTGCTCCGGCGCATCGACGAGGCCGCCGCCGCCCTCGACGAGGCCCTGCCCCCCGACGACCCCCTCCGCGAGTCCCGCTCCCGCGCCCGGGCCGGCCGCGCCCTCCTCGCCGCCCGCGGCACCGTCGCCTGCGCCCGCGACTTCGTCGCCACCCACCGCGGCGCCGTCGCCAGCCGGGCCCGCACCCGCCTCGCCGAGGCCGAACGCCACCTGACCCTGGCGCGCCCCGCGGGCGGCGCCTCCCCCGCGACCGTCCTCGCCGAGGCGGACCGGGCCGCTGCGCTCGCCCGCCAGGCACGGGAGCTGGCCGAGAGGGACGTGGGGGTGTACGGCGTCACGCACGACGAGCCCGATCCGGGCGTTCCCGGGCTGCCCGACGCGCCTCGGGCGCTCGGTGGGGCGCTGCTCGGGGGGATCGTTCTGGCGGGGTTGCTGCCGGCGACGTTCGGCGGGGGCGCGACGCGGGGGCGCCTGGCGGCGCCGGAGAGGTGAGCCCCGGTCCCGCCCTTTCACCGTTTCCCGGGGCGCTGCCCCGGCCCCCGTGAAAGCGGCTTCGCCGCTTGTCCTCAATCGCCGGACGGGCTGGTTGTCGCGCCCGGGCGCGAACTTCAGCCCGTCCGGCGATTGAGGACGCCGCGCGCAGCGCGGCTCGGGGGGTCTGGGGGCTCGCCCCCAGGAATCGGAGAAGGGGCGGGACCGGGGCACCCCCACCGCCTCAATAGAGGCTCATCAGAGCCTCCACCGCATCCGGCGCCCCCGCCTCCCCATCCGGCAACGCCAGTTCAAACCACACCGTCTTCCCATCAGGAATCCGCCGACTCCCCCAAGCCGCACTCAGCAACCCCACCAACTGCAACCCCCGCCCCCCCTCATCCGTATCCCGAGCCCGCCGCCGCCGCGGCTGCACGGACCCCCCGTCCCAGACCTCGCACACCAACGTCCGGTCAAGAAGCAGACGCAGCCGGATATCACCCTCGCCGTACCGCAGGGCATTGGTGACGAGCTCACTGACGAGAAGCTCGGTGGTGTCCACCAGAGCCTCCAGCCCCCACTGCGGCAGCATCTCCCGGGCCAGCTCGCGCGCACGGGCGACGGAGCGGGGCTCGGGGGGAAGGGTCCAGTCGCCGACGTGACCGGGGGGCAGGCCGCGGAGGCGGGCCATGAGGAGGGCGATGTCGTCCTCGCCGTGGTGGGTGTCGAGGGCGGAGAGGACGTGGTCGCAGACGTCCTCCAGGGGGCGGGCCGGGTCGGTGAGGGCGTCGCGGAAGGCCTGGAGGCCCTCATCGAGAGGGTGGTCGCGGGACTCGACCAGGCCGTCGGTGTAGAGGGCGAGGAGCGCGCCGTCGGGGAGGTCGATGACGGTCTCCTCGAAGAGCTCGCCGCCGACGCCGAGCGGCATGCCCGGCTGCACCTCCAGCAGCCGCGCGGGCTTGCCCTCCTCGACCAGGACCGGGGGCAGATGCCCGGCGTTGGCGACCGTGCACCGCCGGGTGACGGGGTCGTACACGGCGTAGACGCAGGTGGCGAGGTAGACCTCGGACAGGTCGGCGGGGCGTACGCTGCCGCGCACCCCGCGGGAGGCGGACTGCTTGCCGCCGGGCCGCCCGAGACCGTGGGCGATCTCGTCCAGGGCGGACAGCACCTCGGCGGGTTCCATGTCCAGCATGGCCAGGGTGCGGACGGCCGTGCGGAGTTCGCCCATCGCGACGGCGGCCCGCAGGCCGCGGCCCATCACGTCGCCGACGACCAGGGCCGTGCGGTGACCGGGCAGTTCGATGACGTCGAACCAGTCGCCGCCCACCTCGGTGGCGGCGTTGCCGGGCAGGTAGCGGCAGGCGATCTCCAGCCCGGCGGCCTCCGGGTCGACCGGGGGCAGCAGGCTGCGCTGGAGGATGAGGGCGCGTTCGTGCTCGCGCCGGTACAGGCGCGCGTTGTCGATGCAGACCGCGGCCCGCGAGGCCAGCTCCACGGCCACCGCCGTCTCGCGCTCCCCGAAGGGCTCGCTGCCCTTGGTGCGGGTGAACTGGACCAGCCCCATGACCGTGTCGCGGGCGACCATCGGCACGGCGAGCGTGCACTGCGCCGACATCCCCGGCTCCGGCGCGTCGGCGCCGTCCCCGCCCCCGGGGACGGCCTGCACCTGGGCGGTGCGCAGGGCGCTCGCGCACGGCGAGTGGAAGGCGTACCGGTGCACCTCCCCGACCTGGATCGCCTTCTCGTCGGGGGCGTCGGAGGCGACCGGCGCGCCCGACACCGCGCTGGCGAAGGCGACGCGCCGCAGTTCGGCGCTGCCGTCGGCCAGGCCGGGCGGCGCCTCGTCACCGGCCAGGAGGCCCTGGTACAGGTCCACGGACGCGAGGTCGCAGAACTGCGGCACGGCGACGTCCAGCAGTTCGCGGGCGGTGGTCTCCAGGTCGAGCGAGGTGCCGATGCGGGCGCTGGCCTCGTTGAGCAGGGCCAGGTTGCGGCGGACGCCCGCGGCCTCCCGCTCGGCGCGGCGGCGGCCGGTGACGTCGGTGGCGATGGCGGCCACGCCGATGGGCCGCCCGCTGCCGCCGTGCAGCCGGTAGAGCGACACCGACCAGCGGCGGCGTTCCGCCTTGCCGGGCACCGGCCCCATGAGCTGGAGATCGGCCACCGGCCGGCCGGTGTCGAGGACCTGACGCAGGGCGAGGGTCAGCCGCTCGGCCTCGGTGCGGGGCAGGAAGTCCTGCGGCCGCCGGCCCCGGTGCCAGGCGACCGGGTGGCCCAGGGCCTGCGCGAAGCTCTGGTTGACGCGGAGCAGCCGCAGATCGGTGCCGACGAAGAAGAACCCGAGGGGAGATTGGCCGAAAACGGCTTCGGACGCCGCGATGTCGGTCTCTATTCCCTGGAGCGCCCGGACGTCGACGGCCACACAGAGCGCCGCGCGCTCCCCGTGCTTGTTCTGACTGGGCATGACGTAGACCTCGGCGAGGCCCTGCTGCCTGCCGTCGCGCTGGTACGGGACGAGTCCGGTCCTGGCCCGTACCTCGAATCCGTCGCCGGGCGGCGCGTCCCCCGAAAAGAGGACCCCCTGTTGCGAGGAGGCGAACACGTCCTGGGGATCACGGCCGACGGCCTGACCCGGAGTTATCCCGAAGAGCTCGGTGGCGCGCTCGCTCCACTGCTCGATCCTGCCGTCGGGTCCCAGCGAGAACGACGCCACGCGAATGTAGTCGTAGAGGGATCCGGGCGGGCTGTTCTGCCACATCGAGGTGGTGTCCTTACCCTCTGGGCTGCCCGCCTCAGCGCCCGCTGGCTTTTCGCTCACGTGCCCGTCCCCTCCGGCTCATGTGCTCGCACCGGCATCAGAAGGCCGAGTATCCAGCACGAGAGGCCCTCGGAACACGGACTTCACGATCACAGCACGGTCTCGACCCGCAATGGGTCTTCCCCGGGTTCCTAACCTGGCAAGCTCAGTTCGAACCACACCGTCTTGCCGTTGTCACCCCGGCGGGTACCCCAGCGGCGGGAAGCCAGTGCGACGAGCTGAAGTCCGCGGCCGCCCTCGTCGTCGGCCTCGGCCACGCGTTCGCGGGGCGGATCGGGGAGCGGGTCGGAGACCTCGACCTGGAGCACGCGGCCGGCGCGGGAGTACATCCGGACGCCGATGGGCCCGGTGGCGTGCCGCAGGGAGTTGGTGACGAGCTCGCTCACGAGCAGGACGGTCACATCGGTGACGGCCGCCAGGCCCCACTCGTGCAGGGTGTCGCGGACGAGCGTACGGGCGGTGCGCACCGCACCGGCCTCGGCGGGGAAGCTCCATTCGGCGAATCCCGGCGTCGATGCCAGTGCGCTGTCGCTCACGCCGACCACTTCCCAGACCGCTGACGCGACCCAGCCGGAATGCCCGGCTTGGGACCAATAATCAGCACATACCCGGTATGGGGGTCGGCATATCGTCCGCGCCCGCAGTCGGGTTACGGCGGGCCGTCGGAGGACCGGCGTGCGCCGGGCGGCGTCAGGGCGCCACGCGCACGCGCTCGACGATGTAGAGCTGCTTGTGGCCCTTCTCGTCCAGCCGGTCGGCGACCCGCTCGGCCTCCGTCCTGGTGGCGTACCGCCCGACGCGGTAGCGATTGCCGTTGTCGTCCTGGCGGATCACCAGCCAGGGCAGGACCGGTTCGTTCTCACTCATCGCCCCTGCCCTTCCGCCGTCGCACCCCTCGCGAAGAAACCGCAGTCCGCATATGCCCGAGCGTACGCCCGACCTTTACGCAGCGGATACGGGTTTTCACGAAGAGGTGCGCATTCGGCCACCCGTACGTGTCAGCGGGTACCAGCGGTCGCGCTCGCGGCCTCTTCCTCGGCCTCGGCGCGCTCCATCTCCGCGATCTCCTTCTCGGTGGCGACCAGCGTCGGGTTGCGCCAGGCGCTCCGCACACCCCACACGTAGAAGGCGAGGCCGATCAGGGCGACGACCGCCAGGTCCCAGCCCGGGGCCAGATAGCCCTTGCCGCCGAACTCGGTGCCGCCGGCCCATGAGACGAACGCCATGACCAGCAGGTACGTCACGACCCAGGCGCCGGCCTTGAGGTGCGGCTTGAGCTCGGCCCACGGCTTGCGCAGCTCGTACCAGGCCCAGATCGGCAGGCCGACCGCCATGATCAGGATGACCTTGCCGGTGAGCGGCCACTTGCCCCAGTAGAGGACCAGCGAACCGAAGACCATCGCGATGGGCGCGATGACCGGCATGGCGCGCAGCTTGACCGGGCGCTTGAGGTCCGGGGCGATGCGGCGCAGCGACATCACGGCGACGGGGCCGGTGATGTACGAGATGACGGTCGCCACGGAGACGATCTCGGCGAGCGAGCCCCAGCCGCGGAAGACGGCGAGGAAGAGGAAGGCGACCACGAGGTTGAGCAGCAGGGCCGGGCGCGGGACGCCGGTCTTCTTGTCGACCTTGCCGAAGATGCCGGGCAGGTGGCCGTTCTCCTGGACGCCGTGGATCATGCGCGAGGTGGTCGCGGCGTAGATCATGCCGGTGCCGGACGGGGAGACGAAGGCGTCCGCGTAGAGCACGATCGCCAGCCAGTTCAGGCCCCAGGCGATGGCCAGGTCGGCCAGCGGGGACTTGTAGGTGAGGGCGTTCCAGCCGTCGGAGAGGTCACCGGAGGGCACGGCCATCAGGAAGGCGACCTGCAGCGCTATGTAGATGACCAGCGCGATGAGGATGGAGCCGATGACGGCCTTCGGCAGCGACTTGCCGGGGTTGCGGGCCTCACCGGCCATGTTCAGCGGGGACTGGAAGCCGTTGTACGCCCAGACGATGCCGGAGGTGGCCACGGCGGTGAAGACGGCGCTCCAGCCGTTGGGCGTGAAGCCGCCCGCCGACTCGATGTTGTGCGTGTCGAAGTGCGACCACATCAGGGCGCCCGCGGTCAGGACCGGGACGACGACCTTGAAGACGGTGATCGCGTTGTTGGTCTTCGCGAACAGGGTGATCGCGAACCAGTTGAGGAAGAAGTAGAAGACCAGCAGCACGCTGGCGAGGGCCACACCGCTGCCGGTGAGCTCCTTGCCGTCGTACAGGTCCTTGGCCCACTGCCACTTCCAGGAGCTCATGTACTGGACGGAGGCGGTCGCCTCGCCGGGGATCACGGAGACGATCGCGATCCAGTTGGCCCAGGCGGCGAGGTAGCCGGCGAGCGAGCCGTGCGAGTACTGGCCGTAGCGGACCATGCCGCCGGCCTTGGGGAACATCGCACCCAGCTCGCTGTAGGTCAGCGCGATGGTGAGCGCGACGACGGCGCCGATGACCCACGCGAGGATGGCGGCCGGGCCGGCGATACCGGCGGCCCGCTGGGCGCCGAAGAGCCAGCCGGAGCCGATGATCGACCCGAGGCCGACGGCCGTCAGGGCCACCGGACCGAGGGTCCGGCGGTAATTGGAGTGGGAACCCTGTTCGGTACTCAAGCCCCGGCTCTCCTTTTCTTTCTCATCCCCCGCAGGACACAAACCGCGCCATCGTACGAGCGATTTGGCCGAGTTGGTTCTGCGAAACGGCCCTGACCAGGGGCTATGTGAGGTTTGCAACACCGGGAACACGGTCTTTATGTAGGGATGAGTCCGGACATAGCGCGCACTTCCTACCCCCGGGTAAGGACCGCGGGTAAGGGGCGCTTTCCGGTCACAGTCCTGACGAGTACGTCACCTCGTCAGGGGGTCGCGAAGATTCACCGGGACGACATGTTCCGGTCATGGTCGAGTGGTAGGCGGCCGTGCGTCGCGCACGAGGGCGCGGGGGCCATCTCACGGGCAGGCGCGGGGGCACTTCGCGGATAGACGCGGGGTCATTTCACGGGCAGACGCGGGGGTCACTTCGCGGGCAGACCCGGGGCATTTCACGGGCAGAACGCGTGGGTCATTTCACGGGCAGGTGATACGCGACCCGGTGCCGCTCGGCGAGCATCACCACGTCCGCCGTCTCCACGGCCCGGCCCCCCGCGAAGTACGTCCGCGAGACGACGAGGACACAGTGGCCCGGGACCCCGCCCAGGGCGAGCGTCTCCTGCGCCAGCCCCGGCCGGGCGCTGATCTCCTCGACCACGTTGTCGACGACGAGGTCGATGGCGGCCATCCGCTCGACGACCCCCCGGCCGGCCAGCGGCCCCTCCTCGGGAAGCATCACCGGCGTCCGGCCGGTGACCGCCAGGGGCTCCCAGGAGGTGGAGAGCATCGTCGGCTCGCCGGCGCAGCGGAAGACGTAGTCGGTGCGCATCACCCGGTCGCCCGGCCCGATCCGCAGCCGCTCGGCGATGACGCCGGTGGCGGGCACCTGCTCGCTGCGGGACTCCCAGGTGCCCTTCACCCGAGGGTCGGCCTGCTCCTGCCGGAACGCCGAGGACTCCCCCACCGTCCGGTAGCCGGTGCGGACCACGGCGCGCCGCTCGGGCCGCTCGCGTACATAGGTGCCCGAGCCGGAACGGCCCTCCACCAGGCCCTCGGCCATCAGGACCTTGCGGGCCTCCAGGGCGACCGTGTCCGAGACGCCGTACTGCTCGCGGATGCGGGCCTGCGAGGGAAGGCGGGTGTGCGGCGGCAGCTCGCCTGCGACGATCTTCTGACGGAGATCACCGGCGACGCGAAGGTATGCGGGCTGGTCACCGAATGCCACGTCCACTCCTGAGGTTGACGGTCCGCAACAGCTTGGCAACCCACCGTGGCGATCCGCAACTCAAGGCCAAGGAATCACTAGATGTGGTGAATTGCAGCTCAGAGGGGAGTGAACGCCACCCTGACGCACGTGCAATACGCAATCTCCGATGGCACATCTGCGACGATGCGGAAGATCCCGGTGATCTTCAGGCGATCTCAGTGATCTTAAGGAGCCGCTCGTGCTTCGCCGCTCTTCGCTGTGGGCCCCTTCCCGCACCCTCCCCTGCGCCCTCCTCCTGATCGTCTGCGCCGGCTGCGCCCCCACCGGGACGGCCGTCCGCCCCGCGGACCCCAATGAACCGGCCACGGCCGGCGTCAAGGGCGTCGGCGACCCGCTCTTCCCCGCCATGGGCAACGGCGGCTACGACGTGGAGCACTACGGCCTCTCCCTCGCGTACGAGCCGAAGGACAACAGCCTCATCGGCACCGCCGAGATCCGCGCCCGCACCGACCGGGCACTGTCCTCCTTCAGCCTCGACCTGCACGGCCTGCAGGTCGAGGCGGCCACGGTCGACGGCGACCCCGCCACGGTCGCCCGCCGGGGTGACGAGCTCCGGCTGACCCCGGCCAAGAACCTGACCGCCGACACCACTTTCACGGCCGTCATCACCTATCGGGGCGTCCCACAGACCGTCGTCGACCCGGACGGCTCCAAGGAGGGCTGGCTCAAGACCCCCGACGGCGCCGTCGCCCTCGGCGAGCCGAACGGCTCCATGGCCTGGTTCCCGGGCAACCACCACCCCTCCGACAAGGCGGCCTACGACCTGTCCGTCAGCGTCCCCGAAGGCCTCACCGCAGTTTCCAACGGCGAACTGAGCAAACAGGAGACTGTCAACGGACGCACCGTCTTCACCTGGCGCACCGCCGAACCCATGGCCAGCTACCTGGCGACCGTCGCCATCGGCTCCTTCACCCTCGACCGCACCGCCGCCGGCAAGGTGCCGCAGACCGTCGCCGTCAACGCGACCCAGGCCGGGCGGGCGAAGCAGATCCCCGCCCGGGTCGGCACCATGACCGACTGGGGCACCCGCCTCTTCGGCCCGTACCCCTTCTCCTCCACCGGCGCGACCATCGGCTCCGGCCCGTCCATCGACTACGCCCTGGAGACCCAGACCCGCCCCTACTTCAACCACGCCCCCGACGAGATCTCCCTCGTCCACGAGATCGCCCACCAGTGGTTCGGCGACTCCGTCACCCCGCGCTCCTGGCAGGACATGTGGCTCAACGAGGGCTTCGCGACCTACGCCGAGTGGCTCTGGGAGGAACAGCACGGCGGGCCGACCACGGCCGACGCCTTCGACGAGTACTACGCCCTCGACAAGGACGAGGACCTCTGGTCGTTCCCGCCCGCGAAGCCACCCTCCGCCGAGGACGTCTCGGGGGACCCCGTCTACTACCGGGGCGCGATGGCCCTCCAGCGACTCCGCGAGACCGTCGGCGACACCGCCTTCTTCACCGTCCTGCGCACCTGGACGACGGACCACCGGCACGGCAACGTCCGGACGAGCGACTTCACCGCCCTGTGCGCGAAGGTGACGGGGAAGGACCTGACGGCCCTCTTCAAGAAGTGGCTCTACAGCAGCGGCAAGCCGTAGGCCGTGCGCCGGCGCTCGTCAGCCTTCCTCCGGGGCGGGCAGTACGGGCCGTTCGAAGAACGTCTCCAGGACGACGGTCGCCTGGGTGCCGCTGACCCCGTCGATCGCGTAGAGGCGGCGCAGCACGTCCTGGAGCTGCTCGGTCGACGCGGTCCGCACCTTCACCAGGACCGACGCGCTGCCCGCGATGACGTGCGCCTCCTGAACCTCCGGGACGGCCGCGAACGCGGGGGCCGAATCCCCCATCCAGGACGTGGAGTCCACCATCACGAACGCGAGCACCCCGCGTCCCACCGCCGCGGGATCGACCTCCACCCCCGTCCGCCGGATGACGCCACGCTCCCGCAGCTTGCGCACCCGCTCGTGGGCGGCGCCGGCCGAGAGCCCGACCGCCTTGCCCAGGGACGCGTAGGAGCGGCCGGCGTCCTGCTGGAGCAGGCCGAGCAGTTGAAGATCGACGTCGTCCACTTTTTTCATGGCGGAACAGTATCTCATCCAACAACACACCTGATAAGTTGAATGAAATCCAGTGATCAAGGGAATCGAGGCAACAATGTCCAGCCAGACGCTGTACGGGGTGTACGAGATCCTGGACGAGCGGTTCCGTACCGGCGGCTGCGTGAACGGCGACGCGCGCCTGGAGACGCTGTACGGGGACTGCCGCTGGGCCGAGGGCCCGCTCTACCTCCCGGCCTGGCGCCAGGTCGTCTGGAGCGACATCCCCAACGACCGCATGCTGCGCTGGGACGAGGCGACGGGCGCGGTGAGCACCTTCCGCTCCCCCGCCGGCCACTGCAACGGCAACACCCTCGACGGCCAGGGCCGTCTCATCACCTGCGAACAGGGCAACCGCCGGGTGACCCGGACCGAGCACGACGGAACGGTCACCGTCCTCGCCGACCGCTTCGAGGGGCGCCGGCTGAACAGCCCGAACGACGCCGTCGTCAGCTCCGACGGGACCATCTGGTTCTCCGACCCCGACTTCGGCATCACCAGCGACTACGAGGGCCACCGCGCCGAGAGCGAGATCGGCGCCTGCCACGTCTACCGCGTCGACCCCGCCACCGGCGAGGTGCGCATCGCAGCGGACGGCTTCAGCGGCCCCAACGGCCTCGTCCTCTCCCCCGACGAACGGCGGCTCTACGTCTCCGACACCCGCCTCAACCAGATCCGCGTCTTCGACGTCCGCGACAACGGCTCCCTCTCCGACGGCGAGGTCTTCGCCACCTGCCGCCCCGGCATCGGCGCGTTCGACAACATCCGCTTCGACAACACCGGCCGCCTCTGGGCCGCCGCCTGCGACGACGGCGTCCACTGCTACGCCCCCGACGGCACCCTCATCGGCCGCCTCCTCATTCCCGAGACCGTCTCCAACATCACCTTCGGCGGCCCCAAGAACAACCGCCTCTTCATCACGGCCACCACGTCCCTCTACTCCCTCGTGATGTCCGTGACGGGACTCCCCCGCGTCCCGGGACCGACGAAGGGACCTGCCTCCGGGGGCGAGTGAGTGCCGCACCGGAGGCAGCGCCACCACGGTCCGGGCCGACCGCGCCGGATTGTCAGTGGCGGCTGCTTCCATGGCGCCATGAGCACTGTGCACGAGACCGCACGCCTTCTCCCCGACCCGGCCCAACTCCGCGCCCATCTGCGCGCACTGGCCGCCCTGGACACGGCGCTCGGCGACGATCCGCAGTTCTGCCACTACACCTTCGACACCACCTGGGGCCCCGGCGAGGAGGCAGCCCTGCTGGACAACGGCTCGGGGGACGACTTCTCCGTCCTCTTCTCCCCGGCCGGCGTGCTCATACGCGGCTTCGACCACGAGTCGGAGATGAGTCCGTACGGAACGGAGGGCGAGCAGATCTGGCCCGGCGTCATCGACGAAGTGCCCGCCGCGCTGCGCCCGCTCCTGGACCAGCCCTCCTCCCACGACGAGGGCATCAACGCCTCTCGGGTCACCGCCTGCCTGTGGCGGGAGACGGGGGACACCGTCTGGCGCACCGGCAGCGAGGACCCGGACGGCTCCGGCTTCCTCTTCCGCCTTCTCACGGACCGCTCCCCGGAGGCCGTCCAGGCCCACTTCGAGGACTACTACGAGCGCCCCGTCCCCCTCGACGCCATCCGCCACGTCCTCGCCGGACATCCCCTCGCCCCCGCGATCGCCATAGCCCTCAACCCAGCCGTCCTCTCGGACGACGCACTGCTCCGCAGAATCGCCGCACATCCCGAGGCCGCTTCCTACCTGTCCTGCGACGGTGAGTTCGACCTCGCCCGCACCGACCCGGTCGAGTCGATCGCCCTGCCCAACGGCCTCCCGGTGGAGCCCGTCGCCGGCTGCGGCGCGGGTGGCACCCACTACCTCTGCGGCCCTGCCGTCCCCGACAGCCCCCGCCCCGTCCTCTACACCGACTCCGAGGGCCGGGCCTCCCTCATCGCCGAGTCCCTCGCCGAGGCCCTGACCCTTGCCATCGTCCTCCCGTCCTGGCACGACGCCCTGGACGACTTCCGGCCCCCGGCCCTCAACTCCGACTACCTCGACGATCACCCGGACCACCCCACCGTCCGCGACCGCCTCCTCGCCGCACTTCGGCTTCCCCCGGCCTCCGACCGGGAAGTCCTGAACCGCCTGCTCACCACCGCCGCCCGCACCGTCCCCGACGGATTTCTCCCGTACGTCCCCGCCGAGGAAGAGTCCACCTTCGAGCCGATGCTCGAACCGTCGGTCGAGCAGGGCCGAGAACCCGACCGCTACTGACATTGCGTCAGGACACGCGGCTCGTCCAGCGTGGTGCGAGGGGGGCGCTGGACGGTTCCTCGCGTGCGCCTCCCGCACCACCTGACCGGAGGTCAGATGACCGTTTCCCTGCTCTTCACCGCTGAGATCAGTCCCACCAGAAGTCCCAGCAGTTCATGCCGACGATGTGCTCGGCGTAGGCGGCCAGGGTGCAGGGACGGGAGCCCTGCCAGACGTTGTCCGGGCAGAAGGCGAAGTGCTCGGCGGCGACCAGGAGGGCGTCCTCGGTACTCATCGGGGGCGCCACGACGCTGAGATGGAGGGTGCTGAAGCCGACGGCTACGACGCGCACACCGAAGCGGCGCTCCCAGTCACGCACGACGGCGGAAAACTTGGCCGTGTCGTTGTCGTAGTTGGCGGGACCGCCCCAGCCGACGGCGGTAAGTGCGTCCGCACCGCAGGCAGCGGCGACGAGCCCAAGCCTCGACCGAGGATGCTGATCGGCGAAGACCCGCGCGTACTCTGCGGCCATCTCATCAGCACCTGTCACGGGCCCTTGGCTGCGGGCGGGACTTGGGCAGGCCTGGCCGAACGGCGCGGTGACGGCGAGACGCTCCTCGGGCGTGAGGAGGCCATCGTCGTCATCGGTACTCGTGTACACCTTCCACCACTGCGCCAGGAGAACCGCCGGGTCGTGCACGTCGGGTGAGGACATCCGCTCAGGAGACAGCTCGCCGGACGCCCAGGGCCGGAATTCGCCGTCGTCCAGGTCATCGGCGTCAAGAAGGAGAGGCCAAAGGCCCGAGGCGCTGTGCTCGGAGCACAGGTGGGTCCACAACTCGGCGGAAGCCGGGGTATCACTCAGCCACAGCGGTTGCATGTCGCCGTCACCCTCATCAGAGGTAATCATCCGGCCCTTCGGGAGCGGGACAGCTACGGAGGCAAGGAGTTCAGGATTCACGGGCGGATGCTAGTTCGAGGGTCTGACAACTGGGGGCACGCCGGTTGGTGATCGTTCACTCCTGTTCAGGTGAGGTATTGGGTGAGCACGCCGGCGACGGCAGTGGCGAGGGTGATCACAGCGGCGAAAGCGGCGGCTGCACGCATCAAAGCGGCCGGGTAGGTGGCGCCATCGAGGCGGGCCAGTGTGCCCGTGGCAGCGGCGGCCAGGAGTGCGAACACAACGGTCACGGCGGCGGTCAGTAGGACGACGGCGACATGGGTCACGACGATCTCCCTGCACATGGTGGGATGTTGATGTGACCGAAGTTCGCCGAAGCGATGTTCGCCGTGGTTCGGCCGGACAATGATGAACATCGGCGAACACATGCGACTGGGGGCCTGATGCCTAGCGAGGAGCACGATGGAGGGGAAAGCCCGCTGGCCAAGCTGCGTGACAAGCTCAGCGATGGACTGGCTCGCAAAAGACTGACCAAGACCCAGCTCGCTAACCAGTCAGGGCTGGGTCGCACGACCATCCAGGAAGCGTTCCGGGTGGATGGGGCTGTCCCGTCGGCTGAAACAGTCGTGGCGCTGGCCCGAGTGCTCGGGGTGTCAGAAGCGGAGCTGCTGGATCTGCGGCGTAGGGCTGCCGCCCACTCGATCGGTTCGGTGCCCGGGCACGGCGAGGGACCTGGCAGGCCGATCGGACAGTGGGATCCGCACGACCTGGAGGTTCATCCATCTGGATCCGCCGCAGCGGCCAGCTCGGTGCGGGCATTGTCCGGCTACGTCCGCCGTGCGCACGACCAGGTGTTGGCTGAGGCGGTGAGCGAGGTCATGGAGGGCCGCAGCCGGATGTTGGTCCTGGTCGGCTCGTCGTCCACAGGCAAGACACGGGCGTGCTGGGAGGCTGTTCAGCCGCTTGCTGACGAGGGGTGGCAGCTCTGGCATCCCTACGACCCAACCCGCGCAGAAGCGACGCTCGCCGAACTCGAACGTGTCGTGCCGCTCACGGTGGTATGGCTTAACGAAGCCCAGCACTACCTCGGTCACCCTCAAGTAGGCGAACGCATCGCAGCCGCCCTGCACACCCTCCTCACTGACCCCAGCCGCGGACCGATCCTCGTCCTCGGAACCCTCTGGCCCGAGTACGAGGGCCAATACAACGCCATGCCCAGACCTGGCAGCCCAGACCCGCACAGCCGAGCCCGCGAGTTGCTCGCTGGCCGCACAGTGACTGTCCCCGACACCTTCAACCAGGACGCACTCCGAACAGCCACGATCCTCGCCCAGGACGGTGACCGGCTGCTGTCGGATGCCCTTTCCCGTGCTGGCACTCACGGCCGCGTCGCCCAAGACCTCGCTGGTGCCCCCGAACTCCTGCGTCGCTACGAGCATGGCGCCCCGGCCGTTCGGGCACTGCTGGAAACCGCGATGGATGCCCGCCGTCTCGGGGTGGGGCTCCACCTTCCCCAAGCGTTCGTCACTGACGCCGCCGCCGACTATCTCACTGACGACGACTGGGACCGACTCACCAACGACTGGGCAGAGGCCGCCTACGCGGACCTCGCCCGCCCCGTCCACGGCAAGCAGGTCCCGCTCGGCCGGACAAACCCTCGACCCTCGCGTCGTCCTCCGATCGATCCGACGCCGGCAAGTGCTGCGCCCCCACCAACGGGTCCTATGCTCCGCCTCGCTGACTATCTCGAACAGCACGGGAGGAGCACCCGCCGTCTACTCTGCCCACCGGCATCCTTCTGGCACGCTGCTCACACCCATCTCACACACCCTGGCGATCTCAACAACCTTGCTCAAGCCGCCGAGAGCATGGGCCGTTCACAATGGGCCCACCACCTCCGCCTCCGAGCAGCCGGGGCTGGTCACCCTGATGCCCTGATCAAAGTCGCCTGGGTACGGGAGCGCGTCGGGGACCCTGAGGGTGCCGAGTCCCTATTCCGGCAGGCTGCGAACGCTGGGGACCCAAGAGGTCTGAAGTTCTTGAGCTACGGGCCGGAGACGGCCAGGGACTGGGAGGGCGCAGCGGCCTATTACCGGCGGGCCGCCGACGCCGGCGACCCAGATGCGATACGCGGTCTGGCACGGCTGCGGGAACGGGTTGGGGATTTGGATGGTGCCGAAGTCCTGTATCGGCAGGCAGCCGACGCTGGCGACCCCAATTCCCTGTCCGATCTGATGATGATGCGGGAGCGCGCCGGAGACCGGGAAGATGCCGAAGCCATCGCCCGGGAAGCCACCGACGCTGGCGATACCTTGTGCTTCGAGATCCTCGCGGAAATGCGGGATGAAGCCGGGGACTGGGAAAGCGCCGAAGCCATCGCCCGGGAAGCCGCCAATGCCGGGAACATTCTCCCTCTGTTGCAGCTATGGCGATCGCGGCTTGACGGCGGCGACTTGGAGGGCGCCGAATCTGCCTTCCGGCAGGCCGCTGAGGCCAACGGCGGACCCACCCCGGCCCACTTGGCACGAATGCGGGAGCAGGCCGGGGACCGAGAAGGCGCCGAATCCCTTGCTTTGAAGGCTGCCGATGCCGGTGATTTCTACATCCTGCGCGACCTGGAGCGAATGCGGAACGAGGCCGGGGACGAGAAGGGCCTTGACGCCCTCTACCGACACGCCGCCGACGCCGGCCACATCCGCTCACTGTTGGGCCACAGAAGGTGGCAGTACGGGCTGGACCCGGACGGTTCACCCTCATCTCCGTGGATCTCGGAATAGGGGCATCAGTTCGACCATCAGGGATCCGTGATGGCTCACTCGGTCCGCACCACCAACGCGAACGATGTACACATGCGTCGGAAGCTCCCATGCCCCGTCCGGCCGGTGTGGCTCATGCACTCGACGTCCACGGCCGCGCCCTCCATCGACGGTTGCGCCGACCACCCGCACTCGTAGGCCAGGCATTCCGCCTCGAACGTCACGTCCGTGCCCGGGTGCTGAGCAATCCGGTGCTCTACGTAGCGCAGGACGGAGCGGCTCACAGCCTCCTCCGACCATGTGTCCGGTGCGGGTGGTTGCGGATCTCCACGTCCGCGTCCGTCGCTGCCGACAGGTCGCCCCTGTCGCGCGCCGCCTGGCGCTGCGAGACCAACGCCGCGCACACCCCGCAGCCGGGTGCAGGATCAGGCGGAGTCCGAGGCAGAGACACATGCACCGGGCCGCTCATCGTCGTTCTCGGATTACTCACGCTTGCCGCCTCCCCGACCGATTGCAACCAGTTTCATCGGGCGAGCCGGAGGGGCCCAGGTCTATTGGCGTTGTCGGGTAAAGATCATGGCCCAGTCGTGCAGAAGTGAACGGCAGTCGTCACCCCACACGGCGTATCCCTCGTACCGCTCGAAGTCCTCCCGGTACACGTTCACGTCCCGATGGTCCCGAAGTATCAGGGCCCCTGTTCCTGTCTCCACGGTGGCCAGGCGACGGTCATAAACGGTGAACGTGTTGAGGGGCTGCTCTGGAATGTGTCCACCCAAGGGGATCACACCCAACCGCACATTCGGGATACGGGACACAGAGACGAGCCGGTCCATCTGCATGGCCATTTCCAGGGGAGGAAGCAGCGGCCATCTGACGGCCTGTTCCGTCAGCAGGAACGTGAACCGCTTCTCCGGATTGACCAGGACGCTCTGCCGCTCCAGCTTCTTCGCTATGGTCTTGGACTGGTCTCCAGGAACGTCAGCGATGCTCGCGCGCACGTACTCAGGCGTGGCGAGCAGGCCGGTAATCATGGAGAGCAGGAAATAGCGGAACTCCGTGGAGACCGCCTCAAGCCTGGCCAGTTCGTTCTGCTTCTTGTCCAGGCCCCTGCGGCGTGAGCTCCAGTGGTCCTGCCACTCCGTGTTCGCGGAGCGGGCGAGAGCGAGGATCTCAGCCGCCAGAGGCCCTTCCGCTCCGAGGGCATCAAGGATCAACTCTACGTCGACTATGGCAGGGGTGAGCTTCCCGCTCTCGATATTGCTGATCTTTGTCTGGCTCATGTTGCAGCGCTTCGCGAGCCGGACTTGAGTCCAGCCGGCCCGCTTGCGCTCGTTCTTCAGGACCGCCGCTAGGTCTGACCTGGATTGACCTAGGGCTTCTGGCTCAAAGCTCAAGGCCCTTCACGTACTCCTCAAAGGGAACCGACTCGGCTACCGCGATCCTCTGGTATTCGACGAACGGCGCCGTATCGCCCTCGTACACTTCGCGGCTGATCTGCCTACCGTCCGGGTGGTAGTTCATAAGAACCACTTCGGAGTGGTCAAACATCCAGAAGTCCTGTGCGCCCTCAAGGGGATTGAGCCTGTCCGTCACATCGAGGATGCGGATCTGCTCACCGGCCAAGGCATGGGCCTTGTAGTAGTGGTGGAACTCGAACCGCAGGTATTCAGAGAGAGGGCGGGTCACGACGTGGACGCGGCCCTGCGTGCGCCCCTCTGCCGCCTGTCGACGTAGCCGATCCGTGTACTCGTTCGCCACGGTCTCCGGGTCGATACGGGCCCCGGAACGGAACGCCGCGAACTCCTCTTCCTCCTGCGGCATGAGGTACTGCGGCAATGTCTCAAGACGCCACGCCTCTCGCGTGAAGCGGTCGAACCGCGCCGCCCACGCCTCACCAGCCAAGAGCACGGAAAGCCTCCCTCAACGTCTCCTCCGGGATCTCCACGAGCCCTTCCCCTTCGGGAGCGGTGAACGCATTGGACACGTCGCCCTGAATGACGAACGAGCCGGACACGGTCCGGTAGACGTTCGGGCAGTCATCCTTGCCGCACTCGCCGTTCCCGTTGCCGGTCAGCCGGGTCAGTTCCTCACGAGCCATGGTGAAACCCCCTGTCCCGCGCCCCCCTCGTGGGGCGGCATCACGACCGTACGGAGGGGGCGCTGTCGCCGTCCATGCGGTCACGCGAATATTCGCGTTGTCGCATAAACAGGGGCCATTCCCGGAGGCCCGAAGCAACATCGTCAGGACGCGAACGGCTCCGCCATCAGCACAACACGATCGCTCTGGACCTCGAATCCAAGTACGGGATGGCTGCCGTCGCCGCCCTCGGCATCCATCAGCACCGGCTTGCCCAACCGCCGTCCGATGGCAGTGAGGAACCCGCAGAACAAGTCGAGTCGCTCCTGCCCCTGGAGTTCCCGCAGGTCGACATCAAAGTCGATCTCGTCTGCCGAGTAGAAGCGGAAGATCACCAGCACCTCGGGGGCCAGCCAGACCCCCAGCTGCGGACACTCCGCGTCAGCCTGGCGGGACAGAACTACCTCCGCCCGAGGCACAGGAAGCACTGACTCTCCTTCGGAGTACTGGCACTTCCATCCGCTCACGTCAACAAGGTCGAGGACAGCCTGCCAGTCTTCGACCGAGGCCCCAGGAACGAGCACGTCTGGCAGCGCGCCCATCAGATCGGGGTCGAAGAACCCCTCTGACGTCATCCCACAGCAGGTCAGCCACTCCCCCATCCTGCCCGGCGGCCCTTCCGCGTGCGTACCGGGTTTCCCGTGCCCGGCCCCAGGTGCGCCCCCGTTCTCTCCGGCCTCGCACGGCACCCCGGAAACCCCAGCTCAGAGCACGCACAAACCCGCCCGGTGAGTCAGCACCAAGTCAGCACAGGGCCAGGAAACAGGCTGATCCAGCCGGAGAAAACAGGAAGGGGCCAGACCCGAAGATCTGGCCCCTGAGCTGGGATTTTACCGTCTGACCAGCATCTCAGCCGATCACGGCGTCAGCCCGTCACACGTTGAAGCGGAACTCCACCACGTCCCCGTCCGCCATCACATACTCCTTGCCCTCCATGCGGGCCTTGCCGGCCGCGCGGGCCTCGGTGACGGAGCCGGTGGTGACGAGGTCGTCGAAGGAGATGACCTCGGCCTTGATGAAGCCCTTCTGGAAGTCGGTGTGGATGACGCCGGCGGCCTCGGGGGCGGTGGCGCCCTTCTTGATGGTCCAGGCGCGGGATTCCTTGGGGCCGGCGGTCAGGTAGGTCTGGAGGCCGAGGGTGTCGAAGCCGACGCGGGCGAGGGTGGCGAGGCCGGGCTCTTCCTGGCCGACGGACTGGAGGAGTTCGAGGGCCTCGTCCTCGTCGAGCTCGGCGAGGTCGGACTCGAGCTTGGCGTTGAGGAAGATGGCTTCGGCGGGGGCGACGAGGGCGCGCTGTTCGGCCTTGAAGGCGTCGTCCGTCAGCTCGTCCTCGTCGACGTTGAAGACGTAGAGGAAGGGCTTGGTGGTGAGGAGGTGCAGGTCGTGCAGGAGCTCCTCGTTGCCGGAGCCCTGGACGATGCCTGCCGAGAAGAGGGTGTCGCCCCGCTCCAGGATGGCCTTGGCCTCCTCGACGGCCTTGACCTTGGCGGCCTTGTCCTTCTGGATGCGGGATTCCTTGACCAGGCGGGGCAGGACCTTCTCGATGGTCTGGAGGTCGGCGAGGATCAGCTCGGTGTTGATCGTCTCGATGTCGTCCTTGGGCGAGACCTTGCCGTCCACGTGGACGACGTTCTCGTCCTTGAAGGCGCGGATGACCTGGCAGATCGCGTCGGACTCACGGATGTTCGCCAGGAACTTGTTGCCCAGGCCCTCGCCCTCGGAGGCGCCGCGGACGATGCCCGCGATGTCGACGAAGTCGACCGTGGCGGGGAGGACCTTCTGCGAACCGAAGATCTCCGCCAGCTTGGTCAGCCGGGTGTCGGGGACGCCGACGACGCCGACGTTGGGCTCGATGGTGGCGAACGGGTAGTTGGCCGCCAGCACGTCGTTCTTGGTCAGGGCGTTGAACAGCGTCGACTTGCCGACGTTGGGCAGACCGACGATTCCGATCGTGAGCGACACGTGACGACTTCCTGTAGTGAAGGGCCCAGAGCGAACAAAGCCAACAAAGGGGGCCCTGGCCGGGCCGGTCAACCAGTCTACGGGTCCGTGCCGGGCAGCGGCCCGGGGCGGCCGCGGCCGGGCGGGGTCGAACGAACGGCCGAGGGGGTGCAAAGAGCGTGTCCAACGCCGGATTCCCGGCGTTCCGCGACCTAGTTTGGACGGGTGGAGCAACCCGGCGCACGCATCACTCAGCACAAGGTCCGCCGCGCGGCCCCGGTGCCCCGCCCGGCCGCCCCGGTGGGGCAGGGCAGGGCGGCACCGGCCGGCCGGGACCGGGCGGGACGCACTCCGCCGCAGTTGCTGCGGGCGCTGCGGCGGGACCAGCCCGTCCGGCTGACCGGGCTCGGCAGCGGGCTGCTGGCCGTCCTGGCGATGCTGACCGCCGGCCTGCTGGTGGCCAGGCTGGCCGGCGGCTCCCCCGCCGCCTACGGCGTGCTGTTCGTGCTCTGCTGCGTGGTGTGCGCGCTCGGGGTGCGGCCGGCGGAACTGGTGGCCGCGCCGGTAGGCGCGCCCATCGCCTTCGCGGTCGGCGCCGTCCCCGTCACGGCCGTGGCGGGCGGCCCGGGGGCCCGGGTGATGGCCATGGTCAGCTTCCTGTCGTTGCAGGCGGGGTGGCTGTACGGCGGGACGCTGCTCTGCGCGCTGATCGTCCTGGGCCGGCGGGTGGTCCTCGTCAGGCGTCGCCGGCTGGCACGGGTACAGGCCCGGAGGCGGCCATCGCGGCCCCCACGATCCCCGCGTCGTTCTCCAGCAGAGCGGGCACGATCTCGGCGTTGACGCCCTCGATCAGCGGCAGGAACTTGTCCGCCTTGCGGCTGACGCCGCCGCCGATGACGAAGAGCTCGGGCGAGAAGAGCGATTCGACGTGCCGCAGGTACTTCTGCACCCGGCGCGCCCACCGGGGCCAGCTGAGGTCGCCGTCGTCCTTGGCCCGGCTGGAGGCCCTGGTCTCGGCGTCGTGGCCGTTCAGCTCCAGGTGGCCCAGCTCGGTGTTGGGGACGAGCCGGCCGCCGGTGAAGACAGCGCTGCCGATGCCGGTGCCGAAGGTGAGCACGATGACGGTGCCCGTACGGCCCCGGCCGGCGCCGAAGGTCATCTCGGCGATGCCGGCCGCGTCCGCGTCGTTCAGCAGCGTCACGGGGGCGCCGATCCGCTCGCCCAGCAGGGCGGCGGCGTCCAGGCCGATCCAGCCCTTGTCGACGTTGGCGGCCGTCCTGGTGGTGCCGCCGACGACCACGCCCGGGAAGGTGGCCCCGACGGGGCCGCCGGACCAGCCGAAGTGGTCCAGGACCTCCTTGACACGGTCGGCGACCGCGTCCGGGGTCGCCGGGTGCGGCGTGAGCACCTTGTGGCGCTCCTCCGCCAACGTCCCTTTCGTCAGGTCGACCGGTGCGCCCTTGATGCCCGATCCGCCGATGTCCACACCGAATGCGTCCATGGCGACCACGCTAGAGGCGGAAGCCCGCGGTCACCCCTCGGCGGCGCCGGAGGAACCGGAAGAAGGCGTGGACGGGCCGGAAACGGCCGCCGCGGCCTCGGCGCGCAGGTCGCGGCGGAGTTCCTTGGGCAGCGAGAAGGTGATGGACTCCTCGGCGGCCTTGACCGTCTCGACGTCCTCGTAGCCGCGGGCGGCGAGCCACTCCAGGACGCCCTCGACGAGGATCTCCGGCACGGAGGCCCCGGAGGTGACGCCGACGGTGGCGACGCCCTCCAGCCACGCCTCGTCGATCTCCTCGGCGTAGTCGACCAGGTGGGCGGCGCGGGCGCCCGCGCCGAGGGCGACCTCGACCAGGCGGACGGAGTTGGAGGAGTTCTTCGAGCCGACGACGATCACCAGGTCGGCCTCGGCGCCCATCTGCTTGACGGCGGTCTGCCGGTTCTGGGTGGCGTAGCAGATGTCGTCGCTGGGCGGGGAGAGGAGGTTGGGGAACTTGTGCTGCAGCGCGCCGACCGTCTCCATGGTCTCGTCCACCGAGAGGGTGGTCTGGGAGAGCCAGACGACCTTGTCGGGGTCGCGGACCTCGACGTTCGCCACGTCGGCGGGGCCGTCCACGAGCTGGATGTGGTCCGGGGCCTCGCCGCTGGTCCCGATGACCTCCTCGTGGCCCTCGTGGCCGATGAGGAGGATGTCGTAGTCCTCGCGCGCGTAGCGGACGGCCTCCTTGTGGACCTTCGTCACCAGCGGGCACGTCGCGTCGATGGTGGCCAGCTTCCCGCGGGCGGCCTCCTCGTGGACGACGGGGGCGACGCCGTGCGCCGAGAAGATGACGATGTTGCCCTCGGGCACCTCGAACGTCTCGTCAACGAAGATGGCGCCCTTCTTCTCCAGGGTCTTGACCACGTATTTGTTGTGGACGATCTCGTGGCGCACATAGACCGGCGCGCCGTACTGCTCCAGGGCCTTCTCGACGGCGATCACGGCACGGTCCACGCCCGCGCAGTAGCCACGGGGGGCGGCGAGCAGGACCTTTCGAGCGCTGGTTGCAGTCATGCCGTCCATCGTACGGGCCGGCACCACCGGCGCGTCCCGGCTCCCGCCCCGCGCCGGTGGCCGAATACTGGCCGGACGGGGACCCGTCGGGCCACCTGACCGACCTGACCGGGCACCGCCGCAGCCGACCGCAGGAGGGCGCCCGTATGTCCGTACCACCGGCCACCGGCGAGGACGGCCTGCGCCGGGCGCTGACCTTCCGGGACCTCGTCGTCTACGGGCTGCTGTTCATCGCCCCGATGGCGCCGGTCGGCATCTTCGGCACGCTCGTCGCGAAGGCGGACGGCGCGGTGGCCGTGGTGTACCTGGTGGCGACGGTGGCGATGGGGTTCACGGCGTACTCCTACGCGCGGATGGTGCGGGTGGTGCCGCGGGCCGGGTCGGTCTACGCCTACGCGCGTGTGGGGCTCGGCGAGGGGGCCGGGTTCGTGGCGGGGTGGATGGCGATGCTGGACTATCTGCTGATCCCGGCGGTGGCGTACCTCTTCTCCGGCATCGCGATGCACGCCCTGGTGCCGTCCGTGCACGCGTGGGTGTGGACGGCGCTCGCGGTCGTGGTGACGACCGGGCTGAATCTGTCGGGTGTGCGGGTGGCGGCGCTGGCCGGTTCGGTGGTGCTGGTGGTGGAGATCGCCGTGCTGTGCGTCTTCGTGGCCGCGGCGGCGTACGCACTGGCGGTGGACGGGCCGCGGCGCGGCTGGCTGTCGCCGCTGACCGGTGAGGGGGCCTTCGACGCGGGTGCCGTGCTGACGGCGGTGTCGGTGGCGGTGCTGTCGTACCTCGGATTCGACGCGATCGCCTCGTTCGCGGAGGAGGCGGTGGGAGGTGCGGGCCGGGTGGCGCGTGCGGTGCTGACGTGTCTGGTGGTGGCCGGGGCGCTGTTCCTCGTCCAGACCTATCTGGCGGCGCTGCTCGCTCCCTTGTCCGCGGCCGAGCTGGCGGCCGAGCCGGCGCGGCAGGGGGCGGCGTTCTACGACACGGTCGACGCGTCGACGGGGCGGTGGCTGCACGACCTGGTCGCGGCGAGCAAGGCGGGCGGCGCGGCCTTCGCGGCGCTGTCCGGCCAGGCGGCGGCGGGCCGTCTGCTGTTCGCGATGGCCCGCGACCGTCGGCTGCCCGGGCCGCTGGCCAAGGTCGACCTTGCAAGCGGCGTGCCGCGGCGGGCGCTGCTCGGCGCGGCTGCGGTCACGCTGGTGGCCGCGGTGTGGGCGGCGCGGCGGGATGACGGGCTGGACCGGCTGGTGTCGGTGGTGAATGTGGGGGCGTTGGTGGCTTTCGGGCTGCTGCATCTGTCGGTGATCGGGTGGTTCGCGGTACGGGGGCGGGGCGGGGCCCGCGTTGACGTGGTGCGGGATGTGGTCGTGCCTCTCCTTGGGCTGGCCGTGGTTCTCGCCGTGATCGCACGGGCGGCGGGGGCGGCGCAGGTGGTGGGGGCGGTGTGGTTGGGGGTGGGGTTGGTGGTGCTCGTGGTGCAGGGGGTGGCGGGGCGCGGGGCGCGGTGAGGGTGCCCCGGTCCCTCCCCCAGAGGGGGCACCCCCACCCCCCGCTACCCTCAACCGCATGGCGCTCACCACCTCCCCCGACGCCCCCCTCCCCGTAGGCCAGGTCTCCCGCCTCATCGGCGGCTGGATCGACCGGCTCGGCGCCGTCTGGGTCGAGGGCCAGATCACCCAGCTGTCCCGGCGGCCGGGGGCGGGCGTGGTGTTTCTGACGCTGCGCGACCCGTCGCACGACATCTCGCTGTCGGTCACCTGCTACCGCGCGGTCTTCGACCGGGTCGCGGACGTCGTCTCGGAGGGCGCGCGGGTCGTCGTCCACGCGAAGCCCGAGTGGTACGCGCCGCGCGGGTCGCTGTCGCTGCGGGCGGCGGAGATCCGGCCGGTGGGGGTCGGGGAGCTGCTGGCGCGGTTGGAGCACCTGAAGAAGTCGCTGGCGAGGGAGGGGCTGTTCGACGCTGAGCGGAAGCGGCCGCTGCCGTTTCTGCCGCAGTTGATCGGGCTGGTCTGCGGCCGGGCGTCGGCGGCCGAGCGGGACGTGCTGGAGAACGCCCGGCACCGCTGGCCCGCGGTCCGCTTCGAGGTGCGCAACGTCCCGGTGCAGGGGGTGCACGCGGTGCCGAAGGTGGTCGAGGCGGTCCGGGAGCTGGACGCGCTCGACGAGGTGGACGTGATCGTCGTGGCCCGGGGCGGTGGCAGCGTGGAGGACCTGCTGCCGTTCTCGGACGAGGAGTTGATCCGTGCGGTGGCCGCCTGCCGGACGCCCGTGGTGTCGGCGATCGGGCACGAGCCGGACGCCCCGCTCCTCGATCTGGTGGCCGATCTGCGGGCGTCCACCCCGACCGACGCCGCCAAGCGCGTCGTCCCCGACGTGGGCGAGGAGCTGGCGCGCGTCGAGCAGCTGGGCGGCCGGGCGCTGCGCGCCGTGACCTCGCTGCTGGACCGTGAGGAGCGCGGGCTGGCCGCGGTGCGGGCGCGGCCGTGCATGGAGCGTCCGCAGCGGATGGTGGAGGAGCGGGAGGAGCAGGTCGAGGCCCTGCTCGGGCGGGCGCGGCGGACGTTCGGGCACCTGCTGGACCGGGCCGACTCGGAGCTGACGCACACGCACGCCCGGGTGGTGGCCCTGTCGCCGGCGGCGACGCTGCGGCGCGGCTACGCGGTGCTCCAGCACGCGGACGGCTCGGTGGTGCGGGGGGCGGACGAGGTGGCGGCGGACGAGGAGCTGCGGGCGCGGGTCGCGGAGGGCGCCTTCACCGTGCGGGCGGTGGCCGGGGAGCCGGCGGGGCCCGCGGCCGGATGAGGGCCCGCGACCGGCGAGAGCCCGCAGCCGGGTGAGACCCCGCGCCCGGGTGAGAGCCCGCGACCGGTGAGAGCCAGCCCCCGGGTGAGGGCCCGCGGCCGGCGAGAGCCCGCAGCCCGTGAGAGCCCGCGCCCGGTGAGGGCCCGGGGCGGTCCGCGGGTCAGGCCCTACGCTGGGCGTCATGGCCAACACAGGTGAGCCCGGGAGCAACGGGGACGAGGAGCTGGGCGCGCTCGGCTACGAGCAGGCGCGGGACGAGCTGATCGAGGTCGTGCGCCGGCTGGAGACCGGCGGTCAGACCCTGGAGGAGTCGCTGGCCCTCTGGGAGCGCGGCGAGGCGCTGGCCCGGGTGTGCCGGCACTGGCTGGAGGGGGCGCGGGCGCGGCTGGACGCGGCGCTCGCCGGGCCGGAGCCGGGTCCGGCCGAGGGGGAGTGACCGGGCGGGGCCCTCGCATTCAGGCCACTCAGGAGGGTCATTCAGGACACTTAGTTGAAACTTCACACACTTTGTCCTACGGTGGCGTGCGAGGTAACCCCCTTGGTAACCCCCACAGCAAAGAAGGTCACCCCCATGACTCTCGCCCTGGACACCGCCGCGCAGGACCTGCTCTTCCGCCAGGCCCACACGGCCAACGCCTTCTCCGACGAGCCCGTCACCGACGAGCAGATGCAGGCGCTCTACGACCTGATCAAGTACGCCCCCACCGCGTTCAACCAGTCGCCGCTGCGCGTCGTCCTGGTCCGCTCGGCGGAGGCCCGTGAGCGCCTGGCCCCCCACCTGTCGGAGGGCAACCGCGCCAAGACCCTGGCCGCGCCGCTGGTCGCGATCCTGGCCGCCGACAGCGAGTTCCACGAGGAGCTGCCGGAGCTCTTCCCGCACTTCCCGCAGGCCAAGGACGTCTTCTTCAGCGAGCGTCCGGTCCGTGACAAGTCGGCCGCGCTCAACGCCTCGCTGCAGGCCGGTTACTTCATCCTCGGCGTCCGCGCCGCCGGTCTGGCCGCGGGCCCGATGACCGGCTTCGACGCGGCCGGCGTCCAGAAGGAGTTCCTGGACGACGACCACACGCCGCTGATCATCGTCAACATCGGCAAGCCGGGCGCGGACGCCTTCCGCCCCCGCTCGCCGCGTCTGGCCTACGACCAGGTCGTCTCGGTCGTCTGAGACCGGACCGGTCGTCCGACGACCGCGCCGCCCCGCCCCGCGGGGCACCGGCCGTCGCGCCCCGCACGGGTCAGCTCTTCGCCTTCCCGTCCCGGAGCGCGGCGGCCATTTCCGTGAGCCGCCGGTCGGACGCGGTCCCGGCGACCACCGTCGTCACACCGCGCTCCGTCCGTACCAGGGCGTTGTACTTCTCGCCCTGGTAGCGCTGCCAGACCCGGTCGCCCACCCGCTGCGTCTTCCCGGTCTTCTCCGCGCCCTGGGTGGAGTCCTCGATGAAGTCCAGGGCCGGGCCGTCGCTCTGGTCGACCTCGACGTACTCGGTGTCCGGGTCGACGAAGCCGAGGTGCCACCCGTTCCCGTGCCGTTCGCCCGCCCGGTACCAGACCGAGGTCGCCCGCCAGTCCGTGCCCAGCCCCTCGGGCGCGGCCACCGGGTACGGTGCCGCGCGCCGGGCGGACAGCAGCTCCACCCGGTAGTCCACCGTCTTCACCGGGTCGCGACCGCTGCCCTCGTGCGGGAGGAGCAGATAGCCCGTGCCCGCGACCGGAACCACCACCGCCAGCGACAGCAGCATGTTCCGTACCGTCTGATTCTTGCCGTTCCTGCCTGCCACGCCCCCCATCGTCCCCCATGGCGATACCGATCATGACGCCGGAGGGGGGCAACGGACCGCGGCGTGGCGGGCGGAGGGGCCTTGACGCCGCTCATGCGTGGGGCGCCCTGCTCATTCTCGAAATCAGCGGATAAAGTCATGGACACCCTCACCCTCCTGGCCCACCGGGGCAGGCGGGGCCCCACGGCCGATCGCCGTACAGAAAGGTGCGCCCGATGACCGATCACCATCTCCCGTCCCAGCTTGAGGTCAGCCCGGAGGCTCCGGACCGCAACCTCGCCCTGGAGCTGGTCCGGGTGACCGAGGCGGGCGCCATGGCCTCGGGCCGCTGGGTCGGCCGCGGCGACAAGAACGGTGCCGACGGCGCCGCCGTACGCGCCATGCGCGCGCTGATCCACACCGTCTCGATGAACGGCGTCGTCGTCATCGGCGAGGGCGAGAAGGACAACGCGCCGATGCTCTACAACGGCGAGCGCGTCGGCGACGGGACCGGCCCCGAGTGCGACGTGGCCGTGGACCCGGTGGACGGCACCACGCTCACCGCCAAGGGCATGGCCAACGCCGTCTCCGTGATGGCCGTCGCCGACCGCGGCTCGATGTTCGACCCGTCCGCCGTCTTCTACATGGACAAGCTGGTCACCGGCCCCGAGGCCGCGGACTTCGTGGACATCAACGCCCCCGTGGCCGTCAACATCCGCCGTATCGCCAAGGCGAAGCGCTCCTCCCCCGAGGACGTGACGGTCGTCGTCCTGGACCGGCCGCGCCACGACGGCATCGTCAAGGAGATCCGCGAGGCGGGCGCCCGGATCAAGTTCATCTCCGACGGCGACGTGGCCGGCGCGATCATGGCGGTGCGCGAGGGCACCGGCGTGGACCTGCTGCTCGGCATCGGCGGGACGCCCGAGGGCATCATCGCCGCCTGTGCCATCAAGTGCCTCGGCGGCACCATCCAGACCAAGCTGTGGCCGAAGGACGACGCCGAGCGCGAGCGGGCCCTCGACGCCGGGCACGACCTGGACAAGGTGCTCTGCACCGACGACCTGGTCAGCGGCGAGAACGTGTTCTTCGTGGCCACCGGCATCACCGACGGCGACCTGCTGCGCGGCGTCCGGTACCGGGCGGAGACGGCGACCACGCAGTCGCTGGTCATGCGGTCCAAGTCGGGGACGATCCGGCAGATCGACTCGACGCACCGGCTGTCGAAGCTGCGGGCGTACAGCGCGATCGACTTCGAGCGGCCGAGCTAGGGCACGCCCCGGGCGCGGTCCGGGGAGCGGCGGCGCCGCTTGTTCCCAGACGTCGGACGGGCCGGGCCGGCCCGTCCGACGTCTGGGAACACCGGGGCGTCCGCTACCCCGCCGCGGCCACCCGGGTGGAGCGCTGGAGCTCCGCCTCCCGGCGCCGCCGACGGGCGAGCACGACGCGGCGCTCGGCCGCGGTGAGACCGCCCCACACCCCGTACGGCTCCGGCTGGAGCAGCGCGTGCTCCCGGCACTCGACCATCACCGGGCAGCGCGCGCAGACGCGTTTGGCGGCCTCCTCGCGGGACAGGCGTGCCGCCGTGGGTTCCTTTGACGGTGCGAAGAACAGCCCTGCTTCGTCCCGGCGGCACACCGCCTCCGAATGCCAGGGGCCGGCCTGATCCCGCGCGGACATCCGCGGCGACGGTACGGCGGCTTCCTGCAGGGGCTGATGCGGTAGCAGCACGGTCCACTCCTGACGACGGCTTTGCTCGGCCGGTTGAGTCACCCTTGCCCGTCTCACCCTGCACGGCCATTCGCACCCGCAGCCGTACGAGAGACGATGCACCAAGCTTTACCCGCTGTGCGCGCGCTTATTCACACCGTTGCCATGACCGGAATCCCGTCCGTCACCCCCGTCCCCGCCCGCCCGTCGGCACAGGCTGTCCGGCGGCCTGCCCTGCGGCCTTATCCGGCGGCTCGGAGGTCCCTGACCCGCTTGCCCCGGCGGGCCTTGGCCATGACGCCGCCGAACAGCGCCCAGCCGGTGATCAGGACGGCGGGGGCGCCCTCGTCCGGCGACTCGTGGCCGTCGACGTCGAAGCCGCCGAATATCCCGGTGCCGGTGGAGCGGAGCGACACGTTCTCGGGGACCTTGATGTCGACGCCGCCGAACAGGGCCCAGGTGTTGATGACCACGGTCCGCTGCTCGAACAGTGCCTCGGTGAGGTCGATCTCCACCCCGCCGAACAGGGCGAACGCGTTCAGCCGGCCGCCCGCGCGCCAGCGGCCCCTGCGGGTGGCGCCGCCGAAGACCGCGACGAGGTTCTCGGCGAGGGCGGGCGGCGCCTCGTAGGGGTCGACGGGCCCGGGGCCGGCGGCCGGGCGGGCGCCGGTGGCGGCCGGCAGGTCCCTTACCAGCGGCTCCAGTTCGGCGACCGTCCGCGCCCGGTAGACCGCGTCCACGCGGTCGGCGTGCTCGTCGGCGGTGAGCCGGCCCTCGGCCAGCGCCTCGCGCAGGATGTCCGCGATCCGGTCGCGGTCCGCGTCGGAGGCGCGCAGCGCGGGGGCGGCGGGGGCGGGCGGCGCGGCCTGCGGGCGTGCCGCGGGCCGCGACTTGGTCAGGGGAACCGGGCGCTTCTCCAGCGATGACTCGTCCACGGCACCAGGGTAGCCAAACGCGATAGATCGCGACAGGGGGTGTGGAGGGTGCACTCCGGGGTGACTGAGGCCTACCTCACCGGCTCGCGCCCAGCCCGGCCGCCTACCCTGAGAAGCGCCGGCGGCTCCCTCGACGCGGCCGGCCCACACCATCCGCAGAGTGAGTGAGGAATCGCCGCGATGTCTGACCGGTCAGTCCCCCCGGGGTTCGCCTACACCGACCTCCTGCCCCTGGGCGAGGACGAGACGCCGTACCGACTGATCACCTCCGAGGGCGTGTCGGCCTTCGAGGCGGACGGCCGCACCTTCCTCAAGGTGACGCCCGAGGCGCTGCGCACGCTGGCGGAAGAGGCGATCCACGACATCCAGCACTATCTGCGCCCCGCGCACCTCGCGCAGCTGCGGAAGATCGTCGACGATCCCGAGGCGTCGTCCAACGACAAGTTCGTCGCCCTCGACCTGCTGAAGAACGCCAACATCGCGGCCGCGGGCGTGCTGCCGATGTGCCAGGACACCGGCACGGCGATCGTCATGGGCAAGCGCGGCCAGAACGTCCTCACCGAGGGCGGTGACGAGGAGGCGCTCTCCCTCGGCATCTTCGACGCGTACACCAAGCTGAACCTGCGGTACTCGCAGATGGCTCCGCTCACCATGTGGGAGGAGAAGAACACCGGCTCCAACCTGCCCGCGCAGATCGAGCTGTACGCCACCGACGGCGGCGCGTACAAGTTCCTCTTCATGGCCAAGGGCGGCGGCTCGGCCAACAAGTCCTTCCTCTACCAGGAGACGAAGGCCGTGCTCAACGAGGCGAGCATGATGAAGTTCCTGGAGGAGAAGATCCGTTCGCTCGGTACGGCGGCCTGTCCGCCGTACCACCTCGCGATCGTCGTCGGCGGCACCAGCGCCGAGTACGCGCTCAAGACCGCCAAGTACGCCTCCGCGCACTACCTGGACGAGCTGCCTGAGGAGGGCTCCCCGCTGGGCCACGGCTTCCGGGACAAGGACCTGGAGGAGAAGGTCTTCGAGCTGACGCAGAAGATCGGCATCGGCGCCCAGTTCGGCGGCAAGTACTTCTGCCACGACGTGCGCGTGGTGCGGCTGCCGCGGCACGGCGCGTCCTGCCCGGTGGCCATCGCGGTGTCCTGCTCCGCCGACCGCCAGGCCGTCGCGAAGATCACCGCCGAGGGCGTCTTCCTGGAGCAGCTGGAGACGGACCCGGCGCGGTTCCTGCCGGAGACGACCGACGCGCACCTGGACGCGGACGGCGACGTGGTGCGCGTCGACCTCAACCGTCCCATGGACGAGATCCTCGCCGAGCTCACCAAGTACCCGGTCAAGACGCGGCTCTCGCTGACCGGTCCGCTGGTCGTCGCCCGCGACATCGCCCACGCGAAGATCAAGGAGCGGCTCGACGCGGGCGAGGACATGCCTCAGTACCTCAAGGACCACCCCGTCTACTACGCCGGTCCCGCCAAGACCCCCGAGGGCTACGCCTCCGGCTCCTTCGGTCCGACCACGGCCGGTCGCATGGACTCCTACGTCGAGCAGTTCCAGGCGGCCGGCGGCTCCAAGGTCATGCTCGCCAAGGGCAACCGCAGCAAGCAGGTCACCGACGCGTGCGGTGCCCATGGCGGCTTCTACCTCGGCTCCATCGGCGGGCCCGCCGCGCGGCTCGCCCAGGACTGCATCAAGAAGGTCGAGGTCGTCGAGTACGAGGAGCTCGGCATGGAGGCCGTCTGGAAGATCGAGGTCGAGGACTTCCCGGCGTTCATCGTCGTCGACGACAAGGGCAACGACTTCTTCACGGACCCGGCGCCGGCGCCGACGTTCACGTCGATTCCCGTGCGGGGGCCGGGGGTGGGGTAGGTGGCTCTCTCCGGTCCCGCCCTTTCACCGTTTCTGCGGGGGGTGCCCCGCGCCCCCTTGAAACCGCGCTGCGCGCGGTTGTCCTCAAGCGCCGGACAGGCTGATTCAGCCTGTTGGGGGTGCCCCCTCTGGGGGAGTTTGAGGACAGCGCGCGCAGCGCGCTTCGGGGGTCCGGGGCCCTCCCCGGGAAACGGTGAAAGGGCGGGTCAGGGGCAAAGTCCCCCAACCACTACCCGAAGCTCTGGCTCCGCGAACCGTCACACCGCTGCAACCGCACCGGATCCTTCGCCGCCGCAAGCGTCAGGCACAGGTCCTGCGCCGCCACCGGCCGAATCGTCCCACCGGTACGGACGAACCGCTGATTGCCACCACCGTGGCAGTCCCAAAGCGTCACAGCAGCCCCCGCCGCATACTTCCCACCCGGCACATCGACACACCGGTCATGCGACAGAGCAGTCCGCAGCGAGCCCCGCTCCGCGTCGTACCACCACTCCTGGTTCCGACTCCCGGAGCAGTCCCAGCCGCCCACCGCGGTCCCGTTGCGGGAAGCCGCGCCGTACGCGTCGACGCACGTCCCGGTGGCGGCGTTCCGCAACGGCCGGTACGCCTCGTCCCAGGCGACCTTGCGCAGCTCGGGCGTCCCGGTGCTCGCGGGGTCGGCGCAGCCGGCCTCGCGGTAGCCGGAGGTGTAGAGCTGGGTGAGGCAGGCCGCGAAGGCGGCGTGGCCGCGGGCGTTGGGGTGGAAGGACTGGCGGACGGAGTTGGAGTCGGGCGGGAAGGGGTTGGAGAGGTCGACGTAGAGGCCGCGGGCCCAGGCGTTGTCGCTGCAGACCTCGTGGCCGTGGAAGAGGCGCGAGTTGTCGAGGTAGTACGCGCCGCTCGCGAGGGCGGCCCGCCGCATGCCGCGTTCGAAGGCGGGTACGGCGGTGTTGCGGCCCCAGCCGGCGTCGGAGGTGTAGCCGGCGCAGCCGCCCGGGAGCTTGCCGGGGAAGTCGGGGTTGTCCTCGAAGTCGGGGCCGATGGGGCTCGGGTAGCCCATGACGACGAGTTTGTAGTCGGCGTCGGCGTAGCCGGCGTCGCGCATGACCGTGCGCAGGTCGCGTACGGTCCGCTCGACCTTGGGCACCAGGCCGTCGACGCGGGCCTGCCAGCCGGGGGCGTACTTGGGTTCGCAGGTGCCCTGGAGGGTGAGGTAGCGGGTGACGCAGTCGGTCATGACGGGGCCGAACTGGAGGTCGTCGTTGGCGCCGGCGACGAGCAGGACCAGCTTGACGCGGGTGTTGCGGGCCTTGACCGCGAGGTTGTCGCTCTGTACGAGCTCGTCCGCGTACTGCTTGCCGCCGCCGATGCGGATGTTGGTGGTGTCGGCGCCGGAGCAGGCGACGTTGTAGGTGACGTCGGCGGGGATCGAGGTGCGGTGGATGGCGGCGTCGGGCGAGCGGTGGCACCAGTTGTCCGGGCCGTTGGTGCCCGGTTCGTAGGTTCCGATGCCCTCGCCGGATATCTCGCTGTCGCCCAGGGACAGCAGTGAGGTCTTGCGTTCGGTGAGCGGGCGTTCGGCGGAGTCGCCGTAGAGCCTCACCGCCTCGGCGGCCCGGATCTTCTCCAGCTCGGGAGTGAGCGGGGTCGAGGCGGTGGTGCGGGTCCCGGCGTGGGCGGTGGTGCCGGTGGCGGCGATTCCGGTCATGCCGCCGAGAACGGCAGCAAAGGCCGCGACGGATGCGAGTGAACAGCGCAGGGTGGGTCTGCGTGTCATGGAGCCTCCCCGATTTCTGTTGTTACTCGCGGTATTTACTGGCTGGTAGTGGCCTTCGGGAACACGGTGAACCGGCCAAACGCTGTACACGACAGGAGGTAAGTGACGATGACCGAGAGCGATCAGTACCGGATCGAGCACGACTCGATGGGTGAGGTGCGTGTCCCCGCCCATGCGAAGTGGCGGGCGCAGACCCAGCGGGCCGTGGAGAACTTCCCTGTCAGCGGGCAGCGGCTGGAGCGGGCGCACATCGAGGCCCTGGCCCGGATCAAGGCGGCCGCCGCCAAGGTCAACGCCGAGCTGGGAGTGGTCGACAAGGAGGTGGCGGAGGCGATCGCCGACGCCGCGGCCGAGGTCGCGGAGGGCCGCTGGGACGAGCACTTCCCGGTCGACGTCTTCCAGACCGGCTCGGGCACCTCGTCCAACATGAACACCAACGAGGTCATCGCCACCCTCGCCGGCGAGCGGCTGGGCCGGGACGTGCACCCCAACGACCACGTCAACGCCAGCCAGTCGTCCAACGACGTGTTCCCGTCCTCGATCCACATCGCCGCCACGGCCGCCGTCACCCGCGAGCTGATCCCGGCGCTGGAGCATCTGGCGGAGGCGCTGGAGCGGAAGGCCGAGGAGTTCGCCGAGGTCGTCAAGTCGGGCCGGACGCATCTGATGGACGCCACGCCGGTGACGCTCGGCCAGGAGTTCGGCGGGTACGCGGCGCAGGTCCGGTACGGCGTCGAGCGGCTGCGCTCGTCGCTGCCGCGGCTGGCCGAACTCCCGCTGGGCGGCACGGCGGTGGGCACCGGCATCAACACCCCGGCCGGCTTCTCCGCGGCGGTCATCGCCGAGGTCGCCCGGACGACCGGGCTGCCGCTGACCGAGGCCCGCGACCACTTCGAGGCACAGGGCGCGCGGGACGGGCTGGTGGAGACCAGTGGTCAGCTGCGGACCATCGCCGTCGGCCTCACCAAGATCGCGAACGATCTGCGCTGGATGTCCTCGGGCCCGCGCACGGGTCTGGCCGAGATCGGTCTTCCCGACCTCCAGCCCGGCTCCTCGATCATGCCGGGCAAGGTCAACCCGGTCGTCCCGGAGGCCGTGCTGATGGTGGCCGCCCAGGTCGTCGGCAACGACGCGACGGTGGCGACGGCGGGCGCCGCGGGCAACTTCGAGCTCAATGTGATGCTGCCGGTGATGGCCAGGAACCTGCTGGAGTCCGTCCGTCTGCTCGGCAATGTGTCCCGGCTGCTGGCCGACCGGACCATCGACGGCATCACGGCCAACGTCGAGCGGGCCCGGGAGTACGCCGAGTCGTCGCCCTCGGTGGTCACGCCGCTGAACCGGTACATCGGGTACGAGGAGGCGGCGAAGGTCGCGAAGAAGTCCCTCGCCGAGCGGAAGACGATCCGTCAGGTGGTGCTGGAGGAGGGGTACGTGGACCGCGGCCTGCTCACCATGGACCAGCTGGACGAGGCCCTGGACGTCCTGCGGATGACGCGCCCGTAACGGGAGTTGGTACCCGGCGCTCCTTCCCCGCCGATCACGCGGCCACCATTTCTCCGACGATTTCCCGCGTTCGCACAGGCCGGACGGGCCGTACGGCCCGTCCGGCCGACCCATACCGTCCGGACGGCCGGCCCCCGTGCGGTACACATCACGGCACGGGCCCGTCCCCTCCCCCTAAGATCTGCGCATGGCAGCGGAGACAGCGGACACCAGGACCCCCACCGGATCCGCGGGCGGATTCTGGGCCCCCGGCGACCAGATCCTCTGGCGCTACCGCGCCAACGCCGGTGACCACGTCCACATCTGCCGTCCCGTGACGGTCGTCCAGGACACCGCCGACCTGCTCGCCGTCTGGGTGGCGCCCGGGACGCCGTGCGTCCGGCCCGTGCTCACCGACGGCAGACCGCCGTACCAGGAGCCACTGGCGACCCGTTACACCACTCCGCGCACGACGAGCGTCGACGCCTGGTCGGGGACCGGGGTGCTCAAGCTGGCCCGGCCGGGCGATCCCTGGTCGGTCTGGCTCTTCTGGGATCTCGACTGGCGGTTCAGGAACTGGTACGTGAATCTTGAGGAACCGCTCGCGCGCTGGGCCGGCGGGGTCGACTCCGAGGACCACTTCCTGGACATCGCCGTGTATCCGGACCGCAGTTGGAAGTGGGAGGACGAGGACGAGTTCGCGCAGGCGCAGCGCGTGGGCCTGATGACAGCCGCCCGGGCCGAGGAGGTGCGGGCCGCCGGGCACGCGGCGGTCGAGCGGATCGAGGCCTGGGGCGCCCCGTTCGCCTCCGGCTGGGAGCGCTGGCGGCCCGACCCCGCCTGGCCGGTGCCGGCGCTTCCGGACGACTGGGGGCGCACTCCGGCGCCCCTAGGGGCGTGAAGAGCTTGCCGTCGCCCCGCGGGGCAACCGTAGGATCGTCCTCCGCGACATCGCGCATGCCGCCGCACGACAATCCCGCGGGCAGGACGACGAAAGTGACGCGGAGTCATACAGGAACGGGCACAGGAGGGCGGAGCCGTGAGCGGTGACCACAACCGGCGGGCCTATGACGGCTACGCCCTCGCGGGCCTGGACCGCAGCGGGCAGGCGGAGGCGTTCGACGCCATCGGCGACCGGTACGACGAGGCGTTCCCGCACAAGGAGGGCCAGCTGGCCTCCGGCGCCTGGCTCGCCGAGTCGCTGCCGCCCGGCTCCCGGATCCTCGACGTCGGCTGCGGCACCGGGCTGCCGACGGCCCGGCAGCTGGTGGAGGCCGGGCACGAGGTGGTGGGCATCGACCTGTCCGCCGGGATGCTCGACCTGGCCAGGGTCCACGTCCCGGGGGCGACGTTCCACGAGGCCGACCTGGCGGAGCTGCGGGACGGACGGCTGGGGACCTTCGACGGCGTCGCCGCCTTCTTCGCCCTGCTGATGCTCCCGCGCCCGGAGATCCCCCACGCGCTGCGGCTGTTGCACGAACTGCTGAGACCAGGGGGGCTGATGGCACTCTCGATGGTGGAGGCGGACGTGGATGACTATGCGATACCGTTCCTCGGTAACACGATTCGGGTATCGGGTTATCTGCGCGACGAGTTGCGGGAAGTCGTCCGCGAGGCGGGGTTCGAGATCACCGGGGAGAGCTCGCTGGCCTACGCCCCACTGAGTACGGACGTCCCGCCCGAGATCCAGCTCTTCCTCAATCTGCGACGCGCCGCCTGACCATGGTGCGCCCTGTGCGACCGGGCTTAACGCCCCGACGGATGGAACCCCACGCGTGACGGAGCAGACCGACTCCCACGGAGGACAGCGGAATGCCGCAGTCCGGCATACCCCCGCGCCGGCCACAGCGCCGCGCCCCCGACCAGCCGACGACCCCGACGACGGCCTGCCGCTGCCGCGCGGGGCGCGGCCGGTGCGTCCCGTCATGAGCGCTTCCGAGGCGCCCGACCCGCCCGGCGGGAGCCGGCCGGCCGCCGGCCCGCACACCGCCGCCGGCGGCGGGGAGCGGCTGCGCTTCGTCGGCGCGGCCACCCGCCGTATCGCCCGGGGCATCGACCTGGACGAGATCGTCCTGGGCCTGTGCCGGGCGACCGTGCCGACCTTCGCCGACGCGATCCTCGTCTATCTGCGCGACCCGCTGCCGGTGGGCGACGAACGGCCGGTCGGCCCCGTCGTGCTGCGGCTGCGCCGCACCGACCGGCTGCCCGAGTACGCGCGCGGCCTCGGCACCCCCGACACCGCCTGGCCCGCGGAGGGCACCGTCCCGCCGGACCCGTCCGCCACCCCGGAGGCCCCGGCGGACTCCCCCGGTCTCGGCCTGGAGCTGGCCGACGAGGCGGCCGAGCGCTGTGAGGTGCGCATAGGCGGGCCGCTCGCGGAGGTGCTGCGGGGTGTCCGGCCCGTCTTCGGGGACTCCTCAGCCGCGCGGGCGGCCCTGCCCGAACTGCTGGGCGAGGACCGGCACGTCCCGCAGCCGCGCCGGACCATCCTCGCGCCGCTGCGCGGCCGCCGCCGGGTGATAGGCGCGGCGGTGTTCATCCGCCGCCCCGACCGGGCCGCGTTCGAGAGCGACGACCTGCTGGTGGCCGCGCAGCTGGCCACGCACACCGCGCTCGGGGTCGACAAGGCCGTGCTCTACGGCCGCGAGGTCTACATCGCGGACGAGCTCCAGCGCACCATGCTCCCCGACTCCCTCCCGCAGCCCACCGGCGTCCGGCTCGCCAGCCGCTACCTCCCCGCCGCGGAGACCGCCCGGGTGGGCGGCGACTGGTACGACGCGATCCCGCTGCCCGGCAACCGCATCGCGCTGGTCGTCGGCGACGTGATGGGCCACTCCATGACGTCCGCCGCGATCATGGGCCAGCTGCGGACCACGGCCCAGACGCTGGCGGGCCTGGACCTGCCGCCGGCGGAGGTACTGCACCATCTGGACGAGCAGGCGCAGCGGCTGGGCTCGGACCGGATGGCGACCTGCCTCTACGCGGTCTACGACCCGGTCTCGCACCGCATCGTGATCGCCAACGCGGGCCACCCGCCGCCCATCATGCTGCACCGCGGCGGCCGCGCCGAGGTGCTGCGGGTGCCGCCGGGCGCGCCCATCGGCGTGGGCGGGGTGGACTTCGAGGCCGTGGAGCTGGACGCGCCCGCCGGGGCGACGCTGCTGCTCTACACCGACGGCCTGGTCGAGTCGCGCATCCGGGACGTGTGGACGGGCATAGAGCAGCTGCGCGAGCGGCTGATCGACACCGCCCGGCTGACCGGCCCGAACCCGCCGCCGCTGGAGCCGCTGTGCGACGAGGTGCTGGGCATGCTCGGCCCCGGCGACCGGGACGACGACATCGCCCTGCTGGCCGCACGCTTCGAGGGCATAGCGCCGAGCGACGTCGCGTACTGGTTCCTCGATCCGCGCCCCCAGACCGCCCGCCAGGCCCGCCGGCTGGCCCGCCGGGCGCTGGACCGCTGGGGTCTGCCGGAGCTCACGGACGCCGTGGAGCTGCTGGTCAGCGAGGTGATAACCAACGCCGTCCGGTACGCCGAGCGGCCGATCACCCTGCGGCTGCTGCGCACGGACGTGCTGCGCTGCGAGGTCGGCGACGATGTGCCGCAGCTGCCGCGGCTGCGCCAGGCCCGGCCGTCGGACGAGGGCGGGCGCGGCCTGTACCTGGTGAACAAGCTGGCCAGGCGGTGGGGCGCCACCCGGCTGAGCACCGGGAAGGTGGTGTGGTTCGAGCTCGGGCTGCCGCCGCACGGGCACTGACCGCGCGTTTCCGGTCAAGGTCCGGTGGGGCCCGCGGGCCGTGTTGCCGACATCCTGTCGGCGGGGTTGACTTGCTCGGTGCGGAGGGCGTCAGTGACGACGTCCTCCTTCGTCCGCGGCAGGAGGCGTCCTTCCATGACCGACTCGGCGCACAGCACCCCGTACACGACGAACAACGTGGGCATCCCGGTGGAGAGCGACGAACACTCGCTCACCATCGGTGACACCGGCCCCATCCTTCTCCAGGACCACTATCTGATCGAGAAGATGGCCCAGTTCAACCGGGAGCGTGTCCCGGAGCGGGTGGTCCATGCCAAGGGCGCCGGCGCCTACGGCACCTTCCGGGTGACCAACGACGTCACCCAGTTCACCAAGGCGGTGGTCTTCCAGCCGGGGCGGACCACCGAGACGCTGGTCCGGTTCTCCACGGTGGCGGGCGAGCAGGGCTCGCCGGACACCTGGCGGGACCCGCGCGGCTTCGCGGTGAAGTTCTACACCGAGCACGGCAACTACGACCTGGTCGGCAACAACACCCCGGTCTTCTTCGTCCGGGACCCGCAGAAGTTCCAGGACTTCATCCGCTCGCAGAAGCGCCGCCCCGACAACGGGCTGCGCGACAACGACATGCAGTGGGACTTCTGGACGCTGTCGCCCGAGTCCGCCCACATGGTCACCTGGCTGATGGGCGACCGCGGCGTCCCTCGGACCTGGCGGCACATGAACGGCTACGGGTCGCACACCTTCCTGTGGGTCAACGAGGGCGGCGAGAAGTTCTGGGTGAAGTACCACTTCCGGACGGACCAGGGCATCGAGTTCCTGACCCAGGAGGAGGCCGACCACCTCGCCGGCGAGGACCCGGACCGGCACCGCCGGGACCTGTGGAACGCGATCGACAACGGCGACGCCCCGTCGTGGACCCTGCGCGTCCAGGTGATGCCCTTCGAGGACGCCGCGGACTACCGCTTCAACCCCTTCGACCTCACCAAGGTGTGGCCGCACGGCGACTACCCGCTGATCGAGGTCGGGCGCCTCACCCTGGACCGGAACCCGGAGGACTTCTTCGTCCACATCGAGCAGGCGGCCTTCGAGCCGTCCAACCTGGTGCCGGGCATCGGCCCGTCCCCGGACAAGATGCTCCTCGGACGGCTCTTCTCCTACCCCGACACCCACCGCTACCGCATCGGCCCCAACTACGCCCAGCTGCCGCCCAACCGGCCGCGCTCCGGCGTGAACTCCTACGCCAAGGACGGCCCGATGCGGTACGAGCCGTCGCGCACGGCCCGCCCGTACGCCCCCAACTCCTACGGCGGGCCCGCGGCCGACACCGCGCGCTTCGGCGAGATCGCCGGCTGGCACGCCTCGGGCGAGATGGTGCGCGAGGCGTACCGGCTCCACCGCGAGGACGACGACTGGGGCCAGGCCGGCACCATGGTCCGCCAGGTCCTCGACGACGCGGCCCGCGACCGGCTGGTCGCCAATGTGTCGGGGCACCTGCTCAACGGGGTGAGCGAGCCCATCCTGGAACGGGCGCTCCAGTACTGGCGCAACATCGACAAGGCGATCGGTGACCGGATCGCGACTCAGGTGAACGGGGGCTGAGCCGCCCCCCGCCCCCGCACACGGCGACGGCCGCCGCGCTCCGGTGTGGAGCGGGGCGGCCGTCGGTCGTTCCGCGGTGCGGTGCGGCTACGGCAGGTGGAACCCGTCGTCGTCGCCCGGTCCTCCCGGACCACCGGGATCGCCCGGACCACCGGGACCGCCGGTGTCCGGCGGCGTCGGTTTTTTGGTGTTCGGCGTGGACGGCTTCGAGGGCTTCGTCGGCTTGGTCTCCTTGCCGGACGGCTTGCCCGGCTTGCTCGGCGTCTGCTTGGTCGCCGGCGGCGAGGACGGCGGACGCGTGGTCGACGGCGGCGGCGTCGTGGGCGCGGTGGTCACCGGCGGCGCGGAGCTGGGCGGCAGCGGGGCGGGCGCGGTGGCGGCGCCGTTCTCGGTGTCGAGGTCGAACTTGGCGGTGGGGTCGTCGCCGAGAGCCTTCGACATGTACGCGTTCCAGATCAGCGCCGGGTAGCCACTGCCGTTGACGCGGGGCTCTCCACCCGCGCCGTAGAGCGGCACGTGCTTGTTGCCGTCCTCGCCGTACACGGCGACAACGGTGGTCAGGTCCGGGGTGTAGGCCGCGAACCAGGCCGAGCGGTCCTCGTCGGAGGTACCGGTCTTGCCGGCCACCTCGTAGTTGTCGCTCCGGACGACCTTGCCCGTACCGTCCTTCTGCACCACGCTCTTCAGAATCGCCGTGACACCGTCCGCGGCGCCCCGGGAGATGGCGTCACCACCGATCGGGTTGTCCAGGTCGACGTCCTGGCCCTTCCAGGTGATCGACTTGATGATGCTGGGGGTGACCTTCTTGCCGTGATTGTTCAGCGTGGCGTAGGCCGCGGCCATATGGAGCGGGCTCTGTCCCATGGAGCCGAGGGCCATGGCGGGGTGGGCGCCGAAGTCAGGTGCGTCGTTGTTCATGCCGAGGTCGGTCGCGGTCTTCTTGACCTTGTCCAGCCCGACGTCCACGGCCATCTGCGCGAAGGCCGAGTTGATGGACTTCATCATGGACTCTTCCACGGTCTGCGGACCGTAGTTCACGTCGTCCTCATTCGGGGGCTTGTACCCGATGGGGCCGTTGGGACCCTGCACCTGACGCTCGCTGTCACCGTTGTAGACGGTGTTGGCGTTGATCGGCTTGCCGTCCTGGGTCTTCGACCCGTTCTCCAGCGCCGACGCGTAGATGAGGGGCTTGAAGGTCGAACCGGGCTGGAAATCCTCACGCGTGGCGTTGGATATCTGGTGGGTCCTCCACTCCTTGCCGCCGTACATCGCCACGATGTGACCGGTCTTGCGGTCCACCGACACGGCACCCGGCTGGACGTGCCCGTCGACCTTGCGGGCCTTCGGGTCCATCTTGTCCCAGAGCTGGGACTTGACCGACTTCTCCAGCTGTTCCTGCTTCTTGGGGTCGATGCTCAGGGTGATCGTGTATCCGCCCGCGGAGAGAGTCTTGCCCTGCTTCTTGAGGATCTCCTCGGCCTGAGCCTTGGCCAGCGTATAGAGGTAGCCGTTCTGGCCCTTGAGACCGGAGTCGAGCTTGGGCTGCCTCGGCATCGGGAACTTCATCGTCTGGCGCTTGCTCTTGTCGAGCCAGTTCTTCTCGACCATCTTGTCGAGGACGTAGTTCCAGCGCTGCGTGACCAGCTTCTTGCCGGTCTCCGACGCCGTCGCGTAGTCGTAGGAGCTGGGCGCCTGGAGCAGCGCGGCGAGGTAGGCGGACTCCTCGATGGTGAGCTTGTCCAGCTCCTTGTTGTAGTACGCGTGGGAGGCGGCCTGGACGCCGTAGGAGTTGCGGCCGAAGTAGCTCGTGTTGAGGTAGCCCGCGAGGATGTCCTCCTTGGACATCTTGTTCTTGAGCTTCAGCGAGATGATCAGCTCCGTCACCTTGCGGCTGACCGTCTGACGCTGGTCCAGGTAGTAGTTCTTGACGTACTGCTGGGTGATCGTCGAACCACCCTGCTTGCCCTCGCCCATCACGGTCTTGAGGATGCCGCGGGAGGTACCCATGAGGTCGACGCCCGAGTCGTCCCAGAAGTCCTTGTTCTCCGCCGCGACGACGGCGTTCTGGACGTTCTTCGGGATCTTCGAGAAGACGACTTCCTCGCGGTTGAACTCACCGTCCCGCTTGAGGACCTTGCCGTCGGGCAGCTTGTAGATCGTGGCCTGCGCCATGGCCGCGTGCTTGCCGTCCTTCGGCACGTCCACGTAGAGGTACAGCGCCACGAACGCGCCCACCCCCAGGGCGATCACCCCGAAGAAGTAGGCAAGCAGCTTCTTCCAGGTGAAAAAGCGGCGTATACCGGTCTTTTTGGGCTTCTTGCCCTTGGCGCTGCGGGCACTGCCCTTCTTCTGCGCCCGTCGTGCTTCGGCTCGACCCATCTCTCCCGTAGCTCCACTCTGTCCGCCCCCAACCAGCTCACGAAGCTAACACCGCGACTGTGACCAAAGGCCCATCGATCAAGGGTTTGGAGCACGTGACATATAGCACCCCGGCGGGCGGAACCGGGAGCGGCGCGATAGCGGCTCGATGCGGAAAACCGTACAGGGCGATAAAGTGATATCAGTTTGCTAGACACACCTTCCAGGGGGACAGCCATGCCCGAAGCACTCACCGACACCACCGTCAACGGCCCTGCCGGGGCGCCGAAGCCACCTGTGCGCGAGATGCCGGCCAAGGACATCGGCGGCGGTCTCGCCCTGCTCCTGGGGCTGCTGGGACTGCTGGCCGGCGTGGGGCTGGTCATTGTGGGCGCGGGACAAGGGGCGGACGGGAACAAGGGCGCCGCGGCCGGGCTCATCGTCTGCGGGGTGCTCGTCGGGCTCGGCTCGATCATCGCGATGTGCGGGCTGAACACCATCGCCCCCGGCGAGACCAAGGTCGTCCAGCTCTTCGGCCGCTACCGGGGCACGATCCGCACCGAGGGCCTGCGCTGGGTCAACCCGTTCACCAGCCGGGAGAAGGTCTCCACCCGGGTGCGCAACCACGAGACCGCCGTACTGAAGGTGAACGACGCGTACGGCAACCCGATCGAGCTGGCGGCGGTCGTCGTCTGGCAGGTCGAGGACACCGCGCAGGCGGTGTTCGCGGTGGAGGACTTCCAGGAGTTCGTCGCCGTCCAGACCGAGGCCGCCGTGCGGCACATCGCCATCGAGTACCCCTACGACGCCCATGACGAGACGGCCCTGTCACTGCGCGGCAACGCCGAGGAGATCACCGAGAAGCTGGCCGTCGAGCTGCACGCCCGGGTGAAGACGGCCGGCGTCCGCATCGTCGAGTCGCGGTTCACGCACCTCGCCTACGCGCCCGAGATCGCGTCCGCCATGCTCCAGCGGCAGCAGGCCGGTGCGGTGGTGGCCGCCCGGCAGATGATCGTCGAAGGCGCGGTGGGGATGGTCGAGCAGGCCCTCGCCCGCATCAACGAACAGGGCATCGTCGAGCTGGACGAGGAGCGGAAGGCGGCCATGGTGAGCAATCTGATGGTGGTGCTGTGCGGTGACCGGGCCGCGCAGCCCGTCCTCAACACCGGCACCCTGTACCAGTGACGGACGACCTTCCCCCGCAAGGACGGCCGCGGCAGCGCAAGCAGGTGCTGCTGCGGCTCGATCCCCTGGTCCACGACGCGCTCTCCCGCTGGGCCGCGGAGGAGCTGCGCAGCGCCAACGCGCAGATCGAGTTCCTGCTGCGCAAGGCGCTGGCCGACGCCGGACGGCTGCCCCGGAACGTCGGTGCGATCCGCCGGCCGGGGCGCCCGGCGGCGGACGGGGAGCAGCAGCCCGAGGAGCCGGACGCCTGACGTGGCGGACCCGCTGCGTTTCGGCCAGCTCTGCACCACGTCTATACACGGGGCGTATACACCTGGTGTACATTCGCCCGCATGTCGATCGGACACACCCTGCTCGGCCTCCTGGAGTCCGGCCCCCGGCACGGATACGACCTGAAGCGGGCCTTCGACGAGCACTTCGGTCACGACCGCCCCCTGCACTACGGCCAGGTGTACTCGACGATGTCGCGGCTGCTGAAGAACGGCCTTGTCGAGGTGGACGGCATTGAGCAGGGTGGCGGCCCGGACCGCAAGCGGTACGCCATCACCGAGGCCGGCGTCACCGATGTCGCGCGGTGGCTCGCCCGGTCCGAGAAGCCGGAGCCGTACCTCCAGTCGACCCTCTACACCAAGGTCGTCCTCGCCCTGCTGACCGGGCGCAGCGCGGGCCGGCTGCTCGACGCCCAGCGGTCGGAGCACCTGCGGATGATGCGCGGGCTGACCGAGCGGAAGCGCTCGGGCGACCTGGCCGACCAGCTCATCTGCGACCACGCGCTGTTCCATCTGGAAGCCGATCTTCGGTGGCTGGAACTGACCGCCGCGCGGCTGGACCAGCTGGCCAGGGCGGTGGGCGCTTGATATCCGCCGGCTCCCTGCTGAGCGCCGTCGGCCTGCTCAAGTCCTACGGCCCGACGCGCGCCCTCGACGGTGCGGACTTCTCCGTCCACCCCGGCGAGGTCGTCGCCGTCATGGGCCCTTCCGGCTCGGGCAGGTCCACGCTGCTGCACTGCCTGGCCGGGATCGTGCGGCCGGACGAGGGCGTCGTGACGTACGACGGCCACCGGCTGACGGACCTGCCGGACGCCGAGCGCAGCGCCCTGCGGCGCGGGGAGTTCGGCTTCGTCTTCCAGTTCGGCCGGCTGGTGCCGGAGCTGACCTGCCTGGAGAACACGGCCCTGCCGCTGCGGCTGGCCGGCCTGCGGCGCAAGGAGGCGGAAGCCCGCGCCCTGCGGTGGATGGAGCGGCTGGACGTCGCGGACGCCCGCCGCAAGCGCCCCGGCGAGGTGTCCGGCGGCCAGGGGCAGCGCGTCGCCATCGCCCGCGCCCTGGTCACCACACCGCGAGTGATCTTCGCCGACGAACCGACCGGCGCCCTCGACTCCCTCAACGGCGAGCGGGTGATGGAGCTGTTCACCGAGGCCGCCCGGGAGACCCGCGCGGCCGTCGTCCTGGTCACCCACGAGGTGCGGGTCGCCGCCTACTCCGACCGCGAAGTGGTCGTCCGGGACGGCACCGTGCGGGACATGGCGGGCGCTCTGTGACGGAGAGCGGCGCCGCGCGCGGCTCCCGGACCCTCTCCCGCTGGCCGCGCGAGCTCTGCATGGGCGCCCGGTACGCGGGCGCCGGCGGCCGTGAGGGCCTGCTGCGGACCGCGCTCACGGCGGTGGGTATCGGGCTGGGGGTGGCCCTGCTGCTGATCACGGCCTCGATCCCCTCGATGCTGTCCGCGCGGGAGGCCCGGCTGGACGACCGCGCGGTCGCCACCACCGGCGAGTTCCGCGATCACCGGGTCCATGGTGTCCCGCGCAGCCCGGACACCCTGCTCTACCTGGAGACCGGCACCGACTTCCGCGACAAGCCCGTCACCGGCGGGCTGCTGCGCCCGGACGGCCCGGACGCCCCGCGCCCGCCCGGCGTGGACAGGATGCCGGGGACCGGCGAGATGGTGGTCTCCCCCGCGCTCGACGCGCTGCTGTCGTCGGACCGGGGGGCGCTGCTACGTGAACGGTTCACTGAGTACCGCAAGATCGGCACCATCGGTGACCGGGGACTCGTCGGCCCCTGCGAGCTCTTCTACTACGCGGGCGACGACCGCATCGACGAGGCGATGGCGCCCTGCGCATCGACGGGTTCGGCTACGACGGGCCCGACGTCCCGGTCGACCCCGTGATCGTCATTCTCACCGTCCTGGCGTGTGTCGTGCTGCTGACGCCGGTCGCCGTCTTCATCGCGACCTCCGTCCGTTTCGGGGGCGCCGGACGCGACCGCAGGCTCGCCGCGCTGCGGCTGCTGGGCGCGGACCTGGGGACGGTCCGCCGGATCGCGGCGGGCGAGGCGCTGGCCGGCTCGGTGCTCGGGCTGGGTTTCGGAGCGGTCGTCTTCCTGTGGCTGTGGGAGTACGCGCGGTACGTCACCCTCCTCGACATCAACCTCTTCCCGTCCGACGTCGTCCCCGCGCCCTGGATCCTGGCGCTGACCGTCCTCGCCGTGCCGGTCTGCTCGGTGGCGGTCGCCCTGTTCGCGCTGCGCGGCGTCATCGTCGAGCCGCTGGGGGGCGTCCGCGACACCGCGCCCCGGCGGCGCCGGCTCTGGTGGCGCCTGCTGCTGCCGGCGCTGGGCGCCGCGCTTCTCACCCCGTTCTTCGCCGGGGTCGCCGGGCGTCTGCCGGCCACACCGCCCGGCGTCTGGCAGGTGGCGATGGGCGCGACCCTGTTGCTGATCGGGGTGGCGGCCCTGCTGCCCTGGGCGGTCGAGGTGGCCGTCGCCCGTATCCACGGCGGCCCGCCGGCCTGGCAACTGGCCGTCCGGCGGCTCCAGTTGAACAGCGGCCCGGCACCCCGCGCGGTCAGCGGCATCACCGTCGCGGTGGCCGGGGCGATCGCCCTGCAGACCGTCTTCACCGGCGTGCAGGGCCGCTTCGAGAGCCCTCCCGTCGCCCTCCCCACCCACTCGCAGCTCGAGGGCTCGTACCCGCTCGCCCCGTCCGAGCGCGTGCGCGACTGGGCCGACCGGCTCCGGGCCACCAAGGGCGTGCGGGCCGCCACCGGTTACGTGGACCGCTACATCGAGAAGGACGACGAACCCGGCGCCGTGAGCTCCGTCGTCATCGGAGACTGCGCCACCCTGGCCCGGCTGGCCGACATCGGCTCCTGCCGGGACGGCGACGTCTTCCTCGGCCGGTCCGAGGAGCGCTCGCACACCGAGGCGTTCCGGCCCGGCTCCAAGGTGGCCGTGACCCCGTACGGCGGGAACCCGGCCCACGCGTTCCGGTGGACCGTCCCCGGGTCCGCGCGCGAGGTCCGCACCCGGCCCGGCCCGACGGACGACTGCCCCGACGGCGTTCTGGCCACCCCGGCGGCCCTTGACGCGTCGGCCCTGCCCGACGTCAGGACCCGGCTGTTCGTCAGGACCGACCCGGACGACCCGGACGCCATCGAACGGGTCCGGAACACCGCGGCCGGCTTCGGTCCGGGCGGCGGGATCCGGCGCCTGGGCGGGGTGGTGAAGGACGACAACTTCGCGCTGCTCCAGCGCGGCCTGGCCCTCGCCGCGGCGGGCATGCTGGCCCTGGTCGGCGCGGGCATGCTCGTCAGCACGCTGGAACAGCTCCGCGAACGCCGGCGCCTGCTGGCCTCCCTCGCGGCGGTCGGCGTCCCGCGCCGCACCCTCGTCCGGTCGGTGCTGTGGCAGACGGCGATCCCGGTGCTGCTGGGCATGGCCGCGGCGGTCGGCACCGGCCTCGGCCTCGGCTGGGCGATCCTGCGGCTGAACGGCGGACGGGTCGCCGACCGGTGGGTCTTCTGGCCGGTGACCTGCGCGGGCATGAGCCTCATCGGCCTCGTCACCCTCGCCGCCCTGCCGGCGCTGCTGCGGATGGCCCGGCCGGACGGGCTGCGGACCGAGTGACCGCCCTCCGGGTGCCCGGCCTCTCCTACCACACGGACCGGGGAGGAACCGGGCTCTCGGGCGTGCCCGAACCCACGTACGAGTGAACATCCACGCACAGGGCGCTACGAGCACCCCCGGCCTACGATGATGGTCTCGACACCGGCCGCCAGGAGGCACATGATGTCCGCCGCAGCAATCGAGCGCCCCTGCGATCGCGACGAGCCGACCCTGCTTGAGCAGGCCGAGCAACTCGCGGAACGGAATCCCGGCCACCGAGTCGAGATCCTGGGGGGACAGATCACCGTGACACCGCCGCCCGACATGCGCCACGCGCACTCCCTGACCAGCCTCACCTTCGACTTCCATGCCGCGGAAACCGAAGAGACGATGGTGGTTCAAGGTGCGGGCATCTGGCTCCCCGATGGTCCTTCGGACTACGCCATTCCCGACTTGGCCGTTGTCGACGCCGACGCGGACGAGCACGCCATCGAGTCGACCTACTACGATCCGGCCGTCTTCCGCCTGGTCCTCGAAGTCACCTCGACCAACTACGCCCAGGACGTGCGGACCAAGGTCGCCGCCTACGCGATCGCCAAGATCCCGGTCTACGTCATCGTCGACCGGAAGAAGCAGCGCCTGCACGTCCTCACGGACCCCTTCGCCAACGAGTACCGCAACCACCGCATCTACGCGCCCGGTGAGCGTGCCGTGCTCCCGGAATCCATTGGCGCGACGATCGAACTCGACGTCGACGGCCTTCTCAAGAAGGCCGGTCGCCGCGGCTGACCGCCGCTCACCTCACGATCCGCACCGGCAGCGCCGTCAGCGCCTCCCGCAGCGCGTCCGCGAACTCCTCGAACTCGCCCTGGCGCGCCGCCCCCGAGCGCATCGCGAGGGCGATCCGGCGGGAGGGCGGGGGCGTGGCGAAGCAGCCGGTGGCGAGGCGGTCGCTGCGGGCGGCCTCGACGCGGACGGCCGTGCGGGGCAGCAGGGTCACGCCGAGTCCGCCGCCTACCAGCTGGACCAGGGTCGACAGGCCGGCGGCGCTGGTCGTCACGGGGACGCCGGAGGTGCGGCCGGCCTCGCGGCAGATGTCGAGTGCCTGGTCGCGCAGGCAGTGGCCCTCGTCCAGGAGCAGCAGGTCGAGGTCGCGCAGCGCGGTACGCGGGATGTCGGTGCGGCCGGCCAGCTCGTGGTCGCAGGGGGTGACCAGGAGGAAGTCCTCGTCGAAGAGCGGGATTTCGGTGACGCCGGGGGCGCCGACCGGCACCGCGAGCAGCAGCAGGTCGAGCCGGCCCTGGGTGAGGCCGTCGAGCAGGGACGAGGTGCGCTCCTCGTGGACCTGGAGGTCGAGGTCCGGGTAGGTGTCGTGGACGAGCCGCAGCACCGTGGGCAGCAGGTACGGCGCGACGGTGGGGATCACGCCCAGCCGCAGGACGCCGGTGAAGGGCGCCCGGGCCGCCTCGGCCTCCTCCATGAAGTCGCCGACCGCGTCCAGCACCCTGCGGGCCCGTACGGCCAGCCGTTCACCCGCGGGGCTCAGCAGCACTCTCCGCGTCGTACGCTCGAAGAGCTGAATCCCCAGCGAGTCCTCCAGGGCGGAGACGGCGCCCGAGAGCGCCGGCTGGCTCATGGAGATGGCGGCCGCCGCGTCACGGAAGTGCAGGTGCTCGGCGACCGCGAGGAACGCGCGGAGCTGCGGCAGGCTGGGCCGGCCCGGGCGGCCGGACGGCGCCTTGCCGGTGCCCGGCCGGGCGGCCGCGTCCCGCTCGGGCCGCTCGGGCCGCTCATGAGATATGGACGACTCCATCGATAAGCACCTCCGATCAACTCCAATCAGTCTAACTATTTCCGCTATCAATGCCTCCTGTGGCAGGGTGGATCACGTCCAACCCCGCAGAAAGTCCGCAATCAGGGACTTTCTTCGCTGCAAGGAGAGCGCGTGCTCACTGTCGGTGACAAGTTCCCCGAGTTCGACCTGACCGCCTGTGTGGACCTCGACGCGGACAAGGCTTTCGCGCAGATCGACCACAAGACCTACGAGGGCAAGTGGAAGGTCGTTTTCTTCTGGCCGAAGGACTTCACCTTCGTCTGCCCGACCGAGATCGCCGCGTTCGGCAAGCTGAACGACGAGTTCGCCGACCGTGACGCCCAGATCCTCGGTGTCTCCGGTGACTCGGAGTTCGTCCACCACGCCTGGCGCAAGGACCACGCCGACCTGCGTGACCTGCCCTTCCCGATGCTGGCCGACGCCAAGCACGAGCTCATGCGCGCGTGCGGCGTCGAGGGCGAGGACGGCTACGCCCAGCGCGCCGTCTTCATCGTCGACCAGAACAACGAGATCCAGTTCGTCATGGTGACCGCCGGCTCCGTCGGCCGTAACCCCAAGGAGGTCCTGCGGGTCCTCGACGCGCTGCAGACCGACGAGCTGTGCCCCTGCAACTGGAGCAAGGGCGAGGAGACCCTCGACCCGGTCGCGCTCCTCTCGGGCGAGTGAGCTGATCCCTCATGGCTCTCGATGAACTGAAGTCCGCCGTACCGGACTACGCCAAGGACCTGAAGCTGAACCTCGGCTCGGTCATCGGCAACTCCGACCTCCCGCAGCAGCAGCTGTGGGGCACGGTCCTCGCCTGCGCCATCGCGACCCGCTCGCCGATCGTGCTGCGCGAGCTGGAGCCCGAGGCGAAGGCGAACCTGTCCCCGGAGGCGTACACCGCCGCCAAGGCCGCCGCCGCCATCATGGCGATGAACAACGTCTACTACCGCACCCGGCACCTGCTGTCGGACCCGGAGTACGGCAACCTGCGCGCGGGTCTGCGGATGAACGTCATCGGCAACCCGGGCGTGGAGAAGGTCGACTTCGAGCTGTGGTCCCTGGCCGTCTCCGCCATCAACGGCTGCGGCATGTGCCTCGACTCGCACGAGCAGGTGCTGCGCAAGGCCGGTGTGGCCCGCGAGACGATCCAGGAGGCGTTCAAGATCGCCTCTGTGCTCCAGGCCGTCGGCGCCACGCTCGACGCCGAGGCCGTGCTCAACGGCTGAGCACCCCCCGTACGACGGCGGCCCGCCGACCTCTCCGGTCGGCGGGCCGCCGTCGTCGTGTCCGGGCCCGGCTCACTCGGGGCGTTCGCCCGGGACCTCGCCCCGGGAGTACGCCCTCAGATAGCCGACGACCGTATTGGTCACCGCCACCAGCGGCACCGCCACCACCGCGCCGCCGATGCCAGCGACCATCGAGCCGGCCGCCACGGAGAGCACGACCGCCAGCGGATGGACGCGCACCGCGCGGCCGAGGATGAACGGCTGGAGGATGTGACCCTCTATCTGCTGCACGGCCAGCACGACCAGCAGCACCATCGCGGCCGAGAACACTCCCTGGGTGACCAGCGCCACCACCACGGCCAGCGCGCCGGAGACCACGGCACCGACGAGCGGGATGAAGGCGAAGAGGAAGATGAAGACGGCCAGCGGCACGGCCATCGGCACCTTCAGGAAGTAGAGGCCGATACCGATGCAGATCGCGTCGATCATCGCCACTATCACCGTGCCCCGCACATAGGCGGTCAAGGTCGCCCAGGCACGCGGCCCCGCCCCGGCGACACCCTCGCGGGCCGCGCTCGGGACGAGCTTGAGCATCCAGCGCCAGATCCTCGGCCCGTCGTAGAGCAGGAAGAGGGTGGTGAACATCGCCAGGACGATGCCGGTCAGCGTCTCGATGATGACCTGGACGCCCTCTATGCCGGCGGAGGTGATCTCCTTGGTGTTGGAGCTCAGGGCATCACTGAGGTTCTCCGTGATGTTGTCGATCTGCTTCTGGGTGACGTGGAACGGGCTCGTCCGCAGCCATTCCTTCAGGTCGTGCAGACCCGTCTCCAGCTGGCCGGACAGGTCGTCGACGTTCTCCATGACCTGCCACACCACGAACCAGCCCACCAGCCCCATGACCACGAAGCCGGAGATGAAGGTGATGGCCGTGGCCAGTCCCCGGTGCAGCCCCCGCCGCTTCAGCGCGGCGACGGTCGGCTGGAGCAGCGCCGTGATCAGCAGGCCGGCGACGAACGCCAGCACCACCAGCTGCACCGCGCTGATGACGCGCATCAGCACCCACAGCGTTCCGGCGAGCACGAGCAGCCGCCAGCCGGCCTCGGCCGCGACGCGCATGCCCCAGGGCACGGCGGAGACCGGGTGGGGTCGCGGGGGTTCGGCGAGGACGGCCGCGGCGGGGGCCGGTGCCGTCCGGCCGGCGGAGGCGGGGTCGGCGCCCGGTTCTTCGGGCCCGGGCGAGGTGGGCTCCTTTGCGGACGCGGGTTCCGGGGCGGATGCGGGTTCCGGGGCGGGTTCCGACGCGGGTTCCGCGGCGGAGGCGGGACGCTCGGGTTCGGCGCCGTCCCCGGCGGGTCGCGCCCAGCCGGGCACGCCGTCCGGGTCGGTGCGCGCCTTGCGCTCCTCCAGCCGTCGGGAGAGCCGCGTCAGGCCCGACCCCACACTGCCGAGCCATTGTGGCAATCTGGACATTTCTCTTCCTCTACCCCCACATCCCCCGTGGCCATCGGGCATGAACGTTACCCGGGCCCGGCCGCTCCGAGGGGAAAGGTTTCCGCCCGTAGGACCCGCGTTCCCCCCGGAAGACCCACAAAGCCCCCGACCGGTTGAGGTCGGGGGCTCGCGGATGTGTCACTCGGCGCGTGCCGGAGGGCCGCCTAGTACCAGTTGTTGGCCTGCCAGAAGGACCATGCCCCACAGGGGCTGTGGTACCTCTCGTTCATATAGCTGAGGCCCCACTTGATCTGGGTGGCGGGGTTGGTCCGCCAGTCGGCCCCCGCGGATGACATCTTCTCGGCCGGGAGGGCCTGGACGAGGCCGTAGGCGCCGGAGGAGGCGTTGGTGGCCGTGTAGTCCCAGCTGCTCTCGTTGTTCACGATGTTGCTGAAGCACTGGAACTGGTCGGCGGGGACGATCTGCCGGGCTATGGACTGGACCTCGGCGACGGAGTACGAGCCCTTGGCGGGGAAGCTGGAGGCGTCCCGCGTGGCCGAGCGGCTCGCGACGTCCTCCGCCTTCTCCTTCTCCCGCTTCTCCGCCTTCTCCTTGGCCTTCTCCTCCGCCTCCTTCTTGGCGGCGGCCTCGACCGCTTCCTTCTTGGCGGCGGCGTCCTCGGCGGCCTGCTTGCGGGCGGCCTCCTCGGCCTCCTTCTTGGCGACCGTCTGGGCGACACCGACCTGCGTGTCCGCCTGCTGCGTCAGCGAGGCGTGGCCCTGGACGCTCTGCCCGGCGGGAACGTCCGCGAGGAGCGTCGCCTCGGGGGCGGCGGCTTCGACCCCGCCGGTCGTCGTCCTGCTCTGCTCGTCGCCCTGGGCGACGCCCACGACGGCGCCGACGGTGGTGACCGCGGTGGCGGAGGCCACGGCGAATCCCCGGACCGAGATCCGGCTCACACGCTTTCCTTCCAGCATCGCCCGCGCAGGTGACCCTCGCGGACGCGATCGCGCCCCTCGCTCTGGCCTCTGCTGGTACGGAACCGCGGACAGCGGGACCGGCCGGTCACTGGAGGCGCTGGCCCGGCGGGTCCGCCGGTGAACCCCTGAGAAAAGAGGTCCGCACGGTGCACGGGCGGCATACGGCGGCACTGTTCAATTGGCGGTGAATCGCACGCCCCCTGAGGAGCACGTGCCGTATGCGGGGCCTGACAGGACCCAGACTCTGCCCCACGCGTACGGCCGCAGGCAATTCCGCGTTGCGTGGGAAAGGTCACACCAGGTTCGACACACTGGAATTGCGGGAATCCTGGCGCGACATCACAGCGCGCGGCTAAGCTCCCGGGCTTTTGCCGCGCGCTGTCCGTCCGTCACCGGACGCCGGCGTCGGATACGTCCGGCGTCAGATGCGTCCGGCACCGGATACGTCCGGCACCGGACGCGTCCAGGCGTCAGATGCGTCCGTCCTCCAGCATCTCCGTGACCAGCGCCGCGATCGGCGACCGCTCCGAACGCGTCAGCGTCACATGCGAGAAGAGCGGATGACCCTTCAGTTTCTCCACCACCGCGGCCACCCCGTCGTACCGTCCGACCCGGAGGTTGTCGCGCTGCGCCACGTCATGGGTGAGCACCACCCGGGAGTTGGCGCCGATCCGGGAGAGGACGGTCAGCAGGACGTTCCGCTCCAGCGACTGGGCCTCGTCCACGATGACGAACGCGTCGTGCAGCGACCGGCCGCGGATGTGCGTGAGCGGCAGCACCTCCAGCATGCCGCGCCCGACGACCTCCTCGATCACCTCGGCCGTCGTCACCGCCGACAGGGTGTCGAAGACCGCCTGGGCCCAGGGGCTCATCTTCTCCGACTCGCTGCCGGGCAGGTACCCCAACTCCTGGCCGCCGACGGCGTACAGCGGCCGGAAGACCATCACCTTGCGGTGCTGCCGCCGCTCCAGCACGGCCTCCAGTCCTGCGCACAGCGCCAGCGCCGACTTGCCGGTGCCCGCCCGGCCGCCCATCGAGACGATGCCCACGTCCGGGTCGAGCAGCAGGTCCAGGGCGATGCGCTGCTCGGCGCTCCGGCCGTGGATGCCGAACGCCTCCCGGTCGCCGCGCACCAGCCGCACCTCGCCGTCCGCCGTCACCCGGCCCAGCGCCTTGCCGCGCTCCGACTGGAGCACCAGCCCGGTGTGCACGGGCAGTTCGGCCGCTTCCGGGACGTATGTCCGTTCCACGGCAAACAGTTCGTCCACCTGCTCGGCCGTGACGGACAGTTCCGCCATACCTGTCCAGCCGGAGTCGGTGATGGCCAGCTCGGCCCGGTACTCCTCGGCCAGCAGGCCGACCGACGACGCCTTGATGCGCAGCGGCAGGTCCTTGGAGACCACGGTGACGTCGTAGCCCTCGGCCTGGAGGTTCCGGGCCACGGCGAGGATGCGCGAGTCGTTGTCCCCCAGGCGGAAGCCGACCGGGAGTATGCCCGGATCGGAGTGGTTCAGCTCGACCCGCAGGCTGCCGCCGAGCTCCCCGATGGGGATGGGCGCGTCGAGCCGGCCGAACTGCACCCGGTACTCGTCCAGCAGGCGCAGCGCCTTCCTGGCGAAGTAACCGAGCTCCGGATGGTGCCTCTTGGCCTCCAACTCCGTGACCACCATGACGGGCAGCACCACCTCGTGCTCCTCGAAGCGGCACATGGCGCCTGGATCCGCCAGCAGGACGCTGGTGTCGAGGACATAGGTGCGCCGGTCGTTCTCACGGCGCTTCTTGCTGGTCACCACGGGTGCACGAACCCCCTCGGGGAGAGGTCTGGACGCGACCGGAGTCGCGGGGAAGGGGCCGGGTACACGCCCTCCGAGGGCCGGTCGACGGCCCTCCACGTCCTCCGCACGGCCCGGAGGGGCGGCAGGACCCGCCTGCACCGCTCAGCCGTCGCGGGCTTCGTCCGTCGCAAAGGGCCTCCCGGGCGGGCGGCCCCATGCCGCCCGCTGGCAGAGCGACGGTCATTGGGACGACCGCCGGCCTGCAGGGGATATTCCCGCCGAAGCGCTTGACCATGCAACGGCATATGCGACGAGCAGGTGAACGATTGATCACCGGGCCGCGACAGCGGCCCGGTCGGCGACCGTACGGAACCGGGCAATCGCCCAGCGCACATGCGGGGACCGGGTCATGACGGTCCGTACGACGGCCGCTTCCCGTCCGGCGCCCGCCGGAACCGCTCAGTATCCGTAACGCCGGTGGCGCGCCGCATAATCACGCAGTGCGCGGAGGAAGTCGACCTTGCGGAAGGCCGGCCAGAAAACCTCGCAGAAGTAGTACTCGGAATGCGCGCTCTGCCAGAGCATGAAACCGGACAGCCGCTGTTCGCCGCTGGTGCGGATGATCAGGTCCGGGTCGGGCTGGCCGCGTGTGTAGAGGTGCTTGGTGATGTGCTCGACATCGACCGTCTCGGCCAGTTCCTCGAAGGACGTGCCGTTGTCGGCCGCCTCCAGGATCAGGGAACGGACGGCGTCCGCGATTTCCTGCCGGCCGCCGTAGCCGACGGCCACGTTGACCAGTATTCCCTTGACGTCGAGAGTGGCCTGTTCGGCCTCTTTCAGGACGGTCTGAGTGCCGGCCGGGAGCAGGTCGAGCTGCCCCACGTGGTGGACGCGCCAGCGGCCGTCCGCCGCCAGTCCGCGGACCGTGTTCTCGATGATGCCCAGGAGCGGTGTCAGCTCCTTGCCCGGGCGGTCCAGGTTGTCCGTCGAGAGCATCCACAGGGTGACGACCTCGACGTCCGTCTCGGCGCACCAGCCCAGGAGCTCCTGGATCTTGTCCGCGCCGGCCTGGTGGCCCTGCTCGGTGGTCCGGCCGTCGGCACGGGCCCAGCGACGGTTGCCGTCCAGGATGACGCCGATGTGCTTGGGCACCTGGGCGTGGTCGAGGCGGCCTTCCACCCGGTGTGCGTAGAGCCTGTACACCAGGTCGCGCAACTTCACGTTTCCAGCCCCTCCATGCCACTGCGGTTCCCCGCCACTGCGGGCGCCCGAGGGCGCCACATTACTGCCAGCGTGTCGCGAGAACCCAACTCGGCCGGTCACCGGACCGTGATAGTCAGTGGCGGCATGACCGATTCGCGCTACCTCGCGGCCGAAACACGCTACGACTCCATGGAGTACCGGCGTACGGGCCGCAGTGGACTCAAGCTGCCCGCCATCTCCCTCGGACTGTGGCACAACTTCGGGGACGACCGCACCCTGGAGTCGCAGCGCGCCATTCTCCGGCGCGCCTTCGACCTGGGGGTCACCCACTTCGATCTGGCCAACAACTACGGCCCGCCGCCGGGTTCCGCCGAACTGAACTTCGGCAAGCTGTTCGCCCAGGACTTCCGGCCCTACCGTGACGAACTGGTGCTCTCCACCAAGGCCGGCTATCAGATGCACCCCGGGCCGTACGGCGAATGGGGTTCGCGGAAATACCTGCTCTCGTCCCTGGACGCGTCACTGGTCCGAATGGGTGTCGATTACGTCGATATCTTCTACTCGCACCGCTTCGACCCGCACACGCCGCTGGAGGAGACGATGGGCGCCCTCGCGTCCGCCGTCCGGCAGGGCAAGGCGCTGTACGCCGGGATCTCCTCGTACAGCTCGGAGCAGACCCGTGAAGCCGCGCGGCTGCTGCGCGAGATGGGCGTGCCCGCGCTGATCCACCAGCCCTCGTACTCCATGATCAACCGCTGGACGGAGGACGACGCCCTGCTCGACACCCTGGAGGACGAGGGCATGGGCTGCATCTCCTTCGCCCCGCTCGCCCAGGGCCTGCTCACGGACAAGTACCTGCACGGCGTCCCGGAGGGCTCGCGCGCCTCGCGGGGCACCTCGCTGGACCCGGGGCTGCTCACCGAGGACGTGGTGCGCCGGCTGCGCGGCCTGAATGACATCGCCCGGCGGCGGGGCCAGTCCCTCGCGCAGCTCGCCCTGCTCTGGGTGCTGCGGGACGAGCGGATGACCTCCGCGCTGATCGGCGCCTCCAGTGTGGAGCAGTTGGAGGCGAATGTGGCGGCGCTCGGGGGACCGGAACTGACCAAGGAGGAACTGGCCGAGATCGATTCCTTCGCGGTGAGCACGGAAGGGGTCAACATCTGGGCGCGTCGGGGCGATTCCTAGGCGGAAACCCTGCGGTGGCCGGCTTCGGGGGTGAGGCCGGGGGGCTCCGCGGAGCAGGGCAGGCGCCCGCTCCGCGGGGGCGCCCCCGCGCGGGCCGTCGGCCGACGCTCCGGGTGCTCTCCTCCGCGTACGCGGCGTGGACGATTCGAGGGTGGTTTGTGAATGAATCGTGGGTGATTCCGACGCGCTTGCCACGGTGGCTTTCCGCCGGATTCGGATCACAACTGTCCGGAGTCGCACGATTCCATACGGAGAGTGACATTGCCCCAAGAAAAACGGGCCGGTCCGTGGGGGGGATACGGACCGGCCCGAGGGGGGGTTTCCACCATAACCGGTCGGAGGGGGTGCATCGCGCATCGGCGGGGGTGACAGTGCGTGGCGCGCTGACTTTCGGCACAGTTGTTGATCTTGAAAAGGTACTCCCGGCGATCCCTGCCACCCCTCATTCCCCCTGTCAGCACAGGGCCTACGGTGTAGAACCGGCCATGTGATCGCCGGCTGATGATGCCGTCCGTCACATTCATCGAAATGTTGCACAAACTCATCGCCGACTTGACGGCGTAGGCCGATCGGGAACGGTCGGGGTGCGGCTCCGGAGGCTCCCCCTCCGATCGGAGGGGGTGGGGGTGGCGGCCTGGGGCGGGCTCCGCTCGATCCGATGGACGGTCCGGGGGCCTCCCCCCTCCCCCTCCCCACCCCCGCCCCTCCGGCCCCTCACGGCCGTACGGACCAGCCGCCCGCCAGGAGCCCGGCCCATGCCCCGGCGATCAGGAACGGGCCCAGGGGCATGGTCGCGCCGCGCCCGGCCCGGCGGGTGAGCATGAGCCCGATGCCGTACAGCGACCCGAGCAGCAGGCCGGCGAGCCCTCCGAGGATCAGCACGCCCCAGCCGTACCAGCCCAGGACGCAGCCCAGCCCGGCCGCCAGCTTGACGTCTCCGAAGCCCATCCCGGCCGGGTGCGCCAGGTACAGCAGGAGGTAGGCCCCGCCGAGCGCCGGACCGCCGAGCAGGGCCCCGGTCCAGGACCCGCCCGCGCCGGGCAGCACGGCGGCCACGCCCAGCGAGGCGGCCACGCCCACCGCCAGGGGTACCGTCAGCACGTCCGGCAGCCGGTGCACCGCCCAGTCCACCCCCGCGAGCACCACGGCCACGGGTATCGCGAGCAGCCACACGGCCAGTTCGGGCCGTGCGCCGACCGCGGCCGCCGTCCCCGCGCACACCACCGCCGTCACCCCGGCCGGCCACACCGCCCCCGGCCCGTACCGCCCCCCGCACACCCCGCACCGCGCCCGCCCGGCCCACCCGCCGAGCCGGTGCCCGCACGGCGCCGCCGTCCGCCACGCCTCCTCCGGCTCGACGGACAGCCGGTACAGCGCCCCCGGCACCAGCGCGCCGGCCAGGGCTCCGTACAGGGCCGCGGCCGGGACGACCAGTGCGATCAACAACCAGTCCATGCGCCGAGATTACGGACACGGGGCCGGTCCCGCGGGGGGCTGTGGACAAGTCCTTGTGCATGTGGACGGTGGGACGGGGGCATGGGGCGCACGTGCACGGGGTTGAGAGTGGAGGCGCGGGTGGGTGGTGATCTCTTTCCGCACTTCGGACGCCGTGACCACCGCCCGCACCGGACCACCGCCCCGCACCACCGGGGCGTAGGGATGACGGCCGGGTATCGTCGGTCGCATGATCGAGCGGCTGGAGATCGAGAGCTTCCTGGTGCTGGCCGAGGAGCTGCACTTCGGACGCACGGCCGAGCGGTTGCACATCACACGGGCCCGGGTGAGCCAGGTCGTCCGGAGCCTGGAACGGCGCATCGGTGCTCCGCTGTTCGAGCGGACCAGCCGCAGGGTCCGTCTCACGCCGCTCGGGCAGCGCCTGCACGACGAGGTGCGACCGGGCTATCAGCGCATCGAGAAGGCGCTCGCGCATGCCCGGGCCGAGGCCAAGGGCGTGGAGGGAGTCCTGCCGGTCGGCTATCTGGGCAGCGCGGCCGGGGAGTTCGTCATGGATGTGATCCGTGTCCTCGCCGTACGGCATCCGGGCACGGAGGTGGAGATCCACGAGACACAGTTCAAGGACATGCTCGGGCCGCTGCGCACCGGTCAAGTCGACCTGCTGGTCACCCAGTTCCCGGTGGAGGAGGACGACCTGGTCCGGGGCCCGGTGGTGCTGCGCGTGCCCCGGATGCTCGCCGTCCCGGCCAATCACCAGCTGGCCAAACGGGACCGGGTGTCGGTGGAGGACCTCGCCCGCGACCGGGTCTTCGCCTGTTCCGGCGACGTGCCGCGGTACTGGCAGGAGCACCTGGCACCGTCGCACACCCCCGGCGGCCTGCCGGTGCGGCGCGGGCGGTCGGCGGCGACGTTGCACGAGACGCTCGCCCAGGTCGGCGCCGGGCAGGGCATCTCGCCGGTGGGCGCCGACGTCGCGCGGCACTACACGCCCCGGGGCGTCGTCTACGTCCCCTTCGACGACGCCGATCCGCTGGAGTACGGCCTGGTCCGGCGCGCGGCCGGGGAGACGGCCCGCATGCGGGCCTTCGCCGCGGCGGCGGTGGAGGTGGCCGGCATGGATCCAGGGAATCGGTAAGCCGGGCTTACCGATCGTTGCGCAGATCGGGGCTGATCACGGCCCGCCGTCGCGTGAGCCTGAAGTCATGACCTACGACCTTCGCGCAACGGAAGCACCTGCGGAAACGCCGGCAGCACCACCACAGACCGCCTCGCGGCCGGGCACTCGCGGGAGAGGAAGCGCCGCGGCGCTGTTCGCACTCGCGCTGGGGGCGTTCGCGGTCGGGACGACCGAAGTCGTCATCGCCGGACTGCTGCCCGAGGTGGCCGCCGACTTCGGCATCCCGCTGCCCACCGCGGGGCTCCTGGTGTCGGGGTACGCCGTGGGCATGGTCGTGGGCGCTCCGCTGCTGACCGTCCTGGGGACGAGAGCGCCGCGGAAGCGGATGCTGCTGTGGCTGGTGGGCCTGTTCATCGTGGCCAGCCTGCTCAGCGCACTGGCCCCGAACTACCCGGTGCTGCTGGCGGGGCGCGTGCTGTCGGCCCTGGCGGGCGGGGCCTACGTCGGCATCGCCGCGGTGGTCGCCGCCGGCATCGTCGCGCCGGAGCGGAAGGCGAGCGCGATCGCCATGGTGTTCATGGGGCTGAGCCTCGCCAATGTGTTGGGCGTTCCGGGCGGGACGGCGCTGGGGCAGGCGTGGGGCTGGCGGGCCACCTTCTGGGCCGTGACGGCGATCGGCGTGGTGCTGCTGGCCGCGCTCGCGCTGCTCGTGCCGCTGGTGCCGCGCGAGGCCGGGGCGGACATCAGGAAGGAACTGGCGGTCTTCCGGCGCGGACGCGTCTGGCTGGCGCTGGCGGCCACGGCCTTCGGGTGGGCGCCGTTCCTGACCGTCCTCACCTACGTCTCCCCCTTGCTCACCGAGGTCACCGGCTTCGGCTCCCGGTCCGTACCGCTGCTGCTGGTGCTGCTCGGCATCGGCATGGTCATCGGCACTCCCCTCGCGGGACGGCTGGCGGACCGGGCGCTGACGCCGACGCTGTACGGCGCGCTGGCGGCGACCGCGGCCGTCTCGGCGCTGCTGCTCGCCGCGGTGCACAGCAAGCCGGCGGCCGTCGTCGGATTCCTGCTCTTCGGCATGGTCGGCGCGGCGGTCATCCCCCCGTTGCAGGCCCGGGTGCTGGCCACCGCGCAGGGCGCGGACAATCTCGCCTCCGCCGCCAACATCTCCGCCTTCAACGTCGGCAATGCCGGTGGCCCGCTCCTGGCCGGTGCGGCCCTCGGGGCGGGCGGCGGCTACACCGCGCCGCTGTGGATCGCGGCTCTGCTGGCAGTCGTCGGGCTGGTGTTCGCCGTGGCCCAGCGGCGTGAGCGAGTTGCCTGATCACGGCCCCCGGTGCCTTGTCGCGGTCCGGGTGACTTCCCCGGGTGCCATGGGACACCACGCGCCATGTGGAATAACTTGGCTGCCCGGACGTGCCGATGGACCGTGGCGAAAGGTCGTGCCGATGCCCGGATGGATGGACGGGTTCACCCAACTGACCGTGGTGGGCGCCGAGTTCGGTGGGCCGGTGATTCCGGTGGAGGTCGCCGCCTCCTACCGGGCCCGTACCCATGGGCTTCTGGGCCGTGACGAGGTCGAGGGGGCGATCCTGTTGACGCCGGCGAGTTCGGTGCACACCTTCGGGATGCGGTTCCCGATCGATGTCGCGTATGTGACGCGGGACATGAGGGTGCTCGCCGTGCGGACCATGCCGCCCCACCGGCTGGGGCTGCCCCGCCTCCGGGCACGCTATGTACTGGAGGCGGAGGCGGGCGCGATGGCCGCGTGGGGGCTGCGCAAGGGGGTCCGGGTGCGGATCGGTCTGGCGGCGCCGGAGTGAGGGCGCGTCCGGCGGGGCGTGTTCACTCCCCCGGTCTGCGGGCCAGGAGTGTCCAGCCGCCGAGTCCCAGGAGCAGTGCCGTTCCGGTGCCGATGCCGGCGTAGCCGAGGGCGCGCAGCGGCCGGTCCGGGGCCGGGTGGGCGGCCGATTGCGGTGAGGGTGGACCGGGCGGGGACGCGGGGGCGCGCCGGGCGGGGGTGGTGTCGACGGCGAGCGTGACGGGTACGGCGCCGGAACGTCCGGTCGCGGCCTTGAAGTTCAGGCTGACCTGGAGGTAGTACCAGCCGCTCGGCGGGCCGCCGCCGAGTGCGGCCGGGGGTGCGGCGAGGGGGACGGAGACGGGGCTGCCCTGGTAGCCGTCGGTGCGGTTGGCCACGTGGCCGCGGGCGGTGTCGTTCAGGCCCAGGCGCACGCCGTTGGCGACGTAGGGGGTGTGTCCGGGGGCGTTGCCGAACGTCGCTTTCGCGAACAGTTGCCGTCCGGCCGGTACCGGGGTCCGGTAGAAGCGGGTCTCCCCCGGGCGGATGGTGTCCTTCCAGGTGCCCGTGCGGACCTCGGCCGCGTCGTTGAAGCCGCTGCCCCCGGTGACGTCCTTCGCCGGGCCGGCCGGTTCCGGGGGCGGTGCCGAGCTCCAGGGTCCGGAGTTCCCGGGCGAGGGGACTGTGACCGGTGGGTGTTCGGTGACGTACTTCAGTTCCAGGGGCATGGGGGCGGGGTCGCCGCCGTCCGCGTCGCCCCGGGTCACGACGAAGTGGTAGGTGCCGGCCGCCGCGCACGGTCCGTCCGTTCCCGCTCGGCGTTCCGCGTGGTCGGCGAGGGGGTAGGCGCCGCCCGCCGACAGGAAGGAGCGGTGCCGGGGCGGCCCGCACGGGGTGCCGTCGGCACGGTGCAGCGACACGTCGATGCCGTCCCGGAGGCCCAGCGCGCTGCCCGGCCGGGGGGCGGCGACCGCGGAGACGTAGACGTCGGAGACGCCGTCCAGGCGGACGCCGTAGTACTTCTTCCCGCCGGGGGCGATGGTGTCCGTGGCGGTGCGGTCGCCGGGCATGAGGGGCGGGCCGTCCGTGGCGGCCGGGGTGCCGTGGACCTCCAGCGCGTCGGTGGCCATCCGGTAGGCGACCGGCGCTCCGGCCCGTTCCGCGTCCTTGGTGCCGGCCGCGGAAGCCGCAGAGGCCGCCGCGGGTGCCGTCGTGGTCACGGCGAGCGCTCCCAGCGCGAGGACCAGCCGCACGCCGCGGTTCCCCTTCCGCGCCGCCCGCCTCGTACAGCCCGTCACGTACCGCCCCCCTCACCCGCCGCCGGGGTCCCCGGGACGCCCATCCTGCCCTGTGGGGCGTGGGGTTGGCGAGGGCCGGTCATGGGGCGAGGGAGGCGACCTCCGCGGCCCGGGCGTCGAGGCCCCAGGGGTGTGCCTCGGCCAGGACCTCCTCCGGTCCTTCGCCCACCCGGAGGGTGAGCACGAACCGGTGGGTGCCGCCGATGCGCCGGGGTTCGAAGGCGAGGTGGGCGAACCATCCGGTCTCCGGTCCGGTGGCGGCGGTCCGCAGCCGGCGGAGTTCGCCCTCGGCCCGGGACCACTCCTCCGCGGGTACGTACTGCCGCATCACGGAGTGCCAGACGACGGTGAGGGTGCCCGGCCGCAGGGCCGCGTCGACGAGGAAGTCGGCGGCACCGCGGGCCCGGACGCGGGCCGGTACCTGCCGTGCGAGGGCCAGGGCCCCGGCCAGGCGGGCCGTGCGCGACGGGTGGTCGGGCCAGACGTAGGCCCGGAGGGCGAGGGCGCCCGCGGGGTCGAGGGGGTCCAGCGGGTCGACGTCGCAGCCGAGCCGTTCGACGACGTCCAGGGCGGGGACGCGGGCGGCGGCCCCGGCGATCCGGGGCGGCGGCGCGCCGTCCCGCCATGCGCCGTCGAGGACGACGGGCGATCCGGGGTCGCCCCAGGAGAACTCCGGCCCGCCGGGGCGGCCGGACGCGGTGCGGAAGCGGTCGGCCCGGAGGTTCAGGCCCGCGCTCGCCCCCAGTTCGAGCAGGCGGACCGGCGGCGGCTCGGGCAGCGCCAGTCCGGCCACCGCCGTGACGAGGCCGCTGATCAGCATGTTCGCGCGGCCGACCTCGTTGGTCTGCGGAGGGCGCCGCATCCATGCGGCGATGTGCTCGGGGTGCTCGGCCACAGCTCGCCGGAAGGGTCCCCAGGCGGCTTCCGGGTGGTCGGCCGATCCGCCCGAGGTGGGGTAGTGGGCGGCCAGTTCGGGCGTCTCGCCGAGCAGGACGAGCGCGTGGACCGCGCCCAGCAGGCGGAGCGCCACCGCGGCGGGTCCGGGCGCGCCCTCCAGCGGCGCGACGGCGTCGGCGCAGGGCCCGCCGTCGCGGACGTCCTGGGCCGCCCGCGCGAGCAGGGTCGCATACAGCGGGGCCTTCAGCTCCGCGCAGGCCTGGGCCTGCATGTCGATGAGGTCGGCGGTACGGGCGCGGGTCACGTGGGCCTCCCCGGTGGACGTCATAACCACCGGTCAGCCTACGCGGATTGATCACGAGCGTTGTTGACGTCGTTGACGGGGCCGCCCCGCCGGAAGTGCGACCCGGGCCCCCTGCCCGACTCCCGTCGCAGGGCCGCTTCACCGGCTCCGGCGCGGGAAGCTCACCTCCACCCGGCGGTTCTTCCGGCGGCCGTCCTCCGTCGCGTTGTCCGCGATGGGGTAGTCCTCGCCGTATCCACGGATCTGGTACGCGATCGCCGATGATGCCAATTCCTTGGCCAGTTGGCGTTGTACGGCGTTGGCCCGTTCCTTCGAGAGGGCGATTCCGTGGTCGGCGGATCCGAGGTTGTCGGTGAAGCCGAAGACGCGGAGTGTGGTGGTCCGCTGATTACGGGCCTCGTCGGCGATGACGCGGATCCGCTGGGCGGCTTCGCGGTTCAGGGACGCGCTGTCCTTGTCGAAGAGGACTTCGGCCTGGAGGGCGAACGTGACGTCGACGTTGGTGTCCTGGCGGCGTTCCGCGCCGTTGCCGGTTTCGACGATCGAGGTGATGTCGAGGACGCGCCCGGGGGCGAGTTTCGCGCCCTTCCGCAGTTTGAGTCCGGAGGCGTGGGCGTCGAGTTCGACCGGGGGCCTGGAGTCGGCCGGGTCGCCGGGGCCCGAGGCGCGGGCGGCGTCCGGTGCGACGGTCACGAGGGCGGCGGCCGCCAGGAGGAGGGCGGCGAGGCGGGCGGCTGACGTCGGAGGGCGGCTGGTCACCGGTCACCCCGAGAGGGCGATGCGGACGGAGGGCATGGTGGGGATCTGGAAGTCGACCGCGGTGACGTCGGAGGGCGGTGCGGGGAATTGGGCGAAGAGGGGGCGGGATTCCTGGGGTTTGATGCCGGTGAGGCCCGTACTGCACAGGCATTCGCCGTCGGTGTCCCGCAGGACCAGATAGCGTTTCTTCCCTTTCGCGTCCACGAGGGTGGCGCCCGAGACGGCGGACTGCGATCTCATGACCGTCTCCTTGGACCGCCATTCCAGGGCGTTGAACAATTTCGCCCCGCGATTGGTGACCGTTCCCTGGACGGTGACGAAACCGCCGTCCTCCCGGGCCGCGGAGGTGATGGTCACGACGATTCCGTCGCCGTTCCGCATCTCTCCCAGGGCGCCGGACGAGGACGGCCGCTCCGAACCCTTCGACGCGGAATTCCGGGAATCCGCCGGCTCTTTCGTACGGCGCGGCGCACTCTCCCCGTCGCCGTCGCCGCCGCAGCCGGAGAGGGCGAGTACCGCGGCGGCGGAGAGCGGCACCAGCAGCACGGCCGCGGGACTTCGGCGCCTTGTGCTCATGGAGGGCGTTCCTTCACTCGGAGGTCGTCGGGGGGCATCGGGGGTCGTCGGGGGGGCATCGGAGGTCGTCGGAGGCCGTCAGTCAGTGGCGTCGTCAGTCAGTGGCGACGAGGCGCACGGCGAACAGGGTCCGCGCCGTGAGCCGGGGGTCGGGGTGGGCGGGGTCGACGGTCCACGGCCCGTCGTCGCAGTCGAGCCGGGCGTACGGGCCCTGGTCGCCCCCGTCCGCCGCCGGCCGGCAGCGCGGTGCGACGACGGCCCGGGAGCGGGCTGTGGGGTGGGTGTTCTCGGTCCCGGGGACGACGGATCCGCCGACCGCGTCCCGCGAGACGACGGTGACGTCGAAGGCCAGGGAGGCGGGGTCCGGTCCTGGGGCCGCCGCGCAGCCGGGGCCGGACGGCTCCGCGCCGTTGTCGCGCGCGAGGCGTTCGGCCTCCCGGCAGGCGGTGGCGGGGGCGTCCCCGAGACCGTCGAGCCAGCGCCGCCAGTCGCCGGCCGGGGGGCCGGTGCGGCCGGTGAGGTCACGGAGGAAGCCCGTGTACGCCTGGTCGCGGTAGCTCTGGGCGGCGGCGAGGGCGGCCGCGTCGGCGGCGGACCGGGTGCCGTTCCTGGCCGCTCCCGCCATGCCCACCGCGAAGACGGCGAACGCGACGAACAGGAGTCCGGCGACCGCCACGACGTACAGCGGAAATGCCTGGCCCGCGTCATGTCGCCCGCCGTTCCGGTGAGGTAAGCGGGGGCGTTCCGGTATCACTTGGCGATTTTTTGGATCTGATCCATGATCGCTTTTGCGATCACCGTGCCGAAATCCGTCGTCGTCAGGACGAGCACGATCGCCACCACCACGGCGATGATGCCGAGGTACTCGACCGAGGTCTGCCCCCGGTCCTCTCGCCTCAAGCGCTTTCCCATCCTCTTCCCCTCCGCGGTCCGGCCGGTTCTGCGGGTGACATCCGGAACGGTCACTCACCGCACGGGAAACGTACGCCCAAACACCAGGCGCGGGACAGAGCGCGTGTACCAGGTTCCTTCTTTCGCAGGGGAGTTGGGAATTCCCTTGCGTCACACGAATCACCTCCCTCCACGCCGCGTGCCACCGCCGAGGTGCCTTCGGGCGAAGACTGTCCCACAACGGGTTGCAGAAGCGAAGGGCATTCACAGAACTCGCCCGCCTCGGACACCGGGCGCGCGTTCCGGGACACCTGGCGCGCGTCCGGGACGCCGGGAGCCCGTCCCGGACACCGGGGCCCGTCCGGCCTCACTTGCCCGCCACCGAGCCGAAGTCCACGCCCGAGCCGAGGAAGAAGCCCGCGATCATCAGGGCCAGCGTCCCCGGGACCATGAACGTGGTGACGATGACGGTGGCCTTCGGCACGGCGCGGGCGGCCCGGCGGCGGGCGTTCTGGGCGTCGGTGCGGCGCATGTCCTCCGCGATGTCCATGAGGGTGTCGACGATGGGCGACCCCAGCTCCTCGCCCTGCTGGAGGGCGGAGACGAGCTGCGCCACCTGCTCGGAGTCGTTCCGCCGGCGCAGCCCCTCGAACGCCTCGCGCCGGCTGACGCCCATGTCCATCTGCCGGAGCACGATGCGCAGTTCGTCGGCCCAGGGGCCCTCGTACCGCTCCGCCACCCGGTCGAGCGCCTGCCGGAAGCTCAGGCCCGCGCTGACGACGACCGCGAGGACGTCGAGGAAGTCGGGGAGCGTCCGCTCGATCGCGCTCCGGCGCTCACGGACGGCGACGCGGATGCCGACCTCGATCCAGAACAGGCCGAAGGCGACGAGCAGCACGGCCGCCAGGAACTGTCCCTCGACGAGCATCACCAGCGCACCGCCGAAGCCCAGCGCCCCGTACACGGCACGGCGGGCCGCGTAGCGGTCGACGGTGAGGCCGCCGGGGTTGCCCGCGCGGTCGATGCGGGTGCGGACGCGCGCCACGCGGCGCTCGCCCATCAGACGGAGAACGAGCGGGGCCCACCGCATCCCGAGGCGGTCGACGGCGGAGCCGACGGCCGAGGTGCGCGTGGCGCCGACCTCCAGGGCGACGGCGAGGTCCGGCGGGAGCCTGGCCTCGCTGCGCCACAGGGCGACGCCGTAGCAGACACCGGCCACGGACGCGCCGGCCAGGAGGGCGATCAGCAGGCCCATGTCCGTCTCCCTCGGGGGGGGTAGGTAGTGAGTGCGGCTCAGATGTCGACGCGGGACAGTCGGCGGATGAGGAAGAAGCCCACGCCGTACAGCGCGAACGCGCCGATCACGGCCAATTGGCCGAGCGCGGTGCCCGTCATGCGGTCGATGGAGCCGGGGGCGATGCGGTCCATGAGGAAGAGGGTTCCGATGCCCATCAGGGGGACGACGTAGGCGGTGGCGGTCACTTGGGACAGCTGGGTACGGACCTCGCGCCGCGTCTCCTTCCGCTCCTCCAGCGTCTCGGTGAGGTTCCGCAGGGAGCGGACGACGGAGCCGCCGGCGCGGTGCGAGAGGACCAGGGTGGTGACGAGGACGACGAGTTCGCGGGAGGGCAGCCGGTCCGACAGCTCGGCGAGGGCGTCCTCCATCGAGTGACCGACGGCGAGCCGGTCGGCCACCGCCGCCAGTTCCTCGCCCGCGGGGGCGTCCATCTCCTCCGCCGCCATCCCGAGGGCCGTGCGCAGGGCGAGCCCGGCCTGGGTGGCGTTGGCGAGGATGCGGGCGAGCTCGGGCAACTGGTTGATGAACTTCTCGATCCGCTTGCGGCGTTGCCGCCCCAGGAACGCGAAGGCCGACCAGACCGCCACGACGGCCGCGAGCGGACCGAAGAAGGGGGCGAGGACGACCGCCGCGACGACCCAGAGGACGACGGCCGCCGCACCCGTCCACAGGACGAAGTCGCCCGGCGTGACGCTCAGCCCGGTGGACGCGATGCGCAGCTCCAGCCGCCTGCCGGGGCGCGTCCCGCGCAGCACGCGGTCGAAGCGGCGGAAGGGGCGGGACGTGCCGGTGGCGCGGGAGGGGTCCCCGGCGTCGGAGAGTCGCTCGACGAGGGCCGCGTGCTGCTGCCGTCCGGCGAGGTACGTCCGTACGCCCGCGACGGCGAGCGCGCCGCACAGGAGGGTGGTGCCCAGGGTGAGGAGTGCGGGGGTGTCGTCCATGTCCGGTCGCCTTCGGCTGCCTTCCGTGTGCGGTGTGTGGTCTGTCGTGCCGCGCGTCGCTCTCCGGTGCCGGACCGCCGCTGAGGTCCCGGCACGCTCCTCCCCGCTACCGCCTCCGTGCCGGCCCCCCGCCGAGGCCGAGCGGGTCCTCGTCCTCCGCCCGGCCCGCGTGCCGTCCCGCCGAGCGGACGGTGAGGTCGGCGGGGACCGCGGCGACGCCGAACGCCTGCGGCACCGGCTCGTTGGCCAGGCGCAGCCGCCCCGCGGCCCGTTCCGGCAGCGGGAAGTGGGCGAACGTGCCGTGGACGACGCGGTCGGGGCCCATGGGCAGGGCGTCGAAGCGGGCGGCGGTGACGAGGCGGTACTCGGCGGCGGGCGGCGCTCCATGGAGGTCGTGTGCGCCGGACGCGTCGAGCAGCGCCACCTCGCTGATGCGGCGCGCCCCGTCCGCGGTGCGGGTGAGCTGGACGACGCAGTCCACCGCGCTGTCGATCTGGTCGCGCAGCGCCTCGTACGGGATCTTGACCTCCGACATGGAGGCGAGGGTGCGCAGCCGCATCAGCGCGTCCTCGGCGCTGTTGGCGTGGACGGTGGCGAGGGATCCGTCGTGGCCGGTGGACATGGCCTGGAGCATGTCGAGGGTCTCGCCGCCGCGGACCTCGCCGACGATGATGCGGTCGGGGCGCATGCGCAGGGAGTTGCGGACCAGGTCCCGGATGGTGATCCGGCCCTTGCCCTCCACGTTCGGCGGGCGGGATTCGAGTCGGATGACGTGCGTCTGCTGGAGCTGCAGTTCGGCGGCGTCCTCGACGGTGATGATGCGTTCGCCCTCCGGGATGAGGCCGGAGAGGGCGTTGAGCAGGGTGGTCTTGCCGGAGCCGGTGGGGCCGGAGATCACGATGTTGAACTTCGCCCGGACGAGACCGGCGAGCAGCATCAGCGTCGGCTCGTCCAGCGTTCCCGTGCCGATGAGTTCGCGCAGGGTGTAGACGCGGGGGAAGCGGCGGATGGTGAGGGTGGCGCCGTTGAGGGCCAGGGGCGGGATGATGACGTTGACGCGTTCGCCGCTGGGGAGGCGGGCGTCGACCATCGGATTCGACTCGTCCACGCGGCGGTTGACGGTGGAGACGATCCGCTCGATGGTCTGCATCAGCTGTTCGTGCGAGGCGAACCGTACGGGTACGGGTTCGACGCGGCCCGCCCGTTCGACGAAGACCTGGTCCGGCCCGTTGACCATGATCTCGGTGACGGTGGGGTCCTCCAGGAGGGGTTCCAGGATGCCCAGGCCCAGGGCCTCGTCCACGACCCGGCGGATGAGCCGGTCGCGCTCGGCCGTGGAGAGGACCGGCCCCTCGCGGCTGATGATGTGCCCGAGCACCCGTTCCAGCCTGCCGCGCCGCTCGGAGGCGGTGAGAGCCGACATCTCGGCGAGGTCGATCTCTTCCAGGAGCTTGGCGCGGTAGACGGGGACGAGGTGGCCGGACTCCCGCCCCTCGACCGGGGGTTCGGGGGTGACAATGCGTGCTCTGAGGCTCATGTCCCTACCTCTGTCCCTACCTCCTGGGCGCCCGACGGCCCGCCCGGGCAGCGCATGGTGGCGTGCCGGGTGACCCGGAAGCCGGTGCCGGGCAGGACTCCGGGGACGGTCACCGTCACCGTCGCCGTGACCTCGGCGCCCGGCGTGCACGGGGGCGCCTGGACGGTGTCTGCGCGCCGGGCCACCCAGTCGGTCATGGCGGCCCTGGCGGCGGCCTCGGGGGTGGTGAGGGGTTCGTCGAGCGTCGCCGTGCGAGCGGCGGCGCGGGCACCGGTGCCGGCCTGCTGGGCTGCGAAGGCGGCGAGGCCGAGCTGGATGGCGGCTAAGCCGACCAGGAGGAGCACGGGCAGGAAGCCTGCGAACTCGACGGCGGCGGAGCCGCGGTCCCGGGGGGCGGAGGGCCGGGGGGCCTGTGCGGCGGCGGGCCCACCGTCCCGTACAGCCGCGGACCCGAGGTCCCGTGCGGCGGCAGGCATGGGATCCCGTACGACCGCACACCCGCCCTCCCCCGTGGGAGCAGGCCCACCCTCCCCCGTGGGCCGGCCAACCCCGACCCCGCCCGCGGTTCCGGTCACTCAGTCCTCCCGCGCCACGCCCGCCGTGCCCCCGACCGCCCAGGGCCAGTCGACCGCGTCCGGTACCAGCACCGGCACCTTCAGCCTCACCTTCGCCTTGTAGACGCCGTCCTCGCGGCCGCAGTCGATCGTGCCGGTCCGCCATTCCTCCGGCAGGTCCGCCCGGGCGGCCTCCGTGCAGTCGCGGCCCACCGCGCCGGCGCGGGCGGCGCGGTCCGCCGCGTGGCCGGCGAGGGAGTAGGTGTAGCCGACGAGGACGCACTGCCAGACCACGGCGAGGGCGACGAGGATCATGGGGACGATCCCGGTGAACTCGACGGCGATCTGCCCCCGGTCCCCGCCGCCCCACCTCCGCAACCGGCGGAAGGGCGAGGGGACGGGCGCGAGTTGGTCCGCGCCTGTCCCGCCGCCCGCCGACGCCTCCGGCCCCGGCCCCGGGCCCGGGCCCGGGCCCAGCGCGCGGTGCCGGTGGTGCGGGCCGGTGCCGGACGCGGGACCGGCGGCCGGGGCGGCCAGGCCCAGCTCGCCGGCGAGGGACCACAGGGCCTGGCGGACATGGGACTTGGCGTCGAGGTCCTGCATCCGCCCGGAGTCGACGGCCGTCCGCAGCTCCTTGAACGCGGCGGGGACGGTGGTGCGGGCGACGCGCGTCCCCGTCGTGCGGGCGACGAGCGGCGGCTGTACCTCGGCGGACCGGGTGTGCCGGTTGACGACGGTCATGGTGTCCTCCGCCTTGCGGATCTGGAGCCGGTCCCAGAGCCGGACCATGCGTTTGGCGGCCCGTACGGAGACCACGTCCGGGGTGGTGACCAGCAGGGCCAGGTCGGCCGTCTCGATGACGGCCGCGCCCGCCGCGGTGATCTGGGTGCCGCAGTCGACGACGACGAGCGGGTAGCGGCGGCGCAGCGCCCCCGTGATCTGGCGGGAGGCGAGGTCGCCCGTCTCCTCGCCGCGTTCGCCCTCCGCCGGGGCGAGGAGCAGGCCGAGTCCGGTGGGGTGCGGGAAGACGGCGTCCTGGAGGACGCGGGGCGAGATGTCGCTGATGCCCGCGAGGTCGGCGATGGACCGCCGGAACTGGACGTCGAGGTAGGAGGCGACGTCGCCGGACTGGAGGTCCATGTCGACGAGGGCGGTCTCCCGCCCGGCGGCCCGTGCGGCGAGGGCGAGTTGTACGGCGATCACGGTGGTCCCCACGCCGCCCTTGGCCCCGACGACGGCGACGAGCCGCCCCTCGGCCCCGCCCGCGCCACCGCTCCCGGGCCCGTCGCCGGGGCCCAGGTGGCGCCGGACGCCGGTCGCCCAGTGGGCGGCGGCCTGGACGCGGGTGCCGAGTTCGTCGTAGGAGAGCGGGAGCGCGGCGAGGCCGCGGGCGCCGCAGTCCATGGCGGCGGCGTACAGCGCGGGTCCCGCCTCGGCGGAGAGCAGGACGACGCCGGTGGCCGGGAAGCGGAGGGCCACCTCGCGGACGATGTCGAGGGCGGGGACCGGTCCCAGCCGTTCATGGACGAGGACGACCTCGGGGAGGCCGGAGACCGAGGCCGCGCCCAGAACGGCGAGGGCGTCGAGGAGGGCCGTCGAGTCGCCCACGGTGCGCAGGAGTTCGACGCCGGGCAGCTGGGCGAGGAGCCCGCAGGCGGCGTGGGCGGTCTCCGGGTCCGCGACGGCCGGGAGGATTCGGATGGTCACTGGCGCGTCCCCCGTCCTATTTGTCGCCGTCGAGGGTGTACGTACGGTCGGACCCGCTGACGCCGGAGTCGTCGCCGGGCGCCACCAGGGCCAGCCGCACATGGGTGGCGAACGACTCGGCGTACGCGACCCGTTGCGCGTCCTTCGCGTCCAGGGCGAAGGTGATCGGCACGGCGTCCCCCGCCTGCCGGACGCCGGTCGTCCCGGTCCGCCCGCCGCCCTGCCGGTCGAGCGGGGTGAGCTTGCCGACCTCGATGACCTGCGCTCCGCTCACGATGATCTTCGATACGGGCTGGGGGTTCGCGTCCTTGGCGTCCTTCGCGTCCTTGGCGGTGTCCCTGGCGGCCGTGCCGTTCCTGCCGTCGAAGGTCGCGTAGATGTTGACCTTGGCCCCCGGGGTGATCTTCCCCGCCACCCCGGTCGCGGCGTCGATCATGATGGCGATCTCCTGCTGCCCGGCGGCGAGTGCGGGCCGGTTGACGATCATGTCGCTCTGGAGGAGGGAGCCCTTGCGGAGCGGGGTGACGGCGATCTTGCCGCGCACTCCGGCGAGGTCGGTGACCGCGGTGGAGGGCAGCCAGCGCTCGGGCATGGAGATCTTCTCGAAACGGTCCTCGTCCAGGGCCGTGTAGGCGGGGACGTCGGCCCGCAGCCGGTAGGCGGTGACCTCGGGGCCGACCTTCGACTCGGCGTCGTCGATCACCGCGTACACCCCGGCCGCCGCTCCGACGGCGCAGAGGACCGACAGGAGCAGCAGGATGATCCCGCGTCGCTGGCGTGAGTTCATGGGGCGGCGGACCTCGCTGGGGGACGGATCGGTGGCAGCGGCACGGTGGCTCCCCGGTTCAGCGGCGGCCGGCGGCGCGGCGGCCGGGCCGGTGGACGGGGCTGCGACGGTACGCCGAACACCGGGCCCGCGGGGGGTGTTCGGCCGTAAGACAGCCCTTCGAGCGGTGGCGCCCGTCGACGCGGCGGGGTGCGGGAAGCACGTCCGGCCGGTGGAGGTTAGCCGAGCGGGTGCCCCGCGGGCGCCGCCCGCCCGCCCTCATGCCGCCGCCCCCGCCGCCGCCGAGCAGAAGCCGCAGCGGTCGCCGATGAGTTCGAGCCCGCACCAGTGGCACTCCTCGCGCCGGACCGACGTGATGAGCTGGTAGAGGATGGACGGGTCGGGGATGGCGGCGGCGAACTCCACCGCCCGCCGCGTGCCCCACCAGCGCGCGGAGTCGGCCGGGAGCGGGCTGATCTCCTGGACGCCCTCGACGCGCCAGCCGGGGGCGAGGTGGTCCAGGACCCAGTCGTCGCCCTTGCGCGGGCCGTCGCGGGCCACGGTCAGCCGGGTCGGGTAGGCCGGCCCCGGTACGTCGTCACCGCCACCGCCGGGGCGGACGAGGCGGGGGGCGGGGTTGACGAGGACGCCGAAGCGGACGCCGGGGAGCAGGGAGGTGAGGTGCGGGCCGAGGCCGACGGGGACCCGGTCGAACCGGGCGACGCTGGCGAGCTGGGCTCCCGCGTAGATGTAGTGGGCGAGCAGCCGGGTGGCGGAGGCGAGCACGCCGGGGCCGAGGTCGGAGAGCGACAACTGGCGTAACTGGCGGGCCAGGACGGCCACCGCCAGCGGCGGCAGCGCGACCGGCAGCAGGGCGACCCGGTCGCTCTCCAGGACGGACCGGACGGAGTGCAGGCGCCGGACGTAGTCGGCGGGCAGCGCGTCGGGGTAGACGACGACCAGGTGGCCGCACTGGTCGAGCAGGAGGGCGGCCTGGGCGACGGCGGTCTCCAGCGGCTGCGCGTCCGGCGGCCGGAACACGGCGGCGGTCGGGGCCGGGCCGTCGGGCGCGGGCAGCACCAGGTCGGGGCTGGTGACCGCTATCGCAATCGGCACGTCGGAATCCCCGTCCACTCCGGCCCCCGGCGCCCCGGCGGCCGCGGATCGACTCTGCTCGGCGCTGGCGCCCCGCACTTTATCCACGAACGGGGCGTCCCGGAACAGGTCCTCCGTATCCGGATGCGCCCCGACCGGTGCACCCGCCGCCCCTTGACGGACGTATTGGTCTGGACCATCCTCACGCACCAGACGGTGGGCACCGTCTCCGCAGCGATACCCCCCACTCACCGTTTCAACTCTCCCCCCACCGGAGGCAGCAGTGGATCGCCCATGTCATGACGCACGTCCCCACCGGAGGCCCGACCGAAGGCCCGACCGGAGGCCCGGAGGCAGACGCCGGGTCAATGGCCTCCTCACCGCGCTCGCCCTCGCCGCCGGCGGTCTCGCCGTCGCCGGACAGGGCGGCGCGCAGGCCGCCGAGCCCAACCTCGTCAGGAACCCCGGCTTCGAGAACGGCCTGACCCCCTGGACCTGTTCGGGCGACAGCGGCACGACCACGTCCGCCCCCGCCCGCACCGGCACCGCGGCGCTCAAGGCCGCGCCCGGCGGACTCGACAACGCCCGGTGCTCGCAGACCGTCGCCGTCAAGCCCGGCTCCGCGTACCGGCTGAGCGCCTGGGTGCAGGGCTCGTACGTCCACCTGGGCGCGAGCGGCACCGGCACCACGGACGTCTCCACCTGGACACCGGGCACGGGATCCGACTGGAAGGAGCTGACCACCTCCTTCACCACCGGCCCGAACACCACGTCCGTCACCGTCCACACGCACGGCTGGTACGGGCAGAGCGCCTACTACGCCGACGACATCACCCTCACCGGCCCCGGCGGCGGCGACCCGGGCGAACCGGTCCCGTCCGCGCCCGGTGGGCTGACGGCGGGCCGGGCCACCTCCTCGTCCGTCGACCTGTCCTGGACCCCGGTCGCCGGCGCCACCGGCTACCACGTCTACCGGGACGGCACCAAGGTGCAGGCGGTCACCGGCGCCTCGGCCACCGTCACCGGGCTCGCACCCGCCACGGCGTACCGCTTCCAGGTGACAGCCGTCAACGCGGCGGGCGAGTCCGCCCGTTCGGCCGAGGTCACGGCCACGACGGCGCCGGGCGGCAGCGGCCCCTCCGTGCCGAAGCACGCGGTGACGGGGTACTGGCAGAACTTCGACAACGGCGCCAAGGTGCAGCGGATCAGCGATGTGCAGAGCCAGTACGACATCATCGCCGTCGCCTTCGCGGACGCCACCACCACACCGGGGGCCGTGGACTTCACCCTCGACCCCGGACTGCGGTACAGCGAGGCCGACTTCAAGGCCGACATCGCGGCCAAGCACGCGGCCGGCAAGTCCGTGGTCATATCGGTCGGCGGCGAACGCGGCACGGTCCGTGTCTCCGACGCGGCGTCCGCGGCCAACTTCGCGGACAGTGTGCACCGGCTCATGCAGAAGTACGGCTTCGACGGGGTCGACATCGACCTGGAGAACGGCCTCGACCCGACGTACATGACGCAGGCCCTGCGCGCCCTCTCCGCGAAGGCCGGGAGCAAACTGGTGATCACCATGGCGCCGCAGACGCTCGACATGCAGTCCACGTCGAGCAGTTACTTCAAGACGGCGCTCAACATCAAGGACATCCTGACCGTCGTCAACACGCAGTACTACAACAGCGGCTCCATGCTCGGCTGCGACGGCAAGGTGTACTCCCAGGGCTCGGTCGACTTCCTCACCGCCCTCGCCTGCGTCCAGTTGGAGGGCGGGCTCGCGCCCTCGCAGGTCGGGCTCGGCCTGCCCGCCTCCCCGCGCGGCGCGGGCAGCGGGTACGTGGCGCCGTCCGTGGTCAACAACGCCCTGGACTGCCTGGCCAAGGGCACCGGGTGCGGCTCGTTCAGGCCCCCGCGGACCTATCCGGACCTCCGGGGCGCCATGACCTGGTCGACGAACTGGGACGCGAGCAACGGGAACGCCTGGTCCGACGCGGTCGGGCCGCACGTCCACGGGCTGCCGTAAGGCATGCACGGGCGGGGGCCCCAACGGACCCCCGCCTCACGGCCTCACGGCGTCACGGCTTGGGCAGGGTGCAGCCCGGCAGGCTCAGGTCGATCCTGTTGCCGGTGGTCACGCACTTGGCGATGCCGTACGTCTGCTCGGCGTAGTTGATGCCGCGGCGGACCGTGACGTTGCCTTTCTCGTCCACCTCGCACGGGTTGTTCATCGTGCAGCGCTCGCCGCTCTCGTTGCCGGTGTTGTTGACGGCGATCACCTTTCCGGTGTTCACGTCGATGACCGGCGAGCCGGACGTGCCCCCGATGGTGTTGCAGGAGGACGTGTAGCGCAGCGCGTCCTTCCAGGTCCAGTCGCCCTCGCGGAGCTCGTGGACGAACCCGTCCACGTTGCAGGAGTAGATCCGCTTCCAGTAGCCCGAGACGACCTTGATGGGTGTGCCGGTGACGGGGTGGTCCGCGGACAGGTTGAGGGCGTCGATCCCGTAGCTCTTCTTGATCTGCGCGTAGCTGGTGGTGAGCTGGTAGAGGGTGACGTCGGTGTCGGTCATCGTGGCGTACGCGACCTTGCTCGCGCGGAGCGTGCCGGCCTTGCCCGCGGTGGAGTTGAGCAGGCTGAACGTACGGGACGACGCCTTGTTGACGATGACGTCGCCCGGTCCCGGCATGCCCGTCTCCAGACAGTGCCCGTTGGTGAGCACGAGGCCCGGGTCATTGTCGGCCGAGTTCGGGAGGCGTATCAGCGAGCCCGAGCAGTTGCTGAGGGCGACGGTGCCGGCGAAGTCGACTGCCTTCGGCTTGGCTTGTTTCTCCGCTTGCGGCGCGGCCTGGGCGGTGCTCCGCGCCTGGGGCGCGGCGGTCGCGGGGGCGGCGGCGACGCCGACCGCGGCGCCGCCGCCGATCAGCAGCGTGGTGAGTACGCCGACGAGAGGTCGTCTCATGGGGGGTGGTCCTCTCCGGACGGAAGAGCTTCCGATTTGGCATGTGCATTGTTGGTGCCCATGGGGCCGCGCGCAATCAACCGGGCCACTGCGACCTGTAAGTTGGCCGGAACCCCTCGCACCGGAGTCCTTGACCTGCTCATGTCATTCTCTTGACACTGGCGAGGCCCAACCCCCCACCCGTCGCACCACCGGACCCTCCAGGAGACCGTATGCGACTGCGATCACACGGCGGCCGGGCAGCCGCCCTCGCCGCCCTCCTCTCCCTGGCCCTGGCGGCCCCCGCCGTCTCCTCGCCGGACGGCACCGAACGGACCCACGAGTACCGGGTGACCGGCCCGCGCACCGCCGCCCAGCGCTCGGCCGTCGCGGCGACCGGCGCCTCCGTCGACGCCGTCCACGGCAACTCCGTCGTCATCACGGCGAGCACGGCCGAGGCCGAGCGCGTCCGCCGCCTCGGCCACCGGGTGACCGAGCTGCCCGGACCGCCGGACCGCACCGGAGGCGAGCGCCCCGTCCCGCGCGATTTCCCGTCCCGGGACGCCAAGTACCACAACTACCGCGAGATGATGGCGGAGATCGACGCGGGCGTCGCGGCCCACCCGTCGATCATGAGCAAGCGGGTCATCGGCAAGAGCTACGAGGGGCGCGACATCGTCGCCGTCCGGATCAGCTCCGGCGCCAAGCCCGACGACGCCAAGCCCGAGGTGCTCTTCACCCACCACCAGCACGCCCGGGAGCACCTGACCGTCGAGATGGCCCTCTACCTGCTGAAGGAGTTCGGCAACGGCTACGGCTCCGACGCGCGGGTCACCAAGATGGTCGACGACCGGGTGATCTGGATCATCCCGGATGTCAACCCCGACGGTGGCGAATACGACATCGCCACCGGCACCTACCGCAACTGGCGCAAGAACCGGCAGCCCAACTCGGGCTCCTCGAACGTCGGCACCGACCTCAACCGCAACTGGAACTACAAGTGGGGCTGCTGCGGCGGCTCCTCCGGCAGCACCGGCTCCGAGACCTACCGCGGCCGCGCCGCCGAGTCGGCGCCCGAGGTGAAGGTCGTCTCCGACTTCGTCCGCGGCCGGGTCGTCGGCGGGAAGCAGCGGATCAAGGCCGCGATCGACTTCCACACCTACAGCGAACTGGTGATGTGGCCGTTCGGCTGGACGTACAACGACACGGCGTCGGGCATGACGCAGGACGACCACGACGCGTTCGCGAAGGTCGGCAAGGCGATGGCCGCCAGCAACGGGTACACCCCCGAGCAGTCGAGCGACCTCTACATCACCGACGGCACCATCGACGACTGGCTGTGGGGCAACCAGAAGATCTTCGCCTACACCTTCGAGATGTACCCGACCAGCGCGGGCGGCGGCGGCTTCTACCCGCCGGCCTCGGTGATCGACCGGGAGACGGCGCGCAACCGTGACGCCGTGCTCCAACTGCTGGAGAACGCCGACTGCATGTACCGGTCGATCGGAAAGGAGCAGCAGTACTGCCCCAAGCGGTAGGAAGCGCTCGGACATGAGCCGGGCGGGCCCGCGCGGGCCCGCCCGGCGTCTTCTGAACCCAGTGGGTCTTCAGTCCAGGACGGCCAGTGCGTCGATCTCCACGAGCAGCCCGGCCGGAAGCCCGACGTACACCGTGGTCCGGGCCGCCGGAACGCCCTTCAGATCGGCGAAGTAGGCGTCGTAGACCTCGTTGAACTCGGCGAAGTGGCCGGTGTCGGTGAGGTACACGCGCAGCATCACCACGTCCTCCCACGACGCCCCGCCCGCTTCCAGCACCGCCAGCACATTGGCGAACGTCCGCAGCGTCTGCTCCCGGAGCCCGGGGCCCGCCACGACGGGCGGCTCGCCCTCCTGGGCCGGCAGGAAGCCGACCTGGCCGGCGGTCTGGAGGATGTTCCCCTTGCGCACGCCGTGCGAGAACCGGGCGGGCGGGGTGGTGTGGCCGGCGGGGGTGACGGCGGTCTTCTCGGTCATGGCTTCGCTTTCGTCGACGGGGGCGGTGGGCGGGAGCGGCGGTGCCGACAGCGTCCGGGGGCCGGGCTCCGGGCCGACGGACCTCCCGGCGCCGATGACCGTTTGTTCACCGTCGATGACCGCCAATGACCGCCGTTGACCGGGCGTTCTGGCGGATGTTAGACAGCCGCCAGCGGTGTGCGCAACGGACGTCGCACCGGATGCGACAGGAACGAGGAGGCTCGATGGCCATCGCCGACGACGCCCTGGCCCGGCTCGCCCACGAGACGGTGGACCACCGCTTCAAGGGGCTGCCCCCGGACGCGGAGGGCCTGACCGTCGGCGCCCTGACGGCCCAGCGGCGCTCCCTGTTCACCGGCGGCTTCACCACTCCCGTGCTCGCCCTCTCCACCGAGGCGCTGGACCACAACCTCGCGCTGATGGAGCGCTGGTCCGCGGAGCACGGCCTCGCCTTCGCCCCGCACGGCAAGACCTCCATGGCCCCGCGGCTCTTCGAGCGCCAGCTCGCCCACGGGGCCTGGGGCATCACCGCCGCCGTACCCGCCCAGGTCCGGGTGTACCGGGCCTTCGGCGTGCGACGGATCTTCCTCGCCAACCAGGTCGTCGACGCCGCCGCCCTCCGCTGGCTGGCCCGCGAACTCGCCGCCGACCCGGACTTCCGCGTCGTCACCTACGTCGACTCCGTCCGCGGCGTCGAGCTGATGGACGCCGCCCTGCGCGACGCCGGAGCCGGCCGCCCCCTCGACGTCGTCGTCGAACTGGGCGCCCTCGGCGGCCGCACCGGCGTCCGTACCGAGGCGGACGCCACCCAGGTCGCCGACGCGGTGGCGGCTGCGGAAACGCTGCGCCTGGTCGGCGTCGCCGGCTACGAGGCGGAGATCCCGGGCGCGGACGAGACGCTCGTCCGCGCCTGGCTGCACCGTCTGACCGGACTCGCCATCGGCTTCGACGCGGCCGGGCGGTTCGCCGGGGTCGAGGAGATCGTCGTCAGCGCGGGCGGCAGCGCGTGGTTCGACACGGTCGCCGAGGTCTTCGGAGAGCTTCCGTCACTCTCCGCGCCGGTGCTCAAGCTCCTGCGCTCCGGCGCGTACGTCACCCACGACGACGGCCAGTACCGCCGCAAGACCCCCTTCGTCCGCCGCCCCGACGAGGGCACCCTGCTCCCCGCCTTCCGCCTCTGGGCCCAGTGCGTCTCCCGCCCCGAACCCGGCCGCGCCTACCTCAACGCCGGCAAGCGGGACGCCCCGTACGACCTCGACCTCCCCGAGGTCCAGACCATCCGCTCCGCCCGCGACGGCTCCCTCCGCCCCGCCCGGGCCATGACCATCACCGGCCTGGCCGACCAGCACGCCTTCGTCTCCCTCCCCGCCGACGACCCGCTGGAGGTCGGCGACTGGGTCGGGCTGGGCGTCTCGCACCCGTGCACGACGTTCGACAAGTGGCAGCTGATCCCGGTGGCGGAGGCGGACGGCACGGTGACGGACTACCTCCGGACGTTCTTCTGAGGGCGACGGGCGGACTGTCCGAAACCGGCTGGCGCGCCTGTCTCCCGGGAGTCCCGTTCCGGAGGATCTGCTGAGGGCGCCCAGGCGTCGGGCCGGGCCCGGGAGAGAGGCAGCCGCATGGACACCGTGCTCCGCGACGTGCGCGTCATCGACGGCTCCGGGAGTCCGTCCTTCCGGGCGGACGTGGGGCTGGCCGGGGGCCGGATCGCGGCTGTTGTCGGGGAAGGGGGTCGGCGGCCGTCGGGGCGGCGCACGGTGGAGGCCCACGGGCTGGCGCTGGCGCCCGGGTTCGTCGACATGCACGCGCACAGCGACCTCGCGCTGCTGCGGGACCCCGGGCACGAGGCGAAGCTCGCGCAGGGGGTGACGCTGGAGGTCGTCGGGCAGGACGGACTCTCGTACGCGCCGGTGGACGACCGCACCCTGGGCGAGGTGCGGACCCTGATCACGGGGTGGAACGGTGACGGCGGGGACATCGACTTCGGCTGGCGGTCGGTCGGCGGGTATCTGGACCGTCTCGATCACGGCTTCGACGGCGCCGGCATCGCCGTCAACGCCGCGTACCTGGTGCCGCAGGGCACCGTCCGGATGCTGGCCGTCGGGTGGGAGGACCGCCCGGCCACGGGGGCGGAGCTCGACACGATGCGGCGGCTCGTGGCGGAGGGGCTGGAGCAGGGGGCCGTGGGGCTGTCGTCGGGGCTCACGTACGCGCCCGGGATGTACGCGGACGACGCCGAACTCACCGCGCTGTGCCGGGTCGTGGCCCGGTACGGCGGCTACTACTGCCCGCACCACCGTTCGTACGGCGCGGGCGCCCTGCGGGCGTACGCGGAGATGACCGAGGTGGCGCGCGCCGCCGGGTGCGCGCTGCACCTCGCGCACGCGGTGCTCAACTTCCCGGGGAACGAGGGGCGCGCGCCCGAACTCCTGCGCCTGCTGGACGCCGCCCGCGCGGAGGGGGTGGACATCAGCCTCGACTCCTACCCCTACACCCCGGGGTGCACCACGCTCGTGTCCCTGCTGCCGGGCTGGGCGGCGGAGGGCGGCCCGGAGGCGGTGCTCGCCCGGCTGCGGGACGACGTGACGGCCGCGCGGATCCGGCACGCCCTGGAGGTGACGGGCTCGGACGGCCATCACGGGGTGCCCGTCGACTGGTCGGCGGTCGAGGTGTCGGGCACGGCGGACGAGCGGCTCTCGGCGGCGTACGGCGGCAGGACCCTGGCGGGGGCGGCCCGCGAGCGCGGCGAGGAGCCCTGGGCGACGGCCCGGCGGCTGCTGGTCGAGGACCGGCTGGGGACGACGGTCCTCCTGCACGTCGGGCACGAGGGCAACGTCCGGGAGATCATGCGCCACCCGGCGCACACCGGAGGGAGTGACGGCATCCTGCACGGCTCCAGGCCGCATCCGCGGGCGTACGGCACCTTCCCGCACTACCTCGGGCACTATGTGCGCGAGCTGGGGGTCCTCTCGCTGGAGGAGTGCGTGGCGCATCTCACGTCGCGTCCCGCGGCCCGGCTCCGGCTGCCGGACCGGGGCCTGGTCCGGGTCGGACACCGGGCCGATCTGGTGCTCTTCGATCCGGAGACGGTCGCCGCCGGCTCCACTTTCGAAGATCCTCGACGACTTCCGACCGGCATTCCTTATGTCCTGATTGCCGGACGCTTTGCGATGGAAGACGGACGGCGTACGGACGTCCTCGCGGGGCGCTCGGTCCGCCGCACTCCGCGGCCCTGAACAAGCCCTGAACAGCGCCCTTCGCCCGCCCGGCGCCCGCCGGGAAAGCCCGCGCGTGTCCCCACGCGCCCCCGTAGGGTGGCCGTCATGCAGGTGATCCAGTCAACGAAACTCGCCAATGTCTGCTACGAGATCCGTGGTCCGGTGCTGGAGGAGGCGATGCGGCTGGAGGCAGCGGGCCATCGCATCCTCAAGCTCAACACCGGCAACCCGGCGATCTTCGGATTCGAGTGTCCCCCGGAGATCCTGGAGGACATGCTGCGGAACGTCGGCGACGCACACGGCTACGGCGACGCCAAGGGCCTGCCCGCCGCCCGGCGCGCGGTGGTGCAGCACTACGAGACCAAGGGCATCGAACTGTCCGTCGAGGACGTCTACCTGGGCAACGGTGTCTCGGAGCTCATCCAGATGTCGATGCAGGCACTGCTCGACGACGGCGACGAAGTCCTCGTCCCCGCACCGGACTACCCGCTGTGGACGGCGTCGGTCTCGCTGGCGGGCGGCACGGCGGTGCACTACCGCTGCGACGAACAGTCGGACTGGATGCCGGACCTGGCCGACATCGAGCGCAAGATCACCGACCGCACCAAGGCGCTCGTCATCATCAACCCCAACAACCCCACGGGTGCCGTCTACGACGACGAGATGCTGCGCGGCCTGACGGAGATCGCCCGCCGCCACAACCTGATCGTCTGCTCCGACGAGATCTACGACAAGATCCTCTACGACGGCGTCACCCACACCCCGACCGCCGCCATCGCCCCCGACCTGCTGACCCTCACCTTCAACGGGCTGTCCAAGGCGTACCGGGTCGCGGGCTACCGCAGCGGCTGGATGGCGGTGTGCGGGCCGAAGGCGCACGCCGACAGCTATATCGAGGGTCTGACGATCCTGGCCAATATGCGGCTGTGCGCCAACATGCCCGCCCAGTACGCGGTGGCCACCGCCCTCGGCGGCCGGCAGTCGATCAACGAGCTGGTCCTGCCGGGCGGCCGGCTGCTGGAGCAGCGGGACGTGGCGTACGAGCTGCTGACCCGGATCCCGGGTGTGACCTGTGTGAAGCCGAAGGGCGCGCTCTACGCCTTCCCGCGGCTCGACCCCAAGGTCTACAAGGTCAAGGACGACCGGCAGATGGTGCTGGACCTGCTCCGCGCCGAGAAGATCATGGTCGTCCACGGCACGGGCTTCAACTGGCCGGAGCCGGACCACTTCCGCCTGGTCACACTGCCGAACGCCAAGGACCTGGCGGACGCGGTGACCCGGATCGGCACCTTCCTGGACGGCTACAGCCAGCCCTGAACCCCTCCCGTCTCATACAGAACACAACTTTAGACAGAATCTAAGTTAGGATGGCCTTCTGAGGAGGACAGGAGGCCCATCCGATGTACGAGCCGATCCGCACCAAGTCGGTCCACACCATGACCGCGTTCGCGCGCGACACCCACGGCGCCCACGGGCCGCGCCGCTCCCGTGAGCAGGAGCTCGACATCCGGCTCGCGGGCCATCTGACGGCGCTGCTCACCGTGACCGATGAACTCCGCGCCCTGGACCCGTCCGCCGGGCTGGACGACGCCGCCCGGCTGCTGGCCGCCCGGGTCGAGCGCCTGCGCGGCGGCCACGCCCCGCTGCGGGCGGTCCCGACCGCGGCCGACGGCGGCCCCTCACGGGTGCACGCCCTGCACCAGCGGGCCCACATGCTGGCCGGCCAGGCACTCGTCGTCGCCGGCACCCGGGGCGACGCCGCCGGGGCGGCGCTGGCCGAGGAGCGCCTGCGGGCGCACGCGGCGGCGCTGGGGATCACGGACGAGGCATGAGAGAACGCCGGACGGGCGGACCGTCCGGCGTTCGGGTACTTCGGGTCGGGGACCGGGCCCCGGGCGGGGCGTGCGGGCCGGGTTCCCCCGCCCGCACGCCGTCACCTCAGCCCAGGCGTCTCAGCCCAGGCGTTTCACCAGCGCCCGGTACTCGTCCCACAGCTCCTTCGGCGTGTGCTCGCCGAAGGTGTTGAGGTGCTCCGGCACCAGCGCGGCCTCCTCGCGCCAGACCTCCTTGTCGACCGAGAGCAGCAGGTCGAGGTCGGCGTCGGCGAGCCGCAGGCCCTCCGTGTCGAGCGCCTCGCGCGTCGGCAGGACGCCGATCGGCGTCTCGACGCCGTCCGCCCTGCCCTCCAGGCGCTCGACGATCCACTTGAGCACGCGGCCGTTCTCGCCGAAGCCCGGCCAGACGAAGCGGCCCTCGGCGTCCTTGCGGAACCAGTTGACGTAGTAGATCTTCGGCAGCTTGGACTGGTCCTTGCCCTCGCCGACCTTGATCCAATGTCCCATGTAGTCGCCCATGTTGTAGCCGCAGAACGGCAGCATGGCGAACGGGTCGCGGCGCAGCTCGCCGACCTTGCCCTCGGCGGCGGCGGTCTTCTCGGAGGCGACGTTGGCGCCGATGAAGACGCCGTGCTGCCAGCTGAAGGACTCGGTCACCAACGGCACGGCCGAGGCGCGGCGGCCGCCGAAGAGGATCGCCGAGATCGGCACGCCCTTGGGGTCCTCCCACTCGGGCGCGATGATCGGGCACTGTGCGGCGGGAACGGTGAAGCGGGCGTTGGGGTGGGCGGCCGGGGTGCCGGACTCCGGCGTCCAGTCGTTGCCCTTCCAGTCGGTGAGGTGGGCGGGCTGCTCCTCGGTCATGCCCTCCCACCACACGTCGTTGTCGTCGGTCAGGGCGACGTTGGTGAAGACCGCGTTGCCCCACAGGGTCTTCATCGCGTTGGCGTTGGTGTGCTCGCCGGTCCCGGGGGCGACGCCGAAGAAGCCCGCCTCGGGGTTGATGGCGTAGAGGCGGCCGTCCTCGCCGAAGCGCATCCAGGCGATGTCGTCGCCGATGGTCTCCACCGTCCACCCGGAGATGGTCGGCTCCAGCATGGCGAGGTTGGTCTTGCCGCAGGCGGACGGGAAGGCCGCGGCCACGTACTTCGCCTCGCCCTGCGGCGGGGTCAGCTTGAGGATGAGCATGTGCTCGGCGAGCCAGCCCTCGTCGCGGGCCATGACGGAGGCGATGCGCAGGGCGTAACACTTCTTGCCCAGCAGGGCGTTGCCGCCGTAGCCGGAGCCGTAGGACCAGATCTCGCGGTCCTCGGGGAAGTGCGAGATGTACTTGGTGGAGTTGCACGGCCACGGGACGTCGGCCTCGCCCTCGGCCAGCGGGGCGCCGAGCGAGTGGACGGCCTTGACGAAGAAGCCGTCGGAGCCGAGCTCGTCGAGGACCGGCTGTCCCATGCGGGTCATGGTGCGCATGGAGACGGCGACGTACGCGGAGTCGGTGATCTCGACGCCGATCGCGGAGAGCGGGGAGCCGAGCGGGCCCATGCAGAACGGCACGACGTACATGGTCCGACCGCGCATGGAGCCGCGGAAGATGCCGTTCTGCCCCTGCTCACCCTGGAAGATCTCCCGCATCTCGGCGGGGTCCTTCCAGTGATTGGTCGGACCGGCGTCCTCCTCCTTGGCGGAGCAGATGAACGTGCGGTCCTCGACGCGCGCCACGTCCGTGGGGTCGGAGGCCGCGTAGTACGAGTTGGGGCGCTTGACCGGGTCGAGCTTCCGGAAGGTGCCCTTGGCGACGAGCTCCTCGCACAGGCGCTCGTACTCGGCCTCGGAGCCGTCGCACCAGACGACCCGGTCCGGCTGGGTGAGGGCGGCGATCTCATCGACCCAGGAGATCAGTTCCTGGTGGTTGGTGGGGGTGGTGGGAGCCGCATTTGCGCGCGCCACGATCGCTCCGTCCCGCCGGGGGCCCACGGGCGCCCGGCGTCACTTATTGAGGGTGGAACGAGCCTTCCGCTTGCCTGACCCGGCAGTTGGCCCGCATCTGCACTTCGCCCCTTGGGGGCTGCGACCCAGACGCTTCGTGACCGCTCATCCGGTGCCGCCCGCACTCATTTGATCATCCGACTCCGTTTCGGTTCTGTCCAGGGGGCACTCCCGTGACCATCGCCACGTGATACCGGTCCGTAACCTACGGTGGCGTAGGTAACATTGGGCCATGACACCCGCGTCCGACGCGGCGCCCGTCGCGCCCGCTACTCCCGCCGGTGCCGCGACCACCGCGCCTTCCAGCACCCCTTCCGAGTCCCTGTCGGCAGTCGTCAAGCCGCGGCTCCGCGGCTGGCTGCACGCCGGGATGTTCCCAGCCGTCCTGATCTCCGGCGTCTTCCTGACCGCCCTCGCGGACAGCACCCGCGGCCGGATCGCCTGTGCCGTCTATGTCCTCAGCGCCTGCCTGCTGTTCGGCATCAGCGCCCTCTACCACCGCGGCGACTGGAGCCCGCGCGTCACGGCCGTGCTCCGCCGCCTCGACCATGCCAATATCTTCCTGATCATCGCGGGCACCTATACGCCGCTGACGATGCTCCTGGTCCCGGGCGGCCGCGGCCAGGTGCTGCTCTGGGCGGTCTGGGCCGCGGCCGCGGCCGGCATCGCCTTCCGCGTCTTCTGGGTCGGCGCGCCGCGCTGGCTCTACACCCCCTGCTACATCGCCATGGGCTGGGCAGCGGTCTTCTTCCTGCCCGACTTCCTGCGCAAGGGCGGTATCGCCGTCCTCGTCCTGGTGATCATCGGCGGCCTCCTCTACAGCGCCGGCGGCGTCATCTACGGCATCAAGCGCCCGAATCCGTCACCGCGTTGGTTCGGTTTCCACGAGGTGTTCCACTCACTGACGCTGGCCGCCTTCGTCGTCCACTACGTGGGCATCTCTCTCGTGGCCTATACGCACGCCTGACCGCCCCTTCCGCGCGCCCGACCACCCGTCCCGCGCGCCCGACAACCTTTTCCGCGCCCCCGACGGCCCGGCCCACCGGCCGTCCGGCGCCGACCGGGGAGCGCGACGCCCCCGACGCACCATCCGCAGTGGCCGTGGCCGAGAGGTCACGGCCACTCGCCATGCCAGGCCCCCGACGCCGGCCATCACCACGAGCAGCACCGCCATCTCACCGGCGACCACGTAGGCGCCCACGCTCAGCGCCGCGATCAGTACGGCGACGGCGTTCACCACTGCACCCATCACGGGATCATCCCTCCCTTTCGGTCTCTCACTGACCGCTCCCCTGCCCTGTACACAGCGTGACACACCCCTCTGACATCAGCGTCGCGTCAGGAGCGAGCACCAAACCTGTTAACGGTTGACACTCCCCATCTTTTGAGAGTTACTGTCAAAAGACTGCAACGTTCATCAGCGTTCGAGGAGTGTGCCCGTGACGACCGCGCCCGCCATATCCCCACCCACCACAGGACCCCACCCGGATCCCCGCCGCTGGTGGGCCCTGGTCGCGATCGTCGCCTGCATGCTGGTCCTGGGCTTCGACGGCACGATCCTCAACGTGGCCCTGCCGACCATGGCCACCGAACTGGACGCCGACGCCGGCACCTTGCAGTGGATGGCCGACTCCTACCTCGTCGTCCTCGCGGCCCTGATGCTCCCCGCGGGCCTGCTCGGCGACCGCTTCGGCCGCCGGCGGATGCTCATCCTCGGCCTGACCGTCTTCCTCGCCGGCTCACTGGCCGGCACCCTCGCCCACGACGCGACCGCCGTCATCGCAGCCCGCGCGGTCATGGGGGCCGGCGCCGCGCTGATGCTGCCGCTCGCCATGGCCGTGCTCCCGGCACTGTTCGCCCCGGAGGAGCGCGGCAAGGCCATCGGCGCGGTCTCCGCCGCCTCCGCGCTCGGCCTGCCGCTCGGGCCCATCATCGGCGGACTGCTGCTCGACCACTTCTGGTGGGGCTCGGTCTTCCTGATCAACCTGCCGCTCATCGGGGCCGCCCTCGTGGCCTGCCGCCTCCTGCTCCCCGAGTCCGGCGACCCCGCCGCGCCCGCCGTCGACGCCCTCACCACGGTCCTCGCCGCGGGCGGCCTCGGCGCCCTCGTCTACGGCGTCACCGAGGGCCCGGGACGCGGCTGGGGCTCCGCTCCGGTGCTCGGCACCCTGGCCGCCGCCATCGTCCTGCTCACCCTGCTGGTCCTGCGCTCCCGCCGGCAGACGCGCCCGATGCTCGACCTCACACTGCTGCGCCACCGCGGCTTCCTGTGGAACACCGTCGCCGCGTCCCTGGTGATGTTCACCTTCACCGGCCTGCTCTTCGTCCTCCCCTCCTACCTCCAGACCGTCCTCGGCAACGACGCCTTCGGCACCGGACTCCGGATGATCCCGATGCCCCTCGGCATGCTGGTCTCCTCCCGCCTCGCCCCGCTCCTGGTCAAGCGGGTCGGGGCGCGCCTGGTCATCCCCGGCGGTCTGATCGTGATGGGCGCGGGCGCCCTCCTCGGCAGCAGTACCGCCGTCGGCGACGGCTACGGCTTCACCGCCCTGTGGCTGACCGTGGTGGGCATCGGCTTCGGATTCGCCGTGATCCCCGCCATGAGCAGCGCCCTCGGCGCCCTGCCCCGCGACCGGGTGGGCGTCGGCTCGGGGCTGCTGATGACGCTCCGCCAGGTCGCGAGCGCCGTCGGCCTCGCGGCCCTGGGCAGCCTGCTGACCGGCGCCTACACCGCGCGGCTGGACACCGGCGGGCTGCCGGACGCCGCCGCGGCAGCGGCCGGGGACTCCGTCATGAGCGCTCACCTGGTGGCCGCGAAGCTGGCCGACGCCGCCCTGCTGCGGTCGGCCGACGCCGCCTTCCTGCACGGTATGAACCTGGCGCTGCTGGTCTGCGGTGTCATAGCCTTCGCCGCGGCCCTGCTGGTGGGCGCCTTCCTGCCGGACACCCGCGAACGGCAGGAAGACCCGGAGTCCGCCATCTCTGTGGCCTCCGAAACGTCTGATGCCTGACAATGCGGTTATGGCATCGGCACGCACCTCCGCCGCCGCGCAGCCGGGTCCCCGGCTCGGGCTGCGCGAACGGAAGAAGATCCAGACCCGACAGGCGATCCGCACCGCCGCCTACCGGCTCTTCGAGGAACAGGGGTACGACGCGACCCCCGTGGATCAGATCGCGGACGCCGCCGACGTCTCACCCAGCACCGTCTTCCGGTACTTCCCCACCAAGGAGGACATCGTCCTCACCGACGAGTACGACCCGGTCCTGGAAGCGGCGCTCCGGGCCCGTCCCGCCGACGAGGCCCCGCTGACGGCCATCCGCAACACCATCGTCGAGGGCCTGCGCGGCATCCTCGACAGCAACAGCCCCGAGATGCGCATGCGGACCCGGCTCATCCGGGACGTCCCCGGGCTGCGGGCCCGCTCCGGGGAGGGCATGGCCGGGTCGGCGAAGATGCTGCGCGCCGTACTGGCCGGGCGCGCCGGCCGGTCCGAGAACGACCTCGAGGTGCGCGTGGTGACCACCGCGATGCTGGCGGCGATGCAGGAGGCCCTGATGGCCTGGGTCGACGAGGGACAGACCGGTGATCCGGTGGTCTACGTGGACCGGTCGCTGGCGGTGCTGGAGCGGGGGCTCACCCTCTGACCCCCGGGCCCTCCGCCCCCGGGCCTGTGTCTCCCGGGGGCCGCGGCCTCAGCGGCCCGCCAGTTTCGCCGCGAGCTCCCCGGGATCGCCCGTCGGCGCGTCGCACGTGAAGCCGCGGCACACATACGCGGCGGGGCGGCCGGCCAGCAGCGGCCGGTCCGCCAGCAGCGGCACCTCCGCCGCCGTCGCCGACGCCGGCTCGCCCAGCGCCACGGCCAGCCCGGGGCGCCGCGAGAGCAGGGCGGCGCGGTGCAGCTCCCGGGTGGCGGGGTCGTCGGCCGGGCCGACGACGGCGACCTCGTGGGGCCCGTCGAGCAGCGCCTCGGCCACCGCCAGGCCCCAGCCCATGAAGCGCGGCGCCTTGGGCCCGATCGCCCGCACCACGCCGAGCGCCCGTTCGGCCGCCTCCCGGTGCGGGGCGCTCCCGGTGAGCGCCGCGTACGTCAGCAGCGCCCCCGCCGCCGCGGTCCAGCCGGACGGGGTGGCGTTGTCCGTCGGGTCCTGCGGGCGGCGGATCAGGGCCTCGGCGTCGTCGGCGGTGTCGAAGAGCGCGCCGCTCTCGTCCCGGAAGCGGATGAGAACGGTGTCCAGCAGCAGCCCCGCGAAGTCCACCCAGACACCCTCCCCGGTGACCGCCGACAGGGCGAGAAAGCCCTCGGCGACGTCCGCGTAGTCCTCCAGCACGCCCGCGTGACCGCCCGCGACGCCGTCCAGGGAGGTGCGGAAGAGCCGCGCGTTCCAGTCCATGTGCGTCCGGACGAGGAGGTCGGCGGCGTCCGTCGCCGCCTGGACGAGGTCCGGGCGGTCGAAGTACGCGCCGGTCTCGGCCAGCGCCGCGACCGCCAGACCGTTCCAGGCCGCCACGACCTTGTCGTCCCGGCCGGGGCGAACGCGCCGCTCGCGCGCGGCCAGCAGCCGCTCCTTGACGGACGCGATCCGGTCGGCGTCCACGAGCCGCTCGGTGTCCGGCAGTTGGAGGACGGACGCGCCCTCCTCGAACGTGCCCTCCTCCGTGACGCCGAAGGTGAACGCCGCGAGCTCCGCGTCCGCCTCGCCCAGCACCTCACGCAGCTGCTCCGGGGTCCAGACGTAGTACGCGCCCTCGGTGTGCCGTCCCCGCTCGTCCTCACTGTCCGCGTCCAGGGCCGAGGCGAAGCCGCCCTGGTCGGTGCGCATCTCCCGGACCAGGAAGTCGGCGGTGTCCAGGGCGACCCGCCGGGCGGACTCCGAGCCGGTGGCCCGCCAGAGGTGCGCGTAGACCCGGCACAGCAGGGCGTTGTCGTACAGCATCTTCTCGAAGTGCGGCACGACCCAGCCGGCGTCCACGGAGTAGCGCGCGAAGCCGCCGCCCAGCTGGTCGTGGATCCCGCCGCGCGCCATGGCCTCGCAGGTGGCCGTCACCATGTCGAGGGCGGCGGCCGAGCCGGTGCGGACATGATGACGGAGCAGGAACTCCAGCACCATGGGCGGCGGGAACTTCGGCGCCCCGCCGAAGCCGCCGCGCACCGCGTCGAAGTCGCGGGTCAGCGCCATCAGGGCCAGGTGCAGCTCGTCGGCGGCGGGCGGCTGCGCGCCGGGCGTGGCGAGCGTCCGCTCGGACAGATCACGCACGATGCGCCCCGCCACCTCCCCCACCTCGTCCCGCCGGTCCCGCCAGGCCGCCGTCACCCCCTCCAGCACCTGCCGGAACCCGGGCATACCGTGCCGGGGCGCGGGCGGGAAGTAGGTGCCGAAGTAGAAGGGTTCGGCGTCGGGGGTGAGAAAGACCGTCATGGGCCAGCCGCCCTGGCCGGTGGCGGCCTGAACGGCCTCCATGTAGACGGCGTCGATGTCGGGCCGTTCCTCGCGGTCGACCTTGACCGGGACGAAGTGCTCGTTGAGGTAGGCGGCCGTGTCGTCGTCCTCGAAGCTCTCGGCCGCCATCACATGACACCAGTGACAGCTCGAATAGCCGACGCTCAGCAGCACCGGTACGTTCCGCCGCCGCGCCTCGGCGAAGGCCTCGGCCGACCACGGCCACCAGTCGACCGGGTTGCCTGCGTGCTGAAGCAGATAAGGCGAGGTCATACCAGCCAACCGGTTCATACGACCCAGCCTCTCACAGCGCCTGGCGCGACCGGCGAAACCGTCACGCGCCCGCCTCGCCTGGCCGAATTGCATGTGTGAGCCATCACGTGGCGGGCGACTCCTCCCCCTCGGGGCCGGTGTCGAACTTTTCCCGCGTTCGTCCGAGTCGGGCGGTCCGACACCGCGGAACAGTAGGCTGGGCGCAGCAGCGCCGGACCTGCGTAGGCTCCTCGAAGGAGGTACACCATGACCGCCGAGATGGTGGCGCCCGCGTGGATGCATACGCAGATCAGCGCGGAACAGTACGACTCCTGGTCCGAGGAGCAGTGCGCCGGCATCGAGATCGTGGACGGGATGGTCGTCGTGAGTCCGAGCGCCTCCAAGCGGCACAACCGGCTGGCGCGGATCCTGGCCAATGCCCTGGACGCAGCTGCAGGCCCTGGCTGGAACGCGGACACGGACTTCGACGTCCGCCTGCAGGACGTTCCGCTCACCAACCGCCGCCCTGACGTCATCGTCTACCGGGCAGAGACCATCGACCTCACACCCACCCGCCCCGAGCACGTACTGCTGGTCGTCGAGGTCGTGTCGCCCGGCTCGGAGACCACTGACCGGATCGTGAAGGTGGACCAGTACGCCAAGGCCGGCATCCCCTTCTACTGGCGAGTCGAGCAAGCCGCCACCGGGATCCCGATCATCTACACCTACGTTCTTGATCCCGCCACAAAGGTCTACAGGGACGGTGAGATGTTCACCGGCGCGGTGAAGGCCACCGCGCCCTTCTCCGTCGCGGTCGATCTTGGGGTCATGTAGGGAAGAGGATGGGCACGTCCCGCCGCTGCGCTTCCGCCATCGCCTCCTCTCCCCATGGCCACCAGTCCACCGGGTTGGAGGCGTGCCGGAGCAGAAGGGCGACTGAGAGTTGGCCAGTCGATTCACAAGGCGTGTCGCACAACCCGAGCCGCACCGACCGGCGACCGGACGCCGGGCTCCGTGCGGTCGGCTCGAAACCCTCGCCGCTCGGTCGCCGCTGATCCATGCAGGTGACAACTTTCAGCCAACCTGCACCGAAGATGAGAGAAAACCTGCCCAGCCTCCACCCACATGGCCTAGCTTGGCGGGCCGGGCCGCATGAGCCATCGGCCTGTGGGTGAAATCGGGGGGAATGCAATGGATCCGGTCACGGCTGTCGCGGCCGCGGGTGTCGCGCTCGTGGTCAAGGGGGCGCTGGAGAGCGCGGGTCAGGAGGCCGGGCGTTCGGGGTGGAGCGGCGGTGCTCGGCTGATCGAGCGGATCCGCGCGCGGTTCCGCGGTGACTCCGAGGCCGAGGCCGCGCTGGTCGAAGTGACCCGGGCGCCCGACGACGAGAGCGCCCGGCAGGCCCTGGAGCGGACTCTTGCCGCCCACATGATGCTCGACCGCGGCTTCGAGGACGAGATGCGCCGCATGGTGGACGAGGCAGTGGCGGCCCGGGGCGGCGGTGCTCAGGTCAACGCGGCACTGATCAAGAACTCCCAGGTGTTCAACGAGAAAGTCGAGATCAAGGGCGACTGGAACATCTCGTAGCCGTCCGTCCGTCCGTCCGTCCGGACACCGCCCGCCGCGTTCACTCCGCACCACCGTCACAGCCCGGAAGACCACGATCCAATTGAGCGAGGAAGCAGCACCGGAGCCCCGGCCGCCGGTCGGCGCCTCCGCGTCCGACAGCGCGCCGGCGGACACCGCACCGTCCGCCGAGGAGTCCCCGAAAGGCGAGGCGCGCCCCTTCGACGAGGAGCGGGACGGGCCCGTCAGTGAGTCGGACGCGCTGCGTTCCCTCACCTCGGACGCCGGACACGACGCCGCCGAGCGGTCGGAGGCGCGGCGGGCGTCCGCCATCGCCGACCTCATCGCCGCACGCCTGAACGCCGACGCGTCAGGGACCCGGATCGGCACGCTCGCGCTCTTCAACGAGACCGTCAGCTTCGGCGGCGGGTTCCACACCGGAGGTGCGCGCGGCACGGGGGCACCCCGGCGCGCAGGCGCGGTGGTCGCGCTCGACAGCGCCGAACTCGACGAGTACACCGTGCTGTTCATCCAGCCTGAAGGGTACGACTCAGCCCTCGACGACCTGCGCGAGCAGGCTCTGCTCGTGCTGACCGGGCCGCCCGGCAGCGGGCGCACGGCCACCGCCGTCAACCTGCTGTCCGAGGCCACTGCTCTCAGCGGCACCCAGGACGGCGGCTGTCACCGTCTGCTCGACCCGTCGGCCCTGACCGAACCCGGCTGGGAGCCGCCCGCGAAGAACTGCGGATATGTCGCGGAGGTCGACGAGGGGCCGACGGGTGCGCGGGAGTTCGGGGTGCGCCAGTTGGCGTCCGTCGCCGCCGCCCTGCGTGCGGCCGGCTGCCGGCTCGTCCTCACCGGCGGCCACGACCTCGCGCTCGCCGCCACCAGCGCGAGCGGCAGCGAGTCGTTCGCCCGTCATGAACTCGCGCCGCTCGACCCGCTGGTGATCCTGGAGCGCCGGGTGCTCGGCCACGCGCCCGAGCCCGCTGCCCGGGCCCGGCTGCACGCGCTCCTCGAGGCCGGCGACGCCATCAGCGCGCTGCGGGAACAGCCCGCCGCCCGGCACGCCGTACGCCTCGCGTCGGTGATCACCGCGGAGGGCGATCTGACCGCCGCGGTCGCGGCCCTGCGTGATCCGAGTGACCAGGTCCGTTCCTGGTTCCACCAGCACCGGGCGCCCGAGGCGGTCGCCTTCGCGCTGGCCGCGGCGGTGCTCGAGGAGAGCAGCTACCTCACCGTCGCCGAGGCCGCCGTGAAGCTGCACGCCGCCCTGACCCCGCCAGAACCGGCCCCGCCGGACCTGCGGTTCGCCGATCGTCTCGGCCATGAGCAGCAGTGGATCCGGCTGGACTCCGACGGCTCGGGGCCGCTCGGTGCGGGCGGCCCGCCCCGGGTCCGGTTCCGGGGCGCGCTGATCGGCCAGGCCGTCCTGGTCCACGCGTGGAGCACGCTGGACGGGCGCCGCGAGGCCTTCCTCGAGTGGCTGCGCCGCCTGCTCGGCCACCGCGACCTGGAGGTGCGGGCCCGGGCCTCCGTCACCGCCGGGGTCCTCGCCTGGGCGGACCACCACTACGCGGTGCACCGGTTCCTCACCGGCTGGGCCGGCAGTACGTCCTGGCCCCAGCGCCAGGCCGCGGCGACCGCGCTCGGGGTGGCCGGCAGCCGCCCCGAATCGGCCGAGGCCGTCTGGGAGTTGCTGGAGGAATGGGCCCGGGGCGGCAGCACCGCGTACGAGCGGCGCCTCGCGGGCACCGCGGCGAACGCGGTGGGCGGGATCCTCGGGCGGGCCGCCCCCGACCGCGCCGTCGGCGTGCTGCGCGGCGCGCTCGACCACGGCGACGACTGGGGCACGCTGCCGTCGGTCGCCTGGGGCGGCGTCCACCTCGTCCACCAAGGACAGGCGGCCGCGCTCCTGGACGCCTATCTGGACTGGTCCGCGCCCATGGACCTCTCCCCCATGGTCGTCAAGACGCTGTCCGCCTTCGTCTTCGCGGCGTCCCGGCCGTACGAGCGTCCGTCGGCGAAGTACGAGCGTCCGTCGGCGAAGACGGAGGCGTCGGGCGTCACGGGGGTGCCCCTGCTGCTCAGCTCCCTGCCCGAGCACGGTGAGCGGATCGCGGAGCTGTGGGCGCGCGCGCTGGCCAGGCGCCCGGTGCAGGACTCCGCGCTGCCGGCCCTGCGGGAGTGGATCGACACCTACGCGCCCCTGTGTCCCGGGAGCCTCGACCGTATCGCGGCGCTCCTCGCCGACGTGGCCCGCAGACCCGGCAAGCACCGCGAACGGCTGCTGTGGTGGCTCGACAAATGGTCGGCCGACCCCGACCGCCCGTCGGCGAACGCGGCGTGGCTGCGCCGCCGCATCTGACCTGTAGACGCAAGAGAGCGAGGTGAAAGGTCGACCGTGCAGGAACAGACATACGATCCGGTCCTCGAGGTCGCCGAGCTGCCCAAGTGGCGGCTGACGAGTCCGCTGCGTCCGCCGGACCCCGGCCGCGCCCTGGTCCTGGTCCGCGACAGCGGCCCTTCGCTGACGATCCGCAGCGGGGAGGAGATCCCGTCGGCGCGGTACGGCAGCTACCGCTCGGTGTTCACGGTGGACCTCGGGGAGCACCGTCTCGTCCTGGACATCCCGCTGCTCAGTCGCGACCCCACGTTCTCCTTCCGCAGCCGCGTCGACCTGGTCTGCAAGGTCGCGGACCCGTCGAAGGTCGTCGCCCGCGGCATCCGTGACATGAGCGGCGCCCTGTACGGATATCTGCGCAGGACGCTGCGGGAGGTGGCACGGGACTACGACATCGCCGAGTTCCACGAGGCGGAGCAGGCGCTCAACTCCGTGGTCGCCTCGTTCACCGGTGACGACGCCATCCGCCTGCGCGGCATCCACGTCGAGCTCTTGGTCGACGAGGACGAGATCGCCACCACCGGGCGCGCGTTCAGGGACGTGGTCCGGGAGACCAGGCTCTCGCGCATGCGGCGCACCCGGCACGTCGAGATGATCCGCGACGAGGGCGTCGACGGCCTCATCGCCGAGATCATGGAGAAGGAGGGGCCGCGCGCCGCGCTCGCCTGGATCGAGAAGAGCGAGGCGGAGAAGCGCGAGGTCAAGCGCGAGGTCATGCGGATGGTCCTGGAACGAGGCGACGGGGACAGGGAGCCGTTCGAGCAGACGGAGCTGGAACGCGCGGTCCTGGAGGAGGTGCTGCGGGACGGGGACGGCCTGTTCGAGACGGCGACACGGCGCGGACGCCTGCGCGGTTCGCTGTCCCGTGCCCTCGGACCGGCCGCGGCCGAACCCGCCGAGGAGGAGCCCGAGGCCCCGCCCCTCAGGGGCGAAGTGCTGCGTGAGGGCCCCGAGGCGCGCGGTGCCGGCCGGGGCTCCGGAGGCCGTACGGCCGGCGGCCGGCGCGGGTTCGGTACGGACGACGCCCCGGGCCACGGGCGGGACGCCGGCCGTGACGCACCCCGTCGGCCCGGCGCACCGCCCGAGGACGAACCGTTGCCGTCCTCGGGCAGCGCCCCGCACCCGCGTCCGGCCACTCCCGAGGCGCCGAAGCCCAGGGTGAGCCGGGTGCGCGGCACCGCCAAACGCCGGCCCGCCGGTCCCGGCCGGGAGCCACGATGAACCATCCACGCCGGGACACCACCGAACCGTCCCCTCAGCCCCGGCCCCCGTGGGCCGGGGCTGCGACTCTCGCGCCCGGCCCCACCGTGCCCGGCGGACCGTCGGCCCCCACGCCACCCCGGCTCGCGTGGGGCAAGGGCCAAGGGCAGCTCCAGGCGGTCTCCGTGTGGACCGAACGGGTGCCGGACCGCGGGGAGGACGCGGAGCCGTTCGTCGCCCACCACTGGGAGTCGGGGCAGGGCCTGCTCGCCGTCTTCGACGGCTCGGGCGGCGCGGGCGCGGCCCCGGCCTGGCGGGCACCCGACGGTACGTCCCGCACCGGTGCCTGGGTCGGGGCGCGCACAGCGCGGCTCGCCACCGAGTGCTGGTTCCATGACGTCACGAGGGGCCATCAGGGTGCCGAACCGCAGTCGCTGCACACGTACCTGAAGTACTTCCTCGCCAAGGCACCACAGCGGCACAGCAAGATCGGCGGCACCATGCGCCGGCAGCTGCCCACCACCCTCGCGGGCGTGCACTACCAGGTCGCCCGCGGGGAAGCGGAGATCGGGCTGCGCCCGCTGTGGGCGGGTGACTCACGGGCGTACGCACTGCTGCCGGAGAGCGGGCTGCACGTCCTCACCCGCGACCACACCCGGGAGAGCGACGCGCTGGAGCTCCTGCGCAGCGACCCGCCGATGACCAATCTCGTCTCCGCCGACCGGGACTTCTCCGTCGACACCCAATACCTGACCCTGCGGTTGCCGTGCGTGCTCGTCGCGGCAACCGACGGGTTCTTCGGCTACGTCCACACGCCCGCCGACTTCGAGCACCTCCTGCTGCACACGCTGCAGCAGGCCGGTGGCGCGGCCGAATGGGCCCACCTGCTCCGGCGCGAGGTGGAGTCCTTCACGGCCGACGACGCCTCGCTCGCGCTGGTGACCCTCGGCTACCAGGACTTCGACGAGTTGCGGTCCCAATTCGCGGCCAGGCTGGCGAAGCTGACCGACCAGCAGTCGCGCGGTAGGCCGAGCGTCCTCACGGCCGCCGCGGACCCCGCCGTGGATCCGCACGGGACCGCGGCCCGGATCAGGGCGTGGCAGGACCGGTCGTGGCAGGCGTACCGCGAGGACTACGAGTCGTATCTGCCGCACGCGCCCCAGGAGCTCGTATGAAACAAGGAGACGTGATCGCGGGCTACCGCGTCACCACCGCGCCCACCAACGCCAACGGCGGGAAGTGCATCTGGGCCTTCGCCGAGAAGTCCGGCACCGAGTACTTCATCAAGCAGTTCCTCGAGCCCAAGCGGCCCAAGGACGACGCCCGTGACTCGCCGAGCCTGCGGATCAGGCGGCAGCTGGCCCAGGAGTTCGAGGAGCGGCACCGCACGATCATGAAACGGCTGCGGCCCGACGCCGTCGGTGGCGGCAACCTCGTGCTTGCCACGGACTTCTTCCACGAGGGCAGCACCTACTACAAGGTCACCGAGCGCATAGACACCTCCAACCTGGAGAAGCCGCAAGCACTGGAGCCGCGCCAGAAGATGGTCCTGCTCAAGACGCTCGGCGCCAGCCTGAAGCAGCTGCACGACATCGACGTGGTGCACGGCGACCTCAAGCCGCTCAACGTGCTGGTGCAGAAGCGGGACGGCGCGGCCTTCCACACCGCGAAGCTGATCGACTTCGACGATTCGTACGTCGCGGGGAGGCCGCCCGCCCCCGAGGACATCTCCGGCGACTCCGTGTACGGGGCGCCGGAGTGGCGCCGCTATCTGCGGAGGGACGACTCCGTCGGCCCCGAGCGGCTGACGTGCGCCGTGGATGTGTTCGCGCTCGGCCTGATGACCCACCTTTACCTGACGGGTGACCTCCCGCGCCACGACGCGCGGTTCGACTCTCCCGCGGACGCGGTCAACGCGGGCGAGCCGCTGCGTCTGGATCCGCGTCTGTCGGACGAGATCCAGGGGCTGGTGCGGGCCACGACCCAGGCGGACCCCAAGCGGCGTCCGCGCATGGCGGCGTATCTCAAGGTCCTGTCGGACCCGAAGGTGTGTGCCCTCCAGCACCGCCGGCCCGGCTCCGCGGCACCGAAAAAGGCACCCGCGGAGGAGAGTTCGGCACCCCGCCCGCGCACGAGCCGGGTCCGCGTCAACCTCAACCCGCGTCCGGGCGGCCCCGCGCCGCACTCCGCACCGGCCGGGCCCACACCCGTTCCGCCGGAGCCGGACACCGCGCCGGCCCCGGCCGCCCCGCCTGCTCCCCGGTCGTCCCGCGTACGCATCAACCTCGGCGACCGCGGCCGGGACCGCAACGCACCGTGAACCAGGAGTCGTACATGAACCTCACCAACGGCCAGTACCAGGGCAATCTGCAGTACGCCGTCGACATCGTGCTCTGCATCGACGCGACCGGCAGCATGTTTCCCGTCCTCGACAACGTGAAGTCCAGCGCGCTGCAGTTCCACGACCGGCTCAACGACGTGATGGCGAAGAAGGGCAAGTCGATCAGCCAGCTGCGTCTGAAGACCATCGCGTTCCGGGACTTCGGTGACGACCCGGCTTCGGCGATCGAGCAGACCGACTTCCTGCGCCTGCCCGACCAGGCCAAGGACTTCGAACGGTTTGTGCGCGGCATCGAGGCGGGCGGCGGCGGTGACATCCCGGAGTCGGGCCTCGAAGCGCTCGCCCTCGCCATCAACTCTCCCTGGGAGACCGGTCTGGACCGCAGGCGCCACGTCATCGTGATGTTCACGGATGCCCCCGCCCACCCGCTCGGTACCGTGGGCGCCTCCGCGCAGACGTACCCGGCGAACATCCCGCGCAGCATCGACGATCTCTTCGAGCAGTGGGGGTACGCCCGCAGCCAGACCGCCGTCATGGAGCAGTCGGCCAAGCGGCTCGTTCTGTTCGCGCCGGACCAGGAGCCGTGGAAGGACCCGATCTCCGAGGAGTGGGACCTCACCTTGCACTTCGAGTCCAAGGCGGGCGAGGGACTGGAGGAGTTCGAGATGGACGAGATCATCGAGACGATCGCGAACAGCCTGTGACCCTGCGGCTGGAGTGGCCCGGATTCCGGCTCGTCTACGAGGAGGGGGTCCTGGGGCTGCGCTGGTCCGACGCCGCGGATCTGTGGGTCAAGGCAGAACGCTGCGTCGAGGCCTCCATGCGCGCCACCTCGGCCGACGGCTCCGGGCAGTTGGCATTCCGGTTCGGGAGCGCGCCGTCCGATGCGACCGACCTGATCGTGGTGCGGGCCGGCGTCCCGGCCGACCACGTCCAGGACGCCGAGCAGCTGGTCCAGCGGTTGCGGCGTGAGCACGGCGTGCCGGACCGGCGGGCCGACGAGGACGAGACCGCCGAGCTCGCCCGAGTCCCCGTGGGGACGGACGGCTGGGTCCTGGCGCCCACGGGCCCCGCGTCCGAGGAACTCTTCGACGAGGTCATGGAGCGGATCAAGAACGAAGCCGACTGAGCCGGGGAACCCCGGCCCACGTAACAAGAAAAGCACGCGACAAGGAAAGGCAGTACAGGGGTGGCGGCGACGGCCAACTGGCGCTGCGCGGACTGCGACAACTACAACGATCCCTCGGCGAAGGCCTGCACGCTCTGCGGCAGCACCCGACGCGCACCCGCCCCCGCTCCTGCCGCGGCCCCGCCCCGCAAGAGTCCCCCGCGGCCGGCGGCCAAACGACCGTCACCGGCCAGGCCGGCCGCGGACTGGCGCTGCGCCAAGTGCGACTGGGACAACCGCAAGGCGGATACCTCGTGCTTCGTCTGCGGCACCGGCTGGAAGGCGGCGACAAAGCCCGCGGCCGGACCGGCGGCGAAGAAGTCGCCGGCCAAGCCGGCCAGGCCCGCTTCTGGCGGTGCGGCGAGGCCGGGGCCCAAGAAGCCGACCCCGAGGAAGACCACGTCCTCGTCGGGCTCGACGGGCTCGACGGGACGGGCGGGGTCGACGGGGTCGACGGCCAGGAAGTCCGCCCCGAAGCGGCCGTCGTCCACGGGGTCCACGCGCCCGGCATCGAGCCCGCGCCCCGAGAGTCTTTTCCACCCGCCGCCCGCCGCCACGACGGGCTACACCCCGACCGCCCCACGCCCGGCCCCACCGCCTCCCCCGGCTCCCGGGCCGCGCCGGTCGCCGCCACCGGCCCCGGCTCGGGTTCCCGCGAAGAAGAGCAGCGGCTGCGCGAGCTGTCTGGGCGCCCTCGTCCTGGGTGTCGTGCTCCTCGTGGCCGCCCAGAGCTGCATGCGTGCGTTCGACTCCGGCTCCAGCACGCCGGACGACTCCGACAAGAGCCCGAGCGCCGCCGCCGCTTCCTGCCCCACGCGCATCGCCGAGGAGCTGCCGTCGGGTGACGGTGCGAAGCTGGTCAAGGCCTTCCGCACGAAGAACAAACAGATCACGCTGTGCCGCACCGGCGGGGGCAAGCTGTACTACTTCGGTGAGTTCAGCGATCACCGCGAACCGGGCATCGCCATGCCTGCCGAGCGGACCGGCGACGGATACGAGGCGAGCAACCCCCCTTACCGGTACGACATCCACGACAGCGTCGTGACGATCTACAGGTCGGGCACGCGAATCGGTCAGGAGGACCTGACCTCGGAGCCCTCCCCCAAGTGACCGGCGTCGGCGCGCCACCGCGGCCGGTGTCCGGACGGCAGGAGCCCCGCGCGCTTCCGCCGCCGGGGCCCGTACGAGTTGTCCACAGGCGGTTATCCACAGGGCTGCCGGAATTCCCTCCGAGGCGGAACACTGGAACGCCTTGGGTATTCGCAGGTCGAAGGGGGACGGCACATGCAGAGCTCACAGTCCGCGCTGCGGCAGGGGCACCGCGCGGAAGTCGAGGGTCTGCTGGAGCGGGCGGTCGAGGAGGAGGTGCGCCGTTCGGGCGGGCGGACGGACGGTGATGCCCTGGTGCGCCGGGCGCGCGAGGAGCTGGACACGTTGGCGGGGGCGGCGGCCGAGGAGTACGCGGCGTACGTCCGGGCTCTGGACGAGGAGGCGGCGGCCGTCGGGCCGTTGTCGGCGCGGTTGTCGGGGGCCGCGCTCGGTACGCCCCTGCTGGTGACGGCCGTCACCGCGGCGACGGCCTTCGGGGCCGACCTCGGGTACGGGACGTCGACGGGCACGGCCGTGAGCACGGCGGTCGCGGTGGCCCTGGCGGGCTCGGTGGCGACGCTGCTGAAGCTGACGGCCGGTCACTGGCCCGCGGTGCACCGGCGGGCGGGGCTGCGGGGCCAGCCGGGCGGGGCGGAGCAGTTGCGGCTCCAGTGGCGGACGGCCGTGGAGGTGCGGGGCATCAGACCGTTCCTGGACCGCCAGCGGATGCTCCAGGGCGCGGCGCAGAACGGCTCGCGTTCCGCACCGGGGAAGCCGGGGAAGAGTGCCGGCTCGCGCGTGGTGCAGCTGCGGGGCGGGGACCGCAGTGCGGCGGCCCGCAGCCGCAGTCTGCTGGCCCGGTCGTTCGACGATCTCCCGGCGGTGGACGGCCGGTTCACCGGCCGGAAGGCGCAGCTCGACCGGATCGCCCAGTGGGTGCACCAGGCCCGGGCGAGCACCGAGACCAGACCGACGGTCGTGGTGCTGCACGGGCCGCCGGGCGTGGGGCGGACGACGCTGGCGTTGCGCGCGGCGCGGCAGTTGCGGGACCAGTTCCGGGGCGCGTGCGTGGTGGACCTGCGGGGCGAGAGCCAGGGGGAGCCGCCGCTGCCGACCCGGGACGCCCTGCTGCACCTGCTCAACCGGCTCGGCGCCCCGCGCGACCAGTTGCTCTTCCGGGAGCGGTCCTCGCGCGAGCAGTACCTGAGGCGGCTGTCCGAGGTGTACCACCAGCATCTGACCGGGCTGCCGGTCACGATCGTGCTGGACGACGCGTCGGACGCGGAGCAGGTGCGCGCGCTGGTGCCCGACCGTTCCGAGAGCCTGGTGCTGGTGACCGCCCGGGAGCCGCTGGCGCTGCCGCCGGACCTGGTGGCGTGGGTGCACGAGCTGGAGGTCGGTCCGCTGGACGAGGCGGGCGCGGAGGAGCTGCTGCGCACGGTGGCCGGGGACGACAGCGAGGAGGACGGGGGCGAGGCCGGAGCGGCGGGCGCGGACGAGCTCTACGACGCCCAGGCCCTCACCCGCGTCCGGGAGTTGTGCGGCGGTCTGCCGCTGGCCCTGCGGGTGGCGGGCACGTCGCTGGGCGCGCGGACCCCCCGTGCCCTGGCGGTGGAGCTGGACGCGGCGGGGCAGTCCGGCCCGGTGGAACGGGCGCTGTGGCTGCGCTACATCGACCAGGGCGAGGACGCCCGTCGGCTGCTGCGACGGCTCGCGCTCGCCGGCCGGGCGTCGCTGGGCGCCGCCGCCGCGGCGGCCCTGCTCGCGGCGGACGGGCAGGAGGCCGCGCACCGGCTGACGGAGCTGGCCCGGGCGGGGCTGATCGAGCCGGTGCGCGCCGGGCGGTACCGGATGCACGACCTGGTCCGCGACTTCGCCCACGCGCGACTGCACGAGGAGGAGGACCCGGGTCAGCGGGGCGCGGCCCAGGAGCGGCTGATCCGCAGTTACGCGGAGCTCGCCGACTCCGTCATCCGCATGGTGGACGGCAAGACCTCGACGCGCGCCGACATGTTCGCCGAGGGTGCGGCGGGGGGCCACGGCTTCCCCTCCCTCGACGCGGCGCTGCGCTGGCTGGACGACGAGTCGAGCTTCATCACGGCGGCGCTGCGGCACGCGGAGGGCGTGGACCAGTCGGCGGTGCTGCACCTGCTGGGCGCCCTGTGCGACTACTGCCTGCTGCGCGGCGACCTCTACCGGCTGGGCGAGCTGAGCGAGTTGACGCAGGCCACGGACCGGGAGCTGCTGACGCGTTCGGTGCAGTGGCGCACGGGTGTGGCGGCGCGGCAGCTGGGCGAGCTGGACACCTCCCGGACGACGCTGACGTCGGTGGTGGACCTGTACTTCGACGCCCAGCACCACGCGGGGGCGGCGCGGGCGCTGCGCGACCTGGGGATCACCCTCCAGCACCAGGGAAACCTCAAGGAGGCCGCGGCGAAGCTGCGGGAGGCGCTGGAGCTGCAGACGCCCCCGGAGCTCAGCGGCGACCGGGCGTGGACGATGCACGCGCTGGCCGCGGTGGAGCGGGACCGGGGGCGGCTGGCGGAGGCGCTGGAGCTGCTGGCGGTGGCGCTGGAGCTGCACCGGGAGAGCGAGAGCCTGCACGGGCAGGCGTGGGCGCACTTCCAGCTGGGTCAGGTGCGGCTGCGGATGGGCCGCCCCGATCCGGCGGAGGCCGAGCTGCGGCAGGCCCTGGAGCTGTACGGGCGGACGCAGGACGGGCGGGGCGCGGCGTGGGCGCTGACCCAGCTGGCCCGGGGCCGGCTGATAGCCGGGGACGCGGCGGCCGCGGTCGAGGGGCTGCGGCAGGCCGCCTCCCGGCACCGGGAGCACGAGGACGCGCGGGGCGAGGCGTGGACGCTGTTCTACCTGGGCCAGGCCCTGGAGGAGCTGGGCGATCTCCCGGCGGCGCTGCGGGAGCTGGAGCGGGCCCGGACGATGTTCAACCGGATGCGGGACGTCTACGGCCTGGCCTGTGCCCGCCACCATTCGGCGCGGGTCACCCGCGACCAGCGGGCGGCCCAGACGGGGAGCCTGCGGAACAGCGGCTTCGCCCGGCAGTTGCTCCAGGACGCCCGGCTGGACTTCCAGCGGATCGGGGTGGCGCACGGCGAAGCGTGGTCGTGCCTGGAGCTGTCGGTGATCGACGCGGGCAACGGCCGGCTGGAGCAGGCGATGGATCTGGCCGAGGAGGCGGAGCGGCTGTTCACGGAGTTCGGCGACCGGCGCGGCGAGAGCTGGGCCGTCTTCCTGCGCTGCACGCTGCTGCCCTTCGTGTCGCCGGGCGGCTCGGTGGTGGGCGCGGCGGTGGCCGGGGAGGACCTGGCCCGGCTGCGGCGGGAGCTGCGCGGGGCGGACTGGGCGGTGGACCCGGCACTGGGGCAGTACGCGGAGGCGTACGCGCTGGTGCTGGAGCGCGGGGTGGAGCCCGAGACGGGGTGGCAGGCGTGGCGCCTGGGCATGGTGCCGGGGCGGCGGGCACGGGAGGTGATGGCCGTGCTGCCGCGGTAGCCGGGCCGGGGGTGCCCGGCCGGCGGGTCCGGCCGACGAGGCCGGCCGACGGTGCCCTGCCGACGAGGTCGGCCGACGGGTCCGGCCGGCGGCCCGGTGGGGCATCCGTCGCAGGGCGCCCTCGATCACCGGACGGGCTGGGGAGCGGCCGGTCCGGCGTCGGGGGGCGAGCGGCGGGGCCGCTCGTGCGGGCGTCCGCCCGGAATCAGGCGGTGGCCTTGCCGCCCCCGGCCCCGCTGTCGGCGGCAGCGGCGGCGGGAGCCGGGGCGGCGCCCTCCGGCGCCTCCTCGAAGTCCACCCGCTTCATGTGCTTCGTCATGCTCTTCATCAGGAGCCACACGGCGGCACCGATGACGGCGAAGACGATGAAGCCCAGGACACCGGGGGTGACCTTGTTCTTGTCCAGGTCGTCTCCGGCGGCGGCGAGCGGCACGAGGTGGGTGACGGCCAGGGAAGCAGTCGCGCTCATCATGGACTCAATTGTTGCGGATGCCCGCGAAGAGGTCGTCCTCGGGGAGGGACGTGCCGACGAGAGACTTCGCGAGCTCGTACTCCTCGGTCGGCCAGACCTCCCGCTGGAGGTCCATCGGCACCCGGAACCAGCCGCCGTCGGGGTCGATCTGCGTGGCGTGGGCGATCAGCGCCTTGTCACGGATCTCGAAGAAGTCGCCGCAGGGGACGTAGGTCGTGAGGGTGCGCTCACGGCCCATCGAGTCCCAGCGCTCCAGCCACTCCCCGTAGGGCGACTCCATGCCGCGCTCCAGCAGCGCGTCGTGCAGCGCCTGGGTGCGCGGCCGGTTGAAGCCCTGGTTGTAGTAGAGCTTGAGCGGCTGCCACGGCTCGCCGGCCTCGGGGTAGCGCGACGGGTCGCCGGCCGCCTCGAAGGCCACCATCGAGATCTTGTGGGTCATGATGTGGTCGGGGTGCGGGTAGCCGCCGTTCTCGTCGTACGTGGTGATCACGTGCGGCTTGAACTCGCGGATCAGCTTCACCAGCGTCCCCGCCGCCTCGTCGACGTCCTGGAGCGCGAAGCAGCCGTCGGGCAGCGGGGGCAGCGGGTCGCCCTCGGGCAGCCCGGAGTCCACGTAGCCCAGCCATTCCTGCTTGACGCCCAGGATGTCCCGGGCCTCGTCCATCTCCTTGGCGCGGACCTCGTGGATGTGCTCCTCGATGTAGGGGTCCCCTTGGAGCTTGGGGTTGAGGATGGAACCGCGCTCCCCACCCGTGCAGGTGGCGACCAGCACGTCCACCCCCTCGGACACGTACTTGGCCATCGTGGCCGCGCCCTTGCTCGACTCATCGTCGGGGTGGGCGTGAACGGCCATCATTCGCAGCTGCTCAGTCAAGGCTCGATCCTCAGTCACTCGTCTCGGCAGACGCCTCCTATAGTGACCGAAGCGGGAGCCGTTTCATTCCGCGTTCACAAATCGGCGTCCGGGAGGCGATGATCATGGCTGCGCAGCGCGAGGCCCTGCCCGACGGGCGTTACGGCCGCTCTGCGGAGGAGCGCGCGAACCGCAAGCTCAAGATCATCGGCGGGACGCTGGGGGTGGCGCTGCTCGGCTTCGTCGCCTGGGCCGGCGTGCATTACGTCACCAAATCGGACGTCAGCGGCCAGCTCGTCCGTTTCAAAACGGTCTCCCCGACCTCGGTCCAGGCGGTCCTGGAGATCCGCAAGGAGAAGGGCGACACGGGGGTCTGCACCGTCCGGTCGCTGGGCGAGGACGGCGCCGAGGTCGCCCGCAAGGACGTCACCGTGGACCGGCGTGAGACGCACTTCACTGAGCTGGTCACGCTGCGCACCACCGCGCGGGCCCGCACCACCCAGCTGGAAGGCTGCAGGACCGCCGGCTCCCAGTGAGCCCCGGCACACCCCGGGCACGCCCCGGCACACCCTCGGGGAGACCCCGCCGCACGCCGCTGACCAGGCTTGATGCGATTCTTGTGGGTTTTCGTTCCACGACTTCTTCCCCCATTCCGGACGTAATTGTTAGGCTCGTGGTTTCGCCCGCCTTTGGAGGTGCACCCTTCTGAGTAGGGCGTTCATTTGTATCCGTGACCCCGAAGTTTTTCCCAGCACCGACGAGGAGCACCTGTGACCCAGACCAGCGACAGCGTCACCTGGCTGACTCAGGAGGCGTACGACCAGCTCAAGGCCGAGCTGGAGTACCTGTCTGGTCCCGCTCGCACCGAGATCGCGGCCAAGATCGCCGCGGCGCGCGAGGAAGGTGACCTGCGAGAGAACGGCGGGTACCACGCGGCCAAGGAGGAGCAGGGCAAGCAGGAGCTCCGTGTGCGGCAGCTGACGCAGCTGCTCGAGCACGCGAAGGTCGGCGAGGCCCCGGCCGCCACCGGCGTGGTCGCCCCCGGCATGGTCGTCACCATCGCCTTCGACGGTGACCCGGACGACACCATCAAGTTCCTGCTCGCCTCCCGTGAGTACGCGAGCTCGGACATCGAGACGTACTCGCCGCAGTCCCCGCTGGGCACCGGCGTCAACGGCAAGAAGGTCGGCGAGGACGCCGAGTACGAGCTGCCGAACGGCCGCAAGGCGAAGGTCCGCATCATGGACGCCACGCCCTACCAGGGCTGAGCACAGCACGCTCCCCGGCCCCGGACCGCAGAGGTTCCGGGGCCGTTCGGCGTCCGAGGGCACCCCCCCCCGTCGACCGGTGCCGCCACCGCCCCGCGCCTCACCCCACGCCTCACCCCGTGCCTCACCCGGTGGCCGACCGGTACTTCCGCACCGCCAGCCACCGGAACACCACGATGATCAGCGCCGACCAGATCAGCGACGCCCACACCGGATGCTGCATCGGCCAGGCCGAGGGCACCGGATAGCCCGCCGGCAGATTGCCGAAGAGCTCCCGGGCCGCCTGCACGGTGGAGCTGAAGGGGTTCCACTCGGCGATCACCCGCAGCACGGTCGGCATGTTGTCCGACGGCACGAACGCGTTCGAGATGAACGTCAGCGGGAACAGCCAGATCAGCCCGCCGGAGGTGGCCGCCTCCGGCGTCCGCACCGAGAGCCCGATCAGTGCGCCGATCCACGAGAAGGCGTACCCGAGCAGGAGCAGCAGGGCGAAGCCCGCCAGTGCCTTCGGCACCCCCTCGTGGATCCGCCAGCCCACGATGGCCGCGACGATCGCCAGCACCACCAGGGTCAGCGCGGTCTGGACGAGGTCGGCGAGGGTCCGTCCGGTCAGCACCGCGCCCCGGGCCATGGGCAGCGACCGGAACCGGTCGATGAGCCCCTTGTGCATGTCGTCGGCGATCCCCGCCCCCGCTCCCGCGGTGGCGAAGGTGACCGTCTGCGCGAAGATGCCCGCCATGAGGAACTCGCGGTAGACCGCCGACTGCGTACTGCCGCCGACGGCGATCGAGCCGCCGAAGACGTAGCTGAACAGCACCACGAACATGATCGGCTGGACGAGGCCGAAGACGACCACTTCGGGGATCCGCACCATCCGGATCAGATTCCGCTGGGCGACGACCAGGGAGTCGTGGACGGATTGGCCGACGCCGCCGCCCCTCCCGGCCGCCGGCCTCCTGGGCACGGCCCGGTCGACGGCGGTCACGGCAGGGCTCCTTCCTGCTGCCGCGCCGGCTCCCCGCCGGTCTCGGCGGCGTGGCCGGTCAGGGAGATGAAGACGTCGTCCAGGGTGGGACGGCGCAGTCCGATGTCGTCGATGCCGACGTCCCGCGCGTCCAGCTCGCGGATGATCTCGGCGAGCAGCCGGGCGCCGCCGGAGACCGGGACGGTGATCTTCCGGGTGTGCGGTTCGACGGCGGACCCGCCGTCGCCGAAGCCGCGCAGGACCGCGTCGGCCACGTCGATGTGCTCGCGCCGGTGCACGACGACCTCGACGCGCTCCCCGCCGGTCCGCGCCTTGAGCTGGTCGGACGTGCCGCGCGCGATGACCCGGCCGTGATCGACGACGGCGATGTCGTGCGCGAGGTGATCGGCTTCCTCAAGGTACTGGGTGGTCAGCAGCAACGTCGTTCCACCGGCCACCAGTTCCTGGATGACCTCCCACAACTGCTGCCGGTTGCGCGGGTCGAGGCCGGTGGTGGGCTCGTCCATGAACATCACGGGCGGGCTGACCACCAGGGCCGCGGCGAGGTCGAGGCGGCGGCGCATACCGCCGGAGTACGTCTTGGCGGGCCGGTCGGCGGCGTCGGCGAGGTGGAAGCGGTCCAGCAGCTCACCGGCCCGTTTCTTCGCCTCGCGCCCGCTCAGCTGGTAGAGCCGGCCGACCATGCGCAGATTCTCACGGCCCGTCAGATACTCGTCCACGGCGGCGAATTGCCCTGACACCCCGATGCTGTGCCGGACCTCGTCGGGCTTCTTCAGTACGTCGATGCCCGCCACGGACGCCGCGCCGCGATCGGGCCGGATGAGGGTGGTCAGCACGCGCACGGTCGTGGTCTTCCCCGCGCCGTTGGGGCCGAGCAGCCCCAGGACCGTCCCCTCCGGGACGTCGAGATCGACGCCGTCCAGAGCCTTCACGTCGCCGAAGGCCTTGGCCAGGCCCTCGGCGTAGATCGCGCCCGGCATGGAATTTCTCCCCGTTCGGTGACGTAATACAGGATTTTACGTTCACGGGGAGCATTCCGCTCTGTGAACGGAAATTCCGGATATTCGGGCTGTTGCGCAGAGCCCGGTTCGGAGCCCGATCCACGAGTCCGGTCCACGGCCCGGCCCCGGACACGCGGCTCAGGACAGCACCGGATATCCCGCCTCACGCAGCGCCGAGCGCACCGCCGCGCAGTGCTCGTGTCCCTTCGTCTCCAGGTGCAGTTCGACCTCCGCCTCCGTGAGCCGCAGCCGGGGATCGGTGCGGACGTGACCGATGTCGAGGATGTTGACGTCCGCCGCGGACAGCACCTCCAGCAGCGCCGCCAGCGCCCCCGGACGGTCGACGATCCGCAGCCGCAGCGACAGGTAGCGGCCCGCCGCCGCCATGCCGTGCCGCAGGACGCCCTGGAGCAGCAGGGGATCCACGTTCCCGCCCGACAGGACCGCCACGACCGGTCCCTCGAACGAGCGGGGAGCCGCCATCAGCGCCGCCACCGGGCTCGCCCCGGCCGGTTCCACCAGCAGCTTCGCCCGCTCCAGGCAGAGCAGCAGCGCTCCGGCCAGCTGGTCCTCGGAGACCGTGCGGACGTCGTCCACCAGCCGTTCGACGATCCGGAACGGCACGTCGCCCGGCCGCCCGACCCTGATGCCGTCGGCCATCGTGACGGGCTCCGCCACGGTCACCGGGTGCCCGGCCGCCAGCGACGGCGGATAGGCCGCCGCTCCGGCCGCCTGCACCCCGACGACGCGTACGTCCGGCCGCAGCGCCTTGAGCGCCACCGCGATCCCGGCCGCCAGCCCGCCACCGCCGAGGCCCACCACGACGGTGCGCACCTCGGGGCACTGTTCCAGGATCTCCAGCCCCACGGTGCCCTGCCCGGCGATGACATCGGGGTGGTCGAAGGGGTGGATGAGCACCGCTCCCGTGCGCCGCGCGTGCTCCCGCGCGGCGCGCAGCGAATCGTCCACCACCTCTCCGCGCAACCGCACTTCAGCCCCGTACTCACGGGTGGCCGCGATCTTCGGCAGCGGCGCGCCCTCCGGCATGAAGACCGTCGAACGCACCCCGAGGAGGGAGGCCGCGAGCGCCACCCCCTGGGCGTGGTTGCCCGCGCTCGCCGCGACCACCCCGGCCGCGCGCTCCGCCGCGGTGAGGCCCGCGATCCGCACGTACGCGCCGCGCAGCTTGAACGAGCCGGTCCGCTGGAGGTTCTCGCACTTGAGGTGGACCGGGGCGCCGATCAGGCCGGACAGGTACCGGCTGCCCTCCAGGGCCGTGACCCGCACGACGCCTGACAGGGTCTTCTGCGCCCGCCGCACGGCGTCCAGCGTGACGGGCAACGCGACGGGCAGGGGGTCGCGGCCCGCCGCCGGGCCGGGATCGCGGGGGTCACCGGCGCCGGACGGGCCGGAGGAACCCGCGGACGGCACGGCCCCGGAGGCCGGACCGGACGCGGGGGACGAAGGGGGCGGATCAGGCGTAAGGAACACCGCGTGATCGCCGCCGTCCCCCACTCGTGCAGCCATGCCGCCAGTCTCGCAGCCCGGCGCCCGCCGCGGGCCCGCCGTCCGGACGAACGGGCCCCGCATCCATACGAACCGACCGGTTTGCCCAGCAGCGGCACGCGCACCCGTCCGGCCGCGTACTCTGTCCCCCATTCCCGAGCAATTCCAGCCCGCCGCACGAAGTGAGTCCCCAGCCATGCCCACCCCTCCGGACATGACGACCGACCTCGCACCAGGTGTCCTCGACACTCTCCAGCACCAGGTTGCCGTCTTCGCCCGTCGCGCAGAACAGACCCGGCTCGGCGGCGTCGGCCGGGTCCACAACTCCATGGACCGCGCCGCCTACCTGCTGCTCAACCGCCTCGACCAGGAAGGCCCGATGGGCGTCAAAGCGCTCGCCGCGGGCATGGGCATCGACTCCTCGACCGTCACCCGCCAGGTGGCGCCCCTCGTCGACACCGGCCTGGTCAAGCGCACCTCGCACCCCGAGGACGGCCGGGCCGTCGTCCTCCAGCTCTCCCCGCGCGGCAAGGCGCGGCTGGACGAGGTCCGCGCCTCGCGCCGGCAGCTGATGGCGCTGTGCACGGAGGGCTGGTCGGAGGAGGAGCGGGCGGTGTTCTGCACCCTGCTCACCCGGTTCAACTCGGCGCTGTCCGAGGTCCACAGCGCGCTTCCGCAGGTGCCGCCCGCTTCCTGACGGCCTCACGGGAGAGGACGAACGAGGACGAACGAGGACGGGCGGACCGGACGAACGAGGACGGGCGGACCGGCACCCCGTCCCCGATCAGGGTCCGCGTCCGGTCCGCCCGTGGGTCACGCGCCGGCCCGAGGACCGGCGCCGCGTCGCGGGACGGTCAGCCCAGCGCCTGCTTGAGGTCCGCCAGCTGGTCGTCGACCGCCTCGATGCCCACCGAGAGGCGGACGAGGTCGGCCGGGACCTCCAGCGCGGAACCGGCCACGGAGGCGTGCGTCATCAGCCCCGGGTGCTCGATCAGCGACTCGACGCCGCCGAGCGACTCCCCGAGGGTGAACAGCCGGGCCCGGTTGCAGACCTCGACCGCCGCCGCCTCGCCGCCCTCGACACGGAACGAGACCATGCCGCCGAAGGACTTCATCTGCTTGGCCGCGACCTCGTGGAGCGGGTGCTCCGGCAGGCCGGGGTAGTAGACCCGGGTGACCTTGGGGTGCGAGAGCAGCAGCTCGGCCACGCGCTCCGCGTTGGCGCTGTGCCGGTCCATGCGCACGGCGAGGGTCTTGATGCCGCGCAGCGTCAGCCAGGAGTCGAAGGGGCCCGCGACGGCGCCCATGGCGTTCTGGTGGTACGCCAGCTCCTCGCCGAGGCCGGCGTCCGCGGTGATCAGCGCGCCGCCGACGACGTCGGAGTGACCGCCCATGTACTTGGTGGTCGAGTGCACGACGACATCCGCGCCCAGCGCCAGCGGCTGCTGGAGGTAGGGGCTGGCGAAGGTGTTGTCGACGACCAGCTTCGCCCCGGCCTCGTGCGCGACCTGGGCGACGGCGGCGATGTCGGTGATCCCGAGCAGCGGGTTGGACGGCGTCTCCACCCACACGGCCTTGGTGTGCTCCGTGATCGCGGCCCGGACGGAGGCCGGGTCGGAGGTGTCCGCGACGGACCACTCGACGCCCCAGCGGCTGACGACCTTGGCGAACAGGCGGAACGTTCCGCCGTAGGCGTCGTTCGGGATCACGACATGGTCGCCGGGCGACAGCAGCGTACGCAGCAGGCAGTCCTCGGCGGCCAGGCCGGAGGCGAAGGCCAGGCCCCGCACACCGCCCTCCAGCGCCGCGAGGTTCTCCTCCAGCGCGGTCCGGGTGGGGTTGCCGCTCCGGCTGTACTCGTAGCCGCCGCGCAGGCCCCCGACGCCGTCCTGCTTGTAGGTGGACACTTGGTAGATCGGCGGCACGACGGCCCCGGTCAGCGGGTCCGCGGCCTGGCCGGCGTGGATGGCGAGGGTCTCGAAGGATTGCTGCTGGTCGCTCATTGCTCCGAGAGTAGTACCCGATTTACCGGAATACTCCTGTTCACTTGTAACCGGCATATGAACGATCGGCCGACCCGCGGAAACGGCGATCCCGTGGCGGTCAGGAACGATCGGACCCGCTGCCTCGTCCTAACGTCGTCGGCCCCTTCGCACCCGGGACAGCTCATGGAGTTTCTGCTCATCCTCCTCGCCCTCGTCATCATCTGTGGCGTCGTCGTCGCGCCCGCGCTGCGCCGTCGGCGCGCGGCACAGGACGCGCTGCGGGGCGCCGGCACGGCCGTCGACCCGTCGTACGGGCACGGCTTCGTCCCCCCCGAGCGGCTGGACGTACGCCTGCCGGGGCCGGACCCCGAGCTGCTGGCCGCCGTCGAGGAGGCCCGCCGCACCCAGGACTGGAAGCCGGCCGCCGAGCTGCTGGCCCGCACCCCCGCCGACAGCAACGCCGAGCTGCGCTGGCAGCGCGTCCAGACGCTGGCCGGGGCCGCCGCGCAGGAGCTGGCGGAGACGCCCGGCACCGGCGGCATGTGGCTGCGCCACTGGCGTGTGGTGGCCCCCAAGGACGCGGGCGGCGCGGCCGTCCAGGCCGAGTTCCTGGTGCAGCAGGCGCTGCGCGACCCGTCCTCCCAGGACTACCGCATGATCCTGGAGGAGGCCCGGACCGTGTGCGCCGAGGCCGCGCTGCTCGCGCCGGGCGACCCCGTCCCGTACATCGTCGAGCTGAACATCGCCCGGGGCCTCGGGGCGAGCGAGGCGGAGTTCCAGTCGGCCTGGGAGACCGTGCTCTCCCGCGCCCCGCAGCACATGGGGGCGCACCTGGTGGCGCTGCGCTACTGGAGCGCGAAGTGGCACGGCTCGCAGGAGCGGGCCGACGCCTTCGCCCGGCAGGCCGCCGCCGCGGCCCCCGAGGGCAGCCTGCTGCCCGCCCTGCCGCTCTTCGCCGTCCACGACCACCTGCCCGACATCAACCTGGTCCGCAGCCTCTACGACAGCGTCGTCGTCCGGCAGGCCGTCGAGGCCGCCCAGTACGCCGTCGCCCACGCCCCGGCCCACCACCCCGTCCTCCCCCACGTGCGGCACCTGCTGGTCTGGTTCCTGGTGAACGCCGGCCGGTACCCGGAGGCCCTGGAGCAGCTGCGCGCCGTGGACGGCCACATCGGCGCCATCCCGTGGACGTACGAGCAGGACCCCGTCGCGGCGTACACGGCGTACCGCGCGCGGGCGGTGGCGGGCCTCTGAGGGCTCCCCCCGGGGAATTCCGCCCGATCCGGACGCGTTCCCGTCCTAGGCACCGTCCGCCGCCCTCCCGCCCTCCCAGGAGTCGTGATGCTCTTCCCCCACCTCCGCCACGACCACCGCCTCCCCACCGAGGACGAGGCCCTGAAGGGCCGCCCCGAGCCCGCCTTCCCCCTCACCGGCCGCCACACCGTCCTCGGCAACCCGCTGGCCGGCCCCTACCCCGACGGCCTCGCCGTCGCCGACTTCGGCCTGGGCTGCTTCTGGGGCGCCGAACGCCGCTTCTGGCAGACCCCCGGCGTCTGGACGACCCTCGTCGGCTACCAGGGTGGCACCACCCCCAACCCCACCTACGAAGAGGTCTGCAGCGGCCTCACCGGCCACACCGAAGCCGTCCGCGTCGTCTTCGACCCCGCCGTCGTCCCCTACGCCACCCTCCTGAAGGTCTTCTGGGAGTCCCACGACCCCACCCAGGGCTTCCGCCAGGGCAACGACCGCGGCACCCAGTACCGCTCCGCCGTCTACACCCACTCCCCCGACCAGCTCCGCGAGGCCGAGGCGTCCCGTGACGCCTACCAGCGCGTACTCCGCGGCTCGGGCTACGGCGACATCACCACGGAGATCGCTCCGGCGGGGCCGTTCCACTGGGCCGAGGATTACCACCAGCAGTACCTCGACAAGAACCCCGACGGGTACTGCGGGATCGGGGGGACGGGCGTGAGCTGCCCGATCGGCATCGCCGGTACGCCGGCCCCGGATGCCTGAGGAACCGCGCACCACCCGGTACCGGCTCTTCCGGACGGCCTGGGGCATCCGGATCGACCTGACGGCCTCGGCCGTCACCACCGCCGCACCACCGGCTCACGGTGAGCGGGTCGCGGACGGGGTGTGGCTCGACGCCGCCCCCGTCCTCACCCACCCGCCCACGGACGGCCGGGGCAACCGGCTCTCCCCCGACGAGGCGGCCTGGCTCCACCACGGCCTGTCCCTGGCAGCTCCGTTCCTCCCACCGGACCGCCACACCCTCGTCACGGTCCACCACGTCCGGTTCCCCGAGACGGACTACCAACCGGAGGGCCTGGCAGCGGCCCTGCTCCTCTGGGCCGAGCAGGAATTCGAGCTGCCGGCCCATCCGATCACGGTCACTTTCGACCGCTCCGCCAACCGCTACGTGTACGAAGGGGACTTGACCGCACGGCCGGGGGCCGCTCCGGGCAGCAGCGTGTAGCGGCCGGGTGGGTACGGTCCTCGTATGCCCGGCGCGCGCAGGTGGGTTGCCTAGTCCTTCGCCGTTCCGAACACGTTTCTGCCGCAGGCGCCATGTGCGAGACCGAGGACCGCCGAAGCCTGCTTCCCGGTGAGCTGAAGTTCCTGCTTGGTCTTTATGGCCTGGTCGACGAAGTCCTGCCCGCTGGCGAGGCAGAGCGCGTTGCCATGGGCGAGAAGCGTGTCGTCACTGATGCGGTCCAGCTCCGGCTGGCGTTTCCGGACTGCCCTGAGATAGAGCTTGGCCGACAGCCCCGTCAGGCCGCGCAATTCCGCAGGGGCCGCCGACGGGTTCCCGGACGGGGCAGCCGAGGCGGAAGCGGGCGCGGACGCCGATGCCGCCGAGGAGCCCGAGCCACTGTCATCGGACCCGCCGCACGCCGAGGCGCCGAAAGCGGCGGCCGTAAGACAGACGGCGAGCAGGGGCAGGCGTTTGCGCATGAATCTCCCTTGGTACGCGAGTGAACCGACGGATTCTCGCCCGTACCAACCAGCGTGCGCCATTCACCCCTGGTAATAGGCGCGCCCTCCTGACCGCTCGCCACGCCTGCACCAATTCCCCCTAGCGATCGTCATCCCAGGTAAGGCCGCTCCCGGTGCTCCAGGAAGTGACGGATGCGCAGTTGCTGTGTGTGGTGCATGGGGAGTTCGGCGATCTCGTCGGGGTGGACGAACCGCAGTTCGGTGGACTCGTCCGAGATCGCCGGCTCCCCGCCCGTCACACGCGCGATGATTCAGGTCGAGGAGTGGTGGTGTCGGCATGTGACCCGCCGCAATCTCTATCGGCATTGGGACGCCTGTCGGCGTGCGGGGATCGCTTCTCGGTCGGCCGACGACTTGACCTGGCTGATGCTGGCCTTCAAGGAGCTCGATCGCATCGAGCAGCGTAAGAAGAGGGCGTCACGCCGATGGACCGGGTGGAGGTTGCCGGAGCAAGGGCCGACCGCCTCCGCCCATGCCAACACCGAGGCCATCAGGGAGGAGTGAATGAGGAGGCACTCTTCCCCGTGCCGTATGTACCCTTCGGTGTGGACCTCATGATGCGACCCCTCAGGACCGCCGACAGCGCCGCCCTCGCCGATCTGCGTGAGCGGGTCCAGATCGCGGACGACACGGGCATGCACCTCGATGAGGAGGATGTCCGCGAGGAACTCGCCGACGCGAAGCTCGACATGGAGCGGGATACGGTCGGGGTTTGGCAGGACGCACGCCTGGTGGCGTACGCGGTGGTCCACAACCCGGACAGAGTGCGGGATGTAGTGCGCTTCGAGACCGGTGCCGCTGTCGATCCCGCATGGCGGCGTCGGGGGATCGGGACGGAGTTGGTCCGCTGGATGCGGGCGCGGGCACGGGTGGTGTGTGCGGAGCAACACGGCAAGGTGGATGGCGAGTTGCTGCTGTCCGGGGTGGCCACGAATGCCGGTCTGGCGGCGCTGGCGGAGAGCACGGGGTTTGTTCCCTGTGAGCACTGGTTCGATATGTCGTACGACTTGAGCGTCGGTACGGTGCGGGGCTCCGTCCCCCCTCCTCAGGGCCTGCGGCTGGTGCCCTTCGATGAGGAGCACGACGAGGCGACCCGGCTTGCTCACAACGAAGCATTCAGGGACCACTTGGATTTCGCCGAGGCCGATGAGGCGGAGTGGCACTCCTGGGGAACCGGAACTCGCTCGTTCCGGAAGGAGTTGTCTGCCCTTCTGCTCGACGCCGATGGCCGTGTGGTGGCCTACCTCCTCGCCGAAGAGTCCGCCGCCGATACCGCCGCCACCGGGCAGCGGTCGTGCACCGTGGCATTCCTCGGCACATTGCCGGCCCAGCGGGGGCGTGGAGCGGCCCGTGCCTTGCTGATCCACACTCTTGATGAGGCGCGGCGCCGTGGATATGAGCGGGCGGAGCTCGTCGTGGACACCACCAATGCCACCAACGCACTGGACCTTTACCGGAATGTGGGCTTCACGGTGGATCGGGAGTTCGTCACCTATGCCGGCCCGCTCGGCTGACTGCCGGACCTGCTGAGCGGCTACCCGGGAGAGCGATGGGCCGATCCCTTCAACGGCCCTCGCCGGGCGGTGTGCCGCAGCTCGGGCCGCCTGAGCCGTCGAACTGCACCGAGCTGAAGAAGTCCCGGTAGGCGGGGAAGAAGTTGCCCTTGCCGGTAGGGCCGGGCGAGGTGACGACTGTGCAGCCGGTGTAGTTCGCGTCCGACCAGAGGTAAATGGTGGAAGCGGTCCGGTTCCAGTCCGACTTGGCGCGGTCGTTCATGCCGAGTGCCGTGAGGTCCGGCGTGCTGCCTCGCAGCGTGATCATGTCGCCGGTGCCGTCGAGGCCGGAGAACATGCAGTAGTAGCCGCTGGGGCATCGGTCGTATCCGTCGGCCGCACGGGCCGTGGAGGCCGGCACCGCGACGGCCGTCGCAGCCGCCGCCGCCATGAGAAGCGCACGCGTTCTGTTCCTCATCTGCTGATGCTCCTTGATCTGATGCCTTATGGCTTGTGCCCAGTTGAAGAGCGCGGCTCATCCACGGCGCGAATTCATCCACGGCGCGGCTCATCCACGGCGCGGCTCTCAGCCGAACGTCACGCCGTGCGGGACATTGGAGCCGAAGGTCGCCGACGTGCCTCGTTCCATCACCAGGAGGGGACCCTCGCAGCCTTGTTCCGAGAACAGGGTGGCACGCCGGTCCGTGCTGTTGGTCGCGCTCTGTGCCCCGCTGATCAGGAGGAAGCACTCGCCGTCCTGGGGATTGTGCAGGGTGAAGTCGTCACCGTTCACGTTGATGTAGGTGAAGTCGCCGGTGGCGGCCCGGGCGTCGGGGGAGAGGCCCAGGGACAGGGTGAGCGCGGCGCCCAGGACAGCGGCTGTCCGCAGTGTCTTGCCGAGTGGTTGCATGGGGTTCCCCCTCCGTAGGTGCCCCACCACAGTCGGGCCTTTCGAAGAGCGTGTTAAGAGGCCGGATCCGATACCACCCGAACGAGGGAGGACGGCCAACTATCCCCCGGCCAGGCGGTTCACCGCCGCCACGACGGAGCCGACCCCGTCCTCCTCCCGGAGCCGCGCGGCCAGCGCGCGGGCGCGCGTCCGGTAGGAGGGGTCGGTGGTGGCCCGGACGAGGGCGTCGGTGAGGGCGGAGGCGGTGAGGCGGCGGAGGGGGACGGGGCCGGGGGATACGCCGAGGGCGGTCAGGCGGGCCGCCCAGAAGCCGGCGTCGAACTGGACGGGGACGGGGACGGCGGGGACGCCGGCGCGCAATGCGGCGGCCGTGGTGCCCGCGCCGGCGTGGTGCACGACGGCGGCCAGGTGCGGGAACAGCACCGCGTGCGGGAGCTCGTCGACGGTGAGCACGTCGTCGCCCTCGGCCTCCAGCCCGGTCCAGCCCCGCTGGACGATGCCCCGCGTCCCGGCGGCGCGCAGGGCACGGACGAACGTCGCGGTCAGGCGCTCGGGTTGGGGAAGGGTGGCACTGCCCATTCCCACGAAGACGGGCGGGGGGCCTGCCGCCAGGAAGTCCCGGACCCGTGGAGGGAGTTCGGTCCCCGGCGGGTCGTACGGCCACCAGTAGCCGTCGACGGTGAGTCCGGGGCGCCAGTCCGCCGGGCGCGGCACCACGAGGGGGCTGAAGCCGTGGTGCACGGGCCAGCACGCGCGTTCCCGGGCCCGGCGGGCCGCGCGCGAGCCGAGGGGCGGCAGTCCGAGGCGGGTACGGACGGTGCGGGAGGCGTCGGCGAAGATGCCGTCCACGGCCGCGGTCACGGCCCGGCCGGCCAGCCGGTTCGCGGTGGCGCCCCAGGAGCCGGCGGCGATGACGGGCGGGGCGAACGCGCCGGTGGGGGCGAGTGGTTGCAGGTGGACGCCGCGGCTGGGCAGGGACAGACCGACGCCGATGGTGTGCCCCAGGGCGGCGAGCGAACTCGACAGCAGCAGCACATCGGCTTTCTCGGCGGCCCGCAGCAGGTCGTCGGTCATCCGCGCGACGGCGTCCCTGGCCAGCTCCACCACCTGGGCCAGCTTTCCGACGCCGGTCGCGCTCCTCTGGAGCGCCCGGCCCCGCTCGGTGGCCATCTCGGCCCGCGGGTCCACCGGCAGCGCGTGGAAACCGAGCCCCGCGGCGGCGGCCAACGGTGCGAAGCGGGCGTGCGTGACGAGCGTGACCTCGTGTCCCGCCCGTGCCAGACCGTGCCCAAGGCCCGTGTAGGGCGCCACGTCACCACGCGAACCAGCGGTCATCAAGGCCACTCGCATGGCGCGCAGTATGCCGTGCGCGACGGCCCCCGTCTCCACGGCCCGGAGCCATCCCCTGATCGCCACCCGTTCGGCGCATACCGGCCAACACCGGCCGGCACCGGCCGACACCGTCCGAGCAGCGGGGAAAGCAGCACGCGGCGCGCGCCACACCCGCACACGGAATGGCCGAGCATCCACGCCAACTACCCTTATTTACGGCCTCATTTGGATGCGCCAGCAATACAACTCTTCGCTCGGCACGGATAGTTGAGCCGCCACATCCGTTCCGCGCCGGCCCGTGAGCTTCCCCACGGCGCCGCCCTCTGGGTCATCGTCATAGCAGTGAGCTAGCGTCACAGGCACCCCATCCGGTCAAGTCAAGTCCCCCAGATCGGGCCGGATATGAAGACGGGGAAGAAGGCGGCGAACGTTCCGATCGGCTGCAACCAACACCGGAACGCCCGCATGCCTTCTTCCCCGGCATACCACGCAAGGAGTATACGTGAAGCGCACAACGCTCCGCTCAGCGGGCATCACCGCGCTCGCCGCCGTCACCATCGGCGTCGCCGCCCCCACCGCGCTCGCCGCGACCGAGGACAACCGGCGGACGGTCGTCGCCGGCATCGACGACCCCACCCCGGAGGATCTGCACGTCATTACCCCGGAGGAGGCCCAGGAGGCCGCCCAGTCGCTGCTCGACAGCGATGAAGCGGAGGTCCAGGAGCTGCTCCAGTCCCTCGACACCGAGGAACTCGCCGACCTGCAGGCCGTCGCCGAGGGCCAGTCGGCCCAGGCGCTCCAGGTGAACTGGGGGAAGATCTGGAAGGTCCTGAAGAAGATCGGCGGCTTCGCCAAGGCCGTCAAGGGCTCCTACTCCAAGTTCAAGAAGTGGTACAACGGCCTGCCCTGGTGGAGCAAGGCACTGATCAGGACGGCGACCGTCGGCGTCCAGCTCTACGACGTCTACTGGCACTTCCACAACGTCGGCGTCGCTCCGGAAAAGGAAGCGGCGGCCAAGAGCTGAGTGAACGGGGCGGCCGAGGGCACTTCCCCCACGGCCCCCGACCGCCCCCCACGCCCCCGACCGCCCCAGCGACCCCCGGCACCGCACCGCACGACCCATAACAGCAACCACAGGGACACGGAGGAGAGCCATGACGTCCCCGGAAGCCGACGACAAGGCGAGCGAAGGCACCTGGGCCCTCGCGCTCCTGGCCCTGGTCCCCACCATCTGCCTGACGTTCCTCACCGACCTGGCCACGTTCTGGTACGTCACGGCCTGGGTCTTCTGGGGCCTCTCCGCGCTCCTGCTCGCGGCCGGCTGGGCGGAGGTGGTCCGCCACGGGGCCCGCGGCGCCACCGGCTGGACCATGTGCACGTTCGCCCACGGCATCCTCGCCTGGCAGGCGGCGCACCTGGTCACCTGAACCGGCGGCGGGTGGCGGGCGGGACTCCCCTTCACACTGTCCCGCCCGCCACCCGTCCGCCCCCTTCGCCCGCCCGAACCATCACCGGGCGGGCGAAGGACCTGACGAGCCGGAGGATCAGATACGGGCGAAGAGCCGGACTTCCGGCGAAGTGGGCCATTGACGAACGATGAAGAAGTCCGGAACGGTCGACGAAGCCGCCCCCACGTGCTGCGAACTCGAACTCCCGTTCCGTAATCTGAGCCGAGTGCTTCATCACGACGCGACCAGCCCACCGTTGAGTCATCGGCTGACCCCGGGGGACCGCCTGCGCATCGCCCGCCGGGCACGCAGGCTGTCCGCCGCCCAGTTGGCGCAGAAGGTTGCCATCTCCCCCAGCTATGTCCAGAAGTTGGAGTCGGGGAAGCGGAAGCCGTCGCCCGCCCTCGTCCTGGCGCTGGCGAAGGCGCTGCACCTGGGGCCGGAAGCCCTCACCGGGAAGCCGTACTACGGAGAACCGGAATCCGACGACGGTGTGCACGCCGTGATTCCAGAACTGCGCCGCGTCCTGCTGTGCTACGACACCCCCGACGGTCTGGACATCGCGCCCCGCCCGCTGCCGGTGCTCGCCTCGGAGGTCGACCAGGTGACGGCCCTGCGACGCGACGCCCGTTACGTCCCGATGGGACCTCTGTTGGCGGCAGTCATCACGGAGTTGACCCATATCGCACTCGATGCCGACGGGAAGAACCGGCACGAGGCATTCCGCCATCTGGCCCGCGCCTACCGGGCGGTGAACTCCCTGGCACACAAAACGGGCCATCACGACCTGTCGCACACAGCGCTCGAACGAGTGCGGTGGGCCGCGGACCTGTCCGGCGACCCACTGATGCGGATCACCGCCGGTTATCTGGTCGCCGGGGCGATGCTCCGCCACAACGCCTACGCCCCGGCGAGGCGTCAACTCACCTCCCTGCGCGCCGAACTGGAACGACTGCGTCCGGACCACTCGCCGAAGAGCGCGGTCGACGCCCTCGCCGTCGACGGAGCGGTGCTGCTGAAGCTCGCGGTGCTGGAGGCACGCGAGAACAGCCCCGAACGGGCGCACGCCCGGCTGCGGGAGGCGGACGAGGTGGCGCGGGCGGCCGGCGGCCACGACTCCCCCGCGTACGAGATGTCGTTCGGACCGACGAACGTCCGCATCCACGAGCTGCACACGCTGATCGTCACGGGCGACACCGAACGGGCCCTGGCGCGGCTGGCCGAGTGGTCGCCGGCCCCCGGCGGGGAGTGGACTCCCCCCGCGGCCACGGCGGGTGAGCGGTCGAGCCACCACTGCATCGACGTGGCCTCGGCGAAGCTCGCCGCGGGCGACAGGTCCGGGGCGTTCTCCGCCCTCAAGCGGGCGCGCAAGGTCGCGCCGAACCACACGCGGTTCCACCCGTCCGTCCGGGAGACCACCGCGGCCCTGTTGCGAATGGATGCAAATCCCCCCAATGAACTTGCCTCGTTCGCGAGTTGGGCGGGAATTGGGGCGTTCTAAGTTCCACGTCAAGAGGCCCCGCCGGAGGACACGCGGACAATCTGTCCGCACGCGGATACCTGCCAGGTGGAATGGTCTCCCACAGTTGTGGTGAGGAGACCATTCCATGTCCAGCGCCAATCCGGCGGCTCGTCCCCTCCCACCGCGCTGGATGCCCATCGGCGATGGCCCTCACCTGTGCTCGGCCGGGGAATGGTGGGACGCCGTGCGCGCGGTGGAGGTGATCGGCCGACGTGCGATCGGGATCCTCCGGGAGACCGGTGAGCCGGTCGGACCGGTGATCCTGGACCCCGAAGGGCCGGAGCCCCGTATGTACTTCCTCGTACCGGTGGGCACCGCGGCCCGCTGGGAGGAGCCCGGAACCGTGCCGCTCGGGCAGCGGTGCCACGTCCTCGTACCGTCCGCCGACGCCACCACGCCTCCCGGACTGCACTGGCACGTCCTTCCCGCCGCCCCCCGCTCCCCGCTGCGCCCGGACGCGCTGCGGCGGGCGCTCGGCCGGGCGCGCAGGGAACGGCAGGAGCTCGCGGAGGAAGTGGATTCCTGATGGCGCTGAGCTCACGTGGCACGCCGGGCCGGGGTGAGGTGCGGCTGCGCTTCGACCCCGCCGGCCTGGACGCCGACCTGCGGATGGTGCTGCTGGACCTGCCGGCGGGACGCTGGCTGTCGATGCGGGACCTGCTCGCGCGGACGGACCGCTCCCTCGGCTGGGGCCAGTGGGTCGCCCGCACCCAGGTGCTGGGGGCGGCGGCCGCCGGGACCGACGTGGTGCGGGCGTGGCGCGCGGAGGAACCGGACAGCGCCGACGCGTCGGTGATGCACGCGCGGGTGGCGGTGGAACGGACGGCACGCGCCCACCGCATGGGCCACCCGGACGTCCTGGGGCTGTGGGAAGAGGCGATCGAGGCCTGCCGCGTCGCGGCGTACACGGCCCCGGCGGATCCCGTGCCCTGGGTGTGTCTGCTGGCCCTGGCTCAGCTGGACGAGCGCCAGGAGGTCCCCGAGCACCGGCTGCCGTCCCCCGACCCCCTGCTGGCCACCGGCCCGTGGGACGTGCTGGGGCAGGTGGAGCGGCGCGACCCGGGGAACCGTGAGGCGTACCACCGCATGATGGCGCTGATGGCCTCACGGGCCGACGGCTCCTGGGGGCAGGCGCACCAGTTCGTCCGCTGGGCGCTCGACCGGGCCCCGCGCGGTTCGGCGCTGCTGGTCCTCCCCCTGTACGTCCGCGTCGGGCTCTGGCGCGACCAGCACGGCCCGGGCCGGGAGCTGGACATGTACTGGGCCGGTGACTACGCGGTGCAGGACGCCGAACGCGCCCTGCACGACTGGTTCGACGTGGTGGAACCGGCCGGGCACCCGTCCCTCTCCGTGCTCGACCTGAGCCATCTGGCCCACGCCTTATGGGCGGCCCACCGGTTCGACGCCGCCGCCCGGGTGTTCACGGCGATGGGCCCGTCCGCCGCCACCCGCCCCTGGGTGTACCGCGCGGACGACCCCCGCCGGCCGGCCGAGGACGCCGCGACGGAGTGGATCGTCCGGGCCCGCGCCCAGTGCGGTGCCCCCGTCCACGGTGATCCGCGCGGGGGCCCGCGCCGCTGAGCGGCGCGACCCGGCTCCGCCGGCCTCGAACCGGCCGGCCTCGAAATCCCTTTGTCCGCACGACGTTCCGTGGATCGCCGCGCCACGCGTCCCCACGGCCTTCCCGTTCGGCCACGACCCATCCTGTTCAGCGCTTCGGAGGTAGTCCTGTGTCCTATACGTCGAGATCACGAGCAGGAATGGGGCCGGACCGTGTCGCACAGCCCGACGAGGGCGAGCGGCTGCGGGACCTCGGCTACCAGCCGGTGCTGGCGCGGCGCATGGGCGGTTTCGGCAACTTCGCCATCAGCTTCAGCATCATCTCGGTGCTGTCCGGCTGCATGACCCTCTACGGGTTCGGGCTGTCCACCGGCGGTCCGTCGGTGATGATGTGGGGCTGGGCCGGCGTCGGCCTGATGGTGCTCTTCATCGGCATGGCGCTGGCCGAGGTCACCAGCGCCTATCCCACCTCGGGGGCCATGTTCTACATGGCCAACCGGCTCGGCGGGCGCCGCTGGGGCTACTACACCGGCTGGGTCAACCTGCTGGGTCTGCTCGGCAGCATCGCGGGCAGCGGCTACGGCGCGGCCCAGTTCATCGGCGCGCTGCTGCAGTTGCAGTTCGACTACGAGCCGACGCCCGAGTCGACCCTGCTGATCTTCGGCGTCATCCTCCTCGTCTTCGGGGTGCTGAACCTCTTCGGCGTGCGGATGGTGTCGTTCCTCAACTCGGTCAGCGTCTGGTGGCACCTGCTCGGTGTGGCCATCATCGTCCTGGTGCTGTGGATCGCGCCGGACAGCCACCAGTCGCCCTCGTTCGTCTTCACCCACTTCGTGAACAACACCGGCTGGGACAACCCGCTGTACGTGACGGCGCTCGGGCTGCTGCTGGCCCAGTACACGTTCACCGGCTACGACGCGTCGGCGCACCTCACGGAGGAGACCGCCAACGCCTCGACGGCCGCCCCCCGCGGCATGGTGCGCTCGATCTGGGTCTCGTGGATCGCGGGCTTCATCCTGCTGGCCGGTCTGACCTTCGCCATCTCGGACTACGCCGCCACGACGGAGGCGGCGGTGCCGCCCGCGCAGATCTTCATCGACGCCCTGGGCAACGACGGCGCGACGTTCCTGCTGCTGATCGTCATCGGTGCCCAGCTGTTCTGCGCCAACGCGGGCATCGCGTCGGCCAGCCGGATGACGTTCGCGTTCAGCCGCGACGGCGCGCTGCCGGGCTCCCGGCTGTGGCGCCGGGTCAGCAGCAAGACGCAGACCCCGTACCCGGCGGTGTGGCTGGCGGTCATCGGCCCCTTCGTCCTCGCCCTGCCGTCGCTGTACTCCACCACCGCCTACACCGCCGTGACGGCCATCAACGTCATCGGCATCACGCCGTCCTACGTCATCCCCGTCTTCCTGCGGCTGCGCCACCCCGAGCGGTTCACCCCGGGGCCCTGGAACCTGGGCCGGTGGAGCCGTCCCGTCGGCTGGATAGCCGTCATCTGGGTGGCGTTCGCCACCGTGCTGTTCTGCCTGCCGCAGACCAGCCCGGTCACCGTCGAGTCCATGAACTACGCCGCCGTCGCGCTGGTCGCCGCGCTGCTGCTGGCCACCGCGTGGTACCCGTTCGCGCGCAGCTCCCTCACGACGCCGACCTACGACACCTCGGCCCGCGGCACCCAGCTGATGGAGGACATCGTCTGATGACCCGCTCCACCGCGGGGGACAGCCACCCCCCGACCCCGCAGCACGGCCGGCTCACCCTCGACGCCCTGCGCGAGGAGATCCACCAGGGCCGCGTCCGGACCGTGGCCCTGGCCCTCGTCGACATGCAGGGACGGCTCAAGGGCAAGCGCTACGACGCCGGTCACTTCCTCCACTCGGTCGTCGACAAGGGCTCGGACATGTGCGCCTACGTGCTCGCGACCGACGTCGACATGCGCCCGCTGCCCGGGTACGCCCTGGCCTCCTGGGACACCGGCTACGGCGACCTGCACGTGAGCGCCGACCCGGACGCCGTCCGGGTGCTCCCCTGGTGGCCGGGGACCGCGCTGATCCACACCGACGCGACCATCGACGGCCGGCCCGTCCCGGTGGCCCCCCGGGAGATGCTGCGCCGGCAGCTCGCCCGGCTCGCGGACCGCGGTCTGACCGCCAAGACCGGGCTGGAGACGGAGTTCGTCCTCTACCGGGGGCCCTACGACCGGGCCCTGGACGGTCGGCGCGGCCTGCGGCCCGTCACCTCCCGCAACCTTGACCTCTCCCTCGACCACGACAGTCGCACGGACCGGTTCCTGCGGCGGCTCCAGTCGGCGCTCGGCGGCGCGGGCCTGCCGGTCGAGGCCGTCAAGACCGAGGCCGGGCCCGGCCAGGTGGAGATCACCTTCCCCTACGGGGAGCCGCTGTCGGCGTGCGACGGGCACACGCTCTTCAAGCACGCCGTGCGGCACGTGGGGACCCGGGCCGGGCTGGCGCCCACGTTCATGGCGGTCCCGGACCCCGGGGTGGGCAGCGGCCTCCACCTCCACCTGTCCCTGTGGTCCGACGACGAGCCGGTGCTGCCGGACCCGGACGGCAAGCCGTCCGCCCTGGCCCGGCACGCCGTCGCGGGGCTGCTGACCGTCCTCCCCGAACTGGCGCCCCTGTACGCGCCGAACGTCAACTCCTACCGCAGGTACGCGTCCGAGAGCTTCGCCCCGACCGGCTTCACCTGGGGCTTCGACAACCGGACCTGTGCCGTCCGCGTCGTCGGCCGCGGTCGCGGCCTGCACCTGGAGATCCGGCTGCCGGGCGCCGACGCGAACCCGTACCTGGCTCTCACCGCCGCCCTGGCGGCCATCGAGCACGGCATCGACCACACGCTCGAACCGCCGCCCGCCGCAGAGGGCAGCGCCTACGCGCAGGACGCCCCGCCGGTCCCGGCCACCCTGGCCGAGGCCCTGGACGCGTTCCGCAAGGGGGCCCTGGGCCGGAAGTTGCTCGCCGACGGCGTCGTCGAGCACTACGCCCGCGCCGCCGAGGTCGAACTGGAGGCGCTGGGCGACGCGGTGGACGCGGAGGCGGTCACCGAGGCCGAGCTGCACCGGTGGTTCGAAAGCGCCTAGGGTTCCGCTGAGGAACCCCGTCCCCGGCAGGTGGCGGGGCGGCGCGGCGGGAGGGACGACGGCGTGGCGGTGACGCCCTGGGAGGGGTTCCGGTACGGCCCGTGGCCGGGCACCGCCGTCGTCCCGCAGGCCCCGCCGGACGAGGAGACGCGCGCGGGCCAGGACCTGCCGCGCACGCTGCTGCCGGTGCCCGGCGAAGGGGTGGACAGCGGCCGGTGTTCGATCCGGCCGCTGTCCACCACCGCCCGGGCATGCGGCTGAGCGAACCGCAGTTCGCCGACCCCCGCACCCGCGAGGCGTGGTACGCGGCGCGGCGGAGGTCGTCGCCGCCCACCTCGGGGACCGGCTGGGCGACCCGTACACGGCGGCGGACCGGCTGGCGGCGGCGCCCGGGCGGTGATCCCGGGCGGCCGTTCCCCGGTCCGGCTCGTCCGGCGGCGGGAGCGGCCCGGGCGCGCCGTCCGGGGTGCCGTACCCGCCGTTGCTCCGTGCCGTGACCGTCCGTCACGTTCCGCTCGTCGCGTTCCCCACCCGGGCGCGCGCCGACGACCGGGTCGCGCGCCGCCAACTGCCGCCGCAAGCCCGGACGTCAGCCCGCCGGACGCCCCAGCCGCGCCGCGTCGGCCGCCTCCGTGCCCCGCGCCCAGCCCTCCGCGTCACGGCCGCGCAGCCGGTGCGAGGTGGTCTCGGGGAAGAGCCGGCCGGCCGTCTCGCCGACGGCGACGTCGCGGGCGGCGAGCACGGGCAGGACTTCCGGGCGGGTCTCCCGGGCGGTCACGTCCCGGGCGGCGGCAGAGAGCCGGTCGCCGATCCGGGCGGCGTAGGCGATCAGGAAGGACTCGCGGAAGTCCCGGGTGCGGCGCCCGCGCCCGCCGCGGTGGTAGGCGTCGGCGGCCCGGAGCATGGCGGCGTCCGCCTGGACCAGGAGGGAGGTGTACATCAGCTCGACCAGCTCCAGGTCGGCGTCGAAGCCGACGACGGTGGAGAAGCCGTACTCGCCCGACCACACCGCGTGGCAGTGGTTGGCCCCGGCGACGGCGCTCAGGAGGAGGGCCTTCGCGGACTCGTACGGGCCCTCGACCCCGAGCCTGCGGGCTCCCGGTCCCGCACCGGAGGGTCCGTCACCGGAAGGCCCGGCTCCGGCGGCCGCGAGCAGCGCGTCGTCGAGCGAGTGGCGCGCCATGAGCTCCTGCGCCTTGGCGGAGAACGCCTCGGCCTCGTCGGGGAAGTCCGTCGACTCGGCCTTGGCGAGCAGCGCCCGGATCCGGGCGAGCGTCTTCGGCTCGACGGCGGCGGTACGGCCGCCCGGGCCGGCGGGTGCGGCGGCGCCGGGGAGCGGGCCGACGGCGCCGATGTACGGCAGGGAGGCGACGATGCGCAGGGCGTCGAGCGCGAGGGCGACGGTCTCGAAGCGGCTGAGGCGCTCGCGTCGCGCGAAGGCGTCCAGGTACGCGCCGTCGTCCGGCCACCACACCGCGGCGTCCAGCTCGCGGAGCTGCCCGGCCCAGTGCGGGTCGAGCGTCCGGGCGTCGTAGCGGCGGGCCTCCGCCGCCACGGCGTCGAGGACGAAGCGGAGTGCGGCGGGCGACGCGTCCCGGCGGACCGGCCGGACGACGTCGGCGGGCTGCCAGCCGCGCTCCCACGCGCTCCGGAGCTCGGCGGCGGCCACGGCCAGCAGCGCCCGTCCGACGGCTTCCGGTCCTTCGGGCGCGGCGGCGAGGGCGGAGGCGTCGGCGTAGGCGGCGTCCTCGACGTCGGCCCCGCCGGGGCCGGCTTCCGCGGCGAGCGCGCGGAGGCGGCGCACGGCCGCCTCGACGGCCTGCCGAAGCGCGGTCTCCTCGGGCCGCTCACGGCCGCTGCTGCGCTTGCCCACGGGGGTCTTCCTCGTTCTCGTCCGGCCGTGCCGGTGGTTCTCCGGCCGTGCCGGTGGTTCTCCGGCCGTGCCGGTGCCGGTGGTGCGACGCCGCCGGGCGGCGGCCGCGGTCGCGGCCGCCGCCCGGCGGAAGGGGGTCGTGACGACAGGCTCGGACGGGGATCAGGCGCCGGTCGCGCTGCCCTTGATCCAGTCCTGCCAGCTCATGTTCCAGCCGTTGAGGCCGTTGTCCGGGGAGATGGTCTTGTCGTCGGAGTTCTTCACCACGACGACGTCACCGATCTGGGAGTTCTTGAAGAACCAGGCGCCCGGGGTGTTCGGGTCGTCGGCGCCCTGCTTGTCCTGCAGACCGACGCAGCCGTGGCTGGTGTTCTCACTGCCGAAGATGCCGCGGCCCCAGTAGTTGCCGTGGATGAACGTGCCCGACGTGGACAGCCGCATCGCGTGCGGGACGTCCTTGATGTCGTACTCGCCCTTGCCGTCGGCCTTGGAGAAGCCCACCGTGGAGCCGTCCATACGGGTCTCGACGAACTTCTCCGAGATCACCATCCGGCCGTTGTAGGTGGGGTTGGAGGGGCTGCCCGCCGAGATCGGGATGGTCTTGATGACCTTGCCGTCGCGCACCACGGTCATCTGGTGGGTCTTGGCGTCCACCGTGGAGACCTGCGAGTAGCCGACGTGGAACTTGACCGTCTTCTTCTGGATGCCCTTGATGCCCGGGGCGGCCATGACGTTGTCCAGGTCCATCTTGAGGGTGACCTCGGAGTTGGCCTTCCAGTAGTCCTGCGGACGGAAGTCCAGGCGCTGGTCGTTGAACCAGTGGCCGACGACCTGCTGGCCGCTGCTGGACGTCACGTTGATGTGGGACTGGACGGCCTTGCGGTCCTTGATCGGCTTGTCGAAGTTGATCGAGACCGGCATGCCGACGCCGACCTTCTGCCCGTCCTCCGGGGTGAAGGAGCCGATGAAGCTGTTGTCCGGCGAGACCGTGGAGAACGAGGAGTGCTCCGTGGCCCGGCGGTCCTTGTCGTCCTTCGCCTCGGCGACGATCTTGTACTTGGAGGACCGCTCCAGATTGTTCTTGAGCTTCCAGCTCTTCTTGTCCGCCGAGAGGGAACCCTCGACCGGGCGACCCTTCGCGTCCGTCATCTTGACGCTCGTGAGTTCACCGTCGCTGACGGTGACCTCGACGGCATCCGCGCTGACGCCCGCGTTCGCCGTACCACCCTTGGGCGTGATCTTGATCTGTGCCTTGGAGGCGTCCTTCGCGGCCGCGGCATCGACGTTCTGCTGCGTCTTCTCCTTGCCGGAGCCGCCGCCCTTGCCGTCGTCGCCGCCTCCGCCGCAGGCGGCGAGGGTGAGCACACCACCGAGCACGGCGGCCGCGGCCACCAGGCCCTTGCGGCACTTGCCGTCCTTCATCACACGCATCTCCATCGCTCTGGACCCCGAAATCCCCGAACCGGGCCATGGGAGCAGCTCTCCGCCCCCGGCCTCCCCCGGCAGTACCGGGGCGTACCGCGCATGCCCCATCGGTCCCGGCTACTGCTAGGGAACGCCTGACCCGATTCGCCCGTTCCACCCTTGCGGAAAGTGTGGGGAAGACCACGCCAGTAAAGACCCTCGGGGCGCCTGCGCCCAAGCCGGGGTCCCGGTGAATCCGCGACGGCGGGGGCCGGGGCGGTGCCACGCCTTCCCCACCGCCCGTGCGTATCACTAACATCTGTTCGGCCGGGGCCCGTGCGGAGCCGGCAAGGAACGCCGGCCCCTGATCTCCGCCGCTGCCGAGGGGATGCTCCGTGACCGCTCGCCGCCCGCTGCTGACCGCTGTCGCCGCCGGGGTGCTGCTGTGCGCGGGCTGGCTGGTGCCGGCCGCGAACGCGACGACCGGGCACCCCGAACCGTCCGCACGCCCCACCGGCGTCGCGGCCCACCGGGCGGACCCGCAGGGCGCCGGGCAGGCGCGCGGCGGCGGACAGCGGCTCGCGGACTCCGGCAGCGTGGACACCACGCCGTACGTCTACGGCGGTCTCGCCTTTATGACGGCCGGAGGGGCCCTGGTCACCGGCGCCGTCCGGCGGTCGCGGACGGCGGGGCGCTGACCGGGCCCTTCGGGCTCAGCCCAGCGGACCCGTCACCGGCTCCACGGCCGCCACGAGCCGCCCGGACCGGACGAACGCCTCGGCCGCCGCCAGATCGGGAGCGAGGAACCGGTCCTCCCCCGGCCCCTCCACGCCCGCCTCGCGCACCGCGCGCAGCACCGCCGCCGTGGCCGGGGACGGCGTCAGACCGGTCCGCAGCTCGACGGCGCGGGTGGCGGCCACCAGCTCCACGGCGATCACCCGGGTGAGGGCCCCCAGGGCGGTCCGCAGCTTGCGCGCCGCCGACCAGCCCATGGAGACGTGGTCCTCCTGCATCGCCGAGGACGGGATCGAGTCGACCGACGCGGGGACGGCCAGCCGCTTCATCTCGCTGACCAGGGCCGCCTGCGTGTACTGGGCGATCATGAGGCCGGAGTCGACCCCGGGGTCGGCCGCCAGGAACGGCGGCAGGCCGTGCGAACGGTTCTTGTCGAGCAGCCGGTCGGTGCGCCGCTCCGCGATGGAGGCCAGGTCGGCGGCGGCGATCGCCAGGAAGTCGAGGACGTACGCGACGGGCGCGCCGTGGAAGTTGCCGTTGGACTCGACGCGGCCGTCGGGGAGCACGACGGGGTTGTCGACGGCCGCCGCCAGCTCCCGGTCGGCGACCAGCCGGGCGTGCGCGAGGGTGTCGCGGCCCGCGCCGGCCACCTGGGGCGCGCAGCGGATCGAGTACGCGTCCTGGACGCGCGGCGCGTCGTCCTGATGGTGTCCGGTCATCCCCGAACCGCCCAGCACCCGCAGCATGTTGTCGGCGCTGGTGCCCTGCCCGGGGTGCGGGCGGATGGTGTGCAGCTCGGGGGCGAGGACCTTCTCGGAGCCGAGCAGGGCTTCCAGGGAGAGCGCGGCGGTGATGTCCGCGGAGGTGATGAGGCGGGAGAGGTCGGCGCAGGCCATGACGAGCATGCCGAGCATGCCGTCGGTCCCGTTGAGGAGGGCCAGCCCCTCCTTCTCCCGGAGCTCGACGGGCTCGATGCCGTGCGCGGCGAGCAGCTGGGCGGCCGGGGCGACGACGCCGTCCGGGCCCTCCGCCTCGCCCTCGCCCATGAGCGTGAGCGCGCAGTGCGAGAGCGGCGCCAGGTCGCCGGAGCAGCCGAGCGACCCGTATTCGTGGACGACGGGGGTGATCCCGGCGTTGAGCAGCGCGGCCATGGTCTCGATCACCAGCGGGCGGACGCCCGTGCGCCCGGAGGCGAGGGTCTTGAGGCGCAGGAACATCAGCGCGCGGACGACCTCCCGCTCCACCCGCGGGCCCATGCCGGCGGCGTGCGAGCGCACGATGTTGCGCTGGAGCTGTGCACGCAGCTCGGGGCTGATGTGGCGGACGGCGAGGGCGCCGAAGCCGGTGGAGACGCCGTAGACGGGGTCCGGCTTGGCGGCCAGGTCCTCCACGATCTGCCGGGACGCGGCGACGGCGGCCAGGGCCTCGGGGGACACGACGACGCGCGCGTCGTGGCGCGCCACGGCGATCACGTCGTCCGCGGTCGTTCCGGAGGTTCCCACCACCACGTCGGTGACTGCGCGCATCTGCATATCCATATTCAGGCACCCTAGAGACTGAATCGCCTTCTGTCACTAGGTGGATGACATGTGGCCGTTCCGTCGGCTTCGCCGGCTGTCCAGTCCAACGCCGACGGGGGCCGGGGCATGCCGCACCGCCTCCACAGGGTCCGAGCAGGGCTCCTACGGCCGTCGCCCGCGGATCCTGCGCCGCTCGGTGCGCGGCGGCTCCGGCGGGCGGTCGGCGAGGCGGACGACCGGGTCCTCGCGGCCGCCGTCACGCCCCGCGACGACCGGTTTCTCGGCGCCGGCGGCCTTCGCGCGGTACTGCGCCGCGTCGGCGAGGCGGAACAGCCGGCGGGCCGTACGGACCGGTCCGATGGGGTCGCCCGTGGAGGCGATGCCGCAGGCGACGCCCTCGCCGAGCTCCAACCGGCGGGCGCGCAGGCACAGTTCCTCGGCCGCCCGGACCACCTCGTCGGCCGGCGGGCCGACGGTCAGCAGGCAGAACTCGTCGCCGCCCAGGCGGGCCGCGAGCGCCCCGGGCAGCCGGGCCCCGCACAGGGACAGGAGCGAGCCGAACCGCTCCAGCAGCCGGTCGCCCTGGGCGTGGCCGAGGGTGTCGTTGACCCGCTTGAGTCCGTTGAGGTCGCAGACGACCAGGCTGACGACGGTGCCGTCCGCGAGATGCCGCTCGACCGCCTCGTCCAGCCGCGCGTCGACCGCGCGGCGGTTGCCCAGACCGGTCAGCGGATCGGTGTAGGCGAGCCTGCGGGCCTCCTCCAGGCGCTCGTTCTGCACGATGCCGGCCGCGGTGACGGCGGCCAGGACGGTGGCGAAGTCGGCGTCCGCGCGGCCGAAGACCGGCGCTCCCAGGGGCCGCGCCACGTACAGCTCGCCCCAGGCCCGGCCGTGCAGCACGATGGGGGCGATCACACAGCTGCCCCGGTGCCGGCGGCGCAGCACCTCGATCCGGTGGGGCGCCGGGGAGGAGTCCCCCGCCGATGCCGGCCGCTCCAGGCTCTCCACCCAGGCGTGCGGCCGGCCGCCCACCCACTCCTCGTGCAGGAACTCGGCGACCTCGGGGAAGTTGTGCACGGGGTACGACTCGTCGGCGGGGAACCGTTCCTCGTCGGAACCGCGCTCCCCCGCGTTCACCAGGACCCGCAGCCGGCCACGCTCGCGCTCCCAGACCGAGACCGCGGCGAAACAGCCGTGCAGGGCGCGCAGGGCGCCCTCCGCGGCGGCGGCCACCCCGTCGAGGGGGGAATGCGCCGCCGCCATCGCCTGTGCCAGCTCCACCACGGCGGACAGGCGGTCGTCACGATCCGCGTCACCAGCCACCCGAGCCCTCACATTCCACCGCTGTGCGCAGCCCTCGCAATCCAGCGTAGGAATGGTGCGCTCGTTCCGCCTCGCGGGGATCCCTCACAGGCCGCGTCGTCCCGCTTCCCTCCCGCGTCCCCCGGTCGTCCGGCGTCCGTCACTCCCCCGGCCAGTCCGGGGTCCGCTTCTCGTTGAACGCCGCGACGCCCTCCGCGCGGTCCCCGGAGAAGGCCACGGTGCGCCAGGCGGCGTCCTCGACCTCCAGCCCGGCCCGCAGGTCCAGGCCGTGCCCCAGCCGCAGGGCGCGCTTGGCCGCGCGCAGGCCGACGGGCGAGTGGGCGGCGATCCGGGCGGCGAGGGCCAGCGCCTCGTCGCGGTCCTGCCCCGCCGGCACCAGCCGGTCCACGAGGCCCAACTCCCGTGCCTCGGCGGCCGGAACACGGCGCGCGCTGAAGATCAGCTCGGCGGCGCGGGCGGCGCCGACCCGGCGCGGCAGCAGCTGGGTGCCGCCCCCGCCGGGGATCACGCCGACCGACACTTCGGGGAGGCCGACCACGGCGGTCTCGTCCGCCACGATGATGTCGCAGGACAGCGCGAGTTCGAACCCGCCGCCGAGGGCGAAGCCGTGCACGGCGGCGATGGCCGGCACGGGCAGGTCCAGGACGCCGGTGTAGGCGGCGCGGGCGTGCGGGCGCTGGCGCGACAGGTCGGCGTCGGTGAAGGAGTTGCGCTCCTTGAGGTCGGCGCCCACACAGAAGGCCCGCTCGTGCGTGGAGGTCAGGACGACGGCGCGGACGGCCCGGTCGGCGGCGAGCGCGGCGGTCGCCTCCGCGATCGAGCGGCCCAGCTCCGTGGACACCGCGTTCATGGCCTTCGGCCGGTCGAGCACGAGCTCGGCGACATGGCCGTCCTCATGCGTGCGGACGGCGACCCACTCACCAAAGCGCTGTTCGCTCACGCGATCTCACCCTCTCCTCGGCTGTGGCCCCGATCATGCACCGACCGCCGTGGCGCGTGCCATACCCGGAGGGGGTTGCCCGGCAGGTCCGGACCTGGTCCGGACCTGCCGGGACGCGGTCCGCCGTCAGTCCCCCGCCGGGCCGACCCGGCAGGCGACGTGGCCCCAGCCCTGCGGGTTCTTGGCGATGGGCTCGCCCGCCGCGTAGGACTTGCCGCAGGAACACCGGCCGGGGAACTTCGCCTTGAGCGCCCCGCGCCCGCCCTTCGCGGACTTCCCGGCGGCGGCCGCGCCCTCCCCCGCCCCGCCGGCCCGCCGCGGCTTCGGCGGCGCGGCGCGGGTCAGGTCCGGCACGGGGAGGTCCAGGTCGCCGTGGGCGGTGCCCGCGGCCCGCTGGGAGACCGCGGCGTCGCTCGCGGCCTGGTCGGCGATCGCGTTCAGCGGGTCGCCGCCCACCTGGTGCGCCGGAACGTAGCGGAACTCGACCGCGCGGCCGGCCAGCAGCCCGTCGATGCTCCGGACCAGGTCCTGGTTGGCGACCGGCTTCCCGGCGGCGGTCTTCCAGCCGTTCCGCTTCCACCCCGGGAGCCACTTGGTCACGGCGTTCATCGCGTACTGCGAGTCCAGGCGGACCTCGACCGGGACCTCCGGGTCGGTGGCCTCCAGCAGCCGCTCCAACGCCGTGAGCTCCGCGATGTTGTTGGTCGCCCGGCCCAGCGGACCGGCCTCCCACCGCTCCGGCCGCCCCTCGGAGCCGGCCACCACCCACGCCCAGGCGGCCGGCCCGGGATTCCCCTTCGAAGCGCCGTCACAAGCGGCGATGATGCGATCGAGCATGCCTCCGATGATGTCAGGCACGGACCGGTGCCGGGACCGGACCGGTGCTCCACGCCCCCGAGAAGCCACCCGCGCCACGTCACCCCGCCACCGGAACCGCCTCCACCTCCGCCCCCGCCTGGTCGAACGGCTGCCACACCCCGCGCCCGGCCAGGAACGACCGCACCGCGTCCGCGGGTTCCGCCGCGGCCCGCCCCGGCCTCCAGAGCCGTACGGCCGCGGCGTCCGGTATGCCGTCGTGGACCGTGCCGTCGAGGCCCGTGAAGCCCCCGCCGGCCGCCGGGAGCCCGGCGGTCCAGATGCCGTCCGGCCCCTCGTGCTCCCAGACCAGCCCCCGGGCCACGACGCCCGTGACCGGGTGGTCCCGGTAGTAACGGGCCCACTCCGCGTACGTCCACGTGCGGTCCTCGCCCAACAGGGCGCGCAGTCGCAGCCGTTCCTCCCCGAACGTCTTCTCGATCCCCTGGGCGTGGAGCCGCGCCGCGTCCACGTTGTGCTCCAGATACCTCTCCTTGAAGCCGCGCGGCGAGCGGAACGGGCCGACGGTACGGGTCGTGGCGCCGTCGCCTCCGATGTCGGTCCAGTCCACGGTGACGCGGCCGGTCGCACCGAGGGAGATCAGCGCCTCGTACGGGACGTTGACCCACACCGCGCCCCGGCCGCGCGGAGCGAGCAGCACCGTGCCGTCGGGCCCGAGACCGTGCGCCGGAACGGTCCGTTCGGCCAGCCGGTGCGGCGGGACGCCGAGCCGCGTGGCGGTCTTCTTGACCGCCCTCACCAGGGCCCTGTGGCAGTGCGAGTGCCCGGGCACCTCCCGGTGCAGCGTCCAGAGCGCGTCCATGGCGGAGAGGTCGCCGAGCGCTGTGAAGGCCGCGCCCGCGAGCTCGTCGTCGCGCAGGTGGAAACCGTCCAGCGCGGCCGAGTTCTTGCGGCCCACCGCCATCAGCTCCCCGGCGAGCGCCTGTATCTCCTCCGGCCCGGCGCCCTTGCCACCCAGGTATCCGGCCGCCAGCGTGAAGCCGACGGCCAGATCGCGGGTGGGCGTGGAACTCAGCCACTCCAGGGGGGCATGGGGGTCGGTCCGGTCGTGGAGCGAGCCGCCCGCGGCCAGTTCGCGGACCGCGTCGCACACCAGGGCGCGGGCGCCGGGCGCCTTCAGCAGCGCCTTGGTCCGCCGCTTCCACGGGCCGTCGGTCTTGCAGCGCCAGGTCCAGAACTCGCCGCAGGCGGCGAGGTGGTGCACCAGATCGGTCAGCTCCGGGGGCAGCCCGGCCACCCGGGGCCGCATACGGCGCGCCCAGGCGTTGCCGGGCTCCAGCAGGTCCTCAGCTCGTACCTTCACACGGCAGATTCTGGCAGCGCCCACTGACAACGGCCCCCGAGCGGCCTGCGGGACGGACGCGGCCGCCGGCTACTTCCCGTCCCGCCGCGCCAGCAGCCACGGCTCCACCACGCCCAGCCCGCGCACCGGACGCTGCCACATCGGCTGCAGCGCGAACCGGTACCCGGCCGCGCCCTCGCCGTCCGCGCCGGACGCCACCTCCGCCTCGGACTTGGGCGCGTCCCCGTGGCGCATGAGCTCCTGCGCCAGGGCGCCGTCGACCAGCACCGAGTCCTTCGGCGCTATCGACGTCAGCCGGCTCGCCAGGTTCACCGTCGTCCCGAAGACGTCGCCCATGCGCGTCGTCACCGTGCCGAAGGCGATACCCACCCGCAGCTCGGGCATGGTCTCGTCGTGGGTGAGGGTCTCGATCAGCCGCAGGCCGATCTCCGCGGCCGTCCCCGCGTCGTCGGCCGCGTACAGGACCTCGTCGCCGAGGGTCTTGATGAGCCGGCCGCCGTGCGCGGCGACCAGGTCCGCGGCCGTGGTCTCGAACGCCTCGACGAGTTCGCCGAGCTCCTCCTCCTCCAGCCGCCGGGTCAGCCGGGTGAAGCCGACCAGGTCGGCGAAGCCGACGGCCAGCCTGCGGTCGACCATCTCCGCGTCGTCCTGGGCCTGGACGACCCGGCCCGTCGCGGCGGCGAGCTGGCGCCGCCAGACGTAGACGAGGAACTCCTCCAGCTCGGGCAGGAGCAGCTCGACCAGCGGATAGGTGATCTCCGCCCGGGTGAGACCCGGCTCCTGAGGCTCGGTCAGGCCCTCCAGGAAGGAGTCGATCTGCCAGTCGGCGAGCCGGGCCGTGGTCTGGCCGGTGGAACGGGCCACCTGGACGGCCATCGGCTCACTCAGCAGCCCCGCCTCGACCAGACCGGCCAGCCGGCGCAGGGCGAGGACGTCCGCCTCGGTGAGCGCCTTGGCCTGGCCGATGTCGGCGAAGCCCATGGCGCGCCAGAAGCGGGCGGCCAGGTCCATGGAGACGCCCGCGGCACGGGCGGCCTGGAAGGGGGTGTACCGCCGCTCGGCGCCGAGGATCAGCGCCTCCAGCCGGAGGGCGAGCGGGTCGCCGCCCTCTTCCCCGGCGGAGTCGATCTCCGCGGGCCCTTCGGTCCGCGCGTTCCCCGTCCGGTCCGGGGCGCCGGCCCCTTGCGCGGCCCGCTCTTCCCCGTCAGCACCCTCAGCCCCCGCGGCCTCAACGGCACGGGAGGTTCCCCCACCGTCGGCGGTCACCGCCCGCCCCCTGTCCGATCCGTGCGCACTGCCCTGCCGATCGCCGCTCGCTCGCTTTCCGGGCACAACGATACGGCAGGTGTGCCCTAGCTCACTCTTCCGACGACGCCGGACGCAGATGGACGATGTCGCCGGCGTCCACCGGCTGCTGCACCCCGTCGGCCGTGGCGAGCACCAGCCGGCCGTCCCCGTCCACCGCCACGGCCTCCCCGACCAGTGCCCGGTCACCGGGCAGTTCGGCCCGTACCGTGCGGCCCAGCGTGGCGCAGCCGGCCGTGTACGCCTCATGGAGCCGGCAGGCCGCCGAGTCGCCGCCGACGCCGCGCCAGGTGGTGTACCAGTCCTCCAGGGACCTCAGCACGGCGCGCAGCAGCGGGTCGCGGTCGAGCCGCCCGGCGCCGGCGAGGGCCAGGGAACCGGCGGTGGGCACGGGGAGTTCGGCGGCGCGCAGCGAGACGTTGACGCCGATGCCGACGACGACCGAGTCGCCGGCCCGTTCGGCGAGGATGCCGCCGGTCTTGCGCTCCACGCCGTCGACTGTGACCAGGAGGTCGTTGGGCCACTTCAGGGACGTGTCGACGCCGGCGGCCCGGGCCAGGGCGGAGGCGGTGGCGACGCCCGCCAGCAGCGGCAGCCAGCCCCAGCGGTCGGCCGGTACGTCCGGGCCCGGGGTGAGCCGGACGGAGAAGAACAGGCCCGAGCGGGGCGGCGCCGACCAGGTGCGGTCCAGCCGACCGCGCGCCGCGGACTGCTCCTCGGCGACCAGCACCGCGCCCTCGGGCCCGTCGGCCGCGGCGAGGTCGGTGTTGGTGGAGCCGGTGTTCGCGACCACGTCGAGGGAGGTCCACAGCCCGTCGGGGCGCACCAGCGCGCGCCGCAGCGCGGGGGCGTTCAGCGGGGGCCGGTCCAGGTCGGACCAGCGGCTTCCGGAGGTGTCGGGCGGTGTCATGCCGCCAGCCTAGAAGCCCCGCGGGTGTGGCCAACGCCGCACTGCCGGAACGCATCCGCGCCGATACGCTACGACCCGGTAGCCCTTGATCCGGCCCTCGCACACCGCCGGTTCACGGACGTCCCGTGCACGCCGTCGCCCACCCTTTCCCACTCCCACGCATCCCGGACCACCGACCACCTCAGGACACACAGGAGCCGCAGCCCGATGTCCGAGTCAGCCGCCCAGTCCGCCGATCGCCGTGCCGACGCCGAGAGCGTCGGCAGGGCCGACAGCATCGATATCCACACCACCGCGGGCAAGCTCGCCGATCTCCGGCGCAGGATCGACGAGGCGACGCACGCCGGTTCCGCGAGGGCGGTGGAGAAGCAGCACGCCAAGGGCAAGCTGACCGCCCGGGAGCGGGTCGAGCTGCTGCTGGACGAGGGGTCGTTCGTCGAACTCGACGAGTTCGCCCGCCACCGGTCCACCAACTTCGGCATCGAGAAGAACCGGCCGTACGGGGACGGCGTCGTCACCGGCTACGGCACGGTCGACGGCCGGACGGTCTGCGTGTACTCGCAGGACTTCACCATCTTCGGCGGTTCGCTGGGCGAGGTCTACGGCGAGAAGATCGTCAAGGTGATGGACTTCGCCCTGAAGACCGGCTGCCCGGTCGTCGGCATCAACGACGGCGGCGGCGCCCGGATCCAGGAGGGCGTGGTGGCCCTCGGCCTGTTCGCCGAGATCTTCCGCCGCAATGTGCACGGCTCCGGGGTCATCCCGCAGATCTCCCTGATCGTCGGCCCCTGCGCGGGCGGCGCGGTCTACTCCCCCGCGATCACCGACTTCACGGTGATGGTCGACCAGACCTCGCACATGTTCATCACGGGACCGGACGTCATCAAGACCGTCACCGGTGAGGACGTCGGCTTCGAGGAGCTCGGCGGCGCGCGGACGCACAACACGACCTCGGGCGTGGCCCACCACATGGCGGGCGACGAGAAGGAGGCCATCGAGTACGTCAAGGCGCTGCTCTCCTACCTGCCGTCGAACAACCTCTCCGAGCCGCCCTCCTTCCCGGACGAGGCCGACCTGGGGGTCTCGGACACCGACCGCGAGCTGGACACGCTGATCCCGGACTCGGCGAACCAGCCGTACGACATGCACACGGCCATCGAGCACGTGCTGGACGACGGCGAGTTCCTGGAGACCCAGGCCCTGTTCGCGCCGAACATCATCACCGGCTTCGGCCGGGTCGAGGGCCGGCCGGTGGGCATCGTCGCCAACCAGCCGATGCAGTTCGCCGGCTGCCTGGACATCAACGCCAGTGAGAAGGCCGCCCGTTTCGTCCGCACCTGCGACGCGTTCAACGTCCCGGTGCTCACCTTCGTGGACGTCCCGGGCTTCCTGCCCGGCACCGACCAGGAGTACAACGGCATCATCCGGCGCGGCGCCAAGCTGATCTACGCCTACGCGGAGGCCACCGTCCCGCTGATCACGGTGATCACCCGCAAGGCGTTCGGCGGGGCGTACGACGTGATGGGCTCCAAGCACCTGGGCGCCGACCTGAACCTGGCCTGGCCGACGGCCCAGATCGCCGTCATGGGCGCCCAGGGCGCGGTCAACATCCTGCACCGCCGGGCGCTGGCCGCCGCGGAGTCGGACGAGGAGCGTGAGGAGCTGCGCGCCCGGTTGATCGCCGACTACGAGGACACGCTGCTCAACCCGTACACGGCCGCCGAGCGCGGCTACGTGGACGCGGTGATCATGCCGTCCGACACCCGCCGCCACATCGTCCAGGGCCTGCGCACGCTGCGTGACAAGCGCGAGGTGTTGCCGCCCAAGAAGCACGGGAACATCCCGCTGTAGCGATCGGCTGTACGAAGGGGGCCGCCGGCGCTGAACAGCGCGGACAGCGCGGCCGGCGCGTGAAGCGTGAAGGGAGCTTCAGGTGATCAAGGTGCTACGCGGCAATCCCACGCCCGAGGAGCTGGCCGCCGCACTGGCGGTGGTCCAGGCCCGTGCGGCGGCCGGGGCGGGCGCCGCCGCGCCCGACGAGGAGGTCCGCCCCGAGTGGGCCAGCCCGGCCCGGCTGACCCGGGCCCGGCGCGCGCCGGCCCCCGGACCGCGGTCCTGGCGTACGTCCTACTGGCCCGCCTGAGCCGTCGAGACGCGCCTCACACCACGGCCTGAGTACCCGTACTCAGGCCGGAAGGGCGCGTCGGCCGCACCATGAGGGCGTGCTGTGGTCCGACCCGTCCGACAAACCCCCCGACGAGCTGCGCGAGGCCCAGGCCATGCTGCGGCGGGCCGGGATCTTGCTGGCCGTCGGCATGGTGGTGCTGTTTCTGGTCCTCGGCGTGCACTGAGGAAGCCCCATAGGAGGAAACCCCAGAAGCCACAGCTTTCACACAGGTTTGTTCCGGTCGCAACCAAAACCGCCCGGTTCCGCATCCTCCTCCGGGGGATCACCGCGAACCGGGGAGTGGTCACGCCATGAACAAGCCCGTACGACACATAGCGCTCTTCACCGGCCTCCTGGTGCTGGCGCTGCTCGTCCGGAGCACCTGGGTCCAGTTCGTCCAGGCCGACGAGCTCGCCCATCACGACAAGAACCGCCGGGTGAAGATGGCCGCCTACGCCCAGCCGCGCGGCGACATCATCGTCGGCGGCAAACCCGTCACCGGCTCCGCGCCGACGACGGGGAGCGACCTGAAGTACAAACGCACGTACAAGGACGGGGCGATGTACGCCCCGGTGACCGGCTACTCGTCGCAGATCTACGCCAACAGCCACCTGGAGTACGTCTACGACCGCTTCCTCTCCGGCACCGACGACCGGCTGTCCCTCCGGAACCCCGCCGACCTGCTGACCGGGAAGCGGGCCGAGGGGGGCGACGTGGTCACCACCATCGACCCGAAGGCCCAGAAGGCCGCCTACGAGGGCCTGGCCAAGTACAAGGGCGCCGCCGTGGCCATCGAGCCCTCCACCGGCAAGATCCTCGCCATGGCCTCCACGCCGTCCTACGACCCCTCGGTCTTCTCCGGGGAGAGCAACAAGGGCAGCAAGGCGTGGCAGGCGCTGGAGAAGGACAAGGACAAGCCGCTCTCCAACCGGGCGATCAAGGAGCTGTACCCGGCGGGCTCCACCTTCAAGATCCTCACCGCCGCGGCCGCCCTGGACCACGGGCTCTACCACGACATCGACACCCCGACCGACTCGCCGTACCCGTGGAACCTGCCGGACACGGTGACGCCGATGAAGAACGAGAACGAGAGCGCGCCCTGCCGCAACGCCTCGCTCAAGGTCGCGATGCAGTACTCGTGCAACAACGTCTTCGCCAAGATCGCCGCCGAGCTGGGCAAGGACAAGATGCGCGAGACGGCCGAGAAGTTCGGCTTCAACCAGGACCTCTACATGCCGGTCTCGGTCGTCAAGAGCGTCTACCCGAAGGACACCAACCGGCCGCAGACCGCCCTCACCGGCATCGGCCAGGGCAGCCTGGCCGCCACGCCCTTCCAGATCGCCATGATGACCGCGGCGCTCGCCAACGACGGCAAGCTGATGAAGCCGTACCTGGTGGACTCGCTGCGCGCGCCGGACCTGTCCACGGTCGAGCGGCACCAGCCGGAGGAGATGACGCAGGCCGTCTCCCCGGACACCGCGAAGAAGGTCCAGCGGATGATGGAGTTCACGGCCCAGGAGGGCACCGGCAAGGCGGCGCTGATCGACGGGGTCACCGTCGGCGGCAAGACGGGCACCGCGCAGCACGGCGTCAACAACAGCAAGATTCCGTACGCCTGGTTCGTCTCCTACGCCAAGAAGGCGGACGGCTCCCCGGTCGCGGTGGCCGTCTTCATCGACCCGGAGGGCTCGGGGGTCGACCGGGACGACGTGTCGGGCGGCGGACTCGCCGGGCCCATCGCGAAGAAGATCATGCAGGCCGTGCTCGCGAAATGACGCGCGGGCCGGACGGAGGGCGCGGCGCGGGTGGACGGGAGCGGGCGGGCGGGACGGGTCCCTTAGCCTGGCCCGTATGACTGCTGCCACGCCCGCCCGCCGCCTCGTCCTCGCCTCCCAGTCCCCCGCCCGCCTCGGCCTGCTGCGCCAGGCCGGGCTGGCCCCCGAGGTGATCGTGAGCGGTGTGGACGAGGACGCGCTCACCGCCCCCGACCCGGGGACGCTGGCGCTGGTGCTGGCCGAGGCCAAAGCCGCGGCGGTCGCCGCCAGGCCCGAGGCCGCGGGGGCGCTCGTGGTCGGCTGCGACTCGGTGCTGGAGCTGGACGGCCGGGCGCTCGGCAAGCCGGCCGACGCCGAGGACGCCACGGCCCGCTGGAAGTCCATGCGGGGACGCTCCGGTGTGCTGCGGACCGGTCACTGTGTGATCGACACGGTGACCGGCCGTCGCACCTCGGCGACCGCCTCCACGACGGTCCGCTTCGGTGAGCCGACCGACGCCGAGATCGCCGCCTACGTGGCCTCCGGCGAACCGCTGTACGTCGCCGGAGCCTTCACCCTGGACGGCCGCTCCGCCCCCTTCGTCGAGGGCATCGACGGCGACCCGGGGAATGTGATCGGCCTGTCCCTCCCGCTGCTCCGCGGGCTGCTGGCGGAGCAGGGGATCGCGATCACCGATCTGTGGGTGTGACACCCGTACCGCGCGCGGGCGCGGTGGCCGGAGGGATCAAAGAGGCAGCTTCTCGGTGACCTGGCCGACCTGCTTGAGCTGGTTCAGCTCGTTCAGCTTGCCCAGTTCGTTGACGGCGTCCGGGTAGATGCTGGTCGGCGGGTTCTTCGGCGGGGTCATCGCCTGGGGCGGCGCGGCGGGGGCCTTCTGCGGGCCGGACGCCTGCTGGGGAGAGGTCGTCCTGTGCTGACCGGACGCCTTCTGCTGCCCGCCCTGCTTCTGCTGACCGGACGCCTTCTGCCGGCCCGTCGTCTTCTGCTGGCCGGTCGTCTTCTGCCGAGCGGACGACTTCTGGGAGGTGTCCGTCCCGTTCGGGGTGTCGGTCGCGGGCGGGGCGGTGACGTCGTCCGCGCTCGCCGTGGGCCCCTTCGGCTGCGGCAGCGGCAGCGGTGCGGCGGACGCGGTGGCGGCGGAGGTCACGGAGAGAGCGGCCCCGGCCAGGGCGACGGCCGCTGCGATGCGCTTGATCATGACTTCTTCAACGATGTCATGGCATATCGGTCACTGCACCGGAACGTTCCGGGCGCCCGGCACCCCCGGGAACACCCCGGAATTCGCACGCACTTCGGGCCACCGCCGACTGCGTACGAGTCGTGGCCCCGAACCTCCGCGCCCCGATCCCGCTCGCCCCCAAGGCAGTTGACCGACCCACACAACACCTCCCTCGCAGCGGCCTCTCCCACCCCGCACGCCACTCCCGGCCTACCCCCGGGTAACCTCCCGGGCCCTCAGAAACCCCCGCCCCGCCCTCCGGCCGGACGGCCGCACCGCAAACTTTCCGTCGCCCGTTCGTAGGGACTCCACAAAGATTCCGCCCCGGCGCTCCCGGACGTTCGCCGAGACCTTGACCACATCAAGATTCGACCGGCGCTCCGGTGGAGGCGGCGTACCGTGGGACATCAGGGGTCTCCGGCATGCGCGGGGCGCTCGCCTCACGCTCCGTGTGGGCAAGGTCACCCTCGACGTCGGGTCGGCACAGAGTGTCGCCAGTACCTAAACTCACCTTGTTTCAAGGAGGGAGCCATCGTGCGCAAGGTGCTCATCGCCAATCGTGGCGAAATCGCTGTCCGCGTTGCTCGTGCGTGCCGGGACGCCGGGATCGCAAGTGTGGCGGTCTACGCCGATCCGGACCGGGACGCCCTGCATGTCCGGGTGGCCGATGAAGCGTACGCGCTGGGCGGTGACACCCCTGCGGCCAGCTATCTCGACATGGCCAAGGTGCTTGCCGCGGCGGCGGAGTCCGGGGCGGACGCGATCCACCCGGGTTACGGCTTCCTCTCCGAGAACGCCGAGTTCGCGCAGGCCGTCATCGACGCGGGGCTGACCTGGATCGGCCCGCCCCCGCACGCCATCCGCGACCTGGGCGACAAGGTGGCGGCCCGTCACATCGCCCAGCGCGCCGGCGCGCCGCTGGTCGCGGGCACCGCCGACCCGGTCTCGGGGGCCGACGAGGTCGTCGCGTTCGCCGAGGAGAACGGCCTGCCGATCGCCATCAAGGCCGCCTTCGGCGGTGGCGGGCGCGGTCTGAAGGTCGCCCGCACCCTGGAGGAGGTCCCGGAGCTCTACGACTCCGCGGTCCGTGAGGCGGTCGCCGCCTTCGGGCGCGGCGAGTGCTTCGTCGAGCGCTACCTCGACCGCCCCCGGCACGTCGAGACCCAGTGTCTGGCCGACAAGCACGGCAACGTCGTGGTGGTCTCCACCCGTGACTGCTCCCTCCAGCGCCGCCACCAGAAGCTCGTCGAGGAGGCGCCCGCGCCGTTCCTGACCGACGAGCAGAACGCCGAGCTCTACCGCGCCTCCAAGGCGATCCTGCGCGAGGCGGGCTACGAGGGCGCGGGCACGTGCGAGTTCCTGGTGGGCCAGGACGGCACGATCTCCTTCCTGGAGGTCAACACCCGGCTCCAGGTCGAGCACCCGGTCACCGAGGAGGTCAGCGGCCTCGACCTCGTCCGCGAGATGTTCCGCATCGCGGACGGCGAGGAGCTCGGCTACGACGACCCGCCGCTGCGGGGTCACTCGTTCGAGTTCCGCATCAACGGCGAGGACCCGGGCCGCAACTTCCTGCCCGCCCCGGGCACCGTCACCCGCTTCGACGCGCCCTCCGGCCCGGGCGTCCGCCTGGACGCGGGCGTCGAGGCCGGCAGCGTCATCGGCCCGGCCTGGGACTCCCTGCTGGCCAAGCTGATCGTCACCGGCGCCACCCGGGAGCAGGCGCTCCAGCGCGCGGCCCGCGCGCTCGGCGAGTTCCAGGTCGAGGGCATGGCCACGGCCATCCCCTTCCACCGCGCGGTGGTCGCGGACCCGGCGTTCGCGCCCGCCGACGGCACCCCGTTCAAGGTGCACACCCGCTGGATCGAGACCGAGTTCACCAACACCATCGCCCCCTTCGCGGGTGCGGCGGCGGAGGACGAGGAGGAGGCGCCCGGCCGCGAGACCGTGGTGGTCGAGGTCGGCGGCAAGCGCCTGGAGGTCTCCCTGCCGTCCTCGCTGGGCATGACCATCGCCCGCACGGCCGCCGCGGGCGGGGCCCGTCCCAAGCGCCGCGCGGCGAAGAAGGCCGGCTCGGCCGCCTCGGGCGACGCGCTGACCTCGCCCATGCAGGGCACGATCGTCAAGGTCGCGGTCGAGGAGGGCCAGCAGGTCGACGCCGGTGACCTGGTCGTCGTCCTGGAGGCCATGAAGATGGAGCAGCCCATCAACGCGCACCGGGCGGGCACGGTCAAGGGCATCACCGCGGAGATCGGCGCGTCGGTGTCGTCCGGAGCGGTGATCTGCGAGATCAAGGACTGACGGGTTCGCCCGTGCGAGAGGGCCCCGGTCGCATCCTTGATGATGCCGGCCGGGGCCCTCTCGCGTTACGCGTCAGACGACGCGTCCGAGGTTGGTGATACGCACCGTGTCCTCACTCACCAGGTAAAGCACCCGCCAGGCTCCGACCGCCAGTCGGTGGTATCCGGACTCCCCCAACGGTGAGGCGCCTTCCGGGCATGGATCATCGGCCAGTTCCCGCACGGCTGCCACGCACAGCTTGGCTCCCGTGGGGTCGCCCGGACGCAGTCGGCGAAGGGCGCTCACGCTGTGGTGCTCCCACACCACGGTCCAGGTCACGCAGCCGGCTTCCCCTCCGCGGCCTCGTCCGCAGCCAGCAGCGCTTCGACCTGGTCATGCGGGATCCACCGGCTCCCGGGATCTTCCGCGACGGCCTTGGCCTGCGCCAGGTCCACCTCGTCCCGAAGCCGCTGATACTCCTTCAATTCCTCTATCGGGACGAGAACCGCCGCCGGCTTGCCGTACTCGGTGATGACGATGTGCTCGTGCCCGTGCCGCACGCGGCCCACGAGCTGCCCGAGCTGGTTCCGGGCTTCCACGAGTGGATACGTGTCCATGCACAAAACAGTACCGTCAAGCGCCTGCGTACAGAGTCGCCCGTTCGTATGAAATGAACCCGCCGGGCATCCCCCGCCCCCGTGACATCCTTGACACCGCGGGGGAGCGACCGGGGAGGACGGGACGGACATGACGACCGAGGCGGCACCGCCGTCACCACGACCCATGCGCGCGGACGCCCGCCGCAACTACGAGCGGCTGCTCACGGAGGCCCGCACCGCCTTCACGGAGCACGGCACCGACGCCTCGCTGGAGGACGTCGCGCGGCGGGCCGGGGTGGGCATCGGGACGCTGTACCGCCATTTCCCGAGCCGGACGGCGCTGATGTGCGCGGTGTTCCAGGGCGAGGTGGACGGGCTGCTGGCGCGCTCGCGGGAGCTGCTGGCGGCGCCGGAGCCGTGCCGGGCGCTGGTGGACTGGCTGCGGGCCGTCGTGGCGCACGCCAGTACGTACCGGGGGCTGGCGAGAGCCCTGATGGCCGCGCAGGGCGACGAGGCGTCCGACCTGGCGCGGTGCAGCCTGCCGATGCGCGAGGCGGGCGGCACGCTGCTCGCGCGGGCGCAGCAGGCCGGCGTGGTCCGCCCCGATCTGGGCGTCACCGACCTGTTGCAGCTGACCAACGCGATCGCCCTGGCCGTGGAACAGGCACCGGAGGACCCGGAGTTGGGCGACCGTCTGCTGAAGCTGACGCTGGAGGGGATCCGGCCGGGCGCCGGGAGGGCCTGACCTCCCGGGGCGGCGGATCCGGTGCCCCTCCGGCGCCCTACCGCCGCCGCGGCGCCAGGTCCGCCACCCGGGCCGACTGCTGCTCGCCCAGGGAGACGGCTCCCCGCAGCTGCGCCTGCACACCGGGCGGGCCGCCCTGGACCGGTCCCGAGTACGACTGGCCGTGCGGGCCGCCATGGCCGCCGTGCCCGCCGTGCCGTCCGCCCTCTGCCAGTGGATGGCCCCGCCGCTGCCCCGGCAGCGGCGGCGCGTCCCGGCGGCGGGCCGGTGGGCCTCCCTCCCCGTGGGTGCCCACGGTCCCCGGGCCCGACCCCGCGCCGGGCCCCGCGACCGCGATGTGCACGCCCTGGTCGGCGAGAGCCTGGAGCTCCGTCGACGCCCGCTCGTCGTGCGGCGGGGGCTCGTCGGTCACGAGTCTGGTGATCACATCGGTCGGCACCGTCTGGAACATGGTGTCGGTGCCGAGCTTGGTGTGGTCCGCGAGGACCACGACCTCGGCCGCGGCCTGCACCAGCGCCCGGTCGACGCTGGCGGAGAGCATGTTGGACGTGGACAGGCCGCGCTCGGCGGTCAGCCCGCTCCCGGACAGGAACGCCCGGGACACCCGCAGCCCCTGGAGGGACTGCTCGGCGCCACTGCCGACCAGCGCGTAGTTGGAGCCGCGCAGGGTGCCACCGGTCATCACGACCTCGACCCGGTTGGCGTGGGCGAGCGCCTGGGCGACGAGCAGGGAGTTGGTCACCACGGTCAGCCCCGGTACACGCGCGAGCCGGCGGGCCAGCTCCTGCGTGGTCGTACCGGCGCCGACGACGACGGCTTCGCCCTCCTCGACGAAGCTCGCCGCGAGATCGGCGATGGCCGTCTTCTCCGCGGTCGCTAGATGGGATTTCTGCGGGAAGCCGGACTCCCTGGTGAAACCACCCGGCAGCACCGCACCGCCGTGCCGGCGGTCGAGCAGTCCTTCGGCTTCGAGCGCCCGTACGTCACGCCGCACGGTCACTTCGGAGGTCTGGACAACGCGGGCGAGCTCACGCAGCGATACCGCTCCGTTGGCGCGCACCATTTCGAGGATCAATTGACGACGTTCTGCAGCGAACACGAAACCGACAGTAACGCCAACGACCATCTGCTTTCAGCAGGTTGCACCAACTAACGGAAGTTGTTCGTCGCGCAACCCAAGAAGTGGTATAGGGAACCGGAAGGAGAGGCGCCTCCTCCGGTCCCCCCGGCCTCAGCTCTCCCGCTGCGCCTTGCGCGTGTGCAGCTGACGCGCCACTTCCGCGACAGACCCGGACAGGGACGGGTACACCGTGAACGCGTTCGCGATCTGTTCCACGGTCAGATTGTTGTCGACCGCGATCGCAATCGGATGAATCAGCTCGCTGGCGCGCGGGGCCACCACCACGCCGCCGACCACGATGCCCGTGCCGGGACGGCAGAACATCTTGACGAATCCGTCCCTGATTCCCTGCATCTTCGCGCGGGGATTGCGCAGCAGCGGCAGCTTGACGACCCGGGCGTCAATCAGGCCCTTGTCGACGTCGGCCTGGGAATACCCGACCGTGGCAATCTCCGGATCCGTAAATACGTTCGCAGATACAGCCTTGAGGTTGAGCGGTGCCACCGCGTCACCCAGGAAGTGGTACATCGCGATCCGGCCCTGCATGGCGGCGACCGAGGCGAGGGCGAGCACACCGGTGCAGTCGCCGGCCGCGTAGACGCCCGGGGCGCTCGTGCGCGAGACCTTGTCGGTCCAGATGTGCCCGGACTCCGTCAGCCGGACGCCGGACTCCTCCAGGCCCATGTCGGCGGAGTTCGGGATCGAGCCCACCGCCATCAGGCAGTGCGTGCCGCTGATGACCCGTCCGTCGGCCAGGGTGACCTCCACCCGGTCGCCCACCCGCTTGGCGGCCTGCGCCCGCGAGCGCGCCATGACGTTCATGCCGCGGCGCCGGAAGACGTCCTCCAGCACGGCGGCCGCGTCCGGGTCCTCGCCCGGCAGCACCCGGTCGCGCGAGGAGACCAGGGTGACCTCCGAGCCCAGCGCCTGGTAGGCGCCCGCGAACTCGGCGCCGGTGACGCCGGAGCCCACCACGATGAGCTCCTCGGGCAGCGCGTCCAGGTCGTAGACCTGGGTCCAGTTGAGGATCCGCTCGCCGTCCGGCAGCGCGTCCGGAATCTCCCGGGGGTGGGCGCCGGTGGCGATCAGCACCGCGTCGGCGGACAGCGTCTCCTCGGCGCCGTCGGCCGCCCGCACGATCACCCGGCGGGTGCCGTCGGCCTCCCGCACCGGGTCGAGCCGGCCCCGGCCGCGCAGCACCCGGCCTCCCGCGCGGGTCACGGAGGCCGTGATGTCGTGCGACTGGGCCAGCGCCAGCCGCTTCACCCTGCGGTTGACCTTCCCCAGGTCCACCCCGATCACGGCGCCGTCGTCGACGGTGATCCCCAGCTCCTCGTACGACGAGTCGAAGGAGGTCCTCACCTCCGCCGTCGCTATGAGCGTCTTCGAGGGCACGCAGTCGGTGAGCACCGACGCCCCGCCCAGACCGTCGCAGTCGACGACGGTCACCTCCGCACCGAGCTGCGCGGCGACGAGCGCCGCCTCATAGCCGCCGGGTCCGCCACCGATGATCACGATCCGAGTCACGTACTCCATTGTCCCGCACCCATCAAAGCGACTCCTTCCGGGGCCTCCGGTGGTTCCGGCCGCCGCGCGACGGCGTACGTGCTCCCTTCGAGACTGCCATCCCAAATGCGGTCCCGCCTCACTCCCGTACCCTCAGAACCATGTCGCTCTACGCCGCGTACGCCGGCAACCTCGACGCGCGGCTGATGACGCGCCGCGCCCCCCACTCGCCGCTGCGCGGCACGGGCTGGCTCGCCGACTGGCGCCTGACCTTCGGCGGGGAGCAGATGGGCTGGGAGGGCGCCCTGGCCACCGTGGTGGAGGAGCCGCAGTCACAGGTCTTCGTCGCCCTCTACGACATCGCTCCGATGGACGAGGAGTCGATGGACCGTTGGGAGGGCGTCGGCCTCGGCATCTACCGGCGCATGCGCGTCCGGGTGCACACCCTGGACGGCGAGGAGACCGCCTGGATCTACGTCCTCAACGGCTACGAGGGCGGCCTGCCCTCCGCCCGCTACCTGGGCGAGATCGCGGACGCGGCGGAGTCGGCGGGGGCGCCGCACGACTATGTGATGGAGCTGCGCAAGCGGCCGTGCTGAGGCACGACAGCCCGTCCGGCGTTTGAGGACAGCGCGCGAAGCGCGCTTCGGGGGGTGCGGGGGCACAGCCCCTGCAAGAAACGGTGAAAGGGCGGGGTTGGGGCACCCTCCCGCGCCTCGCGGAACTGCACCCGCAGGGCCACCTTCCGGACCTCTCGTGGGATACGACGAAGGAACAGTCGCAAGACCGTAACCTGCGACATCTACGCGCGTAGGCGCCGACCGGTTACCCTCGTCCGCGTGAACGCATCAGTTACTCCGGACATCCAGGCCGACCCGTACGCCGCGGCCGACGCCGCCGCCGCCCGCCTGCGCGAGCTCACGGGCGCCGAGACCCACGACGTCGCCCTGGTCATGGGCTCCGGCTGGGTTCCCGCCACCGAGGCGCTCGGCACCCCCGAGACCGAGTTCCCGGTCACCGAGCTCCCGGGCTTCTCCGCCGCCGCCGTCGCCGGCCACGCGGGCACCGTGCGCTCGTACAAGGTCAACGACAAGCGCGCGCTCGTCTTCCTCGGCCGTACGCACTACTACGAGGGCCGCGGCGTCGCCGCCGTCGTGCACGGCGTGCGCACCTCCGTCGCCGCCGGCTGCAAGACCGTCGTCCTGACCAACGGCTGCGGCGGCCTGCGCGAGGGCATGCGCCCCGGCCAGCCGGTGCTGATCAGCGACCACATCAACCTCACGGCGACCTCGCCGATCGTCGGCGCCAACTTCGTCGACCTCACCGACCTGTACTCGTCCCGCCTCCGCACCCTGTGCAAGGAGGTCGACCCGACCCTCGAAGAGGGCGTGTACGTCCAGTTCCCCGGCCCGCACTACGAGACGCCGGCCGAGATCAAGATGATCCGTACCCTGGGCGCGGACCTGGTCGGCATGTCCACCACCCTGGAAGCGATCGCGGCGCGCGAGGCGGGCGCGGAGGTGCTCGGCATCTCCCTCGTCACCAACCTGGCCGCGGGCATGACCGGCGAGCCCCTCAACCACGAAGAGGTGCTCCAGGCCGGCCGTGACTCGGCCGCCCGCATGGGCTCGCTGCTGGCGCAGGTGCTGCCCCGCCTGTGACGGCCCGCCGCCCGGAGGCGCGGGCCCACCCACGGCGGGCAGCCGGTGGGCGGGCCCGCGCCTCCGGCGCGTGTCGAGCCCCTTCCGGCCGGGCGTGAGCCCTTCCCGGTGAATCGGGGAACACACGTACCAGTGCCCCCGGACGCCACCGCCGCCCGCCCGCGCCGTACCCGCACCACACACCGCACCGCACGCATCGCATCGCATCGCACCAGACAACCCCCGGAGGAACATCGTGGAGCAGGAGCGAGACCTCCTCACCCGAGCCCGGACCTGGCTCGCCGAGGACCCCGACCCCGAGACCCGCGCCGAGCTCGCCGAGCTGATCGACGCCGAGAACCTGCCCGAGCTGGCGGCCCGCTTCGCCGGCACCCTGCAGTTCGGCACCGCCGGCCTCCGCGGCGAGCTGGGCGCGGGCCCGATGCGGATGAACCGCGCCGTGGTCATCCGGGCGGCGGCGGGCCTCGCCGCGTACCTCAAGAAGCAGGGCAATCCCGGCGGCACCGTCGTCATCGGCTATGACGCCCGTCACAAGAGCGCGGACTTCGCCCGCGACACGGCGGCCGTCATGGTCGGCGCGGGCCTCAAGGCGGCGCTCCTCCCCCGCCCCCTGCCCACCCCGGTCCTCGCCTTCGCCATCCGCCACCTGGGTGCCGTGGCCGGTGTCGAGGTGACCGCCAGCCACAACCCGCCGCGCGACAATGGCTACAAGGTCTACCTGGGCGACGGCTCCCAGATCGTGCCCCCGGCCGACGCCGGGATCGCCGCCGAGATCGCCGCCGTCGCGAGCCTGGACGACGTGCCCCGCCCGTCGGCCGGCTGGGAGACCCTCCGCGACACCGTCGTCGAGGCGTACCTGGAGCGGACGGACGCCGTCCTGACCGCCGGTTCCGCCCGCGACGTGCGCGTCGTCTACACGCCGCTGCACGGCGTCGGCCGCACCGTCCTGACCGCCGCCTTCGCCCGCGCCGGCTTCCCGGCCCCGGTCGTCGTCGCCGAGCAGGCCGAGCCGGACCCGGAGTTCCCGACCGTCGCCTTCCCCAACCCGGAGGAGCCGGGCGCGATGGACCTGTCCTTCGCCACGGCCCGCGACGCGGCCGCCCGGGGCGAGGCGCCGGACATCATCATCGCCAACGACCCGGACGCCGACCGCTGCGCCGTCGCCGTGCCCGACCCCGCCTCCGCCGAGGGCTGGCGGATGCTGCGCGGCGACGAGGTCGGCGCGCTGCTGGCCGAGCACCTGGTGCACAAGAACGCGATCGGCACCTTCGCGACGACGATCGTCTCGTCGTCCCTGCTCTCCCGCATCGCCGCCACGAGCACCGGCACCTCCTACGAGGAGACCCTCACCGGCTTCAAGTGGCTGGCCCGCGCCGACGGCCTGCGCTACGCCTACGAGGAGGCGCTGGGCTACTGCGTGGACCCGGAGGGCGTCCGTGACAAGGACGGCATCACCGCCGCCCTGCTCGTCGCCGAGCTGGCCGCCGAGCTCAAGGAGAAGGGCCGCACCCTCACCGACCTCCTCGACGACCTGGCCGTCGAGCACGGCCTGCACGCCACGGACCAGCTCTCGGTCCGCGTCCAGGACCTGTCCCTGATCGCCGACGCCATGCGGCGGCTGCGCGAGCAGCCCCCGTCCGCCCTGGCCGGCCTCGCCGTCGCCACGGCGGAGGACCTGGCCGAGGGCTCGGCCGCACTGCCGCCGACCGACGGCCTGCGGTACCACCTTTCGGGTGACGCCGAGGGCACCGTCTCGGGCGCCCGGGTGATCGTCCGCCCGAGCGGCACCGAGCCGAAGCTCAAGTGCTACCTGGAGGTCGTCGTCCCGGTCGGCTCCGCGACGGCCCTCGCCGACGCGCGGCGCCGGGCGGCGGACGTCCTCGCGGCGATCAAGAAGGACCTGGCGGAGGCGGCGGGTATCTGACCCGTCGCAGGCCCTGTTCCCGGCGCACGGGGGCGGGGCCTTCGCCGTCGCTCGCCTACGGTTCCTGCTGAACGGCCTGGACGGCCTGGACGGCCTGGACGGCCTCAGCGTCGACGCGGACGTCGATCAGGTCACTGACCACGACGCCGCCCCGGTCGACGGAGTCGTTCCAACTGACGCCGAAGTCCTGCCGGTTGATACGCGTCCTCCCGGTGAACCCGGCACGCCGCCGGGGACCGAGGTCACGCCCGTCCTCCCACCACGGGGTGTCCCACTGCCCCAGATAGGTCATGTCGAGCGTCACCGGCCGCGTCACGCCCCGCACCGTGAGGTCACCGTCGACCGCGAACTCGGTGGCGCTCAGCTGCCTCACCTGCGTTCCGGTGAACGTCCAGGCCGGGTGATGCTCGACGTCGAAGAAGTCGGCGCTGCGGAGATGGGCGTCGCGCTGCGGTTGTCCGGTCCACACCTGCGTGGCGTCCATGGTCACCTCGACCCGCGCGTTCTCCGGGTGGTCGGGATCGACTTCGAGGGAACCGTGAACGTCCTTGATGTGCCCGCGCACGTACGTGACCATCATGTGGCGCGCCCGGAATTCGACACCGGTGTGGCCCGGCTCGAAGAACCATCTGGTGATGTTGCTGCTGGCCATGGCGGCTCCACGGGCACCGTCGTGCCCTTGCCGCCAGGGTAGTACCGGGACGGAAAGGGATGCATTCCGGCGGGGAGAACCCCCACGTCAGGCGGCGCCGGGGACAGGAAGGCGGTCTCTCAATTCCCGTCCCCCACAGCCGCATCGCGATTCCCGTCCCCGGCCGAGTGGTGACGGAGCCCGTCACCACTCGATGAGGACCGCCCCGCCGCAACCGGCCTTGCCCGCCTTGCCCGGCTCTCCGGGGTACCCGCGGAAACCGTTCCGCCCCTTGCCGCCGTTGCCGGTGTGCTTGTTGCCGTTGCCGCCCTCTCCGCCGAAGCCCGAGTCGCCGCCTTCGCCGCCGGTTCCGCCCGCTCCGCCGCAGCCGTACTTGCCCGGGGCCGTCCCGCCGGCTCCGCCGGCCCCGCCCGCGCCGCCGCCCGTGATCGTGCCGCCGCGGTTTTGAAACTGCCCGTTCTCGCCGCGCGCACCGGCGCCGCTGGTGCCGCCTTTCTTCCCTGCGGCTCCGTGGACGCCCTCGATGGGCAGAGCTTCGCAGCCCATCCCGTTCGCTCCCGACCCGCCCTGGCCGCCGTTCGCACGCCCGGACGGACCGCCGCCCTTCCCTCCGTAGCCCTTGGAGGTCTTGGCGTTGTAGCCACCCTCGGCGCCACCACCACCCGAGGGCGAAAGCCCTGTGCGACCAGGCTTTCCACCCTCGGCATGCGCCGCGCCGCGGTCGAGGCTGTACGAGTAGCCAACCGCGTAAGCGACCGAGTTGCTTCCGCTGCCGCCTTCCTTGCCCCCGCTCCCCTTGGAGCCGTTCGTGCCGTCCTTGCCGCCTCCCCAAGCGGTGGCACCGCCCCCGCCTCCGCTGCCGCCACTGCCGCCACTGCCACCCGCTCCTGGGGTGCCCGCTCTGCCGACGTGGCCCGAGACGCTCCTGCTGCCCTTCTTCAGCGGGAGGTGGCACTTCACAAAGGCTCCGGCGCTGCCACCGCCACCACCTCCACCGCCGCCGCCCCCACCGCCACCACCGCCGCCGCCACCGCCACCACCGCCATCGCCGGCGTCGCCGCCACCGCCCCCACCCCCGCCACCGGACCCTCCGGCTCCGCCTGCCCCGCCACCGCCTCCACCCCAGAGCGAAACGGTGACCGCAGTCACAGTCACCCCCTTGGGCACTGTGAAGCTGTAATCCCCGGGCTTTGTGAACAGCTTGGAGCCGTGGGGCGCGTCGGCCGCTCGTGCGGACGGTGCCTGACCACCGGCCAGGAGACTCAGCGCGGCCACTCCCGAGAGCGCCGCCACCAAAGCCGGCCGGAGCCCCCGACGGTCGGGCGCCTGCCGTTCGTTCATCCCGTTCATCTCATTCATTGAGACCGCTTCCCTTCGTCGTCGGGTGGGCCCCGGCCGGAGCCGGGACGGGCCGGAGCACGCCCGGCTGCAAGCGTGCTCCGGCGATGTCTCCGCGAGCGGACGACTCAGAGGGAGCCGACCGTGCCGGACGCACCACCGGCCGCACTGGACACGACCGACTTGGCGGTGTCGGTGGCGTTCGCCAACGGCCCGCTGGGAGCTTGGGGCGCGACAGCGCTGCCGGCGGACGAACCGGAGCTCGACGAGTCGCCGGCGGAGTCCGACGACGATGACGCCTTCGGGTCGTACGAGTACGTCGTCACCTCGGAGTGGGCCTTGGTGAGCTTGCCGGGCGCCGGCGAGACGACCAGCACCGGCCCACCGCCCCGCCCGTGGTCGTCCGCGTGCGCGGCGGTGGCCTGGCCGAGGATGAGGCCGGAGGCGGCGACGGTCAGGAAGGCGGCGGTCAGCCGGGAACGGCGAAGAGCGGATACGATTCTCCTTTGGGGGTTCACTAATTCCTGAGAATTCTTATCCGGAGGGCACGCGGAACGCATGGCGCAGGGAATGCGGAAGCACGGCCCTTCACCGCCCTCCGAAGGGTGCGGAGCGGAAACGAGGGGAAACTTTTCCGCCGCGAGCACGGTATTTATCGGCCATTCAGATTGCACGTCAAGTCACACAGTCCGACCCCGGAGAGCGCATTCGCACGTGAATGCGACACCAGAACGCCGTCCGCAGCGAAGCCCCGCCTACGGAGATACCCGGAACTCGCCGGCACACCCACTGACACCTGTCCGACCAGCCCGGAGGCCGCCGCACCGACACCGCGAAAGCCCGCCCTCCCCCACCCCGCTCACAAGCCGCAACGCTCACCCCACCCCTCCGTCAACTCCCCACCACTCAGCCCCCGCTGGAGGAAATGAGCGCACGGAAGTTGAACTGTGGCCCCCTTCCTCTCCCCGCCCCTGCCCGACGGCCACCGCTCCGTCACTCGTCCAGGCAGTCGGCCAGCCGACGGCAGGTGCGACCGAGGTCGTCCATGTACATCGCCGCCGCTGTCCGGCCGGGTTCGGCAACACGGTCGAGGTCGTCCTCCACCCGGTGAATCAGCGCCGTCCACTGAATCCACGCCATCGTCCCCTGCTCCACCTCCTCCGCCCGACTACGAGCCACCCGCAACATGCGCCGCACGTGCTTGCGCAACGTCACGGTGATCTCCCGCACTTCGGCGGCCCGGGGCGGACGCGCCCGCACTTGGAGGGCGCGGCGGACGGTGGCACGGATGGTGACGAGGTCGAGGGGCTCGACGTCGCCGGTCATCAAGGTCATGACCGGCGGGTGCGGGTCGTCGCTGCGGCTGCGCGAGGGCTCGGCCGGTGGCATGGTGATCGCCTGGTTCCGTTCTGGTACGGGCGCATCGCCGGACGCGTGCGCCGGTTCGCCGGACGGCATCGGGTTTCACATCCCGGGTGCCACCGATTCCATCGCGGCAAGGCTGCAGGGACCACCGGCGATTCCACAGGGACGCAGCGTCCTACTTTTCGGCGCTTCGCCAATCCCCTTCCACGATCCCCAGGAACTCGGCCAGCCTGCGCAGCCCCGGCGGGTGCGCGGGGCCGGACATCAGGTCCGTGACAGTGGCGACGGCCAGGGTGTGGTGCCGTATCCAGGCCGGGGCCGTGCGGTGCAGCTTCTCCAACGTGCGGACCGCTTCGGGTACGTTGCCGAGATCCGTGTGGGCGCGGGCCAGGTCCAGGAGCAGCCAGGTCCGCCAGGACGGCGGGATGTCGGCGCTCAGCCGCATACCCCGGGCGAGGCGGACGGCCTCCTGCGGGTGGGCGTGCTGGACCGCCAGGCGTACGCGTTCGATGCGCACGGAGGACCGGCTGAAGACACTGACCAGTTTGCCGTTGGGCGCCGGGGGCATGGTGGCCAGGCGGCCCGCTGCCTGCTCGGCCGTGCGCATCATGTCGTCGGCAGTGCCGTAGTCGCCGGATCGGGCGGAACTGGTGGCGGCGGACATCAGCAGGCCGCCCCAGACGCGTACGCCCTCGGCGCGGTGCACGTGGTCCCGCTCGACGCCGTCGGCCGCGTGAACGGCCAGGTTCATCGCGTCGTCCAGCCGGTTCTGACGCTGGTACGCCCAGGCCATGGAGTTGCAGATCATCGCGGGGAGCAGGGGATCCCGCGACGCCTCGGCGGCAGTGATCGCCCGCTCCAGGGCGAAGATCGCGAGGTCGGTCTTGCCCAGGCGGATCGACAGGTGCCCGCCGAGCTGTAACGTCTTCGCCAAAGCGGCCTGGCCTGCGGCTCTTTGGCGATCGTCCCTCACGGACGCGGCCAGCCGGCTGTCCGCGATGACCCCCGGCAGCACCTCCATGAGACGCCCGAACTCCGCGTCGTGGTACAGCGTCCACGCCTCCTCGATCGCGGCCCGCAGCAGCGGCAACGTCAAGGTCTCGACCCCGTCCGGTTCGGGGGGCACCGCGAACAGCGGGGGCGCGATCGCCCGTCTGACGGCCACCAGTTGAGGCGGCTCGGCCTGCCCCGTGGAGGCGACACCGGGCGGATCGCCCAGCAGCGCCGTGACCTCCACGCCGAGCCCCTTGGCCAGAGCGTGCAGAGTCGGCAGCCTGGCCGAGTGCTTCCGCCGCTGCTCCAGCTTCCGCACCACATCCACCGACACCCCGGCCCGCCCCGCCAGCCCCTCCTGCGTAAGCCCGGCCATCCGCCGCAGCCTTCCCACACGATCACCCAGGTGTTCGCTTCCCATCCTCCGACGCTACGCCTCCACGGGGAGGGCGTGACTGTTGTTCACCTGTGGCCGCATACCGATCCGCCCAGGCAGTCGAGCGGTTCGATTCGCGCGCTTCGCACCAAGTCGAGGAGGTCATGACATGACTGACCATTCCGCCGGCCCCGCAGTCACGGACCGGAGAGTCCTGACGGGAAGCGCCTACAACACAGACCGCGATCTGGCCGCCCGCCAGTCGCTCTACGCATGGCAGGCGCCCCGCTACGACCTGCCCGGCATCGTCGCCGATCGAGTTCACCACGTCCGCGGAACCGTCGTCGATGTCGGCTGCGGGAACGGCACGTTCATCAGGCGGCTGCGCGAAGTGCGGCCCGACCTGCGCTTGCTGGGGTTCGACATCTCCGCCGGGATCCTCGGTCCCGTCCCTCGCCCCGTGGCAGTGGCCGATGCGGTGCGGTTGCCGCTGCGTGCGAACAGTGTCGGTGGTGTTTTGGCTCTGCACATGCTCTACCACGTGCACGACATCCAGGCCGCGATCCGCGAATTGGCGCGGGTGATGACGGACGACGGCACAGTGATCGTGTCGACCAACAGCGCGCGCGACAAGGCGGAACTGGACGAGCTGTGGCGTCAGGCGGCCGGCCGGTCTCTCGGGGTGGAACGGGGACCGGCCCGTCTCTCGCTGAGCTCGCGCTTTCCGGTGGAGCGGGCCCACGAGTTGCTCGGCGCCGTGTTCAGCCGTATCGAGCTGCTGGAGCTACCGGGGATCATCACCGTTCACAAGCCCGATCCCGTCATCGCGCACATGGAGTCGTACCGTGCGTGGGCCGACCAACGCGAAGTCCCGTTCCAGGAAACCATCGGTCACACGCGCGCCATTCTGAGCGCGCATCTCGACAGGCATGGGAGTTTCGACATCACGTCTCTCGGCGGCCTGTTGATCTGCAGGCCGTGAAACCTCCGCGCCCGCTGGTAGCCCTGAATTCCTCGTACCGAACGGCGTAGTGCCACGCCGCATCACGAATCTGGCAGGCCCGCAGCACCTCCGTGGGCTCCGTGACGAGCTCCATGCCCACGGTGCGCTCGCCGTCGAAGTGGAAACGAGCCACTGTTCGCGAGTCGAACAGCCAGAAGTCGGAGAGGTTCACTCCGTACCGTTCGGCGTCGTCACGCCAGAGACACCGGATGCCCTCGCCCGCTGCGACGTTGGTGCGACCGCAGGCCAGCAGGTAGCGCTGTCCCGTCGTCGGCGGGTTGTCGACGAGCCGTACCCGTTCGAATCGCTTTCCGGACGCCACCATGCGCCGCACGTTGTCGAACCACCGATGTCCGACCTCGCCCGCTGTGTCGCCGGTCCGCAGGAACTCCTGGTACGACGGCATCGCCTGGTCCGAGGCGTAGCCGGTGCGCGTCTCCAGTCGCCAAGCCGTGTGCTCGAAGCCGTCGTTGATGAACTCGGCGATCCGCTCCTGCGGTACGAACTCCGGCACTCGAGCAGCCCCCTTGGGAACGAAGCAACCGGATCGCGCTCGCCGCGACCCGGTGGGCCGCCAACCGGCCGCGCCCGACGCCTACTTAAAGAACGGGAGAGAGAAACCAATACCCACCCAACCACCCGTGTCACTCCATCAGGTGACGCGGTGGCTCGTGGGAGGGACCGCGCGGTACGGTCGCGGCGACAACCTGAAAACGACGACGGCCCCCGCCGGGACGGCAATCCCGGGCGAGGGCCTGATCATCGAGGAAGCGAAGACCTTCCCCATGACTGAGACGCAGTCTAGCGCGCAGGCGCGCGCCGGAGTGGTTCACCTCCGGCACCGGCACACTTCTCATTTCACGATCGTGGGCAACCACTTGGCCCAGCATCCCGACTTGTCGCTGGTGGCGATCGGCATCGGGGTCCATGTGCAGTCGCTGCCGGACGGGGCGCACGTCGGCATCAAGGACCTCACGCGGCGCTTCCGGGAGGGCGAGGTCACCATCGCGCGCGCCCTGCGCGAGCTGGAGCGGGCCGGGTACTTGGAGCGCAGGCGGGTGCGTACCGAGGGCGGGCAGGTGGTCAGCGTCACGCGCTGGTACGAGCGTCCGGGCGCCCTCAACTCCGCGCGGGTGGCGGCGGCGAGGGTTGTCGCGCCCGTTGCCCCCGTCGTGCGCGCCGCCGCACCGGCACCGGAGCCCGCACCCGCGCCCACACCCACGCCCGTCGACCTCGAAAAAAGGTGGCTGCGGGCGGAGGAAAAGCCTCAAACGCCGCATATCCCTCCCCCGCGTGCACCGAAATCTCCACACGCTGACGCCGAAGAGCCCACCAGCACCCCCGCCGCCCCCGATCAGCCCGCCGCCGACCTCCTCGCCGCCCTCCGCCGCCACGACCCCCGCCTTCTCCTCTCCGAGAAGGACGTCGTACGGCTCGCCCCGGCGGTCCGCGCCTGGCTGGACCGTGGGGTCGGGCCCGTCCAGGTCACCCGCACGCTCACGGCGGACCTGCCCGTCGGCCACATCGCCTGGCCCGCGAGACTCCTCCAGTACCGGCTGACGCACTGGCTGCCACCGGCTCTGCCCACCGGGCCAGCCGGACTGCTGGGGCCGCCAACGCCCTCGGCAGCCGGGGCGGAGCCCGCCAGGCCCGCCGCACCCCGCCCCCTGCGGACCTGCGACGGATGCGAGCGCGCGTTCCGTCCGGCAGGCTCCAGTACCGGAAACCTGTGCAGGGACTGCCGGGAAGCGCAAGGCATCCGGGACGATGGCGCGCAATCCACCCCCCTCCCCCACGGTCAGATGACGGCGTAGAGCACCACGCACAGCACCAGCCCCACCACCGACGGCACGATCACCTCATAGGCCCAGCGGACGGAGCTCTCCCCCTGGGCACCCTCCCGCTCGGCGCAGCGCTCCGCGAGCTCGCGGAGGTCGTCGATGGCCTGGTCGGAGGGCGAGCGCGGCGTGGTGTCCGTGGTGGGGACGGTGACGCGGTCGGCGAGGCCCTCGGCGGCGGAGCGCTGTTGGCGGCGGGCGGCGCGCTTGCGCTGGCGGAGGGAGACGGGGATGGCCCAGAGCTGGTACTTGGCGCCGTCGGTGAGCACTTCGCTGGAGTAGCCCGCGCGGACGGTGGCGACACGGGACCACGGGAGGGTGATCGTCCGGAAGGGATTGCGGATCAGGAGGCGGTCCTCCGAGGCCGACACCGCCGGGCGGATGGTGAACGCGACGACCAGGGGCACCAGGAACAGCAGTCCCGCCAGGGCCAGCCAGGGCGTCCGCCCCCCGCCGCGCACGATCGCGTCGCCGCCCAGCCAGGCCGCCAGCGCCAGCAGCAGCACGCCACTGGCGATGCCGGCGGACGAGCGGTATCTGCGATCGGCGAATTCCGGAGCTTCTGGAGACCTCGTCATGTGCCGATTCTGCCGGACCCCGGGCCGCCCGGACGTTGCAGTACGGCAACGTCGTACCGCCCGTACCAGCAGGAACACATCGGCCGGGAGAACGCCGAACACCGGAGCGGGCCGCTGGTGACGACGGCCCGCCCCGGTGGCGGTGATGCAGGGGAGGTGCAGGGGTGTTACTTCACGTGGTTCACCACGACGCAGCCCTTGGGCAGCTTCGGGAACAGGGCCGTGCCGTAGCCGCCGGCGGAGTCGCCGCCCTCCGTCTTGAACACGAGCTTGGGCCGGGCGCTGTCAGCGTTGGTGATCTTGGCGTAGATACCGGCGCTCTTGGGGAGCGAGGGGTGCTTGCGGTCCAGGTGGCCGAAGACCGGGGCGCGGGTGCCCATGTCCAGGAACCACACCTCCGGGCCGCGGGGGGTGTTGTACATCTCCGCGAGGGCGCCCGCGCCGATGTCCGTCTCCTTCTTCACGACGCACTGGCCCGCCGGGCGGACCGGGCCCTGACCGCTGCTGCCCTTGTCCTTGAGCGCCGTGACCTTGCCGGTGCGCGCGTTCAGCTTGACCAGGTACGCGCCGCCCTTGCCCACCAGCTTCTGGGGGTGCTTGGCGTCCAGGACGGCCACGAGGTTGTCGTTCCAGACGACGAACGCCTTGTGCTCGTAACGCCACGCCTGGTAGACGACGGCGCGGTTGCCGTGGCCGCCCGGGAGCTTGGTGTTGCCGACATGGGTGCCGCCGCGCGCCTGGTGGAAGCCCTTGTCCAGGCCGAGCCCGAGGTCCTTCTCACGCAGCGAGCCGACCTTGCCCGTGAGGACGTCGATCTCGATGAAGACGTGACCGTGGGACAGGTAGGGCCGCTTGGCGTCCAGGGTCCCGAGCTTCGCGCCCTTCGAGGTGAAGATGTCCGCCCGGTACTGCTTGGCGCCCTTGTAGATCTTGGCGACGCTGCCGTCCAGCAGCTTCTGGGTCTTCACCGGCTTCTGGGCCTTCACCGAGGACTCGGCCGCGGCGGCAGGGGTGTGGGGGGCCGCGAACGCGGTGGAGACCGGTGCGAGCACCGCTCCCGCCACGACGGCGGAGGCGAGGGCGATGCGCAGGGGGTTACGACGACGTGACATGCGTGGCTCCTGGTGACGAGCGCTGGAAAGGTAGACGATCCGCATGCCGCTTTCCTCATGGTGTGGGGCCGGTGAGTCGGGCGGGGCTGCTGAGAAAGAATCTATGGATCTTGTGTCATCGCCTGATCATTCGAATGTCACGGGACGTCGACAGCGATCGGAGGGCACCTCTCCACCGAAAGAGAGGGCGCCCTCCGCCGTCGAACCGGCCCCCCCTACACCCCCGGAGGGGGTGACACGCGCTACGCGCGTAGATATGCTCATCCGGTGACCATGCATCCTTCCATGGAAGTCCCTTCCCCCGGCAACGAAGCCGCGGAGCGACTGGCGTCGATGGCCGGCGTGACCGCCTCCGACGGCACGTTGCGCCGTTTCCTGCACGGGCTCCCGGGAGTAGACCCGGTCGGGCTCGAAGCCCGCGCCGCGGCGCTCGGCACCCGTTCGATCAAGACCACGGCGAAGGCGTACGCCATCGACCTGGCCATCTCCATGATCGACCTGACGACCCTGGAGGGCGCGGACACCCCGGGCAAGGTCCGGGCGCTGTGCGCCAAGGCCCTCAACCCGGACCCGACGGACCGCGAAACCCCCCGCACCGCCGCGATCTGCGTCTATCCCGACATGGTGGCCACCGCCGCCGAGGCCCTGAAGGGCTCGGACGTCAAGGTCGCCTCGGTCGCCACCGCGTTCCCGGCCGGCCGCGCCGCGCTGCCGGTGAAGCTGGCCGACACGGCCGACGCCGTGGCCGCGGGCGCCGACGAGATCGACATGGTGATCGACCGGGGCGCCTTCCTCGCCGGCCGGTATATGTCCGTCTTCGAGGAGATCAAGGCCGTCAAGGAGGCCTGCCGCCGCCCCGACGGCACCGCCGCCCGGCTGAAGGTGATCTTCGAGACCGGCGAGCTGTCGACGTACGACAACATCCGCCGCGCCTCCTGGCTCGGCATGCTGGCCGGCGCCGACTTCATCAAGACCTCGACCGGCAAGGTCGCGGTGAACGCCACCCCCGCGAACACCCTGCTGATGCTGGAGGCCGTACGCGACTTCCGCGCCACGACGGGCGTCCAGGTCGGCGTGAAGCCGGCCGGCGGCATCCGCACCACCAAGGACGCGATCAAGTTCCTGGTGCTGGTGAACGAGACCGTGGGCGACGAGTGGCTGAGCAACCAGTGGTTCCGCTTCGGCGCCTCCAGCCTCCTCAACGACCTGCTGATGCAGCGCCAGAAGCTGAGCACCGGTCGTTACTCCGGCCCCGACTACGTGACGGTGGACTGACCGCTATGACCTTCACCTACACCCCGGCCCCCGAGTCCCGCGCTGTCGTCGACATCGCCTCCTCCTACGGGCTGTTCATCGACGGCGAGTTCCGCGAGGCGTCGGACGGCAAGGTCTTCAAGACCGTCTCCCCGTCCACCGAGGAAGTCCTCTCCGAGGTCGCGCAGGCCAACGAGGCCGACGTGGACGCGGCCGTCAAGGCCGCCCGCAAGGCGTTCGAGAAGTGGTCGGCGCTGCCCGGCTCCGAGCGCGCCAAGTACCTCTTCCGCATCGCCCGCATCATCCAGGAGCGCTCCCGCGAGCTCGCCGTCCTGGAGACGCTGGACAACGGCAAGCCGATCAAGGAGACCCGCGACGCGGACCTCCCGCTCGTCGCCGCGCACTTCTTCTACTACGCGGGCTGGGCCGACAAGCTGGAGCACGCGGGCTTCGGCGCGAACCCGCGTCCGCTCGGCGTCGCCGGCCAGGTCATCCCGTGGAACTTCCCGCTGCTGATGCTCGCGTGGAAGATCGCCCCGGCGCTCGCCGCGGGCAACACGGTCGTCCTGAAGCCGGCCGAGACCACCCCGCTGTCGGCCCTGTTCTTCGCGGACATCTGCCGCCGGGCCGGGCTGCCCAAGGGCGTCGTCAACATCCTGACCGGTGACGGGTCCACGGGCGCCGCGCTCGTCGCGCACGAGGGCATCGACAAGGTCGCCTTCACCGGCTCCACGGCGGTCGGCAAGGCCATCGCCCGGACCGTCGCCGGTACGGACAAGAAGCTCACCCTGGAGCTGGGCGGCAAGGGCGCCAACATCGTCTTCGACGACGCCCCGATCGACCAGACCGTCGAGGGCATCGTCAACGGCATCTTCTTCAACCAGGGGCAGGTCTGCTGCGCCGGTTCGCGCCTGCTGGTGCAGGAGTCGGTCCAGGACGAGCTGCTGGACGCGCTGAAGCGCCGGATGTCGACCCTCCGCGTCGGCGACCCGCTGGACAAGAACACCGACGTCGGCGCGATCAACTCCGCCGAGCAGCTGGCCCGTATCACCGCCCTCGCCGACAGCGGCGTGACGGAGGGCGCCGAGCGCTGGGCCCCGGCCTGCGAGCTGCCGTCGAACGGCTACTGGTTCGCCCCCACGCTGTTCACCAACGTCACCCAGGCCCACCGGATCGCCCGCGAGGAGATCTTCGGCCCGGTGCTGTCCGTGCTGACCTTCCGCACCCCCGCGGAGGCCGTCGCCAAGGCGAACAACTCGGAGTACGGCCTGTCGGCCGGCATCTGGACGGAGAAGGGTTCGCGCATGCTCGCCGTCGCGAGCAAGCTCCGCGCCGGTGTCGTCTGGGCCAACACGTTCAACAAGTTCGACCCGACCTCGCCGTTCGGCGGTTACAAGGAGTCGGGCTTCGGCCGCGAGGGCGGCCGTCATGGTCTGGAGGCGTACCTCGATGTCTGATCGCTTGAGCGTTCTCAAGACCTACAAGCTGTTCGTCGGGGGCAAGTTCCCCCGGTCCGAGAGCGGGCGGGTGTACGAGGTGACCGACTCCAAGGGCAACTGGCTCGCCAACGCGCCCCTGTCGTCCCGCAAGGACGGGCGTGACGCCGTCGTGGCGGCGCGCAAGGCGTTCTCCGGCTGGTCCGGCGCGACCGCGTACAACCGCGGCCAGATCCTCTACCGCGTCGCCGAGATGCTGGAGGGCCGCCGCGACCAGTTCGTCGCCGAGGTCGCCGACGCGGAGGGGCTGACCAAGGCCAAGGCCGCCGCGCAGGTGGACGCGGCGATCGACCGCTGGGTCTGGTACGCGGGCTGGACCGACAAGATCGCCCAGATCGCGGGCGGTACGAACCCGGTGGCCGGGCCGTTCTTCAATGTCTCGTCCCCCGAGCCGACGGGCGTCGTGGCCGTCGTGGCGCCGCAGGAGTCCTCGTTCCTCGGCCTGGTGTCCGTGATTGCCCCGGTGATCGCCGCCGGTAACACGGTCGTCGTGATCGCGTCCGAGAAGGCGCCGCTGCCGGCGCTCTCCCTCGGCGAGGTGCTGGCCACGTCCGACGTGCCGGGCGGCGTCGTCAACGTCCTCTCCGGCCGGGCGGCCGAGATCGCGCCGTCGCTGGCCGCGCACCAGGACGTCAACGCGATCGACCTGGCCGGTGCGGACGCGGAGCTCGCGACCGCGCTGGAGGTCGCCGCGGCGGACAATCTCAAGCGCGTTCTCCGTCCACAGGCTGTGGACTGGGCCGCGACGCCGGGCACCGGGCGCCTGATGGCGTTCCTGGAGACGAAGACGGTCTGGCACCCGACGGGGTCGCTGGGCGTCGGCGGTTCGTCCTACTAGCCGCACCGGGGCCGGACGACGCCAGGAGGGCGGGACCGATCGGTCCCGCCCTCCTGATGCTTCCCCGGCGTCTCAGCGCGGCAGCAGCGCGAGCCCCGGCAGGTCCTGCACCTTCCCGCCGTCCGACATCGTCCCCGTGATCGCCCGCGTGCTCACCGGCTTGAAGTCCCCGACCTGGGTGCCCACCGCGTTGTTGAGCGGGTCGACGCCGGTCCTGGCGAACGGGTTGACGGGCAGCGTCCGCAGCACCGGGGCGAGCGGGGCCACCGCGTGCTGGAGGCCGATCTTCGCGCCTTCGGCCGCGGCCGCCAGGTCGATCTGACCGAGCTGTGCCTGGGCCGACGAGCCCAGTGGGCGGGCGCTCGCCTCGGTCGCGCCCGCGACCGCGATCGCGGCGCCCGCGGTGAGGGTCAGTCCCACCCGCACCAGGGAGTGCGGGGGACGAGCGGAGGGACGGAGCGCGTGACGTGCGTGCGGGGCCATGACCACCTGCCGAGCCGTGAGCCGGAACCATTCAGCCACGCAGCGTAGTTGAGTTGTCACGTTCAGCGCATGCGCCTACCCAGGGGGGTCCCCCGTCCGGGCCAATGCGTCACACTGGTGTTCCGTGACTGCCCTCCCGTCCTCGGCGCCGTGCGCCCGCGTGATCCTGCTGACCGGCCCGTCCGGTTCCGGCAAGTCGTCCCTCGCCGCCCTCACGGGGCTGCCCGTACTGAATCTCGACGACTTCTACAAGGAGGGCACGGACCCGACGCTCCCTCAGCTGCCGGACGGCGCGGGCGCCGACTGGGACTCGCCGCTGTCGTGGGACGCGGACGCGGCCGTGGCCGCCATCGAGGCACTGTGCCGGACGACGCGCACCGCCGTGCCGCTCTACTCCATCGCCACCAGCGCGCGGACGGGCGAGAGCGTGCTGGACATCGGCCGCACGCCGCTCTTCGTGGCGGAGGGCATCTTCGCCGCCGACATCATCGACCGGTGCCGTGAGCTGGGCGTCCTGGCCGACGCGCTGTGTCTGCGCGGCCGCCCTTCGACGACCTTCAGGCGGCGGCTGGCGCGCGACCTGCGCGAGGGCCGCAAGCCGGTCCTGTACCTGCTGCGGCGCGGACTGCGGCTGATGCGCGACGAGCGGGGGATCGTGTCCCGGCAGGCCGCGCTCGGCGCGTTCCCCTGTGGCAAGGACACCGCGATGGGCCGCATCGCCGCCGCGGCGGCGGGCCGTTGCGGGACGGTCGCGGCGACCCCGGCCCCGGGCAGGACCCCGGACCGGGCCCCGGCCCGCAACGCCGGCGTCTGAGACCGGGAGACCCGAAGAACCCGGACACGCGGAAGTGGGCGGGCAGACCCCCCGGCCGCCCGCCCACTCCCTGTCCCCCCCTCTATCCCCCCTCTTGTTCCCCCCGTGGTCCCCCGTGGTCCCCCGTGTCCCCCCGAGCCGTCCTAGGCCACCAGCTCGCCGAACGACTCCTCGACGCCACGGCCGGAGCCGATGGCCTCGTCCTCGCGCAGCCGGCGCAGCGAGCGCCAGATGCTGCTCTTGACCGTTCCGACGCTGATGCCCAGGATCTCCGCGATCTCCGGGTCCGTGCGGCCCTCGTAGTAGCGCAGGACCAGCATCGTGCGCTGGAGCTCGGGCAACCGGGCGAGCGCCTGCCAGAGGACCGCGCGCAGCTCGGTGCCGCGCATCGCGTCCTGGTCGCCCGCCGTCTCCGGCAGCTCCTCGGTCGGGTACTCGTTGAGCTTGCGCCGACGCCAGGCGCTGATGTGCAGGTTGGTCATGGTGCGGCGCAGATAGCCGCCGACCGCCGCCTTGTCGGTGATGCGGTCCCAGGCGCGGAAGGTGGAGAACAGCGCGCTCTGGAGCAGGTCCTCGGCCTCGTGGCGGTCGCCGGTGAGGTGGTAGGCGGTGGCGTAGAGGGAGGCCCGGCGTTCCTGGACGTAGGCGGTGAACTCCGCCTCCGCCCGGGAGGCCGACGTACGGTCCTCCCGCCGCTCCTCCGTCTGCCGCCGGGCGCCGGAGTCGCCGTACACGGTGGCGTCGATGGCCGTGAGGTACACACCCGGCGTCCGGCGTCCGGTGCCGCGGGCACACCCCCGTACCCCCGCGGCACCGGACTTCTCCAGGCTCCGCCCGGTGTCGTGCAGACGCGTGCGAACTGCGCTGTTGGTGGTGCTGTGCAGTGTGTTCATGTCGCGCCCCCCGTCGGTGGAGCCAGCTTGGTCCGGTGTGGTTCCGGACTGCTTCTCGCCCGGTGACCAATAGCTTGGTGGGCCAGTTTCATGGCGTTGTCCGCCGACTGTCACAGCCGTGCAACAGCGGGCGGGGCCTCCGGAACGGGCCCGGGGGCGGGGGCGGCGGCCGGGCGGCGGCGGGCCGCGGGAGCGGAAGTCGAACTACCGCCCTGACGTAGGCCAGAATGACCACTGTGCCTTTCCTGTTGCTGATCGAGGACGACGAAGCCATCCGTACGGCCCTTGAGTTCTCCCTGTCCCGCCAGGGTCACCGCGTGGTGACCGCGGCGACGGGCGAGGACGGCCTGAAGATGCTGCGCGAGCAGCGGCCGGACCTGATCGTGCTGGACGTGATGCTGCCGGGGATCGACGGCTTCGAGGTGTGCCGCCGCATCCGCCGCACCGATCAGCTGCCGATCATCCTGCTCACCGCCCGCAACGACGACATCGACGTGGTGGTCGGCCTGGAGTCGGGCGCGGACGACTATGTGGTCAAGCCGGTGCAGGGCCGGGTGCTGGACGCCCGGATCCGCGCGGTGCTGCGCCGCGGCGAGCGGGAGTCGAACGACTCGGCGACGTTCGGGTCGCTGGTGATCGACCGCTCGGCGATGACGGTCACCAAGAACGGGGAGGACCTCCAGCTGACCCCGACCGAGCTGCGGCTGCTGCTGGAGCTGAGCCGCCGCCCGGGTCAGGCGCTGTCCCGCCAGCAGCTGCTGCGGCTGGTCTGGGAGCACGACTACCTGGGCGACTCACGGCTGGTGGACGCGTGCGTGCAGCGGCTGCGGGCCAAGGTCGAGGACGTGCCGTCCTCCCCCACCCTGATCCGTACCGTCCGCGGGGTCGGCTACCGCCTTGACTCGCCGCAGTGATCCGGCGGGGCCCGGCGGCTCGGGAACCCGGCACCCCAGGGACATGGACAGAGAGAGCGCAGTGACGGAAGAGCCCGGTCGGGCCGGAGGCCGGCCCGCGGCCGGGAACCTCATGAAGGTCAGCATGCGGTGGATCAGCCTGCGGCTGCGGCTGATGCTCGTCTTCGCCCTGGTGGCGCTGGCGGCGGCCGTGTCCGCGTCGGCGATCGCCTACTGGCTGAACCGCGACGCGGTCCTCACGCGGACCCAGAACGCGGCGCTGGACGACTTCCGCAAGTCGCTCCAGGACAACACGGGCTCGCTCCCGCTGTCGCCGACCTGCCCCGAACTCCAGGACGCCGCCGACCGGATGGCGGGGACCTCGCAGAAGTACGCGGTCCTGCTGATCGGGAAGGTCAAGGGCGGCGGCAACTGCGCGGCGCCCTCCGACCGTGACCTGTTCACGCTGGACACGGTGCCGAAGACGCTGGTCACCGCGGTGAACCGGGAGCGCAGGGTCGACGAGTCGAACCCGTACCCGTACCACCTGTACTGGCAGCGGATCACCCTGGACGGCAAGCCGTACCTGGTGGGCGGCGCCAAGGTGATCGGCGGCGGCCCCACGGGCTATCTGCTGAAGTCGCTGGAGAACGAGCGCGCGGACCTCAACTCGCTGGCCTGGTCGCTGGGGATCGCCACCGGTCTGGCCCTGATCGGCTCGGCCCTGCTGGCGCAGGCGGCGGCCTCGACGGTGCTGCGGCCCGTGCAGCGGCTCGGCGAGGCGGCGAGCCGGCTGGGCGAGGGCAAGCTGGACACCCGGCTCCAGGTCTCGGGCACGGACGAGCTGGCGGAGCTGTCGCGGACGTTCAACCGGGCCGCGGCGTCGCTGGAGCAGCGGGTGGAGGAGCTGAGCACGCGGGAGGCGGCGAGCCGGCGGTTCGTCGCCGACATGTCGCATGAACTGCGCACCCCGCTGACCGCGATCACGGCGGTGACGGAGGTGCTGGAGGACGAGGCGGACTCCCTCGACCCGATGATCGCGCCCGCGGTGCAGCTCGTGGTGAGCGAGACCCGGCGGCTGAACGACCTGGTGGAGAATCTGATGGAGGTCACCCGCTTCGACGCGGGCACGGCCCGGCTCGTCCTGGACGACGTGGACGTCGCCGATCAGGTCACCGCCTGCATCGATGCCCGCGCCTGGCTGGACGCCGTCGAGCTGGACGCCGAGCGCGGCATCATGGCGCGGCTCGACCCGCGCCGTCTGGACGTCATCCTGGCGAACCTGATCGGCAACGCGCTCAAGCACGGCGGTTCGCCGGTGCGGGTGCGGGTGCGGCCGGTCGACGACGAGCTGATCATCGAGGTCCGTGACCACGGCCCGGGCATCCCCGAGGACGTGCTGCCGCACGTCTTCGACCGCTTCTACAAGGCCAGCGCCTCGCGCCCGCGCTCCGAGGGCAGCGGTCTGGGCCTGTCGATCGCACTGGAGAACGCCCACATCCACGGCGGGGAGATCACGGCCGCCAACTCGCCCGAGGGCGGGGCGGTCTTCACGCTGACCCTGCCGCGAGACGTGTCCGCGCCGGGCGCCGGGGACGGTGAGACCGACGGGGATGATGTGACGGACGGGCCGGAGGAGAGCGGCACGGACGGCAAGAGCAGCAGGTTCGGCAAGGCGAGCAGGGCAGGCAAGTCCGCCAAGCCCGCCAAGAGTGACGGCAAGGGCAGGAAGCGGGACGGCAAGGGCGACCAGGACGGCAAGGACGGCCGCGGCACGGCTCAAGGGGGCGCGAAGTGAGGCGCACCGCGCGGAAGGCCGCGCTCACCGCCGTACTGTGCGCTCTGGCAGCCGGCTGCGGGATCCGGGGCACCGCCGTCCCCGTCGACGCGGGCAGCGCGCCCTCGCGGGCCTCGTGCCTGTCGCGCCCGGGCACGGCGGCCACGCCCCCGGCGGGCGGCAACGCCGTGACCGTCCAACTGGTCTGCGCCTCCCAGCTGATCCCGGTGGTCCGGCAGCGTCCGGCCTCCGGCCCCGAGCGGGCGGTGGACGCGGCCCGCGCGCTCCTCGACGAGCTGCGCCGTCAGCCCTCGTCGGCCGAGGAGTCCGCGGGGTTCTCCACCGAGGTGCCCCAGCGGCTGACCATCGCGGGACCGCGCAGGGACGACCCGGCCGGGACCCTCCGGCTGAGCACCCCGCCGGACGAGCTCCCCCAACTCGGCCTGGCCCAGCTCGTCTGCACCCTCGCGGGCACCGCGGCGGCCGACGGCCGGCGCGCGGTGCTGCTCGGCGGACCCGGCGGGGAGCCGCCCCGGAGCTATCCGTGCACGGACGACACCCGGGCCCACCCCGAGAACCTCCGCGGCAGCTGACGCTCCCCCTCCCGAGCCCGCGCCGGGGCCGCACGTCCACGGTCGGAACCGCGCGCCCCGCGCACCGCGTCCTGTGGGGCGTGCAGCGTCATGGTTCCGGCGGTACGCCCGCCCTCCGACACCGCTACCGCGTCGCGGGCTGCGTGCTCCTCGCCGCCCACCTGGTCGTGGTGGGCTGGCTGGCCATGCGCCCCCTGACCGCCCCCTGGGTCTCCGCCGCGCACCTGGAGCCGTTCGCCACGCTCCGCGCCGACCTGGCGCTCGGCCCCTGGGACGCGACGCGGGCGATCGGCGCGGGGGTGCTCCCCTTCGCGCCGCTGGGGGTGCTGCTGCCGTGGGCGGGGGGACGGCTGGACGCGTCGCCCCTGGGGTCCCTGGCCCGGACGGTCTTCACCAGCGCCATGCTCTCCCTGGTCCTCCAGGTGGTCCGCGGCGGTGTGGTCGGCCAGGTCCTTGATCTGGACGCGCTGCTGCTCAACGTCTCGGGGGTGACCGTCACGCACCTGGCCGTGGTCCCCGCGGCGCGGGCCCGGCTGCGCCGCCGGGCCGGGCGGACGGCCCCGGTCCGCCCTTCCTCGGCCCGCCGTGACGAGGTCTCCCCTCAGGGTCAGACCCCGACGATCCCCAGGGTCGGAGTCGCCCCCTGGAGTGACGCCCTGCCGGGCGCCCGGTCCTAGCGTGGAGTCATCGGGAATCGCTCCCGGCCCCGGGCCCTCCGCCCGGAGCGCCCTCTGACGCGAGGAGTCGCCGCCATGTCCGCTGCCCTGGTCCGTCCCCGTGACCACAGGATGATCGCCGGAGTCTGCGCCGGGCTGGCGCGGCGGTTCGGCACGTCGCGCACCACGATGCGCGTGATCTTCCTGGTGTCGTGCCTGCTGCCCGGCCCCCAGTTCCTGCTCTACCTGGCGCTGTGGCTGCTGCTGCCCTCCGAGGGCGGCCGTCGTCCGGCCGAGTCCTGGTGAACCCGGTCCTGGTGATCCGCGTCCTGATGAGCCGAGTCCTGGTGATCCTGATCCGCGCCGGGACGACGGCGGCCGCGCACCCCTGACGCGGGGTGCGCGGCCGGTGCCGTGACGAGGGGTGCGGGCTCAGCGCCCGGCCAGGTTGGGGGTCGAGAGGCCCTTCGGCAGGGCGCCGGCCGGGACGAGGCCGAGGAGGCCGCCGTTGCCCTTGTTGTCCGCCGGGGTGGCCTGCGCGGTCGCGGCGGCCTTCGTGGCCGGGGACTTGGGGGCCGGGGTGGGGAACAGCGCCTTGTCGACGGCCGCGGTCGTGGCCTTCATGGCGGTCGAGCCCAGCGCGCGGTTGGCGGCACTGATCAGCGGTCCGCCCGGGAGCAGCGGGGCGGCCTCCTCGATGGGAAGGCTGTGGCTGGTGCCGGCGGCCAGGTTGGTGACCCTCTCCAGCGGGCCGGCGGGAGCCGCGGCCGACGCGGTGCCCGCCGTGGAGACGGCGATGGCAGCGCCGAGGACGGCGGCACCGATGGTCTTGATGGTTCCCTGCTTCATCTGAAATCTGTCCTCGTGACGGTGGAGGGTAATTTCCGGGAGGCTTTGCAACCTGTCACGAGAACGACGGGCCCGCAATGAATGACACGGCCGGGGCATTTGAATTCCCGGCCGTGCCAGTCGTATTCAGGGACGATTGACCGTCAGTCGTACCGCCCGGGGGATGCGCAGGTCAGACCGGGGTCGGACCGGCCGCGTCGGTCCTAGCGGAACAGCCACTCGGACTTCAGCTCGGCATAGCCCGGCTTGATGACGTCGTTGATCATGGCAAGTCGTTCGTCAAATGGAATGAAGGCGGACTTCATCGCGTTGACGGTGAACCACTGCATGTCGTCGAGTGTGTAGCCGAAAGCCTTGACCAGGTGCTCGAATTCGCGGCTCATGCTCGTTCCGCTCATCAGACGATTGTCGGTGTTCACCGTCGCCCGGAAATGCAGTTTGCGGAGCAGGCCGATCGGGTGCTCCTCGTAGGAGGTGGCCGCGGCGGTCTGGAGGTTCGAGGTGGGGCACATCTCCAGGGGGATGCGCTTGTCCCGGACGTACGAGGCGAGGCGGCCGAGCTTGACACTGCCGTCCTCGGCGACCTCGATGTCGTCGATGATGCGCACGCCGTGGCCGAGCCGGTCGGCGCCGCACCACTGGAGCGCCTGCCAGATGGAGGGGAGGCCGAACGCCTCACCGGCGTGGATGGTGAAGTGGTTGTTCTCGCGCTTGAGGTACTCGAAGGCGTCGAGGTGGCGGGTGGGAGGGAAGCCGGCCTCGGCGCCCGCGATGTCGAAGCCGACGACGCCGGAGTCGCGGTAGCGGTTGGCGAGTTCGGCGATCTCCAGGGCGCGGGCGGCGTGCCGCATGGCGGTCAGCAGGGCGCCGACGCGGATGCGGTGACCGGCCTCCTTGGCCCGTCGCTCGCCCTCGCGGAAGCCCTCGTTGACGGCCTCGACGACCTCTTCGAGGGAGAGTCCGGCCTCCAGGTGCTGCTCGGGGGCGTAGCGGATCTCGGCGTAGACGACGCCGTCGGCGGCGAGGTCCTCGGCGCACTCGGCGGCGACCCGGACCAGGGCCTCGCGGGTCTGCATGACGGCGCAGGTGTGGGCGAAGGTCTCCAGGTAGCGCTCCAGCGACCCGGAGTCGGCGGCCTCGCGGAACCAGACGCCCAGCTTGTCGGGGTCGGTCTCGGGGAGGCGGTCGTATCCGGCCTCCCGGGCCAGGTCGACGACCGTACCGGGGCGCAGGCCGCCGTCCAGGTGGTCGTGGAGCAGCACCTTGGGGGCGCGCCGGATCTGTTCGGGGGTCGGGAGGGTGGTGGTCTCGCTCGTCATTTCGGCACTCTAGCCCCTACGCGCGTAGATGCACCCGAACGATACGGAACGGTGACCCGTCGGCGGGGTGGACACCACGCGTCGTTCTGCCATCGTTGTCTGCCATGGTTCAGCAAGCGCTGCCGCAACCGGATCCCTTGGGGTCAAAGGGGTCAGACGAACTGCGTGGATCAGTGAGGCCTGTGAGGCTCAAGGGGCCACGGCGCCGGAAACCCTCCGTGCCCGAGCTCGGCAAGCCGTTCGGCGCGGGCCGCCCCGGGGAGCCCGTCAACGGGGTGGCGCTCCTGCTGCCCGGCGGCCCGGCCGCCGGACACCGCCGCCCGCCGCCCCGCACCCCGGCCGTCCAGGGGCGGCTGGCCCGCCGGCTGACGCGCGCGGGGGGCGCCGACGGGCTGGCCACCCATGTGGTGCGCTACCGCCACCGGGGCTGGAACGGCACGGCGGCCCACCCGGTGGACGACGCGCTGTGGGCGGCGGACGAGGTGGTGCGGCGCTACGGCGATGTGCCGGTCTGCCTGGTCGGTACGGACATGGGCGGCCGGGCCGCCCTGCGGGCCGCGGGCCATCCGGCCGTGACCTGCGTGGTGGCGATCGCCCCATGGCTCCCCGACCCCGAGTCCGTCCTCGACCCCGACCCGGTGCGGCAGCTGGCCGGCCGCCGGGTCCTGCTGGTGCACGGCACCAATGACGAGCACACCGACCCCGACCTCTCCTACCGGCTGGCCGAACGGGCCAAGAAGATCAACCGGGATGTGTGCCGGTTCGAAGTCCACTCCGACGGGCACGGGTTGCGCCAGCACCGGACGGAAGTCCTCGCGCTGACCGCCGACTTCGTCCGCGGCTCGCTCTTCGGGCACCCCTGCGCCCGGCCGCTGGCCGATGCCCTCGCCGCGCCTCCCCCGCTGGGCCTGCGGATGCCGCTGGCCTGCGGTTTCGGCGAGACGCTGGGCCACTGAGCGGGTGCCGGGGCCGTCAGCGGTGCAGCAGCAACTGGCCCCGGCGGGAGAGCAGGAAGCGCTTGAACGCCGCCACGGGCGGGGTGTCGGGGTGGCCGTCCAGCCAGGCCACGCCGATCTCGCGGACCGCGCGCGGCGCCGTGACGGTCAGCTCCACGACGCCCGGGCGCGGCACCGCGGGCGGCGGGAGCAGGGCCACGCCGAGGCCGGCGGCCACCAGGCCGCGCAGCGTCTCGGGGTCCTCACCCTCGAAGGCGATCTTCGGGCTGAACCCGGCCTCGGCGCACAGGGCGTCGGTGATCCGGCGGAGTCCGTAGCCCGGTTCGAGGGTGACGAACAGCTCGGTCGCGGCCTCGGCGAGGCGGATCCGCTTCCGGACGGCGAGCGGGTGGTCGTCGGGGACGACCAGCCGCAGCTTCTGCTCGTCGAGGCGGCGGGCGACGAGGTCGGGCGCGTCCGGCACCGGTGAGGTGAGGCAGAGGTCGAGGTCGCCGTCGCGGAGCCGCTCGATCATGGCCTCGCCGTAGTTCTGGACGAGTTGGAAGCGGACGCGGGGGTGGTCGGCCCGGAAGGCACGGATGAGTTCGGGTACGGTCTCGGAGCCCATGGTGTGCAGGAAGCCGAACGCCACCTTGCCGGCGGCGGGGTCGGCGTCCGCCCGTACGGACTCGGCGGCGCGGTCCACCTCGCCGAGCGCCCGCTCGACCGTGGCGAGGAACGTGCGGCCCGCGGCGGTGAGCGAGACCGTGCGGCCGTGCCGGGCGAACAGGGCGACGCCGAGGTCGTGTTCGAGCCGGGCCATGGAGCGGCTGAGCGTGGACTGCGGCATCCCCAGCCGCTGGGCGGCGCGGGTGACGTGCTCGTACCGGGCGACGGCGACGAACTGGGCGAGGCGCGGAGTGAGCGTCACCGCCCAGGAGTCGGCCTCGACGTCCGCGCTCGGAGCGGGCCCCGCGGCTGTCGCCTGGGTGACGGGCGTCAAGGACGCGCCAGTAACGGCGATGTCTTTTCTGTTGCGTGCCGGTGACAGAGGCGGCCCTGACCTGCGTTCATGCATCACGGGATGGATTATGGCAAGTCTGTGCATTGGACGCATCAAATGCAGCGTGCATACGGTTTGTGCATGCCTCCTGCCGATACCGGGGCATCCGCCGTCATCGTGCGCGCGGGTGCCTCTCCCTCGTCGTCTCCCGTCTCCCTCTCCTCCTCCTCCGACGACTCCCGGATCGCGCCCGGTGACCCCGGCTACCGCCGGATGAGCTTCGCCCTCTTCGCGGCGGGCGTCGCCACCTTCGCGCTCCTCTACTCCACCCAGGCCCTGCTTCCCGCGATCTCCGACGGCCTCGGGGTGACGGCGGACCAGGCCAGTTGGACGGTCTCCGGCGCGACCGGCGGTCTCGCCCTCGCCGTCGTCCCGCTCAGCGCCCTCTCCGAACGGTTCGGACGGCGGGCCATGATGACCGCCGCCCTGTGTGTCGCGGCGCTGCTGGGTCTGCTGGTGCCCTTCGCCCCGGACCTCGGCTGGCTGACCGGGCTGCGCGTGGCCCAGGGTGTCGCACTGGCGGGCGTGCCGGCCTCGGCCATGGCCTATCTGGCGGAGGAGGTCCGTCCGAAGGCCCTGGTGGGCGCGGTCGGGCTGTTCGTGGCGGGCAACGCGATCGGCGGTATGACCGGGCGCATCCTCGCCGGCTGGGTGGCCCAGGCATGGGACTGGCGCGCGGGGCTGGCCTCCGTCGGCGTCCTCGCGGTCGTGTGCGCGGTGGTGTTCCGGCTGCTGATCCCCAAGGCCCGGCACTTCTCCCCCGGTTCGGTCGCCCCGCGCGACCTCGCCCGTACGGTCGGCCGCCATCTGTCCGACCCGCTGCTCGTCCGGCTGTACCTGATCGGTGCGCTGTTCATGACCGTCTTCGGCGCGGTCTACACCGTCATCGGCTACCGCCTCGCCGCCGCCCCCTTCTCCCTGCCCCAGGGGCTCGTCGGCTCCGTCTTCCTCGTCTACCTCGTCGGCACCCTCTCCTCCGCCGCCGCGGGCAGGCTCGTCGGCCGCCTCGGCCGGCGCGGCGCCCTCTACCTGGCGATGAGCACCACGACGCTCGGCCTGCTCCTCACCCTCGCCTCGTCGCTGACCGCCGTCCTCCTCGGTCTCGTCCTCATCACCGCCGGCTTCTTCGCCGGCCACGCCGTCGCCTCGTCCTCCGTCAGCCGCGCGGCCACGACGGGCCGGGCGCAGGCGTCCGCGCTGTACCAGACCGCGTACTACCTCGGCAGTTCGGTGGGCGGCACGGTGGGGGCGCTCGCGTTCCGGGCGGGGGGCTGGGACGGGGTGATCGTCCTCGGGCTCGTGGCCATGGTGGGGGCGGCGTCGATCACGCTGTACGCGACGCGCAAGGCGCTCGTGGAGCGCCGGGTGTCCGTGCGGGCTTGAGCCCGCTGGGGCGGGGGCGAGCCCCCGCACCCCCAGAGCCGCCTGCGGCGCGCGTCCTCAATCGCCGGACGGGCTGACTTCAGCCCGTCCGGCGATTGAGGACAAGCGGCGAAGCCGCTTTCACGGGGTCCGGGGCAGAGCCCCGGGAAACGGTGAAAGGGCGGGACCGGGGCACCCCCACCCCCGCAAGACTCAGGCGATGCGATCCAGCACGATCGGATTCGGCGTGAAGTCCGTCCCGGCCGGGGAGATCTCGACGCCCCCGTCGAGAGCCGCGAGGGCGTAGTCGAACTTCTCCGGGGTGTCGGTGTGCAGCGTGAGCAGCGGCTGACCAGCCGTCACCGTGTCACCGGGCTTGGCGTGCATCTCGATGCCGGCCCCGGCCTGCACGGGGTCCTCCTTGCGGGCGCGCCCGGCGCCGAGGCGCCAGGCCGAGACGCCGACGGCGTAGGCGTCGAGCGCCGTCAGGACGCCGGACGAGGCAGCGGTGACGACGTGCTGCTCGCGGGCGACCGGGAGGGTCGCGTCCGGGTCGCCGCCCTGGGCGAGGATCATGCGGCGCCAGTGGTCCATGGCGGAGCCGTCGGCCAGCGCCTTGGCCGGGTCCGCGTCGGGCAGGCCGGCGGCGGCGAGCATCTCGCGGGCGAGGGCGAGGGTGAGCTCGACGACGTCCGCGGGGCCGCCGCCGGCCAGGACCTCGACGGACTCGCGGACTTCGAGGGCGTTGCCGGCGGTGAGACCGAGCGGGGTGGACATGTCGGTGAGGAGGGCGACGGTCCTGACGCCGTGGTCGGTGCCGAGGCCGACCATCGTGGAGGCCAGCTCGCGGGCGTCCTCGATGTTCTTCATAAAGGCGCCGGAGCCGACCTTGACGTCGAGGACGAGCGAGCCGGTGCCCTCGGCGATCTTCTTGGACATGATCGAGGAGGCGATCAGCGGGATGGCCTCGACGGTGCCGGTGACGTCGCGCAGCGCGTAGAGCTTCTTGTCGGCGGGGGCCAGGCCGTCACCGGCGGCGCAGATGACGGAGCCGACGTTCCGCAGGACGTCCATCATCTCGTCGTTGGAGAGCAGCGCCCGCCAGCCGGGGATGGACTCCAGCTTGTCGAGGGTGCCACCGGTGTGGCCGAGGCCGCGGCCGGACAGCTGCGGGACGGCCGCGCCGCAGGCGGCGACCAGCGGGGCGAGCGGCAGCGTGATCTTGTCGCCGACGCCGCCGGTGGAGTGCTTGTCCGCGGTGGGAACGGGCAGGGAGGAGAAGTCCATGCGCTCACCGCTCGCGATCATCGCGGCCGTCCAGCGGGCGATCTCCGCACGGTCCATGCCGTTGAGCAGGATCGCCATGGCGAGCGAGGACATCTGCTCGTCGGCGACGGCGCCCCGGGTGTAGGCGTCGATGATCCAGTCGATCTGCTCGTCGGTCAGGCGGCCGCGGTCGCGCTTGGTGCGGATGACGGAGATGGCGTCCAAGAGACTTGCCTTTCTTATCGTTCGAGGTCGGCGGGGCCGAAGGCGTCGGGGAGGAGCTCGGCGAGCGGGCGGATGCCCGCGGCCGTGTCCACTGCCAGCTCCGGTCCGCCGTGCTCCCACAGCAGCTGACGGCAGCGCCCGCACGGCATGAGGATGTCGCCGTTGCGGTCGCAGCACGTGAAGGCGGTCAGCCTGCCGCCGCCGGAGGAGAACAAGGCGGAGATCAGGCCGCACTCGGCGCACAGGGCGACGCCGTAGGCGGCGTTCTCCACATTGCAGCCGGTGACCACGCGGCCGTCGTCGACGACGGCCGCGGCACCGACGGGAAAGCCGGAGTACGGGGCGTAGGCCCGGGACATGGCGTCCCGGGCCTGCGCGCGCAGATCCTCCCAGTGAACGGGAGAGGTCACTTTCCTTGACCCTTTCGGTAGGGTTTGCCGTCAGCTTTCGGCATTCGCAGCCGTTGTGCAAACAGGGACAGCACAAGCAGCGTGACCACGTACGGAGTGGCGTCCACGAACTCCAGCGGCACGACGTCCGTCAGCAGGAACCAGACGAACAGGGCCACGGCCACGACCGCGGCGACGACCGACGCCTTGAGCTGTCCGCCCCGGAGCCGCCAGACCGCGAAGCCCGCCAGCAGCACCGCGATCAGCAGCAGCAGCGCGTGGACGGTCGGACCGCCGGAGCGCAGCTGGAGGCTGTCCATGAAGCCGAACAGTCCGGCGCTCATCGCGACGCCGCCCGGCCGCCAGTTGCCGGAGATCATCGTGGCGAGACCGATGTAGCCGCGGCCGCCGGTCTGGCCGTCGGAGTACATATGGGTGCCGATGGCCAGGAACGCGCCGCCGAGGCCGGCGAGGGCGCCGGAGACGACCACCGCCGCGTACTTGTACGTGTAGACGTTGACGCCGAGCGACTCGGCGGCCACCGGGCTCTCGCCGCAGGAGCGCAGACGCAGGCCGAAGGCGGAGCGCCACAGCACGAAGAACGTGCCGATGAAGAGCACCACCGTGACGAGCGTCAGCCAGGACACGTTGGTGACCACGCCGCGCAGCATGCCGGCGACGTCGGAGACGAAGAACCAGTGGTGCTTCTCGACCGAGTGCAGCCAGTCGCCCACGCCCGGGACGGAGAAGTTGCCCATGTTCTCCATGACGGGCGACTGCTTGTCGTTGCCGCCCTTCTGCTGGGCCTCGCTGCCCTCCGCGCCGAACCACAGCTTGGCGAAGTACTGGGTGATGCCCAGGGCCAGGATGTTCATGGCCACACCGGAGATGATGTGGTCGACGTTGAAGGTGACGGTGGCGATCGCGTGCAGCAGGCCGCCGAGCGCGCCGCCGACGATGCCGGCGGCGGCCGCGGCCCAGGGGCCGTACTGCCAGCCCATCCAGCCGGCGGAGAAGGCGCCCAGCATCATCATGCCTTCGAGGCCGATGTTGACGACGCCCGCCCGCTCGGACCAGAGGCCGCCGAGGCCGGCGAGGCCGATCGGCACCGCGGCGGCGAGGGCCGCGCTGAACTGGCCCGAGCCGGTCAGGTCGTCGGCGCCGGTGATCGCCCGCAGGGCGGAGACCAGGATCAGCGCGCCGGCGACGATCAGCATGATGACGGGGTAGGAGAGCTTCCGCTTCCCGCCGTCGCCCTTGTTCCTGCCGCTCAGCCGTTCGGCGAGCCCGGAGGTGAAGGTGGTACTCACGCGGAAACCTCCGCCTTGTCGCTCTTGCGGGCCTGGGCGGCGAGCTCCTCGCCGACCTTGCGCTGCTGGGTCTTGAGGCCGTAGCGCCGCACGATCTCGTAGGCGATGACGACGCAGAGGACGATGACGCCCTGGATCACGCCGACGATCTCCTGGGCGTAGCCCTCGAACTCGAGCTGGGTGCCGGTGCGGTCCAGGAAGCCCCAGAGCAGGGCGCCGAGCGCCATGCCGATGGGGTGGTTGCGGCCGAGCAGGGCGATCGCGATACCGGTGAAGCCGATGCCCGTGGGGAAGTCGGTGCCGTAGTTGTACGAGACGCCGAGCAGGGTCGGCATACCGACGAGGCCGGCCACCGCGCCGGAGAGCAGCATCGAGGTGACGATCATGCGCTTGACGCTGACGCCGCTGGCCTGCGCGGCCGACTCCGACCGGCCGACGGTGCGCAGATCGAAGCCGAAGCGGGTGCGGCCCAGGATGAACCAGTAGGCCAGGCCCGCGACGGCCGCGACGATCACGAAGCCGTAGATCGGCTTGGGCGTGGTCGGGATCTCGAAGAAGTGCGCCGAGTCCGGCAGGTAGGGCGTGTGGAGCAGGTTGCCCTCCTTCTTCGCCAGCCGGCCGTCCTGGAGGAAGTAGCCGATCACCGAGGCGCCGATGGCGTTCAGCATGATGGTGCTGATCACCTCGTTGACACCGCGGGTGGTCTTCAGCAGACCCGCGATGCCCGCCCAGATCGCGCCGACCGCCATCGCCACGATGATGATGATCGGGATCTGGATGATGCCCGGCAGGGTGAGCGCACCGCCGACCGCGGCGGCGAAGAAGGCCGCGATGCGGTACTGGCCGTCGACGCCGATGTTGAAGAGGTTCATCCGGAAGCCGATGGCGACGGCCAGCGCGGACAGGTAGTACGGGGTGGCCTTGTTGATGATCCAGACCTGGCTGTCGCTCTTCGAGCCGAAGTCGACCATCACCTGGTAGGCGTGGAACGGGTCCTTGCCGGTGGCCGCGATGATGATCGAGGTGATCGCGATGGCCGCCAGGATCGCCAGCACGGGGGCGGCGACGGCCAGGATGACCTTGTCCTTGTCGAACTTCTTCACTTGGTGTCGCCTCCTTCCGCGCCGTCGCCGTCGCTGTCGTTCGTGCCGTCCGCCGGGGCGGGCGGCTCTTCGGGGGTCTCGGGGTTCTCGGCGTGTTCGAGGTGCCCGGTCGCGGCGCCGGTCATGGCCGAGCCCAACTCCTCCGGGGTGATGGTGGCGGGGTCGGCGTCGGCGACCAGGCGGCCGCGGAACATCACCCGCAGGGTGTCGGAGAGCCCGATGAGCTCGTCCAGGTCGGCAGAGATCAGCAGCACCGCGAGTCCCTCGCGGCGCGCCTCACGGATCTGGTCCCAGATCTGCGCCTGCGCGCCGACGTCCACACCGCGGGTGGGGTGGGCGGCGATGAGCAGCTTCGGCTTGTGGCTCATCTCGCGGCCGACGATCAGCTTCTGCTGGTTGCCGCCGGAGAGCGAGGCCGCGGTGACCTCGATGCCGGGGGTACGGACGTCGAACTCGCGGACGATGCGCTCGGTGTCGGCGCGCGCAGCCTTGTTGTCGAGGAAGGCGCCCTTGCTGTTGGGCTTCTCCGTGACGTGGCCCAGGATGCGGTTCTCCCACAGCGGGGCTTCCAGCAGCAGGCCGTGGCGGTGCCGGTCCTCGGGGATGTAGCCCATGCCGCTCTCACGCCGCTTGCGGGTCGGCGTGTGGGTGATCTCGGTGCCGTCGAGGGTGACGGTGCCCCGGTCCGGGTCGCGCATGCCCATGACGGCCTCGACCAGCTCGGCCTGGCCGTTGCCCTCCACGCCCGCGAGGCCCAGGACCTCGCCCTTGTGGATGGTGAACGCGATGCCGTCGAGCACGGTCCGGACCACGCCGTCGGAGTCGGTGGCCGACAGGTGCAGGCCGTCGACGGTGAGCATCGGCGTGTCGGTGACCGTGGACTCGCGGGTCTCCGGCGAGGGCAGCTCCTCGCCGACCATCAGCTCGGCGAGCTGCTTGGGCGTGGTCTCGCTGGGGACCGCGGTGCCGACGGTGGTGCCGCGGCGGATGACGGTGATGTCGTCCGCGACGGAGAGCACCTCGCCGAGCTTGTGCGAGATGAAGATGACGGTCAGACCCTCGGACTTGAGCTCGCGCAGGTTGTCGAAGAGCGCGTCGACCTCCTGCGGGACCAGGACGGCCGTCGGCTCGTCCAGGATGAGCGTGCGCGCACCCCGGTAGAGGACCTTGAGGATCTCCACGCGCTGCCGGTCGGCGACGCCGAGGTCCTCGACGAGGACGTCGGGGCGGACGCCGAGGCCGTACGCGTCGGAGATCTCCTTGATCTTCGCCCGGGCCCTGCCTCCGATGCCGTACAGCTTCTCGGCGCCCAGGACGACGTTCTCCAGGACGGTGAGGTTGTCGGCGAGCATGAAGTGCTGGTGCACCATGCCGATGCCGCGCGCGATGGCGTCGGCGGGGCTGTGCAGGGTGACCTGCTCGCCGTCGAGGGTGATCGTGCCCTCGTCCGGCTTCTGCATGCCGTAGAGGATCTTCATCAGGGTGGACTTGCCGGCGCCGTTCTCGCCGCAGAGGGCGTGGACGGTGCCGCGGCGGACCGTGAGGCAGATGTCGTGGTTGGCCACGACGCCGGGGAACCGCTTGGTGATGCCTTGCAGTTCCACGGCAGGGACGGTGCCGCTGCTGGACTCTTTGCTGGACGCTTTGATGGCGCACTCTCCTCGGGGAAAGGGAGCGGGGGTGACACCGGGGTGTCCACCGGGTGGGGGCACGGTGGCGTTCCGGCCGGGCGGGGGCGACGCTACACGCGTCAACGGGACGCTACGCGCGTAGCGTTGGCGCGTATGTGCGGGCCCGGCGAGGGTGTTCCCCCGCCGGGCCCGCACAGCCGGACGGCCGACCGGAGCCGGCCGTCAGGTCACGGCTGGGACTTGACCTTGATCTGACCGTCCGCGATCTTCTTCTTCGCGGCGTCGACCTTGTCCTTGATGTCGTCGATGAAACCGCCCGAGGTCACCAGCGAGACGCCGCCGTCCTTGAGCAGGTAGGTCTTCTTGCCGGTGAGCGGCTTGCCGTCCTTGACGCTCTTGGCCAGGTCGAAGACGGCCACGTCCACGTTCTTCACCACCGAGGTGAGGATGTGGTCCTTGTACTGCGCCAGACCCGGGAGCTGGTACTGGTCGGAGTCCACACCGATCGCCCAGGCGCCCTTCTGGCCCGCGACGGACTCGATGGAGCCGTTGCCGGAGAGGCCGGCCGCCGTGTAGATCACGTCGATGCCGCTGTCGAGCATGCCCTTGGCCGCGACCTTGGCCGCGGCCGGGTCGTTGAAGCCCTTGTCGTTGTTCGGGTACAGGTACCGCGACTCGACCGTGGCCTTGGGGTCGGTCTCCTTGACGCCCTGCTCGAAGCCCGCCTGGAACTTCTGGATGAGGGCGTTGTTCACACCGCCGATGAAGCCGACCTTGTGGGACTTGGACTTCAGGGCGGCGGCGACGCCCGCGAGGTAGGAGCCCTCGTGCTCGCCGAAGGTGATGCTCGCGACATTCTTGCCCTGGGCATCCGAGTCCACCACGGCGAAGGTGGTGTCGGGGTGGTCCTTGGCAACCTTCTCGATGGACTTCTGGTAGTTGAAGCCAACGCCGATGACAGGGTTGTACCCGGCCTCGGCCAGCGAGTTCAGCCGCTGCTCGCGCTCGGCCTCCGTCTCGCCGTTCTTGGCCGTCATGAGGCGGGGCTCGAGACCCAGCTCCTCCTTGGCCTTGTCGGCGCCGCGCGCGGCGGACTCGTTGAAGGAGTGGTCGTCACGGCCGCCGACGTCGAAGGCGAGACCGAGACCCTTGTCCTTCTTGTTGCCCGACTCGGTCGAGGACTCGCCACAGGCGGTGAGGGTGAATGCGAGAGCCGCGGTGGCAATGCCCGCGACAGTGATCGTGGATACCCGGCGCACGAGGGCCCCTTCACTCGAAGCGCCTCCATTGGCGCTGGTTCGAGGGGATCGTAACGCGCGTAGATGGCCTGAAAAGGGCTGGTCCCAAGCCGTTATCGGATCGTCGCGTACCGAACTCGACCACCAAACCTACATTTGGTTGCGATCAAGCAAAGCGGCGGCGGTGAACAGCTCCACTCCCACCTGGATGGCCCCCTCGTCCACGTCGAAATCGCCGCGGTGCAGGTCACGGCGTGTCGTGTCCCCCACCGGGTGAACGCCGAGCCGGGCCATCGCGCCCGGGACCCGCTCCAGATACCAGGAGAAATCCTCCCCGCCGAGGCTCTGCTCGGTGTCCTCCACGGCCCCCGCCCCGCACCGCGCCGTCATGGCCCGGCCCAGCAGCCCGGCGATCTCCCGGTCGTTGACGACCGGAGGCACCCCCCGGATGTAGTTGATCTGCGACTTGGCGCGGTGCATCGTCGCCACCTCGTCGACGGCGGCGTGCACCAGGTCCGGGGCGTCCCGCCAGGCGTCGATGTCCAGGCAGCGGACCGTGCCGGAGAGCTCCGCGTGCTGCGGGATGACGTTGGCCGTGTGCCCGGCCTCCAGCCGCCCCCAGGTGACGGCCAGGCCCGCCCGGGTGTCCACCCGCCGGGAGAGCAGCGCGGGGACCTCCGTGGCCACCTTGGCCGCGGCGGTCACCAGGTCCGTGCTGAGGTGCGGGCGGGCGGTGTGGCCGCCTGGGCCGTCCAGCGCGATCTCCAGCTTGTCGCAGGCGGAGGTGATGGCTCCGGTCCGCAGGCCGATCCGGCCGACCTCGACCTTGGGGTCGCAGTGCACCGCGACGATCCGCCCGACGCCGTCCAGGGCGCCGCTCTCGATCGCGTCGAGGGCACCGCCGGGCAGCACCTCCTCGGCGGCCTGGAAGATCAGCCGGACCGGGTGCGGCAGCAGCCCCTCCTCGGCCAGCGCCGCGAGGACCAGACCGGTGCCGAGGACGACGGTGGTGTGCACGTCGTGGCCGCAGGCGTGGGCGGTACTGGGGACCGTCGAGCGGTACGGGACCTGCTTGGTGTCCGGGATGGGGAGCGCGTCGAGGTCGGCGCGGAACGCCAGGACCGGCCGGCGCGCGGCCCCCGGGCGGGACCGCCCGATGTCACAGATCAACCCGGTGCCGGAGTCGAGCGTACGGGGGCGGAGCCCGGCCTTCTCCAGTCTGGCCCTGACCGCCGCGGTGGTACGGAACTCGCGGTGCCCCAGCTCGGGGTGCATGTGCAAGTCCCGGCGGAAGGCGATGAGTTCGGCGCGGAGCTCGGGGGTCATACGGCCCGGCAGCTCTCCGGCCAGATCGCCTTCAAGATCGTCAACAGGGGTTTCGGGTGCGGCTTCGCAGGGCATCAGTTGATTCACCCTTTGAAGAGTAGAGCCCTGCACGGGGCAACTGCCCTCCGATCAAGAAAAGTTCAGCCGCATGGATGGGTTGCCAGGGGGGTATGACCCGTATTTACGGCGTACCTTTGCGAGACACTGTCATGTCGTACGCGCCGGGGCGGACATTCGCGGTAGGCGGCGTACGTCGCGTGCGCTCCCGGTCACCCGGGAGAGGAAGCCCTGCGCCCGGGGCGAGGCGCGTTCGGTGAGCCAGGAGGGGTCGATGTCGCAGACGGCGACGGTGACGCCGGTGCCGGCGAGCGCGAGCGGGAGGGTGTGCACGACGGTGGACGGGAAGCTCAGCACCGTACGCCCTATGGGGCCGCGCCGGGCGATCAGCTCCAGGGGCAGCTCGGGGCGGACGACTTCCAGGCCGAGCCGTCCGGCTATGAGGCGCAGCTTGTCGGTGTCCTCGCGGCGGTGGGCGAAGTACCGGGTGGCGCCGTGGGCGTCCGCCAGCGCCGCGACGGCCTCCAGGTAGCGCTCCGGTTCCACGACGCCCGTCTCGACCAGGGAGGTTCCGACGAGGTCCGCGCTCCGGGTGATGCGGGGCGGGCCGAACGCGGCGCGGGTCCAGGCGAAGGCGTTGGCGGTGACGGTCACTCCTGGGGGCGGTTCGACCGGCATCGCGGTGAACAACTCCACACTCCGGCGGTTGTTCGGTGTGAGCATCCGGCGCGCCGAAGCGGACACCGGCGCGAAGACGATGTCACGCGCCCCCAAACCACCCCGCCCGCCCCGCTGTCGGTGCCAGCGCACGAACCGTTCGCCGCGCGCGAGTTGGACGGCGAACTCCATGGTGGCCGTCCCGTCGTCCACGACGACCAGCTCCCTGGCCCGGGTGAGGGTGAGCAGGAGCTGCACGTAGCGCGAGAAGGGGTCCCCGATGACGACGCGGCGCGCGGCCCGCAGCGGCCCGGCGAGGCCGCCGACGGTCTGCACCGGAGCCCCGGCCCCGCCGCGCGCCTCCTCCCAGCGCAGCCGGTACCCCTGGTCGCGGGCCAGCTCGGCCATGCGGCGCAGCTGACCGCGGGTCATGGGGTCGTGCGGGGCGAGCACGACGATCACCGTGTCGGAGGGATCGGTGCGCGGGGTGGCGGCGAGGTCCGCGGCGCGGCGGTCCGTCTGGCGGGGCAGGCCGTCGCGCAGCGGGGCGGGCGCGGCGGCCGGGGGCGCGTCCCGGCCGGCGTGCGCCCACTCCAGGACGTTGAGGAGCTGGACGGGGCTCTCGACGAAGGCCAGGGTGTCGGCCGGGCCCATGGCGGGCTCGGGCCCGGGCCCGGGTGCGCCGGGGTCGCCGGCGGGTTCGCTCATCGGCCGGTGCCCGTCAGACCGCGGCCGGTTCGCGGTCGCCGCCCCGGGCGACGACACCGGTGACCCGGCGGAGTTTGCGCATGGGGGCCAGCTCGCTCTCGTAGACCCGCTTCACCCCGTCACCCAGGGCCTCCTCGACCACCCGGATGTCGCGCACCAGCCGCTGGAGGCCGCCGGGTTCGACGGAGGCGGCCTGGTCGGAGCCCCACATGGCGCGGTCGAGGGTGATGTGCCGCTCGACGAAGGCGGCGCCGAGGGCGACGGCGGCCAGGGTGGTCTGGAGGCCGGTCTCGTGGCCGGAGTAGCCGATGGGGATGTTGGGGTACTCGGCCTGGAGGGTGTGGATGACCCGGAGGTTGAGTTCGGCGGCCCGGGCCGGATAGGTGGAAGTGGCGTGGCAGAGCACGATGTTCTCGCTGCCCAGCACCTCCACGGCGTGCCGGATCTGCTTCGGGGTGGACATCCCGGTGGAGAGCACGACCGTGCGGCCGGTGGCGCGCAGGGTGCGCAGGAGTTCGTCGTCGGTGAGCGAGGCGGAGGCGACCTTGTGGGCCGGCAGGTCGAACTTCTCCAGGAAGGCCACGGACTCGACGTCCCAGGGCGAGGCGAACCAGGCGATGCCGCGCTCCCGGCAGTGTTCGTCGATCCTGCGGTATTCGTCCTCCCCGAACTCCACCCGGTGGCGGTAGTCGATGTACGTCATCCGGCCCCAGGGGGTGTCCCGTTCGAGTTCCCATTGACTGCGCGGAGTGCAGACCTCCGGGGTGCGCTTCTGGAACTTCACCGCATCGCACCCCGCGTCCGCGGCGGCGTCGACGAGGGCGAGGGCCTTGTCGAGGTCGCCATTGTGGTTGATGCCGATCTCGCCGGTGATGTAGACGGGGTGGCCGGGACCTACGGGGCGGTCGCCGAGGTGACGGGTGCGGGCGGCAGCGCCGGTGGGCGTCATGGGAGCGGTTTCCTTCGTGTGGGGACAGTGGGTGCGGAATCGGGGAGGACGGTGGGTGCGGGAGCGGGGAGTCAGAGCTCGGGGCCCAGGAGCCGGCCCGCGATCTCGCGGACGGCGCCCGCGCCGCCGGGCGCCCGGGTCACGGCGCGCGCGGCGGCCCGTACGGCGGCGTGGGCGTCCGCGACGGCCACGGGCCAGCCGACGAGCCGGAGGCAGGGGAGGTCGTTGACGTCGTTCCCGGCGTAGAGCACGCGCTCGGGGGCGATGCCCTGTTCGGCGCACCATTCCTTGAGCGCGGCGTCCTTGTGGTCGGTCCCGTGGACGACGGGCACCCGCAGCTTGCGGGCGCGGGCGGCGACGACCCCGTTGACCTCCGTGGAGAGGATCAGCACCGCCAGCCCGGCGCGGCGCAGGGCGGCGACGCCGAGGCCGTCGCCCCGGTGGACGGCCACGAACTCGCGGCCGTCGGCGTCGACGAGGACGCGGTCGTCGGTCTGTGTGCCGTCGAAGTCGAGGACGACGGCGTCGATGTCGTCCCGCCCGGGGAAGGCGTCCGGTCCGGAGGGGTCCAGGGGCGCATCGGCGTCGAGCAGGGGCGCGAGGGAGCGGGCGCGCGCCAGGTCGGCCGGGTCGTCGATCTCCAGGACCCGGGCGGGGTCGGTGCGGACGGGCTCGACGCGGCCGAAGAAGCGGTGCCGTGCGGTCCGGAAGCCGTCGGCGCGCATGGCGTAGGCGGCGCCGGTCTCCAGGAGGTCCTGGGGCCGGTCCTGGCGGCGCGGCCGGTGGGACGCGTCGTGGTTGACGCCGTGGGCGGCGGACGCGGGCGACGGCGCGTCCCGCCAGAGGAAGCCGTGGAAGGGGGCCACGGTCAGCGCGCTGTCCGCGCCCCGGGTCACGGCGGCGGCGACGCCGTCGATGTCCCCGGCGGTCACGAACGGGCTGGTGCACTGCACGAGCAGGACGGTGTCCACCGTCCGTCCTGACGTCGTCTCGTACGCGTCCAGGGCGTGCAGCACCGCCGATTCGCTGGTCGCCGCGTCCCCGGCGAGGGCCGGGGGTCGTTCGACGACGCCGGCGCCCGCCGCGCGGGCCGCGGCGGCGACGGCGGGGTCGTCGGTCGAGACGACCACGTCGGTGACGAGCGCGGCGGCCCGGCAGGCACGGACCGCGCGGGCGACGAGCGGTATGCCGCCGACGGGGGCCAGGTTCTTGCCGGGCACCCCCTTGGACCCGCCGCGGGCGGGGACGACGGCGAGGACGGAGGGCATGGGGTACTCCTCGGGTTCGGGTGCTCCGGCCGCGGTGTGCGGCGCGGTGCGCCGGCGGCGGTCCGTCGGGCTCACAGCTCCCCCATCCGCCGGATGACGGGCGCCACCCGCTGGACGCCGTGCCGGTAGGCGCCGCGGGCCGCCCCCCGCAGGGCGTCGCGTCCCGCGCGGCGCAGGGGACCGGCCTCGCGCGGTGGCGCGGCGCGGCCGGGCAGCGGGCGGCCGTGCGGGTCGAAGCCGTACCGGGCGAGGACGGCGGGCAGATAACCGGGCGCCGTCCGGGGGGTGTAGTACGGGCTCAGGGGCGGCAGTCCGGCATGCGCGACGAGGTCCGCGATCCGCCGCCGCGCCGGGGCGAACGCCTCCTCGTACGGCCGGTCGGCGGCCCCTCCCCCGACACCCTGGCGGGCCAGCCACTCCGGCTCGGCCTTCGGCAGGTGCCCGGCATCGAGCTGGTCCCAGGAGGCGAGGCAGCCGGATCCCAGGAAGTGGTGGTTGCCGAGCTGTTCGCGGACGCCGAGGTCGGTGAGGACGGCGGTGGGGACCGCCCGGTGCAGCGCCTCCAGGGCGGCCGTCGAGCTGACGGTGACCAGGAGGTCGGTGCGGTCGAGGACCGCGCCCATGTTGCCGTACACCAGGCGGCAGTTGGCGGGCAGACCGCCGGGCAGGCGGGTGGCCAGCCGCTGGTACGGGAGTTCCTCGATGTGCGTGGTGTGCTCACCGGGCCTGCTGCGCAGCTTGACCAGGACGTCGCGGCCGGGGTGCAGCCGGGCGTGGCGTGCGGCCCGTCCGAGCAGGTACAGCCGGTCCGCGCGGCTCCCCGGCACGGAGGGCTGGGCCGCGAACACCACGGTGTACGGGCGCGCTTCGCGTTCGGCGGGTGCGTACGGACGTCCGCCGAGGAAGGGCAGGGCGCACTCGGTGACGCTGCCGGCCGGGGCGCCGACCCCCTCGTACACCGCCCGGAACCGGTCGGCGTCGTGGCGGGAGTTGGCGAGGACGACGTCCGCGCCGTGGCGCAACAGCAGCCCGTCGGCGAGCTTTTCGTAGACGACGCCGACGTAGCCGGTGACGACGACCGGGCGCGCGGCGGTGTCCGCCCAGGCGTGGGCGAGTCCGTGCAGCAGGGCCTGGACGGCACCGCCGACGCAGGCGAGCAGGACGACGTCGTACGGAGGACGTCCGGCCGTAGCGGTGAACTCGGCGGCCGTCACCTCGCGCAACGCGTCGGCCCGCACCCCGACTTCGGTGAGCTGGCGGGGGGTGGGAGTGGCCCGCCCGCGGAGCAGGAAGCCGTCCAGGCGGGCGCCGGGCGCGAGCCGGTGCGCGGTGAGCGCTCCCCATTTCCACCGGGTGTCGGAGTCCGCGAGCACGGCGACGCGCGGCGGGGATTCGGTACGTGAAGGCGCTGAGGGCACGGCACCGACGATAGGAATTGATTCGGTTTGGCTGACCAACGCGAGTTCAACACTCGGTAAACAGCGCGCCGACGCCCGGCGAAGCGGTTGACGCGCGCACCCGGTTCATCATTCCGCCGCACTTCGTTCATCTTCGCTTATGGCCCCGGCAAGAACGAATGCCGGGCCGTCACCTAACGTGACGCGGGTGGTCAAGCTCTCCGTCATCGTGCCGTTCTTCAATGTGCAGACCTATGCCCCTGACACGCTGCGCAGTCTGAATGCGAACACCCGCGAGGATTTCGAATTCATTCTCGTCGACGATTGTTCGACCGATGGGACACCGGCCCTCCTGGACCGTGCGGAACGCGAGATTCCGGGGGTGGTGGTGGCGCGTCACGAGCGGAACGGCGGCCTGGCCACCGCCCGCAACACCGGGCTGGACGCCGCGCGCGGCGAATACCTCACCTTCCTCGACGGCGACGACTGGCTGGCACCGGGCTACTACACGCGATTGGTGCAGGTCATCGAGGAGCTGGGGGTGGACTTCGTCCGGACCGACCATGTGCGGTGCACGGGCCGGAACCGCACCCTCCACCGGGTGCCGGACGGGCGGCGCGGGGTGGTCCTCGACCCGCGCGACGCCATACTTCCCGCGGACCGCTCCACCTCCGTCGACTACCCGTACGCCTGGGCCGGCGTCTACCACCGGCGGCTGCTGGACGACGGGCTGCTGCATTTCCGGCACGGGCTGCGCACCGCCGAGGACCGGCCCTGGATCTGGCGGCTGCACCGCGAGGCCCGGAGTTTCGCGATCTCCGGCCTGCTCGGCGTCTTCTACCGGCGGGGAGTCGCCTCGTCGCTCACCCAGATCGGCGACGTACGGCAGCTCGATTTCATCCGGGCATTCGACCAGGTACTCGAAGAAACACGCCGGGACCGCGATGCCGACGCCCTGCTCCCGAAAGCCGTGCGCACCTATTGCGCGATCATTTCCCACCACCTCGGTTCCCTCGAACGCTTTGAACCCGACGTCGCCCGCGCCCTGCGTTCGATGAGTGCCGCCGCCATGAAACGGATGCCCCCCGGATTGCTGAACGACGCCCTGAACGCGATGGACGCCGACCGGGCGACCCGGCTGCGCAGGCTGCGCCGCCGGCCCGTCCGCGCGGCCCGGACGGGGGTGCCGGTCTGATGCCCGGCCACCCGCGCACCGTCCAGATCTTCCTCGCCTCGACCCTCTACGGCGCCGCGACGCTCGCCGCCGCCCTCGACGCCGGCCTCTTCCCCCCGGCCGGCCGCCGGCTGCTGCTCGTCACCAACAACGCGGCCGTCCCCGAGACCACCCCCGGCCCCGACCTGGCCCCCGGCTTCGACCGGCTGCGCACCCGCTTCGACGGCGTGCTCTCCTGGAACGGGACGATCAGCCCGCACCACCCCGGCGGCTGGTCCCCGCGCCCCGACGACGTCCCGCTGTGGGAGCGGCACCTGAGGCTGCTGTGGGACCTGGGCACCGACGACGTGACGCTCGTCCTCGAATCCCTCCAGGTCGACCCCGCCCTCGCGGTGGCCCGGACCTTCCCCGACGCGCCCCTGGACGTCTACGCGGACGGGCTGATGAGCTACGGCCCCACCCGCAGCAAGCTCGATCCGCTGGTCGGCACCCGGGTGCGCCGGCTGCTCCACCTCGACCTCGTCCCGGGCCTGCGGCCGCTCCTGCTGCGGGAGTTCGGCGTCCGCACCGAGACCGTCCCCGGCGAGGTCTTCACCAAGGTGCTGGCCGAACTGGCCGACGCCACCCCGCTGCCGCCCGCCCCCGAGGAGGCGGCGCTGCTGCTCGGCCAGTACCTCGCGGCGCTGGACATCCTCACGCCCGAGGAGGAGGAGCGGCTGCACGTCCGCATGCTGCGGGGCGCTGCCGCGCGCGGCCACCGCGAGGTCGTCTTCAAGCCCCACCCGACGGCCCCCGCCCGCTGGTCGCGGATGCTGGAGGACGAGGCCGACCGGCTCGGCGTCCACCTCACCGTCCTCGACACCCCCGCCCTCGCGGAGGTGGTCTACCAGCGGCTGCGGCCCGCCCTGGTGGCCGGCTGCTTCTCGACCGCCCTGATCACCGCCGGCGCCTTCTACGGCCTCCCCGCCGCCCGCACCGGCACGGACCTGCTGCTGGACCGGCTCTCCCCGTACCAGAACAGCAACCGCGTCCCCGTCACGATCGTCGACGCACTGCTGCCCTCCCTGGAGGACGGCGGCGCGCCCGGCGACCCGGCGGAACTCACCGGGCTCGTCCAGGCCGTGGGCTATGCGATGCAGCCGCAGCTCCACCCCGATCTGCGCCCGGCGGCCGAGCGGTATCTGACGCGACGTCTCAACTCCCGTACGCGCCGGTACTTCAAGCGCCGTCGGCTGACCGTCCTCGGCCTGCCGGGCGCCCTCCCGGCCCGGCTTGGCTTCCTGCCGCGCAACCCCGCCGTGCGCCGGATGGCCCGCAGGGCGCGGGCGGTGCAGCGACGGCTGAGGAGGAGGGCGGGGTGACCCAGCCCGTCCGGCGTTTGAGGACAACCGCGCGGAGCGCGGTTTCGGGGGTGCGGGGGCCGACCCCCGCAAGAAACGGTGAAATGGGGGTACCCCCTCTGGGGGAGGGGCAGGGGCACCCCTCACCCCGTCCCCGTGGACGCCTCCCCGCCCTCGACGCCCTCCGCCTGATCGCCGCCCTGATGGTCGCCCTCTACCACTACGGCGGCCGCGGCGGCGAGATAACCAAGGCGTGGGGATCGTCCCCACGCCACCAGTTCCCCCACCTCTCCACCGCGTTCGCCTATGGCTGCCTCGGCGTCCAACTCTTCTTCGTCATCAGCGGATTCGTCATCTGCATGAGCGGCTGGGGCCGCTCCCTGCGCGCCTTCACCGCCTCCCGCGCCGCCCGCCTCTACCCGGCCTACTGGGTGGCGGTCCTGCTGGTCACCGCCGTCTTCGCGCTGCCGTGGGTGCGGTACGCGCCGGTCTCCACCAGCGACGCCCTGGTCAACCTGACCATGCTCCAGCAACCGGTGGGCGCCGAGCGGGTGCTCGGGGTGTGCTGGACGCTCTGGGTGGAGCTGCGGTTCTACGCCCTCTTCGCACTCTTCGTCGTCCTGCCGGGGGCGACGCGGCACCGGGTGGTCCTCTTCTGCGCGGTGTGGACGCTCGCGTCGGTGCTCACCACGGCCGCGCACGCGGAGGCACTGGGCGTGCTGGTGATGCCGGAGCACTCGTCGTTCTTCATCGGCGGCATCGGTTTGTACCTCGTCCACCGGTACGGGCACTCACTGACGGCCTGGGGCATCGTCGCGATCAGCTTCCTGATCGGCCAGCACTACGCGGTGGCGGGACTGTGGCACCCGCCGGGGCCGCAGCACTTCTCGTACCGCTCCCAGGCCGTCATCATCGCCGTGCTCGCCGTCGGTTACGCGGCGGTCGCGGTGATCGCGACGGGCGGTGCCCGGCGGCTGTCCTGGCGGTGGCTGTCGTTCGCGGGCGCGCTGACGTACCCCTTCTACCTGGTCCACGAACACCTGGGGTGGGTCGTGGTGGAGGTGTTGCACCGGAGGCTGGGGATTCCGTCCTACGCCGTGCTCGGACTGACGGTGCTGCTGATGCTGGGCCTGGCGTGGCTGCTGCACGTGGGGGTGGAGCGGCGGTTGACGCCCCTGCTGCGGAGAGGACTCGACCCCGGCCCTACGGGCGACCGGCCGCCCGCCACGTCGCCTCGATCCCCGTGATGATCGCGGCCAGCCCCGCCTCGAACCCGGCGTCCGGGTCGCCGAAGAGCTCCGCCCCGGCGGCGGCGGTGACGGGGAAGTCCGCCAGGCGCTCGGTGCGTTCGTCGAGGTCGATCCCCTTGACGCCCTGGTCGGGATACCCGGCCGCCGACTGCTCCTCGATGACGTAGCCGATCGTGAAGCAGTACGAGGTGTAGAACGCGCGGGCCGCGGCGCGGGGCGTGAAGCCGGCCCGCACGAGGGAGGCGAGGTACCGCTCCATCGGGACGGCGTACGAGGTGTCGGTGAAGCGGGTGCCGCTGTAGACCTTCGCCCCGTCGCGGTAGGAGAGCAGCACGCGGCGCAGTGCGCGGTGGCTGCCGGCCAGCGTCTCCTGCCACGTCGCGTCTTCGGTCTTCCCCGCCTCCTCCATGGCGGTCATCCGGCGCAGCATCTCCGTGGCCATGGCGTCGAGCAGGTCCTGCTTGTTCTTGAAGTGCCAGTAGAGCGCCGGCGCCTGGACGTCGAGCTCCTTGCCGATGCGGCGCAGCGTCAGCCCGTCCAGGCCGACGTCGTTCAGCACCTCCAGGGCGGTGCTCACCACTTGCTCACGATCCAGTCGACTTCCCACCTTGACAGCTTAACGCCGTTCAGCTGATCCTTAACACTGTTAAATTGAACGCCGTTAAGGGAGGAAGTTCCCTATGTCCGTCATGCCTTCTTCCGGCTCGGCCCTCGAAGCCGGGGTGCTCGTCGTCGGAGCCGGACCGACCGGCCTGGTCCTGGCCTGCGACCTCGCCCGGCAGGGCGTTCCGTTCCGGCTGGTCGACGCGGCGCCGCAGGGCTTCGCCGGGTCACGCGGCAAGGGCCTCCAGCCGCGCACGCTGGAGATCCTCGAAGACCTCGGCGTCGCCGGCCGCGCCCTGGCGTCCGGCGCGCCCCTGCCGCTCATGAGCTCCTGGCGGGACGGGGAGATGACCGCCGAGTGGGACATGATCACCCGCACCGGGCCGACGCCCGACGCGCCCTACGGCGAGCCGCTGATGCTGCCGCAGTGGCGCACCCAGGAGATCCTGCGGGAACGGCTCCGGGAGCTGGGCGGCCGGGTCGAGTTCGGCACCCGGCTGACCGCCGTGACGCAGGACGCCGACGGGGTGACGGCCCGGCTGGAGACCGCGGACGGCCCGGCGGCCGAGGTGCGGGCCGCCTGGCTCGTCGCCTCCGACGGCGGGCGCAGCACCGTGCGGTCCCTGCTGGGCACCCCGTTCACCGGCCACACCGTCGACCCCGATCCGATGCTGGTCGCCGATGTGCGGCTGGAGGGCCTGCCGCGCACGCACTGGCACACCTGGCGCGACCACCCGTCGGGCATGCTGGCGCTGTGCCCGCTCTCCGCGACGGACGCCTTCCAGCTCATCGCCGGCTTCGCGGCCGGGGAGCCCGACCCGTCGCCGGACGCCGTACGGGCGCTGATCGCGGAACGGACCGGGCTGACGGCCGGGGCGGTGGACTGGTCCTCGGTCTTCCGGGCCCGGGCGGCCATGGCCGAGCGGTTCCGCGAGGGCCGGGTGTTCCTCGCCGGGGACGCGGCGCACGTGCACTCCCCCGCCGGCGCCCAGGGGCTCAACACCGGCGTCCAGGACGCGTACAACCTCGGCTGGAAGCTGGGCCACGTCCTGCGGCACGGCGCGCCGGACGCGCTCCTCGACTCGTACCAGGCCGAGCGGCTGCCCGTCGCGGCCGAGGTGCTGGGGTTCAGCACCCGCATCCACCGGGGCACCGGCCAGGCGGGGTCGAAGCTGATGGGCCACCGGGGCCGGGAGGCCCACCAGCTCGACCTGCACTACCGGACCGGCCCCCTCAGCCGCGAGACCCGCACCGGCCTGCCCGAGGGCGCGCTGCGGGCGGGCGACCGGGCGCCGGACGCCCCTTGCGCGACGGACGGCGGGCAGCCGGTCCGCCTGTTCGACCTCTTCCGCGGGACGCACTTCACGCTGCTCGCGACGGGGTCCGCGGCGGACGCCCTGGAGGACGCGGCGGAGACGGCCGGGCCGCCGGTGCGGGCGCCGCGGGTGACCGACACCGAGGGGCACGTGGAACGCGCTTACGGCGACGGGCTGTTCGTGGTCCGGCCGGACGGGTACGTGGGGCTGGCGACGGAGGACGTCGCGGAGGTGCGGGAGTACGTGGCGGGGTTCGGGAAGGGGTGAACGGGGGCGCCCTTTGCCCTCCCGGCTCCGCCGCTCCTAGACCACCAGCGACAGCAGCATCACAAACCCCAGCCCCACCACTGAGATGATCGTCTCCATCACCGACCAGGTCTTGATCGTCTGCCCGACGTCCAGGCCGAAGTACTCCTTCACCATCCAGAAGCCCGCGTCGTTCACATGGCTGAAGAACAGCGAGCCGGCGCCGACGGACAGGACGAGGAGGGCGGTGTGCCCGGTGCTCATATCGGCGGCGAGGGGGGCCACCAGCCCGGCGGCCGAGATGGTCGCCACGGTGGCGGACCCGGTCGCGAGCCGGATGCCGACCGCGATCAGCCAGGCCAGGAGCAGGGCGGAGACCGACCAGTCCTTGGAGAAGTCGAGGATCATCCGGCCGACGCCGACGTCGATCAGCGTCTGCTTGAACCCGCCGCCCGCGCCGACGATCAGCAGGATCCCGGCGATCGGCACGAGGGACTTCTCGACGGTCCCGGCCAGCCGGTCGCGGCCGAAGCCCGCGGCCCGGCCGAGGGTCACCATGCCGACGAGGACGGCGGCGAGCAGCGCGATCAGCGGCGAGCCGATGACGTCCGCGACCCGCTGGACATGGTCCTTCGGGTCGTCCACGACGACGTCGACGAGCGCCTTGACCAGCATCAGCACCACCGGCAGCAGGACGGTGGCCACGGTGACGCCGAAGCCGGGACGGCGTTCCAGGTCCTCGGACGGACGCTGGGGCACCAGCTTCTCGGGCGGCGCGACGTCGACCCAGCGGGCGGCGAAGCGGGAGAACAGCGGCCCGGCGATCACGGCGGTCGGCACGGCGATCAGCACACCGAGCGCCAGGGTCACCCCGAGGTCGGCCCCGATGGCGTCGATCGCGGCCAGCGGCCCGGGGTGCGGCGGGACGAGACCGTGCATCACGGAGAGCCCGGCCAGGGCGGGGATGCCGATGCGCATCAGTGAGTGCCCGCCGCGCTTGGCCACCAGCAGCACCACGGGGATCAGCAGCACGATCCCCACCTCGAAGAACAGCGGCAGACCGATGACGCCCGCGATGAGGACGACGGCCCAGGGCATCCCCCGGCCGCCCGCGCGGGCCAGGATCGTGTCCACGATCTGGTCGGCGCCGCCGGAGTCGGCCAGCAGCTTGCCGAGTATCGCGCCGAGGGCGATGAGGACGCCGACCCCGGCGACCGTCGACCCCAGACCGGTGCTGAAACTCGCGATCGCCTTGTCCAGCGGGGCTCCCGCGGCGGCGCCCAGGACCAGCGACCCGATCGTCAGGGCCAGGAAGGCGTGCAGCTTGAGGCGGGTGATGAGGAGGACGATGACGGCGATGCCGGCGAGGACGGCGATGCCCAGCTGTGCGTGGCCCGCCGAGGTGATCGGTTCGGCGGGGGCCGCGGCCAGCATCTCGACGCTGAGAGTGCTCACGGGGCTTCCTTGGGGTGGGTCGGGGCGCGGCGGGGCCGCGGAAGGGGGAAGAGCGGGGGGGCGCGCCGGGTCAGAGCCGGAGCAGTGCGGCGGTGGCCCGGTCGGCGATGACAGCCGCCTCGGGCGCGACGTCCACGGCGACGCCCGCCTCGTCCGCGTCGAGCGGTTCGAGGGTCGCGAACTGCGAGTCGAGGAGCCTGGTCGTCATGAAGTGCCCCTTGCGGGCGGCCATCCGGCCGGCGATCAGCTCGCGGTCCCCGGTGAGGTGCAGGAAGACGACGCCGGGCGCGGCGGCCCGGAGCCGGTCGCGGTACGCGCGCTTGAGCGCGGAGCAGCTGACCACCCCGCCGCGGCCGGACCGGTCGCGCGCCCACTCGCCGATCGCGTCGAGCCAGGGGGCCCGGTCGGCGTCGTCCAGCGGTACGCCGGACGACATCTTCGCGATGTTGGCGGGCGGGTGGAAGTCGTCGCCCTCGGCGTAGGGGACGCCGAGCGCGGCCGCCACCAGGGGGCCCACCGTGGTCTTGCCCGTACCGGCGACGCCCATCACCACGACGACCGGGGGGACGGCCGGGGGCGTGGGGGCGTCGGACGCCCCGTCACCGGGGACGGCTCCGCTGTCGGCGGCGGTCATGTGCACCTCACTGTCTCCCGGCGTCTTCCTCGGCGCCGGGCTGCCGTCCACTGAAACCCATGAAGTACGACGTATTCAAGCCTCTGTGACCCAAACGTCATACTTAATCTCCCTCGCCCCGGCCCCGTACGCTGATCCCATGGCAAACCAGGGGCAGGGACTGCACGCGCGTGTGCTGGAGTCCCTTGGGCCCGCGATCACGGCGGGCGCATACCCGCCGGGGAGCGTGCTGCGCACGGACGAGCTGGAGGAGCGCTTCGAGGTCTCGCGCACGGTGATCCGCGAGGTGATACGCGTCCTGGAGTCCATGCACCTGGTCAGCTCGCGGCGCCGCGTCGGCGTGACCGTGCTGCCGACGGAGGAGTGGAACGTCTACGACCCGCAGGTCATCCGCTGGCGGCTGGCCGGCCCGGACCGCCCCCGCCAGCTGCGGTCGCTGACCGTCCTGCGCTCGGCGGTGGAACCCGTCGCGGCGGGCCTCGCCGCCCGCCTGGCGACCCCGGAGCAGTGCGCCGAACTCACCGAGCACGCGCTCGGTATGGTCGCCACCTCACGGGGCCAGCAACTGGACGCCTACCTGCTGCACGACATCGCGTTCCACCGCGTGGTCCTGCGCGCCTCGGGCAACGAGATGTTCGCCCGCCTCGGCGACGTCGTCGCCGAGGTCCTCAGCGGCCGCACCCGGCACCAGGTGATGTTCACCGATCCCGACCCGGCGGCGGTGACGCTCCATGTGCAGGTCGCCGAGGCCGTCCGGCTCCACGACGCGGAGCGCGCGGAGGCCCTGACGCGGGAGATCGCGACGGGGGCGATGGCCGAACTGGACATCCTGGTGCCCTAGAACGGTCGTCGAGGCGGCGGCGCGAACGGTCGTCGAAGCGGCGGCGCGGGGCCCCGGCACTGCCGGGCAGCGGCGCCGCCGCCGACGTCACCCTCCGTCCGCGCCGCTCCACCCCGCCTTGCGGCCGACGAACCGGACGAGGGAGCGCGCGGCCCCCCACAGGATGAGCACCAGGCCGGCGACGGGGAGGGCGAGCAACAGGATCTGGAGGCAGGCCGACGTCATGCCGAGGACCTGGTTGCCGGACGCGCCCGCGTTCTCGATCAGCAGCCGGGCCTGCTGCCAGTCGGACACCAGCAGTTGCGGCAGATTGAGGACAAGGATGCCGAGCTGGAGCAGGAGGACGGGAATCAGGAACAGCACCCAGAACGCCACCACGATCTGGGGCCACCGCTTGAGGGCCTTGAGCCGGTCGTCCTTCGGGCGTCGGAGCACGACGCGCCGGAGAATGGGCCCGATGTATTTGAAGAGATCGGGAATGCCGATCAGGTCGGCGACGATGTAATAGCCGTCGAACCGCAGTGTGGGAAGCAGCTGTTGGACGATTTCCAGGTTGACGGAGAGGATCGCCACCAGGAGGGGCTGGAATCCCGTCGCGACGTACAGCCCCAGCAGACCGAGGACGAACAGCGCGTTGAAGTAGACGCCGCCCAGGTCGGCCCGGATGCGTCCGGCCCGGCCCAGCCGGTAGGAATTGGTGATGTCGGTGTAGAAGGCCGGCCAGACGAGATAGATGCCGCATCCCATGGCTCCGGGCCGCACACCTCCGTACCGGCATGCCGCGCCGTGGCCCCATTCATGGAAGACGCACGAGGCGATGGCCAGGAAGACCACGAACAGAATGCTGCCCGGGGAGGAAAGCACCGCCTGCAGCGCGATTCCGGTCTCCTGGGTCGTCCACAGCCATGCCTCGCCCACGACGAAGGCGCAGACCGAGAAAAGAATCAGAAGCGGGTGGAACAGCCACGCGAAGAGTCCGGAGACGAACCAGGTGATGTGCTCCGGCAGCACCGCGAGCCGGAACCGGAAGGCGAGGAAAGGGTCGTTCCTGCGGGCCGGCGGGGGCGGGGAGCCGTCGCTGTAGGTGGTGAGGGAGAGGGGGGCGAGTTTCTGGTCGATGAGGTAGGCGATGTGCTCCTCGGTGAACTGCCGTCCCGTTTCCCGGCTCAGCTCGGCGGCGACCCGCGCCATGACGGGTTCGTCCTTCCGCACGCTCTTCGGCGCGCCGTCCGGCCGGGGCCCGTCCCGGCGTTCCCCGCTCGGCCCGTTCGCCCCGTCCAGAGCCCGCACGACCTGGTACAGCAGGCCGGGGAGCCGCACCAGCTGTCCGTCGGGGCGGCAGACCAGCTGGGGCGGGTCGCGGTAGCCGGACCCCTCGAACTCGCCGACGAGCTCGATGCCGGTCACCAGCCGGGGCTGCCCGACCGCCCGGGCGTCCGGGGCCGGTCCCTGTCCCGGCGTCGGACGCTCTCCTGGCGTCGGACGCTGTCCCGGTGTCGTTCCCTGTCCCGGTGTCGGCCCGGCCTCGCCGGCGCCCGGAGCGAAGGGCAGGGTCATGGACGCTCTCCGTGAAGTGGCGGGCCTTCGGGGGCGGACGGGCTGTGGTGGCGGGTGGCGCGGCACAGCGGGGAAGGACCGAGGGCTCGCGGCCCTTCCCCACCGAGCGGGTGCGGTGTTCCGCTACCGGGTCGGTGACGCGTACCGGTACCGGATCAGTGGCGCGTGCGGGTCAGTGGCTCGAAATGGCCGCGGGGGTGCAGGTCAGGCTGCTGGTCGGGTTCTGGGAACCCAGTCCGAGCGAGCCGAAGAGGCCCGGGGTCCCCGGCCGGTCGATGGACTGGCAGGCCGAGAGGGCCGTGGTGCCGTGGTCGCCCGGGGCGACGACGTTCCCGCCCGCGTTCGCCGCCGAGCTGCTGGCGGCGCTGCCGGCACCGGCACCGCCGTCGCCGGGGCCGAACGGGGTGGCCATGATGCCCATGACGGTGCGCTCGGGCAGCACTTCGCCCGTGACCCCGGCGAGTTCCTCGAAGCTGATGACGTTGTCCATTCCATTCCCTTTCTCTGGACGTGCTGCGGACGTGCTGCGACGTTCTGGGATGTGCTGGATGCCCTCGGACGTTCCGGGCGCCCTGAATACGCCCTGGAATATCCGCACTCGCTGGGCTTCCGCACCCGGCCGCCGACCGACGGAGCCGGGCGCGCCATCCCCGGCCGGACGTCCACCGGGGATGAGTCCTTGGATTTCTCTGCGTGGCCGCGGTCATGGCAGGGAAAATGGGCACACCGGATCGCCGCACCGCGTGCCATGACGCTGCCGACGGCAGGGGAAAGAGCCTTCTCTTCGCTACGTGGTCGCTACGCAGTCGCTACGTGATCAGATACGCGGTCGGTGAGGAGGAACGGCAATCAATGAGTGGTCATTCCGGCGGGAATACACGTAATGGTGTGGCCAGGAGTACTGGGCGCCAGCCCCAGCGCCGCCAGGAGACCGGGGCTTCCGGCGTCCTGTCTGTATTGGCAGGCGTACATGACGGTCGTCCCGTGATCCGACCGCACCAGCATGGGATACAACGACTGATCCGGGTTCGCCGCGGCAAGGGTGGACAGCACGGTCCGCGGCGGGAGTTCCTCACCGCGGAGTCCGGCGAGCTCTTGTATGGTCACGGCGGTTCTCATCGTCATTCCCTCCCTCTGGACGGCACCCTCACGTCCGGCACCGCCACGGACCGCCCGGCACGCGTGGCCCACTTCGGACTCGCCATCCCCCAGGAGGCTAGCGCCGGATACGTGTCCAGGGCAGGGCATCACTCGACGTCTCACTCGTACGGGGAATCGCGGCATGTCGGGCGAAATCCTGGGCAATAATGGTGACTTGCGGGGGTAGCTCCCTCTTGTCATTGCCTGTACCAAGTGCAAAAACCTTCCGCCACAACAGCGTTCGGGCTCACACTCGGAACGGGCCAGGTGAACGCCCGCTACGCCGCGGCCTCGTCGACGTTCCCGATCCCCTCGGGCCGGCGTTCGAACCACCGTTCGGCGTCCTCCAGTTGCGCCGCGAGGGAGACGAGCAGCGGCTCGCCGTCCGACGGGCCCAGCAGCTGCGAGCCGAGCGGCAGCCCGTCCGCAGTGAACCCCGCGGGCACGTTCATGGCGGGCCAGCCCAGGACGTTCCACGGCCAGGCGTACGGGCACGCCGTGATCATCACCGAGTTCGTCTCCCGGCCGGAGAGCCCGTCCAGCGCGCCGACGGGCAGCGGCGGCGCGGCCGTGGTGGGCGTGAGCAGCACGTCGTACCGGCCGAACAGCTCGCCCATCCTGCTCCTCAGCGGGCCTTCCGCCGCGCGCGCCGCACGCAGCACCGCGCCCCCGAACAGCAGTCCGCCGCGCGCGTTGAGATGCGTCCGCCCGTCCAGCAGCCGGCGCTCGGGGACCCGGCGGGCCCACTCGCGCACCCCGGACATCGACCGCGGCACGAAGGTCAGGCCCACCGGGCCGAACCGGGGCTCCTCGGCGACCACTTCGTGGCCCAGTGCCTCCAGCCGCCGGGCCGTCCGGAGGGTCGCCGCCCGCACCTCCGGATGGAGGCGGTGGTGGACCGCCGCGAACGCCGGCCGCAGCGACAGGGCGATCCGCAGCCGCCGCGGGGGCCGCGCCAGGGCGGCCACGAGGTCGACCGCGGCCGGCCGGTGCAGGTCGCCGGTGTGCGAACCGCTCACGGCGGCCAGCAGCAGCGCCGCGTCCGTGACCGTGCGCGCCAGCACCCCGCCGCACGTCAGCCCCCGGAACGCCTCGCGCTCCGGCCACGCGGAGATCCGTCCCCGCTGGGGCTTGATGCCCACCAGGTGCGTCCAGGCGGCCGGGATGCGCACCGACCCGGCGCCGTCCGAGCCCAGCGCCGCCGGCACGATCCCGGCGGCGACGGCCGCCGCCGAGCCGCCGGACGAGCCGCCGGGCGTACGGGCCGTGTTCCACGGGTTCCGGGTCACGCCGAACGCCGGTCCCTCGGTCACCGGCCACTGCCCCAGCTCGGGCGTGTTGGTCTTCCCGACGATCACCGCCCCGGCGGCGCGGAGCCTGCGCACGGCCTCGCTGTCGGTCCGTTTCGCCGGGAAGTCACCGGGGCATCCGAAGGCGGTCGGCAGTCCGGCCACGTCCATGTCGTCCTTGACCGCCAGGGGCACTCCGAGCAGCGTTCCCCGCTCCCCCGCCCGCAGCCGCCGGTCGGCCTCGTCGGCGTCCCGCAGGGCGTCCCCGTCCCGTACCCACCGGAAGGCGTTCAGCGTCCCCTGCGTCGCGTCGATCCGCCGCAGGGCCTCCTGGGCCAGCCCCCGCGCGGAGACCCGGCCTTCGCCCAGCTCCCGTGCCATCCGGACGAGCTCGCTCGCCCGCTCCCCGGTCATGGACTCCACCATCGGAACCCCCTTCACCACACGGCCGCACTCACGGTAGGCACGGACCCGGCCGGAGCACGAGCCCGCGGGGGCGGAGAGATGCGCCACATCGGGCCCCGGCGGCTCCCCTGGTGACCGCGCCTTCCAAAATCCCTCGCCCCGTCGCCCACTTCACCGATACGTTGCATAGCCCACCTACCACTCCTTCCCCTCGGACCACCACCATGACCAGCCGCCCCGACCTCCCCACCACGACCCTCTGGCGCCCCACCGGGCCCCAAGAGCTCGCCCTGGTCGAGGAGCTGGAGTGGCGCGCCTGGCCTCCCCGTCTCCCCGAGCAGCCGATCTTCTACCCGGTGCTCAACGAGGACTACGCGATCAGGATCGCCCGCGACTGGAACGTCCGGTTCGACGGCGTCGGCCACGTCACCCGCTTCGAGGTCGACACGGAATTCCTCACCCGCTATCCGGTCCGGCAAGCGGGCGGCAGCACCATCCTCGAACTGTGGGTACCGGCCGGGGAACTCGACGAACTCAACGCCCACATCGTCGGTCCCATCGAAGTCGTCCACACCTTTCGCGGCGCATGACGCGCATTCACCGCGCCGAGGGCGCCGTCGTCGGGTCGGCCGTGGGTGACGCGCTGGGCGCCCCCTTCGAATTCGGCCCGGCCGGGATGTTCTCCGCCCGCTTTCCCGGGGGCTCCCGGACGGCGGACCTGTGCGCGGGCGGAGGCTGGGACGCCGGGGAGGCCACCGACGACACGCAAATGGCCGTTCTGGTCGCCGAATCGCTTCTCGAACGGGGCCGGCTCGACCTCCCCGACGTCTTCGGCCGATTTCAGCGCTGGGCCCGCTCCGAGCCCAAGGACATCGGGCTCCAGACCGAGGACGTTCTCACCAACGGCAAGCCGTGGGACGAGGCCGCCGCCGCTCATCGCGCCGTGAACCTCCGGGCCGCGGGAAACGGTGCGCTGATGCGTGCCACACCGTCCGCCGTGTGGTTCGCGCGCTCGGGGCGGGCGGCCACCATGGACGGCGCCCGGCGCATCGCCGCTCTCACGCACGGTGATCCCGCCGCGGGTGAAGGCACGGCAGTCTTCCATGAATTGATACGGGTCGCGCTCTCGGGAGGCGACCCTCTCGGCGCCCTTCCCGGCATTCTGGAGGCCGTCGACCCGATGCACCGGCCACGTTATGCCGCCGTACTCGCACCCGGCTGGCAGCCCGGTGACGCGACCGAGTTCAACGGTGCCGTGTGGCCCTGCCTCGGCTCCGCTGTCTGGGCCCTGCGGACCACTTCGTCCTTCGCCGACGCCGTGTGCGCGGCCGTCGACCTGGGCGGGGACACGGACACCGTCGCGGCGGTGACCGGCGGGCTCGCCGGGGCCGTGTACGGGGTCGGTGCGATACCCGCGCGCTGGACCGAACGCCTGCACGTCCCGCTGCCGGGTTCCGGCGGCCGGATCCTGGATGCGGACGACCTTCTCGCGCTGGCACGGTGTCTCGACGACGGCCCGAACGGGGTTCGTCCGTAAGGGGAACAGAGCCGCGCTGACGTGCTCTTCCGCACTGTTGTCCCCCACAAGTGCGGGGCCGGGTCGAACAGTTACCCGAGGGGTACCCCCCTCTCGATTCGGGGGGTTTCCCCGATGTCCCCGCGGGCGCCGATCGACAACTCTGGTCCGTATGACACCTCGTGCCCGCTCGGGCCTCCTCGTCGCCCTGTCCGTCTCCGCCGTCGCCGCCACCCTTTCCGCCGCGCCCGCCCAGGCCGCCGCGTCATCCGTTCCGGAACTCCGCTGGAAACCCTGCGCCCAGGAGGGCGGGCCGGCCGGGCAGGAGTGTGCCGAGCTCTCCGTGCCGCTCGACTACCGGGATCCGGACGGGCCGCGGACGCGGCTCGGGGTGTCGCGGGTGCTCAGTGACCGGCCCGAGGCCAGGCGGGGCACGCTGATCGTCATCGCCGGGGGGCCCGGCAGCTCGGGGGTGCAGCGGCTCGCGTCGAAGGGGAAGGCGCTGCAGAGGGAGATGCGGGGTGCGTACGACCTCGTCACGCTGGACCCGCGGGGTCTCGGCGCGGGCGAGCGCACCGGGTGCGGGCTGAGCGACGAGGACCGGGACCTCGTCAACCTCCGGCCGTGGCCAGGGGCCGACGGTGACATCTCGGACAGCGTGCGCCGCGCCCGGCGCATCGCCGACGCCTGCGCCCGCAACGGCGGTCCACTGCTGCGCAGCATGAGCACGGCCAACGAGGTGCGCGACATCGACAGCTTCCGGAAGGCGCTGGGCGAGGAGAAGCTGTCCGCCTGGGGCATGTCGTACGGCACCTACGTCGCCGCGCAGTACGCGCAGAAGTTCCCCGGCCGCACCGACCGTTGGGTGCTCGACAGCAGCGGCGACCCCGATCCGAAGCGGGTGGCGCGCGGCTGGTCGGCGAACATGGCGCGCGGCATGGAGGAGCGGTTCCCCGACTTCGCCCGGTGGGCCGCCGACCCCGCCCGGGAGAAGGACGGCCCGGAGGGCGAGGGCGGGATCCGTCTGGCGCGGCGCCCCGAGGACGTACGGCCGATGGTCCTCGCCCTGGCGGAGCGGCTGGACCGTCACCCGAAGCCGACCACCACGCCGGGCAAGCCGCTGACCGGCAACCGGCTGCGGCAGGCGCTGCAGATGGCGATGTGGGGCGACGCGGCCTTCCCCGACACCGCGCGGCTGGTCAAGACGGCCCGTGCGCCGCGCTCGACGCCGGTCCTGCCGCCCGCGCTGGCCAATCCCGTGCCCGAGCACGAGGCGGCCGTGACAGTCGGCACCGTGTGCAACGACGTCCGGTGGCCGCGTTCCATACCGGCGGTCGCCCGCGCCGTGGCGGCCGACCGGGCCCGGTACCCGCTGACCGCGGGCATGCCGGTCGGTGTCTTCCCCTGCGCCTTCTGGAAGTCGGCCCCCGCCGACGAGCCCGCCCGGATCACCTCCGACGGGCCGTCGAACATCCTGATGATCCAGAACCGGCGGGATCCCTCGACACCGTACTTCGGCGGGCTGAAGATGAGGGAGGCGCTGGGGCAGCGGGCCCGGCTGATATCGGTGGACCGCGGCGGCCACGGTGTGTACCTGGGCAACGGGAACGCGTGCGGGGACCGGAAGGTCACCGACTTCCTCGTCACCGGACAGCGGCCCGGAGAGGATGTGGCCTGCCCCCGGTAGTCACGCCGGGGCCGGCGCGGGCAGTCGTCCGGTCCGCTCCCGCCCTGACCCGCCCCGCCCGCCCCGGGGGTCAGAACAGCTGCCCCTGACCCTCCATCGGTGGCTCCTCCGGGTCGAACAGCCGGGGCTCGGTCGCCAGGAGGGGCGCCGAGCGGCGTGAGCCGGGACAGGAGATGAACTCGAAGGAGATCCGCCGGCCGGGCGGGTCGTGGCGGGCGTAGCGGCCGCCCACGACGGCGATCTCGCGGGAGCAGACGGGGCAGGTGCGGCGGGGTGCGGACATCGGTCCAGTGTCGCAAATCCACCGGTCGGGGAGGGGGCGGTCAGAAACTCTCGGTGGGCACGTGGGAGCCCCAGACCTCGCGGAGCGCCCCGCAGACCTCGCCCACCGTGGCGCGGGCGCGCAGGGCCTCCTTCATCGGGGGGAGGACGTTCTCCGTCGTCCCGGAGGCGGCCTTCCGCAGCCGGGCGAGGGCGGTGTCCACCGCTCGCGGGTCGCGGGCCGCGCGCAGTGCGGCGAGGCGTTCGCACTGGCGGGCCTCGATGGCGGGGTCGACGCGGAGGGGTTCGTACGGCTCCTCCTCGTCGAGCCGGAAGCGGTTGACGCCGACGACCACGCGCTCGCCGTCGTCCGTCTCCCGGGCGATGCGGTAGGCGTTGCGCTCGATCTCCTCCTTCTGGAAGCCGCGCTCGATGGCGGCCACCGCGCCGCCCATGTCCTCGACGCGGTCCATGAGGTCGAGGGCGGCCCGTTCCAGGTCGTCGGTGAGGGATTCCACGGCGTACGAGCCGGCGAACGGGTCGACGGTCGCGGTCACGTCCGTCTCGTGGGCCAGGACCTGTTGGGTGCGCAGGGCGAGGCGGGCGGCCTTGTCGGTGGGGAGGGCGATGGCCTCGTCGTAGGAGTTGGTGTGCAGGGACTGGGTGCCGCCGAGCACGGCGGCGAGGGCCTGCACGGTCACCCGCACCAGGTTGATCTCGGGCTGTTGCGCGGTGAGTTGGACTCCGGCCGTCTGGGTGTGGAAGCGCAGCGTCTGCGACCGGGGGTTGCGGGCGCCGAACCGGTCGCGCATCACTCCGGCCCAGATCCGGCGGGCGGCACGGAATTTGGCGATCTCTTCGAGGAGGGTGGTCCGGGAGACGAAGAAGAAGGAGAGCCGGGGGGCGAAGTCGTCGACCTCCATCCCCGCGGCGACGGCGGTGCGGACGTACTCGATGCCGTTCGTGAGTGTGAAGGCGATCTCCTGCGCGGGTGAGGCCCCGGCCTCGGCCATGTGGTAGCCGGAGATGGAGATGGTGTTCCACTTGGGGATCTCGGTACTGCAGTAGCGGAAGATGTCGGAGGTGAGGCGGAGGGTCGGGGCGGGCGGGAAGATATACGTGCCCCGCGCGATGTACTCCTTGAGGACGTCGTTCTGGACGGTGCCGGTCAGCCGGGCGGCGGGGATGCCCTGTTCCTCGCCGACGATCTGGTACATGAGCAGCAGCAGGGCGGCCGGCGCGTTGATGGTCATCGAGGTGGAGACCTGGTCCAGGGGGATGCCGTCGAAGAGGACGCGCATGTCCTCGACGGAGTCCACCGCGACGCCCACCTTGCCGACCTCGCCGTGGGCGGCGGGCGCGTCCGAGTCGTGGCCCATCTGGGTGGGCAGGTCGAAGGCGACGGAGAGGCCGTGGCCGCCGTGGACGATGAGCTGCCGGTAGCGGGCGTTGGACTCGGTGGCGGTGCCGAAGCCGGCGTACTGCCGCATGGTCCAGGGCCGCCCGGTGTACATGGTCGGGTGGGCGCCGCGGGTGAAGGGGTACGCGCCGGGCTCGCCGAGCCTGGCGCCGGGGTCCCAGCCGTCGAGGGCCGCGGGCCCGTAGACCGGCTGGACGCCGAGGCCCGACTCGGTGGTCCTGGTGGCTTCCGGCTGCTGCTCCTGCTCCTGTGCCATGGGCTGACGCCTCCCGCTGCCCTCGTTCCGGGAACCGGACTGTAGCGACGGCCGGGCGGCACTGTCAGGGGACGCGCAGGCCCGGTCGCGCACCGGGGGCACGGTGGGAAGCGCGGGCAGGGCCGGGGGGACGTACCCCGCCCGCGCTGTGCGCGGAGCCTGCGGCATGGGGGGAACTGCGGCTCCCGCGCGGCCGATGACCAGTCGGCCCACTTCCTACAGCGTCACGGTGCCGGAAAGCGTCACACCCGCTGTCGCACCGGGCGTTCCGGCCGAGGCCGGGCCCGGTGTCGTACCCGGACCTCCCGGATGCCGGCGGCCCACGACCGGTGGGGTCGACGCGGGGCGTCCGTGCGCCCGGTCGTCCCTGCCCCGCCCGTCGTCCTCGTCCTCGTCGCGGTCACCGTCCTCGCCCCGGCCGCCTCCGTCGCCATGACCGTCGCCTCCGCCGTGGCCGCCGGGCCGCCCGCCCCCGCCGTGGCCGCCGGGCCGCCCGTGCCCGCCGTCGTCGTCCTCGCTGCCGTCGTCCCCGTCCTCGTCCTCGCCGCTCTCGTCCTCGTCCTCGTCACTCTCGCCACCGTCACCGCCCCCGCCCCCGTGCTCGTGGTCACGCACGAGCCGGGTGCAGAGGGCACGCACGCCGGACGGGCCGCCGGCGTGGCGTTCGAGGGTGCGTACGGCGTCCTCGTCGGCCTGCTCCCGCCACTTCCCCTGTGCGAGGTAGTCGCGGCACATCCCGACGGCCCACACGAGGTCCCCGTCGGACTCCCCGTGGTACGGGGACGCCGTCTCCTCCCCGGAGTCGTCACCGGCGCCGGACGAGGCCGAAGGGCCGCCGCCCGGGCGGGACTTACCGGCGCCGGGCGGCGTACCGGGGCCGGTGGTGGCGGGCGGGGACGGGTGCGCGCCCGGGCCGTCCCCGGTGCGGCCGTCGCCCGTGCGCCCGTCGCGGGGGCGGCCGGACGGGCCGCCGAAGGGGCTGGGGCCGTTGGCGCCCGGGCCGCTGCCGCTGACCGTTCCCGCCCGGTCGCCGACCGCCGCCGGTTCATGGCCCGCGCCGTCGAAGGGGGCGGGCAGGACGACGACGCCGGAGGCGACGGCGACGCCGCTCAGCGCGCACGCGGCCAGGGCCGCCACCAGGGCGGCTCTGACAGGGCGGCGCGGCAGGGACCGCGGCCCGGACCGTCCACGCCGTCCGTCCTTTCCCCCCGGTCCGCCCCGCACGTCTCCCCCGCCAGGGGTGCCAGGACGACCGGGCACCCGCTCCTCCGCCGTCCCGGCGGCGGCCGGGCCGTCCACCACGGACCCCTGCGGCACCTCCCCCGGCGGCCCGGCGGACGGGGACGGGACGACGTCCGCCGCCTTCAATTCCTCGCCCGCCGAAGCCCGTTCGCCCGCCCGGGAGCCGGCGGTGCGCGCCGCGCGGAAGGCGGCGAGGGCCGCGTCCTCGCCCGGAAGGGGGCGGTCGGGCGCCGGCGAGGGGGCGGCGAGGCCGTGCAGCACGGCCAGCACGGCGTCCACCCGCCGGGGGTCGGGGCCCCGGCCGGTGCCGGGCCGCGCGGCGCCGGTTTCCGGTGCGCAGGCGGCGCAGGAGGCGAGCGCCGTGCCGTCCAACCGGTCGTCGTGGTCCAACCAGTCGTGCTCGTGGTCGTCCGCCATCACATGTCCTTCTGCGTCCGCGCACGCAATCGCGTCACACCGCGAGAAGTACCCGTGCCGGTGGGTGACCTGCGCTGTCCGGGGATGCTGTCCAGCCCCGGCTGCCCGTTCACCCCGGTCCCTCCGGTCGTGCCCGTTCCTGTCATCAGTTCGGCGAGCCTGCGCAGCCCGCGGTGTGCCGCCGTGCGCACGGCGCCGGGGCGTTTGCCCAGGACGTCCGCGGCGGTCGCGGCGTCGAGGCCGACGACCACGCGGAGGACGACGGCCTCGGCCTGGTCCTGCGGGAGCCGGGCGATGAGCGCGAGCGCGCGCCCCGTGCCCAGCGCCTCCAGGGCCTCCCCCGCGGTGTCCGCGTCCCCGGCGCGCCCGGCCAGTTCGCTGTCGTCGCCGCCGATCACCGGGCGGCGGCCGCGCATCCGTATGTGGTCGAGCGCACGGTTGCGGGCGATGCGCGCCGCCCAGCCGCGGAAGCGGTCCGCGTCCCCCGTGAACCGGTCGATGTCGCGCGCTATCTGGAGCCATGCCTCGGACGCCACGTCCTCCGCGTCGGTGTCGCCGACGAGCGTCCGTACATACCCCAGCAGCCGGGGCTGGACGGACCGGTAGACGGCGCGGAAGGCCGTCTCGTCCCCGCCCTGCGCCGCGCGCACCGCGACGGTCAGCTCAGCGTCATCCCCCTGCACACCCACATCCTGCACCACTTGCAGAACTCTTGAATCAGTAACTCGCAGGTCCACCGTTGTAAGGGTTCGGCGCGGGACCCCCGGCACCGTGTTGCGGACCGTACGGCGCCCCGTACGAAGGACCGTACGGCCCGGCCGGCGGTACGGGCAACGGGCCCTGCCCGGAAGGCGGATACGGCGCGTACGGCCCCGGGGCCTGATACCCTCCGGGCGCCGCGAAGGGACCAGGAGCCGCGTAGGGTCCGGGCGCCGCGTAAGGACCGGGGTACGGCGCGGCATACGGGCCGGGGGCCGGAGGAGCGTCGTACACCAGGCCGTCCAGGGCACGTTCTTCCTGCATCCTTGTCAACTGCCGTACCACCAGCAGCGCGAGGGCACCCGCGGCAGCACACATCAGATAACCGAAGGCGCTCATTCCGGCGAACAGTTTCAACTGCCGGACATCGTCCTCCCAGTCGCCGAACCGCCCCTGCCGGAGGTGGCGGCGCATCATCGCCTCCGCCGTCGCGTAGCCGAACGCGCCCATGGCACTGAGGGCGCCGGCCACCAGCCCGCACACCCACCACGCGTTCAACAGCCCCTTGCGCACGCCCTGCGGACCGGCGGGCGCGGAGGCGCGGTAGATGTCGTTGGCGATCTGCTTGGGGAACCAGAGGTTGGCCACGGGCGTGAACCACGCGCCCGCCGCCCAGCCGCTCCCGAAGCGGTGCGTGCCGGGCGCGAGCACCTCGGCGTTGAGCCGCGCCCGCCGGAACCAGACCGCCCACAACACGAGCGTGCCCAGCCCCAGCACGGCCGCCACCAGCGAGACGGAGGCGTAGAACGTGTCCGCGTCGTTCGCCCGGTCCGCCGTCGCGTCCGAGAGGTCGGCCGCCCCCTCGTCCAGGACGTCGCCGAGTACGCCGCGCTGCTGGAACCGGGCCGCCGCGAGCAGCAGCACGGCCAGCAGGCTCAGCGTCAGGAGGGCGGTGAGCGAGACCCGCACCCCGCGCCGCAGATCCATGCCGGCGAGCGGGACGGCCCCGGACGGCGGCCCCGACGGCGGCCCGGAGGCGCCCGGGTACGCAGGACCGCCCGTGAACGGCGGCGCGCCCGGCTGCCAGGCCCCGGGCGGCGCCGCGGGCATGGGCGGCACCGGCGGCGGCCCCTGCGGCGGGCGAGGAGGCGCGGCCGGAGCCGCCGCCGCTTCCTGCTGCCGGTCCCCGCACGCCGCGCAACGGCCGTCCGGGCCCACGGCGTTGGCGCGGCATCGACCGCACGGATACATCTCTTCGGACCCCCACAGAACGCCGGACGGACACCGGCCGGAACAGTCCGGAACCGGTCNCGCACGCCGCGCAACGGCCGTCCGGGCCCACGGCGTTGGCGCGGCATCGACCGCACGGATACATCTCTTCGGACCCCCACAGAACGCCGGACGGACACCGGCCGGAACAGTCCGGAACCGGTCGGAACACTGTCTCAGGACACCGGTCCGGCCGGCGGGCCGACCCCGGCGGACCGTCAGGTACGCACCGGGCGGCGCGGCCCCCGCACGTTACGGGCACGGAACCGGTCCCGTCCAGAAGTACGCCCGCCGGCGGCCCTCGCGCGCGGTGTGACGAATTCCCGCCCTCCGGCGCTGAAGGAAGTGCGTGCCTCACCAGGGTTCGCAGCGGATGGCGGCCGTGGCCTCTCCTGTGGGGGGTGGCGGCCCCGGCCGTCGTCCGTCCTCCGGGCCGGGACCGGTCCCGCCCTCGATGCCGAGGCGGGCGAGCAGGTCACGGAAGAGGTTCTCCACCCGCGGCACCGGCTCCGCGGCCAGTACGGCGGCGAGTTCGGCCGCGTCGGCCGCGTACCCGGCCTCGGCGGCCCACGCGGAGCAGTGGGCGGCGGCGGAGCGGGGATCGGGGAAGAGTTCGTCGAGGGCCAGACCGGTCTCGGCCATGTAGGCCGCGAGCGCCCTGCGCCCCAGACACGCCGACCAGGGGGCTCCTCCGGGCCCGGCGCCGCTGACGACCGCGCAGTCGCTCTCCATCACCGACGCGGCCAGGGCCGGGGCGCCCGTCTCGTCCGCGAGGGCGCGGACCAGCGCGTCGAGGTCGCCGAGTTCGGGCTGGTGCGGGTGGAGCCACAGCTGCCACCCGCCGTGGAAGGCCCGGGCGGGCCGCAGGTGGCAACGGCTCCCCCGCAGGACCGGGCACTCGGCGAGTGCCCGGTCACGACGGCCGACGAGTAAGTAACCCCAATAGCCCATCGCGCACTCCTCTTCTCGCCCCGGCCCGTACGGCCCGGCTTCGGGAGGTACAGCGCGACGGCCGCCCGGAGTGTCACACCACGGGCGCGGTCACTCGTCCTCGGTGATGTCCTTGACCGAGATCGTGAGGTCGTTGGTCACCGTGAAGAACGGCCGCAGCCGCACCCCGTCCCGGTCCGCCGCCGGGAAGGTGTCGATGCCCTTGCGGTCCGCGAAGTCCCCGGTCAGCCGGCCGAGGCGGATCGGCGCGGCCCCGGCGCCGGGACGCACCGACAGGTCCCACAGGTCCTGCTCGGCCCCCCGGCGCCGCCACAGGGGCCCGTGCGGGATCCGGCCCGTGCCGCCCTCCAGGGGCGCGCGGACGTCACCGGCCTCGCCGTCGCCGCCGCGCAGCCGGGCGATGAGCTCGGCGCCGTCGCGGAGTTCGGTGCCGTGGGCGGCCACGGTGAGGGTGACGGCGTCGTCGTCCATCCGGACCTCGGTGGCCTCGGCGTGCTCGGCCCGCAGCCAGGTGCGGACGGCGAGGAAGCCGTCGCTGGTCCCGTACGGGACCCAGGAGACGACCCCGGCCGGGCCTGCCGCGAGCTCCAGCCCGAGCAGCGCCTTCTGCTCGACGAGGACGGCGGTCAGCCGGCGGCGGGACTTGTCGCCCTTGCGCTCGGCGTACGTGTCCCAGCGGCCCTCCGGCAGCGTGTGCCCCGCGCGCTCGACCCGCGCCTCGGCCCAGGCGGCACCGGCGCGCCGCTGGAGGGGGACGCGGACGGACTCCTTGCCCTTGCTGCCGCGGTGGCGGAGCAGCAGGTGGGTGTCGTCGGCGGTGAGCTGGTCGGCACGCAGCCGGAAGAGGAGGGAGCCGTCGGCCCCGACGGCGCAGCGCGCCTCGGGGTGGGCGGCCTCGGCGGACGAGGAGGCCGCGGGGGCGCTCTGCTGCTTGCGGCCGCCGCCGAAGAGGCCGCGGAGGAGGCCGCCCTTCTTCTTCTCGGCCGTGGAGCCGGGGCGCAGCTCCTCGAAGAGCTCTTCGTAGCGCCGGGCGATGGCCTCGGGCTCGTACCGGTGGGCGGCGGCGCGGGCCGCCGCGCCCAGCCGGGAGCGGAGTCCGGCGTCGCCGGTGATCTTGAGGAGGGCTTCGGCGTAGGCGTCGACGCTGCCCGCCTCGTCCTGGGGGGCGAGCGGGACGAGGACGCCGTCGGTGCCGTCGGTGAGGATCTCGCGCGGCCCGTAGGGGCAGTCGGTGGCGATGACGGGCAGGCCGGCGTGCATGGCCTCGACGATCGTCATGCCGAAGGACTCGGCGTCGGAGGCGACGGCGGCCACGGCGCCCTTGGCCCACTCGGTCTCGATGGGCGAGCGGGCTCCCATGAGGGTGATCCGCTCGTAGAGGCCGAGTTCCTCGATCTGGCGGCGCAGCTTGGCCTTGGACGTGCCGCGTCCGTAGATGCGCAGCTGCCAGTCGGGGCGCTCGTCGGCGATCTTCGCGAAGGCGTTGATGAGCCGGTCGTAGCGTTTGACGCCGACGAGCCGGCCGGCCGAGACGATGATCTTCGAGGTGCCGTCGGAGGGTTCGGCGTCCGGGGCCGGGACCGCGTTGGGGACGGACAGCACCTGGGCGCGGCGGTCGGCGGGCAGGGCCTCGCGGTAGTGCCCGGCGTCGGCCTCGGAGACGGTGACGAAGGCGTCGAGCGCGGCGATCGCCGGGTCCATGACGGCGTGCAGCTCGGGGACATGGGCCTCGTGGGTGAGGTGTTCCTGGCCCAGCCGCAGATAGCGGTCGCCGCCGTACCGCGCGAGGTAGCCGATGAGCTTGGGGCGGGTGGCGATGACGACGTCCGCGTCGGTGGCCGCGAGGTGGGCGGCGACGCGCTGGTCGGTGAGGGCCGTGGCGGCCATCCGGCCGTTGTCGATCCGCTCGTCCCGGAAGATCTCGCTGGGCCGGCCGTTGAGCGGCGTCCCGTACTCGTCGCCCTCGGTGCCCTCGCGCAGGTCGACCAGCGGGGTCAGGCGCACGCGCGGGTCGATCGTGAGCTCGGGTTCGTCCACGGGGCGGTTGACGCTGATGATGCGGACCTCGTGCCGGTCGGCGAGGGCCGTGGCGAGGTTGACGGTAGAACGGATGGTTCCGCCGATGCCGTACGCATTGTGCAGCAGGAATTCGATCTTCATCGGGCCCTCGTTCAGGTGCGATGGGCGCGCGGGCGCGCACTTCCGCCGTGGACAGCTGCGCCGCGCACCGGCCGGTGCCTTCCGGATGGACAACGACCGGGCGCCGCGCATGGTTCAACCCCGGAGGCTAGCCCGCTTTGGGGACGCGTGGGGAGCGCCGGTTCCCATGGCCCGGCAAACCGGTCAAAAGGCTGTTCGGTACGGGCGTTCAGCCGCCGCGCACCTTGCTGTGCAGCGCGGTGAACTCCTGCCACGGAAGCTGCGGCGGGCGGGGGTCCCACAGCCGCTGCGACACGGCGGCCAGCGGCAGCCGGATTCCGTTTGCCACCTGGTCGGGGGTCTGGGCGTCGGGGTGGTCGCACCAGACGGCGAACCGGCCGCCCGGCACCCGGTCGGGCCCGGCCGAGCCCGCCGCCACCGGGGTGGTCCCGCGCAGCACGGAGGGTGACCAGTCGCGGTAGATGAGCTCGCCGGTGGGGTAGCGGAACTCGTTCGGTTCCCCCAGCACGTAGTAGAGGTACTGGTCGTTGAGGTTGACGACCGTACGTCCCTCGTTCAGGTATTCCTGCGGCTCCCTGGCCCCGAGCTCGCGGCCCGTCCAGTATTCGACCTCGATGCCCTGGTCCGCGGCGACGAGACCGCCGCGGAAGAAGCCGTCGTTCCACGCCTTCGGCTTCTTGCCGAGGGAGCGCACGACCGCGGCCCGGTCGTTGAGCCAGGCGGCGGCCAGGTCCTGCACCCGGCCCTGCGAACCGTAGCGCTGCCGGGCCAGCTGGGCGAGGTGGGGGTAGGAGCCCTGCGGGTCCCTGGCCATCAGGGCCCGGTACTCGTCGCTGCCGAGGTGCCAGTACGGGCCGGGGAAGAGGGGGGTGAACTCGCGCAGCAGGTCGTCCACGATGCGGGCCGCGCCCGGCAGGGAGACGTCGACGGCGCCCCGGGACGCGACGCCGGTGGCGTCCCTCAGCTGGAGGTCGGGGTGGGCCTTGAGGACGGCGCCGAGGTGGCCCGGCGAGTCGATCTCGGGGATCACGGTGATGTGCAGCGACCCGGCGAGGGCGACGATGCGCCGGACCTCGTCCTTGGTGAGGTGCTCCGGCGAGACGATCTCCGGGTGGGTGGAGCTCTCGATGCGGAAGCCCTGGTCGTCGGAGAAGTGCAGGCCGAGCTGGTTGAGCTTGAGGTCGGCCATCTCGCGCAGCCGGGCCTCGATCCACTCGGCGGTGAAGTGCTTGCGGGCGATGTCGAGGTGCAGCCCGCGCTGGGACCGGTCGGGCGCGTCGGACACGACGCCCTCCGGGAGCCCGCCGCCGGAGCGGACGGCCTGGACGACGGTGCGGGTCCCGTAGAAGGCGCCGGCCTCGGCGGGCGCGGTGACCAGCACCCTGCCCTCCCGGGTGGTCAGCTCGTAGCTCTCGGGGCCGCCGCGCTGGCCGGGGCGGAGGGCCAGTTCGATGTCGCCGGCGCGGGCGGGCCCGGGGGCGATGGTGATCCTCAGCTCACCGGCCAGCAGCCGCGCCTCGTCGGCGAGCGGTCCCGCCGGGTCGGTGACGACGCGTGCGCCGGGCGTCGGCCGCCAGCCCGGGCCGCCGCGGGCGGTGAAGGAGCGGACGGCCGGTACGGTGCGCGGAATCCCGGTGACGGGAGACGCCGGGGTGACGGCGGGAGGCGCCGGCGCCTGGGTGGAGCGCGCGTCGTCCCGGGCGCTGCTCGGGTCGGACGGCGCGGATCCGCCGTCGTGGGCGCAGCCGGCCACCGTCAGGGCGGCGAGAAGCGCGAGGGGGACGGCGACCGCGACACCGACGGCGCCGACCGGGCCCCTCCGTCGGGCGGAACGGGTGATTCTGACAGGCAGTCCCATGGAGCAAAACCTCCCAATTGCGGAAAAGATAGTTCTTTCCACTACCGACACCCTCGAATGCCCGCCCGAAAACTCTCCCTTATGGGTGAATTTCCGACCGTCAACCGGGGCCATTCGGCTATCACTCGGCCCCCATGCGGCTCACGCGCGCCGCCACCGACCCGTACATGCCAGTTTGATCACACCTGCCTGACCCCGCGCGACCGAACCGACAAGGCGTCGCTACGATGGCCAGGGCCGGTGGACCGTACCCGGCCGGGCCCGACCGACAGTGCAGTCTTCCTTGGGTAGAAGCTGGCGGCAGCCCCCGATCCCCGCTCCCGGAGGGTTTTCCGTGCCGGCTGGAACGCTGTACCGCGGCCGGGAAGGCATGTGGTCGTGGGTGGCTCACCGAGTCACCGGCGTCCTCATTTTCTTCTTCCTGTTCGTGCACGTCCTGGACACCGCTCTCGTCCGCGTCTCCCCGGAGGCGTACGACGACGTCGTCGCGACGTACAAGACACCCGTCGTCAACGTGATGGAGTACGGCCTCGTCGCCGCCATCCTCTTCCACGCGCTCAACGGCCTCCGCGTCATCGCGGTGGACTTCTGGTCCAAGGGCCCGCGGTACCAGAAGCAGATGCTGTGGACCGTCGTCGGCGTCTGGGTCGTACTGATGGCCGGCGCCTTCTACCCCGTGCTCAGCCACACGCTGCACACGCTGTTCGGGAGCTGACGCTAGACATGTCCGCTGAAACCACCCCCGCGTCCGCCGAGGGCGTCTCGCTCTACGACGTCGACAACCCGGCCCCGGTCATCGAGGCGCCGCGCAAGCGCACCAAGAAGACGCCGAAGTCGACGCGCACCAACTTCGAGCTGTACGGCTGGCTGTTCATGCGGCTGTCCGGCATCGTGCTGGTCGTCCTGGTCCTGGGCCACCTCCTGATCCAGCTGGTGCTGGACGGCGGTGTCACCAAGATCGGCTTCGCCTTCGTGGCCGGCCGCTGGGCCTCGCCGTTCTGGCAGGCGTGGGACCTGATCATGCTGTGGCTCGCGATGCTGCACGGCGCCAACGGCCTGCGCACGGTCATCAACGACTACGCGGAGCGGGACAACACCCGCTTCTGGCTGAAGATGCTGCTGTACACCGCCACGGTGTTCACCGTCCTGCTGGGCACGCTGGTGATCTTCACCTTCGACCCGAACATCCGCTAGAGCCGGGGCTGACGCGACCATGAAGATCCACAAGTACGACACCGTCATCGTCGGCGCCGGTGGCGCCGGCATGCGCGCGGCCATCGAGTCGACGAAGCGCAGCCGCACCGCGGTGCTCACCAAGCTGTACCCCACCCGCTCCCACACCGGCGCCGCCCAGGGCGGCATGGCCGCCGCCCTCGCGAACGTCGAGGAGGACAACTGGGAGTGGCACACCTTCGACACGGTCAAGGGCGGTGACTACCTGGTCGACCAGGACGCCGCGGAGATCCTGGCGAAGGAGGCCATCGACGCGGTCCTCGACCTGGAGAAGATGGGCCTGCCGTTCAACCGCACCCCGGACGGCACCATCGACCAGCGCCGCTTCGGCGGTCACTCGCGCAACCACGGCGAGGCCCCGGTCCGCCGGTCCTGCTACGCCGCGGACCGCACCGGCCACATGATCCTCCAGACGCTGTACCAGAACTGCGTCAAGGAGGGCGTGGAGTTCTTCAACGAGTTCTACGTCCTCGACCAGCTGATCGCCGAGGTGGACGGCGTCAAGAAGTCCGCCGGTGTGGTCGCCTACGAGCTGGCCACCGGCGAGATCCACGTCTTCCAGGCCAAGTCGGTCATCTACGCCTCCGGCGGCACCGGCAAGTTCTTCAAGGTGACCTCCAACGCGCACACCCTGACCGGTGACGGCCAGGCCGCCTGCTACCGGCGCGGTCTGCCGCTGGAGGACATGGAGTTCTTCCAGTTCCACCCGACCGGCATCTGGCGCATGGGCATCCTGCTGACGGAGGGCGCCCGCGGTGAGGGCGGCATCCTCCGCAACAAGGACGGCGAGCGCTTCATGGAGAAGTACGCGCCGGTCATGAAGGACCTCGCGTCCCGTGACGTCGTCTCCCGCTCCATCTACACGGAGATCCGCGAGGGCCGCGGCTGCGGCCCCGAGGGCGACCACGTCTACCTGGACCTCACCCACCTGCCGCCGGAGCAGCTGGACGCCAAGCTGCCGGACATCACCGAGTTCGCGCGCACCTACCTCGGCATCGAGCCCTACACGGACCCGATCCCGATCCAGCCCACCGCGCACTACGCCATGGGCGGCATCCCGACCAACGTCGAGGGCGAGGTGCTGGCCGACAACGACACCGTCGTGCCGGGCCTGTACGCCGCCGGCGAGGTCGCCTGCGTCTCCGTGCACGGCGCCAACCGCCTGGGCACCAACTCGCTGCTGGACATCAACGTCTTCGGCCGCCGCGCGGGCATCGCCGCCGCGGAGTACGCGCAGAAGGCGGACTACGTCGAGCTGCCGGAGAACCCGGCCGAGCTGGTCCGGGAGCAGGTCGAGCGGCTGCGGAACTCCACGGGCAGCGAGCGGGTCGCCGAGATCCGCAAGGAGCTGCAGGAGACCATGGACGCCAACGTCATGGTCTTCCGCACCGAGCAGACCATCAAGACGGCCGTCGAGAAGATCGCCGAACTCCGCAAGCGCTACAGGAACGTGTCCGTCCAGGACAAGGGCAAGCGCTTCAACACCGACCTGCTGGAGGCCATCGAGCTGGGCAACCTGCTCGACCTGGCCGAGGTCATGGCGGTCTCCGCGCTCGCGCGCAAGGAGTCCCGCGGCGGTCACTACCGCGAGGACTACCCCAACCGCGACGACGTCAACTTCATGCGCCACACCATGGCGTACCGCGAGGTCGACGCGGACGGAAGGGACTCGATCCGCCTCGACTACAAGCCGGTCGTGCAGACCCGCTACCAGCCCATGGAGCGTAAGTACTGATGAGCACCGCGATCGAAGACAAGGTGGAGGCGGCGAGCAAGGCCTCCCCCTACATCACGGTCACCTTCCGCGTCCGCCGGTTCAACCCGGAGGTCTCCGCCGAGGCGACCTGGCAGGACTTCGAGGTCGAGATCGACCCGAAGGAGCGTGTGCTCGACGCCCTGCACAAGATCAAGTGGGATCTGGACGGTTCGCTGACCTTCCGCCGGTCCTGCGCGCACGGCATCTGCGGCTCCGACGCGATGCGCATCAACGGCCGTAACCGGCTGGCGTGCAAGACCCTGATCAAGGACATCAACCCGGCCAAGCCGATCACTGTGGAGCCCATCAAGGGCCTCACGGTCCTCAAGGACCTCGTGGTCGACATGGAGCCGTTCTTCCAGGCGTACCGGGACGTCATGCCGTTCCTGATCACCAAGGGCAACGAGCCGACGCGCGAGCGCCTGCAGTCCGCCGAGGACCGCGAGCGCTTCGACGACACCACCAAGTGCATCCTGTGCGCCGCGTGCACGTCCTCGTGCCCGGTGTTCTGGAACGACGGCCAGTACTTCGGCCCGGCGGCGATCGTCAACGCGCACCGCTTCATCTTCGACTCGCGCGACGAGGCGGGTGAGCAGCGTCTGGAGATCCTCAACGACAAGGACGGCGTCTGGCGCTGCCGGACGACCTTCAACTGCACCGATGCCTGCCCGCGCGGCATCGAGGTGACGAAGGCGATCCAGGAGGTCAAGCGGGCGCTGATCACGCGCCGCTTCTGATCCCACGCGATCACCGAAGGGCCCCGCTCCTCGTGGAGCGGGGCCCTTCCGCGTTCATCCCGGCTGTTCCAGCTCCGCGATCGTCTCCTTCAGCCAGGCGAGTTCGGTCCGGGAGGTGGCCCGGGCGATGGTGAGGACGCCCCGCCGGAACGGGTCGTCCACGTCGTCGGCGCCGAGCGGCCGGTCCCCGTCGTAGAAGAAGCTGCTGGGCTCGCTGAGGAACGTGAGCCGTCTGCGGAGGACCTGGGCCTGGGCGTGCCGGTCGGGCAGGTGGCGCAGGAAGGCGAGCAGGGTGAACCAGCGGTTCTCGTCGGTGATGAACGGGTCCTCGGGCCGGCGCAGCCGTTCCAGGAACTCCCGCCGGCCGGTCCCGGTCAGGCTCAGCACATGGCGTGGCGCCGCCGCCGCGCCCGGCTGCGACTCGCGGACGAGCAGCCCGGCGCCCTCCATGCGTTTGATCGCCGGGTACAGCGTGCCGTGGCTGATCGCCTTGACGTGCCCGGTGAGACGGGCGATGCGGGTGCGCAGCTCATAGCCGTGGAGGGGCTCCTCGTGGAGAAACCCCAGGACGGCGAGATCCAACAGGCTTGACATGAACAGACAGCATAAGCCTAGACTCCGAGATAGGTCGGATCGACACATGTCGTTCCGACTCAATCAAGAGAGGGAGTCAGCCGTTGTCCGCCTCGTCCACCACCCCGCTCCACCGGGCCGCCGCACCACCGGCCTCAGCACCCCCGGCGGGCGCCCCCGTCGCGGCCCTCGCCGCCCTCGCGCTCTCGGTCTTCGCGCTCTGCTCGGCCGAGTTCGCCCTCGTCGGCCTGTTGCTCGACGTCGCGGGGGACCTGCATGTCTCCGTGGCGAGCGCCGGGCAGCTGCTCAGCGCGTACGCCGTCGCGGTCGCCGTCGGCGGTCCGGTCGTCACGGTCCTGACCGCGCGCGTGGCGCCGAGGACGCTGGCACTGGCCCTGCTGGCCGTCTTCGCCGCCGCCAATGTCCTCGGCGCCCTCGCCCCCTCGTTCCCGCTGCTCATGGCCGCGCGGACGCTGGGGGCCCTGACGCACAGCACCTTCGCGGCGATCTGCGTCGTCATCGCCGTCCGGCTCGCCCCGCCCGGGCGCCGGGCGTCCGCCATCGCCTGGGTCTCCGGCGGTCTTGGCCTGGCCACCGTGCTCGGCGGGCCGATCGGCACCGCGATCGGCCAGCAGTGGGGCTGGCGGGCGACGTTCTGGTGCGTGACGGGCGCGGCGGTGCTGGGATTCCTGGCCCTGCTCGTCCTCGTGCCGCGCACGGTCACCCGGGAGGCGGGCGGCTCGCTGCGCGCCGAGGCCGGTGTCCTGAAGCGCCCCCAGGTGCTCTGCGCGCTGGCCGTCACCGCCGTCTCCCAGGCGGGCTGGTTCCTGCTCTACAGCTATGTCTCACCGCTGCTGCGGGAGGCGACGGGGTTCGGCGCGACCGCCACGACCGCGCTGCTGTTCGTCTTCGGCCTGGGCGGTTTCGCGGGCAACGCCGTCGGCGGGCGGTTCGCGGACCGGTCGCTGCGCGGCACGCTGGTGACGGCGCTGGCGCTGCTCGCCGGGGCACTGGTCCTGATCGGCGTGGTGGCCCACAGCAAGGCGCTGGTCCCGGTGGCGATCCTGCTGATCGGCTTCGCCTCCGGCGCCCTGGTCCCGCCGCTCCAGTCCTGGGTGCTCGGCGCGGCGGGCGGCGGCTCGGCGCTGGCCGTCGCCGCGAACACCTCGGCCTTCAACCTGGGCAACGCGGCCGGTTCGTGGGGCGGTTCGCGGCTGCTGGACTCCGGCACCGACGTCACGGCGCTGGGCTGGGCCGGTGCCGTCGTGGTGGCGGTGGCCCTCGCCGGGACGGCGGTCGCGCTCCGGCGGGGCGGGCGGCGGAGCGGCTGACCGCCGCCCGCCGGGCGGTCAGCCGTTGACGAAGGTCAGGCTGGTCTCGTCGTACCGCGCCCCGGCGACCCCGTCCGCCGGGGCGGCCGCGTCGATCGCCGCGAGCTCGTCGGCGGACAGCTCCAGGACCGCGGCGGCGACGTTCTCCTCCAGGTACTTCTCGCGCCGGGTGCCGGGGATCGGCACCACGTCGTCGCCGCGGTGCTGGACCCAGGCCAGCGCCAGCTGGCCGGCGGTGACGCCCTTCTCCGCGGCCAGCGCCTCCAGCCGCCCGACGATCGCCAGGTTCTGCTCCAGGTTGCCGTCGGCGAAGCGCGGCTGGGTGCGCCGCATGTCCGTCTGCTCCAGCCCGTCCACCGAGGTGTAGCGGCCGGTGAGGAACCCGCGGCCGAGCGGCGAGAACGGCACGACGCCGATGCCGAGTTCACGGCAGACGGGCAGCACCTCCGTCTCCAGGTCCCGGGTCCACAGCGACCACTCGCTCTGCAGTGCGGCGATCGGGTGGACGGCGTGCGCCCGCCGGATGGTCTCGGGGTTGGCCTCGGAGAGTCCGAGGTGGCGGATCTTGCCCTCCGCCACCAGCTCGGCCATGGCCCCGACGGTCTCCTCGATGGGGACGTTCCGGTCGACCCGGTGCGCGTAGTAGAGGTCGATGTGGTCGACGCCCAGCCGGCGGAGGGACGCCTCGCACGCCTGCCGTACGTACGCCGCGTCACCCCGGATGACCGTCGGCTCGCCCAGCCCGTTGGCGAAGCCGAACTTGGTGGCGACGACCGCCTGTTCGCGCCGCCCCGGGGAGGCGAGGGCCCGGCCGATCAGCTCCTCGTTGCGGCCCCCGCCGTAGAAGTCCGAGGTGTCGAGCAGGGTGACACCCAGGTCGAGGGCGCGGTGCAGGGTGGCGATCGACTGGTCGTCGTCCGAGGCGCCGTAGGCGTGGCTCATGCCCATGCAGCCGAGGCCCTGGGCTCCTACCGTGAGTCCGCCGAGCCGTCGGGTGGGAAGGGTGGTCATGCCGGGCCTCCTGTGCATGGTGGTACGGGAACACCTCGGACGTTAGGAGTTGGAGCGCACTCCAAGTCAAGCGGAGGTACGGGAACCGGTGCCGGGACGGAGCGCGTCCCCGCCGGTGACCAGCCACGGCGAACGCCCGGGAGACCGCCCATGCCGTCGCACGCCACCCGCTACCTCTACCTGGCCCGGCACGGCGAGGCCGTCGGGGACGGCACCGCGCTGACCGAGGCCGGCCGGCGCCAGGCGGTCCTCCTCGGCGACCGGCTGCGCGGAGCGCCCCTGTCGGTGGCCCACCACAGCCCGCTCGGCCGGGCCGCCGAGACCGCGCGGCTGGTCGCCGGCCGCCTCGACGGGGTGCCCCTGGAGCTCGCGGAGGAGGCGGACGACGGTGTTCCGTACGTCCCCCGCCGGGAGGAACTGCCGGACGCGCACGCGGATTTCCTCCTGGAGTACGTCGACCGCTTCCCCGCCGTGTACCGGGAGCGGGGGCCGGTCCTCGCCCGGCGGGCGCTGGAGCGCTTCACCGGCCCGGTGGAGGGTACCGAGGACCGGCACGAGCTGGTCGTCACCCACAACTTCCTGGTCGGCTGGCTGATCCGCGCCGCACTCGACGCCCCGCCGTGGCGCTGGCTGATGCTCAACCAGGGCAACGCGGCGCTGACCGTCATCCGCTACGCACCCGACCGCCCGTCCTCGGTCATGCTCGCCAACGACATGGGCCATCTGCCGGAGGAGCTGCGCTGGACGGGCTTCCCGCCCGAACTGCGCGTCTGACGGACGTCAGCGGCCCTTCTCCGGACCGCTGGCCTTCTCCGGACCGCTGGCCTTCTCCGGACCGCCGCCCTTCCCCGGACCGCCGCCCTCCACATGGAGCAGCATCCTCCTCAGGAGGCCGATCAGCACGTCCTGTTCGGCCGCGTCGAGGGGGGCGACCATGTCCCCCTCCGCGACGCCCCACACCCGCATGGCGGCGGCCCACCTGCTGTGCCCCAGCTCGGTGAGCTCCACGTCGACCCGCCGCCGGTCCTCGGCGCTGCGCAGCCGTCTGACCAGGCCCGCGCCCTCCAGGGCGTCCAGCCGGCCGGTGGTGCCCGCGGGCGAGAGCATCAGTTCGGCGGAGAGCTCGGAGGGCGTGGCCCGCCAGGGCCTCCCGCGCGCGGCGAGCCGGTGCAGCGTGTCGAACTCGAAGTTCTGCAGCCCGACTTCGGCGAGGGCGCGTTCCTTGGCCAGGACGTTGTGCCGGGTCAGCGTCTTCAGCCGGGAGACGATCGCCTCCGTCCGCTCGTCGAAGGACGATTTGTCGCGCCAGCGCGCGATATGCCGATCGACGGAATCCTCCACCCGGCCAGTATGCACGGCTCCAAGTATTTCGTTGACGAATGATTCGCTGGCGAATTAATCTCCCGCCATGTCCCTCCTCGACACCCCTGCACCACCCTCCCCGCTCCGCCGGCTCCTCGTCGGCCGGACCGTCGCGGCCCTGGCGACGGCGCTCATCCCGCTCACCCTGACGCTCGCGGTGGTCCGCACGGGCTCGGCGGCGGACCTCGGGCTCGTCATGGCCTGCGAGACGCTGCCGATGCTGCTCCTGCTCCCCGTCGCGGGCGTGGCCGCCGACCGGTACCCGCCGCACCGCGTCGTGCTCGCCGCCGACCTCCTGCGCGGCGCCGCCCAGCTCGGCACCGGCGCCGAACTGGCCGCGGGCGTCGTCCGGATCCCCGACCTCTGCGTCCTGGCGGCCCTGACCGGCGCGGCCGTCGCCTTCGGCACCCCGGCCGTACGGACGCTGGTGGCCTCGGTCGTGGCCGGCACCGACCGGCTGCGGGCCAACGCGCGACTGGCCGTGTGGCAGGGGCTGGCCGGGACGGCGGCCCCCGCCGTGGCCGGCGGGCTGCTGCTGGCCGTCGGACCGGGCTGGTCCGCGATCCTCACGGGCGTGCTGTTCCTGGGGTCCGCGCTCACCCTGGGCGGAATGCGCCGGGACCCGCTCCCCAGGGACCCCGCCGCGGGCCGGAGTTCCTTCCGGAGCGAGCTGCGGGAGGGCTGGACGGAGACCCGTCGCCACCCCTGGTTCCTGGCCGGCCTGATCGGCCACGGCGTGTGGCACCTGTCGGCCGGGTTCCTGCTGACGCTCGGACCGCTGATCGCCGTACGCCACCTCGGCGGCGAGACCGCCTGGGTGATCGTCACCCAGGTGGGCACCGTGGGCCTGGTCACCGGTCTCTGGGCCGCTCCCCGGCTGCCCGTCCGCCGTCCCCTCGCCGTCTCCGCCGTGAGCACCGCCGTCTACGCGCTCCCCCTGCTGACCCTGGCCCTCACCCTGCCGGTCGCCGCGGTCACGGCCGCCTACTTCGCGGCGATGTTCGCCCTGGGGGTGCTGACCCCGCTGTGGGAAACGGTCCTCCAGCAGCGCATCCCGGCGGAGGCCCTGGGCCGCGTCGGCTCGTTCGACACCCTGATCTCCCTGGCGGCACGGCCCCTGGGGCTCGCCGCCGCGGCCCCGCTGGCGGCGGCGGTGGGCACCGCGACGCCCCTGCTCACCGCGGCGGCGCTGGTGGCCGCGGCGAACCTGGGGGTGCTCCTGCTGCCGGACGTACGACGGGACGAGCGGGCCGCCGCTCCCCTGAGCCACGACCCGCTCCCCGACACCCCGCCGCACCCCGACGCGGCCGTCCCGGCCGGAACCGCCCCGGGCCCCGCGCCGGTCGGCCCGCCGACGGATCTCAGCCCGCCTACGGACCTCAGTTCGCCGGCGGACCGCCGAGGAAGCCGTTCATCCCGGCGATGATCTTCCAGCCGTCCTCTTCCTTCGAGATGACGTACAGGGGGGCGCCCTGGGCGCCCTCGACGGGCTCGCCGTCCCCGTCCACGGGCGTCTGGACGACGTTGACGGCGATGACGTCGGGCCGGATGGCGAACATCCGGACGACGTCGTAGCGGACCGGCTGGTCCGGCAGGACGGGGAGCACCTTCCGCGCGGCCTCGGCGATCCCCTCGCGCCCGTCGGCGCGCATCCCCATGGCGTTGGTCCAGGTGGCGTTCAGGGCGTACTGCTCCCCGAGGACGTCGGCGTCCTTGGCGTTGTAGGCGTCCTGGAGGGCGCGCACGACGTCGCGGACGGCGGCCTCGACATCGGCGGGCACAACGTCGTGGATCTCATGGGTCGTTGCCATGATGAAATCACTTTCCCTTTGCGAGTGCAGAGTGTCGGTCCTCGTCCGGTCCGACGCCGTTCACTCAACTACCTCAACAGCGCTTGAGGTCAAGGGCGCGCCCGCCGGAGTCACCGGATCACCCGCCGCGCCACTCCCGCGGGCGGTCCGGAACGAGCCACTCCGGCAAGCGTGTTCACCGGCACGGGCCGGGCGCGGACGAAACCTCGGAGCCGGAGGACTCGTCCGCACTGTGTCAGGTCGGCCGCTCGGCGACGCTCTTCCGAGCGGTTCAGATCCGCCCCAGCCGCCACAGTCGCCACAGGCCCGTGCCGTCCGTCAGATACTGGGCGCCCGAGATGGAGCTCTTGCTGATCGCGATCTCCTTCTTCTGCCACAGCGGCACCAGCGGCACGTCCTCGGCGACGATCTTCTGGACGGTCCGGTAGGCATCGGTGGCACTGTCGCGGCGGCCGCTCTGCTGGGCGTTGCGGATCAGCTTGTTGACCCGGTCGTTGGAGTACCCCGAGTAGAGGGTGTTGTCGCTGCCCACGAGCGGGCTGGTGAAGTTGTCCGCGTCCGGGTAGTCGGCGACCCAGCCCATGAGGTAGGCGTCGTAGGCGCCGCGGGAGCGCCCCTTCTGGAACTCGCTCCACTCCACATGCATGGCGTTCACCTGGAACAGCCCCGTCGACTCCAGTTGCTTCTTGACCAGGGCCGCCTCCTCGTCGGTGGCGGCGCCCTTGGAGTAGGCCATGGTGAAGCGGACGGGCGTCGAGACGCCGGCCGAGCGGAGCATGCCGCGCGCGGCCTCCGGGTCGGGCTTCGGGTAGCGGTCGAAGAAGGACGTGGTGTGCCCGAAGACGCCTTGCGGGATCAGGGAGTAGAGCGATTCGACCGTACGTTGGTGGACGTCGCGGGTGATCGCGTCGCGGTCCACCGTCGCCGCGACGGCGCGCCGGATGGCCACGTCCTTGACGGGCGACTTGTCCCGCACGTTGAAGACCAGGAAGCGGGTGTTGGCGGAGGCGTTCTCGGTGACCCGGAAATCGCTCTGCCGGATGGAGAGTTCCGCGATGTCGGCCGGCGGCATGTCACGGGAGGCGACATCGACGGACTGATCCTTCCAGGCCGCGCTCAGCGCCTTCGGATCGGCGAAGTAGCGGACGGTAACGCGGTTGCCCGTCTTGTTGATGGCGCCCTTGTAGTGCGAGTTGGGGACCAGTTCGGCGGTGCCCTTGGCCTCGTAGCGCTTGAGCCTGTACGGCCCGGACCCGTCGACCGCGTTCCCCTCCCGCAGCCGGTTCGCCGGGTAGACGGAGCTGTCGACGATCGACCCCGCCCCCGAAGCGATCTTGGAGGGGAAGGTGGCGTCCGGCCTGCGGAGCCGGAAGGTCACCTTGGAGTCGCCCTCGGTCTCGACCGACTGGAGGGTGTCCAGCAGAACCGCAGGACCCTCGTCCGCCTTGATGCCGAGGATCCTGTCGAAGGAGAACTTGACGTCCTTGGCCGTCATGCTGTGCCCGTTGGCGAACTTCATCCCGGACCGCAGGGTGCAGTTGTACGTCCGCCGGCTCTCGTCCGTGAAACCGCAGGTCTTGGCCGCGTCGGGCGTCGGCTTGTCGGTGCCCGGGGCGAAGGTCAGCAGCGACTGGTAAATATTGCCGAAAAGTGAGAACGATCCGGAGTCGTAGACCCCCGCCGGATCGAGTCCGATGACCGGATCCGTCGTTCCCACGATGATCGGTTCCTTGCCGCCACTGCTCCCCGAATCCTCCGAGCAACCGCTCAAACCCACTGCCAGCAGCGCCAATGCCGCCAGCACCGCCCCGTTCCGGCTTTGCCTCCGGATCCCACGCATAGCTGCGCCCCCTTTCCGTGACGCGGCTCACCTAAACACACGAACGCGCGCACGTCCTGAGAATCGGCCAAGTGATCGACTTCTGTGGCCGACAGGCTGTCCGGGGGCCCGGACGGGGAACCGCTATGAGGTGCGACGCAACGCCCTGACCCCACGCAACCCGATGAGGCCCACGACCGTCCCCAGAAGGAAAGAGGTGACCGCCAGCAGCAGATGGACCCAGAAGTACGCGGTCGGCTCGCCCGCGTCGTCGAAGGCCAGCCCGCTCCCGTCCTTCCAGAGATTCTTTGCGAAAGTGATCCAGATGAACCAGCTCCACACGCCGAAGGCGAGCAGGAACCAGGAGACGGGGCGGGAGAGGGAAGCGGGGGTCCGAGGGGCTGTCGAGCCGGAGGAATTCACCATGGGTTTCAGTATGCGATCCGGGGGACGCACTGGTCCTATCGGGTCCTCGGCGGGTTCCCGTACCCCCGGCTCGGCTCCGGGAGCCGGGCGGAAGGGTACGTTCACCGGCGTGCCGATGACGACATCACCGACCGTGACGATCTCAGCGACAGCGCGCCGCCGCGGCGCGGCCCTGGTGGCCGCCTCGGCCGCGCTGGCGCTCCCCCTGGCCACCGCGGCCCCGGCGCTCGCGGCCCCGCCCGCCCCGCACGCCTCTCACACGCCGGGCGCCTCGCAGAGCCCCGGCGGCACGCAGAGCCCGGGCGCTTCACAGAGCCCGGGTGGCAGGCCGAGCCCCGGTGGCAAGCCCGGCGGAACGCCCGACGACGCCAAGGGCCGGCCGCCCAAGCAGCCGCCCGCGAAGATGTCCGAGGTCGGCGGCGAGCTGCTCGGCAGGCCGGGCGTCCAGGTACGGCCGGAGGCGGGCGCGCCCGAGCTGCCGAAGGACCTGAGCGGTGACGCGTGGCTGGTCGCGGACGCCGAGTCGGGCGAGGTGCTGGCCGCCAAGAACGCCCACTGGCGGCTGGCTCCGGCCTCCACCCTGAAGATGCTCTTCGCGGACACCGTGCTGCCGAAGTTCCCCAGGACGCAGCAGCACAAGGTCGTCCCCTCCGACCTGGAGGGCATGGGCGAGGGCAGCAGCCAGGTGGGGCTCAAGGAGGATTCGACCTACTCGGTCCACGACCTCTGGCTCGGGGTCTTCCTCCGCTCGGGCAACGACGCCGTGCATGTGCTGTCCGCCATGAACGGCGGTGTCGGACAGACCGTCAAGGACATGCAGGCGCACGCCGAACAGCTCCAGGCGAACGACACGCACGTGGTCACGCCCGACGGCTACGACGCGGACGGCCAGGTCTCCAGCGCCTACGACCTCACGCTGTTCGCCCGCTCCGGCCTTCAGAAGGCGGACTTCCGCGAGTACTGCGCGACGGCCACCGCGCAGTTCCCCGGCGAGGAGCGGAAGGGCAAGAAGCGCGAGACCTTCGGCATCCAGAACACCAACCGCCTGCTGACCGGCCAGGGGGTGCCGTTCTACAAGGGCATCGCCGGGGTGAAGAACGGCTCCACGACCAACGCGGGGAACACCTTCACCGGCGTCGCCCAGCACGGGGACCGCAAGCTGCTGGTCACCGTGATGAATCCGGAGACCAAGGAGCCCAACGAGGTCTACAAGGAAGCGGCACACCTGCTGGACTGGGGCTTCGAGGCGACCGGCCACGTCAAGCCCGTCGGGGTGCTCGTCCCGCCGCTGGAGGGGGCGGGCAAGGACGCCGGGAAGTCCGGGGGCAAGGGCGGGGACAAGGCGCAGGCGTCGGTCACCGGTTCGTCGTCCGGCTCGGGCGGCGGCGGGCTGTGGACGGCGATGGGGATCAGCGGTGCCTCCGTGGTGGCGCTGGCGGCGGCCGCGTACGTGGTGCACCGCCGGTGGCCGCTGCCCGATCTGGCCAAGCGCCGGGGCCGCTCCTGAGGGGTACGGCCGCGGGTGGGTGACTGCTCGCAGTCACTCGCCCGAGCCGTTCCCCAGCAGGTCCGCGTCGTTCTTGTCGTGCCGCGTGGTGGCCGTCCAGGCGGAGCAGTACAGCACCAGCTTGGCGATGAAGTTGATCCACAGCAGCAGGGCGACCGGGGTGCCGAACGCCCCGTACATGCTCTTGGCCGCCACCCCGCTGAGATAGCCGCCGATCACCAGCTTCAGCGCCTCCAGGCCGACCGCGCCGATCAGCGCCGCGGCCAGCAGGGAACGGGGGGAGGGCTGGACGCGGGGCAGCCGGGTGAGGACGTAGAGCAGCAGGAGGAAGTCCGCGAGCACGGCGGCGCAGAATCCGGCGGCCGTCAGCAGCACGCCGCCGGCGCCGCCGGTGGGCAGTCCGGTCTTGTCCGCCGACCAGGTGACGGCCGTCGAGGCGAACGTCGAGCATCCGAGGGACAGCAGGGCGGCGACCCCGAGACCCAGCAGCACCCCGGCGTCCCTCAGCCGCAGCAGGAACGGGTTGCCCGGGCTCTCCTCCAGCTCCCACACGGCGCGCAGGCACTCGCGCAGCGTCCCGACCCAGCCGACGCCGGTGACCAGCAGCAGGGCGCCGGCGACGATGCCGACCGTGCCGGCGTTGTCCACGAGCGAGCTGAGGTCGAGGGCGCCGGAGATACCGGGTACCTGCTCGGCCAGCCTGTGCTCCAGCTCCTTCACCTGTTTCCCGCTGAGCGTCGCCGCGGCGACGGCCGCCCCCAGGGTGAGCAGCGGAAACAGGGCGACGAAACTGGTGAAGGTGATCGCGGCCGCGAGCCGCGTCCACTTCACGCGGTCGAGGGTCTCGTACGAGCGCCACGCGTGCGTCCGCATCATCCGGGCCGCGGCGGGCCCGATCACCGGCAGCCGGGTCAACCAGTCCATGATCCACGTCTACCCCGGACGGGCGGTGCCCACCGCTCGGGAAGCGGCGTGCACCGGGGGCTCACCGGCGCTCAGCGGGAGGCGGCAGGTGGGCGGGAAGCCCCCGTCTGGCGGGGCATGGCGGCCGGGACGGGGCCCTCCTCGCCGAAGGGGTACTCGCGGTCCAGCCGCCAGACGCCGTCGGCGCCCTGCTCGTAGAGCGCGAAGCCGTCGACGGTCCAGGCGGCGGCGTAGTCCGCCAGCTCCTCGTAGGCCCGGTCCATGGCCTCCTCGGGGATGCCATGGGCGACGGTCACATGCGGGTGGTACGGGAACTGGAGCTCCCGGGCGAGCGGCCCGGCCGCGTCCCGGATCCGCTTCTGCAGCCAGGAGCAGGCGGAGGAGCCCTCCACCACGTTGACGAAGACCACCGGCGACAGCGGGCGGAAGGTGCCCGTCCCCGCCAGCCGCATGGGGAACGGCCGGCCCGCCGCGGCGACCTCGGCGAGGTACGCCTCGATCACCGGCAGCGACGAGGCGTCGGCCTCGGTGGGCGGCAGCAGGGTGACATGGGTGGGGATGCCGTGCGCGTGGGGGTCACCGAAGCCCTCGCGGCGCTTCTGGAGGAAGCTGCCGTACGGCTCCGGGACCGCGATCGAAACGCCGAGCGTTACGGTCCCCATCGAGTTCTCCCTCCTGTGCGCCTGTAGGTCCCCGTGGTCAGTGTGGCGGCTGCGCCGCGTCCCCTGCCAGGTCTCCTGGTCCCCGGCGCAGGGGAACAGCGGTCCTCCCTGCGCCTTCGGGCCGTCCGGACTTGTCCGGTGTGACGGACTTCTCACGCCCGGTGTGCGGTCCCGCTCCGGTGCGGCTCAGTGCTTGGCGGGCAGGAAGCCCACCTTGTCGTACGCCTGGGCGAGGGTCTCGGCCGCGACGGCACGGGCCTTCTCGGCGCCCTTGGCCAGGACAGAGTCCAGCGTCTCCGGGTCGTCCAGATATTCCTGCGTACGGGCACGGAAGGGTGTCACCCACTCCACCATCACCTCGGCGAGGTCGGTCTTGAGCGCACCGTAGCCCTTGCCCTCGTACTTCTGCTCAAGTTCCGCGATTCCCGTCCCGGTGAGCGTGGAGTAGATGGTGAGCAGATTGCTGACGCCCGGCTTCTCCTCCGGGTCGAAGCGGATCACCGTGTCGGTGTCGGTGACGGCGCTCTTGATCTTCTTCGCCGAGGCCTTGGGCTCGTCGAGCAGGTTGATCAGGCCCTTGGTGGTGGACGCCGACTTGCTCATCTTCGCGGTCGGGTCCTGGAGGTCGTAGATCTTCGACGTCTCGCGGACGATGTGCGCGGCGGGCAGCGTGAAGGTCTCGCCGAACCGGCCGTTGAAGCGCTCGGCGAGGTCGCGGGTCAGCTCGATGTGCTGGCGCTGGTCCTCGCCGACCGGGACGGCGTTCGCCTGGTACAGCAGGATGTCGGCGACCTGGAGGACCGGGTACGTGAAGAGGCCGACCGTGGTCCGGTCGGCGCCCTGCTTGGCCGACTTGTCCTTGAACTGCGTCATGCGGGACGCCTCGCCGAAGCCGGTGAGGCAGTTCATCACCCAGCCGAGCTGCGCGTGCTCGGGGACATGGCTCTGGATGAACAGCGTGCAGCGGTCCGGGTCGAGGCCCGCGGCCAGCAGCTGGGCGGCGGCGACACGGGTGTTGGCGCGCAGCTCCGCGGGGTCCTGCGGGACGGTGATCGCGTGCAGGTCGACGACCATGTAGAACGCGTCGTGCGTCTCCTGCAGCGCCACGTACTGCCGGATGGCACCGAGGTAGTTGCCGAGGTGGAAGGAGTCGGCGGTGGGCTGGATACCGGACAGTGCGCGCGGACGATCAAGGGCCATGCGCACATTCTCTCAGGTGCTGCCGCCGACTCGGTCCGGCGGTGGCTGCGTCGGTGTTAGAAAGACCAACAACCGCATGCCCCGACCCGAACGGAGCACACGTTGACCGCCACGGAACGCAGCATCGCCGCCGCCGAGGCCCACAGCGCGCACAATTACCACCCCCTCCCGGTCGTGGTGGCGACCGCCGAGGGCGCGTGGATGACCGATGTCGAGGGACGGCGCTACCTCGACATGCTCGCCGGCTACTCGGCGCTCAATTTCGGCCACGGCAACCGCCGCCTCATCGATGCCGCCAAGGCCCAGCTGGAACGGGTGACCCTCACCTCCCGGGCCTTCCACCACGACCGGTTCGCGGAGTTCTGTACCGAGCTCGCCGCCCTGTGCGGCAAGGACATGGTGCTCCCCATGAACACCGGCGCCGAGGCCATCGAGACGGCCGTCAAGACCGCCCGCAAGTGGGGCTACCGGGTCAAGGGCGTACCCGACGGCCAGGCGAAGATCATCGTCGCCGACAACAACTTCCACGGCCGCACCACCACCATCGTCAGCTTCTCGACCGACCCCGAGGCCCGGGCCGACTACGGCCCCTACACCCCCGGCTTCGAGATCGTGCCGTACGGGGACCTGGCCGCCCTGGAGGCGGCCCTGGACGACAACACCGTCGCCGTGCTCCTGGAGCCGATCCAGGGCGAGGCCGGCGTCCTCGTCCCGCCCCCGGGCTACCTCCCCGGCGTGCGGCGGCTGACCGCCGAGCGGAACGTGCTGTTCATCGCCGACGAGATCCAGTCCGCCCTCGGCCGCACCGGCCGGACCTTCGCCTGCGACCACGAGGACGTCGTCCCCGACATGTACGTCCTGGGCAAGGCCCTCGGCGGCGGCGTCGTCCCCGTCTCCGCCGTCGCCGCCTCCCGCGACATCCTCGGCGTCCACCGCCCCGGCGAGCACGGCTCCACCTTCGGCGGCAACCCGCTCGCCTGCGCCGTCGCCCTCGAAGTGATCGCCATCCTCAAGACGGGTGAATACCAGGAACGCGCCACCCGCCTCGGCGACCACCTCCACCACGAACTCAACCTCCTCGCCGGCACCGGCGCCGTCGAGGCCGTCCGCGGCCGCGGGCTCTGGGCCGGCGTCGACATCGCGCCGTCGCGCGGGACGGCTCGGGAGGTGTCCGAGCAGTTGATGGAGCGGGGGGTGCTGGTGAAGGACACACATGGGTCGACGATCCGGATCGCTCCGCCGCTGGTGATCTCGAAGGAGGATCTGGACTGGGGCCTGGAGCAACTGCGAGCGGTGCTCGCGGGGTAGGGGATTGCTCCGGACCCCCGCCCGCGCGGTCGTCCTCGCGCGCCGGCCGGGCTGACATCCAGCCCGGCCGGCGATGAGGCCATACAGCGCGGTCTCCGACGGGAGCACGGCTGTGGGCGTGAGCGTGATGGACCAGGCGCGGTGGTCACGCGGCCAACTGGCCATGGCGGTCCACCGCTTCGGGACTCGTCCGATTACGCAGAGACGTTCGAGGTCTTCGCCGGAGTCGGCAGGCGCCAACTCGGGCCGTCCGGTGCTCCGAGCCACACCCGCTGACTCTCTGCTGTGACAGTGACCCCGAACTCCGTCGGCACCGGGGAGCCGGCCGAACACCAGGTGCCGAGCGCGTTCTCAAAGGCGTCCCAAAGGGCGACCGGACCGCCCTGGCGGACGTTCCATGTGTCGTCCGCCCTGGGCGTGAGGACGGCGAAGGACTCGTTCGTGCCGTCGAGCACGTACGTGCAGGGCGTACCGTCGTCGGCCGGCATGGAGAAGAAGCGGGCGCCGGGCATGGCGAGCTGTGCCACGAACCCGCTGCCGGCCGCGGTCAGCCCGTCGGGCCCGTAGGGAGTGCGGCGAGAGGCGCCGTCATCCGGTGCGGGGATCGTGCCGAGGCTCGCGGGGGCGTCCTGCTGCCGGGCAATCATGAAACTCGGATCGCTGTCGATGAACCGGCCCTCGGCACGGCCGTCGCGGCCGACGGTGAGGCGGACCAGGCCGAGTGAGCGCATCCAGCCGCGGAGGGTGGCGAGGACGAGCCCGCCGGGACGGGTCTGCCGCACCCACGCGTAGGGGACGTGGCGAACGCCGCACGTGGCGATGGTGCGGTCGTACGGAGCGCCCTCGGGGGCTCCGGCGAGGCCGTCGCCGGTGAGAAGGCGCGGGGCGTATCCGCAGCGGCCGAGTCCGTCCCGTGCCCGAGCGGCGACGTCGGGATCCGTCTCGATGGAGGTGACCCGGTCGGGGCTGAGACGGTGGCACATGAGGGCGGTCGAGTACCCGGTGCCGGTACCGATCTCCATGACGGTCATTCCGTCGTCCACCTGGAGTTCTTCCAGCATGTGCACGACGAGGGCCGGCAGGGTGGAGGACGACGTCGGATGCGCGCCGCTGATGGGCTTCGGGTCGGTCCAGTCGGTCTCTTGGCCGTCGAACTGTGTGACGAGGGTTTCGTCGGCGTACGCCTGCCGCAGCCATTCCCCGACGCCGACGAGGTCGGCCGTGACGGGGGCCCACGTCGTCAGGCCGGGGGCGTCGGTCTCGCGGTGGAAGCACCGGACGAATTCATGACGGGGGACGGCTTCTACGGCGGCGCGCCACGCCGGGCTGCGCAGCCGACCGTCGTCGGCGAGGTGGGCCGCGAGCCGGTGCCGCAGCTCGGTTGCGGTGGGGGTGACGTCAGGTGCCATGGGTGCCTCGTTCCAGTAGGCCGGCGAGGGCGGCGGTCATGGGCAGGCCCGTGGGGGGCTCCATCCACGCCCATTGCCCGGAGGGGTTGCACTCGATGAACACCCACGCGCCGGAGGAGGTGTGGGCGAAGTCGAATGCTCCGAAGACGAGTCCGAAGTGCCGGAGACAGGCGAAGATCGCGCGCTCTGCTTCCGGCGGCGGGGTGACGGGGGTGTACGTGTGGGTGCTGTAGTCGGTGCGCCAGTCGAGCAGTCCGGAGTCGATGCGCACCGCGAACACTCGGTCCCCCATCACGGTCACGCGGACGTCCGCGGTCTTGTCCACCTGCGCTTGGAAGAGGTGCATGGTGCCGGCGAGGGCGTCGTCGATCTCGTCGGCCCCGACCGTGGTGACGGGCACGGTCTGCGCCTTGCCGTCGACGAGGTAGAGCGGTACGGAGAGGGGTTTGAAGATGACGGGCCCGTGCCGCTTGATGAAGGCGCGGGCATCGTCGGGCCGGTTGGTGATCAGCGTGGGCGGGACGGTGAAGCCGCACGCTGCGGCGGTGGCGAGGCCGGCGGGTTTGTACTCCGCGTCGCCGATGCGGCCGGGGCGATTGACGTAGAGGCAGTCGGGGAGCGAGGCGAGGACACCGCCGAGCCCGTATCGGGCTTGAGCGGCGGCGAACCTGGCGTCCTGTGAGTCGAGGTGGGGGAAGGCAAACCCGGAGGGGCGCCGGTAGTACAGGGAGCGGACGGCGCCCAGTTCGGCGGTGCGGGTCGGGGTCTGCACGCTTCCGCGCCACCGCTCCGCGTCGCCGCCGATGAAGGCGGAGCACGTGAGGGTGGCGGGGAAGTCACCGGAGTCGAACCGCACGACCGGGACACCCCGGTCGTGCAGCTCGGCAATCACCAGATCGGCGGTCGGATCGTCGAGGTTGGTGACGACCGCGACCGGGCGGGGATCCGTCACTGGTCGGTGTCGTTCCCGGTGTCGCTGTCGGGAGAGTCGCTGTTGCGGTCGCCCTGACCCGTGGTGCCGGTGGGCGGGTTGGTGCCGGACGAGGTCCCGTGCCCCGGCGCCATCACGACCGCGCCGGCGGCGTCGAGGTAGCGGGCGGTCTGCGTGGTGGCGTCGAGCTCGACGCGGGCGTACTGGTGCCCGTCGAACGGCGGATACGGAGCGATGCGGCGCAGCGCCCAGGGGGTGGGGGTCCGGTGTCCCTGGGGGAGCGGTGTCCCGGTGGGGAACCGGTCGGAGTGGTTGAACATCGCGGGCCTTTCCATCGGGAGACGGACAGAACTGTGGCCGGGTAGGGCGAGCGGCGAACGGTCGGCCCGGGATGTATCAGGCTCCGGGGCGGCTCGTTCGTACGTCGAGGCGGGAGCGGGGGCGCGCGCGGGTGGTGCCCCATCGGACCGTGCCGGCCTGAATACCGGCTTCGATGAACCGGGAAAGGTCCTCTTGAGTGCGGCCGACGGGTGTCGGTTCGAACGAGAGAGTCAGGCGCACAGGGCCGCCGGCGGCGACGTGCTCCTGCCACTCCTTCCCGGTGCCGGGGATACGGAGTTCCCACCAGGCGTCGCCGTAGTCGAGACGGGCGATGCCGTGGTGCAGGGATATCCGCGATCCGATGTAGCGGGGTTCTTCCTCGATGGGGCTCAGGCCCCAGCAGAAGGACAGGGCGCGCATGCCGGCCTCGATCCACTCCACGGTTTCGCCGGCCCGCCGGGGCGGTTCGTGGGTCAGCAGAAGCCGGGCGACGGGGCCGGTGTCGGCGTGGTGGATCCCGTGACTGTAGGTGAGGCCGGAGAGGAACCCGAGGCTGGGCGAGACTTGTGTCGTCACTGCGGCCTCACCTCGGCCCATACGGCCTTGCCGAACGGTCTGAGGGTGATCCCCCACGTGGCAAGGGCGTCGACGATGTAGAGGCCACGGCCCCGGCACCGCTCGCCGCTCTCGGGCCTCAACCGGGGCTCGCGGCGCACGGGGTCATGCACCTGGATACGGGTGCGGGCGTCGGTGGCGTCGACGATGACGCGCAGGCGATCGCCGGGCTCGCTGCCGTAGCGAACCGAGTTGGTCACCAGCTCGGACACGACGAGCGTGACGGCGAACAGGTATGCGTCATCCGGGTCGGTCACGGCGTGCTTGACGACTTCCCGAGCGTAGGCGCGGGCCATGGCGGGAGCCTGCTCGGTGGCGGGCAAGGTGAGATGCGGCGGCAGGCCGGCGGAAGCCGGAGCGCTGAGCGCCGGCGTGGAGGCGCTCACCGCTCATGCCCCCGCGCCCGTTCGCGCTGCTGAATCAACCGCTCGAACTGGATCTGGGACATCAGCAACTCGGACGGCGTCAGGAGTAGCGTCGATTCCACGTTGCTGCCGTCCTCGAAGTGCACTTGGACGCGCATGACCGCTCGTTGGGCGCGGTGGTCGTACAGGGCATCGCGTTTCAGCAGCGTGACGTGTGTGACCGGGACGGGCACGGTGCGGAGGGTGGAGCCGTCGGAAGGCGCGGACCATTCTCTGCCGCCGCCCGGCGGGCGCAGCTTGTACGTCTTCGCGCCCTCACGGGGGAGGGCCACGACGACGCCGATTCGTCCGCCCGCGCCGAGGTCGAAGGCGAGGTCACCCAAACGAGGGTGGTACGGCTCGCCTGTCCCGATCTCCGCGTCCCCAGAAGGGAGTTGCTCCGAAGTCGTGTCGGTCATGACCCCGAAGTTAAGAGGACGCCAGCCGCCGAATATGAACCGAGGGAATACCGTCCTCATCCATCGAGGTGAAACCGGTCCGACATGCGGCGCAGCTTCTCGCGGGTGGACGCTCGTTCCGCGTACACGATGCTGCGCAGGGTTGACCGGGCAATGGGGTGGTTGCGGATGAGCTGGGGTGCGATGCGCTCAGCCTTTTCCAGCTCGGCCAACGCGGTGTCCCTGTTGCCGTCCCATAGCCAGGCGCGCGCGAGTTCCATGTGGTGGTGCCCCTGACGGGAGCTGGGGAGTGAGGCGATCATCTCCGGGCTCGTGCGTCGGTGTATGGCCAGCGCCCGTCGCTGCTCCCGCATCTCAAGGGCGACGCTGATGGCATGAATCTGCACGTTGCCGGGTGAGAACGTCAGAGAGTGCCGGTCGTACACGGGTGGACCGGCGTACTCGGCCAGCCGGTCGGCTGCGGCTTTTGCGTGCGCGATGCGGTCCTCGGCCTCTGATCGGAGGTTGCCGCGCGCGGCAGAGACGGCGGCCCGGAGCTGGAGTGCCCCCCATGCGCGAACAGCGAGTGGTTCGGCTTGGTCGTAGCCTTCCTGAACACTGCGGATGGCCTTGTCCGACAGGGTGATCGCGTCTTCCCAGTCAGCAGTTGCCCACATGTCCCATACACGCATCCAGTCGGCCACGGCAGGCATGACCGGGTCACCGGAGAGGCGGGCGGACCAAGCTGCCCGTTCACACGACATGGTGACCAGCTCGGGGTGGCCGAGGGCGTGGGCTGCGGTGTGAGCGAACTTGCAGCACACCGCGTAGATGGAGAACGCCTCTTCCCGCTCGTGACCCGTGCAGACTTCCGCGAGGGCCCTGGCTTCTCGTAGGAGGTCGGGCAGCACCTCCATGATCGCTACGTTGGCCGCAGCGTCCCTCAGACGGTGAAGACGGGTGGTCTCCTGCCAGAGCTGCCGGGCCGGCCGCGGGGTCCCGGCAAAGACCGGGGTCAAGTCGTAGCGGCGGAGTTCCCTCAGGATCGACGAGGCAGCGACTTGCCATTGGTTCTCGCCAGGGCTGCTGTTGTAGGGCCGCCCGATCAGGTCGTTCGGGTGGATGTGCAACTCACTGGCCAGCAGGTTCAGCAGACCCACGCGATCGATTTCGATCAGGCCGCGCTCCATCTTCGACACCCACCCCTGAGACTTTCCCAAGGCGACCGCGAGGTCGGCCTGGGCCATTCCCAGGCGGAGTCGCGCGCGACGTGCTCGACGCCCGATCTCCTCGGCTTCTTCCAACATCAACGCACCTCATTCGGCGTGAGGCGCCGGCGGCGCTCAGGCGGGCGACGGGGCATCGGTGCTCCATCCGTCGGGCTCGTACCCTTGCACCGTACCCACAGCCTGAGAGGCGTGTGGAGGGCCGCAGAACAGGAGTTCCGCCCGCACATCAAGTGGCGAGCGTAAAAATACGAAAGCCCGCAGGATCCGGGCACACGCGTCGGCCCGGTCCGTCAAGCCGCTCATGGAGCGCGCCCGGGAGGTCGCCCGGGGCAAGGCGGGGCACATGGGCGGCCGGTGATCCACCGGTCCGGGCATCAAAGAATCACGTGCGGCAGGAACCGCGCGTACCCGTCCGTCACCAGCCCTTCCGACTCGCGGATGCCCAGCCCCGCCGGCTCGTCCTCCACGACCCATGCCCCCAACACCACGTGGTTCCCGTCGAACGACGGCAGGGGAGCCAGCTCCTGGTAGCAGCAGCGCTCGTCCCGGAGCGCCGGGGCACCGTCCCCGGCCGGGTGGACCGTCACCCCCGCCCCCTCCCGCCCGAGCAGCGGCTTGGCGACGTACCCCGTCGTACGGGCCAGCTCCCGAGGGCCGTCGAGATAGGCGGGAAGCAGGTTCGGATGGCCGGGAAAGAGCTCCCAGAGCACGGCGAGGAGCGCCTTGTTGGAGAGGAGCATCTTCCAGGCGGGCTCGATCCAGAGGGTGGACCCGGTGCCACCACCGTTGTCGAGCGTGTCGAGGACGTGCGGACCGAAGTCGTCCGCGACCAGCCACTCCCAGGGGTAGAGCTTGAAGCAGGCGCGGAGGAAGCCGTAGCGCTCGTCGACGAAGCGGCCGGATATCCGGTCCCAGCCGATGTTCTCCATGGAGATCGCTCGGGTGTCGAGCCCGGCCTGGGCGGCGGTCTCGCGGAGGTAGGCGACGGTCATCAGGTCCTCGCCGAGCTCGTCGCCGGCGGAGTGGGCGAAGTGCAGGGGGGCGCCGGGCGGGAGCAGGGCGGCCTGGCGCTTCCAGGCGTCGACGAGGCGTTCGTGCAGGGAGTTCCACTGGTCGGCGCCGGCGACGCCGGCGAAGCGCTCCTCCATCCAGAACCACTGCGGGCTCGCGGCCTCCACCAGGGAGGTGGGGGTGTCGGCGTTGTACTCCAGCAGCCGGGCCGGGCCGTTCCCGTCGTAGTGGAGGTCGAAGCGGCCGTAGAGCGAGGGCAGTTCGGCCCGCCGGTGCCAGGACTCGGCGACGAGCCCGGCCAGCCGGGGGTCGGTGATCCCGAGGTCGGCGAAGCGGCCGGTGTCGACGATGTTCGCGGCGGCGGCCAGGCACATGCCGTGCAGCTCCTCGACGGTCTCCTCCAGGGCCTCGACCTCGGGCAGGGTGAAGGAGTAGTAGGCGCTCTCGTCCCAGTACGGGCGCAGTTCGCCGTCCGGGTGGCGGGTGAGCGGGTAGATCAGGCCCTGCTCCTCGACGGTCTCCTGCCAGCCGGGGCGCGGGGTGGTGCGGTGGCGGCGCACGGCTCTCACCCGCCGCCGGAGCCGGAGGAGGAGCAGCCGAAGCCGCCGCGGTCGACGGCCTGGCTCTTGCTGAAGGTGCCGCTGTCGGCGTAGCCGCCGGACTTCCGGTCGGGGCCGTAGTACCAGCGGGCGGACGAGCCCGAGGATCCCGACGACCCTGTCGAGCCTGACGACCCCGAGGACGATGTGCTCTTGCACGCCTTGGAGTCGAGGACGCGGTAGCCGCGCGTCACGTCGTAACTGTTCGGATCGACACAGCGTTTGTCCGGCTCGGACCCGCAGGAGGTCAGGGCGGTGGCGAGCACGCCCATACCGCCGAGGACCACCGTGCTGGACCGGAGTCTGCGCCGTGAGGCTGTCTGTCCCATCTCACTCCCCCGTCGTACATGTGTCCGCACACGATAGACCCGCGCACTGACAACGCCCGGGGCGGGCTCAGCCGGCCGGTGGAAGGGCCCGCAGCAGGGCCTCCAGGACGCCGCCGAAGGCGTGCTCGGCCGGGGTGCCGTAGGCGACGATCACGCCGTCGGGGCTGCCGGGCGCGGGGGCGGGCACGTCGGCGTGCCGGTAGCGGCTGATGCCCTCCAGGGCGAGCCCCTGCCAGTGGGCCGCCTGGAGGGTGGACTGCTCGGTGCCGGGCGGGAGTTCGAGGACGACGTGCAGTCCCGCGGCGATGCCGGTGACACCGATGTGCGGCGCCCGCTCGGCGAGCGCGGCCACGATCCGGTCGCGGCGCCGGCGGTAGCGCAGCCGCATCGACCGCACGTGCCGGTCGTAGGCGCCGGAGGTGATGAACTCCGCGAGCGCCAGCTGGTCGAGCGCGCCCGTGCCCCACTCCCCCGTGTTCTTGGTCTCCGCGACCTCGGCGGCAAGGTTCTCCGGCAGCACCATCCAGGCCAGCCGCAGGGCCGGGGCGAGGGACTTGCTGCTGGTGCCGAGGTAGACGACGTGGTCGGGCGCGAGGCTCTGGAGGGCGCCGACCTGCCGTCCGTCGTAGCGGAACTCGCCGTCGTAGTCGTCCTCCAGGACCAGCCCGCCGGTGCGCGCGGCCCAGTCGACGACGGCGGCGCGGCGGTCCCGGTGCAGCGGAACGCCGGTGGGGAACTGGTGGGCGGGGGTGAGGAGGACGGCGCCCACGTCCTTGAGGCGCGCCAGCTCGCGGACGTCCGCCCCCAGCCCGTCGACGGGCAGCGGTACCCGGCGCAGTCCGGCGCGGGCCATGGGCTCGTGGTGGCCCCAGTACCCGTACGACTCGACCGCCACGCCGCGGACCCCGCGTGCGTACAGGACGCGGGACAGCAGGGCGATCCCCTGGACGAAGCCCGAGCAGACGACGATGCGTTCGGGGTCGGTCCGTACGCCCCGCGCCCGGGCCAGGTAGCCGGCGAGCGCGGCGCGCAGCTCGGGGCGGCCGTGGCCGTCGGGGTAGCCGAACGCCTCGTTGGGCGCGGCGGCGAGGGCGCGGCGGGCGGCGGCGGACCAGGCCGAGCGCGGGAACGCGGAGACGTCCGCGGTGCCGGTGCGCAGGTCGTGCAGGGGGCGCGCGGAGGGCCGGAGGGGGCGCCCGCGGACGGCGGTCCGGGGCGCGGGGCTCTGGGCCACCCGGGTGCCCGAGCCCTGCCGGGCGGTCAGCCAGCCCTCGGCGACGAGCTGGCCGTAGGCGTCGGCGACGGTGTTGCGGGCCAGGCCGAGGTCGACGGCCAGGGTGCGGGAGGAGGGGAGCCGGGTGCCCGGGGCCAGCCGCCCGGACCGTACGGCCTCGCGCAGGGCCCGGATCAGCGCGGCGCGCACGCCGCCGGGGCCGGTCAGGTCGAGGTGCAGATCGGTTCCGGCCACGGCCGGGCCCGCCGTCGGAATGGCCCACGATTCGTCCATGGAAATGGACCATACCCGTGGGCTACCGCGGCCGTAGTGTCGTAGCCATGACGGAGAACACGACACAGCGGACCACCCACCACCACGGCCCCCGGATGAACTACGCGGAGGTCGCCCCCCACGTCTACAAGGCGATGTACGGCCTGGAGCGGGCGGCCAAGCAGGACCTCGACCCGACGCTGGTCGAGCTGGTCAAGATCCGCGCCTCGCAGGTCAACCACTGCGCGTTCTGCCTCGACATGCACACCAAGGACGCCCGCAAGGCCGGCGAGACCGAGGACCGGATCTACCTCCTCAACGCCTGGGAGGAGGCCGTCGGTTACTACACGGAGAAGGAGCAGGCGGCGCTCGCCCTGACCGAGGCCGTCACCGTCCTGACCGACGGTTTCGTGCCGGACGCGGTCTGGGAGCGGGCCGCGGCGGTCTTCGAGGAGAAGGAGCTGGCCCAGCTCCTGGCCATGATCGTCGCGATCAACGCCTGGAACCGGTTCGGCGTGTCCACCCGGTCCACCCCCGGCGCCTACCAGGCGCGCTGATGCCGGTGGCGGACTTCCGGGCGCTGCACCACGGCCGGCGCCCGGGGGACCCCCTCGTCCTGCCGGGCCCGTGGGACGCGGCGAGCGCCCGGGCCTTCGCCGACGCCGGCTTCCCCGCGCTGGCGACGCCCAGCGCCGCGGTCGCCGAGTCCCTGGGCCTGGCGGACGGCGACGTACCGGCGGCGGAGATGTTCGCGGCGGTCGCCCGCGTCGCGCGGGCGGTCGACGTGCCCGTCTCCGCCGACATCGAGGACGGCTACGGACTCCCGCCCGGCGAGCTCGTCGCCCGCCTCCTGGAGGCCGGCGCCGTGGGCTGCAACCTGGAGGACACCGACCGGTCCTCGGGCCGCCTCCTGGGCCCCCGCGAGCAGGCCGACCGGCTCGCGGCGGTACGGGCGGAGGCGGGCGACGCCCTCTTCCTCAACGCCCGGATCGACACATACCTGCGCGGTGCCTCCGACGAGGACGCCCTGGAGCGGGCCCGGCTGTACGCCGCGGCGGGCGCGGACTGCGTGTACCCGATCCTCGCCCCGGAGAGCGCGCTGGCCGCGATCGCCGCCGCCTCCGGCCTGCTGGTCAACGCCATGGCCCCGCCGGAGGCTTCGGCTCCGCACCGGCTGGGCCTCCTGGGCGCGACCCGGATCACCTTCGGCAAGGGCATGTTCCTGCGGTCCATGGCGGCGGCGGGGGCGATCGCCGCGGAACTCCGGTCCGCGTGAGCCCTGTTCACGACACGGCCGGCGGGGTGGCGGCACCCGCCGGCCGTGGGGGCGCACTACCTGAGCGCGGCCCGACTGCGCAGGACGACGGACTGGTTGTGCTGCTTGGCCCGCTCCAGTACGGCCTTCTTCGCCGTGATCTTCTGCTCCTGAATGCGTGATTCAGTGGCGAACCAGACATCGAGCAAGCCGGTGGACTGCTTGCACTCCACCTCGTCGACGGCGACCTTCTTGGCCTCGGGACTGCTGCCCCAGTCCTCCTCCTTCGGCCCCTGGGTGATCTCGAACGGCGTCTTGTACTCGTAGCCCCTGGTCTTCATGCACGCGGACCAGTCGCCGAGGGACTTCTGCACGGCGGGCTCGTCCAACGCCTCTTTGAAACTCTCGGCGTTGACGTCGCTGACGGCTTCCTCGTCCTGCCGGCCGACCTCCCCAGCCGCCTCGGCGCTGCAACCGCCCTTGGGCACGGGCAGACCGTTGATGGTCTCCAGCACCTTGCCCTCGGCGTCCTTCCCGTACAGGGCGTCCATCTGGGCGGGGGTCCGCTCCCACGCCGGCAGTTCCTGGCGGCCGCCCGGCAGCTCGTAACCCCACTGCTCGGCCGACGCCTTGTCCGCCAGCCCGTAACGCCGTTCCAGGTTGGCCGAGTTGTCCGACGGCGGGGGGATCGCGCCGTCCGTGGACGGCGGCTCGTAGGTGAGCCCGTAGCGCGCCATGCAGGCCTGCACGGACTTCAGCAGGGCGGCCTTCTCCGTGGAGGCGTCCGCGTAGGAGACCAGGTACCGCTCCACCGGCAGTTCCCGGTTCTTGAGCAGACCGCTGCGGAGCGTGGGGTCCGGCGCCTTGGGCTTCACCGGCGCGGGTGCCGCGACACCGGCCGGCGCCGCGCCGCCCGGCCGTTCCCCCGACGCGTACCAGCCGATACCGGCCACGGCGCCGACGGCCAGCATCGCGGAGACGATTCTCGTGGACGTACGGCCGGCCGCGTTCATCGGTTCTCCCGGAAGCTCGACGCGTTGTTGTTCCGCAGCAGTTGGTGGAGGTTGCCGGAGAAATCCTGCGGAAAAGCGCGGCCGAACCCCTCGTAGTAGGAGTTGTAGTAGATGGCGTGCGTCACCCAGTCCTGGTTCGCCGCCGACGCGGCGGCGTTCTTCAATTCATGTCCGGATCCCCAACCCTCGGGCATGCACTTGGTCTCCACGCCGAGCCGGAAAGAGATATATTTGCGGTCCTTCTGGTTCCAGAATTCATAGCGCGTGATCCTGCCGCGCTCGGTCCGGCCCCAGTGATCCTTGTGCGACCGGTTGGTCATGAAGCAGGCGCTGATCGTCACACCGTTCTTCTTCGCGCCGTAGAAGAGGCCGAGGCAGGCGCCGACATTGGATCCGCATTCGTCCCACGAATACGATTTGGAAGCTGCCGCGGCCGGCGATGCGGAGGAAAAGGCCATGACTCCCGCGAAGGCCGTGACGGCGGCCATCGCACCGGCGGATCTGCGCCACCGGTGTACCGGGCGTTCCGATTTTCTCTTTCCGAGGAGATCAATCATGCGAGGGATTCTTCAGCCGCCGGAGGTCCCCGGCCAGGCTCGAACCGGTCGCCCGGAACGGGGAATGGATCCCTCGGGATGCGCCTGGAACGGACGCCCGCCCCCGCCGGGGCCCCTTGCGGAAACAGCGCGTATTCCCCTTGCGTCCCGGATTTCTGCCCGGGATTGGACGCATCCCCGTACCGAAGGGTCTCCTCCAACCGATCATGGCCGGAAACCACCCCTACAGGATCCGGGCTACTGTTACCGAATGAGCCTGATACCAGAGGGGTTTGCCGATCTCACCGCCGCCCGCGAGGGCGACGCCGGCCGTGCCTGGATCACACAACTGCCCGGTATGGTCGAGGAGTTGCTCGGGAGGTGGCGCTGTGTCCAGGATGGGCCCGCGACCCACGGCCAGGTCGGCCTCGTCGTCCCCGTCCGCCGGGGTGATGGCACTCCCGCCGTGCTGAAGGTCTCGTTCCCGCACCCGGGCAACGTCCATGAGCCGGACGCCTTCGCCGTCTGGGAGGGCCGGGGCGCCGTCCGCCTGTACGAGCGTGACGACGAGCGGTTCGCCCTGCTGCTGGAGCGCGCCGGGGACGGTTCGCTCGCGGATACCGAGGACGGTGACGAGGCCATGGCCGTCGCCGGGCGGCTCGCGCGGCGGCTCGCCGTGCCCGCGCCGGCCGGCCTGCCACGGCTGCGCGAGCGGGCCGGGGAGTGGGAGGAGGAACTGCGCAAGGACGACGTGCGGCTGGGGCACCCGCTGCCTGGAAGGGTGCTCGACGCGGCGCTCGCCACCGTGCGCGAGCTGGCCCCCGACCAGCCGGACACGCTCGTCCACGGCGATCTGCACGCCGCCAATGTGCTGCGCGCCGAGCGGGAGCCGTGGCTGGCGATCGACCCCAAGGGGTTCGTCGGCGACCCCGCCTACGACGCGTTCACGATCCTGCGGAGCCGGGCGGCGGACCTGCTCACCGCGCCCGACCTGGGCGCGGCGCTGCTCCGCCGCCTCGACGTGTTCGCCGGGGCGGCGGAGCTGGACCGCGAACGGACGGTCCGGTGGGCGCAGTTGCGGTGTGTCCGGGCCGCGTACTGGGGGCGCGACAACGGTGACCCGGAGTGGCTGGTGGGGATGTACGACCACGTCTCAGGGCTACTCACCCGTTGACGGTTACAGCCACTTCTTCCACACGTCCGGGTGGGCCTTCACCCACTTCGCGGCGGCCTTGTCGGCCGGCAGCTTGTCCTCGGCCATCAGCTGCGCGACCTCGTTCTGGTCCTGCTTGCTCCAGCGGAACTTCTTCAGGAAGGCCGCCGCGTCCCCGCCCTTGCGGGCGAAGTCGGCGTTGAGGAACTTCTTCAGCCCGGACGTGGGATAGGCGCAGTTGACGGACTCCGGGTCCTCCTCGCCCTTCGTCCCGCAGGCGTCCGAGTACGGCGGGAGCTTCACCTCCACCATCGGCACCTCGTTGAACAGCCACTGCGGCTCGTACCAGTACGTCAGGAAGGGCTTCCGGTCCTTGGCGAACTGCTTGATCTGGGTGATCTGAGCGGCCTCGGAACCGGCGAAGACGACCTGGTAGTCCAGCTTCAGGTTGTTCACCAGCGCCTTGTCGTGCGTGACGTACGACGGCGAGCCGTCGAGGAGCTGGCCCTTGCCTCGGCTCTCCGGGGTCCGGAGCTGTGCGGCGTACTTGTTGAGGTTGCGCCAGTCGGTCACGTCGGGGTGGGCGTCGGCGAAGTACTTCGGCACCCACCAGCCGATGTGTCCGGTGACCCCGAGGTCGCCGCCGTCGGTGACGGTCTTCTTGTCACGGACGTAGCGCTGTTCCTGCTCGGGGTGGCCCCAGTCCTCCATGATGGCGTCCACGCGGCCCTGGCTGAGCGCGTCCCAGGCGGGGACCTCGTCGACCTGGACGGTGTCGACGCGGTAGCCGAGTTCGTGCTCCAGCAGGTACTGGGCGACGGCCGCGTTGGCGCGGGCGCCGACCCAGGACTGGACGGAGAGCGTCACGGTCTTCGCGCCTGCCGCGTTGGCGTACGGGGACCCCTGCTTGGTCATGTCGGCCGCGCCGCAGCCGGTGAGGGCGAGCAGGCCCACGGAGCCGAGGGCCGCCGCGCCGGCGAGCCATTTACCGCGCATCACGCGCTCCCTTCGTCGGCTGGGTGACCCGGTCGAGCATCAGTCCCAGGCAGGCGATCGAGGCGCCGGCGACGAGGCCGGTGGCGAGGTCGCCGCGGGCGAGGCCGAAGACCACCTCGTAGCCGAGGCCGCCCCCGCCGACCAGGGCGCCGATGATGACGACGGAGAGGACGAGCACCACGGCCTGGTTGACGGCGAGCAGCAACTCGGCGCGGGCCAGCGGGAACTGGACCTGGAGCAGCTGCTGGCGGCCGGTCGCGCCCATGGACGTCGAGGACTCCATGGCGCCCGGGTCGGCCTGCCGCAGCCCCTCGCCCGCGATGCGGATGACGGCCGGCAGCGCGTAGACGACGGCCGCCGCGGCGGCGGGTGCCCGGCCCACGCCGAACAGGGCGACGACCGGAATGAGGTAGACGAACTGCGGCATGGTCTGGCACACGTCCAGCACCGGCCGGAGCAGCCGCTCGGTGCGGCGGCTGCGGGCCACCGCGACGGCGACGGCGAAGCCGATGACGAGCGTCACGGCGACGGCGGCGATCACCTGCGAGAGGGTGTCCATGGCGCTGTCCCAGCGGCCCAGCACACCGATCGCGGAGAGCGACAGGACGGCGGTCAGGGCGGTGCGCCAGGTGCCGATGGCCCAGGCGAGGGCGGAGACCAGCAGGACGGCGCCCCACCAGGGCAGCCCCTGGAGGCCGTCGCGCAGCGGGTCGATCACCCAGCCCGTGTAGTGGGCCGCCCAGTCGGCGGTGCCGCCGATGCCGGGGATGCCGGAGTAGAGGTGGTCGACCATCCAGTCCTTGGCCCGGTTGACGGGCTCCGCGATCGCGACGGTCCAGCCGTCCGGCCAGGCGTGCGAGCGGGCCAGGACGAACCCGGCGACGGTCGCCGCGGCGAGCGCCCAGCCGACGGCCGGGTGGCCGCGGCGGACGGGCGTGCCGTCGGCGCCGCCGGAGGTGGTGCGGTCCAGGACGATCGCCAGCAGCACGATCGGCACGCCGGCCGCCAGCGCGGCACCGACGTCGACGGTGGAGAGCGCCTGGTAGACCCGGTCGCCGAGGCCGTCCGCGCCGATCACGGAGGCGATGACGGCCATGGAGAGCGCCATCATGATCGTCTGGTTGAGGCCCAGGAGGAGCTGCTTGCGGGCCATCGGCAGCCGCGCGGTCAGCAGCCGCTGCCGCCCGGTGGCGCCGAGGGATTCCACGGCCTCCAGCACGCCCGGGTCGGTGGACCGCAGTCCGAGCGCGGTGAGCCGGGCCATCGGCGGGGCCGCGTAGATGACGGTGGCGAGCACCGCGGGGGCCACGCCGATGCCGAAGACGAGGGCGATCGGCAGCAGGTAGGCGAAGGCGGGCAGGGACTGCATCGTGTCCAGGACGGGCCGCAGGGCGCGGAACGTCCGGTCCGACAGCCCGGCCGCGAGGCCGAGGAGCGCGCCGACGAGGACGGACGCGGCGACGGCGACGGCCATCAGCGCGAGCGTGCGCATCGTCGGCACCCACATGTCGAGCAGCCCGCAGACGGCGAACGAGGCCACGGCGGTGACGGCGGCCCGCACACCCGCGGCGCGCCAGGCCACCAGGGCCGCGCCGGCCGTCACTCCGGCCCAGCCGAGGGCCAGCAGGACGACGTACACGGCGTGCACGGCGCCGATGATGGCGTTGCTGATGTGGCCGAAGAAGTACAGGAACAGCCAGTGGCTGTCGCGGTTGTCCACGATCCAGTCGCCGGCCGAGCGCAGCGGCTCGTCGACCGAGACCGTCAGCGCGTCGGGCCAGCCGCCGCTCCCCCACACGGCGTGCGCGAACGGGGCGAGGACCAGCCCGGCCACGGCCAGGGCCAGGACCTTGCGGGCGGCCGGGCGCCGCAGGAGCGCCCGGAGCCGTGCGGTGTCCGGGGCCCCGGTGAGGGTGGCGGGGGTGGTGGTGCTGGTGGTGCTCATGCCGCCGCTTTCTCCAGGCGTCCGGCGCCGTCCAGCCCGGCCACGACGCGCAGGAGGCACTTGAAGTCGACGATCCCCACGCAGCGGCCCTTGTCGAGGACGCGGGCGGGGCTGCCGCCGCGGGCGACGACGTCGATGGCGTCCGCGACGGTTGTCCCGGCGGTCACGGTGGGTCCGGAGCCGCCCCGGGCCTCGCCGAGCGTGGCGGGGCGCATGGCGCGCCGGACGGTGAGGACCTGTTCGCGGGGGACGTCCCGGACGAAGTCGCGGACGTAGTCGTCGGCCGGGGAGCCGACGATCTCCTCGGGGGTGCCGCACTGGACGACCCGGCCGTCGCGCATCAGCGCGATGCGGTCGCCGATGCGCAGCGCCTCGGTGAGGTCGTGGGTGATGAAGACCATGGTGCGGCCCTCGTCCCGGTGCAGCCGGACGACCTCTTCCTGCATATCGCGGCGGATCAGCGGGTCGAGGGCGCTGAACGGCTCGTCGAACAGGAGGACTTCGGGGTCGGCGGCGAGGGCGCGGGCCAGGCCGACGCGCTGCTGCTGGCCGCCGGAGAGCTGGCCGGGACGGCGTCCCTCCATGCCCGCCAGGCCGACCTTGTCGACCATCTCGGCCGCGCGGGCCCGGCGTTGGGCCTTGGCGACGCCCTGGATCTCCAGGCCGTAGGCGACGTTGTCGAGCACCGTGCGGTGCGGCAGCAGGCCGAAGTGCTGGAAGACCATGGCCGCGCGGTGCCGGCGCAGCTCGCGCAGCGCGTTCTTGTCCATCGCGCAGACGTCCTCGCCGTCAATGGCGATGGTGCCGCTGGTGGGCTCGATGAGGCGGGTGAGACACCGGACGAGGGTGGACTTGCCCGAGCCGGAGAGACCCATGACGACGAAGACCTCACCCGGCCGGACGTCGAAGGACACGTCCCGGACGGCGACCGTGCAGCCGGTTCTCTCCCGCAGTTCGTCGGGGGCGAGGTCGGCGAGTTCGCTGCCCGGCACCCGCTCGGGGCGGTTGCCGAAGACCTTCCACAGGTTGCGGACGGAGAAGACGGGATCGGGCGCCTGGGCGGCGCTCCCGGTGGACTGGCCGGAGTCGGGCGCCTGGGCGGCGCTCCCGGGAGGCCGGGTGGGCTCGGTGTCGGGCGTCCGGCTGACGGTGTCGGTTCCGGTCACTGGCCGTCACCCCTCTCGGTCGGTTCGGACACAAGCAGTTCCGCGCACTTCTCCCCCACCATCAGCACTCCGATCATCGGGTTGACGGCCGTCATCGTCGGGAAGACCGAGGCGTCGGCGATCCGCACCCGCTCCAGACCGCGGACGCGCAGCTCGGGGTCGACGACGGCGAGGTCGTCGGTCGCGGCGCCCATACGGCAGGTGCCGGCCGGGTGGTAGACGGTGTGGGCGACCTTGCGGGCGTACTCGCTGATCTCCTCGTCGGAGGTGACCTCCGGGCCGGGGCAGACCTCGCGCTTCAGCCAGCCGGCCAGCGGCTCGGTCTTGGCTATCTCCCGGGCGAGGCGGATGCCGTCGACGAGCGTCCGCGCGTCGTAGTCCTCCTCGTCGGTGAAGTACCGGAAGTCCAGGGCGGGCTTGACCTCGGGGTCCGCGCTGGTGAGGTAGAGCCGGCCGCGGCTGCGGGGCTTGGGGATGTTGGGGGTCATCGACACGCCGTGCGCGGGCTTTTCGTAGCCCAGGCGCTCGGGGTTGTCGGTGAAGGGGATCTGGTAGAAGTGGAACATCAGGTCGGGCCCGTCGGCGTCCTGGTCCCGGCGGACGAACAGACCCGCGTCGGAGTCCATCGCCGAGTTCTCGGGGATCGGCCCGTGCGTCTCCCAGACGATCACCGACTCGGGGTGGTCGAGCAGGTTCTCGCCGACGCCCGGCAGGTCGTGGACGGCGGGGATGCCCAGTGCGTCCAGGTCGGCCTTGGGGCCGATGCCGGAGTGCAGCAGCAGCCGCGGGGTGTCGACGGCACCCGCGCAGAGGATCACCTCGCGGCCGGCCTCGACCAGCAGCTCCTGCCCGTCCTTGGTGCGGGCGCGGACGCCGGTCGCCCGGGTGCCGTCCAGCTCCAGCCGGTGCACCCAGGTCTCCAGCAGGATGCGGAGGTTGGGGCGGTCACCGGCCTCGATGTGCGGGTGCAGGTAGGCGACCGACGCCGAGGAGCGCTTGTTGTTCTCCGGGTGGTACGCGAGGTCGAAGAAGCCGGCGCCCTCGTGGAACGGCTGTGCGTTGAAGCTCCCGACGCGCGGCACGCCGGCGGCCTCGGTCGCGGCCTCCACGAAGTCCCGGGCGATGGAGTTCCGGTCCTTCTCGTCCACCGGGACGATGTTGTTCCGCAGCTTGCCGAAGTACGGGTCCATGGACGCCGCGTCCCAGCCCTCAGCACCGGCGGCGGCCCACTCGTCCCAGTCGCCGGGCAGCGGCTTGAAGGAGATCAGGGTGTTGTGCGAGGAGCACCCGCCGAGGACCCGCGCCCGGCTGTGCCGGATGTGCGAGTTGCCGCGCGGCTGCTCGGTCGTCGGGTAGTCGTAGTCGAGGTCGCCGCCGAGCAGGCCGAGCCAGCGGCGCAGGGTGAGCACGTCGGGGCGGTCCATGTCGGTGGGGCCGCCCTCGATGACGACGACGCTGGTGCCCGGGTCCTCGACGAGGCGGGAGGCGATGACCGAACCGGCGGTTCCACCGCCGACGACGACGTAGTCAGCCGTGATCTTCTCAACTGCGGGGGGCATTCGGGGGTGCTCCTCTTTCCCTGAGGGTTTCGCGGAAGGTGCTTCGCTGTCGCTTGTCCGTGGGTGACCGTGCGCTTGTCCGTGGATGACCGCGCTCAGCCGGCGAACCAGCGCACGGGCGCGGGCGCGAGGTTCTGGTAGATGTGCTTGGCCTCGCGGTACTCGGCGAGCCCCGAGGGGCCCAGCTCCCGGCCGGTGCCGGACTTGCCGAAACCGCCCCACTCCGCCTGCGGCAGGTAGGGGTGGTAGTCGTTGATCCAGACCGTGCCGTGCCGCAGCCGCCCGGCCACCCGGCGAGCGCGGCCCGCGTCCCGGGTCCAGACGGCGCCGGCGAGCCCGTACTCCGTGTCGTTGGCGAGCGCGACGGCCTCGTCCTCGGTGCGGAAGGTCTCGACGGTGAGGATGGGGCCGAAGGTCTCCTCACGGACGACCTTCATCCCGCGGGTGCAGCGGTCGAGCACGGTCGGCTCGTAGAAGTACCCGGTGGCGGGCCGGACCTCGCTCGGCTCCGGGCGGGCGCCGCCGCAGCGCAGCACCGCCCCCTCGGCGAGCGCCGACGCCACGTACGCCTCGGTCTTCTCCAACTGCGCGGCCGACACCAGCGGTCCGCACTCGACGCCCGGCTCGGTGCCCCGGCCCAGCCGGATCCGCTCGGCGCGGCGGGCGAGTTCGGCGACGAAGCGCTCGCGCACCGACGCCTCGACGATCAGCCGGGAACCGGCCGAGCAGACCTGGCCGCTGTGGATGAACGCCGCGTTGAGCGCCTGGTCGACGGCCGTGTCGAAGCCCTCGTCGGTGGCGCAGGCGTCGGCGAAGACCACATTGGGGTTCTTGCCGCCGAGTTCGAGCGCGACCTTCTTCACGGTGGGGGCGGCGGCGCGCATCACGCGGGTGCCGCTGGCCAGGCCGCCGGTGAAGGAGACCAGGTCCACGTCGGGGTGCTCGGACAGCCGGGCGCCGACCGGGTCGCCCGCGCCGGTGACGATGTTGGCCGCCCCGACGGGCAGCCCGGCCTCCACCAGGAGGCGTATCAGGTGCACGGTCGACAGCGGGGTGACCTCGCTGGGCTTGATCACGAAGGTGTTGCCCGCGGCGAGCGCCGGAGCGATCTTCCAACTGGCCTGGAGCAGCGGGTAGTTCCACGGGGTGATCAGCGCACAGACGCCGACCGGCTCGTGCACGACCACGCTGTGCACGTCCGGGCTGCCGGCGTCCACGACGCGGCCGCCGCTCTCGTTGACCACCAGGTCGGCGAAGTAACGGAAGGCGCTGGTGACGTCGTCGACGTCGACGCGGCCCTCCTCCAGGGTCTTCCCGGTGTCGCGGCTCTCGACGAGCGCGATCTCCTCGCGGTCCCGCTGGAGCAGGTCCGCCACGCGGCGCAGCAGCGCGGCGCGCTCGGCGACGGGCGTACGCGGCCAGGGGCCGTCGTCGAACGCGGCGCGGGCCGCCGCGACGGCGGCGTCCGTGTCCTCCGTACCCCCTTCGGAGACCACGGCGAGGACCTTGGCGTCGGCAGGGTCGAGCACCTCCCGCTGAGCGCCGGAGGCGGCGGCGCGCCACCTGCCGTTCACGTGGATGGTCTCGACTGACGACATGTTCTTCCTCTGCTTCCGGTGTCCATGGTCTTCATGTGGGCGGCCTGAGCACAGGACCCGGCCGCCAACGGAGCGCGCCTAACCGAAAGCGCGCGATCCATGCCCGCTTTTACGCATTGAGTGATCTAAATCACTAGAACCACTGTCGTGTCCGTGTCGCCGCTAGCCTCGGCCCATGCCGCAGTTCCCGCTGGTCCCGGAAGATTTCGACGTTCCGCTGACCTTCTCCGGCCCGGGGTTCCGCCTGATACCTCTCGGTCCCGAGCACAATGCGTCCGACCACGCCGCCTGGACATCCAGCATCGATCACATCCGGAACACCCCGGGCTTCCGTGACGGCGCCTGGCCCCCGGCCGCCGGGATGTCCCTCGACGAGAACCTGAAGGACCTGGTCCGGCACGCGGACCAGTTCCGGGCGCGGGAGGTCTTCACGTACACGGTCCTCGAGGACGCGGGACGCGGCGAGGACGCGGGGCACGCCGAGGTGATCGGCTGCCTCTACATCCACGCCTCCCGCTCGGGCGACGGCACCGTCCAGGCCACCTCCTGGGTACGGGCCGACCGGGCCGCGCTGGACAGGCCGCTGTACGAGGCGGTGTCGGCCTGGCTGACGACGGAGTGGCCGCTGCTGGGCGAGCTCCGGTACGAAGCACGCTGAGGGCCGACGGGCCAACGGTTCGGCGAACCGTCCTCAGAAGTCCTCAGAAGTCAGAAGTCCGGGCGGACCACCAGCCGGGCCAGCGCCTCGGGTGCCGGGCCCGGGGCGAACTCCCAGCCGGGGAAGCCGCCCCAGGATATGGACGTCCTCAAGTACTCGACGAGCGTGATGCCTTTGCGGCCGATGACGCCGTGGATCTCCGGGTCGGCGGACGCGTCGGGGAGGACGACGTCGTGGGTGCCGCCGCTGATGTTCGCCTTGTGGTACTCGTCGGGCGCGAGGGAGAAGAGGAATTCGCCGTCCGGGTCGTCCAGATCGTCCGGGCCATCAGGATCGTCCGGGTCATCCGGGTCATCCGGGTCGTCCGGGTCGTCCAGGTAGGCCTCCCACTCGTACCGCAGGTGCTCGGCGCCCGCGACGTCCAGCGGGTCGGGGTACGCGGCGCCGGGCGGACCGGACTCGGGCAGGGGACCCTGGTGGTAGTACAGGCCGATCGCCGCGCAGTCACCGAGGAACGAGACGTCCCCCACGGTCAGGAAGCTCGCCTTGAGCGCGGCGGGCAGGACGCCGATCGCCGCCTCCGTCTCGCGCACGACGGCCGCCGTGCCCGCGGTGGGCGGCTGGTGCGGCGGAAGGCCGTCCGCCGCCCGGACGAACCCCAGCTCGGGAAGCGCCTCGGCGAGCCGCGTCACATGCCGGGCCACCCGCTCCATGGTGGCCGTGGCCACGGCTTCGACATCCTCGCGGAGGCCGCCCGGCACCGGACCCAACCCCCGTACCTCGTTCCAGACCTGCTCGTGCTCACCCTGCGTGTACCGCCGGAAGTAGGACGTCATAAACGCAGGTTACGGTCACCCACTGACATCGCCCGGTCCGCCAGGAAAAACAGCAGGTCACCTGTCCGGTGACCGTGCGCCGAGGGGAAGTTGAACGGGAATCAGACCACCCGTTCAGCGATTGAACAAATCATGACTCTCGACGCAAGAACCACACTCGTCACCGGTGGCACCGGCAAAACCGGGCGCCGGGTCGCCGAACGGCTGCGCTCGCGCGGCCTTCCGGTCCGGATCGGATCGCGCTCCGCCACCCCCGCCTTCGACTGGGAGAACCCGGAGACCTGGGTCCCCGCGCTCGCCGGCGTGCGCGCCGTCTACGTCACGTACTACCCCGACCTCGGCTTCCCCGGCGCCGCCGGGACCATCGGCGCCTTCGCCCGCACGGCCGTGGAACAGGGCGCCCGGCGCCTGGTCCTGCTCTCCGCGCGCGGCGACGAGGGCGCGCGGGTCACCGAGCGCGCCCTCCAGGAGTCGGGAGCCGACTGGACGGTCGTCCGGGCCGCCTGGTTCGACCAGAACTTCAGCGAGGACTTCTTCCTCGAACCCGTCCTGTCCGGCCAACTCCTCCTGCCCACCGGCGACTCCGCCGAGCCCTTCGTCGACGCCGACGACATCGCCGACGTCGTCGTCACCACCCTCACGGACGACGGGCACACCGGGCACACCTACGAACTCACCGGCCCCCGCCTGCTCACCTTCCACGACGTGGCCACCGAACTCTCCCGCGCCACCGGCCGCGACATCGGCTACGTCCCCGTATCCATGGACCGGTTCCGCGCCTCCCTTGCCGGGAACGGCCTCCCCGACGAGTTCGCCGACCTCTTCGGCCTCATCACCGACGGACGCAACGCCCACCTCTCGGACGACGTGCGGCGGGTACTGGGGCGCGCTCCCCGCGACTTCGCGGACTACGCCCGGGAGACGGCGGCGTCGGGGGTCTGGGCGACCGCCTGACGGGACGGGCGGCCTGAGGCGCCGGGGGCGCCTGGGAGCCGGCCACGTACCCGGCGCTCCGCAAGCCATCAGGCGATCATTTACCTGACGCGGTCCATCAGGTGCAGTCGGCCAGACGCCGTCGGCACTCGTCGAGCGCCTGCGTCACGGCCCCGTGCTCATCGCCGTCCGCAGGGCCGAGGAGTTCGCCGGCGGCCACCAGGGCCGCCCAGAAATCCGCCGGCCGGCTGTGAGCGGCACGGGGCCCGACACGCGTGAGCAAGCGGAACGCACTCGCCACCTCGCCCGTGGCGAAGCTGCGCGAGAGGCCGAGGCCAACCCTGCTCGCCACACCACCCATGGCGCGCGTAGCGGCCCACAGGTGTTCCACGATCGCCGTCTCCCGCCCATCGAGCCGCTTCGGGACGTCGAACACGCCGGTCGTCTCCAGGAGTTCGCCGTACAGCTCCTCCTCGCCCGGGCGGAACCCCCCGTGCACCCGCTCCCGCTCATCGCGGAGCCGCCGCGACATCTCCGGCTCCGCTATCCCCAGCGCCAGGCCGACGGCCAGCGCGGCGTCCCCCCACCGCGGCGTCCGCGCGGCGAGCTCGCCGCATACCCCGGCCGGCGCCGCCCCCGCCCGCAGCCGCTCCCTGGCGGCCGCGACCAATGCCTCATGGACGTCGTTCCCGCCGCTCACCGTCCCGCCGCCCATCTCTGCCCCCGGCCGGGAGCCGCACCCTGGCGGCAAACGCCGGACAGGCTTCAGGGTGCCAGCGGCAGCTGACGCTTGTGGTCGGTGAGGCGGTAGCGGTTGACGATCGTCTCGAAGACCCGCTCGTCCACCGGCTTGCCTTCCAGGAAGTCATCGATGTCGTCGTAGGTGACCCCGAGGGCGTCCTCGTCGGCCTTGCCCGGGTCCAGGGTCTCCAGGTCGGCCGTCGGCGTCTTCCACACCAGCTCGGCGGGCGCGCCCAGCGCGTCCGCGACGGCGCGCACCCGGCGCTTGGTCAGTCCGGTCAGCGGCACCAGGTCGGCGGCGCCGTCACCGAACTTGGTGAAGAAGCCGGAGACGGCCTCGGCCGCGTGGTCCGTGCCGACGACCAGGCCACCGTGCGCACCGGCCACCGCGTACTGGGCGATCATGCGCTGCCGGGCTTTGATGTTGCCGTGCACGAAGTCCTGGTGGTGGGCGTCACGGAAGTCCACACCGGCGGCCAGCGCCGCGTCGAGCGCGGCGTCGCTCGCCGGCTTGATGTCCACGGTCAGCACGTGATCGGCCCGGATGAAGGACAGTGCGAGCTGCGCGTCGCGCTCGTCGGCCTGGACCCCGTAGGGCAGCCTCATCGCGTAGAACCGCGCCTCGTGCCCCGCGGCCCGGGCCCGCTCGACCGCGAGCTGGCACAGCCGGCCGGCGGTCGTGGAGTCGACGCCACCGCTGATGCCGAGCACGAGGGACCGCAGACCGGTCGAGACCAGCCGCTCGGCGAGGAACGCCACCCGGCGCTCGATCTCCCGCTCCGCCTCGAAGATCTCGGCGACCTCAAGTTCCCGCGCGATCTCCTGCTGCAGGGCCATGGACGCCGGCTCGCTCACGTCTGTTCCTCGTTCCCGTTCACCGTGTGCTATCGCGCTCAGCCTACCTGCCGCTCTCTCGCGACTTTCGCCGCAGTGAGCGGCCTCCGGCCCCCGGCGCGGGCGGCACGGCCCACCGGTTGTCGTACCCCCTCGCTACGGTCGTACATGCGTCTCCCTGAGCCGACTCGTCCATGGTCCGGCGGGGGCGGGCCGCTGGGATCAGCCGTGGAGTTCGTAGAGGTGGAAGGCCAAGTTGGCGCCGTGGGGCAGGGTCGGCGGCGGAGTGATGCTCCGGAGGCGATGGCTCTTCGCGAAGGCCAGGCGGAGGGAGTCGTGGGCGATCCGGTCGCTCGCCTTGATGGCGATCAGGCAGGGCAGGCCGTCGCGGGAGCGGCGGATGTCGTCGAGGATGTCCGGGACCGGCGGTGAGGTGCGGGTCAGGTCCAGTCCGGCGGGGGTGGAGGCGGGCCAGGGAGGGTCGATGAAGTAGGTGTCGCGCATGCTGCGGGCGGGGAGCCTGCCGAGCAGGTCCCGGTAGTCGCCGAGGTGCAGACGGACGTCGGCGCCGACGCGGCCGAGGTTGTGGGACGTGGCGGCGTGGACGGCGGGGTCGAGTTCGGCCGCGTCCACGGTGATGCCGAGGCGGACGCCGAGGTGATGGCTGAAGTTCCCCGAACCGCAGAACAGGTCCACAAGCAGCGGATCTTCGCCTCCGGGCGGGGAGAAGGCATGCAATGCGGCGAGGACGTCGGCGACTTCGGCGGCGTGGGCGTCGGCACAGCATTCGACCGCTGTACGTCCCAGCAGCCGGATGCCCTCCGACTGCATCTCCGTCGCGGGAATCCCGTACAGGGAGAGCCCTTCGGGGCGGCCGTGGACGAGCCGTCCGGCCTCGCACAGTTGCTCGCCGGTCAGGACGGTGGTGCGCAGATCGCCCAGGAGCCGGTCGCGGAGTGCGAAGTAGGGGGCATGGCCGTTGGAGACAGAACTGGTCATGCGGGGCTCGCTCCCGGGAAGAGAAGGGGATCACCACGGATTGACAACTGTGTGTGGTGGATCTGACCCTCAGTGTAGTGACGGCGCCTCGGTGTGGGTGCCCGCCTTGCCCGGAAGAGGAGCCGCACGATGACCATGGACCAGCCTGCCCCGCAGCCCGCCCCGCAGCCCGCCTTCCCCGCCCGGCCTCCCGGCACGGCGGAGGCCGCTCGCCTCTTCGACGCACTCGGCAAGACGTACGAGGACACCTACTCCGGAAATCCCGCGCAGCTGGCGGCGATCGACTGGCTGCTGGCCCGTCTGCCGGAACGGGCACGGGTGATGGACATCGGGTCCGGCACCGGCAGACCGACCGCCGCCCTGATCACGGCGGCCGGGCACGACGTGACCGGCTACGACGTGTCGAAGACGATGACCGAGCTGGCCCGCGCACAGGTCCCGCGCGCCCGGTTCGAGCAGGCCGACGTGCGGACCCTGCCGGAGACCCCCGGGCAGTGGGACGCCATCACCGCGTTCTTCCCCCTCCTCCAGATGCCCCGCGCCGACCTGGACGCCACCCTCGCCAGGATCGCCCGCTGGCTGGCCCCGGGCGGACTCCTCGCCTTCGCCACCGTGCCCTCCGACATCGAGGACCAGGAGATCCGGTGGATGGGCCGGACCCTCCGCTGCACCAGCTACCCGGCCGAGACCTACGGGCGGCTCCTGCGCGAGGCCGGCCTGGACGTCGTCCACGAACACCTCGACACCTTCCACCCCGACTTCCCCGGCGCGCCCCCCGAGGAGCACCTCTTCATCCACGCGCGCAAGCCCGGCGGCCCGGCCGTCACCCCGCACGCCCTGGCCGGTCCGTACCCGCTGCCCGCCGTCTACCGGGGGCCGCACGAGCTCAGCGAGCAGGGCTGGCTGAACATGGAGGCCCGCTTCGAGCGCCACGACATCGCCCTCGTCGTGGACGCGCTCGCCCGCAACACCCGTGTCCTGGACGTCGGCGGCGGCACCGGCGCGGTCGTCCGCGAGATCGCCGCCCGCCTCGGGTCCGTGACCACCGTCGAGCCGCACGCGGCACGCGAGGAAAGCATGCGGCACCTGGCCGTGGACGGCGTGACCGTGCTGCCCGGACGCGCCGAGCGGCTTCCGCTGCGGGACGCGCGGTTCGACGCCGCCGTGGCCACCTGGGTGCTGCACTACACCGACGACCCCGAGGCCGCCGTCGCCGAGATGGCCCGCACCGTCGACCGCGCCCACCCCGAAGCGAGGATCGTTCTCGTCCAGGGCGCCCCCGACAACGAACTCGTCGACCTGTGGAACCGCACCTGCGCCCCGCTCGTCGGCGAACCCCGCGATCACCAGGGCCACCTGCTCACCCTCGCCGCCCGAACCCTCGCCGGGCACGGCTTCGACGACATCTCCTTCACCCGCGCCCGCGTCGACGTGGTCTTCCCCGAGGTCGGCGCCGAAGCCAAGGCCCAGGCGGCGGCCGAAGTCCTGGCAGGCTTCTGGAACACCGGTCACCCCCGGCTCGACCGGCTCCACGAGGCCCTGCTGCCCACCCTGCGCGACCACTTCGCCACCGGCACCGACCGCTTCAACGACGACGCCGTCATGCTCGTCGCCCGCCCTTCAGCATCCGCCACCGCAGGTCGCCGATAGCGTGGATCCGAAACCCGAGTGACGAGGAGGCCGCGTGCGATTCGCGCTGGACGCCCTGTTCGCCGATGTGCCCGCGGAGCAGGTCGATGAAGCCCGCGACTTCTACAGGTCGAGGATGCCGGGCCGTGGACCCGGCACCCTGGAGGAGCTCAAGGAGGCACGAGCGAAGAGGCCCACTCCTCCCGCCGCCGATCCGCCTGCCATCGAAGAGACGATCGAAGCCCCGGAAGCGCCTGTCCCCGTACGGATCTTCACCCCTGCCGACGGTCCGCCGCGGGGCGTCTACCTGGACATCCACGGCGGCGGCTTCTACATGGACTCCGCGGCCCGAGGCGACATACGCAACCGCGAGCTCGCGGACGCCCTGCACCTCGCCGTCGTCAGCGTCGACTACCGCCTGGCACCCGAACACCCCTGGCCCGCAGCACCCGACGACTGCGAAGCAGCGGCACTCTGGCTCGTCGAGGAATCCGCTGCCCGCTTCGGTACGTCCCGCCTCGCGATCGGCGGAAGCTCCGCCGGAGCCACCCTCGCCCTGGCGACCCTGCTCCGCCTGAGAGACCGAGGCACCGTCGGCCAATTCACCGGCGCTGCCCTCCAATTCGGCACCTACGACCTGAGCGCCCAGACCCCGGCCGGCCGCCGCATCGCCGACGAATACTTCCTCCAGGCGTACGCTGGCCATGTGGAAGACCGCACCGTTCCCGACATCTCCCCCCTCTACGGCGCCCTCGGCGGGCTTCCCCCCACGCTGCTGATCGTCGGAAGTGAAGACGTGGTGCTGGAGGACAGCCTGGCACTGGCAGGCCGCCTGTCAGCAGCCGGCAACGACGTCGACATCCGCGTCTACCCCGAATCACCCCACGGCTTCACGGGCCACCCCACGGCAATGGCCCGGACAGCGCTCGGCGACATCAACTCCTGGCTGCGGGAGCGGATTGCGCAGCCGTAGGAGGTCTGTCGCGAACTTGACCCTGGAGCCCGAACGCCGCGTCAAGCACAGCATGTTGTGCGGATGAGCGCCCCGCCGCAATGTCAGTGGCGTCTGGGAGGCTGCCTCGCAGGGCGGCATGCGCCGCTCGGCCGACGTGGAGGGGCAGCATGGCAGAGCAAGTGGGCAGCGCGGGCAGGCGGAACCACGATGAACCCGACGACGCGGAACCGGTCGCCCACCTCACGTACGAGGATATTCCGGACGACGACACGACCCCCCTGTGGGAAGCACTGATGGACAACCGGCCCGAGCTCGTCAAAAGTCTCGTCGCCGCCGGAGCAGACCCCTGGCTCCCCGTGCTCTGCGGATGGTCGCCGGGACGGCTCAGCCTCGCCGGGCCCACACCGGGACTGTTCGCGGTCCCGGAGGGCGAACGAGGACTGAACGCCGCAGAGCATGCGGCAGTACTCGAGGCCAAACGCCTCCGCGCCGTCCTGGGCGACCCCGACCGCACTTGCCTGGGCCTGGCATGCGTGCGCGGCATCGACGCCGCGGAGGCGATACGCCGCCTGGAGGCCACTCCCATGCACGGCAGCAGACTGCAAGCCCTGCCGGAGGATCTCTGGGCCGGACACAGCACCGAGGACCAGGCGTGGATGGTCGGCGTGACCACCGTGCCCGGCGGTTGCATCGTCACCCAGCCGTGGGGCGTCGCACCGCAAGCACCCGGGGTGCAAGAGCGGCTGTCCGCAGGCACCGTCTGCTACGGCCTGTTCGTCAACCCGAAGAGCGGTGAGCAGGGAACCATCACCCGTGACGGTGACCTCGTGGCATGGGGCCTCTACCCCGGCGGCGGCCCCACCCCCCACGACACACGGACACCCGACGACGTCCTGCTCGCCTACCTCCACCGGGGCAACGCCGTGGCCCACGCCTGCGCCTGGGCAGGGCTGCGCCCGACCGACGCACGCGCCGTCGACGGTCCCCCCGAGGTCTGGGTGGAACTCCCCAGGCGCGACTACTGGGAGCACTGAAGGAGCAATTCATCCGACGGTTCGTGGGTCAGGCCCGCAGGTAGGTGAGGACGGCCAGGACCCTGCGGTGGGTCCTGTCCGTCGGAGGCAGGTCCAGCTTGGTGAGGATGTTGCCGATGTGCTTTCCGATCGCCGCTTCGGAAACCACCAGCTCCTTGGCGATGGCGGAGTTGGACTTGCCTTCGGCGATCAGTGCCAGCACCTCGCGTTCGCGCGGGGTGAGCTGTTCCAGCGGATCGCGGCGGCGGCGCAGCAACTGCCGCACCACCTCGGGATCGACCACCGTCCCGCCGTCCGCCACCTTGTGCAGCGCTTCCACGAACTCCTCGACTTGGCCGACCCGGTCCTTGAGCAGATAGCCGACGCCTGTTCCGTCGCCGGAGTCCAGGAGTTCGGCGGCGTACATCCGTTGCACGTACTGGCTGAGGACCAGGACCGGGAGTGTGGGGCGCTTCTCGCGCAGCCGCACTGCCGCGTGCAGGCCCTCGTCCTGGAAGGCAGGCGGCATGCGCACGTCCGTCACCACGATGTCGGGGGCATGCTCCTCGACTGCGGCGACCAGTGCCCGCGCGTCCCCGACGGCCGACACCACCTTGTGGCCGCAGCGACTGAGCAGGCCGATGAGCCCTTCCCGCAGCAGCACGCTGTCTTCGGCCAGCACTACGCGAAGCGATCGGCCCCCTTGGTCAACTCGCAAGGAATCTCCACACGCAACAGAGTCGGTCCACCCGGCGGACTGGTCAGGGCAAGTCTGCCATCCAGGACCGATACCCGGTCCGCGAGACCGGTGAGGCCGCTGCCCACCGAGGGGTCCGCGCCGCCGCAGCCGTCGTCGCGCACCTCGAGGAAGAGACGTCCGCCGCGATGACCACCGCTCACCTGCGCGCTGTCGGCCCCGCTGTGCCTGGCGACGTTGGCCAGTGCCTCGCAGACCACGAAGTACGCCGCGGCCTCGACCGCCTGGGCCGGCCGGCCAGGCAGTTCGAGCTCGACGTCGACGGGGACCACGCAGCGGTCGGCGGCGTCGCTGACCGCGGCTTGAAGGCCGTAGTCCGTGAGGACCTTGGGGTGGATGCCGTAGATGAGCTCGCGCAGCTCCGCGAGCGCCTTGCCCGCCTCCTCGTGGGCCTTGGTGAGCTGGTCGGCGAGCGGGCCGGGCGGGGCGTCGAGGCGGGCCAGCCCGAGGGCCATCGTCATGGCCACGAGGCGCTGTTGGGCGCCGTCGTGCAGATCGCGCTCGATACGGCGCCGCTCGGCCTCGAAGGCATCGACCAGCCGGACGCGGGAGCGGGCCAGTTCGACCACCTTGGCGCCGAGCTCGCCCTCACGGGAGGCGATCAGCAGCCGGGCCAGCTCGGCACGAGCGCCCGCCGTGACACCGAGCACGTAGGCGCACAGGCCCATCAGGAACAGGCCCAGTACGGCGACGCCGAAAGCGGTCGGCCATGTGGTGACCGTCCACTGTTTGAGCACCTTCACCTCCTGGCCGTCGCCGACCGTGGCCATCAGCAGCGGGGTGGCGACCACGGACAGGGGGAAGAGCAGGGCGACCGTGATGACCAGGGCGTCGACCGGCCACAGCAGTCCGGCGAACAGCAGCGCGTACCCGAGCTCCCGCCAGGTCGTCTGTTCGCGCAGCCGGGTGGTCAGCCAGGCCCCCAGTCCCGGCGCGGCCGGCACCTGGTGCCGGCCGGACACCGGGTCGCGGTCGATCAGGCGCATCCTGCGCCGCTCCACCCAGGCCACCGGGATCCCGCCGAGGGCGACCACGACGAGCAGGGGCAGCCCCACCAGGACGATGGCGAGCGCACCGCAGACCACTGCCACCGTCACGACCCCCACCAAGGTGGCTGCGCCGGTCACCGCACCGGTGAGCAGATACGCGGCGGAGCGCCAGGGCCAGGCCGACAGCAGGAAGCCCGGCCGGGACATGGCCTGCCACACATTTCGAGGGTGCATGTGCATGACCGTAAGTGGCCCCACCGTGCCGGTGCCATCGGTCCAGGGTGCGGATCGGGGGTAGGCCTGGCACTACCCCAAGTCTCGTTCGGGCCGTACTGCGCCGCGAGGGGCTTCCGCGGTTTCGTGGAGGCACCAACGAGCCAAGGAAAAGGTACTGGTGGGGGAACACATGAACAACGACGCGATCCGATTGCACTCCGTGACCCGGCGGTACGGCTCGCGCGGCACGTCCGTCACCGCCTTCGACCAGGTGTCGCTCGCCTTCCCCAGAGGGACCTTCACCGCCGTGATGGGCCCCTCCGGGTCCGGCAAGTCGACCCTGCTGCAGTGCGCCGCGGGCCTGGACCGGCCCACGTCGGGCTCGGTCACCGTGGGCGACACGGAGCTGACCGGGCTGAGCGAGACCGAGCTGACCCTGCTGCGCCGCGAGCGCATCGGCTTTGTGTTCCAGGCGTTCAACCTGCTGCCCTCGCTGACCGCCGAGCAGAATGTGGCCCTGCCGCTGCGGCTGGCCGGCCGCCGCCCGAAGAAGGCCCAGGTCCGCGAGGTGCTCCAACAGGTCGGACTCGGCGACCGGGCGCGGCACCGGCCGACGGAGATGTCCGGCGGCCAGCAGCAGCGGGTCGCTCTGGCCCGCGCCCTGATCACCCGCCCCGAAGTGCTGTTCGGCGATGAGCCGACCGGCGCGCTCGACTCGCAGACCGGCCGCGAGGTGCTGACCCTGCTGCGCGGCATGGTCGACCGGGACGGCCAGACGATCATCATGGTCACCCACGACCCCGTCGCCGCCTCCTACGCCGACCGCGTCGTCTTCCTGGTCGACGGCCGTGTCAACGGCGAGCTGACCGGCACCTCCGCCGCGGTCATCGCGGCGCACATGACCAAGCTCGAGGCGGCGCCGTGCTGAGCACCACGCTGCATACCCTGCGCACCCGCTGGGTCACCTTCGTCGGCAGTTTCATCGCCCTCTCCCTGGGGGTGGCGCTGATCGCCGTCATGGGGCTGGCCCTGGCGTCCTCGCTGGACGCACCTGACCGCGGGCCGGAGCGGTTCGCCGCCGCGCCGGTCGTCGTCAAGGGCCAGGACACCCTTGAGGTGCCCACTTCGACCGGCGACCGCACCCAGAGGCTCGCGCAGCCGCGTGCCGTACCCGAGGCAGCGGTCGCGAAGCTGCGCGGCCTCGGGACCGTCGTCGAGGACCGGTCGTTCGCCGTACGGGCCGAGGGCGGGCCCGCCGGTCTGGTGGGCCATCCCTGGTCCACCGCGGCCTTCGCGCCGTACGAGCTCAACGCGGGACGCGCGCCCGAGGCCGCTGACGAGGTCGTCGTCAGCGGTGACTGGGCCCGTCCGGGCACCCGGGTTCGGACCGACGGCGGCACCGTGCGCGTCGTCGGCACCGTGGCCGGGCTCGGCTTCGAGAACGCCGTCTTCCACACCGACGCCCGCGCCGCCGTCCTGTCGCCGCGCAGTCTCCAGATCGTGGTCGACGCCGATGCCGCAGCCGTCCGCGAGGCGCTGCGTGGCTACGAGGGCGTCCAGGTCCTCACCGGGGACGCGCGCCGGTACGCCGACGCCGATCCCGACCGGGACAGCAGGGCCCTCACCGCGATGAACGCCATGTTCGGCACGGCCGGCGGCGTCACCGGGTTCGTGTCGGTGTTCGTGGTGGCCTCGACCTTCGCGTTCGCGGTGGCCCAGCGGCGCCGTGAGTTCGGGCTGCTGCGCACCGCCGGGGCGACCCCGGGGCAGATCCGCCGCATGGTCGTCCATGAGGCGCTCGTGGTGGGTGTGCTCGCCTCGGCCGCCGGCTGTGTGCTCGGTTTCTACGGGGCTCCGCAGCTCGCCGAGTGGGCAGTCGACGAGAGCCTCGCGCCCCGCTGGTTCACCATCGGCGACCACACCTGGCCGTACCACATGGCTTTCTGGACGGGCCTGTTGGTGGCCCTGTCCGGAGTGGTGGCCGCCTCCTGGCGGGCGGGGCGCACCGGTCCCACCGAGGTGCTGCGCGAGGCGTCCGTGGACACCCGGGTGTTGACATGGGGCCGTTGGCTGTTCGGCACGGCCCTGCTGATCACCGCCGCCGTGACGCCGGCCCTGGCCCTGGTGACGAACCCGAGCGAGCTGCTGCAGCGCAAGACCTATATGAGCCGGCCGATGCTGCTGATCACCGCGGTCGCGCTGCTCTCGCCGGTGCTGGTGCGGCCACTGGCCCGGCTGATCACCTGGCTGCCGGCCCGGCTGCCCGGGGCAGGCGGGATGCTGGTGCGGGAGAACGCCGCCACCGGGGTCCGCCGCACCGCCGCCGTCGCGGCGCCCGTTCTGGTCACGGTCGCGCTGGCGGGCTCGCTGCTCGGCGCCACCGCCACCCTCGACGAGGCGAAGTCCACCGAGGTGCGCGACCGGACGGCCGCCGACTTCGTGGTCACCCCTGCGGGCGACGCCGGCTTCGGCGACGCGACGCTGAAGCGGCTTCGGGCCGTGCCCGGCGCCGAGCTCTCGGCGAGCTCGTCGAGCGCCGTGTACGTCCGGGAGGACGGCGGAGCGCTCATCAGGTCCGATGCCAGGGCCGTCGAGCCGGAACCGCTCGCGGCAACGGCCCGTCTCCCGCTCGCCGCGGGGAAGGTGGGCGATCTGGACGACGGCTCGATCATCGTCAACGAGGAGTGGGAGAAGCACACGGTGGGCGAGCGGGTGGACGTGTGGCTAGGCGACGGCACGAGCAAGTCCCTGAAGATCGCCGCGGTCATGCCCACCGGCACCGGCAACAACGGCGTCTACGTCACCCCCGGCAACGCCCCCGCGGCGCCCGTCGACCGGGTCGACGTACGCCTCGCCGACGGTGCCGACGCGGCCACCGTGGCCGCCCGTCTGCGTCAGGCGGTGCGCGCGTCGGGCGGGGCCGTCCTCACCAAGGACGCCTGGGTGCGCGCGACGCACCCCAAGACCAACCGGACGACCCGGATGGGCTTCCTCATGGTCCTCGGAATCGCCCTCCTCTACACCGGCATCTCGCTGGCCAACACGATGGTCATGGCGACCTCCGACCGGGTCCGCGAGCTGGCTGTGCTGCGGCTGGCCGGCGCCACCAAGTGGCAGGTGTTGCGACTGGTGGGTGCCGAGGCGCTGATGGTGGTCATGGTCGGCGGGCTGCTGGGAGCGCTGGTCGCCGGTCTCAACCTGGTGGGCATGTGGGGCGCGCTGGGTCTGCTCTCCGTACAGGCGTCCATCGAGATCCCTTGGGCGACGCTCACTGCGGTCGTGGGCGCCTGCGCGGTGCTCGCCGTGATCTCGGCGGTCGCTCCGGCCGGCCTCTCCCTGCGCCGCAGGGCGGTGGAGCTGGCGCGCACACCGGAGTGACCCTTCCGCCCCGGGCGCGCCGGCCTGCCCGGACGCAGGCCGGCGCCCGGGCGCAGACCTCGTGGCTCACAGGCCGAGGGGCTCTCGACGCCGGCTGTGGGTGTGCTCTTGACCTGAGGCGCGGGAAACGACATCTGTCTCCTCGTGCGGCACGGCACGTCTCCACACTTCCTCGAACGCGGAGGCGCACAGTTCCACCACGGCGGGGTCGCGGCTGAATCGGGGTTCCGCGGCGACTCCGTCCCCCGTGAAGAGGTTGAACCGGACGGCCTGATCGTCGATCGACCAGAAGTCGTTGCCTGGAAGCGCAATGTCCGAGGCCGCCGATCTCGGCAGCCGGCGCACCTGTTCGCCGGCGCCCAGGTTCACGGGCGTACCCGCGTACTCGTACCGGATGTATTCGCTGACCGGCTCGGACACGATGCGCGCCCGGCGCATCACCACTCCACGCCCGACCGTACCCCTGACGAGCGTCACCCAGTCCCGTCAGTGCGGTGCCTCGGGATCGCCGGCGCGTGCGCCCCGCTTCCAGGCGTCGCAGTGCTCGCGTTCCTCGTCCACGGCGTAGACATCACGCATCTCCAAGTGGACGGCGGAACGGCGGGCCGAGTCGAGCAACTTCTCGAAGATCAGGGCGCCTTGGGACATCGCATGCCTATTTCCAGCACAGCGGACATCTGCACACGACCCATGAACCCCGCAGTCCGCCCAGTTCTTGAATCGGCACCTGTTTCGTCCGGGCCTTGTCGGGGGTGACGCCCGGCTCGCGCTTGTAGACGGTGACCATGCGCGTGCCGTCGCTGGTGATGACACTCTTCACGGCCGCTCCCCCCAGGGGAATGGGGTGCCGCTGAGCACACCGTCGATGTGGTACCTGAACGGCTCTGCTTCGGACGGTCGCAGGCGCAGGGCCGTGTCGGCCACGTGTTCGCCGTCCCTGCACAGCCACAACGGGATGCAGACGTTGCCGTCGGCGTCCAGGTAGGGACGACGGAAGGGGGTCAGTTCCACGCGCCAGTCCGGGCGGCTGCGGTTTCGCGCATTCGGCTCCATGTCCGGGAGGCTAGGAATGCGGCGGGCGACCGGTCCAGCGGGTTGCGGGCGGTTGCACGATCAGCCGAGCAGGTCGATCGCTTGTGTGACGCGAGCCCGAGCAGACGCCCCGTATACCGCGATCGTGGACAGCTCTGCGAACGCGCGGAGGTAGGTACGGATCTCCCCCGGAGCCGTCACATTGATTTCCGCCGTCAGCGTCTCGACCGCAACTCGGCGCTCGTCGAAGGCATAGAACGCTTCCAACGGCCACACCGGGCGCCGGGCCTCGAACGGAATCACGCCCAGGGAGACGTTCGGCTGAGCCATCACCGCAAGGAGGTGGCCCAGTTGGCCGGCCATGGCGTCGTCGTCACAGACGCGGTAGCGGAGGACCGCTTCCTCGACCAACAAGGCGAAGCGGTGATCGCCTTCGCGGATTACGCGGGAGCGGTCGAGCCGCGCCTGGACAGCCTGGTCCACGTCGTCGGGCGTGCCCCGGAAATCCGTGATGGAGCGGAGCAGGCCCCGGGCGTATTCAGCGGTTTGCAGCATCCCGGGGACGACATTGGAAGCGTAGACCCGGAAGCTCCGTGTGCTCTGGTAGAGCGGAACCGCCTTTTCTTGGATCCGCCGCATTCCGTCACGGTTGATGTGCCTCCACTGCACGTACATCGACTCGGCGGTGCGGGAAGCGGCGATGATATCCGCGGCCTGCTCCGGGACCCCGCAGGCCTCGCACCAGGCCCGGATGTCAGCATCGGACGGAAGTGTCTTCCCGCGCGCTATACGGGATGACTTCGACTTGTGCCAGCCACAGCGTGCGGCCAACTCCAGTCCGTTGAGCCCCGCGTCCCGTCGGATCTCGTCCAGACGGGCAGCCACAGATGCCCGGGCCGCCTGGGCGCTGGAAAGTGGTGAGCTTGACACGTGCCAGGTTCGCTTTGGTCACACGGTGTACTTCTCGTGCGGGATGGCCCGTTCCCAGACGGCTTCGAACGCGGCCGCGCAGAGGGTTACCACCTCCGAGGCTTCGGTCTGATCCGTATGCACCCACCGTCCGTCACCATCGAAGATGTTGAACTGGACGATGCGGTTGTCGAACAGCCAGAAGTCGCTTCCTGGAAGTGCGATGTCGGAGGCGCTGCGCCGGGGTAGCCAGCGGACATCCTCTCCTGCCGCGATGTTCGTGAAGGTGCCGGAATGCTCGTAGCGGATGTACTCACTGGCCGGCTCGGAGACGATGCGGGCGCGGCGCACGACAACACCTTTGCCGGTTACTTCCTGGACCAGGTCGTGCCAAGGCCGCCACCAGGTGTCGCGATCCGCTGGATCTAGGCGGTGGCCTCTTTTCCAGGCCGCGATACGCTCAGTCTCGTTCTCCACCGCATAGACATCGCGCATCTCCAGGTGCACGGCCGACCGCTCGGCGGAGTGGAGCAGATCCGCGAAGTTACTCAAGCTCTGCGACATCAAGCGCCTTTCGGAGAAGGGGAATCATGTGCCTCGGCACTCGCACCACTGTCTCGTGGCGGGGCATGGCTACATCCTCTGTACACGCTCGCTTCGTGGCCGTGTCCACCCTAGCGCCCTGAAACAAGAGGTCCTTGGTTTCGCTGTCCACCCAGACAGCGGGCGACCCATGTTCGTCTGACTCGGGGTCCTTGCCGACGAACCAAAGCTTCATGACTGCCTCCAACGCTCGCCAGGTGCAACCGGTTGCATGAGCATTTCCTCTGCTGGTCAAGGCGTCAATGGCGCACTGCGCGCCAGGGGGCTCACGGCAACAGGATTACGCCCCAGCGCGCTCCATGCGCTACCAACCCGGCCTGACTCAGGCTCAGTTGCGTGTAATCTCGCCCCCATCGAGCTCCGGAAACGGAGCAGCCCCCGCATGTCTGGCAGGACATCGCGAGGGCCTACACCGCCGAGGTCTGAAACGGAGACCCACGGGATGATGCGCCATGTTAGCGCGCCCCAGCGCCGATTCACCCAAGTGTCGAACGACATCATTCGCCACCCGAACCTTTCTTCGGACGCCGTGCGCCTCCTCATCTGGCTGCTGTCGCTCGCCGACACCGCCGGCGTCTCGTTCTCCGAGGCCGCGCGGCGGGCCGGGATCAAGAATGGGGCGTTCCAGCGGGCCAAGGCGCAGCTGAAGGAGGCGGGTTACGCGCACGAGTGGCGGCGGCAGGGGGCTGACGGGCGGTGGGTGACGACGCAGTTGGTGGCCGGGGTGCCGTTGAGTGCGGAGGAGGCGCGGGGGGTGCGGGACGGCGAGGGGCCGGGGGGCGTACCGAGTGCCGGGGAACCGGCGGTCGGTGAGCCGGGGGGTCGGGCGGTCGGTGGTCACCCACAGGGAAAGACGGAGAGCAACACGTCCCCTCCGCCCTCCCCGTCACCTCCCAATCCATCGGGCACTCCGCGGGAGTTCCTGCCGGAGGAGCTCGTCGAGCACGGCGCGCTGATCCTCGCGTCCGTCTCGCACGGGGAGCGGCGCCTGCGGCTGACCGGCAGGGAGGTCAAGGAGCTGGCGCCGCTGGCGGCGGACTGGCTGTTGCGCGGGGTGAGCGGGCGGGAGCTGCGGGAGGAGCTGGTGTCCGGGCTGCCGAAGCCGGTCCAACACGCGGCGGCGCTCGTGCGCAACCGGCTCGTCCGGAAGCTGCCGGAGGCGCCCCCGGCCGGGGCGCGGCGCCCGGAACCCCCGGAACCGAGGGTCGCGGCGCTGCGGGAATGCCAGGGCGGCGACCATCTGCAGCCGTTCCTCTTCCGGCCGGTGGGTGACGAACTCCTGTGCCGCGAGTGCCGGGTGGAGCAGGCGGCGCTCGGAGGGGAGAGCGTCACCGCGCGCGGCGCGGCGGCCGTCCGGGCGGCGCTGCGCGGCACGTAGCCGCCCCCATGGACCGTCCCTACGGCAACAGCCGCTGCTCCTTCGCCACCGCGACCGCGCCCGCCCGCGTCTCGACCCCGAGCTTCGCGTAGATGCGGCCCAGATGGGTCTTCACCGTCGCCTCGCTGATGAAGAGGACCCGGGCGATCTCCCGGTTGCCCAGGCCCCGGGACAGCTGCCCGAGGATGTCGCGCTCGCGCGGGGTGAGCGAGGTGCGCGGTTCGCGCAGCCGGGCCATGACGCGGCCCGCGACGGGCGGGGAGAGGACCGTACGGCCGGCGGCAGCGGCGTGGACGGCGGTGAAGAGCTCGTCCGGGGGTTCGGCCTTGAGGAGGTAGCCGATGGCTCCGGCCTCGATGGCGCGGGTGATGTCGGTGTCGGTGTCGTAGGTGGTGAGGACGAGGACGCGGGGTCCGTCCGGGAGGGCGACGAGCCGGCGGGTGGCCTCGGTACCGTCCATGCCGGGGCCGAGTTGGAGGTCCATGAGGACGACGTCGAGGCCGCCGGGGCCGAGCCGTTCCGCCAGGGCGAGGGCTTCCTCGCCGCTCCCGGCCTCGCCGACGACGTCGATGCCGGGCGCGCTGGTGAGGAGGGCGCGCAGGCCGCCGCGGACGACGGCGTGGTCGTCGCAGAGCAGGATGCGCACGGGGGCGGCGGCGTTCACCGGGGGTCCTCCTCGGGGATTCATCGGGGCCCTCCTCCGGGATTCATCGGGGGGTGCTCCTCCGGGCCCAGGGGAACGGCCACGGAGACGACGGTGCCGTCGCCGGGCGCGGACTCGACGGTCAGGGTGCCGCCGAGGCTCCGGGCCCGGGCCCGCATCGCGGGCAGCCCGTGGCCCCGCTCGTGGGCGGGCCCGGGGGTGCGGGCGGGGTCGAAACCGCGCCCGTCGTCGGCGATGTCCAGGAGCACCTGGTCACCCAGATAGGTGAGGGTGAGGGCGGCCGTCCGCGCCTGGGCGTGTTCGCGGACGTTCGCCAGGGCACCCTGCGCGATGCGCAGCAGCGCCGACCGCACGGGCCGCGGCAGCTCGGTGGGGGTGCCCTCGATGTGGCAGCGGGTGGTGAAGGCGGTCTCGCGCCCGGCGACGGCCCGCAGCGCCTCCGGGAGGCCGCCGCCGGTGGCGAGGTCGACGGGCGCCAGGTCGTGGACGAAGCGGCGGGCCTCGGCGAGGTTGGCCTCGGCGATGCCGGACGCGGTGCGGACGTGGGTGCGGGCCGCCTCGGGGTCGGCGGTCCAGACCCGGTCGGCGGCCTGGAGCAGCATCCGCTGGCTGGAGAGCCCCTGGGCGAGGGTGTCGTGGATCTCCATGGACAGCCGGTGGCGTTCGGCGAGCGTCCCCTCGCGCCGCTCGGTGGCGGCCAGTTCGCGGCGGGTGCGCAACAGGTCGTCGATCAGCGCGTGCTGCCGGGCGGCCTGGCGGCGCAGGTGGAGGAAGACGGCGGTGGCGATCGCGGCGACGGCGGGCGGGGCGAGGACGAGGTTGGGGTCGAAGGCGCCCGCCAGCCGGAGTTGGGCGGCGACCACCCAGGCCGTCAGCAGTCCCACCAGGACCAGCGCGGGCCGGGCGGCCAGCAGGTTCAGCCCCGTGAAGAGGAGCGGCACCGCGCACCACGCGAAGCTCGGCGCGAGAAAGACCAGGACGAGCCAGGTGGCGACGACGCCGCCGAGCCACACCAGGCGCGCCCTGCCCGCCCGGCCGGGGCCGCCCTCGTCGCCGTCGCCGTCGTCCTCGTCCGCCCGTACGGAACCGCCGGCCCGTACGGAACGGCCAGCCCGCACGGGACCGCCGGTGCCGGGACCGGGTCCGAGCATGTACAGCAGGGTCAGCACGAGCGTCAGGGCGATGATCCACGGAGTGCGCGGCTCGCCCGGGTGACGGGTCAGGAAGCGGGCCAGGGAGGCGCCCAGGAGCAGCAGGAACGCCACGTACATGACCGCGTTGACGCGGCGTTCGTCCCTGTCGGCGGCTGTCCGCGGCCCTTGTCGATCGTGCTGCACATGGACCTGTCTACACGGGTGGGGCGGAGTCGCCATCAACCGATCGGATGACGGCGTCGTCGTTCATCATGCCCCGGATCGGCAGCCGGTGCGGCGATCCGTACGGGCCACCGTCGCGCGGAGGATCGGAACGCGGCGAACGGTTCGGTTCGCCGGTCGATCCCCCGAGGAGCCCCCATGTCGATGAACTCGCTCTCCCTGCGCGCCCGTGCCGCGACCGCCGCGGTGATCGGTGCGGGCACCCTCGCCGTCGTCGCCGTGACGTCCGGCGCGTCCGCCGCCCAGCCCCACCGGAACGTGACCCAGTCCTCCCGCCTCACCGTCGAGAGCGCCACGCGCGCAGCGCAGGCCGCCCTGGACGCCGCCGGGAAGGCGGGCCAGAAGGTGTCCGTCGCCGTCGTGGACCGCGACGGCAACACGGTGGTGACGCTGCGCGGCAACGGAGCGGGCCCGCAGAGCTACGAGTCCGCGCAGCGCAAGGCGTTCACGGCGGTCTCGTGGAACGCCCCCACGTCCGACCTCGTCAAGCGACTGGCGCAGACGCCGAACCTCAAGGACATCCCCGGCACCCTCTTCCTGCCGGGCGGTGCGCCGGTGGCGGTCGAGGGCGCTCCGGTCGCCGCCGTCGGGGTGGCGGGGGCACCGAGCGGCGACCTGGACGAGAAGTTCGCCGCGGCGGGTGCCGCCGCCGCGCTCGGTCGCTGAAGGCTCAGTCACTGAAAAAGCGGCCCTGCCGCCATGGGCAGCAGGGCCGCTTCGCGAACCGGTCAGCCGGATCGGAGAAGGCAGCTCAGAGAAGGCCGAGCTCACGCACCGCGGTGCGCTCCTCCTCCAGCTCCTTGACGGAGGCGTCGATGCGGGAGCGCGAGAAGTCGTTGATCTCCAGGCCCTGGACGATCTCGTACTTGCCGTCCTGGCAGGTGACGGGGAAGGACGAGATGAGGCCCTCGGGGACGCCGTAGGAGCCGTCCGAGGGGATGCCCATGGAGGTCCAGTCGCCGGCGGCGGTGCCGTTGACCCACGTGTGGACGTGGTCGATGGCCGCGTTGGCGGCGGAGGCGGCCGAGGAGGCGCCGCGGGCCTCGATGATGGCGGCGCCGCGCTTGGCGACGGTGGGGATGAAGGTGTCGCCCAGCCAGGCCTCGTCGTTGACGACCTCGGCGGCGTTCTTGCCCGCGACCTCGGCGTGGAAGATGTCCGGGTACTGGGTGGCGGAGTGGTTGCCCCAGATCGTCAGCTTCTTGATGTCGGACACGGCGACGCCGGTCTTCTTCGCGAGCTGCGAGATCGCGCGGTTGTGGTCGAGGCGGGTCATCGCCGTGAAGCGCTCGGCCGGCACGTCCGGGGCCGCGGCCTGGGCGATGAGGGCGTTGGTGTTGGCCGGGTTGCCGACGACGAGGACCTTGATGTCGTCCGCGGCGTGGTCGTTGATGGCCTTGCCCTGCGGCTTGAAGATGCCGCCGTTGGCCTCCAGGAGGTCACCGCGCTCCATGCCCTTGGTGCGGGGACGGGCGCCCACGAGCAGGGCGACGTTGGCACCGTCGAAGGCCACGTTCGGGTCGTCGGTGATCTCGATGCCGCGGAGCAGCGGGAAGGCGCAGTCGTCGAGCTCCATGGCGGTGCCCTCGGCGGCCTTGAGACCCTGCGGGATCTCCAGGAGTCGCAGCTTGACCGGCACGTCGGCGCCGAGGAGGTGACCGGAGGCGATGCGGAAGAGCAGCGCGTAGCCGATCTGACCGGCCGCGCCGGTAATGGTGACATTGACGGGAGTGCGGGTCATGGCGATCTCCTGCTGCGAAGCTGGCGGTGGGTGTCCCTGCCCATGTTGTACGGACCTCTCTCGGTATCAAGAGATCCGGCGTCAGGCTATCCGACGGCGCCGACCGGGAACCCACGAACCCATGTGGGACGCCTCACCCGGGTCTACGGCGCCTCCTGTGGCGCTTCCGCAGCCCCTGTGGCCCCTGGCGTCCCCTGTACCCCGGAAGCCCCGGACCTCCCGGACGCCCCCGAGGCCGCCGGCCTCCTCGGCACCGTGCAGCCCTGCCGCCCCGAACTGAGCACCGCGCAGGCCCTGGCCTCACCCGGGGCCGCGGCCGCGACCATGGTGCTGTGGCCGTCCGTGCCGTGCTCTATGCGGCCCCGCCCGGTGCGGGAGGCGGCGCTGACCCGCAGGGTGTCGCCCGGTCCGCCCTGCGTCATACGGGCCCAGGCCGCCTTGCAGGTCGCGCTGTAGCGCACCTCCAGGTACGTGGTGCCGACGGTCGCCGAGCCCGCCGTGGTCGCCCGCTGCCCGCCGCAGCCCATGGTCTCCGGGTCCTTCCCGGTGCAGTCGCTCCCCGCGCACTTGACGCCCGCGGGCCGGGCGGCCGGGGAGCCGGTGTCCGTGACGGCGGCCAGCGGCGCGGGCTTCCGGGCGCCGCCCGTCCCGTCGCCGAGCAGCAGCACGGCCGCGACGACCACGAGCAGGGCGCCGACGGCACCCACCGTGAACAGCAGCGCCGCCCGGCGCCGGGGGCGCGGACGGGCCCCGCCCGCCAGCGGGATCGCCTGCGCGCGGGCGTCCACCCCGGCCGCCCGCGCCGACGGGAGGTGCTCCTGGAATTGCCGGGGCTCGGCAGGCTTGCGAGGCTCGTGGGACTCGGGGGGCTGCGCCGTACGCCCGACGCCACCAACTTCCCCGGCACCCCCCACTTCCCTGGCGTTCCCGGTGCCCCTGGCGTCCCCGGCATCCCCGGCGTCCACTTCGTCCCCGCCGCCAACACCGCCACCGCCGCCACCCGCACCCGACGCCGTGGCCACGGCCTTCCGCCGCGCCCGCCCCCGCTTCCCCTGCGGGGCGGGCGGGGCGTACTCCGCCAGCGCCGCTCGGGCCTCGGCGACCCTGACCCCCTCCATCGTCACGTCGTGCCGCAGCTCGGACCGGCTCCAGGCGCGTTCGGCCAGCTCCCAGATGGTGCAGAGATGCCCCGCGTCCGCGCCCGTCGCCTCCGCGAGCGCCTCCGTGGCGCCGCGCGGCGGCAGCAGCCGGCCGTTGAGGTAGCGCTCCCACGACGTCTTGCTGTACCCGGTGCGGTCCGCGACCGCGCCGATGCCCATACCGCTGCGTTCGACGATCCGCCGCAACTGCTCCGCGAATTCGCGCACTTGCGGGTCGAGTTCGTCCGACAGTGCTCTCCAACGAGGCATGGCCCTCCCCCTGCTCCCCCTGCGTACCGCGGTGCTACCCAGGGGATGCCACGACACTGCATCCCAGTTCCCCCCGGACGGGCGCATAGGGGCGTTCAGGGTTGATCAACGCTCCCGGGCGCACGCCCCCTCGGCCGTCATGCGGCGCCCGCGCCTGCATACAGCAGCGGAGACAGCCACGGAGACAGCCGCGGAGACAGCCGTAAAAACAGCCGTAAAAACAGCCGCTTCCGGTACGAAATAGTGACCTCGTACCGGAATGATCTCCTCCGCGTCACAAGACCCAGCCCCGGCTTGAACCGGAATGCCGCCGTCTGGATGCTCGGTGTGGGCGTTCGGCCGGTCCTCCCACGGGGGTGGAGGACCGGCCGCCCGCCAACAGGGCCGGCCCTCACCCGCACACCTCGGCGACCGGCCCCCACCAGGGCATCCCGGGAGCTCACCCCGCCCCGGACGGCCCGAAGCACTCCTCCGCTCCCTCGGCCGTATGCAGGCAGAGCCGTGACCGGCGCGGATCGTCGGTCGGCGTCATCGCCGTCGTCAGGTACAGCTCCGTGTCGCGGAGGCTGGCGACGGTGACCTTCTTGGTACCGGCGCCCGGCACGGCCAGTTCCATCCGGTCGCCCAGCCGCAGGTCGGTGCCCTTGGCCCAGACGGCTCCGCACTTCTCGCCGTACCGGATCTCGACCCGCTGCCCGCCGGCCGCCCGCCGGGAGGCCAGGGTGACCGCCAGCCCCTGGGCGCCGCACCCCATCTTCAACGCGTCGGCCCCGTCGCACTCCTGACCGCGGCACCCCGGTTCGTAGTACTGGGCGTAGGACGAACTCGCCGCGAGCGGCCCCGGAGCCGCGCCGTCCGACGCGTCCCCGCCGGTCAGCAGCGCCAGGGCCACCAGCACGGCCACCGCGAGGGCGGCCGCGGCCGAGACGACGTACCGGCCGGGCAGCCGCCGGCCCCCTCCGGCAGGAGCGGGAGCCGACACGGAATCAGAGGCAGGCACGGAATCAGAGGCAGGCGTGGAACCAGGAGCGGGCGCGGAATCGGGAGCAGGCGCGGAACCAGGAGCAGGCGCGCCCCGCCCCGTCCACTGCTGTTCCGCCAGCTCCCAGAGGGCCAGCGGCCGCCCGGCCGGTTCGCCGGCCAGGCGGCAGAGCGCCTCGACCGCCTCGCGGGGCGGCAGCTTCTTGCCGTTGAGGTAGCGCTCCCAGGAGGACTTGCTGAACGGGGTGCGTCCACCGAGCGCGGCCAGGCTCAGCCCCGTCCGCTCCTTCAGTTCCCGCAGCACGGCGGCCAGTCGGGCGCACTCCGCCGGCAACGGGCGTTCACTGGTCACCGGCGCAACTCCCCCCAGGTGTCCGGCCCCACGATGCCGTCGACGACCAGGCCCTTCGCCTTCTGGAAGTTCCGGGCGGCCTCTTTGCTCCGCTCGCCGTAGGAGCCGTCGATCAGGCCCGGGTCGAAGCCGTGGTGCCGCAGGAGGCACTGCGCCTCCAGCACTTCCCAGCCGCTGCTCTTGAGGTCCATCAGCACCGTGCGGGTCGGGCTGTAACCGGCCACCAGCGCGCCGTCCCGGCGTTCGACGTGGCAGGGGCGGGAACGTCCCTGCACGAAGACGAAGGGGGACGGAGTGCCCGCGGCCGGCGGGCCGTCGCTCCTCGGCTCGTCGTCCTCCCACGGCCGCGCGGCCAGCAGCCCGGCCGCCAGGGCGACCACCAGCACGGTCACCGCCGCGACGAACAGCCACATGCGCCGCCGCGTCTCGCGCAGCTCCTCCTCGCCCGGTGCCGGAACGGCCGGGGCGGCACCGGCGTCCCGGCCCTCGCGGTCAGCCGCGGCGGCCGCCTCGGTCCATGCCTCCGCCGCGAGTTCGTGCAGCACCAGGAGGCGGGCCGGGTCGGTCCCGCAGACCCGGGCCAGCTCCTCCACGGCCTCCCGCGGCGGCAGCTGCCGGGCGTTGAGGTACCGCTCCCAGGAGGAGCGGCTGTACGAGGTCTTGGCCGCCAGCGCGGCGAGGCTCAGCCCGCTGCGGTCCTTGAATCTGCGGAGCTGTACGACGAACTGGCCCACCCGTTGATCGAGCGAGGCCGGTAATTCCTTCCAACGCGGCATGTTCCACCCCATACGCGTCACACGGTCCCCCGAGGCCACGTGCCTCCTGTGCCGCACATGATGGCGACGCCGGGCGGGGTTTTCCCGCACAACCGTCCGGCACAGATGTTTCCGGCCAGGCGCGGCGCCCCGGACGCGTCCCACCGCGACGTCATCCGGCCTCGCGTCTCCGCAGGTCACAGCGTGGGACGTCCCACATCGACCCAATGTTCGGGGAGCTCTGGGCAGTTGGGGATGTGGCGCATCACAGTCAGTCCTGCAAGCAGGGCGGCGCGGTCCACCCCGCGCCGCCCCACCACAACGGGGAGGAATCCGAACCATGAACGTACGCAAGCGCATCGCCCTCGCCTCGGCGGCCCTCGCCCTGGGCGGCGGACTGGTGGCCGCAGGACCGGCGTCCGGCGCCTTCGCCGACGCGGGACCGGGTGCGGCCGTCGGCGCCACCCGGGACGCCTCCGCTGCGGCCAAGGCGAACTGTCAGTACCCGAACGTCTGCTTCATCAAGAACGGCAGGACGATCGCGTCGTACAAGGACAGGGGGTACCAGAAGCTCGGCTCCAAGGCCCGGTCCGCACGGGAGATCTACAACAGCCGCAAGGACGACGGCGCCAAGGTCTACTTCGTGCACACCAGTGGCAAGAAGGCCACGGCCTGCTTCCGCCCGAAGGCCAGGGCGGGCGTCGGCGCCGGGTGGACGGCCTACGCGATCGACATCCGGAACAGCCCGACCTGCAAGTAGGGCGGGCAAGGGCCGGTGGGCCGTCCTCTCACGGGGGAGAGGACGGCCCACCGGAGCCGCACAGGCGTCCCGTCGCTAGACCGTGAAGTGCAGCACGTCTTCCAGGAACGGGATCTTCAGCCAAGGATGCGGCTGGGCCATCATCGCCAGCAGCAAAATCGCCAGCCCCAGCCCGCCGTACGTGAACATGTCCGTGAACCGCGACCGGACGGCCAGCATCCCCACCGACGGCAGCGCCCAGCGCAGCACCGCCCCGCCGATCATGGCGATGCCGATCAGCATCGTCCCGATCCGGAAGCCGTCCAGGGCGACGATCAGCAGCCCCAGCCCCGTCAGCCCCAGGACCAGGAGCAGCGGCCACTGCCGGGCCGGCGCCGGCGCGTCCCCGGGGGCGGCGCGGCCGCCGCCCTCCGGGCGCGCGGTGTCCCGGGTGAACTGGGGGAAGCGGCGCGACGTCCGGGGCCGCCCGGATCCGGACGCCTTCCCTGAATCAGCCCGCATCGGCGATCCCCGCGGCGAGCTCCGCGGCCTCGACGACGTTGACGAGCAGCATGGCGCGGGTCATCGGGCCGACGCCGCCCGGGTTCGGCGAGATCCAGCCGGCGACCTCGGCCACCGCGGGGTCGACATCGCCCATGATCTTGCCCTCGCCGTCCCGGCTGACGCCGACGTCCAGCACGGCCGCGCCCGGCTTGACGTCCTCCGGCTTGATCAGGTGCCCCACGCCGGCCGCCGCCACGATGATGTCGGCCTGCCGCAGGTGGGCGGAGAGGTCACGGGTGCCCGTGTGGCAGAGGGTGACCGTGGCGTTCTCGGACCGGCGGGTCAGCAGCAGGCCGATGGAACGGCCCACCGTGATACCGCGGCCGACGACCACCACATTGGCTCCGTTGATCTCCACCCCGTGGCGGCGCAGCAGCTCGATGATCCCGTTCGGGGTGCAGGGCAGCGGCGCGGTCTCGTTGAGCACCAGGCGGCCCAGGCTCATCGGGTGCAGCCCGTCGGCGTCCTTGGCCGGGTCCATCAGCTCCAGCACCCGGTTGGTGTCGATGTGCTTGGGAAGCGGGAGTTGCACGATGTAACCGGTGCAGTCGGGGTTCTCGTTGAGCTCCCGGACGACCGCCTCGATCTCCTCCTGCGTCGCGGTGTCCGGCAGCTCGCGCTGGATGGACCCGATGCCGACCTGGGCGCAGTCGCGGTGCTTGCCCGCCACGTACCACTTGCTGCCGGGGTCCTCCCCCACCAGGAGGGTGCCCAGGCCGGGGGTGATGCCCTTGGCCCTGAGGGCCTCCACGCGCGTGGAGAGTTCGGACTTGATCGCGGCCGCGGTGGCCTTGCCATCGAGAATCTGAGCGGTCATGGCTCCATACTCCTGGATCCGGCGGCGGCCCTTCCAATCAGGAGGGCCCACCGCCCTGTGTTCACGGGGACTGCGGGATCTCGTTCACGTGGAGATCACGGTCACGCGGCACTTGAACAACGCCGAGGATATCGGCTGGACAAATTGTCAAGCCCCCGATCACGATGAACATGAGTGCCGCGGGCGGTAGGGGGCGAGCCGCTCAGCCAATCCTCCGTAAGGTCCGCGTCCGTCCCCGCACGACTATCGGAGGAACCACACGACCATGAGCTTCGGTCAGCAGAACAACCCGTACGGCCAGCCCCCGCAGGCCGGCTACGGCTACCCGCAGCAGGCCCCGCAGCCGGGGCAGCCGTACGCGGCGTACCCGCAGCAGGGCGGGTTCAACGGGATGCCGCCGGTGCCCGCGGAAATGCCGGGCATCACCAAGGCCGCCCGGATCTTCATGTGGGTCATCGCCGCCGTGCATGTGGCCGTGTGCGCCTTCTTCATCGCGGCGTACGCGACGTTCAAGGACGAGGTCGACAAGCGCAGCGGGGAGACGGTCACCACCCGCGACGGCGACACGGTCGACATCGAGACCGTCGGCGACGTCGGCAAGGGCATCATCGGCTTCTTCGCCGGGCTGGCCCTGGTGTTCGCGATCATCGGCATCATCCTCGCCGTCCGCTACGCCAAGGGCGGCAACGGCGTCCGCGTCGGCTCCATCGTCTACGCGTCGTTCGCGATCATCAGCGGTCTGTTCACCTCGCTCGTGTACGGGCTGGGCCTGCTGACGCTGATCCTGGCGATCCTGACCATCGTCTTCTGCGCCAAGCGCGCGTCCGCCGAGTGGTTCCGGCGCCCGCGCTACTGAGCGCCGCGCACCGTCCGGGCCCGGAGGCCGCTCCCCGTCGGGGTGCGGCCTCCGGCCGTTCCGGCCGATGTCGGTGGCAGAGCCGACGTCAGCGGTGGAGCCGATGTCAGCGGTGGAGCCGATGTCAGCGGTGGAGCCGATGTCAGTGGAAGAAGTGCCGCGTACCCGTGAAGTACATCGTCACCCCGGCCGCCTTCGCGGCCTCCACCACCTGCTCGTCGCGGACCGAACCGCCCGGCTGGACCACGGCCTTGACGCCCGCGTCCGCCAGGACCTGGAAACCGTCGGGGAACGGGAAGAAGGCGTCCGAGGCCGCGTACGCCCCGCGGGCCCGCTCCTCCCCCGCCCGCCGGACGGCCAGCTTCGCGGAGTCCACGCGGTTGACCTGGCCCATGCCGACGCCGACGGTGGCGCCGTCCTTGGCGAGCAGGATCGCGTTGGACTTCACGGCGCGGCACGCCTTCCACGCGAACGCCAGGTCCGCGAGTTCACCGGCGGACAGCGCCTCGCCGGAGGCGAGCGTCCAGTTCGCCGGGTCGTCGCCCTCGGCCTGGAACCGGTCCTTGGCCTGGACGAGGACGCCGCCCTCGATCGGCCGCGACTCGGCGCCGGCCGCGGGGGCGTCGGCGCAGCGGAGCACCCGGATGTTCTTCTTGCGCGCCAGGACCTCGACCGCGCCGTCCTCGTAGGCGGGGGCGACGATGACCTCGGTGAAGATCTCGGCGACCTGCTCCGCCATGGCCACGCTGACCGGGCGGTTGACGGCGATCACGCCGCCGAAGGCCGACAGCGAGTCGCAGGCGTGCGCCTTGCGGTGCGCCTCGGCGACGTCCGCGGCGACCGCGATGCCGCAGGGGTTGGCGTGCTTGATGATCGCGACGCAGGGCTCGTCGTGGTCGTACGCGGCCCGGCGGGCGGCCTCGGTGTCGACGAAGTTGTTGTACGACATCTCCTTGCCGTGCAGCTGCTCGGCGTGGGCGAGGCCCTTGCCCGTGCCGTCGGTGAAGAGGGCGGCGGGCTGGTGCGGGTTCTCGCCGTAGCGCAGGACCTGCTCACGGGCGTAGGAGACGCCGATGAAGTCCGGCCAGGGGCCCTCGTCCGCCGCGTAGTCGGCGGCGAACCAGTTCGCCACCGCCACGTCGTAGGCGGCCGTGTGCTGGAACGCCTCGGCGGCCAGCCGCTTGCGCGCGGCCAGGTCGAAGCCGCCGTCGGTGACGGCCTTCAGGACCTCGCCGTACCGGCCGGGGCTGACGACCACGGCGACGGACGGGTGGTTCTTGGCGGCGGCGCGGACCATGGAGGGACCGCCGATGTCGATCTGCTCCACGCACTCGTCCGGGGACGCGCCGGAGGCGACGGTCTCACGGAACGGGTAGAGGTTGACGACCACCAGCTCGAAGGGGCGCACGCCCAGTTCGTCGAGCTGCTCGCGGTGGGCGTCGAGGCGCTGGTCGGCCAGGATGCCGGCGTGCACGCGCGGGTGGAGGGTCTTGACCCGGCCGTCCAGGCACTCGGGGAAGCCCGTCAGCTCCTCGACCCGGGTGACCGGCACCCCGGCGGCGGCGATCCGGCCGGCCGTCGAACCGGTCGAGACGAGTTCGACGCCCGCCTCGTGCAGCCCGCGGGCCAGCTCCTCCAGCCCCGTCTTGTCGTAGACGCTGACCAGCGCCCGGCGGATGGGCCGCTTCGTACCTTCGGCGGTCACGAGATCCGTACCTTTCGTCCCTCAATGCGATAGCCGTGCCGGGCCAGACGCCCCACGACTTCGACGAGCAGCTGTCGCTCGACTTCCTTGATCCGCTCGTGGAGAGCGGCTTCCTCGTCCTTCTCCCGGACCTCGACCACGCCCTGGGCGATGATCGGTCCGGTGTCGACGCCGTCGTCGACGAAGTGGACGGTGCACCCGGTGACCTTCACCCCGTACGCGAGCGCGTCGCGCACGCCGTGGGCCCCGGGAAAACTGGGCAGCAGGGCGGGGTGGGTGTTGACGGTCCGCCCGCCGAACCGCGCGAGGAATTCCTTGCCCAGGATCTTCATGAAGCCCGCGGAGACGACCAGGTCCGGCTCGTACGCGGCCGTCGCCCCGGCCAGGGCACGGTCCCATTCGGCGCGGGACGCGTAGTCCTTCACGCGCCGGACGAACACCGGCAGCCCGGCGCGCTCGGCGCGTTCGAGGCCCGCGATGCCGTCCCGGTCGGCGCCGACGGCCACGATCCGGGCGCCGTAGCCGTCCGGGTCGGCGGCGATCGCGTCCAGCAGCGCCTGGAGGTTCGTACCGGAACCGGAGACGAGTACGACGATGCGGGCGGGGTGGGCGGGGGGAGCCACGGCGGGCCCTTTCTCGCGGGCGGTGCGGTTTGTATGGTCGTACGAGACGGAGGTGTCCCCGGATACGGGGGACCCTACGAAGCCGCCGACCGGCTGCAACGATACCGGCACACCGATCGGCCCCCGCGGGACGGGGGCGCGCGCGGAAGGTAGCGTCTGTGGACGGCGTCCACCAGGGCCGACGCGGTAACGGACTCGACTCCGGAAAACCGGCCGCACGGCCGTACGCTCGACGTACAGGACGCGACACAGACGAGACCAGGGGAAGACACACGCCACATGCCGGACCGACGCCGCCCCGCGGTTCACCGCCTCCCGCTGCCCGCCGCGTCCGCGGCGGCCGCGGCGAGGAACATCACCACGCCGGCGGCGACCGCCACGGGCCCCCGCCCGGCACTGTCCTCCGCCAGGGAACAGCAGGACAACCCCTTCGCACCCCCGCCGCAGGACCGGCCGGACCAGCCGTGGCAGCCTCGCCAGCCGCAGGGCGGCGGGCGCCCGGCGGGGGGCTCCCCCGACGGCTCTTCCGGTGACCCGTCCGGGGGCTCCCACGGCGGGCCTTCCGACGGCTCCGCCGGTGGCCCTTCCGACGGGCCGGACGGGGCCGGGCAGCAGCCCCCCGCCTGGGGCAGCCAGTGGAGCAGCCGGCAGCCCGGCCGCCACAACGGCGGCTTCGGCGGCCCGCAGGGCAACGGCCAGGACCCGACGAACGGCGGCCCCGGCGGCGGCCCCCGCTGGGACCCCACCGACCCGTCCCAGCGCCGCGCCCGCTACGCCCTGCTCGCCGGCCTCTGGGGATTCTTCTTCGCCCTGTTCAGCCTCCCCGAGGTCGCCCTCCTCCTGGGCGCCCTCTCCGTCTACTGGGCGGTCAGCTCCCTCCGCGCCAAAACCACCCGCCGCACCGGCGACACCGGCCCCGCCCCGTCCCCCCAGCCCGGCGGCTTCCGGCCGCAGACGACCGCCGCGGTGAGCGGACTGGTCATGGGCGGGCTGGCCCTGCTGATCGTGGTGTCCACGTACTCGTTCCAGCTCATCTACCGCGACTACTACACCTGCGTGGACGACGCCCTCACCCAGACCTCCCGCCAGTCCTGCGAGAACCACCTGCCGAAGCATCTGCGGCCGCTGCTGAGCGTGGACGACTGACGGGGGCTTTGGCGGGGCGGTGCGTTGACGGGGGCGGCCGTACCGGCGTCCGGGAGTGGCTGCGGGGCTCGCGCCGGGGGACGGTCGGCCGGGGGCCGGTGCTCGGACGGGCGGCTGCTGACTGCGGCGCCCGGGGGCGGGTGATCGTGGGGCGGCGTCCGTGAGGCGTACGGCCGGCGGTCCCGGCGTCGTGCAGGTGACCGCAGGGGGCAAGAGCAGCAGCGTCCACCAGGCCCGCAGCCCGGGCGGGTGATCGCGGGGCAGCCCCTGCGAGGCGTACAGCCGCCGGCCCCGGCGTCGGCCAGGCGACCGCGAGACCGGCCACCGCCAGGGCGGCAGCGTCCACGCGGGCCCGCAGCCCGGGCGGGTGATCGCGAAGCAACTCCTGCGAAACGCACAGCCAACGACCCCGGCGTTGAGCAAAGCAACCACCAGACCGACCACCGCCACCGCGACAGCGTCCACCGGGACCACAACCCAGGCGAGTGATCGCAACGGAATGCCCACGGGGGGCGGCCCACCGACCGGTCCCTGCACCTCGGTCGGCGGCTGGCGAGGCGCAAGCTCGCGCCCCGGCGCCCGGCCGACGGCCGGTGGCCGGTGGCCGGTGGCCGGTGGCCGGGTCCGTGACCGCTCGTCCCACCACTCGTCGGGCAACGGCACCGGAGCGGACCACCGCCGCGGCCCGGCACCCCGGCCGGCGGCCGGGCCAGGCGTGGCGCTCGCGCCCCCGGCTACCGACCCGGCGCCCGGCCGACAGCCGTCACCGCGTCCGTCACCGCTCGCCCCACCGCTCGTCGAGCAGCCGCGCCGGGTCCCGGGGCTCGAAGTCGGGCATGAGGCCGCCGCCGGAGTCCTTCAGCGCCGCCCAGCGGGCCTGGCGCATGGCGGTGTCGTGCCAGTCGGCGCCGTCGAGACCGCCGGCCATGGCGGGATCGGGGACCGGGGGGAGCGGGGACTTGCGTGCCTTGCGCGCACGCCGTGCCGCCTGTTTGGCCTCGCGACGGGCGGTGCGCGCCGCCTCGCGACGGGCAGCGCGGTCCGCGCGGGAGGCACGGGCGCCGCGGTGCCGGCGCCGCGGCGGCTCGGCCCGGGCGTCGGCGCCGAGGAAGACGCCGTGCACGGGGAGCAGGGGCAGGCTCTCCGGCGCGTAGGACACCGGGGTGGTGACCGGCGCGGAGGCGTCCTGCTGCGGGACGTTCGCCGGTGGCCGTCCGCGCTCTCCGCCCTCCTTCGGTTCTCCTGCGGGCTCGCAGCCCCCGTCTCCGGCCGCGTCCGGCCGTCGTGGATCCGGTTCCGGGAGGGCCAGTTCGGTGCTCTGGGCGGCCCCGCCCGCGGCGAAGCCCAGCCAGCGGGCGGCGGCCCTCCACAGGGAACGACGGGACCGGTCACGTCCCCGACGGCGTGGCGGCTCCGGCGGCCCCGCGGGGGCCGACGCCGTCGCCGCCGTCGCGGCCGTCGCGCCCCCCGCCCTCAGCCCGAGGGCGAGCCCCGTGCGCCGCCACCAGCCGCGCGGCCGGACCCCGTCGTCCGCCGCCGCCACCGGCTGTTCGGCCCGGCGGAGCCGACGGACGATCAGGGCGCCGGGCACGCCGACGACGACCGTCCAGGCGAGGCAGGCGAGACCGGTGAGGCCGAAGGAGGGCCCGAAGCGGGAGAGGGTGGCGGTGCCCAGCGGCCCGCCGGCGGCGTAGGCGAGCAGGGTGGTCACGGCGGCGCAGACAAGCGCGGCGAGGAAGGCGATCGCGACGGTCTCCCGCCGTCCGACGGTCGCGGGGCGGCGGGGCACGGCCGCGCTCGCCACCGCGACGCCCGCGGCCGCCACCAGGGCGGCGGCACCGGCGAGGGCCGGCGGACCGGCCTCGCCGGGCCCGGGCACCGCGGCGAGCAGGGGGAACGGCGGGAGTTGAGGACGGCCCGGCGCTCCGAACACGGGCAGCGCCACCGGGACGACGAGCCCGCCCGCACCGACGGCGAAGCCGGGCCCCAGCCCGTAGGCCGCCGTCCAGATCACCGCGTTCGGCAGCAGCGCCACGCTCAGCAGCACCACGGCCAACTGGCCCGACCAGCCCGCCGCCAGCTGCGCCACCGCCTCCTGCGCGGCGCCCCCGTGCACCGCCAGGGACACCGCCAGCAGCAGCGCGGCCCCGCCGAACAGCACCGCCGTGCCCGCCGCGGCGGCCCGCATGACGGCCACGACGTGTGCTGCGGTGAACCACCGCCGCACGAACGCCGGGACCACGCGCAGCACCCGCCGGACCCTCGCGGACGGTCTCCCGGCCGGGCACCCCGACGCCACCCATACGCCGATGCCCGCCGGGACCGCCGCGACGAGCGGCAGGTGGAGCAGGGCGCTCAGCGGGTCGACGCGGACCGGGCCGGACGAGGCGTAGAGCACCGCCGCGGCGCTCACCAGCAGATATCCACCGAGCAGTGCGACGAAGGCGGTGCGTGGCGGCAGCATCGGGACGGGCGGGCACGGCGGTGGCAGGGGGCCCGTGGCCCATGGCACCGGGACCTCATGGGCGTCACGCCGGACGCCGATTTCGCTGTCGCTGCCGTCGCTCCCGTCACCACCGGCCTCTTCACCGGGCCCGGCGGCGATGTCGGCGAGGTCGGCGCGTTCGTCCGCCCGGAGCTCGTCCTCGTCCTCCGGCGGCATCGGCGCCTGCCGGGCCGCCCGGTGGACCAGCAGGCAGGGGACGACGGTGAACAGCAGCGGCGTCAGCCCCACGGGGGCGGGCGTTCCGGAGAGGGTCTCGTCGCGGACCAGGTCGGCGCCGTGGGCCAGCAGCCAGAGGGCGGTGGCGATGTGCAGCGCTCCGGCGGGTCCGCTGTCCGGGTAGGGCGACACGATCCACAGCGCCAGGACGAGCGTGGCGAACGTCCCGAGCCCCAGACCGGCGGCGACCGCCCCGCCGAAGAACGCCCTGCCCGCCCCCGGCGTCCCGCGCGCTGCGGAGCGGGGATGCGACGGCAACGACGGACCACTGTGGGCATATGGGGTCACAAGGGCCATGCTGCCAACAACGCGCCTTTCGGGCGGGTAGCGACAAAAGACCGTCGTGTCGTGTTCAGGGCGGTACGGGCATCCGGCCGGACGCCGGTGCCCCGGACGGGTGAGCGCGGCGGTGGACGCCTGCCGGACGCACGTGGGCCCGCACCCCTCGGGGGGTACGGGCCCACGCACCGTTCCGGTGCCGCCGGGACGGCGGCGTCGGTCGGGCGACCGGCCGCACGGGCCGGATCAGGCGACCGCTCAGGCGGTCAGCGCGGCACGCGCCAGGCGGGCGGTCTCGGACGGGGTCTTGCCGACCTTGACGCCCGCGGCCTCCAGGGCCTCCTTCTTGGCCTGCGCGGTGCCGGACGAACCGGACACGATCGCACCGGCGTGGCCCATCGTCTTGCCCTCGGGCGCGGTGAAACCGGCCACGTAGCCGACGACCGGCTTGGTGACGTGCTCCTTGATGAAGTCCGCCGCACGCTCCTCGGCGTCGCCGCCGATCTCGCCGATCATGACGATCAGGTCGGTCTCGGGGTCGGCCTCGAACGCCTTGAGGGCGTCGATGTGGGTGGTGCCGATGATCGGGTCGCCACCGATGCCGACGCAGGACGAGAAGCCGAGGTCACGGAGCTCGTACATCATCTGGTAGGTCAGCGTGCCGGACTTGGACACGAGACCGATGCGGCCGGGCTTGGTGATGTCGGCCGGGATGATGCCCGCGTTGGACTGGCCGGGGCTGATGAGGCCGGGGCAGTTGGGACCGATGATGCGGGTCTTGTGGCCCTTGGCCTGGGCGAGCGCCCAGAACGAGGCGGTGTCGTGCACCGCGACGCCCTCGGTGATCACGACGGCCAGCGGGATCTCGGCCTCGATGGCCTCGACGACCGCGTCCTTGGTGAACTTCTCCGGGACGAAGATGACGGTGACGTCGGCGCCGGTCTTCTCCATGGCGTCCTTGACGGAGCCGAAGACGGGGACCTCGGTGCCGTCGAAGTCGACGGTGGTGCCGGCCTTGCGCGGGTTCACGCCACCGACGATGTTGGTGCCGGAGGCCAGCATGCGCTTGGTGTGCTTCTGGCCTTCGGAGCCGGTCATGCCCTGGACGATGACCTTGCTGTCCTTGGTGAGGAAGATAGCCATGGTGTTCTTGTGACCTCGTTCCTTACTTCGCAGCCAGCTCGGCGGCGCGCTCGGCGGCGCCGTCCATGGTGTCCACCTGCTGCACCAGCGGGTGGTCGGCGTCGTTCAGGATCTTGCGACCCAGCTCCGCGTTGTTGCCGTCGAGGCGCACGACCAGCGGCTTCTCGACCTTCTCGCCCTTGGCCTCAAGCAGCTGCAGGGCCTGGACGATGCCGTTGGCGACCGCGTCACAGGCGGTGATGCCACCGAAGACGTTGACGAAGACGGACTTGACGTCCGGGTCGCCGAGGATGATCTCAAGACCGTTGGCCATCACCTCGGCGGAGGCGCCGCCACCGATGTCGAGGAAGTTGGCGGGCTTGACGCCACCGTGGTTCTCACCGGCGTACGCGACGACGTCCAGGGTGCTCATGACGAGACCCGCGCCGTTGCCGATGATGCCGACCTGGCCGTCGAGCTTGACGTAGTTGAGGCCCTTGGCCTTGGCCGCGGCCTCCAGCGGGTCGGCGGCGGCCTTGTCCTCCAGCGCCTCGTGCTCCGGCTGGCGGAACTCGGCGTTGGCGTCCAGGGACACCTTGCCGTCGAGCGCGATGACGCGGCCGTCGGCGACCTTGGCGAGCGGGTTGACCTCGACGAGGAGGGCGTCCTCGGCGACGAAGGTCTTCCACAGGGTCACGAGGATCTCGGCGACCTGCTCGGCGACCTCGGCCGGGAACTTCGCCTGGGCGACGATCTCGCGGGCCTTCTCGATGGTGACGCCCTCGTTGGCGTCGACCGGCACCTTGGCGAGCTTCTCGGGGGTCGTCGCGGCGACCTCCTCGATGTCCATGCCGCCGGCGACGGAGGCCATGGCCAGGAAGGTGCGGTTGGTGCGGTCGAGGAGGTACGAGACGTAGTACTCCTCGGCGATCTCGGGCGCGGTCTCCGCGATCATCACCTTGTGGACCGTGTGGCCCTTGATGTCCATACCGAGGATCTGACCGGCCTTCTCGACCGCGTCCGCCGGGTCGGAGGCCAGCTTGACGCCACCGGCCTTGCCGCGGCCACCGACCTTCACCTGCGCCTTGACGACCGAACGGCCGCCCAGACGCTCGGTCGCCTCGCGCGCCCCCTCAGGCGTGTCGATGACTTCACCGGCCAGCACCGGTACACCGTGCTTGGCGAAGAGGTCCCTCGCCTGGTACTCGAACAGGTCCACGCGCGTCCGTCCCTTTTCCATGGATATCGCGGTTCGTTGTCTGCGCGGGCGTGCCGCGGTGGCAGCGTGAGGACGCGATCTATGACGAGGGCGGCACACGTGCGCCGAATACGCGGCATGTCCGTCTCGCAGGTTATCCCCGAGGGCGGGAGGTCCCTAAATCGCAGCTCACACTCCGGCCGTGATTACGCTCACAGATCGCGTACGGACCCCGCACGCATCGCGACAGAGCGTATGCCCGGCGCCACCCGCCTGCGGGTATGCGTCCGGTCCGTGCCGCCTCGTACGGGTCGCTCGGGGGTCGCCCGCGCTGGCCGCCGCCCGACGGCTCCCCCGGCCGACGGGCGCTTCTCCGTCAGGTCCGCGCCTCCCGGTTCCGGTCCCCGTGCTGTTCCTGGTGCTGTTCCGGGTGGTGTTCCGGTACGGGCAGGGGCCGTTTCTCCAGCGCCGCGGCCATCACCTCCGGGAAGAGGTCCGGGGTACAGGCGAAGGCGGGCGCTCCGAGTGCCGCGAGGGCCGCCGCGTTCTCCCGGTCGTACGCCGGAGCCCCGTCGTCGGAGAGGGCGAGCAGGGTGACGAACTGCACTCCCGAGGCCCGCATCGCGGCGACCCGTTCGAGCATCCCGTCCCGTACGCCGCCCTCGTGGAGATCGCTGATCAGTACGACGACGGTCTCCGCCGGCCGGGTGATCCTCGACTGGCAGTAGGACAGCGCCCGGTTGATGTCGGTGCCCCCGCCGAGCTGGACGCCGAACAGCACGTCCACCGGATCGGCCAGCTGGTCGGTGAGGTCCACGACGGAGGTGTCGAAGGCGACGAGCCGGGTGTCGAGGGCCCGCATCGAGGCGAGGACGGCGCCGAAGACCGAGGCGTGGACGACGGAGGCCGCCATCGAGCCCGACTGGTCGATGCAGAGGGTCACCTCCTTCTTCACGGAACGCGCCGCCCGTGCGTAACCGATGAGGCGTTCGGGGACGACCGTGCGGTACTCCGGCAGGTAGTTCTTGAGATTCGCCCGGACGGTGCGGTTCCAGTCGATGTCGCGGTGGCGCGGGCGGTTGACGCGGGCCGAACGGTCGAGCGCGCCGGTGAGCGTGGCCCGGGTGCGGGACGCCAGGCGGCGCTCCAGGTCCTCGACGACCTTGCGGACGACCTCGCGGGCGGTGGCCCTGGTCTCCTCGGGCATCGCCTTGCCGAGCGACAGCAGGGTGCCCACGAGGTGGACGTCCGCCTCGACCGCTTCCAGGAGCTCCGGTTCGAGCAGGAGGGCGGTGAGGCCGAGCCGGTCCAGGGCGTCCCGCTGCATCACCTGAACGACGGACGTCGGAAAATACGTCCGGATGTCCCCCAGCCAGCGGGCGACCCGGGGCGCGGACGCTCCGAGGCCGCCGTCCCGCCGGCCGTCGCCGTCGCCCGGCAGGCGACCGGCGGCGGACGACGCGTAGAGCGCGTCCAGCGTCCGGTCCATGGCGGCGTCGTCACCCGAGAGCGCGCGGCCCGTGCCGTCGGCCCCCGCTCCGCCGAGCACGAGCCGCCAGCGGCGCAGGCGCTCCTCGGCGGTGGAGGGAGCGGCTGTGGTGGCTGTGGTGGTCGTGGATGTCATCGTGCCCCTCCCCCGGTGAGCACCGCGTGCGCGGCCTCTTCTTTCCCGTCGGCCTCTTCCTTATTGCTGAGCTCCTCCTTTTCCTTATTGCTGAGCTCCTCCTTGTTGCTGAGCTCCTCCTTGCCGAGTCCGCCCGGATCCGGCTCCTCGTCCAGGCCCAGGAGCAGGCGCATCGTGGGCAGGACGGCCGCAGCGCGCTCCGGATCCCACTCCGGCGCACCGCGCCCCTTCGACGCGGCGGCGGACGGGCCGCTCCTGATCCGTTCGCCGATCGCCCGCCGCACCCCCGGGTCGTACGCGGAGAAGGTGCGGCGGAGCAGGGGCAGGACGTCGGTGAACGCTTCGGCGGGCACGCCGGTGAGCCAGGTGTCGATCAGGGCGAGCAGGCCCTCGTCGTGGATGAGGAGCAGTCCGCCGCCGGGGTCCGCCCCGCCGGTGAACCCCTCGATCCAGGCGGCCGCCTCGGGGGGTGCCACGGCTGGTGCGAGGGCGAGCCCCATCAGCCGGGCGGCCCGGTCGCCGGACAGGTGACCCTCGTCGAGCAGGAGCCGGACCGCACGTCCCCGGATGTCACCGGGGAGGCGCTCGCGTTCGCCGAGGACGGTCAGCACCGTCGTCCAGCGGTCGCGCACACCCGGCCGTTCCAGCAGGGCCACCGCCCGGTGCACGGCGTCCACGTGGTCCCTCATCTCCCGTGCCGCGTCCCGGTCGAGCCCGGCGCAGGCGGCCGGCAGGCCGACGAAGATCCGGTCGGCGAGGCCGACGGCCACGTCGTCGAGGGCGCCGGTGTCGGTGCGCCGTACGTCTCCGTACCGCAGGGACCGGACGAGTGCGGGCAGGGCCTCGGCCAGGTGGCCGACGTCCGTGTCGAGGGCGGCGCGGTCGGCGAGGGCCCGCATGACGAGGGGCAGCGCGTCCGCCAGCCCTGCGAGGAGGCACCGTTCCGCCAGCGTCGTGATCTCGACGAGGGAGTCGGCCCCGCGCGCCGAGGCTTCCGCCCGCGCGGTCGCCGCGGCCTCGACGGTGGTGCCCCAGACCCCCGCCTCCGCGAGCCGGACGGCCAGCTCGGGCTCCCAGGACAGCCGCCACGCCTCGCGGAAGGTGCCGAGGCCGCCGCGCGAGGGCAAGGGTTCGCCCCAGTCGACGCCGAGGATCCGGAGGCGGTGCAGCAGCCGGCTGCGCGCGGCGTCGGTGTCCTTGCGCAGGTCGAACTCCCGCTCCCTGGCACCTGCTTCCGGTTTGAGGCGCAGGGTGCGCTGGAGACGGGTGAGGTCGCGTTGCAACGGCGTGACGGGCGCGGTGCCGGGGACTTCGCCGAGTTCGTCGCCGATGACGAGCCGGTCGCCGACGAGGGCGAGCGGGACGTCCGAGCCGTCGCACATCACGGCGCGCACGGCGTCGGTGGTCTCGGTGAGCCCCGGGAGGGGACGGCCGCGCAGGGCCGCCAGCGTTCCGGCGAGCCGGACGGCCTCGATGACGTGCGCGGACGAGACGGGCCTGCCCTCGTCGCGCAACAGCCGTGCGACCGTGGTCATCCAGCGCTCGACGGGCCGGTCCTGGGCCTCGAAGAGGTGGCGGTACCAGCCGGGCGAGGTGATCCCCGCGCCGTAGCCGCTGCTCCGGGCCAGCCGGCGGAGGGTCCAGGGCACCCAGCCGATCTCCACCTTGGTCTTCGGCAGCCCCTTGAGCGTCCGCCGGTCGGCGGTGACGGGGTGCCGGGCGGCCAGGGCCGGGACGTGCCAGGCGCCGCAGACGACGGCGACCGCGTCCCCGAACTCCCGCCGGGCGTCGTGCAGTCGGAGCCGCATGTGGGCCTCCCGGACGGCGTCACCGGCCGCGGCCCCGGACACGGGCCCGCTGTCCCCGGCGCCCTCGCCCGCCGGGCCCGTGCGCAGCGCCGTCATGGCCTCGGCGACGGCCCGGAAGGGACCGAGGGGATCGTCGTCGGCCCCGCCGTCGCCGCCTCGGTGCTCCACGGCGTCCTCCCACCAGCGTTCGGGGTCGTCGTGCCCCGCGGCTTCCGCCAGTGCCGCGAGCGGGCCCGGGTACGTCGGAGGTGCCGTGCCCTCCGTGCCGTCGGTCCCTCGCGGGGCGAGGGTGTGGGCGGCGGGCAGGTCGATGAACCGCACCTCGGCTCCGTGGGCGAGGGCCCAGCGGATGGCGACCCACTCCGGCGAGAAGGAGGCCAACGGCCAGAATGCGGCCCGGCCCGGGTCGTCCGCGGCGTGGGCGAGCAGGGCGACCGGGGGCCTCATGTCCTCGTCCGCCGCGAAGTGGACGATCCCGTCCGCCTCGGGCGGCCCCTCGATGAGCACCGCCCTGGGCCGCTGCCGTTCCAGGGCCGCGCGCACGGCCCGCGCGGAGCCCGGCCCGTGGTGGCGGACGCCCAGCAGGGCGGGCGCGTTCACGCCGACACCTCGCGGCAGGCGCGGTAGAAGTCCTGCCAGCCCTCCCGCTCCCGGACGACCGTCTCCAGGTACTCCTGCCAGACGGTGCGGTCCGCCGCCGGGTCGCGGACGACCGCGCCGAGGATGCCGGCGGCGACGTCCCCGGCGCGCAGCACCCCGTCGCCGAAGTGCGCGGCCAGGGCGAGACCGCCCGTGACGACGGAGATCGCCTCGGCCGTGGAGAGCGTCCCCGAGGGGGATTTGAGCTTGGTCCTGCCGTCCGCGGTGACCCCGTCGCGCAGCTCCCGGAAGACGGTGACGACCCGGCGGATCTCGTCGGCGCCGCCCGGAGCGGGCAGGTCGAGGGAGCGGCCGATCTGGTCGACCCGCCGCGCGACGATGTCGACCTCGTCCTCGTGGGTGGCGGGGAGCGGCAGGACCACCGTGTTGAAGCGGCGGCGCAGGGCGCTGGAGAGCTCGTTGACGCCGCGGTCGCGGTCGTTGGCGGTGGCGATGAGATTGAAGCCGCGTACGGCCTGGACCTCCTCGCCCAGCTCGGGGATGGGCAGGGTCTTCTCGGACAGCACCGTGATCAGGGTGTCCTGGACGTCGGCGGGGATCCGGGTGAGCTCCTCGACGCGGGCGGTCATGCCCCGGGCCATGGCGCGCATGACGGGGCTGGGCACGAGGGCGTCCCGGCTGGGCCCGTGTGCCAGGAGACGGGCGTAGTCCCACCCGTAGCGGATGGCCTCCTCGGCCGTACCGGCCGTGCCCTGGACGAGAAGTGTGGAGTCCCCGCTGACGGCCGCGGCCAGGTGCTCGGACACCCAGGTCTTGGCCGTGCCGGGCACTCCGAGCAGCAGCAGCGCCCGGTCGGTGGCGAGCGTGGTGACGGCGACCTCGACGACGCGGCGCGGGCCCACGTATTTCGGGGTGATGACGGTGCCGTCGGGCAGCACCCCGCCGAGCAGGTAGGTGGCGACGGCCCACGGCGACAGCAGCCAGCGTTCGGGGCGGGGGCGGTCGTCGGCCGCCGCCAGGGCCTTCAGCTCGTCCGCGAAGGTCTCCTCGGCGTGCGGCCGGATCGCTCCGGCGGAGGCGTCGGGGCCGGCGGTGGCCGGCGTGTCCGCGGCGGGTGCGTGGATGGCGGGCGCGTCGGTGACGACGGACGCGCCGGTGGGTACGAGACGGTTTCCGGACACGGTCACAAGTCCCCCTCGTCGTGCGTTCCGGGATGTGCCACCACACTGCACCACGCCACTGACAATCGACCTCGGCCACAACAAAGCCGCAGGTCAGGGCGATTGTCAGTGGGTGGGCCTACTGTCGGTGACATGAATCCGCAGGGGGAACGCTGGACGGCGGACCAGGTGCTCGCGCTGGCGCCTGACGCCGCGTCACGCACAGCGGGCGGCAGGCTCGCGGTGCCTGGTTCATGGTCGGGGACGGGAGCGCGCCCGGACGCCGTATGGGGTGAGTGCGCGGGCAGCGGCAGCAGGTCGTACCAGGCCGCCGCCGACCTCGCCGACCCCAACCGGCCCGGGTACCGGTGCGGTTGCCCGAGCCGCAAGGTGCCGTGCAAGCACGTGCTGGGGCTGTTGCTGCTGTGGGCGGCGGGCGAGGAGGCCGTGCCTCCCGCGGACGAGCCGCCGCCGTGGGCCGGTGAGTGGCTGGACAAGCGCCGGAGACGGAGCGAACCACCGCCGGGGGAAGGGACGTCCGCGTCCTCCTCCGCCGCCGCGGACCGCCGGGCGGCCGCGCGGGCCGGCCGCATCGCCGACGGCGTCGCGGAGTTGGAGCGACGGCTCGCCGACATGGTGCACGGCGGCCTCGCCACCTCCGGCGGCGGAGAGCGGGCGCTGTGGGACCGTACGGCCGCCCGCATGGTGGACGCCCAGGCCCCGGGGCTGGCCTCCCGTGTACGCGAGTTGGGCACCCTGCCCGGGTCGGGGCCCGACTGGGCCTCCCGGCTGCTGGAGGAGTGCGCACTGCTGCACACCCTCAACCGTGCCTACGCACGCGTCGACCGGCTGCCCCCGGGGCTGGCGGCGACCGTACGCACCCGCGTCGGGATCAGCGTGGACGCGGCCACCGTGCTGGCCTCGGCGAAGCCCGTCCGGGACGACTGGCTCGTGCTGTCCCAATACGACGACGTCGGCGACACATTGACCACCAGACGAATCTGGCTCCACGGCGGGCGCACGGGCCGTACGGCCCTCGTGCTGTCCTACGGCGCCGGCGGCCGGGCTCCCGAACTCTCCCTCCCGGCAGGCCTCTCCCTCGACGCCGACCTGGCCTTCCATCCCGCGGCCGTGCCGCTGCGCGCCGCGCTCGGGGCCCGGTACGGCGCCCCGGCACCCGGTGCCGAACCGCCACGGGGGACGGGCGTCGAAGCCGCTCTCGCGGCCTACGGCACGGCGCTGCGCGACGATCCGTGGCTCGACGCGTGGCCGGTGGTGCTCGACGGCGTGATCCCCGTCCCGGATGCCGAGCACGGCTGGCAACTGGCGGACGCGGACGGCGGTGCGGCCCTGGCCGTGGACGCCCGCCATGCCGACGACACGGGGTTGTGGCGGCTGATGGCGGTGTCCGCGGGCGGCCCGGTGCGGGTCTTCGGCGAGTGCGGTCACCGCGGCTTCGCACCCCTGGCCTTCTGGGGACCGGACCTGATGCCGCTGCGGGAGTGAGGGGGGACCGCAGCAGACTCACCCGTCACGTCGGCATCTTCCTTTCCGCGAGAGGCCTTTCATGAACGCACCCACGCACGGGGGTCCGCACACGGACGCCCCCTGGGACGACCTCGTCACCGCCGCCCTGATCGGTACGGGCCGGCGTACCGCCCCGGCCCTCCCGCGCCCCGGGCAGGCCCCCGCCCTGGCCCTGCTGGACGCCGCCGCCCTGCACACCGTGCGGCGGCGCGCCGCCGCCCTGCCGGCCGTGGCGCGGCGGCGCCCCG
>NZ_JABETO010000050.1 GCF_013055795.1 Streptomyces sp. I05A-00742
CGCGCGGTCTGCTCCGCAGACACGACGCGCCGCCGCTACGCGGCGGACAAGAGCCGCGCTCCGCGCGGCTCTTCGGGCCCTCTGGGCCCGAATGCCGGTCAACTCCGTTGCCCGGCGGCCGAATTCGCTCCGCGAATTCGGCCTAGATGGAGTTCGCTCCGCGAACTCCATAAGGCTGGCTACGCGGTGGGGGGCCGCCGTCCGAATCTGGCGACCCGTCCATTTAACTGACGTTGCGTCAGAGTGTCGCTACCAGGATGCAAATACATCTTATTTAAAAGGTGATTCAATTAGGAATTGAACTCGAATGGCAGGCTAAATTTTTACTGCCTAATGCTGCATTGTGAGCATCTCATGCCGCAAACCCCACACTGGTCAGATACTCGTACTGACCCCACTGGCTTCCGAGATCCACGATCTGCTCGACCCAGGCATCATCCAGCGCCCGGCTGTCCCCCCGCGCCCACGCCTGCACGATGGCATCCCATTGACGGATATTCAAAGTACGGTATTCCAGCACGCGTTGCCGGGGCGAAGGAACCTCCGACTGATTCAGCGGATGAATCTCAACCCGCGTACCACGGCCGCTACTGTTCAGACGGCCCAAGAGATAGCGTGCCACGTTGTTGCGGCGCACCGTCCGGTAGGCGTTCTCGATGCGCTCCACGCTCTTCTTGGACGGAGTGCGCTTCCCGTCCAGCCACGCTTTGATGGTGCGGTCTGTTGCCGTCAGTCCGGCCTCGCGTGCAGCGGCGCGGGCGTGCTCGGTGCGGGTGAGGTAGCGCAGGCGGGCCAGCAAGCCGCGACGGGTGGTGACCGGTGTGGAGATGAAGCCCGCGAGCGCGTCGAGCCGGCGGGCAACGGCTTCGTGGCCTTTAGTGCCGCGAGCACCGTATTTTCCGAATTCAATGTTGCGCTCTGGCATCCGGGGTTCTCTCTCGCGGTAGACCGTATTCCTCGGATCAAGGACTTCAGAATACCACAAACTCCCTTTTTGGTAGGGGAGTTACTGAGGAATGTCGGTCTCCGGTCACTGTAACGCGCTCTGCTACGGAAAACAGTGCGGGCTCCCGGCCGCAGTCCGGGAGCCCGCACTGTTTTCCGTTTATGGAACCTGCCGGTCGAGCTGGTCGGGTGCCTGCGCTCGGACCGTGCCCTGCGGCTTCCTGCCCCGCCGTGGGTCTACCAGCCGAAGGGTGCCGGCCTCCGAAGCGTGGGCCGGAGTTCAGCCTGGCCGGCCCCGAGATCCGGGGTCGCTGTGGTGCCGGTCGGCCAGGGCGGTGATTCCTGCTGTGGCTGCGGTGGCGAGGTCGGTGATCATGGCATCGTCGACGGGCAGGTTGATGATGTACAGGGCAGACGCCAGGGTGCCGAGCAGCAGCAGGTGGGCCATCGCGGGGGCGACGGCCCCGGCCAGCTCGCCGCGGGCCACGGCCTGTTCGATGATTTCGGCAAAGAGGGCCTGTTCGGCGGCCAGGAAGGTGTCCTGGAACCGCGCGTCCAGTCCAGGATTGACGGCGATCTCGCTGATCAGGGCCGGTGCGAGCTGTCGGGCCGCCGGGGTGGCCATGCGGAGGTGGAACGCACGGACAAGCGCCAGCAGGTCCCCGTGCAACGAGCCGGTGCCGGACAGCGGCGGCAACTGCTGCTCGTACATGGTGGCAGCGAACGCCATCTCGGCCTTGGACGTGTAGCGGCGGTAGATCGCCGCCTTGCCCACCCCGGCGCGCGCCGCGACCTGATCGACGGTCAGTGCCGGGTAGCCGGCTTCGTCGATCAACTCGCGTGTGGTCCGGAGGATCTTGTCATCCACGCGGCTGTCCCGGGGTCGTCCACCCCGTTGCCTTTTCGCTGTCATGCCCGCACTATACGGAACTACAGTATCGGAACCGTGGTTTCGGAGATCACCGGACCCCGCTGCCCAGAGGCAACAGCGATGACGTCGCACCACGTGGCTTCGCGACAAGGACGGAGAACTCGGATGATCAAGTGGGCTGGCTGGATCATCACGTTATTCGGCACCGCACACACGCTCCTTGCCCTGACGGTGGAAAAGGCCGCGCGCCACGCCGGGACATGGTTCAGCGGCGGACTGTGGAGCGAGGACCTCGCCGACATGAGCCCGGCGGGCAGCGCGTACTGGCTGAGCCTGGAAAGCTTCGGCCCACCACTTATCCTGGTCGGCCTGACGGTGCTGTGGCTGGACCGGCGCGGCATCACCCCGCCGGCGTTCATCGCCTGGGCGCTGGGGGTCTGGACCGTCGTCGACGCCGTAGTCCTCCCGTTCACGCCCTGGCCGCTCATCGCGCTTGCGTGCGCCCTGCTGCTGATCGGAGCCCGCCGCGACAACTCCGTACCCAAGGCCGGGCTTCCACGAGCGTGAACACAGGTCACGCCAGTGGCAGGTGGCACGTCGGTATGAGGCTTCCCGGCAGCAAGCACACTGAATCGACAACGCCAGGGCCACATCATTGCTCTCGTGCCGACGGGCAGGGCACGGGTTGGGCCGTCAGCGCGTCGATGACTACGCGTTGTGACAACCGCGGCCAGATAGCCTCTTCCTTAACTGGCCGCGGGCGGGGAATCCGAACTGGCGCTGACGCAGAACCGGACGGAGCTCTCAACCACAGTTCGAAACACCTGCCCCTGACGAAATGATCTCCAAGGTGGTTGGATCACTCCGGGACCGATGGTCCCGGGGGGTGGAGTGGCTCGGCCGAAGCCGTGGGAAGTCGACCACGAGCTGTGGGCGGTGACCTGCGTCGGCCCCGGCACCGCCCGGACGTCGTGCTGGGCGACCGCGGCTACGACCACGGCGCGTACCGCCGTCTCGTCTGGGATCTCGGCGTGATGCCGCTGATCGCCCGCCGGGGCACCGGGCGTGGCTCCGGACTCGGCACCCAACGCTGGGTCGTGGAGCGAGTGTTCGCCCACCTGCACTGGTTCCGCCGCCTGCGGATCCGCTGGGAGGTACGCGACGACATCCAGGAAGCCTTCCTCACCCTCGGATGCGCACTGATCTGCCGGCGACGCCTGAACTCCCGACAGGAGTTTCAAGTCAGGCACGGCCCACATTGACAGCCCGGTGGCCGACCTCAGGTCGGCTTGCGCCACACGGAGATGTGCTTCGCGGAGTCCTGGGTGAACGGAGACCCGTCCCAGTCCGCGACGCGACGTTCCAGCTCGAGCCCAGCGATCCGTGCCATCAGGTCGAGCTCTGCCGGCCAGGCGTACCGGTGCCGGGAGTTGTCGCGGCGGTAGCGGCCGTCGTCGCCGTCGCGGGTGAAGTGGTGCGAGACGAGAATCTGCTCGACCAGATCGAAGGTGTCGAAGCCGAGATGCTGCTCGGAGACATCGAACGGCACCGCGACCTGGCCGGGCGGCAGGATCCGCAGCGGCGGCACACCCAGCTCGATGACGAATCGGCCGCCGGGCTCCAGATGCCGTGCGGCGTTGCGGAAGCACTCGACCTGCTCGTTCTGGGTGAGCAGGTTCGTGATGGTGTTGTAGACGAGGTAGACCAGGGTGAACTCGCCGGGAACGACGGTGGTAGTCATGTCCCCGATGACTACCGGGAGCATGTCCTCGTCGGTCTTGCGCCGCAGCACCGCTGCCATGTGCTCGGATAGTTCGATGCCCGCTACCGGCACGCCGCGTTCCCGGAGCGGGACTGCCACTCGTCCGGTTCCGATGGCGAACTCCAGCGCCCGGCCGTCTCCGGCGAGCTCGGCGAGGAAGGTGAGGGTCGGTCCCAGAACGGCAGCCGAGGACGCTTCGGTCTCCTCGGCGTCGTAGCGGTCGGCGGTCGCACGGGTCCACAGTTCACTGCTCGTCACGGACTGCCACTTTGCCGGGTGCCGAGGGGCGTTGTCGACGCATTTACGTTCTCCGTGGCGCAGCGTGCACCGCCTACAACTCGTCGTCGTTTTCCCATGGCTTCGGCCGGACTGTCCCGTACCCCGGATCTCAGTCCCGGAGTGATCCGGCTACCTTGGAGATCATTTCGTTGACCGATCCCTGTTTCCCCGGGATCGCCGAGACCGCCCACAGCCACTGGCTCGCCCGCCATCCCGCGGTCATCACCCTCACCCACGAGGAACTCGCCGGTCCCGCCTACGGCGGCACCAGTCGGGCGCGCCGCGCCGCTCTGAGCCGCCTGCTCACTGCCACGGGCCGCCCCCGCGAGTTCGCCGCCCTCCCCGCCCCGCATCCCGGTCACCCCCACCTGCGCATCGGGCACGCGACCCGGCACTTCGGCCCCCAGCACGAACGTCTTCTCCGCGACCATCCTCATCTGAAGGCGCGCTCCCGCTGATTCGAGGAACTGTTGGCCCGTCCGTAGGATCGGAGGATCAGAACTCGGGTTGTCCTGGGCTGTCTTGCTTTGTGCGCATGCCGGTTTCCGGGGGGATCGCACCGGCGCGAACGCTCTTGACGACCTCGTTCGGTCCTGCGCTCCTCCAGCGTCGTCCGCGATGGCCAGGCCGTGCTGACGCTGGGCGACGAGGGTGCCGGGAAGACCGCCGTGGGGTTTCTGCCGGCCTGTGCCGGCCGGCAGGTGCCGGCCGGCGGCCGCGTGCGGTGCGGGCAGGGCCCGGGGTGTCCGGCGGGTGTGGTCATGCGTCGGTCGGTACGCCCGCGTTGGTGAGGATCTCGCGGGCCGGGAGGGCGACGCTCTGGGCGGCGGTGAGGCCGGTGGCTGTCAGGTGGGCGTCGGCGATCCGTAGTCCGGTCGCGTATCCGGCGAAGTCGGGGAGGCCCACGGGCTGGTGGCCCATGTGCTGGGCGGTGGCGTCGCCGAAGACGTAGGGGGGCAGGTTCTGCATGCCGGCCAGGTCGATGTGGGTGGTGATCTTTGTGTAGGCGGCGTCGAGGGCGGGGCCGGTCAGGGCGGTTGTCCAGGGGCCCATGGCTGTCTCGTCGGCCAGTTCCCGTACGAATGCCTCGGCCAGTCCTTCGGCGACGACCTGTTCGCCGACGGTGACGGTTGCCGGGTTCCAGGTCACGTTGGCGTAGCGCACGTTGTGGTGGAGTTCGTGGGCGGCGGCGTGGGTGATCCTGGCGAGGCTCGTCTCGGTGGGCCACATCACGAGCAGGATGGCGCCCGGGAAGCCGCCGAGGCCGAAGTAGCCGGAGCTGCGGGTTGTCAGGTGGTCGTCGTCGGGGTTGCCGAGTACCAGGACGACGTCGAGGGTCTCGGCGTGGGCGGTGCCGGGTGCTGCCGCGTCGATGCGCTGCCAGGCGGTGGTCAGGGAGTCCTCGATCCGGCTCCACACCTGTGCGTCCTGCATCTGGCGCAGGGCGGGCAGGTATCGCCGGTCGTCGTGGTCGATGCGGAAGCCGCTGCCCAGCTGGTGCATCTGGACGAGGTCCGCATCGCCCGTGACGGACATCGCGCTGCGCAGCGGGCTGAGTATGTCCCGGAGGGCGTCGGGCCGCTCCTGGAGGGGGTGCTGGAGGAGGTCGAGCATGGCGGATGCCGTGTCGTGAACAACGATCTTCATGAGTGGGGACCGTAAACGTTCTCGTTACGTGAGGGTCGAATCGTGTCTGCTGGGAGCAGCGGGGGTGGGTGGGGTGGGGTGGGGTCGGTTGCTGGTTGTTGGGGTGTCAGGTGTTCTGTTTGCTTGGTTTCTTCGAGGGCGGGGTTGTTTTTCCTTTGGGGTGTCCGGGGTTTGCCTTTGTTTCTTAGACGCCGGGGCGCGGGGGTGCCTGGGAAATGAAGTTCTGGCCGGTGGTGTGGCCCCGAAGTGGGCCTGATCGCGGCGGGGGTCAACGCGCGGATGGCCGCCCTGCGCAGGGGCCGCTCCACGGTGCCGGAGGACGGGCACGTGGTCGTTCTCGGCTGGTCCGAGCAGGTGTTCACCGTGGCGGCCGTGCCGGTCGTCGCCAACGCCAACCAGCGGCGGGCGGCCGTCGCCCTGCTCGCCGACCGGGCCGGGACCGCCGTGGAGGACGCCCGGCACCTCAAGGTCGGGGCGGCCGGTGGGACGGACCAGGCTCATCTGCCGCAGCGGATCCCCCACCGGCCCGGCCGTCCTGGCGCGCGTGAGCCCGCGCACCGCGGCCGCCGTCCTCGTCCTGCCCCGTGACGAGCCCTCGGGGGACGCCGAGGTGGTCAAGACCCTCCTGGCCCTGCGGACGGCGGCAGGCGACGGCGGCCCCTGGGTGGTCGCGGCGGTGCGCGACGCCCGCCGCCGTCTCGCCGCCGCCCCGGCCGCCGGCGCACGCGGCACCGTGCTGGAGACCGACGAGATCACCGCCCGGCTCATCGTCCAGTGCGCCGCCGGCCCGGGCTGTCCCTGGTCTGCCAGGACCTCCTGGACTTCGCGGGCGACGAGTTCCACACCGTCGCCGAGCCCGCGCTCACCGGCCGGACCTTCGGCCAGGCCCTCCTGGCCCACCCGGCGTCCTGCCCCGCGGGACTCGTCCGCGGCGGCCGGACCCTGGTGTTCAGCCCGCCTCCGGACGCCGTGATCGCCGCCGGTGGCCGGATCGTGGTGGTCACCCGCGACGACGGCACCGCCGTCGTGGCCGAACCCCCGCCGGGCGTCGAGGAGAACGCGATCGCACCCCCGCCGCCGCACGCGCGGCAGGGGCCGGAACGGGTCCTGCCGCTGGGCTGGAACCGGCGCGCCCCGCTCATCCCGGTCAGTTGCGCCGCTGCACCGCGCCGGGATCCGCCGTCGACGTCGTCGCCGACGGCACACCCGCGACGAGTACGGCCGTGGAGTTGGAGTCGGCCGGCGCCGCCGTCGGCCCCGGTCTGTCCGTCGCCCTGCACCCCGGCGACCCCACCCGCCCCGAGACCGTCGGCCAGGTCGGCGCCGCCTCCTGCGACAGCGTCACCGTCCCGGGCCCGGGCCCGGCCCCGGCCGTCACCACGACGAGCCGGACGGCCACAGCCTGGTGACCCTGTTGCTGCCGCGCGCTGGAACGCCGGTGCGGGCGCGAACTGCCCGTCGTCAGAACCTGTGTTCAATCCGCCCTGCCCGTCCACGGGGGGAGGTCCGCCAGCTGACGAGTTCGGGCTGTCGGACGTGAGCGCTAGCGTGTGCGGCTATGGCTGACATCTTTGAACTCATGCTCACGTTGGACCTGCGTGACGAACTGTCGGAGGACGAACTCGCCGAGCTCCGATGGCACCTTGGGCTGGGCCCCCAGCCGGAGGTCCTCCGGATCGTGACCGATTTTTCGTTTGTGGTGGAGGATGATCAGGGGGAACTCGTCGTCGAGGACCATCCTGAGCCTCTTCTGAGCCGCCACGGCGAGGCATCCAAGGTGGACGGGGCACTTGTCTCAGTCCTGCTGCGCAAGCAGGACACCCGGCGTGATGCCTGGGCCCTGACGAGCCGGCAGGAGATCCACCCCGACGACTTCGAGCGCACCGGCGAACTCCTCACCTGGCTCGCGAACAAGGCCGGCGACTTTCACCGGCGCCCCGATGGCAGCGTCGACCTGGGATGGATCCGGTTCCATGAAGAGCGCCGGCCCGAACCGCTGGTGGTGCGTGACGGCGTCGTCATCTGGCCGTCGTAGCCGGATCTTCAGCCGACCGGTGCTGGATCTTTGCCGACCGGTTCCGGTTCACGTACGCCTCGCGGTAACGGTTCCACGAACGGCACCGCTTCCCCGCATCTTTCCGGGTCCGCCACTGACCCGCCGTGGCGAGGTTCTGGAAACACGTTGTCAGGGGTCCGGGCGGTCCGTCTCCCGGGTGAGGGCGAGCAGGGCCATGTCGTCGCTGATGCGGCCGCCGCTGTGCCGGGTGACGTCGGCGAGCAGCATGTCCAGCAGTGCGCCGGGGCCGGCGGCCTCACGGCCGGCCAGCGCGGTGACGGGGTCGTAGAAGACACCGGCGCGGTCGCGCGCCTCGGTGAGGCCGTCGGTGTACAGCAGGAGGGTCGCACCGGGCGGGAACGGCACCGCGTCGATGCGGTCCTCGTCCGCCCCCAGCTCCGCCAGCGCCAGCGGGAGGGCGGGCTCGGACGGCTCCAGGACGCGTACCGCACCGCCGTCGAGCAGCAGGGGCGGCGGATGGCCGCGGTTGACCAGCCGCAGTCCGCCGCCCGAGGGCGCGATCTCGGCCACGACCGCGGTGACGAACCCCTCCGTGCGCTCCCACCCCGTACGCCGCAGCGCCTCGCGCCGCAGAGCCCGGTCCAGGCGGGCCGCGACACCCACGAGCGCGGGCTCCTCCTCGGCCGCCTCCCTGAACGCCCCCACCGCCACCGCCACCGCCTTGACCGCCTCCATGCCCTTGCCCCGCACATCACCGACCACGCACCGCACCCCGTAAGGGGTGTCCTGCACGCCGTACAGGTCGCCGCCGATCTGCGCGTCGCGGACCGCCGACCGGTAGCGCACGGCGACCCGCAGGCATCCGACCGAGGACGGCAGCTCCGGCAGCACCGCACGCTGCACCGCCAGGGCGATACGGCGCGCGGACCGCAGCCGCACCTCGCTGTAGTGCATGAGCCGGTTGACGAGCACGGCCAGGGCCGAGACAGTCGCCACCGCCGCCAGCTCGCTCCGGCCGCCCGAATCCTCCAGAAAACCGAAGTGGCTGAGCAGCGCGAAATCGGCGAGGCAGGCGCCGATGCCCGCCAGAACCGTCGCACGCAGCGACAGCAGCGCGGCAGCCGTCATGGGGGCAGCCGTGTAGAACGCCTCGGCACTGAAGTGCGGCGAGGTGCTGTAGTCGAGAAGAGCGCCGCCGGCCAGCAGGAGGACGGGCAGCAGCTGGAGGCCGGCCAGGCACCCGCGCCCGGCGGTGGTACGCCGCGCGCTCGGTGCCCTCACGTGCCCGCTCCCGCTCCCGCTCGTGCGATGCCGTCCAACGAACACGCACCAGCATCGTCGCGCGGGCGTGCGGCTGCCAGTCGGAGGGCCGGGGGGCGGAGGGCGGGGGGGGTGTATTGGAGGCGACGTGTCTGGGGCGGGGCCGGGGGGCGGGCCCTCAGAGGTGGGTGTCCGGCGCGGGGCGGTGTGCGGCGTGGGCATCCGGGCCGGGCGGGGCGGCACCGGGTCGGAGCGCGTTGCGGTGGCGCCTGGGCCGGGGCTGCGGGAGAAGGCTGTCGCCGGACGGGGACGGGGCGGGCGGTGGGTGGGTGGGCGGGGTGCGTATGTGAGCGTGGGGGCGGCTGGGCGTGGCAGCTGGGCTATGCGGGGCTGCCCGGGTGTGCGGCGGCCCTGGCGGTGTGTGGCGGCCTGGTGGTGAAGGGGGGTTCGGGTGCGGGGTGGATGACGGTCCGGGACCGGTCCTTCCGGGGAAGGCGGTTGCGGCCGCCGCCCGTCGTGACCGTTCCTGGTCCGCTGCTGCGGCAGCAGAGCGGCGGGGTGGGCGGAAGCTGCAGCCAGGCGGCGGCGCCCGCCGAGGCGGTGGTCGTGGGCGGCCGGGCTGGGGCGGGGACGGTCCCGGGGGCCGCCGGTGCCTCCCGTGTCCGGGGCGGCGGGGGTGGCGGTCGGCGGAGGCTCCTCGTTTCGGCGTCCGGTATCCGGTCCGGCCGGGCGGGGGCCGGTTGTTCCATCCCTCCCCTGCTGTTCTGGGGCCTTTTGCCTTTCTGATGGGCCGTTCGCCGTCCGGGGGCGGGCGTGTACTCCCCGCCCCCGGGCGCAGTCGTCCCGGTGACGGCCGGTCCGGCCGGCCGCGTGCCCTGCCCGGCGGGCGTCAGGCGTGGGAGTGACGGCCGTGGCCGTGCGTGTGCCGGCCGAAGGTGAGGCGGTGCAGGGCAAGGACGATGACGGAGCCGATGATCGCGGCGATCCAGGTGGAGAGGTGGAAGAAACCGTTGATCGAGTCGACGCCGAAGATCACCTTGCCGAGGAAGCCGCCCAGCAGTCCGCCGACAATGCCGATCAGCATGGTCACCAGGACACCACCGGGGTCCTTGCCCGGCATGAGGGCTTTGGCGATCGCTCCGGCGAGCAGACCGATGACGGCCCACGCGAGAATTCCCATGATGTGTCCCTCCTTGTCAGTAGGTGCAAGGCGCCTAACCTGCTCTTCCCTCGGCAAACAAAGGTCCCGGCAGTGACGTGCGCCTGACCCCCGGCGTGCGCCCTCCTCCGCTCCCCCGCGCCGGTGGGTGAGGTGGCGGGCGGTGCGGGGTGGGTGGGGCGGCATGGTGTTTGGCCGGGTAGCGGTTTCGTCTCGGGCCCTTCGGGCCCAGGGCGGCCGGCCACGCGGAGCGGGGGCGGGGGGCCGGTTGTGTGGTTGCGGGTGGGTTGTGGTGGCGGTGGGGCGGGGTCGGTGGGCGGTTTACATGGCGGGTGCTTGGCCGTCCGCCCCCGTTTCGTCGTTGCGCGCACGCCAAAAACCCGCCGGCTGGGGCGAGGAGGGTGGACCGGGGGTGCGGGGCCCTGCTCCCGTGCCAGTGGTCGATCCGGGGCTGTTCTTCCGCCGGGCCGGACCGAAAACCCGCCCCGATCCACCAGTTGACCCGCATCCCCGCCTCACCGGCCCCACGTGCACCAGGGGACCCGGCCCCTTGCACCGTCGGCCGGTTTTCGGGCGCGCGCAGCGACGAAAGAGGTCGACGGCCGGGCACCTGCCGCCCCCACCCCGGCCCGCCCGGGGCGCGTACCCGAAAACCGGGCCCGGCCCCCGCTCCGCGTGGCCGGCCGCCCTGGGCCCGCAGGGCCCGAGACGAAACCTCTCGCCGGGCCAAGCACCATGCCGCCCCACGGGTCCCGCAGGCCTCAGACACCGGCCACCGGCCGCCGCACCACCCCCCGCAGCGCGTCGGACGCCCCGTCAGGGGCCGTCGCAGGCCGTCGGGGACGGGTGGGGCACCCAGGCGTGCGGGGGCGTGGCGGGGGTGGTGCAGGATGACTTCTCGCGCCGGGTCACCTCCACGACCTGGTGTGATCGGGATCCCTCGGGACAGGCAGGTACAACAAGGTGACGAATCATTACTCCGGGTTTTGGGCGGCGTACTGCGCCCTCGTCCCGTCCTCCGGGACGCAGGGAGGATGCCGGTGACCCGGGACCTGACACTGCACGACGTCATCGCCGCCGGCATCGCGGTGGCCGCGGGGCTGGCCGCGGCCCTGGTGCTGCGGGTGATCCTGCGCTGGCTCGCGGAGCGGGCCCGCAGGACCCGCTGGAGCGGGGACGACGTGATCGTCGACGTCCTGCGCACGCTCGCGCCCTGGGCGGCGGTGGCGGCCGGTGTGGCGGCGGCGGCCGCGGCCCTGCCGCTGAGCCGTCAGGTCGGGCACACCGTCAACCAGGTACTGACGGCCGTGGTCATGCTGACCGCGACGTTCACCGCCGCCCGCGTGGTCAGCGGACTGGTGCGGACGGTGACGCAGTCCAGATCCGGTGTGGCGGGATCGGCCACGATATTCGTCAACATCACGCGCATCACCGTCCTGGCGATGGGCTTCCTCGTCCTCCTGGAGACCCTGGGCATCTCCATAGCCCCGCTGCTCACCGCGCTCGGCGTGGGCGGTCTGGCCATCGCCCTGGCCATGCGCGACACCCTGGCCAACCTCTTCGCCGGCGTGCACATCCTCGTGTCCAAGACGGTCCAGCCCGGCGACTACATCCGGCTCAGCAGCGGCGAGGAGGGCTACGTCGTCGACATCAACTGGCGCAACACCGTGGTGGAGGAGCTGTCGAACAACCTGGTCATCATCCCCAACGCCCAGCTCGCCGGCACGAACATGACCAACTTCAGCCGGCCCGAGCAGCAGCTGACCGTCACCGTGCAGGCGGGCGTCGGCTACGACAGCGACCTGGAGCACGTCGAGCAGGTCACCAACGAGGTCGTCGAGAGCGTGATGCGGGACATCAACGGTGCCGTCCCCGACCACGAGCCGGCCGTGCGCTTCCACACCTTCGGCGACTCCCGGATCGGCTTCACCGTTATCCTCGGTGTCGGGGAGTACAGCGACAAGTACCGCATCAAGCACGAGTTCATCAAGCGCCTGCACCAGCGCTACCGCGCCGAGGGCATCCGCATCCCCGCCCCGGCCCGTACCGTCGCCCTGCAGCAGGGCGACGGTACGGAGCCCGTGATCCCGCACCCGCGCACCTCGTCGTCCGGCAGCGCGTCGTCCGCCGGCGCGGGAGGCCGTCCGGCGTCCCGGGCGGCCTCCCGCCCCTGACCGGCGCACACGGTTCGGCACCGCCGGCGCCGACGCACCGCCGGCGCCGACGCCGGCGGGTCGACGCGGCCGGGGACGGGTACGCCGGGTGCGGGTGGGTGCGGCGGGTGCGGGTGGGTCAGCAGGTGCCCAGGTCCTGCCAGACGCCCCATTCGCCGGTGGTGCCGGGCTCGTCGCCCTGGGTCCACCACTTGGCCTTCCAGGAGTGCGCCTTCCAGGAGACGGTCGTCCCGCCCGTGTAGACCGCCGTCCTCTCCCACGCCGGCGCGGTGCAGGAGCCCCCCGTCGGAGTGGAGGTGGGGGTCGGGGTTCCCGTAGGGGTGCCGGTGGGCGTGCCGGTCGGGGTCGGGGTGGGGGTGGGGCCGCCCGGGTCGGTGACCGTCGTGCCGCGGGCCAGGTCGCCGGCCAGGGCCCAGGTCTTCCCGCCGAAGCTCACGCTCCAGTTGGACGGGGTGGACGTCGGCAGGTAGTAGACCAGGTCCAGGACGGCGGTGGCGCCCGGGGCGAGCGGCTGCGAGGCGGGGAGCTTCACCGAGGTGCGGTGGTAGTCGCCCTTGAGGCCGCCGATGTTGTGGGGGGCGGTGTGGTCGCTGCGGATGACCTTCAGCCCCCACCCGGACTGGTCCCTGGCGTTGCCCGGCGCGGAGGCCGCGTAGTCGAACTGGAACTCCGTGCCGCCGGGCAGCGTGGCCCTGGTGCGGTTGGTGATGCGGACCTTGGGGTTGATCGGGTAGTTGCTGTCGCCCAGCGGGAAGCCGGTCCAGCTCACGTCCACGTCGAGGGCCTGGGAGGGCAGGTCGGTGGTGGCCCGGCGGGCGCCGTAGGCAGGGGCGGAGGCGAACGCGTCGTGCAGGACGCCCGTCAGCGTCCCGCCCGCCTCGTACTGGCCCTTGGCGGCGTTCCAGCCGTAGTCGCCCGCCAGTTCCCAGATCATGGTGCCGCCCAGGCCCTTGTCCACCACGTACTGGGCCTTGGCCTTCACCGACTGCTCGTCCTCCGTGGAGAGGAACACCTTCGTGCCCGCGTTCCACAGCCACGGGGCGGTGAGCGTCGCGTCGTAGTGCCGGCCGTAGGTGCCGGGCGGTTTGGTGCCGGCCGGGAAGCCGTAGCGGGTGAGGTAGTCCCCGGCGATGCCCTTCTCCAGGTTCTTGGCGTGCCACATGGGGTTGGAGCCGCCCGGTGACTCCTTGCCGGCGTCGTCCTTGTCGTGCCAGAGATTGTCGATGCCCACCGCGCCGTCCCCACACGTGGTCAGCCCCGAACCGGCCGGACAGGACGTCGACTTGGCGGTGCCCCACAGCCCGTCGGTGCCGCCGGTGACGTTCTTCCAGCCGCGCGTGTAGTACGGCAGGCCGAGGTTGATGCGGCCCGCGGGCAGCGCGCCGCGGAAGTAGTGGTAGGCCCAGTCGCCGTTGAGGTAGCCGATGCCGCCGTACTGGGGGGTGGTGTAGACGCCCCACCGGGCGAGTTCGGCGTCCTTGCCGTCGTCGTACAGCGCGGCGTTGGGGCCGACGAACTCGTTCCAGGCGCCGTGCAGGTCGTAGGACATGACGTTGACGTAGTCCAGGTACTTCACGGACTGGTACGTCTCCATGCCGCGCAGCAGGTAGCCGGAGGAGGGCGCGGCGACGGAGAGCAGGTAGTGCGTGCCGTCGGCGGCCCCGGCCCGGTCGAGGCGTTCGCGCAGGGTCTTCATCAAGGCGGCGTAGCCCTGGTTGAGGCCGGCGCGGCGGGCGTTGGCGATCGGCCAGTCCCTGGGGTGGCCGGCGTCCTTCATCGAGGTGGGGTACTCGTAGTCGATGTCGAGGCCGTTGAAGCCGTACTTCCTGAGGAAGGTGACCGCGGAGTCGGCGAAGGTGTCGATGCCCTGCTGGTTGACCGAGCCGTCGGCGTTGGTCGCTGTTTTGTAGAAGCCGCCGGAGTCGACGCGTGTGCCGTTCTCGTCGAGGTAGCCGCCGCTCTCCGCCCAGCCGCCGACGGATATCAGGGTCTTCACCTGCGGGTGCTGTTTCTTGAACTTGTTCAGCAGGTTGAAGTGGCCCCGGTAGGGCAGGGCGGGGTCCATCTCCGCGCCCTTGACGCCGGGCCAGGTCATGCCGGTCGCGGGGTTGGCGGTGCTGTCCGCGCCGACGGAGATCCGGTCGTCGGGCCCGATGTGCGCGAAGGCGTAGTTGAGGTGGGTGACCTTGTCCCAGGGGATGTCCGGGGCGAGGTAGGCGGGGGTGCCGTCCTTGCCGGTGCGCCAGCCGGTGAAGTAGCCGATGACGCGCCGCTGGTGGCCCGGGCCCATCTTCTCGCGCCCGGCGGTGTCGTAGACGGTGCAGTACGGGACGTCGACGCCGGGCGTGGTGTACAGGCCGTCGGGCCGGCAGGCGGCGTGGTCCTCGGCGTGCGAGGCGGTCGCCTGGACGGTGCCGGCCAGCAGGGCCGCCAGGGCGGCGCCGGCCGCGGCCACGGCGGCCGGGCGGCGGACGCGGGTGGGGGTGCGGGGACGGGTGGGGGTTTGGGTGTGGGGGGCGGGGGTGGGTCTCCTGTGGGGGAACAGGGAGCGGAGCAACACGATCGGTCCTCCAGGCGGGGGGCTCGGTGGAGCGGGTGGGGGGTGTGCGTCGTGCCGTGGCCCGTGGTGTGCACGTGTGTGTGCGCACCGGTGGGCCGTACTCCTCGGAGGTGTGGCAGAGGCTAAAAGGACTAGACCAGTGCGTCAATAGGTGTGGACCAATACTCCCCGCCCGGGGCCGGCCCGGCCCCTTCCCGGCCCGCTGCCGTCTTCCTGCGCACCGCCGATTCCTGCGCGCGACGGGGCCGGTGCGGCGGCTCGCCCCGGGACGGCATTCGCCGGAGAGGGCCGGGGCCCCGGAACGGCATCCGCCGGAAAGGGCCGGCCGAACGCGGCGGCAGCGGGAGGCGGCCCGGCTCCTCCCTGGACGCGTCACCCCTCACTGCCTGTCGCTGCCGTCGCGCCGCTGCCTGCTGCCTGCTGCCTGCTGCCTGCTGCCTGCTGCCTGCCGAGGGTTCGCCATCTTGCCGCCGGGCCGCGCGGTGACGGCCGGGCGTCGGGCGTGCTGCGGGTGGGGGCGGTGGGGATGCGCTGTTGGGGTGCTGCGGGGGTGGTGCGGGGGTGGCGCTGCGGCCAGCGCGGGTCCAGCCGGTGCGGGTCCAGCCGGACGAGCTCGGGGCGGGGCCCGGAGCGAGAACGGGAGCGGGGAGGCCGGACGGGTTCCGGCAGGTACCGGCCGGCCGCCAACGGCCGGGCCTGACCGAGTGGTTGCCCAGGCAGTGAGACCGGTGGCTGTGGGACCGGTGGGGCGGCATGGTGCGTTGTTGACTGATGGTTTCGTCTCGGGCCCTGCGGGCCCACAGCGGCCGGCTACGCGGAGCGGGGGCCGGGGGCCGGTTGTTTGGCTGCTGGTGCTGGGTGGCTGGGGTGAGGGAGGCGGGGTCGGTGGGCGGTTTACGTGGCGGGTGCCCGGCCGTCGACCTCTTTCGTCGTTGCGCGCGCCCAAAAGCCGCCTGACTGTGTAAGGGGCCGGGCTGCTGGTGCGTGTGGGATCAGTGGGGCGGGGAGGGGGGTCAAGTGGTGGATTTGGGCGCGTTTTCGGCCCGGCCTGCCGGAAAAACCGCCCCGATCCGCCACTGACACGGGCAGCAGGGCCTCGTACCCCGGGCACCGGCCGTGCGACGGCGCCGGACCGCAGCACCCGCCCCCTTCTCGCCCCAGCCGGCGGGTTTTTGGCGTGCGCGCAACGACGAAACGGGGGCGGACGGCCAAGCACCCGCCATGTAAACCGCCCACCGACCCCGCCCCACCACAACCCACCCGCAACCACACAACCGGCCCCCGCCCCCGCTCCGCGCAGCCAGCCGCCGTGGGCCCGCAGGGCCCGACACGAAACCTCTCGCCAGCGGAGCACCATGCCGCCCCACCAGCCCTGAGCCCTCACCCCAGCCGCCACGCATTCCGCACGCAACGACCGGCCGCCACGCCCGCTCCGCGTAGCCGCCCGCCCTGGGCCCGCAGGGCCCGAGACAAAACCGCTACCCGGCCAAGCACCCTGCCGCCCGCCCCACCCACCCCGCACCACCGGTGCAGGGCCCGGGCGGAGGCGGGCCGGGCAGGTGAGGGGTCAGGAACGCGGTTCGCCGGCGGAGTGGTCGGCGCGCTGGGCGTTCTTCTCCTTGATGCGCAGTGCTTCCTTGCGGACCTCGGCCTGCGTGGCGCGTTCGCGCTGGAGCCACTGGGGGCTGTCCTTCTTCAGCGCGTCGATCTCGTCCGTGGTGAGGGCCTCGGTGATGCCGCCCCGGGCGAGGCCCGCGATGGAGATGCCGAGCTTGGCCGCGACCACCGGCCGGGGGTGGGGGCCGTTGCGTCGCAGTTCCTGCAGCCACTGGGGCGGGTCGGCCTGGAGCGCGTTCAGCTCGTTGCGCGAGACGACACCCTCCCGGAACTCTGCGGGGGTGGCTTCGAGGTACACACCCAGTTTCTTCGCCGCGGTCGCGGGCTTCATCGTCTGGGTGGTCTTGTGCGACGTCATGCTGTCAAGAGTACGTGTGCGATTCGTGCATTCCCGACCGGTAGCCTGGGCGGGTGACAGGCACGCAAGACTCCCCTTCGTTCCGGCTCGCCTACGTCCCGGGGGTGACACCCGGCAAGTGGGTGCGGATCTGGAACGAACGCCTGCCCGACGTCCCCCTGACCCTCGTGCCGGTGTCCGCCGCCGAGGCGCCCGGCGTACTGCGCGAGGGCGGCGCCGACGCGGGCCTGGTCCGGCTGCCGGTCGGCGGGACGGACCTCTGCGCGATCCCCCTCTACGCCGAGACCACCGTGGTCGTGGTCCCCAAGGACCACGTCGTGGCGGCGGTCGACGAGGTGTCGGCCGCGGACCTGGCCGACGAGATCGTGCTGCACCCCCTCGACGAGACCCTCGCATGGGAGCAGCGGCCCGGGCAGCCCGCGAAGGAGCGCCCGGCCACCACCGCCGACGCCGTCGAGCTGGTGGCGGCGGGGATCGGGGTGCTGCTCGTGCCGCAGTCCCTCGCCCGGCTGCACCACCGCAAGGACCTCACCTACCGGCCGGTGCCGGACGCCCCCCAGTCACGTGTCGCGCTGTCGTGGCCGCAGGAGCGGACCACCGACCTCGTGGACGATTTCATCGGGATCGTCCGCGGGCGGACCGTCAACAGCACCCGCGGACGCAGGCCCGCCCCCGCGCCCGCGCCCGCTTCCGACCGGGCCGAGCAGCGGCGCTCCGGTACCGGGGCTGCCCGGCGCACCGGCGCGGGAGGCGCGTCGGCCGGCCGGGGTGCGGGGGCCGGGGCGGGCTCGCACAGTGGGTCCGGCAAGGGTTCGCGGGGCGGTTCCGGCGCGGGCTCCCGCGGCAGTTCCGGCAAAGGCTCGCGGGGCGGTTCCGGCGCGGGGAAGAGCGGCAGGCGCGGCAAGCCGGGCCGTCGTTCGTAGGCCGCGGGTACGTTCGCGGGCGGGGCCGGCCTGTGCGGGCCCCGGTGTGTCTGCTGCTGCGGGCTGCCGTCTGCGGCTGAGGCTCGGGGACGACGGGCCGGCGTCCGGTGCGTCCGCTGCGTCCGGTGCGGGGCGGCTGGCGGGGTGGTGCCGGGGCGCCGGCGGCAGGTGACCGTGTTCCGGGGTTCGTCCTGCCGTGTGCGGGGCGCGGGACGGTGCGGCCGTGAACGCTCAGGCCGGATGCGCCCGGGATGGGGGTGTGTCGTTCTGGTTCGTCCGGCCGGGGGCCGGCAGGCCCGGCAGGGCGGGCGGTCATCCGAGCGGTGAGGTGCTGGTTCACGGGGCTCGGCAGGGGCTCGGCAGGGCAGCGGGGGGCCGGGCCGGCTCTCGGCGCGGCTCTTGCGGCGGTCAGCGGCCCGGTCCGGGGGCGGGCGGGGGTGCCGGGCCAGGATGCTCCCAACGGTGGTGGTGGTGAGCGCTGCTGCGGCCGGTGGTGTTCCGCGGCGCGGCGGCGTGTTCGCGTGCGGGTGCCTGGGCGGTTCGGGCCGGTGCTCGTGCCGCGCCGGTGACTTGGAGGCGGGTCGCCTGCGGTCCTGGCCCCGGGGACGGCGCGTGTTTGCGTGCAACCGACTGCAGCGGTGTCCTCCGGTGCCCGTGGCGAGGCCGTCGTGGTGACTTCCGGTGGCAGATGGGCGGGTGGGTGGTCCGGCGCAGGTTTCACGGGCAGGAGGGTGGTGGTCGTCGAGGGTGCCCCTGCCTGCCGGCTGCCCTGGCCGGCACCGGCTTCACGGGCGCTCGTTGCGGGTGGCGGCGTTGCGCGAACCACGCGCTCGTCGTCCGGGCGGGCTCGCCGACGTCGCACCGTGCCGTGCTGGGCTGGGCTGGGCTGGGCGATGTGTGCCCGTGCCGTGCTGCCGGCGGCCGCTTGCCGGGCTCGGGCGCATCGGCCGCGCCGGCGGCCGCTTGCCGGGGGCCTCTCCCCCGGGGCCGGGCGGCCCTCCCGGACAGGCCGCCGAGAGGCATCGTCGCTGCTGCGGGCGAGGGGCCGCCCCGCCCGCGGTGACCGGCCGTCCTCGTATGCGCGGATTACGCGCGGGGTCCGGGCGGGCCGGTGTCACCGTCGCGCTGCCGGCGCGGGGAGAGTGCGTGCGGGCCGGTGTCGTGGGATGTCGCCGCGGCGCGGTCCCGGGGCTGCCGGGGTGTCAGTTCTGCGTCTGCGGGACGGCCTGGATGTCGAGTTCGATCCGGATGGTCGCGCCGATCATGGCGATGCCCCGCTGGATCATCGACTTCCAGTTCAGGGTGAAGTCCTCGCGGTGCAGTTCGGTGGTGGCCGAACAGGCGGTGCGCGTCTCGCCCATGATGCCGGTGCCGATGCCCAGGTAGCGGGTGTCGAGGGAGACGTTGCGGCTGACGCCGTGCAGGTTCAGCACGCCCTGGACCGACCAGCGCGGGCCGCCGCGGTGGACGAAGCGGTCGCTGGTGAACTGCATGTAGGGGTACTGGGCCACGTTCAGGAACTCCGCCGAGCGCAGGTGGTCGTCGCGCTGGCGCACGCCGGTGTCGATGCTCGCCGTCTCGATCACCACGTCCAGGCGCGAGTCCTCCAGGCGTTCGGCGACCCACAAGGTGCCCTCGAACCGGTTGAAACGGCCATGGACTTCGGCGAGTCCGATGTGCCGGGCGATGAAACGCACCGCCGTGTGGTCCGCGTCGATGCGCCACGGCCCCGGGGCGGGCGTGGCGGCCGCCGGCGCCGGTTCCATCGCCACCGTCTCCAGCGGCGTGCGGGCACCGGCCGTGCACACGAGGGTGCGGCGCACCGGCCGGAACCCCTCGAACGTCACCGCNCGTGTGGTCCGCGTCGATGCGCCACGGCCCCGGGGCGGGCGTGGCGGCCGCCGGCGCCGGTTCCATCGCCACCGTCTCCAGCGGCGTGCGGGCACCGGCCGTGCACACGAGGGTGCGGCGCACCGGCCGGAACCCCTCGAACGTCACCGCCAGGACGTACTCGCCCGGCGCCATCGTCGCCGAGAACCTTCCGTGCGGATCGGTCTGGCCCCGCAGGACCTCCCGGCCGGCCGCGTCACGGACCGAGATCTCCGCGCGGTGCAGCGGCAGTTGCACCGGATCCAGCACGAGACAGTCGAACGCGCCCGCTCCCTGGGGCAGCCGGACGCCGCCCTGTCCGGGGGAGCTCTTGTAACGGCGCAGCAGCGCGAGGGCCATCCCGGCAGGACCTTTCTCCAGGTGAAACGTTCATGCAGTACACCATCACATCGGGCTGCACCGAGGCAAAACGGTCCATCGGCCGGAAAGGGAATCTATGCGGCGGGGTGTCTTTTATGGGGCGGTCTCTCAGGGCCCGGACCGCGCTGGTCCGGGGCGGTGGTGCCGGGGGCATGAGCCCGGGCCGGGCGTGGCCGCGGGGGCTGCCGGGGGCCGGGCTGGCTGGGGCGAACGGTCGTCCGTGCGCGCGTGGCCCCGGGGGTGGTCCGGGCGGCAGCCACCGGGAGGGCGCGAGGGCCCGACGGGTCCGGGCGGGTCTGCACGGACGGCACGTGTGCTGCCGCGGACGGAGGCGGGAACAGGACGTGCGGGAAGGGGGGCCGGGGTGCGGGTCCGGAGTGCGGGTCCGGAGTGCGGGTCCGGAGTGCGGGTCCGGAGTGCGGGTCCGCGCCGCCGCCGGGGCACCCGGGCGGGTGCCGGCTGCCGGGCGCGGCCCCGCCGGTGCCGCGCCCCGGCCGGGAAGCGAGCTGCCCGGTGGCCGGGGCGGCGGACGAACCGGGGCGGACGGGCGACGGGGCGTCAGCGCTTGGGAGGCTTGACCCAGCCCTTCTTCACCAGCTCGTCGCAGTGCCACTTGGCGTACGAGGCGCTCTCCCCGTGCTTCTTGGCCGCGCCCAGACAGTCCGCGTACGGGTACGGCGGCTGGTCGGCCGGCACGGCCCGCGCCGGCCGCGCGGGAACGTCCGGGGTCTGGGCCGCGGCAGGCAGGGACACGAGGCCGACCGCGATGACCGCGGCCGGAAGGACACTCATCCGGTACACAGCATTCCTCCGCTCTCTCCGTCTTCCAGGGACAGGCCTGTCATCGCTCAACGAGCCCGGCAGACGGGAGAAACGCCCTGGCCCACCGTTGCGTTCGAACAGACGCAGCCCGCACACCGCGCAGACAGCGCCGGGCCGAGGGGCGGGGTGCGGCCGGGGGCCACCGCACTGCACGGAGGGCGCGGACCGCCGTCTGCGCAGACCTTCGGGCGGCACGGGCTCGTACGGCCCGGGACGCCGGGGTGCCGGGGTGTCCGGGGTGTCGGGGTGTCGGGGAGGGTGTTGCGGCGGGCCGGGTCGCGGGGTGCCGTCCCGTGCGGCGGGACGGGATGGGAAGGGGCGGGCGGGGTACGTCGCAGTGGTACGTCGCTGCCGCCGGCGGCGGTACGGGCACAGGGGCGCTTGGGGCGGCCGGCCGGCGACGGCCCGTCAGGGGCTGTGGCCGGCACGGGCGGTGGTGCGGTCGCCGGGGCGCGGTCGGCGGTCGTCATCCGGCCAGGGCGGGGCCGGTGGTGCGGGGGTGCATGGTGGCCAGGACGTCGTCGCGGTCGTACAGGACACGTCGTCCTTCCTTGCGGCGGCCCCAGTGATGGGTGCTGGCCAGCCAGTAGACCGTGCCGGAGGCGATGTGCCAGTGGGCGGAGATCTGCTGGGCGGTCAGTCCCGCGCCGCGGGCCGGGCGGGTGCGGCCGGTGCCCAGGGTGTGCCACGCCTCCGGCGACCAGGTGTGCCGGGGGTCGGCGGAGCAGACGACGGCGGCCTCCCCCCAGGGGCCGCGAGGGCCCAGACGGGCGGCCAGCCGGCCCTCGCATCCCGGCCGGACGCAGGCACCGACGGGTAAGGAGCGGTCACGGTGGCCGGACAGGACCGACCAGGCGGACCTGACCAGCTCGCCCGTCTCCTCCGCGAGGTCCGCTGCCGCCGTATGGGTGGCCAGCCAGCCGGCGTGGCGGGTGAGGAAGGCGGTGAGCGCGGCCGTCTCGCGCGCCGGAGCGCCGACACGGCGTTCCTCGCAGACCAGGGCGGCCCAGCCGGCCAGGACGGTGCGTATGTCGTCTCTGACGTCCAGGGCACGGGTGTTGAGCGGGATGCCGGGGGAACCGCGTTCGCTGACCTTCTCCACGATCCTGCGGGAGTAGGTCAGGGCGTGGGCCAGTTCCTCGTAGAGCGATCCCAGGAGGGCCAGGTTCCTGACGATACGCCGGCGGGCCGGGGCACCGTGCCCGCCGGAGACGGCACCGGCAGCGGAGGCAGGGGCGGGGGCGGGCATGGGGGCGGGTGCGGGGGCGGTGGTGTGCGGCATCGAGGACTCCTTGGCGGGTGGCCGGTTCTCAGGGCGGGTGGACACCGAGCGTGCAGGGCCCGGCTACCGGGCCGGTACCGGTCGGTTCCCGCTCCGCTCCCCCGCCCGCATCACGCCGGCATGACACCGGCATGACGTCGGCCTCGCCCGGGCACCGTTCCGGCGTCGGCCCTGCGTCGGGCCTGCGCGGGGGCGGTGTTGGTGCGGTGTGCGTCCGGGTGCCCGGGCGGGAGCGGACCGGTCCCGCCGGCGGGCCGCCGTTCCCACGTCAAGGCGTCCTTGACACCGGGCTCTTGGAGCCAAGACGATGCTCACCACGCTGGTGCCCTGCGCCCTGCATCCCTTGTCCCCGGCGTTCACCGCCGGGACGGCAGCGCGCAGCAAGGCCCGGTCCCCGCCCCTGTGCCGCAGCGCTGCGGACAGACGTCTCGTGCCTGTGCGGCCGGCGGGCTGCGCAGACCGCGAACCCTGTGGAGGCCGCCACCGCCAAGGCCCGGTGAGCGGGCCGAGTGCAGGGCCGCCGGTTGCTCTGCGGCGGGAAGCTGACCGGTGGAGCGGGCGGGCCGTTTCCCGGCCGGGGCCAGGACGCTCTCCCCTCCCCCGGCCGCCCGTCACACACCCCTGGGCGGGCACCGGAACTGCTGCGGGGGGGATGGGCTGTTGCTGTCACGGGTGCCCGGCCACTGTATCCCCCTCCCGCATCGTCGTAGTCATCGTCGTGGTCATCGTTGTGGTCCCTGCGCCGGGCCGTGAACCCGGTACCCCTCCCGCATCCCGGGAGCGTGCACTGTGGGTGGCCCCTGTGACGCAGGCGTGCCGGGGCGGGGCGGCTCCTGCGGTGTGCGCTGCCTCTGCGGTGTGCGCCGGCCGGGGCGGGTGGGCTGCCGCCGGAGCGGTTCGGCGGCACTCTCCGCGCCGGGCCTGCCGGCCGGGCCCCGCCTGCCCGTCTGCCGTCTGCCGTCTGCCGTCTGCCCGTACGGTGCTCGTCGAGTGTGCGGCCTGGTGGTTCTGGGTGCGCCGGCGCGGCGTGTGCGGGCCGCGGGCGGCGGGGATTTTGACGGGGGCGGGGCACGGTCGGGAGGTTCGCGGTGTGTGCCCCAGGGGCCCCGGGTGAGAGCGGTGGGGGCGGGCGGGGTTGAGCGGTCGTCACCGGTCCGTCGGGGGCGTCCCCGAGTCCGTCCACGGCCCGCCGGGGCGCCGGGCCGCCGGGGTCCTGTCGTCGTACCGGCCCGACGCCCTGCCGCCCTGCCGCCGGGGCGTCGTGGCTGTTCGTCGGCCGGTCCGGCGGTCGGGCCGTCCGCTCACGCACACGAAGGCGAGGACAGTCATGGCAGGAGAGGGCCGTCGCGAGGCCGCGCACACCGTTACCGTGCGCGCTCCCGCCGAGCGGGTGTACGCGCTGGTGGCGGGGGCGGAGGACTGGCCGCGGATCTTCCCGCCGATGGTGCACGTCGAGTGCGCCGAACGGGCCGGCCGCCGGGACGTGATCCGGGTGTGGGCGATCGCGGACGGCACGACGCGCGGGTGCGTCGCGCGCCGCGTCCTAACGCCGGAGCGCGGATGCATCCGGTTCCGGCAGGAGGTTCCCCCGCCGCCCCTGGCCTACCTGGGCGGCCGGTGGATCGTCGAACCGGTCTCCCCCCGGTCGTGCCGGGTGCGGCTGCTGCACGAGTTCCGGGCCGTCGACGACGATCCGCGGCAGCTCGCACGGATCGTCGAGAGCGTCGGGCGCCGGGCCCGCGCCGACCTGCGCGCACTGCGCCACAGCGCCGAACTCGGCTGCCACGGCGATGAGTTGCTGCTGTCCTTCGAGGACACCGTCCGCATCGGCGGTTCGGCCGACGACGTGTACGCCTTCGTCCGCGAGGCGCAGGTGTGGTCGGAACGGCTCCCGCCGGTGGCAGGAGCAGCCCTGCACGAAGGGCCGGTACGAGGACGCACCGCGTGCGCGCGGGACCAGGCGGCCGGGCACGGGGCGGGTGGGGGGACGGCGTTCTCGGCCCGGGTGTGTTTCCCGCCGCGGCGCATCGTCTACAAGCAGACGCGGCTGCCCGCGCTGATGAGCCTGCACACCGGCAGCTGGATGTTCGCGCAGTGCGCGGGGACGGTGACGGCCACCTCCCGGCACACCGTGGCCGTCGACCCGGCCGGCATCGGCGCGGTGCTGGGCCGCGGCGCGGGCATCACCCAGGCCAAGGACGTCATCCGCGGTCTGCTCGGGGCGAACAGCCGGATGACACTGCGGTCCGCCAAGGAGTACGCGGAGGCACGCTGCCTGCGGTGACCCACCCCCCCTTGCGAAGAGGAGACAGAAAATCGACACCGCATGCCGGCTGCTGCGGCTGCCGTCGATCCGCAGCGAGTTCGCTGAGATCGCCGACCGGGCGGCGAAGGGCCAGATGACCTACCGGGGTTTCCTCGCCGAGCTGCTGATGGCGGAGTGCGACGACCGGGCCCGATGCCGCTCGGAGCGGAGGATCAAGGCCGCCGGGTCCCCCGGGACAAGTCGCTGCGGGCCTTCGATGTCGATGCCAACCCCAACACCGACCCCGCCGTCGTCAACACCCTGGCCGGCTGCGAGCGGATCAGGAAGAGCCAGCCGCTCTGCCTGATCGGTGACTCCGGCACCGGCAAGTCCCACACCGGCAAGTCCCACCTGCTCATCGCCCTGGGCACCGAAGCCGCGATGCAGGGCTACCGCGTCCGCTGCACCCTCGCCACCAAACCGGTGAACGAGCTGGTGGAGGCCGCCGGCGAGAAGCAGTTGAACAAGACGATCGCCCGCTACGGTCGCGCCGACCTGCTCTGCATCGACGAGCTTGGCTACATGGAGCTCGACCGGCACCACGGCGCCGAGCTCCTCTTCCAGGTGCTGACTGAGCGCGAGGAAAAGAACAGCGTTGCGATCGCCTCGAACGAGTCCTTCGGTGGCTGGACCAGGACCTTCACCGACCCCCGGCTCTGCGCGGCCATCGTCGACCGCCTGACCTTCAACGGCACCATCGTCGAAACCGGCACCGACTCCTACCGCCTCGCCTCAACGCGGGCGCGGGCCGAGGAACCAGGGAAGGCCGGCTGACCGCTGAAGGCTCCGACGTGATGGTCCTCCGCCCTTCTCGCGGGGGTCCCTCAAACGCTGTGCCAGGGGACATCGGGCGTGAGCATTTCGTGGATGCAGCGGCGCAGTCCGTTGTTGGAGTCGACTGGTCCGAGCCACGGCACCCGCTGGAGCAGGTCGCTGCGTCGGTCGGCACTCGGGTCGGTCAGGAAGGCTCGGAGCTCGTCGGGGACGGGGTCGCCGACCAGGCACAGCCAGGCGAGGCCGGCGCCGATGCGGATCTCGGGCGATCGGCCGGGATCCGACCACAGCTCCCGGGCCCACGCCGGAGCGTGTTCATCCTGGTGTTCGCATGCGAGCTGGGCGATCGCCAGGATCAGGCTCACACGGACCACCGGATCGTCTTCCACCGCCAGTCTGCGGTGCAGGATCGAGGAGACGCGCGGGATCTCGCTGGTCGCCGCCGCCAGGACGAAGGCGGTCGCGGAGCGGACATCGGGATCAGGGTCGGGGAGAAGAGGGAACAGGAGGTGCAGGTCGTCCGTGATGGCATCGCGAGCAGCCTGAATCGTCCAGTTCGCCGGACACATCGTGGTGCCCTCCACCTCCAGCGGATCCCCGGCGACTTGGAGAAGGCCTTCGCGTGTTCCGTCCCCGAAGTGCTGGCATCGTCCGATCTCGGCGACCAGGCGAAGGGTGCTCGCCCGGAGCCCGGGCACCCCGGTGGTCGCGATCCGGAGCAGGAACGGTACTGCCAGTGCTCCCACCGCGATCGTGCTGCCCTGGTGGTGGAGGTTCTCCCGCAGTTCCCCAAAGGCCCGGCCGGCGGCTTCGGCATCTCCGGAGCCGAGCGTCGCGAGGCGACCAGGTATCTCCTCGCCCGGACCGTAGAAGTGCGGAAACCGCTGCCAAGGGATCGCGTCGTACTCGAACCCGTCCTTGACCTCCCGCGGGATCGCGCCCAGGACCGTCCGTATGTCGGCATCCGTGCCTGCCCACGCCTCGGGCCACCTGGCCCAGCGGTCATCGTCCATGGTTTGGCCTTCCGGTCCACCGACACCACCCGAACTCGGGGAGTCTAACGACCGGTGATCAGGAGCGCGGTCCGCCGCTGCCTTACTCCGGTGGCAGCGCACCACGGTGACGTGGTGACGTCTTTTCTCGGGTTCTGGCTCACTTTCCGTGAAGCGTGCACCGTGAGTGACGGTCGGAGGCCGCTCCTGCCGTCCGGCAGTTGCCTGGAAATCATCAGTGACGATCCTGGATGGACTGAAAGTTCGGGTCCGTGGAAGAGACGGTGCTCAGGCCGGAGGAGCTGCTGTTCCCGTCGATCGCGGATATCGCGGTGCTGTCGGTCGACGTGAACGATGAGGTGGTACGGACAGGGGCCCGGTGCACGATGGCCGGGGCCGACTGCGTTGGGTGCGGGGGCTGGTCGGAGCGGGTTCACAGCTCCTATCTGCGGTATCCCGCTGACGTGCCCAGTGCGGGAAGCGGGTTCGGTTGTGTCTGTGGGTCCGCCGGTTCATCTGCGGGAACGCGTTGTGCGAACGGCGGACCTTCGTCGAACAGATAGCCGGGCCGACCCGGCGGTACGGCCGGTGGACCGAACGCTTGCGGTCGACGCCGGCTACGGTCGGCCCCGCAGCTCGCGGGCCGGGCGGGCGCCCGCATGGCCAGGGTCTTGGGAGTTGCTGTCAGCCGCAGCACTGTTCTGCGACGTGCCGAGGCCCTGCCCGATCCTGAAGTAGCGGCGCCGCGGGTGGTCGGGGCCGACGAGTACGCGACGCGCACAGGCCGCTTCTACGGAACCGTGCTGGTCGACGTCGAGACCCGGCGACCAGTGGACACGCTTCCTGACCGGGAAGCATCCAGCCTGGCCGCGTGGCTGGCTGAACGCCCCGGCATTGAGGTCGTCTGCCGCGATCGCGCGCCGTTCTACGCGGAAGGAGCCACTGCCGGGGCGCCCCAGGCGATTCAAGCCGCAGGCAGGTGGCACCTGTGGCACAACCTGAGCGAGGCCGCCGGGCGATGCGTCGCCCAGCACCGCGGTTGCCTCGGAGCCTTGGCTCGTGAGCCAGCCGAATCTGCGGTTGCGGCCCCACCGCCCGAGCTGATGACCGGCTCGTCATGGCCAACAGGACACCGGTCCGCCGACCGCATTCGGGACAGGCACGCCATCGTCCACACGCTGCTGGCGGCCGGCCACAGCCGACGCTCGACCGGCCGCCAGCTCCACATGACCCACCGCACCGTCAAGCGCTTGGCCGACGCCGTCGCTCCCGAAGACCTCTTCCAGGGGCAGTGGCAAACCGACCCACGGTCCTCGACGAGCACAAGCCCCACCTGGACGACCGCTAGAACCAGGGCTGCACCCATACCCGGGCATTGGGGGGGGAGAGCGTGCCGTTCGGCTACAAGGGCAGCTACCAGCGAGTTCGCACCTACCTGCGGGCGAAACGCCTCTCACCTGGACCGGTTTCCGCCCGGCCGCCGACCCCGCGGACGGCCTCGGGTGGATTTTGCGGCACCCTGACAGCCTCGCAGAAGGCGAACAACTCCGGCTCAAGGCTGTGCTGGCCCATTGCCCGGAACTGGATGCCCTCACCGGGCACGTCCGGTCCTTCGCCCGGATGCTCACCGAGCGCAAGGGCGAACGACTACCGGAACGGCTCGACGCCGTTCGGCAGGACGATCTGCCCCCCTCCACGCCCTGGCCGCAGGCATCGACCGCGACCGTGATGCTGTCACAGCCGGCCTCACCCTGCCCTGGAACTCCGGCGTCGTCGAAGGACACGTCAACCGGATCAAGATGCTTAAGCGCCAGATGTTCGGCCGAGCCGGATTCGATCTGCTCCGCAAGCGTGTCCTGCTCTACTCATAGGACATCGCCTGGTGATGGCTTCCGAGCCCTTCGCTGGTGTCGGCAGACCAGGCTTACGCCGCCATGAAGCGGCCCAGGTCGCGTGACTTCTGCTGAAGTGCGGCTGCCCAAGCCCCCTCAGAGGAATCCGGGGCCGTCGGGACCTGAATACCTTTGAGGCCGCCGGCCTCGGCGAAGCCTGCTGGTTGCCGTTTCACCTCGATGCCCGCTCGCTCCGCCAGGACCAGCACCGTGGCAACGAACCCCTCGGACAGGGCAGCCATGACGGCGTGACTCGTCCTCTGGCGCCACGCGAGCAGGGCATCGACGAACGCTTTGAACACGAGGGGGTCGATCTGGCACTCGTCACCCCGCATGGGTCCGATGCCGGACGGCAGACCCAGTTCGGCTTGGTAGACGCTCACCTGGCTCATGAACAGCCGGGAGACCCCGTTGGACGGGTTCCACAGCGTCAGGTCACCCATGTCGTAGTACTGGCTCAATGCAGCCCCTCTCTGCTGGTCATACCGGCCGGCGTCGCGAGCACATGACATTACGGTCAGCCAGTCCTCCATGGAAAGTGAGCCAGAACCTTCACGTGAACGAAGCCGAGGGTGGTGTGGAACATGCTGATCCGGTGAGCGAGAGGGCCGTGCCCTGCCGGTCGTCCCGGTCCCCGGCCAGCGCCAGCGCCTGCCGGGCACCCTCCAGACCCTCGGTGATACGGCCCAGATGCCAGCAGGAGGTGGCCAAAGCGGTCAGGGCCCGCAACTCCCCCTCCCGGTCCCCCACCCGGCGGGCAGCGGCAACCGCGGTGCGCAGCACATGGCGTTCGTCCTCGGTGTGACCGCGCAGGCGCAGGTAAGGGGCCAGCGCCAGAGGCAGACGGGCGGCATGGTGGCCGAAACCACCCGCCCGCGCACAGGCCAACGCGGCCAGGAGACCGGCCCGTTCGGCCTGGAACCAGGCCAACGCGGCCGGCCGGTCCGCAGGCACGGCCACAGATACCTCAGCGGGATCCTCGACGGGTTCCTCGACGGGTTCCTCGACGGGTTCCTCGGCGGGCAGGCCGGCGGGCAGGCCGGCGGGCGCGGTACCGGACGGAGCTGCCACGGAAGGAGCTGCCACGGACGGTGCGATGCCGGACGGTGGTGTGGTACTGGACCGTGCGGTGCCGCACGAGGCGGCAGGCGCAGAAGCAGGAGCGGGTGCAGCCTCAGCGGCAGGTGCAGCGGTGAGCGGCACAGCAGGCGCGCTCACGGACGCAGCAGTGGACGGTGCGGCAGGCGCACCGGCGAGTGCAGCCGCAGGGGCGGGGACGGGTGACGGGGAAGACGTGCCGGCGGGCGGTGCGGGAACAGGCCGCGGGCCATCGGCCGCGCCGGGGCCGGCCGGTGGGCGGGACCCGGGGGAAGGGGTGGACTCCGTGCGCGCCGCAGGCGACGCCACGGACGCAGCGGACGCCACGGACGCGGCGGACCCGCCCGGCCAGGAGAACGCGACCGGCACGCCGGGCGCGGCAGGCGCGGCAGGCAGGCCGGGCGCGGCGGATCCGCCTGGCCCGTTGGGCAGGCCGGGCCAGTTGGAGGGGACAGGACCGGCAGGCGGAACAGGCAGGACGGCACCGGCGGGCGGCACGGACCGCAGCGGAACAGCGGCAGTGTCGGGCGAGGTGGAGGGGGCGGGCCCGGCAGGGGCGTAGAGCGCATCGGGCGGGGGTGGCACGCCAGAAGCAGCAGGCAGGCGCGAGGCAGCGGGAACGCCAGACCGAACGGCGGAGGTGACGGACGGAGCCGGCGGGGTGGGCGGGATTGGCGGGGCGGGTCCGGCGGGCGCGGCGGGCGTGTCAGGGGCGGCAGGCGGAACGGACAGGGGCGGCGCGGCAGGGGCGGCAGGCGGGCGCGCGGCGGCGGGAGCAGCGGGCGGAACGGACAGGGCCGGCGGGGTGGGCGGGGTGGGTGCAGCAGACGGGTGGGGCGGGGTCGGCCCGGCGGCCGGAGTGCGCGGCGTGGCCGTGCCAGGAGCGGTGGGCGGGGCGGGTGCGGTGGGTGCTGCGGTGGGTGCGGTGGGAGTTTTGGGTGCTGGGGTGGGTGCGGCCGGGGGCGCGGCGGTGGGGGTGGGGGTGGGCACGGTGGCTGGGGCGGCAGGTGAAGCGAAGGGTGTGGTGGATGGGGCGGCAGGCGGAGTGGATGTGTTGAGGCCCCTGCGCGAGGCAGAGGCGGCGGCAGTGGTGGTGGGGGCGGGAGTGGTGGTGCGGGTGGGGGCTGGGGTGTGCGGGCCGGCCGCGCCGGGTGCCGGGGCGGGCACGGCCGTGGGGCCGGGCGGGGTGGAGGGCGATGCGGAAGGCGGGGCAGGCGCCACGGGACGGGTGGCTGCGGAGGGTGGGGTGGTTGCGGGAGGTGCCGTTGGCGCTGTTGATGCGGGGGGCGGGCCGGCGGTCGGAGGGCCGGGAGCGGGCGGGGGTGAGGGTGAGGGTGAGGGTGGGGGGGCGGGGTCGATGAGGCGGGCGGCCCGGGTGGCGGTGTGCAGGTAGTGGTCGAGGAGACGGTGCGTGGCGTCGTGGGCCGTTGCGGGCGGGGGCGGGGTGTGGTGACGGGCCAGCAGGCGTACCAGGGGGTGGAAGGCGTAGCGGGTGGGGTGGTGCTGGGTGAGCAGGCGGGCGTCGAGGAGGTCCTCGAGGAGGGTTTCGGTGGCGGGCAGGGGCAGGCCGGTGAGGGCGGCGGCGGTGCGCGCGTCGAAGTCGGGGCCGGGGTGGAGGCCCAGCAGGTGGAAGAAACGCCGGTGGGGTGGGGGCAGGGCGGCACGGGAGAGGTCCAGGGCGGTGGTGACGCTGCGGTGGTCGCTGACCAGTTCGGCCAGGCGGGTGCTTTCGTCGCGCAGCCGGCCGGTCAGGGAGGCGATCGTCCAGTGAGGGCGGTTGCGCAGCCGGCCGGCGGCGATGCGCAGGGCCAGCGGGAGGCGGCCGCACAGGGTGACGAGGTCGGCTGCCGCCTCGGGTTCGGCGCGCAGGCGCTCGTCTCCCAGCAGGGTGCCCAGCAGCGCCAGCGCGTCGCCGGGCGGGGGCAGGGGCACGGTGAGGTGGGCGGCGCCGTCCAGGGCCGACAGGCGTGAGCGGCTGGTGACCAGGACCAGGCAGCCGCCCGTGCCGGGGAGCAGGGGGAGCACCTGTTCACAGGCGGCGGCGTTGTCGATCAGCAGCAGCAGACGGCGGCCCGCGCTCACCCCCCGCCACAGGGATTCGCGGTCGGCCTGTCCCTCGGGGACCTGTCCCTCGGGAACACCGGCCGCCCGCAGCACACTGGCCAGCGCGCCCTGCGCGGTTACCGGCTCGCGGCCGGGAGTGAAACCGTGCAGATCGAGGAAGATCTGCCCGTCGGGGTAGTAAGGGGCGAGGCGGTGAGCGGCGTGCACGGCCAGGGCACTCTTACCGCTGCCGGGCATACCGTCGAGAGCCAGCACCCTCACCGGCCCCGGCGCCCCCTGCGCGTGGGAGAGCAGCCAGCGCAACTCCCCTTCCCTGCCGGTGAAGTCGGGCAGATCACGCGGCAGGGACCGCGGCCACAGCTGCTCCGGCCACACCGCAGCGGCCGCGCCCCGGCCGGCCCCCGCACCCCGCCCCGCACCACCGGATACGGCCGGCCGGGAAGAACACCCGCCGGCGCAAGGTGCGGGCACGACGCACGACCCACGAGAAGCAGGAAACAGAACAGCCGAAGACGCAGGAAAAGCAGAGGGTGCGGGGGGTGCGGGGGGTGCAGGAGAAGCGGGAGGCGTGCGGGGGGACGGGGGTGGGGTGACAGGCACGGGGCAGGCGGGGAACGCGACGTCAGAAACAGCGTCAGGCACGACGCCGGGAGAAGCCTCCGGAGAAGCGGCGGGAGCGGCGTGAGGAGCGGCGTGGGAAGAAGGGCGGGAGGAGGGATGGGGAGAGAGCTGGGGAGTACGGGGCCGGGCGGGCCGTCCGGGCCCGGAACGGGAGACAGGACGGGCAGCAGGACGGGAGGACGGCCCCTGTACCTGCCCGCCGCCCGCAGCCGAAGAGGACTGACGCTGCAGAGGCAGCTGCACATACGAAGGCCAGGACTGAAGCTGGGGCTGGCGCTGGGCCTGGGCCTGGGCCTGGGCCTGGGGCTCGGGTTCGGACTGGGGCTGGGATTGGGGCTCGGGCTGGGGTGGCTGGCGGGGCACGGGGGTGGGGGTGGCTAAAGGCCACAACGTCTTCCGGTGCGGCTGCGGGAAGGAGCCAGGGGCGGCGTGGAGACGGGGCGGCGGCCGGGGGGTGTTGTGGTGCACCGCGGGCTCGTTGCGCAGGATCTGCTGATATCGCAGAGCCACCTCGGGCCCGGGATCGATACCCAGCTGCTCGGCGAGCAGACGCCGCAGCCCGTGATAGACCCGCAGCGCATCGGCCTGCCGCCCCACCCGGCACAACGCCACCATCAGCAACGCGCTCAGCGACTCACGCAGCGGATGCTCGGCCACCAGAGCCCGCAGCCCCGCCACCGCGTCATGCGCACGGCCCTGTTCCAGCCACAGCTCCAGCAACCGCTCCCGCGCACCGAGCTGACGGTCCTCCAGCACCGTCGCCGCAGCGGCCAGGACAGGGCCACGCCCCTCCGGCAGCGCACGGCCCCGGTAAAGAGCCAGCGCACTCTCCAAAGCAGCCGCTTCCTCAGCCGTGCCCGACACCTGCCGCGCCCGGGCCAGAGCCTTCTCGAAACACAGCAGATCCAGCTGCCCGTCCGAGACCACCATCCGGTAACCGGGCCCCTCGGTGACCAGCAGCCGCCGCCCGTCCGGAATACGCGCCCGCAGATCCGCCACGATCTTGCGCACCTGATGCCCGGCCGTCGCGGGCGGCCCGTCCGCCCACACCGCATCCACCAGCCGCGCCAGCGGAACCACCCGGTTGGCCTCCAGCAGCAAAACAGCCAGCACGGCACACGCCCGCGGACCGCCCACCCGCAGACGGTCGTCCCCGTTCCATACCTCAAGCGTGCCCAGCACACCGAACCGGACAGCACTCCCCCGTGAGGCCATCATGGCCGATCACTGTACGGGATGAATCCCACGGTCAGGAGAGAATTTCGGACAGACAATCGACCATCCGAACAGAAACGGCACCCCCAGCCCCCCACCACCCCACCCGGCCCCGCCCGCCCCACACCCGGCCCCCGCAGCGCGGGGAACCACACCCTCCCGACCCGCGCAACACCAAGCCCGCACAACACCGGACCGCACAACACCGGCCGGGCAACCCGGGCCGGCTACCGGAACACGCCACCCCGGCCGGACAGCACCGGAGCACGCCAGCGCCGGCTCACGGCTCACGGCTCAGGCAGGTCAACCCCGGCCGCACGGAGCCCAGTTGCGAAGAACACGGGCCGCAGCGGGCTCACACGCGGGCGCGGGCACCGGAAACCCTGCACACCGGCCCGCGTTCCTTGACAGCCACACCACCGGCCAAGAATACTTTCCCATCATCGGTGTTCTGCGCCCTCCCGCAGGAACGTCCCGGCATGACAGCCACCGCGGAAGACGCGGAAGACGAAGGCACGGAAGACAGCGCCTGCGCAACCACCACACCCCCCGGCCTCCCGGAGCCTCCGAGAGCCCCGCGTCCCGGGAATTCGGCAGCACGATCGCGCCCCGCGCCTCCATGTCCCGGCACCCCCCGGCCCTGCGCACCGGAGCGAGGAAGCCGCCCCCGGCCCAAGCGCAGCACCCCGGCCCCTCCCGCACAGGCACCCGCCCGCCACCTGCGCCACCCGGCAGGCACACCCGCCCGGCCAACAGCCCCTGACAGGACAACAATCCCCTCCTGACCGGGCCAGCAGCACGACAAGGAACAGGCAACACCCGCCGAAACAGGACCGGCGGGAACCGACCGGCGACAGCGGGGCACGGGCAGCAGCCCGCGAACCACGCCGGCCACGCCGACCGCACGCAGGGCCACGCCCGCCCCGGGCACCGGGCCACAGCCGGCTCGCGTCGGCGGCAACACGCTGCCCCTCCCGCACCGGGCCGCCTCCCGCACCCCACGGCATCCCGGCCGCCCCGGCACACACCGGCAACAGCACCCCGGGAACAGGACCCGGCGAACAGGACCCGGGACAGAGCCCGGGCAGGACGGGACGCAAACAGCCGAGCCAGAAGGCCGGCACGGGAACCGCCCGGCGACACCGGGCACACGAGACAGGTACACCACCGGTCTCCGGCGACACCGCCCTCCGGTACGCGAAGCAACGCGCCGGACGGTGAGGGCAGTTGACCCGCCCACTGTGCGCGGCGCCGCCTCGGGAACCGCAGCCGGTACGCGGGCCATCCCGAAAACAGCGGCCGGTGCGCGAGCACGACAGCGCACCACCGGTCCCGGGTACTCGCCCCCGCCGGCGGGCGAGCCAGAGCAACACCGGGGAAGGAAACAGGAGCAGTGCAGGGCGAGCAGCACAGTGTGGTGTGGTGCGGCCTGCAGGGGGCCGGCGCGGTCCGCATCTGCCGGACCCGCCCGGAGGGCACGATCCGGGGCGAGAGCACCGGGCGGCCGAAGGCGACGGGAGAGGTACACACCCTGCCCGCACCCCGCAGCTGCCGTGCACACCCCGGGCCGACCCCGGCGCGGCCGCCGGCAACAACGCCCGCCACACGAAAGGCGACTGACGGGTGGTAAGCGGGACGCCAGCACGCAGGAGCCGGCACCCGGCCTGCCCACCCCCGCCGGAGGCACCACCTCCACCCGTCCAGGCGTGGGCGGCGCAGAACGCTGACGGCCACGAGCCCGCCGGCAAACGACCCCACCCCGGCCACAGAACAGGAGCGCCGGAACCACGAACACCTGCCGTCCAAGGCCGCCGCCTCCCACCCGCAGGGGCTCTGCCCGGCACGGGACGCCGCGCCAGGACAGGAACGCGGGGACGCGGAGACGCGGAGACGCGGGGATTGGAGCGTTCGCTCGTGACGGGCGCAGGGCAGCGCGAGAGCGCCGCGAGACAGGGGGCAGGACGGGTACGGTGTCACCGGTCCCTGACCTGTGCCCGGGGCAACCGGGACTGCGGCCGGCGACCGCCCCGGGACGGCACACACCACACCACACGGTCCCCGGACGCACGCCACCCCGTCCACGCACCCCGGCCACCGCCCCCCGGCCGTCATCCCCGGCCGCTGTCCCCCGGGAACGCGGTGGCGGCCGCACGAAGGCGGCACCGTCGGAACAACGCGGCCATCCGGCGGGGGCGGAGCACTCGGCAAGAAGACCGTGCGGCCCAAGGGGACAGGGCAGGTACAGCCCTGCCCACGACCGCGCCCGGGCCGGCTCCTCGCGTGACCATGAACGGCCCCCTCCGGGCCCGAGCCGGGCGCGGTGACACGAAACCGCACAACAGCCCCCAGGAAAGCCGACGCCCCCGCACCCTGCACAGGCTGCAGCGACAGCACTCCCTCGGCCCGGCCAACACACAGCAACACGACAAACAGCCACCCAAGACCACCCCTTCCCCCCTTCCCCGCGCCCGGCAGCACCCCCAGGTACGGCCACCGGAACACGCCGGAACGAAGCACCCCCCGCCCGGCGTCCCCACCCCGCCACCCACGACAGCACGGCGTCGGAACAAAAGCGCGGCAGGCGGGTGCAGCGACCACCGCGGACAGCAGTACCTGCGCGGCACCAGGACCACCGGCCACGAAAACGCCGCGACCGTAAGGGACAGGGCGGGCAGGGCACCGCTCGTACCCGCCTCGTTGTCCGGCACAGACCCCACGACCGAAGGCCCACGCCCGGAAGGAAGCACAGGCCGATCACGGAACCCGTACCGCCGCACGGCACAAGCCGATCACGGAACCCGTACCCGGCCACGAGACACAAGACCGGCCACGAAGCACGAGCCAGTCACAGAACCCAGACCTGTCACGGCACGGGCCTGTCACGGCACGGGCCGGTCACGGCACGGGCCGGTCACGGCACGGGCCGGTCACGGCACGGGCCGGTCACGGCACGGGCCGGTCACGGCACGGGCCGGTCACGGCACGGGCCGGTCACGGCACGGGCCGGTCACGGCACGGGCCGGTCACGGCACGGGCCGGTCACGGCACGGGCCGGTCACGGCACGGGCCGGTCACGGCACGGGCCGGTCACGGCACGGGCCGGTCACGGCACGGGCCGGTCACGGCACGGGCCGGTCACGGCACGGGCCGGTCACGGCACGGGCCGGTCACGGCACGGGCCGGTCACGGCACGGGCCGGTCACGGCACGGGCCGGTCACGGCACGGGCCGGTCACGGCACGGGCCGGTCACGGCACGGGCCGGTCACGGCACGGGCCGGTCACGGCACGGGCCGGTCACGGCACGGGCCGGTCACGGCACGGGCCGGTCACGGCACGGGCCGGTCACGGCACGGGCCGGTCACGGCACGGGCCGGTCACGGCACGGGCCGGTCACGGCACGGGCCGGTCACGGCACGGGCCGGTCACGGCACGGGCCGGTCACGGCACGGGCCGGTCACGGCACGGGCCGGTCACGGCACGGGCCGGTCACGGCACGGGCCGGTCACGGCACGGGCCGGTCACGGCACGGGCCGGTCACGGCACGGGCCGGTCACGGCACGGGCCGGTCACGGCACGGGCCGGTCACGGCACGGGCCGGTCACGGCACGGGCCGGTCACGGCACGGGCCGGTCACGGCACGGGCCGGTCACGGCACGGGCCGGTCACGGCACGGGCCGGTCACGGCACGGGCCGGTCACGGCAGTCGCACACCGGGCCCGGAGCCGCCAACGGACGACGCCCGGCAGGCAGCCGGCCTGCGGGCGCGGGAAAACCTGCAGGAGGGTGGGGGCCTGCGGGGAGGCGGGAGGCTGCGGGGAGGCGGGAGGCTGCAAAGGCGGCGCCGGCTTGTTCCCCGCCCGTCGGCCGTCACGGCGCCCGCCCCGCGGCCGCCGCAGCGAACCCGCCGCACACAGTGCCGGCCTGACGCCCTGACAACCGCGGCCCCGACGCCCTGACAACCGCGGTGAGGAAGAGCGGCCCGAAGACGCAGGACGAGCAGCACGGCAGAGGCGACAACGACAGGCGGGACAACGACGGGGCGGCACCCTCACGAGGACGGACAACAGACAGGAGGCAGACCAGGACGCACAGAAAACGGGGCGGCGGCCGGGCGGGCAGCACAGCGCGTCCACACCCCGCCCGGGGTTCTTTCGGCGATCCACTGGCGGTTCCCGCCCGCGGGGCGGGAACGGTTGCGAGGAGAAGCTCTATGAAGGCACTGGTGCTGTCGGGCGGGTCCGGAACCCGCCTGAGGCCGTTCAGCCACTCCATGCCCAAGCAGCTCATGCCCATCGCGAACAAACCCGTCCTCGAATACGTCCTGGACAACATCCGCGCCACCGGCGTACACGAAATCGGGATCATCACCGGCGAGCGCGGCGACCAGATCGCCGCCGCCCTCGGCGACGGCTCCCGCCTGGGCCTGGACCTCACCTACCTCCACCAGGACGCCCCCAAAGGCCTGGCCCACGCCGTGACCACCGCCCGCAGATACCTCGCCGACGACGACTTCATCATGTACCTCGGCGACAACATGCTCCCCTCCGGCATCACCGACGCCGCCCACAGCTTCCGCACCCACCACCCCGCCGCCCAGGTCCTGGTCCGCAAAGTCCCCGACCCACGCGCCTTCGGCGTCGCCGAAACCGACCCCCACGGACGCGTCCTTCGCCTGACCGAAAAACCCCGCCACCCCCGCAGCGACCTCGCACTGATCGGCGTGTACTTCCTCACCCCCGCCATCCACGACGCCATCACCGCGATCCGCCCCAGCGCACGCGGCGAACTGGAAATCACCGACGCCATCCACACCCTCGTCACCCACGGCGCCACCGTCCGCGCCATCGAATACCACGGCTACTGGAAAGACACCGGAGAAGTCACCGACGTCCTCGACTGCAACCGCACCGTCCTGGACACCCTCCACCCCACCCGCCACCCCACCGCACACATCGACACCCACACCCAACTGACCGGCCCCATCACCCTCGCCCCCAACACCCGCATCACCCACTCCCGCATCCACGGCCCCGCCATCATCGGAGCGAACACCCACCTCGAAAACACCACCATCACCCCCTACACCTCCATCGGCAACAACTGCACCCTCCAACACACCCACCTCGGCAACACCATCGTCCTCGACAACGCCACCCTCACCAACATCCACACCATCGAAAACTCCCTCATCGGCCGCGGAGCCACCATCACCACCACCCACCCCAACAACCACCACCACCGCCTCGTCATCGGCGACCACACCAACATCGAAATAGCAGCATGACCCCACCCCCACCAACCAACCACCAACCCGCAACCAGCAACCAGCAACCAGCAACCAGCAACCAGCAACCAGCAACCAGCAAAAACAGACCCCACCCACCCCTGCCACAACCACCACCCGACACACCCAGCACCCCGCCCCCGCCCAAACCACAACACACCACAACCAACAGGCGGGCGGACGGGCGGACGGGCGGACGGGCGGACGGGCGGACGGGCGGACGGGCGGACCAGGATAGACACGGCCCCACGCGCAACAGCGCATGAACAGCTGTCACCACCACACCCGGCACACCACCGACACAGACCCTCCCCACCGCAGCAGGACCCACCGGTACCGGCCCGCACGAACCACCAGCCGCCACACTCCCCGACCGGGCAGCCACCCGGACCGGCAGCCCCCCGTCCGGGTACCACGCCCTCCGCTGCCCCGGGCCCTCGGTGACGGCACTTCCGCCACCGCACCCGCACCACAGACCCCGGAACACCGAACCCCCACCCCTCCGGGGACCGGACCGGAAACGGACAAGCCGCCCCAACACCCCCTGCCGGACCCGCCACCGAACGGCACCACACACCCCGCGCCGCCACGCCGGACCGGCCGGCACAGACCGAACACCCCGGCCCACCCCCCACCCCCCACACGCCCACAGCACCCGGGCCCACCGGCCACCAACCCCTGCAAGGAACCCGGCCCCGCCAACCACCAACACCCAGTCAGAGACGCCCAGCCAGAGACGCCCAGCCACACACGAGCAGCCACACACGAGCAGCCACACACGAGCAGCCACAGACAGGCGGCTCACCACGAAACACCACCACACCCGCGGCCACACGCCAACGCGGGCCGGCACGGGCAGCCCCACCACCCCAGAACCCAGAACCCGGCAGACCCGCCGACACACGCCGGAACCGGCCCCGCGAAGAACACCCACACCCCGAACACCCACGAACACCCCCCACCAACCCGGCACCCCACAGGCCCGGCACAACACCCCACCACCAGCCCCCCACCACCCGACAACCCTGACCAACCCACCACCCGCACCACCCAAGCACCCCGCACCAAACGGACCACCTCTCCCCCGAAAGGCCAACACCCCATGACACAGCCCGACACCACAACACCCCACCAGCCCACACAACCCCCATCAAGCATCACACCCCGCCCACCCCCACCCCCACCCCTGAACCACCCACCACACCCCAACCACCAACCCACACCCGCCACAACACCCCACCACCCCAACCACCACACCAACTCACCCCACCACCACACCAACCCACAACCACCTCAACCCACACCCCACACCACTCACACGAAAGCGACCACACCCATGACCGCCACCACCCCACCCACCACCACACCCATCACCGACACCGCCCACGCCATCCTCACCCAACTCCTCCCCCACCGCCGCACCACCGAACCCGACCCCGAAAACGACACCACCCACGACTTCCCCCACCAACTCCAGCAAATAACCCACCACCTCACCCACCACCAACCCATCCTCTTCACCCTCCCCGGCTTCCCCTGCAAATCCCCCAACCCCGCCAAAGTCATCAGCCACCTCCCCGACGAAGGCGAACGCCTCGCCCTCCACTTCCTCCACAACCTCTGCACCGACATCGAAAAAATCCACCCCCCCGGAGCCCGCATCCTCATCTGCTCCGACGGACACATCTTCGGCGACATCATCGGCGTCCCCGACCACCACATCGACGCCTACGGCGACACCCTCCGCACCATGATCAAAAACGAAAACCTCCACCACCTCTCCACCTTCGACCTNCCCCCCCGGAGCCCGCATCCTCATCTGCTCCGACGGACACATCTTCGGCGACATCATCGGCGTCCCCGACCACCACATCGACGCCTACGGCGACACCCTCCGCACCATGATCAAAAACGAAAACCTCCACCACCTCTCCACCTTCGACCTCCGCGACGTCTACGGAACCACCCTCACCTACGACCAAAAACGCACCAAAACCGCCGAACAATACGCCCCCACCCTCGACCAACTCCGCCACGAAGTCCGCACCGACGAATCCACCCTCCGCATGTACCGCGGCATCACCCGCTTCCTCCTCGAAGACACCCCCCACTGGACCGGCACCCGCGCCGCCCTCCAACGCCAATCACGCCAACGCGCCTACCACGTCATCGCCCGCAGCCGCGCCTGGGCCCACCTCATCCACCACCACCACCCCCACACCGTCCGCCTCTCCATCCACCCCCAAAACCGCAACAACCCCAAATACGGCATCAAACTCCTCAACACCACCAACCCCTGGACCACCCCCTGGCACGCCACCCTCCTCAAACACCCCCACAACACCTACCAACTCCTCCCCCACACCCAAGCCGCCCAACAAGGCACCCCC
>NZ_JABETO010000051.1 GCF_013055795.1 Streptomyces sp. I05A-00742
GCCGGCCGGCCCGTCCGCCCCCGGCCGCCACCCCTCCCGCGGGCGCGGCTACGGTGCCCCACGCGCGCCCCCGCCGTGCGCGGCGCCCGGCCGCGGCTCCGGGACGTCGGCGAAGGCGTCCGGCTGCTCCACGGAGGACCACCGGCCGAACGGCCAGCCGATCCAGTCCGCGCGGCCGATGACCCGGTCCACCGGGACCATGCCGCCGCCCGGCGCCCCCAGGTGGTCCCGCCCGTCCCGGGACGCGCTGCGATGGTCGCCCATCACCCACAGCCGCCCCTCGGGCACCACGACATCGAAGGGCACCCGCGAGGAAGTGTCCCCGGGGAAGAGATAGTTCTCGGTGATCACCCGGCCGTTGACCGACAGCCGCCCCCGGTGGTCGCAGACCACCCGGTCACCGCCGACGCCCACGACCCGCTTGACGTAGTCCGTCGGCGCCGGCTGCATCAGGCCGACCGACGAGGCCACCTTGCGCACCACCGTCGTCACCGCGTTCTCCGCCGGCTTCTCCTGGACGAACGAGCCCAGTCCGTCGAAGACCACCACGTCCCCCCGCCGCGGCTCGTCCCCGAAGCGGTAGGCCAGCTTGTTGACCAGCACCCGGTCCCCGGGCCGCAGGGTGTTCTCCATCGACCCGGACGGAATCACGAAGGGCTGCACCACATAGCTGCTGACCAGCATCAGGAAGGCCAGGCAGCAGACCAGCAGCACACCGGCGCGGCGCAGCGGGCCGCCGCCGGTCAGCCACCGCCACGCCCTCCGGGGCAGGCGGGTGACGGGTGAAAGGCCGGATATGCGCGAAGAGCGCGACCGCTGCTCCTCGCCCCCGAGGGGGTGGGGAGAGCGGTCGCGCTCCGAAAGCTGTGCGTCGGTGTCCATCGACCCGAGAGCCTATCCGGCCGGGCCGGGACGCCGGGCGGAAGCTCAGTTGTCGCGCTTCTCCTTGATCTTCGCGGCCTTGCCGCGGAGCTCACGGAGGTAGTACAGCTTGGCGCGACGGACGTCACCGCGGGTCACGAGCTCGATCTTCTCGAAGATCGGGCTGTGGACCGGGAAGGTGCGCTCGACGCCGACCGAGAAGGAGACCTTGCGGACGGTGAAGGTCTCGCTGATGCCCGCGCCCTGGCGGCGGATGACGACACCCTTGAACTGCTGGATGCGGGAGCGGTTGCCCTCGATGACGCGGACGTGGACGTTCACGGTGTCACCGGGACGGAAGGCGGGGACGTCGGTGCGCAGCGACGCGGCGTTGACGTTGTCGAGCAGGGAGGACATGAGTCTTCTCTTCCTCGCCGATGCCACAGGTCATCGGCGGAATTCGTGCGGAAAGTAAGGGTGCCGTACTGCCCCCGGCGGACGTCGTTCCCCCTGTGGCAGGGGCGCGCGCCGGACGCAAGGCAACGGCTCATTCTTCCACGTCGGGGGCCAGTCGCCCAAATCGGCCGTCGGGACCCGGGGCCCAGCCCAGGATGGAGAGCATCTCGCGGTCCTTCTTGTCGAAGGACGCGGGCTCGGCGCGCTCGATGAGGTCCGGCCGGTTCAGGTCGGTGCGGCGGAACGCCTCGTCGCGGCGCCAGCGGGCGATCTTCCCGTGGTGGCCGCTGAGCAGCACGTCGGGGATGCCGCGGCCGCGCCACTCCGGGGGCTTGGTGTAGACGGGCCCCTCCAGCAGGTCGGCCATGGCGCCGGTGGCGAACGAGTCGTCGCGGTGCGACTCCGCGTTGCCCAGGACGCCGGGGAGCAGCCGGGCGATGGCCTCGACCATGACGAGGACCGGGGCCTCGCCGCCGGCCAGCACATAGTCACCGATGGAGACCTCGCGCACATCGAGCCGCTCGCCGTACTCCTCGATGACCCGGCGGTCGATGCCCTCGTAGCGGGCCGGGGTGAAGACCAGCCAGGGCTTGGCGGACAGTTCGACGGCCAGTTCCTGGGTGAACGGCCGGCCGCTGGGCGTGGGGACGACCAGGACGGGCTGCTCCTCGCCCGCGCCGGAGGCGAGAACGGAGTCCAGTGCCTCGCCCCAGGGCTCGGGCTTCATGACCATGCCGGGACCGCCGCCGTACGGGGTGTCGTCGACGGTGTTGTGCTTGTCGTGCGTCCATTCCCGCAGGTCGTGGATGCGGACGTCGAGCTGTCCGCGGGCGCGGGCCTTGCCGACAAGCGAGACGTTCAGCGGTTCGAGGTACTCGGGGAAGATCGTGACGACGTCGAGGCGCATCAGCGGTCACCCTCGTCACGGCTGCCGGCGACCTCGGCCCGGTCGGCGTCCAGCAGGCCTCGCGGCGGGTCGATGACGGCGCGCTGGGCCTCCAGGTCGATCTCCGTGACGATCTCCTCGACGAAGGGGATCATCACCTCGGTGCCGTCGGGGCGTTCGACGATGAACAGGTCCTGGGACGGCAGGTGGGAGATCTCGGTGATCCGGCCGACCCCGGTGCCGTCGACGGTGACGACGTCCAGGTCCACCAGCTGGTGGTCGTAGAACTCCTCGGGGTCCTCGGGCGTCTCGTCCGGGTCCACGTCGGCGATCAGGAGGGTGTTGCGCAGGGTCTCGGCGGCCGTCCGGTCGGCGATGCCGGTGAACCGGAGCAGCAGCCGTCCGCTGTGCACCCGTCCGCTCTCGACGGTCAGCGGTCCCGCGCCCGCGGGGTCGGTGGCCAGCACGGCCCCGGGCCCCAGCCTCAGCTCGGGCTCGTCCGTCCGCACCTCAATGCTGACCTCGCCCTTGATGCCATGGGCGCGGCCGATCCTGCCCACTACGAGCTGCACGATGTCCGTTCCTTCTCCACGCTCTTATGACAACGGGGTCCTGCGACCACGGGTCCTACGACATGACAACGGGCCGGGAAGGAGAACCCTTCCCGGCCCGTGCCGGATGCTCTGCCGCTGGTCAGCGGACCTGGTCCACATCGACGAGGTCGACGCGGATGCCACGGCCGCCGATGGCGCCCACGACGGTGCGGAGCGCGCGGGCGGTACGGCCGTTGCGGCCGATCACCTTGCCGAGATCGTCCGGGTGGACCCGGACCTCCAGCACACGCCCCCGGCGCAGGTTGCGCGAGGCCACCTGCACCTCGTCGGGGTTGTCGACGATGCCCTTGACCAAGTGCTCAAGGGCCTCCTCCAGCATGCTCAGGCCTCGGTCGACTCGGCGGACTCGGCGGCGTTGGCAGCCTCGTCCTTCTTCTCCGACTTCTTGGCCTTCGGGGTGATGGCCTCACCCTTCGCCTCGCTGGCCTCGAGGGCCTTGGTGAACTCCTCGAACGCGGCGCGCTTGTCCTTGGGCTCGGCCACGAGCATCGGAGCCGGGGCCGGCAGGCCCTTGAACTTCTGCCAGTCGCCGGTGACCTTGAGGATGGCCATGACGGGCTCGGTCGGCTGGGCGCCGACGCTCAGCCAGTACTGCGCGCGCTCGGAGTTGACCTCGATGCGCGAGGGGTTCTGCACCGGGTGGTACAGACCGATCTCCTCGATGGCCCGGCCGTCACGGCGGGTACGGGAGTCGGCGACGACGATGCGGTAGTGAGGCGAACGGATCTTGCCCAGACGCTTCAGCTTGATCTTGACTGCCACTGGAGTGGTGTCTCCTGGTCTTGACGTGGTGGGCACAACGGGATGCCACGTGGGGTTGCGGTACTCGGAGTGCCCGATGGACGCGTCAGCCGGAGGAGAGAGGGGTCCTGTACGACTGTCGAGTACAGCCCCCCATTCTGCCATACGCGCCCGGGCGCCCGAACCCGGCCCCGCCCCGGTCCGGCCCCGGCGGACACCGGGGACGGGCGGGTCCTCCGTCAGCCCACGGACATCGCCTCGGGGATGCGGAACGGCTGGCCGCAGCCACCGCACATGATCGGCGCCTGGGCGAGCACGGACGGCACCACACGGACGTTGCGCCCGCAGTCGCACACGGCCTTGACCCGCACCCCGCCGCCCGAGGAGCCGTGCCGGGCGGCCGGTCCCCGGAAGGTGCGCGAGGTGTCGGCGGCGGTGGCCATCGTGTGCGCCTTGAGGGCGCGCTGCAGTCTGTCGATGGTGGCGCGGTAGCGGCGGCGCGCCTCCGGGTTGAGCACGACCAGGGAGAAGCCGCTGCTGGGATGCGGCTCGTCGCTGTGGTCGAGGCCCAGTTCCTCGGCGATCGCCAGGAACCGGCGATTGTGGTAGCGGCCGGCGCGTGAGGTGTCCCGGACACCGCGGGCGGCCGCGATGCCGTGCACTGCCTCGTGCAGCAGCCGTTCGAAGGAGAGCTCGGCGCCGCAAGCGGACGACGACTCCCCGATCAAGGATTCGGGCGCGGCGAGATCCGGCAGCTCGGGGTGGAACCGCTGAATGTCGGCCCACGCCTGCGCCAGTTCTGCGGCGAGAACAGGTGGTGTCGTGCTCACGTCGTGACAACGAGTCGGGGCGGTCCGGTGTTCCGATACCGGGCCATCCCAAATAATTTGCACGTACCAGTCAGTATCCCTGCGATACCGGCCCACCCGCCCCGACGAGGGCGGGTGCCCCGATCTGCACAGAAGTGCGGAGAAGTCGCAGAAGTACGCACGCCTGTTCGCAAGCCGGGGCGAACTGACCCATAAGTCAGTTCGCCCCGGAGGTGTGCGAGTGTCAGTACGCCCGTGCGACGAGGGCGATCGTGCCGGGGGCGTCGTCCGCGTCCGGCACCCCGCCGTCCTCGGTCACCAGGCAGCGCACCGTCACGGCCTGCTCGGCCAGCCTGGCCTCGCCCTCGGTGCCCAGCACCGACCACGGGATGCGCGCCCAGCCACCGGCGACGGCGGCCTCGGCGGCCTCCTCGACGGTCGACACGTCCGCCGTGCGCTCCTCGCGGCGCTCGCGCGACTGGCGCAGCAGCAGCGCCTGGTCCTCCTCCAGGACCTTCGGCAGCAGCGCGGCCAGCTCCGCTGCGTTGTCGACGCGCACCTGCTCCTTGCCTCCCGGGATCCGGCGGGCCAGCATCGCGGTGCCGTTCTCCAGGTCGCGCGGACCGATCTCGATGCGCACCGGGACGCCCTTGAGCTCCCAGTCCACGGCACGGCGGCCGAACGGAGTGTCCGTGCGGTCGTCGACCTGCACCCGGACACCGGCGGCCTTCAGCTGGTCCCCGATCTCACGGACCTTGGCGATGACCGCGTCGTCGCCCTTGATCGCGAGGACGACGGCCTGCACCGGCGCCAGGCGCGGCGGGACGCGCAGTCCGTTGTCGTCGCCGTGCGACATGATCAGACCGCCGACCATGCGGGTGGAGACGCCCCACGAGGTCTGCCAGACCAGCTCCTGGTGCCCGTCCTTCGACAGGTACGAGGTGTTGAACGCCTTGGCGAAGTTCTGGCCCAGCTCATGGCTGGTGCCCATCTGCAGGGCCTTGCCGTCCCGCATCATGCCTTCGAGCGTGAGGGTGTTGATCGCGCCCGCGAACCGCTCCTTGGGCGTCTTGCGGCCGAGCACCACGTCGATGCCCAGGACGTTGACCATGAAGTCGTAGTACACGTCCCGGTGGATGCGCGCCGCGTAGTCGCGCGCGTCCTCGTAGGTCGCGTGCGCCGTGTGGCCCTCCTGCCAGAGGAACTCGCTCGTGCGCAGGAAGACGCGCGGACGCATCTCCCAACGGACCACGTTCGCCCACTGGTTGATCAGCAGGGGCAGGTCGCGGTAGCTCTGCACCCACTTCGAGAAGTACTCGTTGATGATCGTCTCGGAGGTCGGACGGACGACGACCGGCTCCTCCAGCTCCTTGCCGCCGCCGTGCGTGACGACCGCCAGCTCCGGGGCGAAGCCCTCGACGTGCTCGGCCTCGCGCGTCAGGTACGACTGCGGGATGAAGAGCGGGAAGTACGCGTTGGAGGCGCCCGCGTCCTTGATCCGGGCGTCCATCTCCTGCTGCATGCGCTCCCAGAGCCCGTACCCGTACGGTCGGATGACCATGGTGCCGCGCACCGGGCCGTTGTCGGCCAGTTCGGCCTTGTTGATCAGGTCCTGGTACCAGCGCGGGAAGTCTTCCGCCTGCGGAGTGAGAATGGGAGCCTTTGCCATGGGGCGAATGGTACGGGCCCCGTCGGGCCGAGTGTGAATCCGTCCGCCCGCAACCCCGCGTTCCCGGCCTGTTCAGGGTTTGCGGCTGGGTATTCATCTCATGCGGTGCGCCGCGGCACATGCCATCGTGGGCGTACGGGAACGTTCTCGCGCCATCCCCCTGGACTCGCGGGCGGATGCGGGGTTCCCTGGCTTGGGGGGAAGTGCGGCAGCGGCGCGCACGACAGCACATGGGGGGCGGCACTTCGGTCAGAAAACCGAATTCGGCGGATTGGGGCGCATGCGATGACACCAACGCTCGTGCGACGGCACCGGCCGTCCCCGTCGCCGCTCCGGTCGCGGGCCCGCGACTGGGCGGAAATCCAGGAACGCATGCTCGTACCGCTCTACGAAGCGGTCTACGAGCGGCTGGAAGTCGATGCGGGGACCCGGCTGCTGAGCCTGGGCTGCGGATCGGGTCTGGCCCTGCTGATGGCGGCCTCCCGGGGGGCCACCGTCTGCGGTATCGACACGGACGAACGCCGGCTCGACCTCGCCCGGGAACGGCTGGCGGCCCACCCTTCCACCGCGACGGCCCGGCTCGGCCACGGTGACGCGGACAGCGTCGCGGAGCCGGCCGACCCACCGTTCACCCTCGTCACCGCCTTCGACCCGCTCTACTGCGCGGGCGGCAGCACCCGTGACATGGCGGAGGCCCTCCGGCGGGCGTCCTCCCGTGCCCGGCGCGGCGCACCGGTCGTCCTCGCCGGCTGGGGACCTCCGGAGCGCTGCGCGGCCTCCGGCGCCCTGCGGGTCGCGGCCCGGCTGGCCGACCCGATGGCCACCGCCGCCCACTGGCGCCCCAACGGCCGTGACGACCTGGAGGACCTGGCCCGCCTGGCCGGGCTGCGGCCCGACGGCTCCGGGCGGGTGGCGTGCCCGTACGGCTACGCCGACCTGGGCAGCGCGGTCCGCGGACTGCTCTCGACGGGCGCCTTCGACGCGGCGACGCGCACCACCGACCAGGAGCAGGTGTCCAAGGAACTCACCGAGGCCGTCCACCCGTATCTGCGCGGGGACGGCACGGTGTGGATGCCGAATGTGTTCCGCTATCTCATCGCACGCGTGTAGCAACGGCGGGCGTGGCAACGGCGGGGCGCGCGGGGACACGTGAAAAGCCCCCGGCCGCGGGCCGGGGGCTTTCCTCCCGGGGGATCACCCCACGGGGACGACGGGCTCAGCCCATGAACTTCTTGAATTCATCGGGGAGTTCGAAGTTCTTCGCGTCCTGCCCCGGAGGCAGGCCCAACGGGTTGCCGGCCCCCTGTTCCCGACGGGCGGCGGCCGCCTGCTCCTCCGCCTTGCGCTTCATCGGGTTGCCGCTCTGCCGCTTGCCCTTGGCCTGCTTCTGCTGCTTCTTCTTCTTGCCCGCGCCGCCGCCCATGCCCGGGATGCCCGGCATTCCCGGCATGCCGCCGCCCTGCGCCATGCGCGACATCATCTTGCGCGCCTCGAAGAAGCGCTCGACCAGATTCTTGACCGCGCTGACGTCCACGCCCGAACCCTTGGCGATACGCGCCCGGCGCGAGCCGTTGATGATCGTCGGGTCCTGGCGCTCGACCGGCGTCATCGACTTGATGATCGCGGCGGTGCGGTCGACGTCGCGCTCGTCCAGGTTGTTGATCTGGTCCTTGATCTGCCCCATGCCGGGCAGCATCCCCAGCAGCTTGGAGATCGAGCCCATCTTCCGGACCTGCTCCATCTGCGCCAGGAAGTCGTCGAGCGTGAACTCCTTGGGCCCCTTCGCCAGCTTGGCCGCCATCTTCTCGGCCTCGGCCTGGCTGAAGGTCTGCTCGGCCTTCTCGATCAGGGTGAGCATGTCGCCCATGTCGAGGATGCGGGACGCCATGCGGTCCGGGTGGAACGCGTCGAAGTCGTCCAGCTTCTCGCCGTTGGAGGCGAACATGATCTGCTTGCCGGTGACGTGCGCGATGGAGAGCGCCGCACCGCCACGGGCGTCGCCGTCGAGCTTGGACAGCACCACGCCGTCGAAGCCCACGCCGTCCCGGAACGCCTCGGCCGTGTTGACCGCGTCCTGACCGATCATGGCGTCGACCACGAACAGCGTCTCGTCCGGGTTCACCGCGTCCCGGATGTCCGCCGCCTGCTGCATCATCTCGGCGTCGATGCCGAGGCGGCCGGCGGTGTCCACCACGACGATGTCGTGGACCTTGGACTTCGCGTACTCGATCGAGTCCTTGGCGACCTGGACCGGGTCACCGACCCCGTTGCCCGGCTGCGGCGCGTAGACGGCCACCCCGGCGCGCTCGGCGACCACGCTCAGCTGGTTGACCGCGTTCGGGCGCTGCAGGTCACACGCGACCAGCAGCGGCGAGTGCCCCTGGCTCTTCAGCCAGAGACCGAGCTTTCCGGCGAGCGTCGTCTTACCGGCGCCCTGGAGGCCGGCGAGCATGATGACGGTCGGGGCCGTCTTGGCGAAGCGGAGGCGGCGGGTCTCGCCGCCCAGGATGCCGACGAGCTCGTCATTGACGATCTTGACGACCTGCTGGGCCGGGTTGAGGGCCTTGGAGACCTCTTCACCGGTCGCGCGCTCCTTGACCTGCTTGATGAAGGCCCGGACGACCGGCAGCGCGACGTCCGCCTCGAGCAGGGCGATGCGGATCTCGCGAGCGGTGGCGTCGATGTCCGCCTCGCTCAGGCGCCCCTTGCCGCGGAGGCTCTTGAAGGTGGCTGCGAGGCGATCGGAAAGGGTATCGAACACGGCGCTCGTCGGTCCTCGGGGTCGGGGGCGGTGGGAATCGCCCTCCAGGGTATCCGTACCGGCGGTGGGGGTAGCCCCGGTCCCGCCCTTTCACCGTTTCTTGCGCGGGGGCAAGCCCCCGCACCCCCGAGCGCGCGTCCTCAAACGCCGGACGGGCTGAGTCAGCCCGTCCGGCGTTTGAGGACAAGCGGCGAAGCCGCTTTCAAGGGGTCCGGGTCTCCCGGGAAACGGTGAAAGGGCGGGCCCGGGGCACCCCCCTCACACCAGCGCCCGCTCCACCGCCTCAACCACCACCCCCACCTCCCCCAACCGCTTACCGTCCACCCCCGTCACATAAAACGCATCCACCACACTCGCCCCCAACGTAGAAACATGCGCACTCCGCACCCGAACCCCCGCCCCCTCCAACGCCCGCCCGATCCGATGCAGCAGCCCAGGAGCATCCTCCGCCCGCACCTCCAGCACCGTCGCATCGTGCGAGCCGCCCTCCGCGACGGTCACGGACGGCGGTGGCGAGGCAACAGCCCCACGACGGCGCACCGCGTAGGCCGCCTCGCGTTCGGCCAGCCGGCCGGCGACGTCAAGGGAGCCGTCCAGGGCCCGGACGAGGTCGTTGCGGAGCCGGGCCGCGTCCGGGAGGTCGCCGTACTCCGCGGCCACCCGCCACCGGAGCAGCAGGACGTCGTCGGGCACGGTCCGCAGGTCGGCTGTGCGGACGGTCAGGCGGTGCAGGGCGAGGACGCCGGCGGCGGCGGGCAGGACGCCGGGGCGTTCGGGGACGGCGATCAGCAGTTCCGCGCCCTCGTCGGCGGCGGTCAGGGTGAGGACCGGGCCGCCCGAGGCACGCGCCTCCGACGCCAGGCGCGACTGTTCGGGAGTGGGCGGCGAGGGGGCCGCCCGCACCGGGGCCGCCTCCCCCGCCAGGGCCGCCGCCGCACGCCGCACCAGCCCGCCGACCAGCGACGCCCGCCAGTCGTTCCACGCCGCGGGCCCGGTGGCGAGGGCGTCGGCCTCGGTGAGGGCGTGCAGGAGTTCCAGGGTCCCGGCGTCGGGGACCGCGTCCGTGACCGCGCGGACCGTCGCCGGGTCGTCGAGGTCGCGCCGGGTCGCGGTCTCGGCGAGCAGCAGGTGGTGGCGGACGAGCGTGGCGAGGACCTCCGTGTCGGCGTCGCCGAAGCCGAGCCGCGGCGCGACCTCGCGGGCGATGGCCTCGCCCGTCACGGAGTGGTCGCCGGGGCGGCCCTTGCCGAGGTCGTGGAGGAGGGCGGCGACGAGGAGCAGGTCGGGGCGGCCGACGCGGCGGGTGAGGGCGGCGGCGCGGACGCAGGTCTCGATCAGGTGCCGGTCGACGGTCCAGCGGTGCACGGCGTTGCGCTGCGGGCGGCAGCGGACGTGCTCCCACTCCGGGAGCAGCCGGGAGACGATCCCCTCCGCCTCCAGCGCCTCCCAGGCCGCGACCGTGTGCTCCCCGGCCCCGAGGAGGGTGACGAAGCGCTCCCGCGCCTCGTCGGGCCACGGCACCGGCGGCGGCCCGGCGGCCGCCAGCCGCCGCACGGTGTGGGCGGCCAGCGGGAGCCCGGCCTTGGCGGCGGCCGCGGCGGCCCGCAGGGGCAGCACCGGGTCGCGCTCGGGGCGCGCCGTACGGGCGAGGACCGCCTCGCCGTCCTGTTCGACGACGCCCTCGGCGAGGGGGATCCGCTCGGGCTCGACGAAGCCCCCGCGTCCGCCGCGGCCCCCGAACACCTTCCGCAGCCGGGGCCGTCCGGAGCGCGCCCGCAGCACGCGGCCGACCTCGCGCCAGACGACGTCGGCCGCGTAGGAGACCGTGCCCGCCGCCTCGTAGACCCGGCGCAGCAGGGTGTCCGCGTCGGGGTGGTCCAGGGCGGCGGCGACCTGGTCCTGTTCCTGGAGGGTGAGGCGGTCGGTGGCGCGGCCGGTGGTGAGGTGGAGGGCGTCGCGGGTGTCGAGCAGCAGGGACCGGGCCGGTTCGAGGCCCTCGCGCGGGGCGTCGGCGAGCCAGGAGGCGGCGACGGCGCGCAGGGCGGTGGCGTCGCGGAGTCCGCCGCGGGCCTCCTTGAGGTCGGGTTCGAGGAGGAAGCGCAGTTCGCCCTGGCTCCTGCCGCGGTCCTCGCAGAGTTCGCGGAGTTCGGGCAGCCGGGCGGGGGCGCGGTCGCGCCAGTCCGCGTAGGCGGCGGTCCGGACGGCGGTGGTGAGGGCGGGGTCGCCGGCGAGGTGGCGGGCGTCGAGCAGGCCGAGGTGGACCTTGAGGTCGGCGTCGGCGGTCCGGCGGGCGCCGTCCGGGGTGCGGACGGCGTGGTCGAGGGCGATGCCCTGGTCCCAGACCGGGTACCAGAGGCGGTCGGCCACGGCGGCGACGTGCGCGGGGTCGGCGCCGGGCCGGTGGAGCAGGAGGAGGTCGAGGTCGCTGCGGGGCGAGAGTTCACCGCGGCCGTAGCCGCCGACGGCGACGAGGGCGACGTCGTGGGCGCGGCCGAGGAGGGCGGCGAGCCAGGCGTCGGTGAGCCGGGCGAGGCCGGTGCGCAGCGCCGGCCCGGTCCGCGGCCCCCCGTGCAGGAGGCGCAGCCGGGCCGCCGCGTAGCAGCCGGTGCCCGAGTCGGCGGGTTCGAGACGGGTTTCGGTCAACTCGGGCTCCCTGGTGGGCGGTTCAGAGGGCGTCGGGGCCGCGTTCGCCGGTGCGGACGCGGACGACCGTCTCGACGGGGACGACCCACACCTTGCCGTCGCCGATCTTCCCGGTGCGTGCGGTTCTGACGATGACGTCGACGACGTCGGCGGCGTCCTGGTCCTCGACGAGGACCTCTATGCGGGACTTGGGGAGGGTGTCGATCCGGTACTCGGCCCCGCGGTAGACCTCGGTGTGGCCGCGCTGGCGCCCGTGGCCCTGGACGTCGCTGATGGTGAGTCCCTGGATGCCGAACCGTTGCAGGGCGTCCTTGATCTCGTCGACGCGGTGCGGTTTGACGACGGCGGTGACGAGTTTCATGCGTCCACCTTCTCGTTCTCCGGCCGCGGGTTCTCCGGCCGTCGGTCGGGCGCGCCGCGGAGGGCCGTGGTGCCGCCCGCCGCGCTGTGGTCGTAGGCGGTCTCGGCGTGGAACGCCCGGTCGAGGCCGGCGATCTCGTCGTCCTCGGCGGCGCGGAAGCCGACGGTCCGGTCCACGAGCTTCGCCAGGATCCATGAGACGGCGAAGGAGTAGGCCATGACCGAGAAGGCCCCGGCGGCCTGGCGGCCGAGCTGTTCGGCGCCGCCGACGCCGTCGACGGCGAGGAGGCCGACGAGGAGGGTGCCGATGACGCCGCCGACGAGGTGGACGCCGATGACGTCGAGCGAGTCGTCGTAGCCGAGGCGGAACTTGAGGCCGACGGCCCAGGAGCAGACGGCCCCGGCGACGAGGCCGATGAGGATCGCGCCGAAGGCGTTGACGGCGGCGCCGGACGGGGTAATGGCGACGAGTCCCGCGACGGCTCCGGAGGCTGCGCCCAGGGTGGTGAAGGCGCCGTGCCGGACGCGTTCGTAGGCGAGCCAGCCGAGCATCGCGGCGCCGGTGGCCACCTGGGTGTTGAGGGCCATGGTGGCGGCGGTGCCGTTGGCGGCGAGCGCGGAGCCTGCGTTGAAGCCGAACCAGCCGAACCACAGGAGGCTCGCGCCGAGCATCACCAGGGGGAGGCTGTGGGGGCGCATGGGGTCCTTGCGGAAGCCGATGCGCTTGCCGACGACGAGGAGGGCGGCGAGGGCGCCGATGCCGGCGTTGATGTGGACGGCCGTGCCGCCCGCGAAGTCGATCACCTTGAGCTTGAAGAGCCAACCGTCGGCCTGCCAGACCCAGTGGGCGACCGGGAAGTAGACGAGGCTCACCCAGAGGGTGATGAACAGGCACCAGGCGCTGAACTTCACCCGGTCGGCGAGCGCCCCGCTCATCAGGGCGGGGGTGATCACCGCGAACATCAGCTGGAAGAGGGCGAAGGCGAAGACCGGAATGCCTTCCTTGCCGCCCGTCAGGGTGTCGGGCCTGATGCCCTTGAGGCCCAGGTGGTCGAAGTTGCCGAGCAGGCCGCCGCCCAGGTCGTCGCCGAAGGCGAGCGAGTAGCCGTAGAGCACCCACAGCACGGTGACGATGCCCAGCGAGACGAAGGACATCATCAGCATGTTCAGGGCGCTCTTCACCCGGACCATGCCTCCGTAGAAGAAGGCCAGGCCGGGGGTCATCAGCATCACCAGTGCGGCGCTGATCAGTACGAACGCGGTATCCGCTCCATTCACGATCCGTGTCTCCTCGCAGCGGGGCCCGTGCCCCCGTGCGGGCGGGGTTCGCTGTGGGCCGGTGTGGCCACGAGGCTGACGCAGCGCGGTTTCGGACAGGACAGCCGGCTGTTTCGCGGCGGTGACGAAGGCGGCGGGAGTGTTACGGGCGGGTGAATTGCGCTCACCCGGCACCGCACCCGGCCCGGCGGCACCGCGGAAGGTCCGGCGGTACCGCGGAAGGTCCGGCGGCAGGGCAAACGAGGGCCCGAAAAGGGCCGACCGCGGCGACCGTCCGGTCTGACCTGGCGTTGGGGGAGCCGAGTCGGGCTGTACGGGAGGGTCGCCGCGGCCGGGTTCAGGGGCCGGAATCGGGCCGGCCGGTCATACCGCGTGGGCCGCCTCCACCGATTCCGGCAGGTGGACGGCGAGCTGCTCGGTGAGGTCACGGACTTCGCCGACGTCGCCGAAGTCGCGGAGCGCGGTGTCCACCGTCTTGCGCAGCCGGTTGTTGACCCGCTCGGAGCGGACCTGTTTGGCGATCCGGAGGGCCTTGGTCATATGGGCGGTGGACTCCTCGGGCACCCGCTCCATCAGATCGACGGTGGCCAGGCCGATCAGGTTGAGGGCGTACGAGCGCTGGTGCTCGCCGTCCTGCTCGAAGAGGCGGACCGCCTCCTCCATCTTGGGCCGGGCGAGCGAGGCGTACGTCGGGCTGCGCCCCGCGACATAGGCGAGGTCGCGGTAGGAGTGCGCGTTCTCGGCGTTGAGCTCGGCCTCGGAGAAGAAGCGGATCCAGTCCGGATCGGCGTCCCCGGCGCCGCAGTCGGAGAAGCAGTCCTCCGCCATGCCCACGGCCCGTTTGCACTTGGCGGGCTGCCCCATGCTCGCGTAGGCCCGGGCCTCCATCGCATACAACATGGCCTGGGTGCGCGAGGTGGCCGTCTCCCGTGATCCGTACTGCCCGAGGTGGACGAGTTCGAGCGCGTCCTCGGGCCGGCCGAGGTGGATCATCTGCCGGCTCATGCTGGAGAGGATGTACGAGCCGAGGGGCCGGTCGCCGGCCTCCTTCGCGGCGTGCAGGGCCAGCACGAAGTACTTCTGGGCGGTGGGGTGCAGGCCGATGTCGTAGCTCATCCAGCCCGCGAGCTCGGCGAGTTCGGCGGCCACCTTGAAGAGCCGTTTGGAGGTCTCGTCGGCCTGCGGCTCCTGGAGGAGGTCGGTGACCTCGTGGAGCTGGCCGACCACCGCCTTGCGGCGCAGGCCGCCGCCGCACTGGGCGTCCCACGCGCGGAACATCTTGGTGGTGGACTCCAGCAGGTCCAGCTCGGGCCCGGACAGCTGGGGGCGCCGGGCGCGCTCGGCGACGCCGACCGACGTACCGCCCCCGGACGGTGTGGGGACCAGCCAGCGCTGCATGGGCTCGATCAGGGCGGGCCCGGCGGAGAGGGCGAGCGAGGTGCCGAGGAAGCCGCGCCGCGCGAGCATCAGGTCGCTGCGGGAGAACTCGCTGATCAGCTCGACGGTCTGGGGGGCGGCCCAGGGCAGGTCCACGCCCGAGACGGAGGGCGACCGGTGGGCGGTGCGGAGGCCGATGTCCTCCACACCGACGACACAGCCGAACCGCTCGGAGAAGAGCTCGGAGAGGATCTTCGGGATGGGTTCGCGGGGTTGCTCACCGTCCAGCCAGCGCCGCACCCGGGAGGTGTCGGTGCTGATGTGGTGGGCGCCCAGCTGCCGGGCCCGGCGGTTGACCTGCCGCGCCAGCTCCCCTTTGGACCAGCCGCTGCGCAGGAACCAGGAGTTGAGCTGATCGTTGGGGCGCTTCTCCGATTTGTCGGCCTTGTCCACCTTGTCGGCCTTCCCGGACCCCTCGGCCCTGCCGGCCGTGCCCGCACCGTACGCACCGTCGGCACCGCCGGTGCCGCTGACGCTGCCGCCCACTGGAACGCCCCCATCCAGACCGTCCGTTCCTGCGCGTCGCCCGCGCGGAACCGCTGAGTCGCGAACCACCGGCGCACCACGCCGCGCACGTCATCCGCCCGTCCGCGCCGCACCGTTCGCGGCGCTGTCCGCACCGCCGCCCGCGGCACTCGGGCCGAACGGGCGTGAACGCGGACGAGCATGAACGTGGTGGCGGCACCCGGTGGCACCGCCGCGGTTCACACACCGAAAGTAATCCTACGATCACGGTCGAAGCGAGCGCTGTCGAGTAAACGCCACCATTCGCCACCCCAAGGAATGAACGCATGGGGCCTGCCGCGCGCTTGACTTGACATGCGCACCAGAGAGCAGAGGAAGGGCCTCCCGGCAAGAGGTGGATCGATGCGCGCCACGGCGCGCATCGCAGGTCACACCACCTGTCGCACACCTTCGCGCTTCCCTGAAGGAGGTCGTCCGCGACGGTGCGTGTCCGGGACACTCCGACCCGTAACCAACCGCGAAGAGGACCCGTTGGAGGGGGCATGGGCTTCACAATCGGCGGTATCCGGGACCTGCGTTCGAGCTCTCGGCGCCGGGGCCGCGCGTCCGATGCCGTGACCGTCGTCGCGGAGTGCACCGGGCTGTGGGGCTGGGACGTGGCGCCCGGGGCACGCGCGGTGCGCACGGGACAGCAAGTGTCGTGTTCGTGCGGCGCCGGCGACTGCCCCTCCCCCGGGGCCCATCCCCTCTCCTTCGCCCCGGTGGTCCCGGCGGGCGCCACGCTGGACGAGGCCGCGACGGCCTGGGCGCAGGTGCCCGGGGCGGCCGTACTGCTCCCCGTGGGACGGTCGTTCGACGTCCTGGAGGTCGCCGAGGCGGCCGGGCGGCACGCCCTGGCCCGGCTGGAGCGGATGGGTCTGCCGCTGGGGCCGGTGGCCCTCACCCCGCACGGCCGCGCGCTGTTCTTCGTCGCTCCGGGCGCCGCGGCCGAACTCCCGCAGCTGCTCTACCGGATGGGCTGGGACGACGCCCGGCTCGACCTGCACGGACTGGGCGTCGGCGACCATGTCACCGCGCCGCCCTCCGACTTCGCCGGGCTCGGCCCGATGCGCTGGCTGCGCCCCCCGGCCCTGGACACCGCCAACCGGCCGCCGGAGGCCCGGCTGCTGCTGGGCACGCTCGCCTACGTCTGTCACCGCTCGGGCATGGCCTGAGCGCCGCGGGGGCCCGAAACCGCGAGGGCCCGGGAATGCAGAACGGGTTCCGCCGCGATCCCTCCGCGACGGAACCCGTTCCCCGGTTTCGGCGACGCTCAGTCGCCGATGAGGGCGTCCACGAACGCCTCGGGCTCGAACGGCGCGAGGTCGTCCGCCCCTTCGCCCAGACCCACCAGCTTGACCGGCACGCCCAGCTCGCGCTGGACGGCGACGACGATGCCGCCCTTGGCCGTGCCGTCGAGCTTGGTGAGCACGATGCCGGTGATGTTCACGACCTCCGCGAACACCCGGGCCTGGACCAGACCGTTCTGACCGGTGGTGGCGTCCAGCACCAGCAGCACCTCGTCGACCGAGCCGTGCTTCTCCACGACGCGCTTGACCTTGCCCAGCTCGTCCATGAGGCCGGTCTTGGTGTGCAGACGGCCGGCGGTGTCGATGAGGACGACGTCCGCGCTCTCCGCGATGCCCTCCTTGACCGCGTCGAACGCGACGGAGGCCGGGTCGCCGCCCTCGGGGCCGCGGACCGTACGGGCGCCCACACGCTCGCCCCAGGTCTGGAGCTGGTCGGCCGCGGCGGCGCGGAAGGTGTCCGCCGCGCCGAGGACCACGGACTTGCCGTCGGCGACCAGGACGCGCGCCAGCTTGCCGGTGGTCGTGGTCTTGCCGGTGCCGTTGACGCCGACGACCATGACGACGCCGGGCTTCTCCTCGCCGTTGGCGCCCACCCCGGGCTCGGTGTGCACGCCGCGGTCGGCCTCGGTGCCGATGAGCGTCAGCAGCTCCTCGCGGAGCAGGGTGCGCAGTTCCTCGGGGGTGCGGGTACCGAGCACCCGGACGCGCTCGCGCAGCCGCTCGACCAGCTCCTGCGTCGGTGTGACGCCGACGTCGGCGGTGAGCAGGGTGTCCTCGATCTCCTCCCAGGTGTCCTCGTCGAGGTGCTCGCGGGAGAGCAGCGTGAGCAGCCCCTTGCCCAGGGAGTTCTGCGAACGCGAGAGCCGGGCCCGGAGCCGGACCAGCCGGCCGGCGGTGGGCTCGGGCACCTCGACGGCCGGGGCCTCGGGCTCCGGCGCGGCCTCGGGCTCCACGACGGGGGCCTCGGCCTCCGCCTCGGGCGCCGGGAGCTCGACCTCCTCGACGGTGCGGCGCTTCTCTTCGCGCGGGGTCTCGGCCTCCTCGCCGATGTGGGGCTCGGCGGGCGGCGCGGTGACGGACGGGCTGCTCGGCGGCGCCGGGGGCAGCTGCTTCTTCTTGCGGCTGCTGACCACGAGCCCGCTGATCGCGCCGAGCGCGACCACAGCGATGACTACAGCAAGGATGACGATTTCCATAACGGACCCAGTATCGGCCACCCCGGCGTTCCGGCGCCGCAGCGCCCGGGAGCGCCGGACTCTTGTGCTTTTCCACAAGGACCAATGGCACTAACTGCGCAAAGTTAGATCAAAGTACGATGGCCTGGGCTCGCGCGACGCGCGTAGAGTCCGAACGTTCCATTCTGTCCCCTTCCTGCTCAGGTCTGTCCCCCTTCCTGCTCAGGCCCCCGCCCTGTTCACACCCCGCACGGAGCCCCCGATATGGCCCCCACCATGGACAACGCTGCCGAAGGCGCCAACGTGTCCAGCACCGACGGCGCCGCAGGCGCCATCGAGACCCGCGGCATCGAGCCTGTCCCCGATCACGAGCGGCACGGCCGGGTCCGGGAGCTCTTCCCGACCTGGGTCGCCGCCAACATCAGCGTCCTGCTGCTCACCATGGGCGCGGCTCTGATCGTCTTCAACTCCCTGAACTTCTGGCAGGTCCTGATCGTGGCCGCGTGCGCGGCCCTGGTGTCCTTCGGCCTCGTCGGCGTCCTGTCGGTGTCCGGCAAGTGGGGCGGCGCGCCGGGAGCGATGCTCTCCCGCGCGACGTTCGGCGTCCGCGGCAACCTCTTCCCGGGCGCGATCCTCTGGGTTGCCCGCTTCGGCTGGGAGACGATCAACGCGGTCACCGGCGCGTACGCCGTCCTGACCGTGCTCGACCTGGTCTTCGGTGTGAAGAGCAACACCCCGCTCATCGTGATCACGCTGCTGGCGTTCGTCGCCTGCACGTTCCTGGTGAGCGGAATGGGCCGCAAGGCGCTCAACGTCTGCAACACCTGGTCGACGTATCTGTTCGGCGTCTTCAGCGTGCTGGTCCTGGGCTACCTGATCGCCAACATCAAGTGGGACGACGTCTTCTCCAAGCCCGCCGGCACCACGGCCATGATGATCGCCGGCATCGGCACCATCGCCGCCGGCGGCATCAGCTGGGTCCCCACCGGCCCGGACTTCGCGCGCTACCTGCCGCACTCCGCCTCGGGCAAGAAGATCGTCGGCACGACCGTCTCCGGTGCGGGCCTCGTCATGGTGCCGATGGTGCTCATGGGCGCCGTGATGGCCGTGGCCACGCCCGGCCTGGCCGACGCCCCGGACCCGGTGTCCTTCCTCGGTGACATCCTCCCGACCTGGCTGGCGGTCCCCTACCTGATCACCGCGATCGTGGGCATGCTGCTGATCAACAGCCTCTCGATGTACTCGGCCGGCTTCACCGCCCAGACCATGGGCGTCAAGCTGCCGCGGGCCATGGCCGTCAGCATCAACGCCGTGATCTCCCTGGTCGGCGGCCTGCTGCTGATGCTGGTGGCGAAGAGCTTCCTGAGCTCCTTCATCACCTTCCTCATCCTGCTCGCCGTCTCCTTCTCCGCCTGGATCGGCGTCTACGCCGTCGACATGGCCCGCCGCCGCTCCCGCGCCGTCCGCTACGACGCCGAGGCCCTCATGGACACCGGCCGCACCAGCCGTTACTGGTACGTCGGCGGCTTCTGCTGGCAGGCCATGACCGCCTGGGGCGTCGCCCTGCTCGCCGGCCTCGCCTTCACCAAGTGCGACTGGTTCACCGGCCCGCTGGCCACCACCTTCATCGGCAAGTACGGCCTCGGCTGGGGCGCCACCATCGTGATCTCCGCCGCGGTGATGGCCCTCCTCCCGACCCCGCGCGAGAACGGCCCCGCCCCGGTGCCCGCCCAGCGCGCGGACCACGACGAGCCCGCGAAGGCTTCCGTCTGACGGATCCCGTCCTGACGGCGGTCCCCAAGGCCCGGTTGTGGTCTTGGGGACCGCCGTTGTCGTATGGGGAGGGTGTCGATGTCGATGCCCGGCTGATCGAGGCGGATGCCTGGCAGCAGATCTTCGACGCTCACGAGGTGGGAGCTGTCAGACTGCGATCAAGGTGTAGGTGCCCGTCCCGTCCTGCCTGCCGCTGGAGTACTGGCGGATCAGCTCTCCGTCCGCGTACCGGTCGTGGCCGACCATGGAGCCGGTGTACTTGTTCTGCAGGCCGACCTTCGAGCTGCCGGGTACGTCGCGGTAGATGTAGAACCGTTGGAGGTCGTCCTCTGCGCAGGTGGCCGTGGTCAGGTAGGCCTGCTCCCGGTTGGCGATGTTCGACGGGATGGTCGCGCATCCGCCGTTGCCCCAGTTCCACAGGGTCGCTTCGAGGACCCCGTTGTTCTCGGTCACGTTGCACAGCCGCCAGTTGTCCAGGTGGGCGCTGGAGAGGTTCGATGTGCGGAGGCGGATGCCGTCGTTGGCCAGGAGCGGCGCGCTCCAGTTCAGGGGCTTGCCGGGGACATGGATCCGGTAGACGGCGCCGGGCCGGCAGTCCAAGGCGGCCCGCGCGATGGGCCTGGCGGCCTGGGCGACCTTCATGTCCTGGGCGGCGTTGTCGGCTTCGTACCTGGTCTCGACGGCCTTTGCCGATGGCACCGGCCCGGCCGCGCGCTTCGCGGTGGCGGCGGCGGAGCCGCAGCCAAGAAGGTCCTGCGCCTTGCGCATGATGCTGCCCGCCGGCACCTTGTCCTCGCAGCGCACCGCGCCCTCTTCGAGGGTCGTGTAGGTGGTGTAGCTGCCGCTGTCGGGGCCTTCGACCCATTTCAGGCCGAAGGTGCCGCCGCCCAGGTCCACCCGGTTGCAGTTGAGGCTGCCGTACGTGCCGGTGACCTTCTTCGTTCCCTCGTAGAGGCCGTAGTAGCCGGGCTTGCGGAAGTCCCAGGTGATCGACTTCGAGGTGCTGCTGGTGGAGGTGTAGTTGACCTGTACGTTCAGGCCCAGGCTCGCGCCGACGGTGCCGAGGAGATCGACGGCGAAGCTGCCCTGGACGGTGCCGTTGAGGCCGACGGAGACCGAGATGGTTTCCTGGGTGCTGGTGCTGATGGTCTGGGTACCGGTCGTGCCCTCGGTGACGAACCAGCCCTTGAAGTGGGTGATCGCCGGGGCGACTTCGGTGCTCTTGACGATCGGGTGGCGCTTGCCGAGATCGGCTGCGGTACAGGTCTGGCCGGGCTGGACCGCCTGCCCGGCGGCGGCCTGCCCGGCGGCCGGGGCGGCGCCGGCCGGGGCGGCAGCCAGGCCCACGGCGGCCGTCGCGGTGGCTATGAGAGCCCCGAGCCCTCTGCTCAGACGGGTTCTTGTGCGGCGCATCGTTTTCCCCTGCCGTGTGGTCTGTGAGGTGAGTGAAAGTAGCGCCGCCGGAGGCCGCAGGGCGATACCACAACTGGCCAAATAAAATCAAGAACTGTCCCGTATTCGGTTGGTGGGCAAGGGAGTTGACGGGTTCCATGACTTCGGTGTGCCCGCACAGGGGCCACCGAAGGAAGGGACCATCCTTTGAAACCCCTCAGACGCGGCCTGGCGGCGATAGTCTCGCTCGCCCTCACCGCAGCCCTGTGTGGCCTGGGCACCTCACCGGCCACAGCCTCCCCCGCGAGTCGGACGACCCCTCAGGGGCACGGCACGTGCACGGAAACCGCCCCCGGCTCCGCACTGCAACGCCGGGGCACGGCCTGGACCTGCATCAAGACGGAACCCGCCGCCGCCCCCGCCATACCCGGCCCCACACCCCCCAACCCGGCGGCAGAGCTCTGCACCCGCGATGAGAAAGAAGGCGCGATTGTCTCCGACCGCCTGAGGTACTGCGTGCGCCACTGGGTCATCTACGCGACCCTCGACGTGGAGGAAAAGGTGTCCGGGTACGCCACGGTCTTCGTCGCTGCCGCCGCCTGGATGCCCTCTCTGCCCCACGCGCAGTGGGCGGAAGACATCGAGATCTCCGTCACCCAGATGTCGAACGTCGACGAGGTGACGCTGGCCCTGAGCTCCACCTGCAGCGGGCAGTGTGTCGCCGGGCCGCCGGCCTGGGGCGGCGCACCCGCACGCTTTACCGCCGCCGGGCAGCACAAGAGCGGCTCCCTCACCTACCGCTCGACCGTCGGCAAGGGCTTCCACTCGACGACCCAGCCCACCTACCGCGTCACCGGGTCCATCGTCGACACGGCGGGGGAGTCCGCGACCATCAAGCCCGAGTGGTGGGGCCCCGAGGTGCGCTGTGACCATGAGGTCGACCAGTGGGCCGGCTGTATCGTCCCGAGGCACACGGCCAAGGTGACGTTCTCCAAGTCGGTCTACCACGGGGCGGCTGTCGCCTACGAGTGGGCACAGAAGAAACTCCTGGGCCACTTCGGCGACGCCGGCCACCCGCTGACCCGGTGGGTCGACCCTCTCGATCCGAAAGCCAAGAAGCGGCGCGCCCTGACCTGTGACCGTGCCCCGGACCCTTTCATAAGCGGCGCCACCGGGGTACCCAACGACTCCTGCGACGAGTACCCCTTCGCCAGGTCCTGGCAGGGCGGGAATCCCGGCACCCAGTGTGTGGACATCACTCCACGCCAGATCGGCGGCGTCTGGGACATCGCGGGCGTCACCGTCGACCGTGGCACCCCGCCCGACGCGCCCTGCGTCCGTGCCCATGTCGACCTCAAGGACAACGAGGAGGCGGGTGGTGAGTTCGGGCGGGCGGTGAAGTCCGACCGCATCATCGACAGCGAGGCGTTCATAGTGGTCATCGTTCCGTGACCCCTTGGCCGGCGCTGCGCCCGACGTCGCGCAGGTAGCCGGCAGGCGTCCCCGAGGCCGCGGAGCCGGGCCGACACAGCACGAGCAGAGACCCGGCCCCACCTGCCCGAATGGCGCCACCGCCCGCAACTGGCGTGACGCGCTCTCGCACCGCGGCACCCCGATCGTCCCCATCAGCTTCCGCGAGCACGACTGTCAGCCCTGCCCGGTCCCCATCGACGCCTGGTGCTCGGACAGACCCCGGGCCCGGACGGCGACGACCCAGTACGCGTCGGGCGGACGCCGTTCAACATGCCGGTCCGGTCCCCGACTCATGGCAGGTGCAGACGCAGGGCAGCGATTCAGTGCACCGGACGGTGGCTCCTTAGCCGGTGACGCGGCGGATCGTGGTCGCGCCGGAGCACAGGGAATGCTGTCCGAGACGGCACAGGTCCGATACGTGCACGCGGGTGCGACCGTGCTGGTAGGCGTGGTAAACGCTCGGGGCGCCCGGTACCGAGCGTCCTGTGATGGTGTTCATGTGACTCCCGGAGCCGCTGACGGGACCTAACCGATCGCGACCGTACGGCTGCGGGACAAGCGGGAGGGGCAGGATTCCTGCCCCTCGCTCAGGTGTTCAACGAGCGCGACTACGCGGCCAGGCCCCCCAGTTTCACGGCGAGTTCACCCGCACGCCGCCGACGCTCAGGGCTCCTGGACCCGGTCTCCTCCAGCACGATCCGCCTCGCGTAGCCGTTGTAGGCGATCGTCTCGGGAGCGGCCTCGTGGGCCTTGGCGAGCGTCGCCAGGGCGACGTCCGGCTGCCCGTCGAGCTGGTAGGCACGGGCTTCCTCGATACGGTGCCGCGCTCTGCGCGGGCGGGAGGGGATCAGGTCCCCGTCCGCCCGGGCGACCTGCTTGGCCGACTCGGGGCCCGCGTGCAGTTCAACGGCGACGGTTACGGCGTGGGCCGACATCACCGCCGTGGAGAATGAGGTGACGGGGTGGTAGTAGCCGGGCGGCAGGCTCCGGGCGACCGTGCGTGCCGTATCCCACTGCCTCCAGGCCGCCCCGGACTCGCCGCGCCGCGCCGCCGTATAGCCCGCCTCGAAGTGCAGGGCGCCGGCGACGGCGCGGACTTCGTTGCTCGCGTCGGGAAGCAGGGCCCCAAGGAACCGCAGCGTCTCCGCGTTGACCGTGTCCGCCGCGTCGAACTGCCCGGCGCCACGATGGGCCTGAACGGTCAGCCAGCCGGCGATGCCGATGGCATGGGGGTCCTCCGACTCCTGAGCGGCCACCATGCCGCGCTCGGCCACGCGCCACAGGAGCGACGAGTCGGGTTGATAGGCCACGAAGAACTGGGCCAGGGAGTACACCTCGGACAGAATCGCCTGCATCGCCCGGCGCTCGGCCGACGTCTCGGCGGCACGCGCGCCGCACTGCGCGTCGCGGATCAAATCGGGCAACAGATCCCCCACGACCTCTCGGTGCCTGGCGGCCGCGTGGCGGGCCGACCAGGCCCGGTCGAGCCGGTGCCGCAGGTGCGTGACGGGCGTCGGCTCGCGATCGGACCTGACCGGAAACGCATTGACCGCTTCCTTCACCGCGGGAAGGAGCCGGTGCCCCGGGCCGGTGAAGAGATCGGCAGTCATGGTCCGGTCGCCGGTGAGGTCGGCCAGGTTGCTCACGCGCAGCACCTCGGCGACGCGCAGGATCATCGGCAGGGAAGGCGTGTTGATGGCACCGTTCTCGACCTGCTTCACCCACGAGGGCGACCGCCCGAGGAGCCCGGCGAGAACCGGGCGGCTGAGGCCGCGGCGGGTGCGCAGGATCTGCATCCGCTGGCCGAAGACCAAGGGATGGGCGTACGGGTCCGGGGTGGCGTCGTCCGGCATGGCCTTGCCCCTCCTTCACGCAGCTCGACACCGCAAGCGTAAGGGCCGATGCACTCACATACGACGGGGAGTTGGTCACGGCGGCCGGCCGGGAACGGTCTCGGCCCTGTTCTCGAATAGCTACGACTAGGTGGCATGCGGTCGGCGACGGCCGTACGGACGGCGCCGCGGCTGACGCCGTGCTCGCGGGCGAGGGCCTCGATGGAGCGGCCCTCCAGGTACGCGGTGCGCACGGCGCCGGTCTTCGCCGCGGTGATGGACGGGCGTCGCCCCCCTTGCTTCCCTTGGCTTCGGCGGCCCGCAGCCCGTCGTACGTCAGCTCGCGTGGAAGGTCGCGCTGGAGTTCGCAGGCGGCGGCGAGGGTCTGCACCATGAACTTCACCGTGGACAGCAGCTCTCCAGTGCGCGGGTAACGGGCGGTGAGGTCCAGGCGGAGAACGCGCCGTCGTGGATACGCAGGGCGAGGCGGTCGCGGTGGAGGACGTCGAGCACGTCGAGGATGTGCTGGTTGCCGCGCACGAGGCGGAACACCTCGGAGATGTGCACGGTGTCACCATCGGATCTGGTTGGATTCGAGCTGCCGTGAACCTCCGGATCATGCGGGCCCATTGGGCGCGGCGCCGCCCTGTCGCCAAAGGATCGTTTGCCGACACTCGGCTCCGCGATATCCGGCTCAGCCGGGGTGGGCATCCCGGCGATGTCGCAGGGTGGCGCCGAGCGCGCGCAGTGCGGGCGTGGCGTCGGCAAGGGCGACGCGGTGTTCGGGAGGCAGGGCGGCGAGGGTGTCGGCGAAGAGTTCCGCCCAAGCATCTTCGATCCGTGCCATCCCATGGGTGGCGTCGATTGTCGGGTACAGCTGTACGGCTCGACGGTCGTGCGGATCGGGTTCGCGGCGGATCAGCCCCTGGGCGACCAGGCCTCGCACCGTGGTGCTGACGTTGCTCGCATGGAGCCCGAGTTCGCGAGCGAGGGCACTCGTTCCCGTGCCAGGACAGTCCAGCACATAGCGCAGGACATCCAAGTCCGAGGGAGGCAAGGGGGGCAGGCCGGCCTCGGCTACGCCGCGCAGTCGCAAGACGCGCGCGAGGACGTAGAGAGCCGGGGTCAGTTCCCTGGCCTTGTGCAGCAGGTCCTCATCGTCAGGTACGGCATCACCGGTCATCGACCCATCCTAGCTTTAGATATAGTTATATATTCATAGTATCCCTGTTCCTCTTCTCGTTCGGGAGTAGCGATGACCTCTCACGCCTCGATACGCGTCGGCCTGCCTGAAGTGAAGGCGCCATCCCCGTCCCCGCCGAGTCGACAGATTGCGGTCCTCGCGCTGCTGTCCTTCGCGATCCCTTTGTCCACGGACATGTACCTGCCGGGCTTCCCGACCATGACGCGGGAGCTGTCCACAGATGCTGCGGGCGTCCAACTCACCCTTACGGCCTTCTTCTTCGGACTCGCAGCCGGTCAGCTGGTGCTCGGCCCACTCTCGGACCGGTATGGGCGCAGGAAGCCGATCCTCATCGGAACCGGCGTATGCACGCTGGCAACCGCACTGTGCGCGGTCGCGCCCTCTCTCGGGATCCTGACCGGTCTGCGGTTCGTCATGGGATTCAGCGGAGCCGCAGGTGTCGTCGTTGGCAGGGCTGTGGTTTCGGATCTCGCATCAGGCACTGCCGCGGCGCGAATCTTCGGCATGTTGATGGCCCTGGGTGGTATTGCCCCCATCGTGGCGCCGCTGGCTGGCGGAGCGGTGGTGGAAGGCCCCGGTGGCTGGCGCGCGGTGTTCTGGGTGCTGACCGGCGCGTCCGTACTCATGTTCCTGGCCTCGTTGTTCCTCGTGCCGGAGAGCCTGCCGGCTGATCGTCGCCACACCGACGGCATCGGCAGCACTCTGAAGGCCGCCGTCTCGGTGCTGACCGATCGCTTTTACCTCGGCTACACCCTCGCCTTCTGCTTCGCCAGCGCCACCTTGTTCTGCTACATCTCGGCGTCCCCCTTCCTGCTGCAGAACGTTCTGAACTTCACCGTCGGCGAGGCATCCGTCGCCTTCTCTGTCGGGGCCCTCACTGCAACCTTGTCGAGCGCGGCGGCTGCTCGCCTTGTGGGCCGCTGCTCACCCCGGCTCCTCCTGCGCGTGGGGTTGGTCCTGCTTCTGGCGCCCAGCGCCCTGGCCCTGCTCATCACCATCGCCGGGCAGCTCAGTCGCGTATGGGCTCTGGGCCTGGTCGCCATCGCTTTCCTCGGCCTCGGTCAGGTTTTCACCACCGCCACTGCACTCGCCCTCGAGCGCGTGCCGTACGCGGCAGGCACCGGCTCGGCCGTGCTCGGCACGCTCCAGAGCGCTCTCGGCGCGGCCGTCGCACCGTTGATGGGCATCGCCGGCGGGCACACTGTGGTGCCGCTCTTCCTCGGCATGACTCTCTGCGCGTTGATCGCCGTACTCGCCCTCTTGCTGACCAGGAACCGTGGCGCAACTACTGCGTCCTGAACCGAGCCGGGTCAAGGAGCCCGCTCACTGCGTTGCCCAGGTTTGCCGTTCCGGCGGCCCCGGGCCCGCGCGACGCGCGGAGGGCCGCGAGACTATCGGCCCTCCGCCACGCACGCTCACCCCCCGCTGGCTCAGAATCAGGCCCGTGCTCGCCACTCGCAAAGGCTGAACCGGACCGTAGCCCGGGCGTCATGCCGGGGCTCCGACCGCTTCCCCCTGCGGGATGCGCGGGCCCGGCACCGTCGCGCGGAGGGACAGAACCAAATCGAGACGGCTGATCATGTCCAACTCGAACCGTCCGTACGGATTCACCTGGGTCCAGAACAGCGGAGAGCGCGCGCCGGTCCGCGTCGGTGAGCTTGTCCGCCCACTTCGGGTCGGCCAAGGTCTCCTGCATCAGCAGCGTGTTGACGTGGACCAGGGCGGACCGGAGCAGCTGGAAGGCGTGCATAGAAACCTCCGGACTCGCGTCGGCCGTCCAGCATCAGGCCCCGCAGGTAACACTCGCCCCACCGGCGTTGACCCCGCCCCGGAAGTGAGGTGAACACGTCAGTAACGAACTCCGCCAACTCACCCCGGAGCCGTTCCACCTCCCCAAGCGCCATACCCGACACCATGCCCCTGAACAGGCGAGATCGGCAGACTTAACGAAGCACCACTAGGGGACCAACCTCCGATCACTTCGTTTGAGGGCTGTCCGTGCCTCCATGGTGACGGAGACGGAGAGCGGCATGCTCCCCCGTTTTCCACCCCGGCGTGTGGTGCGCGGGCACGCTAATTCTCGGTTCAGGCACTCGCCCGGGCGGCGCTGTCGCGCTGATGGGCGACAGGACCTACCGGGCGAGGAGCCCGGGAAGGTCCATCAATGTCTGAACGCGCCAGTCGGCCATGGCAGCCTCGGGACTGTTCGCCCACAAGTGCCCCAAGGGACCGCGCTGGAGGTGTGCTGTACGGAGACCGGCCGCTGCGGCCGGAACGCAATCGACTCGGCCGCTCCCCCTCCTCCTTCACGTTGACGCTGATGCGTCACACATGGGTGCCCCACGGGGCAAGCCCGGGACCGGCGCACCCTCCTCGGCCGAAAACACGCTCACCGAACAACCGCACGAGCTGCCACCGTCACTGCCATGAAGAAGCTCGCAGCGATATCGGTGACGGCCGTCGCGGCAACCACGCTCTTCGCCGCCACAGTGGCACCCGCCCATGCGGGCCCCTCCTGGAACACGAGGGTCAAGTGCAAACAGAAGGACCCGGACGGCAGAACGATCCCGACCCGGTTCGGCAACTCCGAGTTGGGCTGGAACCACTTCTCGGGACCGCACAACATCAAGAAGTGCAGGGCTGTCGACGCCGCGATTTCCGGCAAGGTCGACAAGAAGGACGGCAACCGGCTGGAGTACTGGGCCGACGCCATCAACGGCGGCCGGCACGTCAGGATCATCGTCGTCGCCCAGTACTCACAGAGGACCGCGGACAACCGCTACGATGCTGGATCCGGACAGAAGATCGGCGTCATCACCGCCTACTGCAAGGGCATGAACAGGTGCCCCAACTGGCTCAACGAGTGACTTCCATTGACTTCCACGCATGAAGAGATCGCGGAGCAGCAGGCGGTCATCACCCGCCTCCTGCTCCACCACATCCACGCGCCGCTCACCGGTGACCAGCACATCCGGGGCGTCCTCCCGGTGTTGCCGCCGGCCGGGGCGATCCGCGTCGTCTCGGGAGGCGAAGGGGTCTGCGCGGCGGACGAGTTGCTGGCGTACGAGCTGCCGCTGCGCACCCACGACAGCGCGCTGACCGTCTACGATGTCATCGGCATCCTGCGCACGCTGCTGACGGGCACCCACATCTACCCGAGCGACCGTGTCGGCACGGTGATGGGCATGAAACTTCTCCAAGTGGACCCGGCGTCCGTGAAACCGGCCGCCGAGACTCCGGACGACACCGCGCTGCGCGTCCTGCGGACCCTCGCGGGCCCGCTCGCCGAGGAGCAACCGGGTACACGTCTCCGCGGATTCCTGTTCACCGGCCGGGACCGGCTCCGGCTCTACCTGGACACCGAGGAAGCCCCCGGTGCCGTCATCGCTGCCGACGTGCGCCTGACCGGTGCTGTCACCGCTCTGATCGCGGCCGTGCCTTCCCTGATCGGTGAGGAGGAGCGCAGGACGACGGATGCCGCCGATCCGCACTGTTCCTGGGCGATGGACCTGACCCACTGGTGAGAGCGCGGCCGCCTGTGACCGCGGGAGCGCCCGTGACGCCGTCCCTGTTCCGGATGCTGGAGTGGCATGAGCTGATCGAGGCGGAGCGGCGGCAGCCCGGTGCCCGGGTCTTCGTGTCGGACTACAACGGCGGGCACCCGTACGTCGAGTCGTACCTCGGGGAGCTCGCCGACACCGCGCCGGGCCGGCTGGCGGACGTCACGCGCTACTCGGGGCTGGGCGAGGACGCGGCGCTGCGCGCCAAGATCGCGGCCATGCACCGGCGGTACGACGGTACGGACTGCTCGCCGGGCCGGGTGCTGCCCGGGGGCGGGTCCAGTGGTCTGCTCGGTACGTTCGCGACCTGGCTGCTGCTGACGGGGCGCAGGAGGGTGCACTACGTCCCGCCGGTCTACTACAAACTCGCGTACCTCTTCCGGCGCATGGGCATTGAGCCCGTCCCGGTCGCCCGTGCCCACGCCTATCAGCCGGCGTTCGATCTGCGGCTGCCCGCCGAGCGGACCGTGCTCGTGCTGACGGACCCGGTCTGGTACGCGGGGCGGCGGGTGCCCGGGGCGGTGCTGCGGAGGATCGCGGACTGGCAGGAGGAGACCGGTTCCCTGGTGTTCGTCGACGGGACGTTCCAGTACATGCGGTGGGACGGGGAGCGCCGGGAGGACAGCGCGCTGCTGCCCGCCGACCGCACGCTGCGGATGGTGTGCCCGACCAAGTTCCTGTCCGTACACGGCTACCGCTGTGCGCATCTCCTCGTTCCCGAGCGAATGCGGGAGGAGTTGGCCGAGCTGCACCTCAACCTGCACGGTGACGTGGCGGTCTCGGACCGGCTGTTCGCGCACCGGGCGGCCGATCTGATGCTCGGCGAGGGCAACCGCGCGCTGGTGGAGCATGTGCGCGACAACCACCGGGCGCTCACCGCCAGTGGCGCGCTGGACGCGGAGGTGCCGGCGGAGGCGGGCTTCTTCCTGTTCGCCAGGCCGCGGGTGCCGCACCGGTGGTTCCTGGCGATGGACGGGAAGTACTTCGAGCTCGACGGCCGGCCGGGATACGTCCGCATCAACCTGCTCAACCGTCCGGGGATCGACGCCCTGATGACCGCGGCCAGTCAGACCGGTCGAACCGGTCGGACCGGTCGGACCGGTCGGCCCGGTCGGACCGGTCGGCCCGGTCGGCCCGGTCAGGTGGAGCCGGTGGCCGGTGGCTGAGGAAGGGTGTGCCGGTGGTCCCACACCCGTGCCGAGATCCGGGCCAGCAGCCGGGCGGCGGGGTCGTCGGCGTCGTGGCCCGAGGCGAGCGGTCCGGTGTAGCAGGCGGCGATCGTGTAGGGCAGCGCGTCGGGCGGGTACACCACGGCGGCGCAGTGCCGGATGCCGGTGATCCAGCCGTTCTTGCTGGCGAGCCGGGTGCCGGGCGGCAGGCCCGCGGCGAGGTCCACGGCGTGGGCGTTGTGCTCCAGCTGGGCCAGGACCTCGGGTTCCAGCGATGCCAGCAGCCGGACGAGGTCCCGGGCGGTGACGAGGTTGTGGAGGCCGGCGGCGCGGGCGGGGTAGTCCTCGATGCCGCGCGGACTGCCGCTGCCGGTGGCACCGGCCCGGCGCCAGACCTCGGCCACGGCGTCGGGGCCGGTCTCGGCGAGGCAGAGGTTGGTGGCGAGGTTGGAGGAGTGGGTGACCATCCGGGTGGCGAGCCAGCGCAGCGGGGCGGTGCCGCCGAGCCGTTGCCAGGGGAGCGGGTCGCTGTCCTCGGCGGGGTCGTTGGCGTAGGTGCCGCCGACGGCGGAGGTGAAGCGGTTGACGACGGGGACGTGCCGGTCGAGGTCCGTACCGCCGCGGTGGAGGGCCGCCAGGACGGCCACCTTCATGGTGCTGGCGGCGTAGTGCACCGCGTCCGCGTTCCGCTCGATCACGGGAGGGCGCCGCCAGGGGGCCACGACTAGGGAGAGCACGCCTCATCGTAGGACGCGGAAAGGCCGCCCTAGCAGGAGCCGGGGCGGCCTTTCCGGAGATGGGCGGCGGGGGGGGTGTCAGCCCATCTCCTCCAACGCCTTGCCCTTGGTCTCCTTGACGTACTTGAGCACGAAGGGGATGGAGAGCACGGCGAAGACCGCGTAGATCACATAGGTGCCGGAGAGGTTCCAGTCCGAGAGGCTCGGGAAGCTGGCCGTGATGGCCCAGTTCGCGACCCACTGGGCGGACGCGGCCACGCCCAGCGCGGCGGCGCGGATGCGGTTGGGGAACATCTCGCCGAGGAAGACCCAGACCACGACGCCCCAGGAGAGGGCGAAGAAGAGCACGAAGGCGTGGGCGGCGACCAGGGCGACGGTGCCCTGGACGGTCGGCAGGGAGCCGTCGCCCGCCTGGGAGGAGAAGGCCCATGCCTCCAGGGCCAGGGAGACGGCCATACCGGCCGAGCCGACGATCGCGAGCGGTTTGCGGCCGATCCGGTCGACGAAGATCATCGCGATCACGGTGCCGACGATGTTGATGATCGACGTGGTGAACGAGTAGAGGAACGAGGCGCTCGGGTCGATGCCCACGGACTGCCACAGGGTCGCCGAGTAGTAGAAGGCGACGTTGATGCCGACCAGCTGCTGGAAGACCGAGAGGCCGATGCCGACCCAGACGATGGGGAGGAAGCCGGCCTTGCCGCCGAGGAGGTCCTTGAAGGTGGACTTCTGCTCGCTGTGCATCGCGTGCTCGATCTCGGCGACGCGCGCGTCGAGGTCGATGCCCTTGCCCTCGACGTCCGCCAGGACGGACTTGGCCTTGTCGACCTTGCCGACGGAGATCAGGAAGCGGGGGGACTCGGGGATGACGAAGGAGAGCAGGCCGTAGAGGACGGCGGGGACGACCATGACGCCGAGCATCAGCTGCCAGGCCTCGATGCCCAGGAGCTTGCCGCGCTGGTCGCCGTCGGCGAGGTTGAGGATGCCCCAGTTGACCAGCTGCGAGATGGCGATGCCGACGACGATCGCGGCCTGCTGGAAGGAGCCGAGGCGGCCGCGGTAGGCGGGCGGCGAGACCTCGGCGATGTAGGCCGGGCCGATGACGGACGCCATGCCGATCGCGATTCCGCCGAGGACGCGCCAGAAGGCCAGGTCCCAGAGGGCGAAGGGCAGCGCGGAACCGACGGCGCTGATGGTGAAGAGGGTCGCCGAGATCTGCATCACGCGGATGCGGCCGATCCGGTCCGCGAGGCGGCCCGCGGTCGCGGCGCCGATGGCGCAGCCAATCAGCGCGATGGCGATGACCTGGGCGAGGGCGGCCGAGCCGATGTCGTACTTCCCGCGGATGCCCTCGACCGCACCGTTGATCACGGAGCTGTCGTAGCCGAAGAGGAAGCCACCCATGGCCGCGGCCGCGGTGATGAAGATGACGTGGCCGAGGTGGTCCGGCTGGGCCTTGCGGCCCTCGGCCCCCTGCGCCATCGCAGTGCTGGTCAACGTGTACTCCTGGGTTCCGCGGCGACGTTGCCGGGAAGGGTGTGGGGTGGCCTTTTCCAGTGGGGCACATGATCCAAGTGCCCACCAGTTGAAGGCATAAGCGACGCAGCAGACCCTATGTCTTCATTTAGCGAAGTCAATACTTTGTGACGAAGAACTATCCCCCACCTTTGGGATAGTTTGCCTTCAACACTTGAAGGCGATCTTGTAAATCCCCGGGAACTCCGGGCGGGACGCGCCCTCACCGCAGACGCTGACTGATCACCTTCGAGACCCCGTCGCCCTGCATGGACACGCCATAGAGCGCGTCGGCGACCTCCATCGTCCGCTTCTGGTGCGTGATCACGATCAGCTGCGAACTCTCCTGGAGCTCCCGCATGATCCCGATCAGCCGCTGGAGGTTGGTGTCGTCCAGCGCCGCCTCGACCTCGTCCATCACATAGAACGGGCTCGGCCGGGCCTTGAAGATCGCCACCAGGAGCGCGACGGCGGTCAGCGACCGCTCGCCGCCCGAGAGCAGCGACAGCCGCTTGACCTTCTTGCCCGGCGGCCGGGCCTCCACGTCCACGCCCGTGGCCAGCATGTCGTCGGGGTCCGTCAGGACGAGCCGGCCCTCGCCGCCGGGGAACAGCCGGGAGAAGACGCCCTCGAACTCCCGGGCCGTGTCGTGGTACGCCTCGGTGAAGACCTCCTCGACCCGGCGGTCCACGTCCTTCACGACCTGGAGCAGGTCGGCGCGGGTCTTCTTCAGGTCCTCCAGCTGCTCGGAGAGGAACTTGTGCCGCTCCTCCAGCGCCGCGAACTCCTCCAGCGCCAGCGGGTTGACCTTGCCCAGCTGCTGGTACGCGCGCTCGGCGGCCCGCAGCCGCTTCTCCTGCTCCGCCCGGACGTACGGCACTGGCGGGAGCTCCCGCGGCTCCTCGCCCTCCGCCGGGGGCGAGGGCGGCACCGGCTGGTCCGGGCCGTACTCGGCGGCCAGCGCCTCCGGTTCGACGCCGAACTCCTCCAGCGCCTTCGCCTCCACCTGCTCGATGCGCAGCCGCTTCTCGGCGCCCAGCACCTCGCCCCGGTGCACCGAGTCCGTGAGCTTGTCCAGCTCGGCCTTGAGCTCGCGCGCCCGGTTGCGGCCGGTGACCAGCTCGCGTTCGCGCTCCGTCTTCGCCGCCTCCGCCGCCTGCCGCTCCTCGTCCGCGCGGACGAGCGAGACCTCGACGTGGGCCAGGAGCTGCCGGGCGCCCGCCGCGACGGCCGTGGCCACCTCGGCCTCGTGCCGCAGCCGGGCGCGCCGCTGCTCGGCGCGCGCCCGCGCCTCCCGCTCGGCGCGCGCCGCCCGGTCCAGCGAATCCGCCCGGCCCGCCAGCGCCTTGACGCGCTCCTCGTGGGTGCGCAGCTGGAGCCGGGCCTCCATCTCGGTCTGCCGGGCGTTGGCGCCGTCGGCCGCGAGCCGGTCGCGGACGGAGGTGTCGGGCTCGGCGTCGGTGTCCTCGGCGTCGCCCAGTTCCTCGGCCGCGGCCAGCCGTCCGGCCAGTTCCTCGGCCTCCTCGCCGGCCCGGACCAGGGCCTCCTGGGCCCGGTCCGCGGCGGCGGCCGCCCGGTCGGCCTCGCCGGCGGCCGCCCGGGCCTGCCCGGCGAGGCCGCCGAGCAGTTGCGCGGACCGCGACTTCTCGCGGTCGGCGGTGCTCAGCCGGGCCGCCAGCTCCTCGACGAGCGCGGCGCGGCGGGCGCGTTCCTCCTCGGCCGCCTGCTGGTCCCGGACGAGCCGGTCGCAGCGTTCGTCCAGCTCCGCCCGTTCCGCGGCGGCCTCGTCGACGGCTGCCTGCACCTCCAGCAGGCTGGGCGCGCCGCCCGAACCGCCCTGGGCGAGGTGCGCGCCGAGCAGGTCGCCCTCGGCGGTGACGGCGGTCAGCGCGGGGTGGGCGGCGACCAGGGCCTCGGCATCCTCCAGGGTGTCCACGACCACCACGTCGCGCAGCAGCCGACGGACGGCGGGCAGCAGTGGCTCGGGGCCGGTGACCAGGTCGGCGGCGTACCGCCCGCCTCGTGGGGCGGGGCGGTCCGGGTCCGCGGGCCCGGGGGCGCCGCCGAGCAGGAGGACGGCGCGTCCCGCGTCCTCCTTCTTCAGCAGGCGCAGGGCCTCGGCGGCGGCGCCCAGGCCGGTGACGGCGACGCCGTCGGCGGCGGCGCCCAGGGCGGCGGCCACGGGGAGTTCGTGTCCGGGGGCGACGGTGAGGAGTTCCGCGGCGGGGCCGAGCAGTCCGCCGCAACGTTCCTTCGCCGCCAGCAGGGCGCCCGTGCCGTCCTTGCGGCGCAGCCCGAGGGCCAGCGCGTCGTGGCGGGCGGTGACCGCCGCCCGGCTGCGGTCGGCGGCGGTGGCGGCCTCGCGGGCGGCGGCCAGCGCGGCGTCGGCCGCGGCCAGGCCGTCCTTGG
>NZ_JABETO010000052.1 GCF_013055795.1 Streptomyces sp. I05A-00742
CGGCCGCCGGGCTCCGGCGCGGGCCGCCCTTGGCGCCGCCGCGGGCCGAGGCGCCCCGGCCTGAGGTGGCACCGCTGCCGCGCTCGGCGTCGGGACCGACGTCGTAGCGGCGCTCCTCCGGGCGGGGACGACGGGGGCGCTCCTCCCGCCGGTCGTCACGCCGGTCGTCGCGTCGGCCGCCGGAGCCGGGGCCGTCGTAGCGCCCGCTCCCGGAGCGGCCGGCGTCGGAGCGCCCGCCGCCGGAGCGACCGCCGCCCGCACGCCCGCCGCCGGACGCCGGACGGGGGGACCCGCCCCGGCCGCCGCCGCCCCGGTTGTCCCGGTTGCCGCTTCCGCTGTTCCTGCCGCTGCTTCGCATCAAAGTTCCGTCTTGTCGTCCGCTTCGGTGTCCGGGGCGTCCGGATCGAACGACGGGACCCCCTCCTGGGAGTCGCCCTCGACCGCGTCCGCCTCCGGGAGGAACGGTGCGAGCTCGGGAAGCTCGTCCAGACCGCGCAGGCCCATCCGCTCCAGGAAATAGTTCGTCGTCCTGTACAGGATCGCACCTGTTTCGGGTTCCGTCCCCGTCTCCTCCACGAGACCGCGCTGGAGGAGGGTGCGCATGACGCCGTCGCAGTTCACCCCGCGCACCGCGGAGACCCGCGAACGGCTGACCGGCTGACGGTACGCGACGACGGCCAGGGTCTCCAACGCGGCCTGGGTCAGCCGGGCCTGCTGGCCGTCGAGCACGAACGCCTCGACCGCGTCGGCGTACTCGGGCCGGGTGAAGTAGCGCCAGCCGCCGCCGACCTCCCGCAGTTCGAATCCGCGGCCCTGGGCGCTGTACTCCCCGGCCAGCGCGGCCAGGCCCTCGGCGATCTCCCGGCGGGGGCGCTGGAGGATCCTTGCGAGGTGGTCCTCGGTGACGGGTTCGTCGACGACCATGAGGACCGCTTCCAGGGCGGGCCCCAGGGGGAGCTCCGCCACGGTGTCGGTACCGGTCCCGTTCGCGTCCGGGGATTCGCTCGTCCCGCTCACTCCGCGGCCTTCCCTTCTGTCGTTTCCGGTTCCCGGTCGAACTCGTCCGTCACCCGGGGCATACCGTCCCCGTCGTCCTCCGTGCCCGTCCAGCGGACGGTCAGCGTCCCCAGCGCCTCCTCCTGGTCGAGGCCGACCACCCGCTCCCGGTAGAGCTCCAGCAGCGCCAGGAAGCGCGCCACGACCGTGAGCGCGTCGCCCGCGTCCGCAGTCAGCTCGCCGAACGTGGCCTCCCCCGCCTCCCTCAGCCGGGCCACCACGACCTCCGCCTGCTCCCGGACGCTCACCAGCGGCGCGTGGATGTGGTCCACGTACACCTGCGGGGCCGGCTTCGGCTGCATCGCCTTCACCGCGAGCTCGGCGAACCGTTCCTTCCCGATCCCCAGGACCACCTCCGGCAGCAGCTCCGCGTACCGCGGTTCCAGGCCGACCGTGCGGGGGTGCCGGCGGCCCTCGGTGGCCATCCGCTCGGCCAGGATCGCGGCGATCCGCTTGTACGCGCGGTACTGGAGGAGCCTTGCGAAGAGCAGGTCCCGGGCCTCCAGGAGGGCGAGGTCGGCCTCGTCCTCCACCTCCGCTGCGGGCAGCAGCCGGGCCGCCTTGAGGTCGAGCAGTGTCGACGCGACGACCAGGAACTCGGTCGTCTGGTCGAGGTCGAAGTCCGGGCCCATGGCCTTCAGGTGGGCCATGAACTCGTCCGTGACCTGGGAAAGGGCCACCTCGGTGACGTCGAGCCGGTGCTTGGCGATCAGCTGGAGGAGGAGGTCGAAGGGGCCTTCGAAGTTGGCGAGGTGCAGCGTGAAGCGGGCGTTCTCGGGGGCGGTTTCCTCCCCCACCCCGCCCCTTCCCGAAACCGGGGGCACAGCCCCCGGCCCCCGCCCCGCAGCGGCACCCTCACCGCCGAGCCCCGGCACGGCACCCTCACCGCCGGAACCCGGGGCAACGCCCGGGGCAACGCCCGGGGCAACGCCCGGGGCAACGCCCGGGGCAACGCCCGGGGCAACGCCCGGGGCAACGCCCGNCCGGGGCAACGCCCGGGGCAACGCCCGGGGCAACGCCCGGGGCAACGCCCGGGGCAACGCCCGGGGCAACGCCCGGGGCAACGCCCGGGGCAACGCCCGGGGCAACGCCCGGGGCAACGCCCGGGGCAACGCCCGGGGCAACGCCCGGGGCAACGCCCGGGGCAACGCCCGGGGCAACGCCCGGGGCAACGCCCGGGGCAACGCCCGGGGCAACGCCCGGGGCAACGCCCGGGGCAACGCCCCCCTCGCGGCGGAGCCGCTCGGGGGGCCGGGGGCTGTGCCCCCGGGAAACGGGAAGGGGCGGGGCCGGGGCGTACTCCTCGGTCCCGGCCGACGCGTCCGCGTCAGCGGCGGCGGGAGCCTCCGCCTCGGCGGGGGCCGGCCGCTCGTCCCCCGCGCCGGGCGGAGCGGGCCGTGCCCCCGGGCCCCGGCCGAGGGGGCGGCGGGTGGACGGGGGCGGCGGCGGCACGGGGGTGGGCATGCGGGAGTGGTCCAGGGGAGCGAGATCGTCCGACGGCCCGTCGGGGCCGGTCCGGCGGGCCGGTGGCCCGCCCGTGGCAGGTTAGCGGCGAAGTCGCTCAGCGACCGCGCAGGCGGCGTACGAGGATGCTCGCGTCGCCGCGCGCCTCGAGGTCGGCGAGGACGACGGCGACGGCCTCCCGCACGATCCGGCCGCGGTCCACCGCGAGCCCGTGCTCACCGCGCAGCACCAGCCGCGCGTGCTCGAGGTCCATCAGTTCCTCGGCGGAGACATAGACGGTGATCTTCTCGTCGTGGCGCTCCCGCCCACTGGGGCGGCGGTTCGCGGCGCGGCCGCGGCGGCGTGGCTGGGCGGGCTCGGCGGCCCGTACCGCACTCCGGGGGGCCGGGCGCTCGCGCCCGTCGGCGGCGGGGCGGCGCTCGCCGTCCTGTTCCCGTTCGGCGGTCTCGCCGGCGCCGCGGGCGGTGCCCTCCGGCGGAGTGGCGGGCGCCGCGGAGGTGTCGGGTTCGGCGGCGGCCGGGCCGGGCACCCGCGCGGGGGCGGCGCCCTCGGCGGTCTTGGCCTGTCTGCGGGGGGCCGAGGACTGGAGCCCCACCCCTCCGGTGGTGCGGAACAGCTCGTCGGCGCCGGGCAGACTCACTCGGCGTGACACCGGGCGAGCACCTCCCTGGCGAGCTGGCGGTAGGCGGCGGCGCCCACGGAGTTGGAGGCGTACGTGGTGATGGGCTCGCCGGCGACGGTGGTCTCCGGGAAGCGGACCGTCCGGCCGATCACCGTGTGGTACACGTGGTCGTCGAACGCCTCGACCACGCGCGCGAGGACCTCGCGGCTGTGGACGGTGCGCGAGTCGTACATGGTGGCGAGGATGCCGTCGAGCTCCAGCTCGGGGTTGAGCCGCTCCTGGACCTTCTCGATGGTCTCGGTGAGCAGGGCCACGCCGCGCAGCGCGAAGAACTCGCACTCCAGCGGGACGATCACCTTGTGAGCCGCCGTCAGGGCGTTCACCGTCAGCAGGCCCAGCGACGGCTGACAGTCGATCACGATGTAGTCGTAGTCGGACATCAGCGGCTTGAGCGCGCGCTGGAGGGTGGACTCGCGGGCGACCTCGCTGACGAGCTGGACCTCGGCGGCGGACAGGTCGATGTTGCTGGGGAGCAGGTCCATGTTGGGCACCGCGGTCTTCAGCAGCACCTCGTCGGCCGACATGCCCCGCTCCATGAGCAGGTTGTAGACCGTCAGATCCAGCTCCATCGGGTTGACGCCCAGTCCGACGGAGAGCGCGCCCTGCGGGTCGAAGTCGACGAGCAGCACCCGGCGGCCGTACTCGGCGAGCGCGGCGCCCAGGTTGATGGTCGAGGTGGTCTTGCCGACCCCGCCCTTCTGGTTGCACATCGCGATGATCTTCGCCGGACCGTGGTCGGTCAGCGGGCCCGGAATCGGGAAGTACGGCAGCGGGCGTCCGGTGGGGCCGATGCGCTCACGGCGCTGACGGGCGGCGTCGGGCGCCAGGGTGGCCGCGTACTCGGGGTCGGGCTCGTACTCCGCGTCGGGATCGTAGAAGTGCCCGTCGGGCACTTCCTCGTAGTCGGCGAGACGGGCGGGATCACCGCCGCGGTCACCGGCCATGGCGTTCACGTGTAGACCGTCCATGCTCTGGTGGGCTGTCGTCATGCTCTGGATGTCCTGCTGTGCTGCGAAGGTCTGGACAGCGACGGAGCCGACAGCGTGAAGTCCCACGGGACTCTGGCCCTGCGCAGGCATTCCTGGGTGACCACCCCCGGGAGCAAATGTCGACTCATTCACAAGTCGTCCTACCTCCTTGGTGACCAGGAAACATCTAGATAGGTCAGCGTGGCACCATGCCGACGGTCTGCGACTCTATGGCGTGTCGGCGGTCCGCAGCAACACAATCCGCCGGAGACGGCACGATGTGTCGGCAATCGAACACCCTTCTGTCAAGGGTGTTCGGGGTATCACCCGCAAGTTTTCCGAACGGAGGACGCCGCGGAAAAACCGACCCGATTCCGGCACCAAACAGGGCCGGCAGGGTCTTGAGGACAAGACCCTGCCGGTTGTGCATTCCCCTCGGGGGCGTTTTGACGCCTCAGCCGAGCAGCGCGCTCAGTTCGACGTACGGAAGGCCGTGCGCCTCGGCGACCGGACCGTAAACGACCTGGCCCTCATGGACGTTGAGGCCCTTGGCGAGCGCGGCGTCCCGGCTCAGCGCCTCCTGCCAGCCGCGGTTGGCCAGCTCCACGATGTAGGGCAGCGTGGCGTTGGTCAGCGCGTAGGTGGAGGTGTTCGGCACCGCGCCCGGCATGTTGGCGACGCAGTAGAAGACGGAGTCGTGGACCCGGAAGGTCGGCTCCGCGTGGGTGGTCGGCTTCGAGTCCTCGAAGCAGCCGCCCTGGTCGATCGCAATGTCGACAAGAACACTTCCGGGCTTCATCTTGGCGACGAGCTCGTTGGTGACCAGCTTCGGGGCCTTGGCGCCCGGGATGAGGACGGCGCCGATGACGAGGTCGGCCTCGACGACGGCCTTCTCCAGCTCGTAGGCGTTGGAGACGATCGTCTGCACCTTGGTGCCGAAGACCTTGTCGGCCTCGCGCAGCTTGTTGACGTCCTTGTCGAGCAGGGTCACGTGGAAGCCCATGCCGACGGCGATCTGCGTCGCGTTCCAGCCGGAGACGCCACCGCCGATGACGACGGCCTTGCCGGCCGCCGTGCCCGGGACGCCGCCCGGCAGCACGCCGCGGCCGCCGGCCGAGCGCATCAGGTGGTAGGCGCCGACCTGCGGGGCCAGCCGGCCCGCGACCTCGGACATCGGGGCGAGCAGCGGCAGCGCGCGGTTGGCGAGCTCGACGGTCTCGTAGGCGATGGCGGTGGTGCCGGACTGCAGCAGGGCGTCCGTGCACTCGCGGGAGGCGGCCAGGTGCAGGTAGGTGAAGAGGGTCTGACCCTTGCGGAGGCGGTGGTACTCCTCGGCGATCGGCTCCTTGACCTTCAGGAGCAGGTCGGCGGTGGCCCAGACCTCGTCGGCGGTGTCCAGGATGGACGCGCCGGCGCCGGTGTACTCGGCGTCCGTGATGGAGGAGCCCTGACCGGCCCCCTTCTCCACGAAGACCTGGTGGCCGTTGCGCACCAGCTCGTGCACACCGGCGGGGGTGATGGCCACGCGGAACTCGTTGTTCTTGACCTCGCGGGGGATGCCGACCTTCACGTCGATCACGGTCCTTGAATCAGGGGATTTCAGGCTAATCCGGAAATGCCACGGCATACCAGAGCAGACCGCGTCGATCGCGGCGCAACCAGTCTAATGAAGGATCCCGAGCTGTCTAGCCTTACAAAGCAGCAATCTTTGCCGGAACTGCCACCGCATTCGTAGGTTGCCCTGGATGTACCCCTCCGACAGATGGCTAAGCGTGAACCTCTCCCCCGGGTTCGACGGCAGCGGCGGCCGCGCCCTCCGGCACCCCGGCCGTCCCCGCCGCCTCGGCGGACGCCCCGAGCAGCCGCTCCGCCGTCCTCCGCTGCAGCTCGGCGCCGGCCGGGTCCGCCAGCCGCTCCAGGGTGTCCGCCAGCCGCAGCCGGACGGCGGCCTCCAGCCGCCCCTCGCCCGCCTGCCGGGCGCACTCCGCCGCCTCCAGACCGGTGCGCAGCGCGTCCTGCGGACGCCCCAGGTGCTCCTGCGCCCGGGCGGCCTCGCTGAGCGCCCGGGCATGTCCGGGCAGGTCACGCAGCCGGCGGCAGGCGGCGGAGGCGGCCCGCCAGCTGCGCAGCGCCTCGCCCCACTCGCCCGCCAGGGCGTGGACCGCGCCGAGCCGCCCGTACAGCCGGGCCTCGTCCGCCAGCTCGCCGCGGGTCAGCCGCAGCTCCAGGCCGCGCCGGAACCAGTCGGCGGCCCGCGCCCAGTCCTCCAGCCCCTGGTACGCGGCGGCGACCGACTCCATGGAGCGGCTGGTCGCGTACGGGTCGCCGCACGCGCGGGCGGCCTGGAGCGCCTCCCGGTAGCGGCCGAGCGCCATCTCCGTACGCCCGGCCCGGGTGTCCAGGTCGCCCAGGTTGAGCAGGGCGGCGGACTTCTCCAGGGCCATCTCGCGGCGGTCCGCGACGTCCAGGACCAGCCGGTGCAGTCCGTACTGCTCGGGTCCGGCCTCCTCCGGGGGCAGATGGGCGGAGAGCGCCCGGGTCAGCGCGGAGACCAGCCGGCGGGCCAGGGTGTCCAGGCCGCCGTCCTCGACGGCCAGCCGGGCCGCCGCCAGCAGCGCCGGCATCCGGGAGCGCAGCCACTCCTCGGCGACCCGCGCCGAGGGGAAGCGCAGCGGCCGGGGCAGCTCGGCCACCCGGCGGCGGACGGAGGGGTCGTTCAGCTCGGCGGCTGCCCGGCAGGAGTGCAGTTGCCGGACGACCCGCTCCAGCATCCGCGCCCGCGCCAGCTCCACCTCGGCGGGCCGGTCCTGGGTGTCCAGCAGCGCCCGCAGCAGCGGGGCCAGACAGCCCGGCACCTGGTACTGCGGGGGCAGCGCGCCCGGCGCGCCGGGCATGCCGTCGACCGGCACGGTGCGCAGCAGGCCGCGGGCGACGAAGTCGTCCAGCGCCGCCTGGGCGGCGGAGACCGAGCAGCCGGCCAGGGCGGAGGCGGTGTGCGCGTCGGCCGGTCCGGCCGGGGCGAGCGCGAGGAGCCGCAGTATCCGGGCGTTCAGCGCGGGCAGCGCCTCGTAGGCGAGCCAGAGGGCGCGGGCGAGGGGACGGCCCGTCGTGCCGTCGTGGCCCTCGGGGACGGGCAGTTCGCGCAGCCGCCGGGCGGCGTCGGCGACGGACATCTTGGGGTGGGCCGCCAGCCAGCCGCCGACCAGGACGAGGGCGGCGGGCTGGCCGCCGCACTCCTCGACGACGGAGCTCGCGGCCATCGGGTCGCAGGTGATCCGGGTGGGGCCCGCGTACCACTCCAGGAGGTCGACGGCGGCGGAGGTGTCCAGGCCGCCGAGCGTGCACGGCCGGACGTCGGGGACGCCGGTGAGCGGGCCCCGGGCGACGGCGACGACCAGGCAGCCCGGTTCGTCGGGGAGCAGCGGCTCGACGGAGTCGGCGCCGGACGCGTCGTCCAGGAGCATCAGCACCCGGCGGCCGGTCAGCGCGCCGCGGAGGGCGGCGGTGAGTTCGTCCTCCCCGGCCCCGGCGGGGGCGGCGGCGGTGGCGCCCAGGTCGGCGAGGAGGGCGCGGGCCGTGCGGTCGGTGGGGACGGGGGTGCCGTCGGCGTCGGTGAGGCGCGCGCGCAGTACTCCGTCCGGGTAGTCCCGTTCCAGCCGGCGGGCCAGTTCCTCGGCGAGCGCGGTGCGGCCCGAGCCGGGGCGGCCGGCGACGAGCAGGACCCGGCAGCGGGGCGGTCTGCGGCCGGAGAGGGTGTCCAGTCCGGTGCGGGCGATGTCCGCCCGGAGTTCCTTCAGTTCCCGGTCACGGCCGGTGAACAGGCCCGCGCCGGTGAGCGCGACACCGGTCACGGGCGCGTCCGGCCGGCGCGGGCGCACGCCGGGGCCCACCCGCTCCGGGTGGACAGCCGCGAGGTTGTCGGTCTCCACGGGCCGAGCGTAGTTGAAACGGGCGCGGTGCCGCGGAAACCGTGGCCCGGCTCGTGTGACGATCACCTTTTCGGCTTGTGTGCCCCGGTCCCGCCCCAGGTGCTCGCCGCGGGCCCGGGGCGAAGCCCCTACGCCTCGAAGGGCCGGGCCGGCCAGGGCGCGTCGGCGGGGCGCAGCGCGTCGATCCCGTCCCCGGCGAGCGCGGCCGTCAGCGCGAGCGCGCCCACGGCCAGGCAGGTGTTGTGCAGCTCGCCGGCGAGGACGCCGCGCACCAGGTCGGCCAGCGGCACCCGGGCGAACTGCATGTCGGCCTCCTCCTCGGAGACCTCGAACCGCTCCCCGTCCACCTCGGACAGGTCCCGGGCCAGGAAGATCCGCAGCGCCTCGTCGCAGCCGCCGGGCGAGGTGTAGACGTCGGTGAGCACCCGCCAGTCCTCGGCCTTGACGTGCGCCTCCTCGTAGAGCTCGCGGCGGGCGGCGTTCAGCGGGTTCTCGCCGGGGACGTCCAGCAGGCCGGCCGGGATCTCCCAGAGCCGGTGCCGCACGGGGTGCCGGTACTGGTTGATCACCAGGACCCGGTCCTGGTCGTCGAGGGCGAGGACGGCCACGGAACCGGGGTGCACCTGGTAGTCGCGGTCGACACTGGTGCCGTCCGGCATCACCACCACGTCCGTGCGCGCACTGGTCTTGTTGCCGACGAACGGCGTGCTCGTGGCGGTGACCTGCCACTCCTCCGCGGTGTCCTTGATGCGCATGTACGTCCTCCAGAACTCCAGAAACACAAAAACCGGGGTGGGACCCTCCGGGCGGAGGGTCTCACCCCGGTCAACCGTACAGATCAGCCCTGCCGGCGCCGAACGGCCGCCTTCACCAGGCCGGCGAACAGCGGGTGCGGCCGGGTCGGCCGGGAGCGCAGCTCGGGGTGGGCCTGGGTGGCCACGAGGTACGGGTGGACCTCGCGCGGGTACTCGACGTACTCGACCAGCTTGTTGTCCGGGGAGGTGCCGGAGAACAGGATGCCCGCCTTCTTCTCCAGCTCCGCGCGGTACGCGTTGTTGACCTCGTACCGGTGGCGGTGGCGCTCCTCGACGTACGGCTGGTCGTCGTAGACCTCGCGGACGATGGAGCCCTCGGCGAGCTTGGCCGGGTACATGCCCAGGCGCATCGTTCCGCCCATGTCGCCCTCGCCGGCGACGATGTCCATCTGCTCGGCCATGGTGGAGATCACCGGGTGGGCGGTGGCGGGGTCGAACTCGGTGGAGTTGGCGTCCGCGATGCCGGCCAGGTTGCGCGCGGCCTCGATGACCACGCACTGGAGGCCCAGGCAGAGGCCCAGCAGCGGGACCTTGTTCTCACGGGCGTAGGTGATGGCGCCGACCTTGCCGTTCACACCGCGGTCGCCGAAGCCGCCCGGGACGCAGATCGCGTCGACGTCGGAGAGCTGCTTCCTGGCACCGGCGGGGGTGACGCAGTCGTCCGACGTCACCCATTTGATCTTCACCCGCGCACGGTTGGCGAAGCCACCCGCTCGGATGGCTTCCGTGACCGAGAGGTAGGCGTCCGGGAGGTCGATGTACTTGCCGACGAGCGCGACGGTGACCTCGTGGTCCGGCTTGTGGACGCGGTCCAGCAGGTCGTCCCACTGGGCCCAGTCCACGTCGCGGAACGGCAGGTCCAGCTTGCGGACGACATAGGCGTCCAGGCCCTCGGTGTGCAGCACCTTGGGGATGTCGTAGATCGACTTGGCGTCGATGGCGGCGACCACCGCGTCCTCGTCGACGTCGCACATCAGCGAGATCTTGCGCTTGATGGCGGTCGGCACCTCGCGGTCGGCGCGCAGCACGATCGCGTCGGGCTGGATGCCGATGTTGCGGAGGGCGGCCACCGAGTGCTGGGTGGGCTTGGTCTTCAGCTCGCCGGAGGGGCCGATGTAGGGCAGCAGCGAGATGTGCACGACGAAGACGTTGTCGCGGCCGACCTCGTGGCGTACCTGGCGGACGGTCTCCAGGAACGGCAGCGACTCGATGTCGCCGACCGTGCCGCCGACCTCGGTGATGACGACGTCGACGTCCTCGGTCGCCATCCGCCGGATGCGGTGCTTGATCTCGTTGGTGATGTGCGGGATGACCTGCACGGTGTCGCCCAGGTACTCGCCGCGCCGCTCCTTGGCGATCACGGAGGAGTACACCTGGCCGGTGGTGACGTTGGCCGAGCCGTCGAGGTCGACGTCGAGGAAGCGCTCGTAGTGGCCGATGTCCAGGTCGGTCTCGGCGCCGTCGTTGGTGACGAACACCTCACCGTGCTGGAACGGGTTCATGGTGCCCGGGTCGACGTTCAGGTACGGGTCGAGCTTCTGCATCGTCACACGGAGACCCCGGGCCTTGAGCAGCGCGCCCAGGCTGGAGGCGGTCAGCCCCTTGCCGAGCGAGGAGGCGACACCCCCGGTGACGAAGAGGTGCTTGGTCGTCGTGGGCTTAGCGGCAATGGCCAAAGGGGGTCTCCCGTGGTCGCGAGGTGAGGTGCGTACCGGCGCTCACCCGGCGTCTTTGCGGGGGTGCCGTCGCTGCGGTCGAGGGGTCTTGCGCCCACCGGTCCACGGGGTACCAGGGTATCAGCGCCCCGGGGCGGGCGCCGCCGGTGACGCGGCGCGACGGGCTCGCGGACCGTGCGTCACGGGTGCGCGGACCACGCGTCCCGGGCCACCCATTCGGCACAGGTTCCCCGGCCAACCGTCGCGCGTAGCCCAACTCGGCGTCGTATCCTGCACGGACACACGGAGCGAGCCGACCGGCACGGCACCCCTGTTACCCAGCTACCGCTGGGAAGGTGCACCCACCCTTCCGGAACACGGGCTCGTCGAAGATCGCTTGACCGCCAGAGGCCCCCTTGGGGTCACGATGCCGTTCGACTGGAGATGACGTGGCCGGGCGTATCGAGGATTACGCACTCATCGGCGACATGCAGACCGCCGCCCTGGTCTGCCGGGACGGTACGGCCGACTGGCTGTGCCTACCGCGGTTCGATTCCCATGCGGCGTTCGCCGGGCTGCTGGGTACTGAGGAACACGGCTACTGGCGGATCGGCCCGGCGCACCCCTCGGGGGCGGCGCCGCCGCGGGCCGACCGCCGCCGTTACCGGGGGGACTCCCTGGTGCTGGAGTCCGAATGGGACACCGCCAGGGGGACCGTCCGGATCATCGACTTCATGCCGCCGCGCGACGGGGCGCCGCAGCTGATCCGGATCGTCGAGGGCGTCAGCGGCCGGGTGCCGATGCGCTCCGCGCTGCGGATGCGGTTCTCCTACGGGCGGGTGGTGCCCTGGGTGCACAAGGTCGGCGACCGCACGGTGGCCGTCGCCGGGCCCGACTCGGTGTGGCTGGACACCACCGCCGAGACCTTCGGCAAGGACCTCACCACCTACTCCGACTTCACCGTCTCCCCCGGTGAGCGCGTGGCGTTCACCATCAGCTGGCAGCCCTCGCACAGCGGTCCGCCGGCGCTGCCCGACCCGGACGGTTCGCTGGAGGCCACCGAGGAGTTCTGGCGGGAGTGGGTCGAGCACTGTACGTACCACGGCCCCTACCGGGACGCCGTCGTCCGCTCGCTGATCACGCTCAAGGCGCTGACCTACGCGCCCACCGGCGGCATCGTCGCCGCCCCCACCACCTCGCTGCCGGAGGAGATCGGCGGTGTCCGCAACTGGGACTACCGCTTCACCTGGCTGCGGGACGCCGCGATCACCCTGTCGTCGCTGCTGCGCACCGGCTACCGCGACGAGGCCCGCGCCTGGCGCGAATGGCTGCTGCGGGCCGTCGCCGGTGACCCGGAGAACCTCCAGATCATGTACGGGATCGCGGGCGAGCGGGAGCTGAGCGAGGCCGAGCTGTCGTGGCTGCCGGGGTACGAGAACTCGCAGCCCGTCCGGGTGGGCAACGGCGCCGCGGGCCAGCTCCAGCTGGACGTCTACGGCGAGGTCACCGAGGCGCTGCACCTGGCGCATATGACGGGCCTGGCCCGCAACGACTACGCCTCGCTCCTCCAGCTGCGGCTGATCGGCTACCTGGAGGACCACTGGAACGAACCGGACGAGGGCATCTGGGAGGTCCGCGGCCCGCGCCGGCACTTCGTCCACTCCAAGGTGATGGCCTGGGTGGCGGTGGACCGCACCATCAAGCTCATCGAGGCCGGTGACGTGGACGGCCCGCTGGAGCGGTGGCGCGAAATGCGCGACGACATCCACCGGGACGTGTGCGAGAAGGGCTACGACAAGGAACGCAACACATTCACGCAGTCGTACGGCTCCAAGGAGCTGGACGCCTCCTTGCTGCTCATCCCGCAGATGGGCTTCCTGCCGCCGGACGACAAGCGCGTCATCGGCACCATCGAGGCGATCCAGCGGGAGCTGTCCACCCCCGACGGCTTCGTCCTGCGCTACCCGACGGCCGGTGAGGACGCGGGCGTGGACGGTCTCGAAGGCGACGAAGGGGCCTTCCTGGCCTGCTCGTTCTGGCTCGCCGACGACCTCGCGATGATCGGCCGGGTGGACGAGGCCCGCCAGCTCTTCGAGAAGCTGCTGGCGCTCCGCAACGACCTGGGGCTCCTCGCGGAGGAGTGGGACCCGCATCTGAAGCGGCAGGTGGGCAACTTCCCGCAGGCGTTCAGCCATGTCCCGCTGATCGACACGGCGTTGCGGCTCACGGCGTCGAGCGCCTTCGGCGGCTGACGGCGGGCGGACGGGCGGGCTTCCCTGTGGCCCGCCCGGTGGCCCCGGCGGGGTGTCGGTACTCCTTTCCTCAGTACTCCTTCAGTACTTCTTCACCCCGACGTGGTCCACGATCAGCCGGCGCTTCCCGGGGTCCAGCGCGAAGTGGATCCGGCCGACCTCGCCGTGCGACGTGGCGTCGCGGACCTTCACATGCGGCAGCCCGTCGCGCCGGTCGTCCCCGTCGAACGCGAAGTACCGGAGCTTCTTGTCCTTCTTGATGGTGAGATCGCTCAGCGCCACCGTGAGGCCGTGCTGCGTCTTGAACCAGTCCGTCAGCAGCGGCATGTTCTCGGGCGGCTGGGTGTAGAGGTCGACCGCGGCTTTGGCGAGGGTGACCAGCTGTTCCCGCATCTCCTCGGCGTACGGGTAACCGGACGTGCGCCAGGTCCGCTCGGCGCCGGGGGTGAAGGCGATCCGCCCGTCGGACGCGGCCTCCAGGGCACGGTAGGCGGCGGCCGGGTCGGACGCCGTCAGCGCGGGGACGGCGGCCCAGGGGTCGGCCGGTTCACCGGCCCCCGCGTCGTCGCGCTTCAGCTCCTTCACATACAGGTCACGCCAGTACGCCGCCTCCTGGCGGGCGTTGTCGGCGTCCCCGGCCTCCGCGAGCCGGGTGGTGAGGGACTGCGCCTCGGCCTCCCAGAAGGCGACGTCCTCCTCCAGCCGGGTCACCCGCTCCTCGTAGGCGGCCAGTTGCCGGACGACGTCCCCCGCCCGCCGCGCCGCCGCCAGCCGTTCGGCCGCCTGCCGGGCGGCGGCGCGCTGTGCCGCCCGCCGGGCCGCGTCCCAGCCGCGGTCGGATCCGCGGGCGACGACGGCGAGTTCGGCGAGGGTGCGCATCCACCGGGCGCGCGTACCGGCCTCCGCGACCTCGGCGCGCGAGTACATCGGGTGTCCGGCGGCCGGCTCGGGCCAGACCAGCCGGGCGCCGCCGTCCGGCACCGCGACGGCCGGCATCAGCCGGTGCAGCTCGCGGGCCGTGCCGTAGTTGAGGGTGACGACCTGGGCGAGACCGATCAGTTCGCCGGCCGCCTGGCGGGCCGCGGTCCAGGCGGCGTCCTCCCGGGGGTGCACCAGGAGCATGGGCAGCCGGGTCCGGCTGGCCAGGGACTCGGTGAGGACGGCGGTCTGCGCCGCTTCCCTGATCCCCTCGTACCGCCCGGTCACCCGCTGGCCGAGGACGTGCAGACAGAGCCGTCCGTCGGCGGCCACCGCCCTGAGCAGCCCCGGCCTGCGCAGCAGCGGGTCCTCCACCGGGGCGATCCACCCGCCGGGCACCTCGCGTCCCATCACCACCCGCAGCCCCGCCCGGCCTTCTATGCAGGAGGCGGTCACCCGGGTGACGAACCGGCCGACGCCGCCGGTCAGGGGCTGGGTCACGGTGACGCGCACGGCCGTCGCGTCGCCCGACCCCTCGATCGTCCACTCGACCGTCCGGCCGCCGTACAGCGGGCGGGGCCCGGCGGCCGTCCCCAGGTCCGCCGCCGTCGGCTCCCCGTCCACGGGGCCCCGCAGCCAGGCGGCGACGTGCTCGCGCAGGACCTCGAAGGGGTCGACGTCGTTCCCGGACACGGCACCGACTCCGGCGTCGAACACATACAGCGGCTGCATCGTCCATCCCCCCAGGCCATGGCTCACCGGCCCCTGCCGGATCGGGTCACCCTGCCTATCACGCCCCCGGAGCGGCGAACGGGACTATGGGACAACCCGCCCGGCGGGCGCGGGGCCTCTGCTATGGGCCCCTCCGGGGACTCCCCCACCTGCGAAATGTCCCGTAGGTTCACGTCATGCAGCCCCAGCCCCACGCGCCCCGGAGCGCCGTCACCGTCGCCCGCGCCCTGGAACTCCCGGCCCTGCGCCGCGGCCTTCCCGAGGTACTGGCCGCCGCCGACCGCCTGCACCGGCCGGTGCGCTGGGTGCACGCGGGCGAGGCGCCGAACATCGCCGCGCTCCTCAAGGGCGGCGAGCTGCTGCTGACCACCGGCCTCGGCCTGGGCAGCCGCCCGGCCGACCAGCGCGCCTTCGTCCGGAAGCTGGCCGAACGGGACATCGCGGCCCTGGTGGTGGAGCTCGGCGCGCGCCTGCCCACGCTGCCCGCCGCCGTGGTGGACACGGCCCGCTCGGCGGGGCTCCCGCTCGTCCAGCTGCACCGGGAGGTCCCGTTCGTGGCGGTGACCGAGGAGATCCACACCGAGCTGGTCAACGAGCACTACGCCCTGCTGCGGCGCGCGGAGGACGTCCACCGGCGGTGCACCGGCGCGCTGCTGGACGGCGGCGGGGTGCCCGAAGTGCTGCGCCTGCTCGCGGACTTCGCCGGCAACCCCGTCTTCCTGGAGTCGCCCGACGGGCGGCTCCTCTACGCCGCCGGGCCCGATCCCGCGCCGCCGGGCGCGGCCGACCTGCTCCAGGTCTGGGACGGACTGCGGGACGCCGGCCTCGCCGGGCGGATGGCCGTCGACGTCCCCGGGCAGGGACCGGGCGGTCCGGGCGGCCCGGGCGCCCCGCGGGCCCGGCTGACCGTGCTGCCCGTCAACGCGCCCCTGGGACCCGTCCACCGCATGGCCGCCGACCGGACGGCCGGACTGCTGGCCGTCGTCCTGCTCCAGGCCCGCCAGGAGGAGGAGCTCGCGGCCCGCGGACGCGGCGACTTCCTCACCGACCTCGCCGAGGGCCGGCTCGACCCGGCCGACGCCCCCGCCCAGGCCCGTGTCCTCGGCTTCCGCCCGGGCCCCGGCCCCCTGCTGCCCGTCGTCCTGTCCGCCCCCGCCGGCCCCGGCCGGGACGGCAGTTGGGCGGCGCTGACCTGCGCGGTGCAGGAGGAACTGGCCGCCGTGGGGGTGCCCGTGCTGCTCGGCGTACGGCTCCCCGAGGGCCGCATGCCGCTGCTGGCCGGACTCCGGGACCCCGCCGAACGCCCCGCCGTCGCCGCCCGGCTCGCCACCGCCCTGCGCGCCGGGGCCCAGCGGGTCCGCTCCCGGCCGCCCGTGGTCGTCGTGGGCGCCCCCGCCGACTGGACGACCGCCGGGGGCGCCCTGCGCCACGCCGCCGAGGCCGCCACTGCGGCCGCCGGCCTGCCGGACCGCCCCTGGTACGACGCCCGCGCGCTCGACGTCGACCTGCTGCTTCAGCGACTCCGCGCCCACGGCGACCTCGCCGCCTTCGTCGACCGCGTCATCGGCCCCCTCCTCACCCACGACGCCGGCGCCCGCACCGGGCTCCTCCCCACCCTGGAGGCCTACCTGCGCCACGCGGGGCGCAAGGCCGAGACGGCCCGGGAGCTCCATGTCAACCGGCAGACGCTGTACGACCGGCTGGCACGCATTTCCGGGCTGCTCGGTACGGATCCGGATGAGCCGGAGACGCGGCTGGCGTTGGGGCTGGCGTTGCGGGGGCGGCGGCTGGTGGGGTGAGGGGCCCCTGAAACCGCGCTCCGCGCGGTTGTCCTCAAACGCCGGACGGGCTGTTCAGCCCGTCCGGCGTTTGAGGACAAGCGGCGAAGCCGCTTTCACCAGGGGTCCGGGTCCTCCCGGGAAACGGTGAAAGGGCGGGGATGGGGCTCCTCACCCACACAACTCGTCGTAAACGCTGAGCACATGAGCAACCGCATCGTCCTCCGACGGCCACCCCGCCACCAACCTCCGTCCACACGCCACCAACTCCCCCCTCCGCCGCCCGTCAACCAAAAGCCGCGAAACCGCACAGGCCAACGCCTCCGCATCCCCGTAAGGGACAAGCTCCGCCGCATCCCCCACCAGATCGGGCACACCCCCCACAGACGTCGCCACCAACGGCACCCCCACCCGAAAAGCCTCCTGCGCCAGCAACGACCGCGCCTCCCACCGACTGGGCAGAATCGCCAGATCCGCCGCGGAGAGCAGTTGCGGTACGTCATCCCGCCGCCCGACGAGCCGCACGGGCAGCCCCTCGTCCTCGATCCGCCGTTGCAGCGACGGCCGCTCGGGGCCCTCGCCGGCGACGACGAGCAGCGGCTCGGGGTCCAGCCGGCGCCAGGCGCGGGAGGCGTCGAGGAGCGGGCCGTAGCCCCGGCCCGGTTCGAGCCGGCCGACGGCGAGGAGCAAGGGCCGCCCGAGGACGCCGAGTTCGGCCAGCACCTTGTCGCGCGGGACGTCACCGTCCGGGTCGTCGCCGTCCGGTCCGTCGGGGCCCGGAGGGGGGACGGCACCCGGGACGGGGAACGCGACCGGGGTCAGCCGGGCGTCCCGCGCGCCGCGCCGCCGCGCCTGGTCCACCAGGTCCGGCGAGGTCCCGAGCACGACGGCGGCGGTGCGGGCGGCCCGGCGTTCCATCAGCCGGACGACATGGGCCCGGGCGCCCGCCGCGCAGACGCGCCGGTGCCAGGTGACCACCAGCGGCGTCGGCCGCCCGTGCAGGGCGAGGGCGGCGAGCACACCCCAGCGCAGACCGTGCGCGTGCACCACGTCCGCGTCGGCGCTCGCCGCGCGGATGCCGGCGATGAGGAGCGCGTCCGTCCCGGGCGGCAGCGGCGCGAACGAGGCGCCGCCCTCGGTGAATCCGTACCGCTCCTCGGTCCGCCCGGTCGCGCAGACCGTCACCCGCAGGCCCCGGGCGACGAGACCGGCGGCCAGCGACCGCACATGGGCGCCGCTGCCCGCGCTGCCGCCGCCCAGGACCTGGACGGCGTGCAGGGGCGGCCGCCCGTGGGACGTGCCGGATGTACTGCTCACGCGGGGGTGACTCCTGGATCGGCGGGATCGGCGTCGTACGGGAGGAGCGGGCAACGGCGCGGTGCCGTGCCCAGGATGCCAGCCGCCACCGACATCCACGCACCACCGCTCCGTGCACGGCCCGCCCTGTCTCGCCCGCACATCTGTGGATTCACCCGGTTTGGGGATTACGGGCCGTTGGTCCGTAGGTCGCCCGGCGCCCCGGCGCGGCTCACCTCACCGCCCCGCGCGCGCCGCCTCCAGCAGCTCCTCCGCGTGGGCGCGGGCGAGTTGGGAGTCCTCCTGCCCGGCGAGCATCCGCGACAGCTCGCGGATCCGGTCCTCGCCCTCCATCGCCTGCACCCCGCTGCGGGTCACCGTGCCGTCGTGGGTCTTCTCCACCACCAGGTGCCGGTCGGCGAAGGCGGCCACCTGCGGGAGGTGGGTGACGACGACGACCTGCGCGGTCCGGGCGAGCCGGGCCAGCCGGCGGCCGACCTCGACGGCGGCCCGGCCGCCGATGCCCGCGTCGACCTCGTCGAAGAGGTAGGTCGGCACCGGGTCGGAGCCCGCGAAGACCACCTCCACGGCGAGCATGACGCGGGACAGCTCACCGCCCGAGGCGCCCTTGGCGATGGGCCGCGGGTGGGCGCCGGGGTGCGGGGCGAGCAGGAGCTCGACGTCGTCGGCGCCGTGCGGGCCGAAGGCGACGGCGCGCCCGCCGACCTCGATGCCGGCCGCCGCGTCGGCGACCTCGTTCTGCCGGATGGCGAAGGAGACGCGCGCGTGCGGCATGGCGAGCTGGGCCAGCTCGGCGGTGACCGCCTCCGCGAACCGTTCCGCCGCCTCGGTGCGGGCGTCGGTCAGCTGCTGGGCGAGGGCGCCGAGTTCGTCGCGCAGGGCGTCGCGTTCGGCGGTGAGTTCCGCGATGCGGTCGTCGTCGCCCTCCAGCTCGCCCAGCCGGGCGGCGCTCCGCTCGGCCCAGGCGAGAACGGCACCGGCGTCCTCGCCGTACTTGCGCGTGAGGTGGGCGAGGGCGGCCCGCCGCTCCTCGACGGCGGCCAGCCGGCGCGGGTCGGCGTCCAGGTCGGAGGCGTACCCGGCGAGTTCTCCCGCCACGTCGGCGAGCAGGATGGCGATCTCGCCGGCCCGGTCGGCGAGCGCGGCCAGCGCCGGGTCGTGGGAGCGCACGGCCTCCAGCGCCCGGTGCGCCCCGGCCACGAGCGAGGCGGCGTCCACGGCCTCCGGGTCCTCGGGGTTCCCGGCCAGCGCCGCGTGGGCGGCGGTGGCGGCGGAGGCGAGGGACTCGGCGTGGCCGAGCCGTCCGGCCTCGGCGGCGAGTTCGGCGTCCTCGCCGGGCAGCGGCTCGACGGCGGCGATCTCGTCGAGGCCGAAGCGGAGCAGGTCCGCCTCCTGGGCGCGCTCGCGGGCCCGCGTGGTCAGCTCGTCGAGCCCGGCGGCGACGGCGCGCAGCCGCCGGTGGGCGTCCGTGTACTTGGCGAGCGGCGCGGACACCGCGTCCCCCGCGTACCGGTCGAGCGCGGCCCGCTGCCGGGCCGGGCGCAGCAGGCCCTGCTGGTCGGTCTGCCCGTGCACGGCGACGAGGTCGTCCGCCAGCTCGCCGAGCAGTCCGACGGGCACGCCGCGGCCGCCGACATGGGCGCGCGACCGTCCCTCGGCGGAGAGCGTGCGGCTGACGAGCAGCGTCCCGTCGTCGAGCTCCGCGCCCGCCTCCTCGGCGCGGACGGCCGCGGGCGACGCGCGGTCGACCGCGATCCGGCCCTCGACCACCGCCGCCTTCGCGCCGACGCGCACCAGCGCCGGGTCGGCCCTGCCTCCGAGCAGCAGCCCGAGGCTGGTCACGACCATGGTCTTGCCGGCACCGGTCTCGCCGGTCACCGCCGTGAAACCTGGTGACAGCTCGACCACCGCGTCATCAATGACGCCCAAGGACCGGATCCGCATCTCCTCCAACACGGATACGACCATACGAGGTTCCGGGGCCCCCTCGCGACGGCCTCCCCCACGGGCCGCCCTGGGGGCAGCCCCACCACCGGTCCGGGTGACCGCCGCATGGTCCGGAAACCCCGCCCCGACCAGGCTGAAGACATGACCGAACGCCCCTGTGCCCGTACCCGCCGCACCGCCGCCCTCCTGCTCACCGCGGCCGTCGCCCTGACCACCGCGGCCTGCGGCGAGGACACGGCCCGGGGCTCCTCCGCCGCCCCGTCCCCGACGGCCCGGCTCGACGGCGTGTGGCGGACGGACGGCTACGGGACGCTGGTCTCCGTCGAGGACGGGGGCCACCGCCTGCGGACCTACGACACCACGGCGGTGAGCTGCCTGCCCGGCACGACGGAGGCGAAGGGGAACGGCTCCGGCCGCTTCACCGACGCGGAGGGGTCGGGCCTCACGGTCGCCCCAGACGGGTCCGGCCGGGCCCGGATGAGCTTCGACGAGGGCGTCGGCCACCGCACCCTGCGCCGCGTCGGCGCCCTGCCGGCCGACTGCACGGCACGGACGGAGCCCGGCGAGCGGCCGGATCCGCGCCATGTCTTCGACGTGTTCTGGCAGACGTACGCCGAGAACTACCCGTTCTTCGAGAAGCGGCGGATCGACTGGACGGCGGCCCGCGACCGGTTCCGCCCCCGCGTCACGGCGAAGACCACCGACGACGAACTGTTCACGGTTCTCCGTCAGATGATCGAGCCGCTGCACGACGGCCACACGAGCATCGTGGCCGGGCCGGACAAGCGCTTCGGCGGCATCCGGGCGGGCACGGCGATGCCGACACCGGAGTCGATCGCCCGCACCGACAAGGCCGTCGCGGCGGCCGTAGGCGTCCCACTGCGCACCTGGGCCCAGGGCGCCATCTCCTACACGGACCTCCCCGACGGGACGGGCTACCTGCGCATCACCCGCTTCACCCGGTTCGCCGCGAAGGGCGGCCCGGAAGCCGACCTCGCCGAACTCGACCGGGCCCTCGACGACATCCTCACCCCCGCCCGCACCAGCGGCCACCGCGCCCTCCGCGGCCTCGTCCTCGACCTCCGCTTCAACGGCGGCGGCTCCGACCGCCTCGGCATCCGCATCGCCGAACGCCTCACCCGCACCCCTTACGTCGCCTACCTGAAGCACGCCCGCAACGACCCCCGGAACCCCCGGGGCTTCACCCCCGAGGTCCCCGTCCACGTCACCCCCCACAGCGGCCGCGCCTACACCGGCCCGATCGCCCTCCTCACCGGCCCGCTCACCATCAGCGCCGGCGAAACCTTCACCCAGGCCCTGGAGGGCCGTTCCCCCGCCCCCGTCCGCATCGGCGAGAACACCCAAGGCGCCTTCTCCGACGTCCTGGAACGCAAGCTCCCGAACGGCTGGACCTTCGGGCTCCCGAACGAGGAGTTCATGCGTCCGGGTGACCGACGGACGTACGACGTGACGGGCCTCCCGCCGCGGGTGCGGACGCCGGTCTTCACGGAGGAGGAGTTCGCGGGGCGGCGGGACTCGGCGTTGGCGAAGGCGCGGGAGGTGCTGGCCGGGTGAGGGTACGAACGCCGGACGGGCTGAAGTCAGCCCGTCCGGCGATTGAGGACAACCGCGCGCAGCGCGGTTTCAGGGGGTCCGGGGCCCTCCCCGGGAATCGGCGAAGGGGCGGGCCAGGGGCACCGCCCGCCGCAGGCGCACCCTAGTGCGGAGCCCCCCGCCACCCCGCCACCGGCAGAGCGAACTTCGCCACCAACCGATCAGTGAACGACGCATGATGCAGCCGAGCCAACCGCACCGGCACAGCCCCCCGCCGCACCTCCACCCGAGCCCCCGCAGGCAACTCCACACTCCTCCGCCCGTCACACCACAACACCCCGTTCGGCGTCTGCGGCTGCACCTCCACCGCCAGCACCGAATCAGGAGCCGTCACCAACGGCTTGGCGAACAGCGCGTGAGCACTGATCGGCACCATCAGCAGCGCCTCGACCTCGGGCCAGACCACAGGCCCACCGGCCGAGAACGCATAGGCGGTCGACCCGGTCGGCGTCGCGCACACCACACCGTCACCACCGAACCGCGAGACGGGCCGCCCGTCGACCTCGGTGACGACCTCCAGCAGCCGCTCCCGGGCGGCCTTCTCGACGGACGCCTCGTTGAGCGCCCAGTCGGTGTGGACGATGTGACCGTCCGTCCGGACGAGCACGTCGATGGTCATCCGCTCCTCGACCTCGTACTCCCGGGTCACCACCCGGTCGACGACCTTGTCGAGATCGTCCCGCTCGGCCTCGGCGAGGAAGCCGACCCGGCCGAGGTTGACGCCCAGCATGGGCACCCCGGAGCTGCGCGCGAACTCGGCGCCGCGCAGCAGCGTCCCGTCCCCGCCCAGCACGACGATCAGTTCGCAGCCGTCCAGGACGTTCGGCCGGTCGGGCCCGGTCTCGATCCGCTCGACGGAGGGCGGCAGCGGCAGGTCCGCGGCCTCCTCGGCGAGCACCCGCACCCCGATGCCGCACCGCAGCAGCCCCTGGACGACGAGTTCGGCGCTGCGGATGGCCGCGGGACGGCCGGTGTGCGCGAGCAGGAAGACGGTGCGTCTCCCCGTCGGCTGTGTCTGCGATGTCGCTTCTGTAGTGGTCACCGAGGCCCCTCCGCCACTGCACGGTCAACGTCCGCCGGGTCCAGTTCTGGCGCACCGGCGCGCAGCCACAGAAAGTACTCGACGTTGCCGGAGGGCCCGGGCAGCGGGCTGGCGGTGACGCCGAGGACGCCGAGTCCCAGGCCGGCGGCGCGGCGGGCGACCTCGCGCACCGCCTCGGCGCGCAGCTCGGGGCTGCGGACGACGCCGCCGCTGCCGAGCCGCTCCTTGCCGACCTCGAACTGCGGCTTGACCATCATGACCAGGTCCGCTCCGGGCGCGGTGCAGCTCACCAGCGCGGGCAGGACGAGGCCGAGCGGGATGAAGGACAGGTCGCCGACGACGAGGTCGACGGGTTCGCCGTCGAGCTGCTCCGGCGTCAGCTCGCGCACATTGGTGCGGTCCTTCACGGTGACCCGCTCGTCGCTCTGGAGGGACCAGGCGAGCTGCCCGTAGCCGACATCGACGGCGACGACGTGGGCGGCGCCCGCGCGCAGCAGGACGTCGGTGAAGCCGCCCGTCGAGGCGCCGGCGTCGAGGGCGCGCCGCCCCTCGACCTCCAGGCCGCGGGGGACGAAGGCGGCGAGCGCGCCGGCGAGCTTGTGGCCGCCGCGGGAGACGTAGTCGGGGTCGCTGTCGTCCTGGGCGACGACGAGGGCGGCGCTGGTCTCCACCTGGGTGGCGGGCTTCGTCGCCGTGGCGCCGCCGACGGTCACCCGGCCCGCGGCGATGAGCTGGCTCGCGTGCTCGCGGGAACGGGCCAGCTTGCGGCGCACCAGCTCCGCGTCGAGTCGGCGGCGGGTCACTGCCACGGGCGGTTCAGCTCCTGTTGTCGTACGGACGCGTGGGGCCCTGCGGCGGTCCGGCGCGCTCGTCGAGTGCGGCGAGCGCGGTCCGCAGGCCCTGGTGTACATCCTCGTACACCTCCAGGTGGCCGTCGGCGGCGAGGTGGTCGGCGTCCTCGAGCCGGGCCAGGTGGGCGTCCACGCCGGCGTTCCCCGTGGGAGTGCGGTCGACCCCGAGCGGCCGGGGTCCGGCGGGCTCCGTACCGGCGGCGTCCGGCACCGCCTCCGCGTCGGGTCCGGGCGTCCCGTCGCCCACGGCCGCCACGGCATCCTCTTCGGTCATGGCCCCGACGCTACCCCGGAACGGCCGCTTCTCCGATGTTCGCCCCCGTGCGGTGTACCGTCCGGTGCAATGGCGACCATCGAGGAGTGCCGCAGCGCGCTCGACAGACTGGCTCAGAACCTCGCCGGCGCGGACGAGACGCTCCGCAGTGCCGCGATGCTCGACCGCTCGCTCAGCTGTCATGTGACCGATCTGGACGTCACCTTCGTGGGCCACCTCCGCGAGGGCCGGCTCAAGGAGGTCCGCACGGTGCCGGGGGTGCCGGAGCAGCGGGCGGAGATCGGGCTGGAGATGACCGGTGACGATCTGCTGGCCCTGGTCGACGGCCGGCTGCCCTTCGCGCGGGCCTGGGCGAGCGGCCGGGTGAAGCTCAGGGCCGGCCTGATCGACGTCCTCAGGCTGCGGTCGATTCTGTGACCGCGGCCTCGGCACCGGCCTCCGGCTCCGGCGCCCGGCGCGCCTGCCGCGCGGCGGGTACGACGAGCGGCGTCCCGGTCTGCGGATCGTCGATGATCTGACAGCTCAGCCCGAAGACCCGTTCCACCAGCTCGGACGTCACCACGTCCCCCGGCGCGCCCTCGGCGACGACCTTCCCGTCCCGCATGGCGATGAGGTGGGTGGCGTAGCGGGCGGCGTGGTTGAGGTCGTGGAGGACGGCGACGAGCGTGCGGCCCTGCTCCTCGTGGAGCTCGGCGCAGAGGTCGAGGACCTCGATCTGGTGCTGGATGTCGAGGTACGTGGTCGGCTCGTCGAGGAGCAGCAGCGGGGTCCGCTGGGCGAGGGCCATGGCGATCCAGACGCGCTGCCGCTGGCCGCCGGAGAGCTCGTCGACGTAGCGGTCGGCGAGCGCGGCGACGCGGGTGGCCTCCATCGACTCCTGGACGACCTGCTCGTCCTCGGGCGACCACTGCCGCAGCAGCCCCTGGTGGGGGTAGCGGCCGCGGGCGACGAGGTCGGCGACGGTGATGCCGTCCGGCGCGACGGACGACTGCGGCAGCAGGCCGAGCGTGCGGGCCACCTTCTTGGCCGGGTACGAGCCGATGGCCTGGCCGTCCAGGAGCACGGACCCGGCCTCGGGCCTGAGCATCCGGGACAGGGCGCGCAGCAGCGTGGACTTGCCGCAGGCGTTGGGGCCGACGATGACGGTGAAGGAGTTGTCGGGTATCTCGACGGAGAGGTCTTCCGCGATGACCCGCCGGTCGTAGGCGAGGGTGACGGATTCGGCCTTCAGGCGGCTCATGGTGGTGTCTCCTTGTCCGTGCGTGTTCGTGTGCGCCGTCGCGTCGTCGTGTGCGCTGTCGTGTGCGCCGTCGGGCCCGCCGCGTCCCGGTGCGGAACTGCCGCCCATCACACCCGCCCCGCCCTGCGCTCCGTGTACAGCAGCCACAGCAGGTAGACCCCGCCGAGCATGCCGGTGAGCACCCCGACCGGCAGCTGGTCGGCGCCGAACAGGCGCTGGGCGGCCCAGTCGGCCGAGACCAGCAGGGCCGCGCCGGTGCAGGCGGCGGCGGTGAGGCAGGGGCCGGACGACCGGGTGAGGCGCCGGGCGATCTGGGGAGCGGAGAGGGCGACGAAGGCGATGGGCCCGGCGGCGGCCGTGGCGGCGGCCGTCAGCAGCACGGCCGCGGTCAGCGAGACCAGCCGCGTCCGCTCGACCCGCACCCCGAGCGCGTACGCCGTGTCGTCGCCCATCTCCAGCATCCGCAGGCCGCGGCCCTGGCCGAGGACGACGGGGACGAGTACGGCGAACGCGCAGAGCAGCGGCCACACCTGGCTCCAGTCGCGGCCGTTGAGGGAGCCGACCATCCACACCGTGGCGCGCGTCGCGTCGTTGAGGTCCGCCTGGGTCAGCAGGTAGCCGATGACCGAGGTGAGGATGGCGGTCATGGCGATGCCGACGAGGACGAACCGGTTCCCGTGCACGCCCTTCTGCCACGCCAGCAGGTAGATGGCCACACCGGAGGCCAGCCCGCCGGCCAGCGCTCCGCCGGCCACCGCCATGGGGGTGCCCTGGAAGAGGACGATGACCAGCAGCGCCCCGACGGTGGAGCCCTGGGAGAGGCCGAGCACGTCCGGGCTGCCCAGCGGGTTGCGGGAGACGGACTGGAAGACCGCCCCGGCCAGCGCGAGGGACGCGCCGACGAGCAGGGCGACGAGGACGCGGGGCAGCCGCAGGTCCTCGACGATGAACTCCTGCGCGGGCGTCCCGCCGCCGGTCAGCGTGCGGAGCACCTCGGCGGGCGACAGCGGGTAGTCGCCGGTGCCGATGAGCGCGACGGAGGCGGTCAGCGCGGCGGCCACCAGGAGCAGGACGGCGAGCACCGCGCGGGGCTCGACCCGCACGGACAGCCCGCCGCGGGTGCGGACGACGTTCATGGTTCTTCTCGGTTCGCTTCCGGGACGGGCCCGGCGTGGGGCACTCACAGGTGGGCCATCCGCCGGCGCCGGATGAGGCGGATGAACAGGGGGCCGCCGACCAGCGCGGTGACGATGCCGACCTGGAGCTCGGAGGGCCGGGCGACGACCCGTCCGAGGATGTCCGTGGCGAGCAGCAGGACGGGCGCGAGAACAGCGGCGTAGGGCAGGACCCAGCGCAGGTCGGGCCCGGTGAAGGAGCGGACCATGTGGGGCACCATCAGCCCCACGAAGACGATGGGGCCACAGGCGGCGGTCGCCGCGCCGCACAGCAGGGTGACGGCGGCCAGGCCGAGCACCCGGGTGGCGGCCGGCCGGGTGCCGAGCGCCCGGGCCTGGTCGTCGCCCAGGGCCATGGCGTTGAGCGGCCGGGCCAGCGCCAGGGCGAGCACGAGTCCCGCGGCGATGAACGGCGCGACCTGGCCGACGAGCGTCGCGTTGGCGGACGCCAGGGAACCGACGGTCCAGAACCGCATCCGGTCCAGCGCGGCCGAGTCCGTCAGCTCCACCGCGTACACATAGCCGTTGAGCACGGCGGTGACGGCGGTGCCCGCGAGGGCGAGCCGTACGGGGGTGGCGTTCCGGCTGCCGCCGAGCACATGGACGACGACGGACACGACGGCGGCACCGAGGAACGCGAACCACACGTACCCGGTGAGCGAGGTGACACCGAGGAAGCTGATGGCGGACACCACGGCCGCCGCGGCTCCGGCGCTGATGCCGAACAGCCCGGGGTCGGCGAGGGGGTTGCGGGTCAGGGCCTGCATGACGGTCCCCGCGAGGCCGAGCGCGGCCCCGGTGAGCAGCCCGAGCAGGGTGCGGGGGACGCGTACGTCGCGTACGACGACGTCCGTCTCGTTCCCGGTGTAGTGGAACAGCCCGTGCCAGACCTGGTCCAGGGGAACCTGCTTGGCGCCGACGGCGACGGACGCCATGACGACGAGCAGCAGGAGGCCGACGGAGACCAGCAGTCCGACGGCGCGTCCGGCATTGCGGCGGGGCACGGCCTCGGGGGAGGTGCCCGGTGGAACTTGGGGGGAGACGACGGCCAACACCTGGGTTAGGTTAGCCTACCCTCCGAAGTTGCCCCTTACCGAGAGAAGCACCACCCATGAGCACCACCCGCACCACCGTACTGTCCCGTCGCGGCCTCCTCACTGCGGGTGGCGCCCTCGGCGTCGGCGCCCTCCTCGCCGCATGCGGTGGCGGCTCATCGGACTCGTCGGGCTCCTCGGATTCCAACGGTGGTTCGGGCGGTTCGGGCAAGGGCCCGTGGACCTTCAAGGACGACCGCGGCACCACCGCCAAGTCCGACAGCACCCCCAAGCGCGTCGTCGCCTTCACCGGCACGGCCGCCGCCCTCCACGACTTCGGCGTCGAGTGCGTCGGCGTCTTCGGCCCGACCACGCTCAAGAACGGCAAGCCCGACCCGCAGGCCGGCGATCTCGACGTCACCAAGGTGACCGTCCTCGGCAACACCTGGGGCGAGTTCAGCGTCGAGAAGTACGCGAGGCTCAACCCCGACCTGCTCGTCACCAACATGTTCGAGCCCGACGCGCTCTGGTACGTGCCCGACGACAGCAAGAAGAAGATCCTGGGCCTCGCCCCCAGCGTCGGCCTCACCTCGGCCCGTGTCTCCATGCTGAAGCCCATCGAGCGCTACGCCGAACTGGCCGCCTCCCTCGGCGCCGACCTCAAGGCGAAGAAGGTCGCCGATGCCAAGGCCCGCTTCGAGAAGGCCGCCGAGACCCTGCGCCGGACCGCCAAGTCCCACCGCGTCAAGGTCATGGCCGCCTCCGGCAGCGCCGACCTCTTCTACGTCTCCAACCCGGCCGTCAACGCCGACCTCATGTACTTCCGCGAGCTCGGCGTGGACTTCGTCGTCCCCCAGAAGCTCGACAAGGGCGGCTACTTCGAGAGCCTGAGCTGGGAGAACGCCAACAAGTACGAGGCCGACCTGATCATCCTGGACAGCCGCACCTCCGCCCTCCAGCCCAAGGACCTGGAGTCCAAGCCGACCTGGGCCAAGCTGCCCGCCGTCGCGGCCGGCCAGGTCAGCCCCTGGCTCAGCGAACCGCGCTTCTCCTACGCGGGCTGCGCGCCGCTCCTGGAGAACCTCGCCGCCGCCATCGAGAAGGCGAAGAAGCTCTCGTGACCGACCTGCCCTACCGATTCTTCGACGTCCACGTCCTGCGGACCGAGCGGATCAGCCCCGCCCTGATCCGCGTCACCCTCGGCGGCGACCGCCTCGGCGACCTCGTCACCGACGGCCGTGACCAGCGCTTCAAGCTGTTCCTGCCGCAGCCCGGCCAGGACGCGCCGCTGCTGCCCGAACCCCTCGACGAGGGCTGGTACACCCGCTGGCGGGCCGAGGACCCCGCCGTCCGGGCGGTCATGCGCACCTACACCGTGAGCGACTACCGCCGGGACCCCGACGGCACCGCCGAACTCGACGTGGACTTCGTCCAGCACGGCGACGACAAGGGTGCCGCCCACGGCGGCCCCGCCTCCCACTGGTCCCGCACCACCCGCCCCGGCGACCGGGCCGCCGTCCTCGCCCCCGTCGTCGAGAACAACGGCGGCACCGACTACCAGCCCCCGGCCGGCACCGACTGGACCCTCATCACCGGCGACGAGTCCGCCCTCCCGGCCGTCGCCGGCATCCTCGCCTGGCTGCCCGCCGGCATGCCCGCCAAGGTCTGGATCGAAGTCCCCCACCCCGACGACATCCGCCCCCTCCCCACCGCCGCCGACGCCCACATCACCTGGCTCGTCCGCGACACCGACACCCCCGTCCTCGACACCCTCCGCACCGCCGACCTGCCCCCCGGCACTCCCTACGCCTGGATCGCCGGCGAGGCGGGCACGGTCCGCGAACTCCGCCGCCACCTGGTGAACGAGCGGGGGATCGACCGCAAGGCGGTCACGTTCACGGGCTACTGGCGAAAGGGCAAGACGGAGGAACAGCTACTGGAAGAACTGGGCTGAGCGACAGCCCGTCCGGCGCTTGAGGACAGCGCGCGCAGCGCGCTTCGGGGGGCACGGGGAGGCCGGTCCGCCCCACACAGCCCGTCCGGCGCTTGAAGACAGGCGGCGCAGCCGCCTCCCGGGGTCCGGGGCAGGGCCCCGGGAAACGGTGAAAGGGTGGGACCGGGGCTCCCCTACCAGCCCAACCGCCCCAGCGCCTCACTCGCATCCGCTCCACACACCCCGTCCCCCGCCGCCGTCCACGCGGCAGCACACAACGCCCGCAGTCCATCAATCCGCTCCCCGTCCCCGCCGAGGACGAGCCGCCCATCGCTCACGGCCGCCGTCCACCCCCCGCACAGGAACCCCCCGTCCGCCAGGGAAACAGCAGGCTGCACCTCCAACAACCCCCGCAAATCCTCCGCCACATACGTAGCCCGATGCTCAGGCCGCGCCGCCACCGCCTCCGCCGCCGTAGTCACCCCCGTCAACACCAACAGCGAGTCCACCCCACCCGCATACGCCCCCTCAATATCCGTATCGAGCCGGTCCCCGACCACCAGCGGCCGCTCGGCCCCCGTCCGCAGCACCGTCTCACGGTGCATCGGTGGCAGCGGCTTCCCCGCCACCTGAGGCACCCTCCCCGTGGCGATCTTCACGACCTCCACGGCAGCCCCATTGCCGGGCGCGATCCCACGCCCACTCGGAATCGTCAGGTCCGTATTGGAGGCGAACCACGGCAGCCCGCGCGCCACCGCGTACGACGCCTCCATCAGCCGCGACCACGGCATGTCCGGCCCGCCGTACCCCTGGGCCACAGCGGCCGGATCGTCGTCCACGGAATCCACCGGCACCAGCCCACGCTCACGCAGCGCCACCCGCAGCCCCTCGGCGCCGATCACCAGGACCCGCGACCCCGCCGGCAGCTGCTCCGCTATCAGCCGGGACACCGCCTGCGCCGAGTTGATCACGTCCCCGGGAGCGGCCGGGATGCCCAGCTCGGTCAGATGCCCGGCCACCACCTCCGGCGTCCGGGCCGCGTTGTTCGTGACATACGCGAGGTGCATTCCGCCCTTCCGCGCCGCCTCCAGCGACCCGACGGCGTGCGGGATGGCCTCACCCCCGGCATAGACCACCCCGTCGAGATCCAGCAAGGCCGTGTCGTACGCCTCACTCAGCCGCCGCTCGCTGCCGTCGGGCCGGGTCCGGACGCTCTCGTTCATACGGAGTTCTCTCCTTGTGCTCTTCGTCTCTGTCTCGATCATTGCTCATCCGGCCACGGGACATAACATTTACTGATGAGCACTCCGGACTCCGCGGGGCAAGGTCTCCGACTCGCCCCTTTCCGAGGACTGCGCTACGTCCCCGAGCGAGTCGGCAGCCTCGCGGCCGTGACATCGCCACCGTACGACGTCGTCGTCCGGCCCGACGGGCTGCGCCACCTGGAGACCGCCGATCCGCACAACATCGTCCGGCTGATCCTCCCGCAGGCCGCCACCGCCGCCGGCCGGCACCGCCGCGCCGCCGACACCCTGCGCCGCTGGCAGGACGAGCACATCCTCGCCCCGGACCCGGAACCCGCGCTCTACGTGTACGAGCAGCGCGGCGACGGCATACTCCAGCGCGGCCTCATCGGCGCGCTGCGCCTCACACCGCGCGAGGAGGGTGTGGTCCTCCCCCACGAGGACGTCATGCCGCACATCGTCGAGGACCGCGCCGCCCTGATGCGGGACACCGGCGCCAACCTGGAGCCCCTGCTCTTCGCCTACCGGGGCAACGGCACCACCACCGGCGCCGCCGCCGTCATCGAACGCGTCATCACGACGACCCCGCTGCTCTCCACCACGACCGACGACGGCTTCGCCCACCGCCTCTGGTCCGTGACGGCCGCCGACGACCTGGCCCGCATCGGCGACGACCTCTCCCGCCGCCAGGCCCTCATCGCCGACGGCCACCACCGCTGGGCCACCTACCTGCGCCTCCGCTCCGAGCAACCGGCACCGGGCCCCTGGGACTTCGGCCTCGTCCTCCTCGTGGACACCGCCCGCTACCCGCTGCGCGTCCGGGCCATCCACCGGCTGCTCCACCGGCTCCCGGTCGCGGACGCGCTGACCGCCCTGGGCGACGCGTTCCGCGTCCGCACCCTCGGCGGCCCGCTGCCGACGGCCCTGGAGGCACTGGCCGACACCTCCGCCGCCGACGAGCACGGCAACGCCTTCCTGCTCGCCGGGGACGGCCGCTTCCACCTCGTCGACCGCCCGGACCCGGGCCTGCTCGCCCGCACGGTCCCGGCCGACCGGCCGCGGGCCTGGCGCGAGCTCGACGCCACCGTCCTGCACTCGGTGCTGCTGGAACACGTGTGGCGGGTCAGCGACGACCCGGAGCACATCGGCTACATCCACGAGGCGGCCGCCGCGGTCCGCCAGGCGGAGCGGCACGGCGGCACGGCCGTCCTGATGCATCCCGTCCGCGAGGAAGTGGTACGGGAACTCGCCGCCCAGGGCGTCACGATGCCGCGCAAGTCCACGTCCTTCGGACCGAAGCCGGCGACCGGCCTGGTACTGCGGAGCCTCACCCTGGACGACTGACGGCGTCCGGACATGACGGTGGGGCGGGAACCCGTACGGGTTCCCGCCCCACCGTCATGTCATCGGCCTACCGGGCGTCAGCCCTTGTCGCCGGACTCCTCGGGCTTGCCGACCGCGTCCGCCGCGTCCTGCTCCTTCGCCTCCGGCTCCCCGGCCTCGTCCGCCTCCTCGACCTCCGCGTCCTCGACGACGGCGTCCTCGGTGTCCTTGGCGTCCTCGACCTCTTCGATCTCGGCCAGGGCGTCGGTGAACTCGACGCCGTCCAGCTCGGCGAGCCGGTCGGAGGCGTTGGTCGTCCCGCCCTGGTCCGCCTCCAGCGCCTTGGCGAACCACTCGCGCGCCTCGGCCTCACGGCCGACGTCGAGCAGCGCGTCCGCGTACGCGTACCGCAGGCGCGCGGTCCACGGCTGGACGGAGTTCGACGCGAGCTCGGAGCTCTGCAGCGTGACGACGGCCGCCTCTGCCTGCCCCATGTCCTTGCGGGCACCGGCCGCCACCAGGCGCATCTCCACCTGGCCGGCCTTGTCGAGCTTCTGCACCTCGGGCTCACCGGCCATGGCCAGCGCCCGCTCCGGACGGCCCATGCCGCGCTCGCAGTCCGCCATGACGGGCCACAGCTCGACCGAACCGGTCATCCGGCGCGCGGCCCGGAACTCGGCCAGCGCCTCCGAGTACTTGGCCGTCGCGTACGAGGCGAAGCCGGCCGCCTCACGGACGGCCGCCACGCGCGAGGCGAGCCGCAGCGCGACCCGGGAGTACCCGTACGCCTGCTCCGGGTCCTCGTCCAGCAGCTTGGCCACCATCACGAGGTTCCGCGCCACGTCCTCCGCGAGCGTCTTCGGCAGGCTCATGAGCTCCTGCCGCACATCCGCGTCGATCTCCTCACCCGTCACATCGTCCGGGATCGGCAGCCGCTTCACCGGCTCCCGCTCACCCCGGTCCCGGTCACGCTCCCGGTCGTCCCGGTGCCCGTACCCACCACGCGAACGGTCGTCCCGCCCGCGGTAGCCGCCACCCTGCCGGTCCCGGTCGTCACGGCGCCCGTAGCCACCGCCACCGGCGGGACGGCCACCGCGGTCGTCACGCCGGTCGTCACGGCGAAAACCGCCACGGTCATCGTCCCGACGCGGACCACGGTCATCCCGCCGGTCGTCGCGACGGAAGGACGGACGGTCATCACGCCCACCGCGGAACCCGCCACGGTCGTCATCACGACGCGGACCACGGTCGTCACGGCGCTCGTCACGGCGGAACCCGCCACGGTTGTCGTCACGGCGGGGGCCACGGTCATCACGCCGGTCGTCGCGGCGGAAGGGCGGACGCTCGTCACGGCCGCCACGGAACCCGCCACGGTCGTCGTCACGGCGGGGGCCACGGTCATCACGCCGGTCGTCGCGGCGGAAGGGCGGACGCTCGTCACGGCCGCCACGGAACCCGCCACGGTCGTCATCACGACGCGGACCACGATCGTCACGCCGGTCATCACGGCGGTCGTCACGGCGGAAGGGCGGACGGTCATCACGCCCACCGCGGAAACCGCCACGGTCGTCATCACGACGCGGACCGCGGTCATCACGGCGGTACGACGGACGGTCGGCGTCACGGCGCTCGTCACGGCGGAACCCATCGCGGTCGTCGTCGCGACGGGGGCCACGGTCATCACGCCGGTCGTCGCGGCGGAAGGGCGGACGGTCATCACGCCCACCGCGGAAACCGCCACGGTCGTCATCACGACGCGGACCGCGGTCATCACGGCGGTACGACGGACGGTCGGCGTCACGGCGCTCGTCACGGCGGAACCCACCGCGGTCGTCGTCGCGACGGGGGCCACGGTCATCACGCCGGTCGTCGCGACGGAAGGGCGGACGCTCGTCACGGCCGCCCCGGAACCCGCCACGGTCGTCATCACGACGCGGACCGCGGTCATCGCGGCGGTACGACGGACGGTCGGCGTCACGGCGCTCGTCACGGCGGAACCCACCGCGGTCGTCGTCGCGACGGGGGCCACGGTCATCACGCCGGTCGTCGCGGCGGAAGGGCGGACGGTCATCACGGCCGCCACGGAACCCACCACGGTCATCGTCCCGACGCGGACCACGGTCATCGCGACGGTACGACGGACGGTCGGCATCGCGGCGCTCGTCACGGCGGAACCCGCCACGGTCGTCGTCCCGACGCGGACCACGGTCATCGCGACGGTACGACGGACGGTCGGCATCGCGGCGCTCGTCACGGCGGAACCCACCACGGTCGTCGTCGCGACGACCGTAACCGCCCCCGGTGGGACGGCCACCGCGGTCGTCACGGCGCTCGTCACGGCGGAACCCGCCACGGTCGTCGTCCCGACGCGGACCACGGTCATCACGCCGGTCGTCGCGACGGAAGGGCGGACGCTCGTCACGGCCGCCACGGAACCCACCACGGTCGTCATCACGACGCGGACCACGGTCATCACGCCGGTCATCGCGACGGAAGGACGGACGGTCGGCATCGCGGCGACCATAACCGCCCCCGGTGGGACGTCCGCCACGGTCGTCACGGCTTCCGCGGTATCCACCACGGTCGTCGTCACGCCGGCCGTAGCCACCACCGGCAGGGCGGCCGCCCCGGTCATCACGGCGGTCGTCACGGCGGAATCCGCCCCGCGGCCCGCCGTGGCGGTCGCCGCCCGAACGGTCGTCGGGAGAGTTGGTGGACATCGACGTGACTCCTGTCTTGAGGTACCGCTGTCATTCTCGCGCAGCCGCCCAGCAGATGCGCTTCGACAAAAACAAAAAGGACCCTTGGTCCCAGCGTGAACGCTGGGACCAAGGGTCCTTGAAAGATTGTTCGGCGGCGTCCTACTCTCCCACACGGTCCCCCATGCAGTACCATCGGCGCTGAAAGGCTTAGCTTCCGGGTTCGGAATGTAACCGGGCGTTTCCCTAACGCTATGACCACCGAAACCCTATCGGTTTCGAGCGAACAAGCACACTCTTCAATTAAGTGGTTCTGCTCTTTACCAGCAACTGTTCGTTGCTTCAGAACTAACACAGTGGACGCGAGCAACTGAGGACAAGCCCTCGGCCTATTAGTACCAGTCAGCTCCAACCGTTACCGGTCTTCCACACCTGGCCTATCAACCCAGTCGTCTACTGGGAGCCTTACCCACTCAAAGGTGGTGGGAGCCCTCATCTCGAAGC
>NZ_JABETO010000053.1 GCF_013055795.1 Streptomyces sp. I05A-00742
CCGCCGCCGCGGCCACCCCCGCGACGATGGCCGCCGCCCGCCCGGCACCCCCGGGCCGGCCGAGCAGGGCGTCGCGCAGCCCGCGCGCGACGCCCGCCGGGAGCACCCGGGTGGTGTAGCGGCGCTCGGTCGCCAGCCCGTCCCGCGCGCCGACGCTGTGCGCCACCAGCGCCTTGGACAGGCCCTCGGCGTACGCCCGGGTGCGGAAGTAGCCGAACCGTTCCCGCTCGGCGGGGACCCGGTGGTGGATCACCGCGCGGTCGTCGATCAGCAGCACCGCGCCGGGCACCGCCCGGGTCAGCCGGATGCACAGCTCGGTCTCCTCGCAGCCCAGCGGCAGCCGGTGGCCGTCGCGGCCGATGCCGGAGGCGAACCCGCCGACGGCGGTCAGCGCCGACCTGCGGAACGAGGCGTTGCCGCCGAGGACGTTGCGCACCTCCACCCGGCCGGGCGGCAGGCCGCGGTACGTGCAGCCCACCACCCAGTCGAACTCCTCGGGGAACCACGCGGGCCGGGCCCGCGAGGCCCAGGCCGGCCGGGTGCTGCCGCCGACCGCCATCACGCGCGGGTCGGCGTAGCCCGCGGCGAAGTGCAGCAGCCAGTCGCGCTCGGCCACCGCGTCGTCGTCCAGGAAGGCGATCACCTCGCCGGACGAGGCCGCGATGCCGGTGTTGCGCCCGGCGGACAGGCCGCGCGGTCCGGCGTTGGCCAGTACGCGCACCCGGCCCGCCGAGCCGCCCGGCGCCCCCAGCCCGTCGTCGCCGTAGACCTTGGCCAGCCGGCGCAGCAGCACCGGGTTGTGGTCCACCACGAGCAGCGTCTCGCGCGCCGGGTACGACTGGGCGGTCACCGAGGCCACCGCGGCGAGGATGTCGCCCCAGCGGTCCTCGGTGTAGACGCAGATGACCACCGAGACGTCCGGCGCCGTGGTCCGTTCCGCCGGTGCTGTGCTCAAGAGACTTCCCCGCGGCTCGCGGCCGGTGCGATCGCCAGCGGTGCGCGGGCCGTCCGGCTCCGCCGCCGGGAGCCCCGCTCGTGCAGGATCACCTTGAGGACCCGCAGCCCGTCGCGCACGGCCCGTAGGTTGCTGGCGCCGTGGATGCGCACGAACTCGTGGCTGGGGATCTCCTGGACCCGCAGGCCGGCCTTGACGACTCTGATGTTCATCAGGGTCTCCACCTCGAAGCCGGCGCAGTCCAGGGCGATCTCGTCCAGGATGCGCTTCCAGAAGGCGTTGTAGCCGTAGCACAGGTCCGTGTAGCGGGCGCCGAACTTGTGGTTGACGATCGAGCAGAGGACGCGGTTGCCCAGCTTGCGGATCGGCGTCATGTCGTCGGTGCCGCCCCCGTTGGCGAACCGGGAGCCCTTGGCGAAGTCCGCGCCGCCGACCAGGGCCGAGACATAGCTGACGATCTCGTTGCCGTCGGCCGAGCCGTCCGCGTCCACCATGACGATGATCTCGCCGGTGCAGGCGGCGAACCCGGTGATCAGCGCGTCGCCCTTGCCCTTGCCGCGCTGTTCGACGACCTTGACCTCCGGGCAGAGCTCCCGGGCGACCTTGACGGTGTCGTCGGTGGAGTTGCCGTCGACGAGGACCACCTCGTGGATCCAGGACGGCAGGGTCTTGAAGACGTACGGCAGGTTCTCCGCCTCGTTCATGGCGGGGATCACCACGCTCACCGGCGGTGCTATCGCGAATTGCGGCGACACCGGGCGGTACTGGGCGGGTGGTTCCGGGGGCCGGACGGACTCGCCGCCGGCGTCGGTCCCGAGGGCCTGGTCCTGACCGGCCGCCGGGCGCAGGAACGAACTCATGAGTGTGGGTTTCCCTCTCGTCCGGAGGACCGCCCGCCCCCGAGCGGTCCCATGGTGTATCCGGTTCGAAAAGGGGGTCTCACCCCGTCCCACGCGGTGTAACCACCATGTGGTCAAGGTGAGTTGGCGAATAGCACAGGCCGCGCGGCACGCGACTCGACACGGATCTGCCCGGCCGAGCGCGGCACCCCCTGCCGCGCCCCGCCCCGGATCCATCGCGGCGACTGGAGCCCCTCCCCGGAGCCGCATGAACTGATGGACCGATGCGGGTAGATGTACGACGGTATTGAAGCTTGAGACTGTATGGCAAGAGGTGAGTTGGAGCCTCCTCCTTTGGTGTCCTTTGTTCCTGACGCGCCGTCCGCTGTGCGAACGCACACCCGGAGCGCACCGGCGCATTTCGCCCGCCGCGCCTCAGACTCCCCGGCGAAGCCGTCCCACCTGCTTGAGCAGCCGGTCGGCGGGTTCGAAGAGTTGAGGGCGCGCGACCACGGTGTTGCGCAGCGCGCGCACCGGCGCACGCCGGGCTTTGTGCCCCATCGCGATCGGGTGACGTCTCATCACCCACCCTTCCGACACGCTGAGTTCACGTGTTTTCAGGGAGTCCTTGTACGCCTTGCCGCCCCGCCCGAGATCCAGATGGGCCAGCCCCGCGGCGGCGGCTCCCTCCGCCATCCGCACATGCAGCACCAGACCGGGCGAGTACTTCGCGAACCTCGGGTCGTAGGCCGGGAACCAGCACGCCAACACCGTCCGCGACCGCAGCCCGAAGTGCGCCGCGACCGGCTGCCCACCCGCGTAGAGCACGGACAGCAGACCGCCGCACGCCTCCGCGCGGGTGTGGAAGAGCTGCTCGACGAGGCGCGAGATCCAGGGGCGCGCGAAGCGGTCGCTGCGCCCTGTTCTTCGGTACTGCGCCGACTTCCAGCCGATGAGCGTGCGCAGCACGGCCGGGTCGCGCTCGTCGTGCACGTACCGCACCCCGCCCGCGTCGCGGCCGAGCCGGCGCTCCTTGGCGAGCGTGGTGCGGGTGAACTTGGGCGACTGCTTGCGCAGCGCCGCGAGATACGAGTCGAAGCCCTGCTCGACGTCGATGACCGGGGAGGGGAAGGCGCCCGACGCCCCCTCCTCGAAGGGTTTCTGACCCTCCACCAGGTGGTCGAACTCCCACAGCGAGAGACCGCAGGCGTACAGCAACTCCCGGGCGTCCCACTGGAATCCGGGCCGGTGCACCAGCCCCTGGGCATCGGAGACGCCCAGCCCGATCGCCCTCCCCACCCCCAACGACGTGCGCTGGTAGGGGAAGAACGCGGCGGGCGCGCCCTCCTCCCGGACCACGGCGATCCGTGTGCCGCGCCGGCAGCGGCCCACCGCCAGCGCGAACTCCGGTGCCAGGAAAGGGTTTCCGAGCTGCGGAGAACCGTCCTCCACCGCCCGTGCCTGCATGGCCGACCACGCCGCCCGGTCGGCCGCGGTGAGTTCACCCGGGCGGTGCACGCTGACGTCCACGTCAGGTCGCCCGGTCGCCCGTGCCGCGGCCCCGGTGGCGCCAGGCGTGCGCCAGCAGGAAGAGCAGCAGGCTGACCGCCGCGACCGCGGCCACGCCGCCGCGCACCGTCCAGGTGTGCAGCGCGAGCATGGTCTGCGCGATCAGCAGGTCGACCGCGATCGCCCCGCCGCCCGCCACCACGGCGCGGCTGAGCGGGTCGAGGCCGCGCAGCGCCGCGGCGATGCCGCAGGCCGGCGCCACGATCAGGAAGAAGAGGGTGAAGGGTGCCCGCAGCGGCGAGCCGATGTCCAGGAGCGCCAGCGTGGCACCCGTTCCCGCCATGGCGGCGGCCACACCGGCGACGACGGGGAGGGAGTCCGCGGCCGGATGCCCTCTCCCGGGGCGCCCGGGTGGTCCCGAGGCGGACGGGTCACCGGGCGCGGCGCGGCCGGTGGTGTCGGCTGTGCGGAGATCACTGTCATCGAGACCGATGGGATCGCTGAAGCTCTGCATTGGCGACTTAGCCCCCCGAAGCGCCGGATGCCGGGCTTCAATGTCGCGCAACGGGCGAAGGCCGTCAAGATGTGAAGGGCGTGCGAACAGGCATCGGGGAGAGCGCACCGGCCACAAGCGGAGCCTTTCCGTCTGGTGAACGTCCGGCGAATCCGCGGGGCCGTCAACCGGCAGTCGAGGGACGGCCGTTCGGGTAATTCCCCGGATTCATGTTGACCCGTCCGGGCGGTTGTGCGCGGCGTCCGACGCGCCCGGGGTCCCGCATCCTTCACCAAATGGCCATCCCGGTAAGGGATCATCGCAAGTTTTGTCATGGACACTTCCGACAGTCCGGGGTCGCTGCTACCACAGGGGTGGCAGAGAACCCTGCTAGGGAGGTTCCATGAAACTGCACCGCATCACGGGTGCCGCATCGGCCGTGGCCCTCGCCCTGACCCTCGCTCTCGGCGGCACCGGCGCCGCCCAGGCGGCACCGGAGGCGGCTCCGTCCTACGTCGCCCTGGGCGACTCGTACTCGTCCGGCGTGGGCGCCGGCTCGTACCAGTCCTCCAGCGGCGACTGCAAACGCAGCAACAAGGCGTACCCGGCCCTGTGGTCGGCCGCGCACAGACCCGCGTCGTTCGCCTTCACCGCCTGTTCCGGCGCCCGCACCGGCGACGTCCTCGCCAAGCAGCTGAGCCCGCTCACCCCCACGACGGGCCTCGTCAGCATCAGCGTCGGCGGCAACGACGCCGGCTTCGGAGACGCCATGACGACCTGTGTGACCGGCTCCGACAGCACCTGTCTGAACCGGATCGCCCAGGCGAGCACGTTCATCCGCAACGAGCTGCCCGCCAAGCTGGACGGCGTCTACTCCGCCATCAGCACCAGATCGCCCAAGGCCCGCGTCGTCGTGCTCGGCTATCCCCGCTTCTACAGGCTGGGGGGCGTCTGCGTCGGGCTGAGCGACACCAAGAGGAAGGCCATCAACAACGCCGCCGACCTGCTCGACACGGTCATCGCCAAGCGGGCCGCCGACCACGGCTTCGCCTTCGGCGACGTCAACACCACCTTCGCCGGTCATGAGCTGTGCTCGGGCAGCGCGTGGCTGCACAGTGTGACCCTGCCCGTCGACGAGTCCTACCACCCCACCGCGGGCGGGCAGTCCGGCGGCTACCTCCCGGTCTTCTCCTCGGCGGCCTGAGCCGCGGCCGCCGCCCGGCCCCGGGACCCCGGAGCCGGGCGGTGGCGGGGAGCGAAAACGGGGTGAACCTACCGGAACGGAGAGTGATGTCCCCCTGCCCCGACCCCATCTGGCGGACCGTCGGACGGCCGCTGTGCGACAGGTTCACGCCAGGATCGTCAACCCCCTTGACGGGGTGGTGAATCCGTTCGCGGATGCGCGGGTGACGCGATGGGGCGATAGGGTTACTCTGCCTTGGCCGGGTGCCTCGTACGGGTGGGGAGTCTCATGGACCAGATAACAATGCGCAGCAGGCCGCGTGTGCCTGCCATCGATTACGGGAGCGGCGCCTCCGGCGCCCGCCTCGAACGCCACCTCGCGGTGCTGAGCGGCCCCGCCGTCCCGCAGCGCGAGACCGAGGGCGCGACCCTGCTGATGCGCGAGCTGACCTCGCGCGACCACACGCGGGCGGCCGGATCCAGCCGGACGGCGCGGGTTTCCCTCTTCGCGCCCCTCCGCCGGCTCCGCCGGTCGTTGTTCGGCAGCCGCCCCTGAGCGTTTTCCCCGGCGTTCCCCGCCCCGCACCCGCCACACCGGCCCCCGCTTCCGCCCCGCTCCACCGAGCAGGCACCGGCGCGCACCGGCCGCGACCGCGCCGACGGCACCGTTGACACGGTTCAGTGCGCCTCGACCGTGACCGTGAAGGAGAAGCGGTCGCCGCGGTAGTGGATGCGCGCGACGTCCACCACCCGGCCGCTCTCGTCGTAGGTGACGCCCGTGTAGTGGAGGATCGGGCTGAGGAGCGGCACCTGGAGCAGCCCGGCCGTCTCCGGGTCCGCCAGCCGCGCCTCCACCGTGTCCGTGATCCGGCTGATGCGTATGCCGAGGGCTTCGCGCAGCACCTTGGTCATCGGCCAGCGGGTCAGGTCCCCGAGGTCGATCCGGCCGGCCAGTTCCGGGTGGACCAGGTTCTCCGCCCAGTTCACCGGTTCGTCCGTCTCCCCGTCCCGGCGCAGCCGCCGGAAGGCCACCGCCTCCGTCAGCCCCGGGAAGTGCTCGGCCACCTCGCCGGGGACCGGCACCGGGCCGTGGCCGAGTACGGTGGTCCGCTCGCCCGACTGCTGGGCGACGATCGCGTCCACCGAGCCGAGCAGCCGCACGGGAGAGCCCCGCCGGGCGCTCGGCTCGATGAAGGTACCGCGCCGCCGGTGGCGGCTGATGAGCCCCTCCTCCTCCAGCTCCTTGAGCGCCTGCCGCATGGTCAGCACGCTCACCCCGTAGTGCGCGGCGAGCGAGTCCTCGGTGGGCAGCCGCAGCGGGTCGTCCGGACGGCGGCCGAGTATCGAGGCGCGCAGGGACTGCGACACCTGGTACCAGAGCGGCAGTTTGCGGTTGAGCGCGAGGGAGTCGGGGGCGAAGGTGGTCACGGTGGCTCCGGCTCTACGGCGGTTCGGGGGCGGTGGCGACGCTCAGGGGCGGTAGTGGCGCTCCAGACCTTGCCACACGTCGTCGTACCCCGACTGGAGATGTCCGGCGTTCGCTGCCTGGCCGGTCAGCGTCACCGGCCAGCGGGTCTCGAACATGAAGGCCAGCCCGTCGTCCACCTTGTGCGGCTTCAGCTCCGCCGCACTGGCTCTGTCGAAGGTCTCCCGGTCCGGCCCGTGCGCCGACATCATGTTGTGCAACGAGCCGCCGCCCGCCACGAAACCGCCCTCCCCGGCCGTCTTGGCGTCGTACGCCCCCTCGATCAGGCCCATGTACTCGCTCATCACATTGCGGTGGAAGTACGGCGGCCGGAAGGTGTCCTCGCCCACCAGCCAGCGCGGCGCGAAGACCACGAAGTCCACCCCGGCCAGCCCGGGGGTGTCCGACGGCGAGGTGAGCACCGTGAAGATCGACGGGTCGGGGTGGTCGTAGCTGATCGACCCGATGACGTTGAACCGGCGCAGGTCGTAGACGTACGGGACGAGGTTGCCGTGCCAGGCGACGACGTCGAGCGGCGAGTGGTCGTACACCGCCTCCCAGAGGTTGCCGCAGAACTTGTTGACCACCCGCACCGGGCCCTCGACGTCCTCGTAGGCGGCGACCGGGGTGAGGAAGTCCCGCGCGTTCGCCAGCCCGTTGGCGCCGATCGGGCCCAGGTCGGGCAGGGTGAACGGCTGCCCGTAGTTCTCGCAGACGTAGCCGCGCGCGGCCGCGTCCAGCAGCTCGACGCGGAACCGCACCCCGCGCGGGATCAGCGCCACATGGCCGGGCTCGGCGCGCAGCAGGCCGAACTCGGTGCGCAGCAGCAGCCCGCCGTGCTCGGGGACGATCAGCAGCTCGCCGTCGGCGTCGCTGAACACGCGGTCCGTCATGGAGGTGTCGGCCGCGTAGAGATGGATGGCCATGCCGGTGCGCTGCGTGACGTCGCCGTTGCCGCCCAGGGTCCACAGCCCGTCGAGGAAGTCGGTGCCCGCGGCGGGGGCGGGCAGCGGGTTCCAGCGGAGCCGGTTGGGGTCGGGGACGGTCTCGGTGAACGGGGCGCCGCGCAGGCCGCCGTTGTCGATCCGGGTGAACGGGGGGTGGGCGGCCGACGGCCGGACGCGGTACAGCCACGACCGGCGGTTGTGGTGCCGCGGCTCGGTGAAGGCGGTGCCGCTCAGCTGCTCCGCGTAGAGGCCGAGGGGCGCCCGCTGGGGCGAGTTGCGCCCGTGCGGCAGGGCGCCGGGAACGGCCTCGCTGCTGTGCTCGTTGCCGAAGCCCGAGACGTACAGCAGCCCTTCGGCCGTCCTGCGCGCCTGCTCGTTGTCCGTGCCGGTCATCGTGTGCTCCCACTGCCGGAGGAATCCTCTGCATGACCGTAGGATTGAGGCACCCCATGCGTCAATGGACCTTGACCTCCGTGTTTCCTCGCGGCACCGCCGGATCCGGAGGGGTAGTGGAAGTGACCGGATGGGCCCTTGGTGCGGGCGGAGGCGGCGGTTAGGTTGGGCCCGGACGAGGGCCGCCGCGCCCACCGCGACCGCGAGGAGACGACCTGTGACCGCGCATGACGGGATGTTCATCGACGGAGGCTGGCGACCCGCCCGGGGAGCCGGCCGGACCGAAGTGGTGAACCCCGCGACCGAACAGGTCATCGCGACCGTCCCGGCCGGCACCGCCGAGGACGTCGACGACGCCGTCCGGGCCGCCCGCGCCGCCCTGCCCGGCTGGGCCGCGACCCCGCCCGCCCGGCGCGGTGAACTCCTCACCGCCCTGAGCGACGCCCTCGCCGCCCGGCACGAGGAGATCGCCACCACCATCACCGCCGAACTCGGCTCGCCCATCGGCTTCGCCCGGCGCGTCCAGGCCGGACTGCCGGTCGCGGTCGCCCGCTCGTACGCCGACCTCGCCGCCTCCCACCGCTTCGAGGAGCGGATCGGCACCTCGACGGTCCTCCACGAGCCGGCCGGCGTCGTCGGGGCGATCACGCCCTGGAACTACCCGCTCCACCAGGTCGTCGCCAAGGTCGCGCCCGCGCTCGCCGCCGGCTGCACCGTCGTCCTCAAGCCCGCCGAGAACACCCCGCTCACCGCCCGGATCTTCGCCGAGTGCACGGCCGCCGCGGGCCTGCCCGCCGGGGTGTTCAACCTCGTCACCGGACTCGGCCCGGAGGCCGGACAGGCCCTGGCCGAGCACCCCGGCGTCGACCTCGTCTCGTTCACAGGATCCACCGCCGTCGGCCGCCGGATCGGCGCCGTCGCGGGCGGCGCGGTCAAGCGCGTCGCCCTCGAACTCGGCGGAAAGTCGGCCAACGTCATCCTCCCCGGCGCCGACCTCGACCGGGCCGTCCGCGCCAACGTCGCCGACGTCGTCCGCAACGCCGGACAGTCCTGCAACGCCCTCACCCGCACCCTGGTCCACACTGACCACTACGACGAGGCCGTGGCCCTCGCCGCCGAGGCGGCCGCCGAGTTCGCGCCCGGCGACCCGACGGACCCGGACTGCCGCCTCGGCCCGGTCGTCAGCGCCCGGCAGCGGGACCGGGTGCGCGAGCTCATCCGCAAGGGCGCCGCGGAGGGCGCCCGCGTCGTCACCGGCGGCGCCGAGCCGCCCGAGGGCCTGGACAAGGGGTACTACGTGCGGCCCACCGTCCTCGCCGACGTCACCCCCGGGATGACCGTCGCCCGGGAGGAGATCTTCGGCCCGGTCCTGTCCTTCCTGCGATACGGGGACACCGACGAGGCGCTGCGCCTCGCCAACGACAGCGACTACGGCCTCTCGGGCGCCGTATGGGCGGCCGACCAGGACGAGGCCGTGGCCTTCGCCCGCCGGATGGAGTGCGGCCGGGTCGACATCAACGGCGGCGACTTCAACATCATGGCGCCCTTCGGCGGGTACAAGCAGTCGGGCGTGGGACGGGAGCTGGGCGTGCACGGGCTCCAGGAGTACCTGCAGACCAAGTCGCTCCAGCTGTAGGGGCGGCCGGCCCCCGCGGGCCCGGGCGGGCGCGGTCCGGCCCTTGAGCCGCGTTCCCCGCACGCCCGCCCACCGTCCCCGGCGCGACCCGGGCCGGCCCCCGCACGTCCCGCCCGCGCGCCCTATCGAGAGGTGACCTCCGTGACCCGCGCCGCCGTCCTGACCGCCGTCGGAGCCCCGCTCCGCGTCGCCGAGATCGACCTCCCGGACCCCGGCCCCGGGCAGGTCCGGGTCCGGGTCGCCGCCGCCGGGGTGTGCCATTCCGACCTGTCCCTCGCGAACGGGACGCTGCGCCAGCCCGTCCCGGCCGTGCTCGGACACGAGGGCTCCGGCACGGTCACCGCCGTCGGCGAGGGCGTCACACACGTCGCGCCGGGGGACCACGTCGTCCTCAACTGGGCGCCCGCCTGCGGCGGTTGCCACTACTGCGGACTCGACGAGCCCTGGCTGTGCGCCAGCGGCCTGGCGGTCCCCGCGTCCCCGTACGCCACGCTGGGCACCGACGGCACACCCCTCCACCCGGGGCTGGGCACCGCCGTCTTCGCCGAGGAGACGGTCGTCCGGGCCGCCGCCGTCCTGCCGCTGCCCCCGGGCGTACCGCTGGCGGAGGCGGCGCTGCTCGGCTGCGCCGTGCTCACCGGCTACGGCGCGGTGCACCACAGCGCCCGGGTGCGGCCGGGGGAGTCGGTGGTGGTCGTGGGCATCGGCGGGGTGGGGCTCGCCACCGTGCGCTCCGCGTGCGTCGCGGGCGCGGAGCGGGTGATCGCCGTGGACGTCTCCCCGGAGAAGGAGGAACTGGCCCGCGCCTGCGGTGCCACCGACTTCGTACCCGCCGGGGACGACACGGTCCGCCGCGTCCGCGAGCTGACCGGCGGCCACGGCGCCGACGTGGCCGTGGAGTGCGCGGGCCGGGCCGAGGCCATCCGCACCGCCTGGTCGGCCACCCGCCGCGGCGGCCGCACCACCGTCGTGGGCGTCGGCGGCAAGGAGCAACTGGTGACCTTCTCCGCCCTGGAGCTCTTCCACTCCGGCCGGACGCTCGCCGGCTGCGTCTACGGCAACACCGACCCGGCCCGTGACCTGCCGGTCGTCGCCGGGCATGTGCGCGAGGGCAGGTTCGACCTGTCCGCCCTGGTGACCCGGCGGATCGGCCTCGACGACATCCCCGACGCGTTCGCGGCCATGCTCGCCGGGCGCGGCGGGCGGTCCCTGGTGGTCTTCTGAGACCCCGGGCGCACCGCCCCGGCGCCGCGTCAGCCCAGGGGCCCGTCGTCCCGGAGCCCGGGCAGGTGGACGACGAGCAGGACGAGCCCGGCCAGCAGGACGTTGCGCTCGGCGGCGGGCACCCCGTTCCAGCGCGAGGACTGCCACATGGCGAACCACTCGCCCCCGACGGCCAGGAACCCCACGCCGAACAGCAGCAGGAACAGCACCAGCCCCAGCGTGGTGGCGCGCCGGGCCGGGCCGAAGCCGCCGTCCCGCAGCCCGCGCGCCCAGCGGGCCGTCGCCAGCGCCAGGACCGCGGCCGTCAGCGCCTCCCAGACGATGATCAGGACGTAGACCGTGTCCTGGAGGCCGCGGGAGGTGACCGCCCGCCACATCAGGTCGTCGTCGCCGAACGTCGTGTCCATCGCCAGGACGTGCCGGACGAACTCCCGGTTGGTCCCGAAATCCGTGACGTTGCCGAAGACGACGAACAGCGTGAGGAGCGCCACCGCGCCGGTCAGGACCGTCGCCGCCAGCGGCAGCCCGTCCCGCCGCGTCCAGGTCCCCCGCCGCCGTCCCGCCGTCCGTCCCCACCTTCCGGCCATGCCGCCCTCCCGCCCCCGGACCGTCCGCCCCCCGAGGGCAGCATGCCCGCGCCCGGCGCCCTGTACGCGGCCCGAACTCCCGCTCAGCAGCGGGGTAAGGTGTCGTTCCCGTCGGGCGGGGGACGGGGGCCGGGGGCCCGGGACGACGTGGAGAGAGCCGGGAAGGGGAGGGGCGGCATGGACGAGGGGGCCGGACGGACCGGGGAGTGGGCGGACGTCACGCCCGATGCGGCCCGGCGGCTGCTGACGGCCGCCGTCCAGGCGTTCGCCGAGCGCGGCTACCACGCCACCACCACCCGGGACATCGCCGGCCGCGCCGGGATGAGCCCGGCCGCCCTCTACATCCACTACCGCACCAAGGAAGACCTCCTCTACCGCATCAGCGGGGTGGGCCACCGGCTCGCGCTCGACATCCTCAGCCGGGCCCGCGACGGCGGCGGCACCCCGGCCGAGCGGCTGGGCGACGCCGTACGGACCTTCGTGCGCTGGCACGCCGAGCACCACACCACCGCGCGGGTGGTCCAGTACGAGCTGGGGGCGCTCGCCGAGGACCACCACGCCGAGATCGTCGGCATGCGCCGGGAGACCGACGCCGCGGTCCGGGCCATCGTCGAGGACGGCGTCGCCGCGGGCGACTTCCACGTCGACGACGTCCGCGGCACCAGCCTCGCCGTGCTCTCCCTCTGCATCGACGTCGCCCGCTGGTTCCGCGACGACGGCAAGCGCACCCCGGAGGAGGTCGGCGAGCTGTACGCGGGGCTGGCGCTGCGCATGGTCGGCCACGGACCCGTCGTGGACCCGGACGGGTGACGTAGGCTCCGAAGGGTGCCACAGATACCCAAGAGCCTGTGCGAGCTCACCGTCGGACAGCTGGCGGCCCGCAGCGGCGCCGCCGTGTCGGCCCTGCACTTCTACGAGGCCAAAGGGCTCATCCGCAGCCGCCGCACCTCCGGCAACCAACGCCGGTTCGACCGCGACATGCTGCGCCGCGTGGCCTTCATCCGCGCCGCGCAGCGGGTGGGCATCCCGCTGGCCACGATCCGCGAGGCGCTGGCCCAGCTGCCCGAGGAGCGCACCCCCACCCAGGAGGACTGGGCCCGGCTGTCGGAGGCGTGGCGCGGAGAGCTCGACGAGCGGATCAAGCGGCTGGAGCGGCTGCGGGACCGGCTCGACGGGTGCATCGGGTGCGGGTGCCTCTCCCTCGACCGGTGCGCGCTGTCGAACCCGGACGACCGGTTCGGGGACCTGGGCAGCGGGTCGCTGCTGGGCTAGGGCTTGGCCCGAAGCGCGCTGCGCGCGCTGTCCTCAATCGCCGGACGGGCTGAATAGCCCGTCCGGCGATTGAGGACGCGCGCCGCAGGCGCGCTCACCGGGGGCGCGGGGCCCCCCGCAGAAACGGTGAAAGGGCGGGACCGGGGCCAGGCACCCCCGCCCCTCCGCCCCGCCTCACGCCACCGCGTACCGCGGGGCGAAGGCGTACCGCCGCGCGGCGGTCAGCGCCGCGGGCGTGAGGACGGCGACCGGTACGACGATGCCGCAGTCGGTGCACACCGGCCCCTCCAGGGGGTAACGCTCCAGTCCCGTCCGCCACTCGATGCGCTCCTGTGCGCAGACCGGGCAGCAGTCCCCGGGCGCGGACTCCATCGCGGTGATCACCCGGCGCAGCACGTCCGCCAGCCGGGCCCGCGGCTGGAGGTCGGGCGACGCGCAGGGGACGATGTCACACCCGCCCCAGGTGTTGCGGTGCCAGTCGTCCACCGCGGTGGGCTGGCGGATGCCGTCGTGCTTCTCGCGGCGACGGCGGCCGGCGAACTCCACCTCGTAGGCCAGCCACACCTCCCGGGCCTCCTCCAGCTCCTCCAGCGCCCGGATCAGCCGCTCGGGATCGGGGGCCCGGTCGTCGGGGGCCAGGCCCGCCCGGGCGCACAGATGGTGCCAGGTGGCCCGGTGACCGTACGGGGCGAAGCGTTCGAGGCACTTGCGCAGGGACGTCCGTCGCAGAGCGATGGTGTTTCCCGGATTGCGTACCTCTCGTGCGAGAGCTCTGAAACCTGCCACTGCATCCCACCTCCGGCGAAGCGGACTCGGACGGCCGACGAAGGCCCACGCGGAGGCGAAGGCCGACACGGTAGGGACGTACCGCGACGCGATTCGGATCCCTCCGGCGCGCCGCGGTGCGGTCCCGTCCGCTAGCGCATGCCCCGTCCGGCGAGAAGGACGACACGTGCGAGCTCTTCGTGGCAGATGTCGCTGTGGGCTCCGGAGGGCGGGCCGCCGGCCCGGACGACCGCCGCGGCGTCGACGTTCACGCAGCCGTCGGCCGGCAGACCGCCCGTCAGGGCCTCGGCCAGGGTGAGGGCGGAGCTGCCCGGAACCTCGCGGACGCCGCCGTGGCCCAGGGCGCCCCACCGGGTCAGGTCGACCCCCAGCAGCGAGTCCGCGTCCCCCGCGAGCCGGGACGCGAGGGGGTAGAGCGTGCCGAGGGCCGTGTCATGCCGCGAGTGACAGTTGACCAGCGGTCCGTCCAGCCGGTCCTGCATACCGTGCAGGACGCCGCCCCGGCGGGGCGCGAACGGCAGCCGGGGCGCGAAGGCGTAGTGGGAGAAGGCGCCCTGGAGCAGGGTCAGGGAGCGGACCCGGACGCCGTCCGGCAGCCCGCCCAGGGCGAACGAGACCAGCCGGGCGCCGAAGCTGTGGCCCACGAGGTGGATCCGCAGGCCGGGGGAGCCATGGAGGAGGTCCCCGGCCACCGGGCCGAGCCCCTGCCGCCCGACGACACCGGCCCGGCGCTTCATCTCCCAGTACGTGCCCTGGCGCAGCAGCTCGATCGCGCCGCGCCACACCCGTCGCAGCGCCCCGCCGAAGAGGCCGGGGGCGGGGGCTCCGGTGGACTCCAGCGCGGCGGCGAAGAGGTCGCAGACCTCCACCGCGCTCTCGGTGAACATGACCGGGACCGTCGGCTCGGACTCGGTGTCCCGGACCCAGACGTCGTCGGCGGCCCCGCCGCCGTTGCGGTCCGCCTCCCTCGGCCGCGGGCTGACCAGGGTGCGGACGAGGCCGGTGAACTCCTCCAGCCGGGCCCGGTCCTCCGGCTGCCGCTCGGCCAGCTCCGCCAGCCTGCCGATCACCGCCTCCCGGCCGGGGAAGGCGAGGACCAGGGCCTCACGGGTGCCGGGCGGCAGCCCGCGCGGGCCCTCGGCGGACCACAGGCCGGGCAGGGCGGCGACGGGCTCGTCCGTGAAGCGCAGGGACGGCCAGATCACCCCGGTGTACCCCAGGCGCGGCGGCTCCCCCTGGTTTGTGACGGCGGCGAGGGCCGCGGGGAAGAGGGCGAAGAAGGTGCGGTAGAGACCGGTGGCCGTGGCGCGGGTGTTGTTCCAGCCGTGCACGAAGATGACCAGGTCGGTGAGGCTTTCGTCCGGGACGCCCTGGAGTAGGGCGTCCCGCTCGCGCTGTTCGACGCGTCCGTCCTTGCCGAAGGTCAGTTCCCAGTACGGCTGCACACTCATGCCCGCCATGGCGCCCCCTGTGCCGGTCCGGTGTGCGCGCATGATCCTGCCGTCAAGAGGGTCTGTCCAGCCTTCTTGCGCCGGTTCCATCTTCTGTGAGTGGCATGTCGGGTTTTCGTGCTATGGGCTGGCGTGCGGATGCGCAGAGGGCTTCCCCGCCGCGTCCCGAGGGCGTTCCCGGCGCGTCCGGCGGGGCAGGCGGAAGGCCCAACTCCCGTTCCGGGTGGGGGTCCTGCCGGGGACGCTCGAACGTATGAGTGGCAAGATCCTTCGAGGGGAGCCGCGTTGACCTGACGCGGCACCGCAGTTGAAGAGGGTGGGGAACATGAGGAGAGCGGGGACGTACGGGTCGTCCGGGTGCAGCAGCAGGCCGGTGCCGCAGAGATTGCTGGCCGCCGCCACCCGGCTCTTCGCGGACCAGGGCTACGACCGGACCTCCGTGCAGGAGATCGTCGAGGCGGCCGGGGTCACCAAGGGAGCGCTGTACCACTACTTCGGGTCCAAGGACGACCTGCTGCATGAGATCTACGCCCGTGTCCTGCGCCACCAGCAGGAACGGCTGGACGCGGTGGCGGGCCGGGACGCGCCGGTGGAGCAGCGGCTGCGGGACGCGGCGGCGGACGTCGCGGTGACCACCATCGAGAACCTGGACGACACGAAGATCTTCTTCCGGTCGATGCACCAGCTCGGTCCTGAGCAGTACCGGCAGGTGCGGGCCGAACGGCGGCGCTACCACGAGGGATTCCGGGCCCTCATCGAGGAGGGGCAGCGGGCGGGTGTGTTCAACACGGCCACCCCCGCCGACCTGGTCGTGGACTACCACTTCGGCTCGCTGCACCACCTCAGCAGCTGGTACCGGCCGGACGGGCCGATGACGCCCCAGCAGGTCGGCGATCACCTCGCCGACCTGCTGCTGCGGGCCCTGCGCCCGTAGCGCGACCGCCGCCGGGCGCGGCCGGGACCCTTGGGGGAGGGGCCCGGCCGTCGGGGGAGGGGCCCGGCCGCCGAGGGAGCCCGGCCGCGCTACGCGTGGCAGGTCAGCGGCTTGCCGCCGTTCATCGTGGCCATGTCGCCCAGCACCACCGGCAGATCCAGCGGCGCTCCCGGCGCCGCCCCGTCCAGTTCCGCGTAGGCGCGGTGCAGATTGGCCACCAGCCGCTCGCTCTCGGGCAGCGCCGCGAACTCGCCGAGGTCCGCCTCACGGGCCGCCTCCAGGGGCGTCCGCCCCGCCGCGTGCGCCGTGCGCGCCAGCTCGCCGACGAACCGGAGGTAGCTCTCCACCCGGTCGTACGCCCCGGGGTCGGTCACCTCGCCGTGCCCGGGCACGACGATCTCCGCGTCCAGCGCCCGCAGCGTCTCCAGCGCCTGCAGCGAGCCGCTGAGCGAGCCGAACAGGACGAACGGCGTGCCCCCGTTGAAGACCAGGTCGCCCGTGAACACCACGCGCTGCCGCGGCAGCCAGACGATGGTGTCGCCCACGGTGTGCGAGGGCCCGGGGTGGATCAGCCGTACCTCCGTGTCGCCCAGGTGCAGCGTGAGCTCGTCGGTGTAGGTGAGGGCCGCCGGGGTGATCCGTACATCGCCGTACTCCACCCATGGCCAGATGGCGTGCAGCTGCGGGCCCACGGCCAGGGCCTGCTCCCGGCAGCCGGCGTGCCCGATGATCGTCGCGCCGGGGGCGAAGACGCAGTTGCCGTAGGTGTGGTCGCCGTGGTGGTGGGTGTTGACGACGAGGGACGGCGCCGGTGCGCCGCTCGCCGCGACGGCGTCGCGCAGCAGCTCCGCGCGGCGGACGGTCGCCGCGGTGTCGATCAGCAGGGTCCGGTCGCCGTCGGTGACGAAGCCCGCGTTGTTGAGGCACCAGCCCCCGTCGGGCTGGACGTAGGCGCTCACGCCGGGCACGAGCGGCACGGTGTAGGGGGCGGGGACGGCGTCCGGGCCCATGGGGGGCTCCGACGCCCCTCGGGGGCCGGATGTCCCGCGGGGGCCGGACGCCTCTCGGGGGCCGGACAGGGGGGTGCTGGTGCTCGACATCGGTGCGCCTCTCCTCACGGTCCGCGCCGGGTGCGTGGGACCGGACCGGCCGTCAGAATACGGACGGGGCGCGGCATATGGGGAGGGGCCGTGGTCAGCCGCGGTGCTCCAGGCCGGTGCGCAGCCGCTCCAGCAGGCCGTGGAGGACGGCGCGCTCGTCGGCGTCGAGGGAGTCGAGGGCGTGGTGCGTGGCCCGCATCTCCTCCCTGACCCGGCGGATGGTCTCCCGGCCCTCGTCGGTGGCCACCACGTTCTTCACCCGGCGGTCGGAGGGGTCCGGCTCCCGGCGCACCAGGCCGCGGGCCTCCAGCCGGTCCACGATGCCGGTGACGTTGGAGGCGTCGCAGACCAGCAGGGTGGCCAGGCCGCGCATCGGAACCGGCCCCTTGAGCCGGCCGAGCAGCTTGGCCTGGACGCCGGTGAGGCCGTGCCGGGCGGCGGAGGCCGAGAAGTCCTGCCACTGGGCGGTGCCGAGCGCCGCCACCAGCTCCAGGAGCTCGGACTTGCTGGGGGAGGTCGGGGCGGTCATGGAAACCAGTCTACTCAAGAGGTTGATGGCCTAAAGCATTAACTTGACGACCTCAAGTATCGGAGCCTACCGTTGCCCGGTTGCTTGACGACCTCAAGCATCAACGTCGTGAAGCAAAGCAACGGAGGGACCTCACCGCCCATGACCACCTCAGCGCCCGCCACCCAGGCCCGGCAACGGAGCGAGACGGTCATCGTCTTCGCCCTGAGCCTGGCCGCCATGGTGGTCTCGATGATGCAGACGCTGGTCGTGCCGATCCTCGGCCTCATCCAGAGCGACCTGGAGACCACCCCGGCCAACGTCAGCTGGGTCACCACCGCCACCCTGCTCTCCGCCGCCGTCTTCACCCCGCTGCTCGGCCGCTTCGGTGACCAGCACGGCAAGAAGAAGACGCTCGTCGGCGTGCTCGTCGTCATGGTCGCCGGGTCCGTCCTGGCCGCCGTGACCCACTCCCTGCTCTGGCTGATCGTCGGCCGGGTGCTCCAGGGCGCCGCCACCGCGATCTTCCCGCTCGCCCTCTCGGTGCTCCGCGAGGAGATCCGCCCGGCCCGGCTGCCCGGTGCCATGGCCCTGGTCAGCGGCACCCTCGCGTTCGGCAGCGGCCTCGCCCTGGTCGCCGTCGGCCTGCTCACCTCCGGCGACCACCCCGACTACCGCAGCGCCTTCTGGCTGGCCACCGGCCTCGCCGCGCTGGCCCTGATCGCCGTCGTCGTGCTCGTCCCCGCCACCCGGGAGACCACCGGCGGACGGACGGACGTGCTCGGCGCCCTGACCCTCGCCGTCACCCTCGTCCTGCTCCTGCTGGCCATCTCCCAGGGGCACGAGTGGGGCTGGTCCTCGGCCCGGACGCTCGGCTGCTTCGCCGGGGCCGTGGTGATGGCCGCCGTGTGGACGCTGGTCGAGCGCAAGGTGCGCGAGCCGCTGGTCGACATGCGGATGTTCGCCCACCGGCCGGTGCTCTTCGCCAACCTCGCCGGGCTGCTCGTCGGCTTCGGCTCCTTCGCCCTCTTCATCGGCGTCTCCTACCTCGTGCAGATGCCCTCGAAGATCGCGGACTACGGCTTCGACGCGAGCATCCTCCGGGCCTCCGTCGAGTTCCTGCTGCCGGGCACCCTGGTCTCGCTGCTCGCCGCCCCCGTCGGCGGCAAGCTGGTCCGCCACCACGGCCCGCGGCCGGTGCTGCTGCTCGCCTCGCTCGCCGGCACCCTGGGCTTCGCCTGGCTCGCCCTCGACCACGGCCACACCTTCTCCGTGATCGCCGGCGGGATGCTGGTCGGCGCCGGCATCAGCTTCGGCTACGCGGCCATGCCCGCCGTGATCGTCGGCAGCGTCCCGCCCCACCAGACGGGCATCGCCAACGGCATCAACTCGATCTCCCGCTCCACCGGCAGTGCCATCGGCAGCGCCATGGTCACCACGGTGCTGGCCTCCAAGAGCATCGAGCACCTGCCGCCGGGCCTGCCCAAGCTGCCCGCCGAGAGCCAGTTCACCCTGACCTTCGTGATCGCCGGCGTCGCGTTCCTGCTGGTCTCGCTGGTCGCCGCGCTCGGACTGCGCAAGATTCACACCCTGCGGTCCGTTGCGGTGGCGGGGGCCGCTCCGGCGGCGGACGCTGAAACCGCGGGCGCAACGCGCTGAACACGAGGACGAGACCGGACCCGCGACGACCAGACCGAGGAGCATCACCATGAAGGCTGTCAGCTACCGCGCCTACGGCGGACCGGAGGTCCTGGAGTACGGCGAGGTCCCCGAGCCCAAGGTCGGCCCGGACTCCGTGCTCATCGGGGTCAGGGCGGCGGCAGTCAACCCCGTCGACTGGAAGGCCCAGGCCGGCTACCTCGACGGGCAGCTCGACGCGGTCTTCCCCGTCGTCCCCGGCTGGGACGTCTCCGGGATCGTCGTCCGCCTCGGCGCCGACACCCCCGAGTTCCAGGTGGGCGACGAGGTCATCGGCTACGTCCGCGAGGACTTCCTCTCCCGCGGCACCTTCGCCGAGTTCGTGTCCGCCCCGGTGCGCACCCTGGCCCGCAAGCCCGTCAACCTCACCTTCGAGCAGGCGGCGGGCCTGCCCCTGGCCGGTCTCACGGCCTACCAGGCCCTGCGGGCCGCCCGGGTCGGCCCCGGCGACACCGTCCTCGTCCACGCCGCGGCGGGCGGCGTCGGCTCCCTCGCCGTCCAGCTCGCCCGGAACGTCGGGGCCCGCGTGATCGGCACCGCCAGTGAGCGCAACCACGCCTTCCTCCGCTCCCTCGGCGCCGAGCCCATCACCTACGGCGACGGCCTCGTCGACCGCTTCCGCGCCCTGGCCCCCGAGGGCGCCACCGTCGTCCTCGACCTCGTCGGCGGCGGCGTCATCCGCACCTCCTCCCTCATCACCGTCCCCGGCGCCCGCCTCGTCTCCATCGCCGATCCCGCCGTCACCGAAATGGGCGGCCGGCTCCTCTGGGTCCGCCCCGACGCGGCCGATCTGACGTCGCTGGCGCATCTGGCGGAGCGGGGGCGGCTGACGGTGGAGGTGGCGGAGGTCTTTCCGCTGGAGCGGGCTGCGGAGGCGCAGCGGCGTAGTGCGGAGGGGCATACGCGGGGGAAGCTTGTGGTGGTGCCGTAGGGGGGGGTGGTGCCCCGGGCCCGCCCTTTCACCGTTTCTTGCAGGGGCTGCGCCCCCGCACCCCCAGAGCGCGCCTGCGGCGCGCGTCCTCAATCGCCGGACGGGCTGAACAGCCCGTCCGGCGATTGAGGACAACCGCGCGGAGCGCGGGTTCAGGGGGTCCGGGTCCTCCCGGGAAACGGTGAAAGGGCGGGCCCGGGGCACAACCCCCCTACCCCCGCCACTCCCGCAACCTCCGCCACGCCTCCAACCCATCCGGCACCCACACCCACTCCGGCAACCGCCGCTCCACCTCCCCCTCGGGAAGGAAGGCGAACCACTCCACCTCCTCCACCTGAGGCCGGACCGGCACATCGCACCGCACCTCGTAGACGGCCGACCACCACCCCCCGTACTCCTCCGACCGGTAGAGGAAGCGGAACAGCGGCGTGGGCGCGGGCAGCCCGCGAACCCCCAGCTCCTCCTCCGCCTCGCGCAGCGCCGCCTCGTCGTAGGACTCGCCGGCGCCGAGGACGCCGCCCACGAACATGTCGTAGTGGGAGGGGAAGACGAGCTTCGCGGCGGTGCGGCGGTGCACGAAGAGGCGGCCGGCGGAGTCGCGCACCTGGACGAAGGTGCAGCGGTGGAGGAGCCGGCGGGCGTACACCTCGGCGCGGGGCGCCTGCCCGACGACGCGGTCGTGCGCGTCGACGACGTCCAGGATCTCGTCGGCCGACAGGGTCCGGTGCTCGGTGGGATCCGTCATGGCTCCAGTGAAGCGGGTCGGTGCCGGATGCGGATCAGTGCGGCTGGAGATCGCGCACCTCGGGCTCGGCGAGCCCGGACGGCATCGCGGGATGCCGTCCGATGAGGACGATGCCGATCACGATCGCGGCGACCCCGGCGGCCTCCCAGGCCAGCGCCCCGGGCGTGGTCCGCAGCTGGTCGCCGAGGAATCCGACCCCGCAGGCGATCCCGGCGAGCGGCTGGGCGGCGGTGAGGGCCGGGAGGGACATCCGCAGCGGGGCGGTCTCGAAGGCGCTCTGCACCAGGACCAGGCCCGTGAGCCCGAGGGCCAGCACCACGTAGGGCTGCCAGCTGATCACGAGCGTCGACCAGCCGCCCTGCGACCAGCGTTCGCCGCTGACCCGGGTGAGCGCGTCCTGGAGCCCGTACAACAGGCCGGCGGCCACGGCGAGCGTCGCGGCCTCGGCGCTCATCCGCAGCCGCTTGGAGACGGCCGCCAGGACCAGCGCGCCGCCGATCACCAGCCCGACGATCAGCCAGTGCCGCAGCGGATCGGTCACCGAGTCGCCGCCTTTGGGGCGGCCGGCCACGATGAAGGCGGTCACGCCGCCGGCCAGCAGCCAGAGGCCGCCCCAGCCGCTCCAGCCCAGCGGCTGCTTGGTCTGCCGGCGCGAGAGGGCCATGGCGAACAGCAGGTTCGTCGCGAGCAGCGGCTCGACCAGCGACACCTCGCCGCCGCCCAGGGCCACCGCGCCGAGCCCCATGCCGCAGATCATCAGCCCGATCCCCGCCAGCCAGCGCGGCATCCGTACCAGGTCCAGCAGCAGCCGGAAGGAGAGGAAGTCGCTCATGGGGGCCCGCTGTGCCGCGTTCTGCTGCAGAACGAACCCGACACCGAGGCAGAAAGCCGCGCTCAGGGCGAAGGCGAAGACCATACGTCACGCACCTCAAGACCGGCCGCTCGTCGGGGAATTACCCGGAAGACGATAGCCACGGCATTGACGTTGTGAGGTCCGAGTACCCCGCTTTCGGACGTTCATCCAGACCGTTACACCGGTGACTGCACCGGCCTTGACGGGGGGCTGTGACTAACGCTTTGCTGTCCGTGATCAACATTGCAGGTCGGCGGGCACCCGGTCCGGGCTCCCGCACGGGACGCACGCCGCGGAGGACGCTCGACGATGACCCCTCCACCCCCCTTGGGCCGCTCTCGGCTGGGGGGCGGGCCGACCTTCGACTCCGCACTCGACGACACCGAGCTGGTCACCGTCCGTGATGAGCTGGCCAGAGGGCGCTGGTCCGAGGCCCGCCGGCTCCTCGCGGAGACCGGTGACGACTGGGACCTGCGCGGCCACCGCCTCATCGCCCTCGCCGAAGTGCCCGCCGCCTCCGCCTGGGGACGCGAGTGGCAGCTCGCCGAGCCCGACAGCGCCGACGCCGCCGCCCTGCTCGCCTGCGCCGCCGTCCAGCGCGTCGTACGACGCGGGGGCGACGCGGAGCACGCCCGCGGCCTGTGCCGGACCGCCGCCCGGATGGTGCCCCGCGACCCCACGCCCTGGCTGGGCCTGCTCGTCCTGGCGCACGCGGGGGCGACCGGGGACGAGCCCGCCCGCTGCTTCGACCAGGTGCGCGCCCGGCACCCCGAGCACCACCACGCCCACCATCTGATGGCGGCCAGCCTGGCCCGCCACAAGGCCGACCACGACGACCCCCTGCACGAGGTCTACGACTTCGCCGCCTGGGCCGCGGAACAGGCACCCGCCGACTCCGCCCTGGCCGTGCTCCCCGTGGTCGCGCACGCCGAGCGCTTCCGAGCCCTGGCCCGGTCCGGGGCCCTGCCGCGCGACCCGGCCGCCTCAGGGCACTGGACCAGCCGCCGGGCCCGCCAGGTCCTGAAGGCGGCCTTCGACTGGTGGCTGGAGTGGGACACCGACGACACCGACGACGCCGCGGACAAGGAGGACGCCCCCGCGGCCCCCGGTGTCCCCGCCGGCACCGGCGGCCCCCTGCACCCCCGGCGCAAGGTCGACCTCAACTACCTCGCGCACGCCAAGCTGCACGAGGGCCGGCTGGCCGAGGCGGCCGCCCTCCTGATCCGGATCGGCCCGCACGTCACCCGGGAGCCCTGGTCGTACCCCGACCGCGACCCCAAATCCGCCTACCGCGCCGCCCGCCGCGCCGCCCTGGGCTCCCGGTGAGCCCGGGGAACCGGCCGGACGCACAGCGGCCGGACCCGGCACGAGCGTCACAGCACACCGAACGACCCACCGAACGACCGACCCACAGTAAGGACGGCCCCCGCATGCCAACGGGCAGTACGACAACAGGCGAGATCAGCACCTTCAAGGGGCAGGAGCGACGCCTGCGCGCCGACCGCATCGGTCTGGCCGGCCTCCTGATGTCCGTGGTCGCCGCCAGCGCGCCGCTGATGGTGACCACCGGCGGCATGCCCGTCACCTTCGGCGTGCTGGGCGTCGTCGGGTCGCCGCTGCTGTACGTCATCCTCGGCCTGATCCTGCTGCTGTTCAGCTTCGGCTACGCCGAGATGAGCCGCCATGTGCACAACGCCGGCGCCTTCACCGCGTACATCGCCCGCGGCCTCGGCGGCACGGCCGGCGCCGCGTCCTCCATCGTCGCCCTGGTCTCGTACAGCGCCATGCAGTGCTGCATCTACGGCCTCTTCGGGTTCGAGCTCTCCAACCTGCTCGAACGCCATCTGGACCTGACCGTCGCCTGGTGGATACCCGCCCTCGCCGCCGTCGTGATCGTCGGCGCGCTCGGCTGGCTGAAGATCGACCTGAACGTCAAGGTCCTCGGCGTCCTGCTGCTCATCGAGGTCGTCATGGTCCTCGTCTTCGACATCGCCGGCCTCGGCTCGCCCGGCCCCGAGGGCGTCTCGATGCGGGCCTTCCACCCCGACACCCTCTCCGGCGCCGGCCTCGGCACCGCCTTCTGCGGCACCATCGCCTCCTTCGTCGGCTTCGAACAGGCCGCCGTCTACTCCGAGGAGACCAGCCGCCCGCAGGTCGTCGTCGCCCGGGTCACCTACCTCGCCGTCGGGTTCATCGCCGTCTTCTTCGCGATCAGCGCCTGGGCCCTGACCGTCGCCGCCGGCCCCTCGCAGATCCACGAACTCTCCCTCAAGGAGGGCCCGAACCTCCTCTTCGGACTCACCGAGGACCGGCTCGGCAGCGGCTTCACCGACGTCATGCACCTCTTCTACGTCACCGGCATGTTCGCCGCGATGCTCAGCTTCCACAACGTCGTCGCCCGCTACGCCTTCGCCATGGGCCGCGAGGGCCTGTTGCCCGCCTCCGTCGGCCGCACCTCCCGCACCAGCGGTGCCCCCGCCCACGGCTCCCTGCTCCAGAGCATCGTCGCCCTGTTCGTCGTCATCGTCTTCGCCGCCACCGACGACAAGCCGACCGGCGACCCCACCGCACCCGTCCTCCGGCTCTCCAACTGGCTCGGCAACGTGTGCGCCCTCGGCGTCACCGTCCTGATGATCGCCGCCTCCGCCGGCGTCATCGTCTTCTTCGTCCGCCGCGGCGCCGCCCGCGCCCAGGCCTGGCGCCTCGTCGCCTCCGCCGTCGCAGGACTCGCCCTCACCGTGATCGCCGTCATCACCGTCCGCGACTTCGACGCCCTCGTCGGCTCCGGACCCGACTCCCCCCTCCGCTGGCTCCTCCCCGGCATCGTCCTCCTCGCCCTCGTCGCCGGCCTCGTCCTCGGCGCCGTCCTCAAGTCCGTCCGCCCCGAGGTCCACGCCCGCATCGGCCTGGGCAACGAGGCCTTCCAACTGGAGAAGGCGGCCGAGAGCGCTGGTAACGAGCCCGCCGGGCGGGCCTGAGACCCCGCCGGGCGGCGCGGGCCGGTCACCCGCGCCGCCCGGCCGGTCAGCCGGCGCGTCCCGCCGCCCAACGGTAGTTGTGATTCTCGGTCTGCCAGGGAGCGGCGGGTCAGGCGGAGGGTGCCGCGGAATCCGCGTTACGGAGCCGTACGACGCGGACCGGAGGGCGTGCCCCGGCTGCCGCGGATCGGACCGGGGAAGCCGCGGCACGAGCCGTACCGGCGGGGAGAGGCGGCGCCATTTCGCCGCCGCGGACAACTGGGTGCCGACGCGTTTCACGGCCCGGCCGGCGCGTTCGAAGAATGCGACTCCGTCGTCCGGTGCGCATACGACCGGGGTGTTGTTCCCCCGGATGAGCGGGCCGATGACGTCGGCCGTCCACCGCGTCACCCGACAGGATCTCAGATCCGCCGACATCCGCCGACAGCAGAAGCCCTTCCGCGATGGCGCGGCTTCTCGGCCGCCGGCGCCCGCTCCTTCTCCTCGATGATTTCGGGCAGGTCGGCCCCGACCCACTCCAGGGAGGAGGGCAGGCCGAGGCGGTAGCGCCGGGTGCCGAAGCCCGCCGCGAGGTTGATCACCCCGGGTGCGGCCGTCACCCGGCCGCGCTCCCCGGCCGGCGCGGCCGCGCAGGGATCACTGAACAGCCGGTCCCGGCGGCTGGTGTCCGAGACATTGCCGACAACCGGTTTTCCGCTCACCTGGGCGGGCCCGTTCATGGAAACTGAGAGGTTTCAACTGCCTTTCCTCCTGGGGAGTTTGTGAGCGATCCATTACTCTGCCGTATCGTCTGCGTCCGTCAGCCGAAGGAGTACGCGCCATGACCGTTCCGCGTGCGCGTCGCGTCGAAGTTCCGCAATCCCTCAGGAAAACCGAGGAATTCACCGGCCCCCACTACGCCTCGGCCTACGCGATACCGGTCGGCGACGCCCGCTCCCGGACACCGGAGGAGTGGGCGCGGTCGGCGATCGAGGAGGCCCCGGCCGCGCTGCGCTTCTTCCTGCGCTTCGGCTGGGCCAAGGTCCTGGGGCTGCGCATGGGACCGAGGTCCGGGTCCGCCGAGCACGTCCTCGGGTGGCGCATCACCGGGTCCGCGCCCGACTCACTGACCATGGACGGGCATTCGGGCCTGTTCTCCGCCTACAACGTGGTGCTCACCCAGGACTCGACGCTGATGTGGGCCACCGCCCAGCACTTCAAGGGGCGCGGAGCCGGCCTGCTGTGGGGGCTGGCCCGGCCGGTGCACCAGATCGCGGTGCCCTACTTGCTCCGGCGCTCCTGCAAGGTGCGGTTGCGCGCCGCCGGCCGGGCGTCGGGGTAGCCCCGCGGCCCCGAGGGTCCCGCCTCTACGGTGCCCCGGCCGGAGCCGGCCGGGGCACCGTAGAGGTTGCCGAAGCGGTCGAAGGTGCCGAGGTGGCGCTCCGCCGGCAGGCCCAGGGCGCCGCGCCAGTTCTTCAGGAAGATCCGGTTGGGCTGGTTGGTGACCACTATCGGGGTCGGCGGTCTCCAGCCGTAATCGTCACTCGGTATCGGCTATTCGTCGCCCCTCGCATTCACTCTCACATGCGCGTAGCAGCCGAATTGCATACTCATGCTCCTCGGGAGTCTTCCCCAGGGATGCCCGGTGCCAAATACCAAGCTCTCTCGCAGGATGCGAATGACCGCGCTCCGCAGCCAGGTACGCTCTCAACCCGTAAGTGAAGGGCTGCCCAGATACGGGAAGCCGGTCCAAGATTCTTCCCAAGCCTCGGGCAAGGAGACGCCGTCGAGATCAATACCGCGGAACTCGACGTCGCGCAGCATCGCATCGGAGAAGTCGACCTTCTGCGTGACGTGACCCTGCAACTCCCTCCCGGTAAGAGAGTCACCCGAGAACACAACCTTGCGCAGAGCCCCGGAGAACGAACAGTCCACGAAGTCGGCCCCTCGGAAATCCATCGCCCCCATTTTGACCCGGGAAAATGCACACCGCTTGAACGAGGCATCGACACAGCTTGCACCGAAGAGCGTGACGCGCGAAAAATCAACATCTTCATATACGCTGTAGTGAACACCCAGCGGAAGGCTCAGCTGCGCGCCGCGGAGGCTTGCCCCGGCGAACGAGCAGCCGACAAATTCGGTCGCCCGGGCCTCCAGGTCATCGAAATTCGCCTTATCGAATACGCAGTTGACCACCCGGGCCCCCACGAGCCGGATCCCCGGAGCTTCGGCTTCGGAGAAGTCCACGTCCGACAGGGTCGCACCGGGCAGTACATCGATACCCGCCCCTCGACCGCTCTCTTCGTCTCCGAGCCGAATACTCCTCAGGTCGAGGCGCCCAGCAACGCCGAGTGGTGACAGGCCATGCAGATCAGTACCTCGGTCGACAGCGCTTCCACTCCGCCGGGCCCGGGGTGCCGATCACTCATCGTCAGCTTTCCCGATCTGTTCGGGGAGCTTCCTCGCGCAGTCGTTGTACGTCATCGGCTGACAGACGGTGACCGCCGCTGCAAACTCCCGCCGCGCCGGCGCGCCCTGCGCGAAGCCGATCCCGACTGCGTTCTGCCCGGTGGAGCTCGCCCGCACCGCCAGGACGTGCCCACGGCCTGACCGCCACCCGCACCCACCGGATCATCCGGATCCGCGAGCGCCAGGGTGTCCCTGTACTGACCGGCCGCGCCCACCTGGGCGCCGGCCCATGGACGATGACGACACCCTCCGGGTGCACGCGAAGGCTCACCAGCACCCACCAAAAACAGAAAAACCCCAGATGAACTGGGGTTTCCCGCTGGTGTCCGAGGGGGGACTTGAACCCCCACGCCCGATAAAGGGCACTAGCACCTCAAGCTAGCGCGTCTGCCATTCCGCCACCCGGACCAGGTGTCTGTCTCCGCTGGGTGATCCCCGCGGCGACATGGAAAACAATACCAGGTTCCGGACGGTGGTCGATCACGTGAGCAGGGTGGCCGCGGGGGCCGCCCCAGGGGCGGGGGACCGCTGCGACCAGCGGCTTCTCGGGAAGTGTCGGGAGTGTGTCGGCAGGAAAAGGGCCTTGGGCGGGGGCGGTGGCGGGTGCAGGATGGCGGTGGAACCATGCCGGGCCCGTGCGAGAGGGGCCGGGTGGCGAACCATGAGGAGGCAGCGTGAGCGCGGGACAGACAACGGGTGCCGAGAGCGAGGTCGTGGATCTCTGCCGCGACCTGATCCGGATCGACACGAGCAACTACGGCGACCACTCCGGGCCGGGGGAGCGCGCCGCCGCCGAGTACGTGGCGGAAAAGCTGGCCGAGGTGGGGCTGGAGCCGAAGATCTTTGAGTCGCACCCGGGGCGGGCCTCCACCGTCGCGCGGATCGAGGGGGAGGACCCGTCGCGGCCGGCGCTGCTGATCCACGGGCACACCGACGTCGTCCCGGCCGACGCCGCGGACTGGACCCACCACCCGTTCGCCGGCGAGATCGCCGACGGGTGCCTGTGGGGGCGCGGGGCCGTGGACATGAAGGACATGGACGCGATGACCCTCGCGGTCGTCCGCGACCGGATGCGGACCGGGCGCAAGCCGCCGCGGGACGTGGTGCTGGCCTTCCTCGCGGACGAGGAGGCGGGTGGGACGTACGGGGCCCGGTACCTGGTGGACAAGCACCCCGGGCTCTTCGAGGGCGTCACCGAGGCGATCAGTGAGGTCGGCGGCTTCTCCTTCACGGTCAACGAGAACCTGCGGCTGTATCTGATCGAGACGGCCCAGAAGGGCATGCACTGGATGCGGCTGACCGTGGAGGGCACCGCGGGCCACGGCTCCATGACCAACACGGACAACGCGATCACCGAGCTGTGCGAGGCGGTCGGCCGGCTGGGGCGGCACCAGTTCCCGGTGCGGGTGACCAAGACCGTGCGGTCGTTCCTGGACGAGCTCTCCGACGCGCTGGGCACGCCGCTGGACCCCGAGGACATGGAGGCGACCCTCGCCAAGCTGGGCGGCATCGCGAAGATCATCGGGGCGACGCTGCGGAACACGGCCGCGCCGACGATGCTGGGCGCCGGCTACAAGGTCAACGTCATCCCCGGGCAGGCGACGGCGCATGTCGACGGCCGGTTCCTGCCGGGGTACGAGGAGGAGTTCCTCGCGGACCTCGACCGGATCCTCGGGCCGCGGGTCAAGCGCGAGGACGTGCACGCGGACAAGGCCCTGGAGACGGGCTTCGACGGGGACCTCGTCGCGGCCATGCAGACGGCTCTGCAAGCCGAGGACCCGATCGCCCGGGCCGTGCCGTACATGCTCTCCGGCGGCACCGACGCCAAGTCCTTCGACGACCTGGGCATCCGCGGCTTCGGCTTCGCCCCGCTCAAGCTGCCGCCCGAGCTGGACTTCGCGGGGATGTTCCACGGGGTGGACGAGCGGGTGCCCGTGGATGGTCTGACTTTCGGTGCGCGGGTGCTCGACCGCTTCCTGGATGAGTGCTGAGAGTTTCTGAATAGGCGTCAGATTGTGCGTAGTTGGCGACTTTTTAGCCGGAAAGAGTGAACAGGCTCAAGGTTACGTAGCCCGATTCCCCCCGTGTCGTTACAGGGTGTGCGGTCCGCGGCTGGGATCGCATTCCAACAAGGAGGAATCCATGCTCAAGAAGGTCGTCGCCACTGCGGCTGCCACCGGTGGTCTCGTGCTCGCGGGCGCGGGGCTGGCCGCCGCCAGCAGCGGCGCTCAGGGCGCCGCTGTGAACAGCCCCGGCGTCGTCTCGGGCAACGTCGTCCAGGTTCCGGTCCAGGTGGCTGCCAACATCTGCGGCAACACGGTCAACGTCGTCGGGCTGCTCAACCCCGCGACCGGCAACATCTGCGTCAACAAGTGACGCTGCCCCTCACCGGGTGAGGGATGGAGAACCGGGCGGCTCCGGAGTGCGCGCCATGCGCCCCGGGGCCGCCGGGCTTTCGACCCGGACACCGCGTGCGGGCACCTCGTCCGCGCGCCTTCCGCATGGCAAGCAGCAGTAGCAGAGGGGCAAAGCAATGCGACAGGTCGCCAAAAAGGGCCTGCTCACCGTAGCGGCGGCAGGCAGCGTGCTCGCCGTGACCGGTGGCTACGCGTACGCGGACTCGGGCGCCCAGGGCGCCGCCACCCGTTCCCCGGGTGTCGCGTCCGGAAACACCGTCCAGGTGCCGGTGCACGTGCCGGTGAACGTCTGCGGCAACACCGTGAACGTCGTCGGGGCGCTCAACCCCGCCTCGGGCAACACCTGTGTCAACGGCGGCCACGGCGGTCACGGCGGTCACGGTTCCAAGGGGCACGGGCACGGGGGCGGCCACGGTCAGGGCCACCACGGTCAGGCCGGTCACCACCACGGCGGCGGCTCCGCGGCGCACGGCGCGGCCGTCGGTTCGCCCGGCGTGGCCTCCGGCAACGTCGTCCAGGCGCCGGTGAGCGTGCCGGTGAACGCCTGCGGCAACAGCGTGGACGTCGTCGGCATCGGCAACCCCACCTTTGGGAACACCTGCGTCAACGGTGGCCACCACCACCCGCAGGGTCCGGACCACGGCAAGCCGCACCACCCGGGCAAGCCGCACCACCCCGGGAAGCCGGCTCCGCACGAGCCCTCGCACCACAAGCCGCCGGCCGACAAGCCCCACGGACACAAGCCGTCCGAGGACTGCCCGCCCGCCGGTCACCACACCCCGCCCGCCGAGCACTCGGTCCACAAGCCGGGGCACGTCGTCCCCGGCCCGGTCACCCCGGCCGGTGCGGTGAAGGGCTGGCACCGGCCCGCCCAGGCGGCCGAGGCGATCGAGGAGAAGGACAACGAGCTCGCGCACACCGGCGCGGGTGAGCTGGGCATGGCCGGCGCGGCGAGCGCGGGCCTGCTGGTCGGCGGCGCCGTGCTCTACCGCCGGGCGCGCGCCGGACAGCAGAGCTGATCCAGCGCCGACAGGCCGACGGAGCGGGTCCCGGTCACGGGGCCCGCTCCCGTCGTTTCACCAGGTCGCACGCAGCTGGCGGATGATCCTGCGGCGCAGCCGCACTCGTCGGCTGCCGTCGGGGAAGAGGCGCAGTCGGTCCAACTCCCAGTGTCCGTACTCGGCGTGGTCGGTCAGCAGTCGTGTGGCCGCGCCCCGGGACACCCCTCGTGGCACATACACATCACAGAATTCGTATTCCGGCATCGCATCTATTGTGCGGGAACAGCCTCGGTACGGATAGCGTCTGCACTATGTCTGATGCTGCGCAGCCAACCGCTGCCGAGGTACGGGCCGCCGCCGAGGCGGTCAAAGCCGCTCTGGACCGCCACCTCGACGCCGTCGAACGCCGGTCGGGGGAGGACGACCCGGCCGTCTACGCCGCGTTCAACGAGTTGGCCGCGGCAGCCGAGTCCTACGACGAGCTGCTGTACGACGCCTACGACGAGGTCACCCCCTTCGAGATTCCGGGCGACGACTCCCTGCCGGCCTACGCGGGTCCGGACGAGCCCAGCGCGCTGAGCGTGCTGATCCGCCGGGACTACGCGGTGGCCGAGCCGCAACGGCTGCTCTCCCAGGCCCAGCGCGTCGCGGACCTGGATCCCGACGTCCCCGACCTGGCGCCGGGGTCGAACCGGCCCGGGGGCAGCGCGGGAATCGTGGGCGGCAGCGTGCACGCGGCCCTGGGTGTGCTCTTCGGCGAGTACGAACCGGATGAAATCGCCTCCCGGCACAAGGAGTTCGGCCTGGAGGAGGGCGACTCCACGCTGTGGGTGGCGGCCCTCGACGACCTGGCCGAGCCGGGGGAGTGGCTGTCGGCCCCCTTCGACCAGGCCGATCCGCAGCGGGTCGTCTGCCGGTTCGACGTCAGTGCCGTATTCGACGAGGAGCTCGACGACCTCGACGACGACGGGATGCTCGGCGCGGCCCTGGACGACGAGGTCGAGGAAGTCGAGGACGTCGAGGACGCCGAGGAGGTCGACGACGTCCTCGACGCGGTACCGGCGGACGAGCCGGAAGCGGGGGCGCCGGGCGCGGCACGCTGACCCGGGCCCCTCCACCATCGGCGACCACCGGCCTCCGGCGACTCCCACGTCACCGGAGGCCGGCGGCGGTCACCCGGCGGGCGGCGTCTGCGCCTTCAGCAGCGTCCGCAGCCGGGTGGTCCGCTCCTTCGCCGGCACCTCCGCCACGGCCCGCGCCAGGTCCTGGCCCGCTCCGTGCACGACGGACAGGTGGCGCTCGCCGCGGCCGAACGCCGTGTAGACCCAGGACCTGGTCAGGGTGGCGCCCGCGTCGCCGGGCAGCACCACCACGGCGGCCGGCCGGCGGGTACCGGCCGCCTGGTGGGCGGTGACGGCCCAGCCGTGCCGGACCTCGTCGGCCACCCGGCCGGGCGGTACGACGACCGGGGAGCCCGAGCAGTCGAGCCGCAGCCCGTCCGCGTCCCCGGAGACCACGGTGCCGGGGACCATCCGGCCCGGGCCGGGGACGTACGCGACCCGGTCGCCGGGGTCGAACCCGCCGAACCGGCCCGGCCCCGGGTTCAGCCGCTGCTTGAGCGCCGCGTTGAGGGCACGGGTGCCGGCGGGGCCGCCGTGGCCGGGCGTGATGACCTGGGTGTCCTCCGGGGGGACGCCGATCGCGCGCGGTACGGAGTCCGCGACGAGCTGCACCGTGCGGTGGACGGCCTCGCCCGCGTCCCGCACCGGGATGATCACGACCTCCTTGCCGGGGGCGTCCACCTGGCCGAGCTCGCCGGCGCCGATACCGGAGACCAGCTCGCCCAGGGGGCCCGGGTCGGGGGTGCGGGAGACGACCACCGGGCAGGCGCGCGCCGCCAGGACGTCGGCGAACACCCGCCCCGGGCCGGCCGACCACAGGACGGCCGGGTCTCCGCCGAGGACCAGCCGGGCGCCGTCCGGCAGCGACTCCACCAGCGCGGCGGCGGCCTCGACGTCCAGCTGCGGCGCGTCCAGCACCACGAGCACGTCGACGGCGAGCGCCCCCTCGGCGTCCCGCTCGGGCCCTTCCCGGCCGGAGAGCAGCCCGGAGACGGTGACCGCCTCCTCGTCCCCCGCCGCGGCCAGGCGCCGGCGGCCGTCCTCGGTGAACGCGGCGGCGACCGCCCGCAGTCCCAGCGAACGGGCCGCCGCGACGACCGCGGCGGGCTCGGCGCGGGCCGCCTCGCCGCCGCTGTGCGCGACCAGGCCCGAGGCGGCCACGGCGCGGACGAGTTCGGCGGCCGAGGGCGAAGGGGCCGCCGCGGCCGCGCCCTCCCAGTCGAGGTCCTGTGCGGGGAGCGTGCCGAGCAGCCGCGCGAGCCCGTCGGCCAGGCTCTCCTCGGCCATCGCGTACCGGTCCAGGCCCAGCAGGAGCCGGACCGGCACCTCCTCGGCCTCCTCGCCGGCTTCCTGGGCGGGGCTCTCCGGGGCCCGCAGGGGCTCCTGGAAGACGAGCACCGTGCCCTCGGCGATCGCGTCGTGGAGCGCCGCCTCCGGGTCCGGCACGGCGCGCCGGGCGAGCTCCTCGCGCAGGGCCGTGGACTCCAGCACCGTGTGCCCGGCGAGCGCGGCGCGCTCCAGCAGCCAGCCGACCAGGGCCCGGGCCCGCCGTTCGTCCCCCGGCCCGCAGCCGTCGCCCAGCAGTGCGCGGGCGAACCCGTCCGCCTGCTCGGGCCGCACCCCCCGGACGCCCAGCAGCAGCCAGGGGTCCTCGCGCAGCTCCTCCGCCGCCTGCTCGCCGAGCGCGCCCACCACGCCCCCGGCCAGCTGCTCGGGCGCCCCGCCCGCCGCCAGCACCTGCCGCACCCCGGCCAGCACCCCCTCGTCCACGACCGCCCCGGCGGCCGGCCGGTCGGCGACCGGCGCC
>NZ_JABETO010000054.1 GCF_013055795.1 Streptomyces sp. I05A-00742
GGCCACCGGGGCGGCGGCCTTCCGGCCGCTGCGGCTCGCGGCCGCGGCGCTCACCCCGGCCGGACCGGCCCCGGCGGCGCCCGTACGGCCCGTACGGCACGCCCCCGCGGCCGGGGCGCGGCCACCGCTGTTCCACTCCGTCGTCCGGCGCGGGCCCCCGGGCCTCCCCGCCCCCGCCTGACCGGACGATCCCACCCACACGGAGACACAGCACCATGAGCAAGCGCAACGCCTGGGAGAACAAGCAGACCGCCCGCGAGCGGCTCCGCGCCGAACGCGAGCAGCAGGCCAAGAAGGACAAGACCCGCCGCCAGCTCCTCGTCGGCGGCGCCGTCGTCGGCACCCTGGCGGTCGCGGCCGGTATCGCCGTGGCCGTCACCCAGCTCGGCGGCAACGACACGAAGGGCACGGACGCGGCCTGGGAGGCCGCCGCCGAGAAGACCCTCGTCAAGCCCGCCCACACCGGCGGCGCCAACGGCACCGAGATCATCGTCGGCGACCCGAAGGCCAAGCACACCCTGGAGATCTACCAGGACATGCGCTGCCCGGTCTGCTCGATCTTCGAGCAGAACGTCGGCGACACCGTCGACAAGGACGTCAAGGACGGGAAGTTCAAGGTCTCGTACCACATCGGCACCTTCCTCGACCGCGGCATGGGCGGCACCGGCGCCAAGAACGCCCTCAGCGCACTGGGCGCGGCCGTCGATGTGAGCCCCGAGGCGTTCTCCGCCTACAACAAGGCGCTCTACGCCAAGGCCAACCACCCCGAGGAGACCAAGGACGCCTTCGCGAACGACGACACCCTGCTGAAGATCGCCCAGCAGGTGCCCGCGCTCAGGAACAACGCGGCGTTCGAGAAGAACGTCAAGGACGGCACCTACGACAAGTGGGCGCTGGAGGTGTCCGCCGAGTTCGACAAGCACAAGGACGTCTCCGGCACCCCGACCATCAAGCTGGACGGCAAGAAGCTGACCGTGGACACTCCGAACGGCAAGGGCGCCCCGATGACCCCGGAGCAGTTCACCGCGGCGGTCGACGCACAGCTGAAGTAGCCGCGGCGGGCGGCCGCGGACCGGACTCCCGCCCCCGGGAAGATGCCGAATCTTGACACGACAACGACGGCGTGTCGTGGCACACTTCCCGGTTATGAAGGGGACGGGAGTTCGGCTGCGGGCGCTGCGCGCCGCGCTGTTCACCGCGGTGTGCGTCACCCTCTCCGCCGCCTCCCACGTCCTGCTCTCCCGGATGCCGCTGCCGGTCCCGACGGTGGCCGTGCTGTCGGCGGCGTTCTTCGTGATCGCCTACGCCCTGGCCGGCCGGGAGCGGGGGTACTGGCACATAGCCGCCCTGCTCGTCCCGCTGGAACTGGCCGCCGACACCGTCTTCACCACCGGCCAGCACGCCTGTTACGGCGCGGCGGGCGGCCCGGTCGCGGGACCGCTGCGCTCCATGGGCATCGACCTCGTCTGCCGCGGCGGCGACGTCGGCACCCCGCTGGCCCACCTCACCTCCGTCCAGAGCCCCCCGGGCGCCCTGGACTCCGCCCTGCCCTGGCTGCTGCTCACCGGCCACCTCGCCGTGGGCCTGCTGGCCGCCGGCTGGCTGCGCCGGGGCGAGGTGGCCCTGGCCCGGCTGCTGCGCGCGGTGGCCGCGTTCGCCTTCCGCCCGCTGCTGCTGGTGGCCGCCGCCCTGGTCGCGGCCCCGCGGGCCCGCGGCCGGGTCCTCCGGCCCGTCCGCGACACCCTCCCGGCCCCCGCGCTCCCCCTCCTCGTCCACTCCGTCGTACGGCGCGGACCGCCACGCTGCCCGGCTTCCGCCTGAGCCGAGCACCGCGGTCCCCGCACCCCCGTACACCTCACGGAGAAGACATCATGAGCAACCGGAACAACCAGCAGAACAAGCAGGCCGCGCGCGAGCGGCTGCGCGCCGAGCGCGAGCGCCAGGCCAAGAAGGACAAGACCCGCCGTCAGCTCGTCGTCGCGGGCTCCCTCGTCGTCGTCCTCGCCATCGCCGGCGGCGTCGCCTTCGCGGTGTCCAAGATGACCGGGAGCGACGACGGCCAGTGGAAGGCCGCCGCCGACAAGACGCTCGTCAAGCCGGCCAACACCACGGGCGAGAAGGGCACCGAGGTCGTCATCGGCGACAAGAACGCCAAGGAGACCCTGACGGTCTACGAGGACCCGCGCTGCCCGATCTGTGCCTCGTTCGAGCAGGGGGCCGGCAAGAAGCTGCGCCAGGACGTCAAGGAAGGCCGCTACAAGGCGCGTTACGTTCTGGCCAACTTCATCGACGACAACCCCATCGCCAAGGGAACCGGTTCGAAGAACGCGGTGAGCGCGCTCGGTGCGGCTCTCAATGTCAGCACCGAGGCATTCCTCGACTACAAGGAAGCACTGTATTCCAAGGACAAGCACCCCGACGAGGCCACGGACACGTTCGCCGACGACAAGAAGCTCCTTGAGATAGCCCAGGACGTGCCGGCGCTCAAGGGCAACAAGAAGTTCGAGCAGAGCATCAACGACCACACCTTCGACAAGTGGGCGCTGGAACTCGGCGAGCTCATGGGCCAGGACGGGGTGAAGGGTACTCCGGCGCTGGTGCACAACAAGAAGCAGCTGCACGTGCCCGGCACCGACAACCCCCCGATCGACGAGGAACAGTTCAACGCGGTGATCGACGCGGAGTTCGGCGCGAAGAAGAAGTAAAACGCCTGCGGGTGGACGCGATCAGAGCGTCCACCCGCACCGTGAGCAGCAAACGTTTACGGGTGGGCACGACCTCGGCGGTCGGGCCCACCCGCAACACAAAAGGGTCTCAACGGTCTACGAGCTCAGCTCACGCAGAAATCCGCATCGACCCTCGGACGGAACATCAACGATCGCAGTACATCACCACGGTGTGACGGTACCCGTCCTTTTCCACCACGAGCCACTGCGCGTACTTGTCACCATCCCGGTAGACCCATTTCTCCCAGGAATAGCCGACCCCGTCCTTTACCTCACTCTGCGGAGTGCACCAACCATAGGTCGGAGAGGCGCTGGCGGCAGGCGCCACGGCCACTCCCACACCTACGGCGAGCAGAGTTGCGAACGCGCCGCCCACCATCCGACGGCCCAGCGATGATTTCATCAGTGCCCCTCGTTCTCGAGCGATATTCACAACACCGCCCACACTAAAGGGGTTTCCGCCTAAAGGCGCCGCAGGACACTGGTGGTCCTGGTAACAGCTTCCGTATTCAGAAAGCGCGACAGACGACCGGCCGGGAGGTATATCCAGAGTATCCGGGCCTTCAATACATGTTTCCCCCGGCGGCAGACATTTACCGTGACACCGCCGGGCCGACAGCCGGCAGATACACATATATCACCGTTCTCGTCCACGGTTCCTCGGCCCGCACGGTCGAGGGCGGGCCTCCGCCAACTCCGCCCGGCCACGGCCTGCTTCTCCCGGTTCACCACCGGGCGGACAGCCGCGGTCCACCGCGGTGACCGGCGCGGAATTCGGCGCGAAGAAGTGGTAACGGCGCGGGGGTGGGCGGACGAACTCCTGACGAGGCGTCCGCCCACCCGTATGAACGGCGTTAAAGTAAGCGCCCGTGACCCCTCGTCCCCTGATATCCCGCCGGGCAGCCGTGACCGGCGCGGCGGCCACCGCCGCCCTGCTGCCCTTCGCCGCCGCTCCGTCCGCCGGGGCGGCCACCGCCGCCCGCGCCGGCACGTCGACGGCCCCCGCCTTCCTGCACGGCGTCGCCTCCGGCGACCCGCTGCCCGACGGCATCCTGCTGTGGACCCGGATCACCCCGTCCCCGGACGCCGTCCCCGGCTCCGGCCTGGGCCCCGACGTCCAGGTCAGCTGGCAGGTCGCCGAGGACACCGGCTTCGCCCGGGTCGTCGCCTCCGGCACGGTCACCGCGTCCGCCGCCGGCGACCACACGGTCAAGGCCGACGTCCGCGGACTGCGCCCGGGCACCGGCTACTTCTTCCGGTTCACCGTCACCGGCGGCGAGGGCGAGATCCACTCCCCCGCCGGCCGCACGCGCACGGCGCCGGCCGCCGACGCGCGGACCTCCGGACTCCGCTTCGGCGTGGTCTCCTGCGCCAACTGGGAGTCGGGCCACTTCTCCGCCTACCGCCACCTCGCCGCCCGCCGGGACCTCGACGCGGTGCTGCACCTCGGCGACTACCTCTACGAGTACGCCTCCGGCACCTACCCGGCCGCCAAGTACGTGGTCCGGCCGCACGAGCCCCGACACGAGATCGTCACGCTCGCCGACTACCGCACCCGGCACGGCCGTTACAAGACCGACCCCGACCTCCAGGCCCTGCACGCGGCGCTGCCCGTCATCGCCATCTGGGACGACCACGAGCTCGCCGACAACGCCTGGTCGGACGGGGCCGGCAACCACACGCCGGGCGCCGAGGGCGAGTGGAAGGACCGCGTGACGGCCGCGAAGAAGGCCTACTTCGAGTGGATGCCCGTGCGCCCCTCCGTCGAGGGCACCACCTACCGGCGCCTGCGCTTCGGCCGCCTCGCCGACCTGCACCTCCTCGACCTGCGCTCCTTCCGCTCCCAGCAGGTCAAGTCCGGCAGCGGAGCCGTCGACGACCCCTCCCGCACCCTCACCGGCCGCGCCCAGCTCGACTGGCTCAAGGACGGGCTCGCCGCCTCCGACACCACCTGGCGGCTGGTCGGCAACCCGGTGATGATGTCCCCCGTCGCCTTCGGCGCCATGCCCGCCCACCTCCTGAAGCCCCTGGCCAAGCTGCTGGGCCTCCCCGGGGAGGGCATCGCCGCCAACACCGACCAGTGGGACGGCTACACCCACGACCGCCGCGAACTCCTCGCCCACCTCACCGGCCGCGGCATCCGCGACACCGTCTTCCTCACCGGCGACATCCACATGGCCTGGGCCAACGACGTCCCCGAGAACGCCGCCACGTACCCCCTGTCGCGTTCAGCCGCCACCGAGTTCGTCGTCACCTCGGTCACCGCCGACAACCTCGACGACACCCTCCACGTCCTCCCCCACACCGTCTCCCTCCCCGCCGTCGCCGCCATCAAGGCCGCCAACCGCCATGTGAAGTGGGTCGACATGGACTCCCACGGCTACGGCGTCCTCGACATCACCGCCGAGCGGGCGCAGATGGACTACTACGTCCTGTCCGACAAGCGGGACCCCAAGGCGACGTCGTCGTGGGCACGTTCGTACCGGACGGTGTCGGGGAGCCAGCGGGTGGAACGGGTGAAGGCGCCGGTGCGCTGACTCCCAGCCCGTCCGGCGATTGAGGACAAGCGGCGAAGCCGCTTTCACGGGTCCGGGGCAGCGCCCCGGGAAACGGGAAGGGGCGGGTCCGGGGCTAGACCTCCGCCAGGAACCCGAGCGCCACCCGCCAAGCCCGCTCCGACGCCTCCGCGTCAAAATCCGGAAGCTCCGGATCCGTAAACAGATGCCCCGCACCCCCGTACCGGTGCACCTCCACATCCGCCCCCGCCCGCCCCATCCGCAAATACCACGCGTTCAACCAGTCGTGCGGCTCAAACGGATCCGGATCCGCCACATGCAGCTGCACCGGCAGCTCGTCCACCACAGCACCCTCCGCCAGATCGGACGTCCCGTGGAAGAGCAGCAGCCCACGGGCCTTCTCGTCCCCGAGCGCGAGATTCTGCGCGATGGACCCGCCGAGCGAGAACCCGGCGTACACCAGCCCCCGGTCGGACAGCGGAGCGGCGGCGGTGACGGCCCGCCGCAGCAGCTCCTCGCGGCCGATCCCGTCCTTGATGGCCATGCCGTCCTCGACGGTGTCCGCGGTCCGGCCGTCGTAAAGGTCCGGTACGTGCACCTCGTACCCGGCACCGCGCAGCCGCTCGGCGGCACCGTGCACGGCCGGCCGCAGGCCGTAGGCCGAATGGAATAGAACAATCGTGGTAGGAGACGGCACCGGAGTCACTTCCTTGCAGGGCTGGATCGCGTGCCCTCCATCGTGCCAGCTACGGTCGGAGGAGGCGCGCGCCCGGCAGGACGCCGGAAGGAGCTGATGCTCATGGAGGACGTGCTGCGCCCTCTCGCCGTCATCGGCGGTGCGCTGGTCATCACGGTGGTGGTGGGCTGGGCCGTCGACAAGGCGGTCCGCCGCATCGCCGAGCGGCACCCGGAGGCGCCGCTGTGGGTGCTGCTGCGCCGCTGCCGGATGCCGCTGCGGGTGGTGCTGTGCACCGCCCTGCTCCGCGGGGGCTACGAGTCGGCGGAGCTGTCCGAGGAGCACGAGACCCTGGTGACGCGGCTGCTCACCCTGGTCCTCATCGGGGCCTGCGCCTGGCTGGCCGCCCGGGTGGCCACGGCCGTGGTGGAGTCGGCGTACGCGCGCTACGCCGCCGGCGACCGGGACCCCGCCAGGATGCGGCGGGTGCGCACCCAGGTGACGCTGATCCGGCGCATCGTGACGGCGGCCGTGTGCGTGGTGGCGGTGGCGGCGATGCTGCTGACCTTCCCCGGTATGCGGACGGTGGGCACGTCCGTCCTGGCCTCCGCCGGTCTGATCGGCATCGTGGCCGGTGTGGCCGCCCAGTCCACGCTGGGCAACCTCTTCGCGGGCCTCCAGATAGCGTTCGGCGACATGGTCCGCATCGGCGACACCGTCGTCGTGGGCGGCGAGTGGGGCACGGTCGAGGAGATCACCCTCACCTATCTGGTGGTGAACACCTGGGACGAGCGCCGCATCACCATGCCGGTCTCGTACTTCACCAGCAGGCCGTTCGAGAACTGGTCGCGCGGCAACCCCCGGATGACGGGCACGGTCTTCCTCCATCTGGACCACGCGGCCCCCATCGACCTGCTCCGCGAACGGCTCCACCAGGTGATCAAGGACGCCCCGGAGTGGGACGGCCGGGCCTGGAGCCTGGTCGTCACCGACACCACGCCGTCCACCATCCAGGTACGGGCCCTGGTCACCGCCAAGGACGCCGACGACATCTGGACCCTGCGCTGCCTGGTGCGGGAACAGCTGGTCGAGTGGCTGCGCCGGGAGCACCCGTACGCACTGCCGCGGATCAGCACCGCGCCCGCGCCGGGCCCGGCGGAGACGCCGGACCGTCGGCAGACCCCGCCGACGTCGGACGACATAGGCCCGGGACCGGGGCCGGTGTGAGAACCCGGCCCGGTATGAGAAACCGGCCCGGTGCACAACGCCACCCCACCGGCCACACCCCCACGGCTACTCACTGCCCCGCAGCGACCGCACATCCAGCTGCCGCAGCACCCGGTCCACCACCTCCGGATCCATCCACGGCTCGCTCCGCGCGTCGAGCACCGCGTGCCGCGCCGCCGAGAGCAGCTCGGCCTGGATGCGCTGGATGGCGTGCAGCCGCTGGACGCGCTGGGCGTGCGCCTCGCGCCGCTCGTCGTCGACCATCTCGGGACTGATGCGGGCGCCGACGTCGTAGGCGCGCCGGTGCAGCATCTCCCTCAGGTCCTCGGGCAGCTCCTCCTCCTGCTCGATCTCCAGCAGCCGGTGCCGGGCCGCCTTGGCGGCGCGGATGGCCAGTTGCCGCTCCAGCTCCCGGGTCCAGTCGGAGTCGCCGCGCACCCCGAGCAGCTTGACCAGCCGGGGCAGCGTCAGGCCCTGGACGATGAGCGTGGCGATGATGACGGCGAAGGCGATGAAGAGGATCTCGTCCCGGGCCGGAAAGGGCGACTTGTCGTCCGTGGTCAGCGGGATGGCCAGGGCGAGCGCCACGGAGGCCACACCGCGCATCCCGGACCACCACATGACGACGGTCTCCCGCCAGCTGGTGAGGATCTCCTCGTCGACGTCGCGGCCCTTGTGCAGCCGCTTGGCCAGCCAGGCGGCGGGCAGCAGCCACATCAGCCGCACACCGATCACGACGGCGACGACGACACCGCCGATGCCCAGCATCTCGCCCCAGCGGCCCGAGGCGGTGGCGACCGCGTTGTGCAGTTCGAGGCCGACGAGGCCGAAGGCGACGCCGGTGACGAGGGTGTCGACGATCTCCCAGAAGGTGTGCCCGGCGAGCCGCCCCAGGACGTCGTCGGCGTCGCTCGCGAACTCGGCGAGGTAGAGCGCCGTGGTCAGCACCGCGAGCACCCCGGAGCCCTTGAACTCCTCGGCGAGGGTGTAGGAGACGAAGGGCACCAGCAGGGTGAGCCCGATCTGGAGCGTCGCGTCGCCGAGGACGTCCATCAGCCGCTTGGTCCCCCAGCCGAGCACCAGGCCCACCGCGAGGGCCACCACGGCCGAGAACACCAGCTCGACGACGGCCTTCGGCAGCGAGAAGCTGCCGCTGACGGCCGCCGCGATGGCCACGTGGTAGAGCACGATGGCGGTCACGTCGTTGAAGAGCCCCTCGCCCTCCAGGATCGAGATCAGGCGGCGGGGCAGCCCCAGGGAGCCCGCGACGGCCGTCGCGGCGACAGGGTCGGGCGGGGCGACCAGCGCGCCCAGCGCCACGGCCGCGGCGAGCGAGATGCCCGGCATGATCGCCTGGGCCACGGCCGCGACCGCCGAGGTGGTGACGAAGACCAGGGCCACGGCCAGCAGGAAGATCGGCCGCCGGTTGGCCGCGAACTGCCGCCAGGAGGTGCGCTGCGCGGACGCGTAGAGCAGGGGCGGCAGGACGAGCGGGAGGATGTACTCCGGCGGGACCTCGACGTTCGGGACGAACGGCAGCAGGGCGAGGACGATCCCGCCCAGGGTCATCAGCACCGGTGAGGGCAGGCCGAGCCGGTCCCCGAGCGGGACCGTGACGAGCGCCCCGAGGAGCAGGACGAACAGCAGGGCCAGCTGGTCCACGAGTGCCCTCCGGGACGCGTGGGGAACAGTCGTTCACCCCAGCGTGCCATGAAGCGGCGCGTCCGGCGGGACCGGGGCCTGCCCCCGAGTCCGTCAGAGCGGCTTGCTCATCGCCCGGTGCGGAATCCCGCTGCCCTCGTCGAACACGGGGCCGTGCGCCGCGTACCCCAGCCGCTCGTAGAAGCCCAGCGCGTGCGTCTGCGACTCCAGGTAGACCCGGGTCAGCCCCAGCCGCCGGGCCTCGTCCTCCACGGCCCGCACCAGGGCCGCGCCCAGACCGGTGCCGCGCGCCGCCCGGCCGACGGCCAGCCGGCCGAGGACGGCCGTGAGGTCGTCGTCCACGCCCGCGTGGGCGTACTTCCGGCGGGCAGGACCACCGTGCAGGAAACGGGCGGTGCCGAGGGGTCCGGACGGGCCGGTGGCCAGGAGGTGGACGGCGTGGACGTCGTAGGCGTCCATCTCCTCCGCCTCGGGGATGTTCTGCTCGGTCACGAACACCTCGCGGCGCACCGCGAAGCAGTCCTCCAGCTCCCCGGGGCCGGCGACCCGCACCTGTGCGGGGACCCGGCTCACGCGCTCTCGGCGCGCACCGTGTCGAGGGCGCGCCGCAGGTCCTCCGGGTACTCGCTGGCGAACTCCACCCAGCGCCCGTCCTCCGGGTGCTCGAAGCCGAGCCGGACGGCGTGCAGCCACTGGCGGGTGAGCCGCAGCCGCTTGGCGAGCGTCGGGTCGGCGCCGTAGGTCAGGTCGCCGACGCACGGGTGCCGGTGGGCCGCCATGTGCACCCGGATCTGGTGCGTGCGGCCGGTCTCCAGCTTGACGTCGAGCAGGCTGGCGGCGCGGAACGCCTCGATGAGGTCGTAGTGGGTCACCGAGGGCTTGCCCTCGGCGGTCACGGCCCACTTGTAGTCGTGGTTCGGGTGCCGGCCGATGGGCGCGTCGATGGTGCCGCTCATCGGGTCGGGGTGGCCCTGGACGAGCGTGTGGTAGCGCTTGTCGACCGTGCGCTCCCGGAACTGCTGCTTGAGCAGGGTGTAGGCGCGCTCCGACTTGGCGACGACCATCAGGCCCGAGGTGCCCACGTCCAGCCGGTGCACGATGCCCTGGCGCTCGGCCGCGCCCGAGGTGGAGATGCGGTAGCCGGCGGCGGCCAGGCCGCCGATGACGGTGGGGCCGGTCCAGCCGGGGCTGGGGTGCGCGGCGACGCCGACCGGCTTGACGATGACGACGATGTCGTCGTCGTCGTGGACGATCTCCATGCCCTCGACGGGCTCGGCGACGATCTGCACCGGCGCGGGCGGCGCGGGCATCTCGACCTCCAGCCAGGCCCCTCCGCTGACCCGGTCGGACTTGCCGGCCTCGGCCCCGTCCACCTGGACCTTGCCCGCGGCCGCGAGCTCGGCCGCCTTGGTCCGGGAGAACCCGAACATACGGGCGATCGCGGCGTCGACGCGTTCGCCCTCCAGGCCGTCGGGTACGGGCAGGGCGCGGATCTCGGGAATCGTGCTCACCCGTCGAGTATGCCGGACGGGTGAGGCGCCGCCGTACGACGGCCCGGAGGGAGCGGGCTCAGTCCTTGTGGATCGTGCCGTCGGGGTCCAGGCCCCGGAAGGACAGGATCACGATCAGGAAGCCGCCGCAGACGATCGCCGAGTCGGCGAGGTTGAAGACGGCGAAGTGCGCGGGGGCGATCCAGTCCACCACGCCGCCCTCCAGGCCGCCCGGCGTCCGGAACAGCCGGTCGGTGAGGTTGCCGAAGGCACCGCCCAGCAGCAGGCCGAGCGCGATCGCCCACGGCAGGCTGTAGAGCTTGCGGGCGATCCGGGCGATCACGACGATCACGGCGGAGGCGATGCACGTGAACACGATGGTCATCGTCTCGCCGAGGCTGAAGGCCGCCCCGCGGTTGCGGATGACGTCCAGCTGGAGCCAGGTGCCGATGACCTCGATCGGGTCGTGGTGCTCCAGCTTCGCCACCACCAGCATCTTGCTGGACAGGTCGAGGAGGTAGGCGAAGGCGGCGATCGAGAACAGCACCGCGAGCCGGCGCCTGCCCTTGACCGCGCCGTCGCCGTCCGCCGTCCCTCCGGCCGCGTCGGTGCCCTCCGGCGTACCGGTGGGCCGTCCGGCCTGCTCCGCCTCTGTCACGTGAGTCCTTCGCTTCCGCGCGTCACCCACCACCGGTCATGACAGTGCGGCGCACTGCTGTGTCTGATGGGCTCCGGGTGCACTGCCCGGACGATGACGAGGGTACGGCACACCACCCGCGCCGGGTCAGCGACGTTCCTGTCGCTGCTTGCACTCCACGCACAGGGTGGCCCGGGGGAACGCCTGCATCCTGGCCTTGCCGATCGGCCTGCCGCAGCTTTCGCAGAGTCCGTACGTCCCCGCGTCCAGCCGGGCGAGCGCCCGCTCGGTCTGTTCGAGCATCTCGCGGGCGTTGGCGGCGAGGGCCAGCTCGTGCTCCCGGGCGATGTTCTTGGTCCCCGTGTCGGCCTGGTCGTCCCCGGCCCCGTCGCCGGAGTCCCGCATCAGCCCGCTGACCGCCTCCTCCGCCGACCGGATCTCGCCCCTGAGCCGCAGGACCTCGCTCTCCAGCACCCCCCGGGCCTCGGTGACCTCGGCCGGCGACCACGGCTCCTCCCCCGGCCGCACCGCCAGCCCACCCGGCCGGCCCTCCGCCTCCGCGCGCGCTCCCGGCACCTTCGTCGCGTCCGGCGCCTCGTCCACGGTCTTCTTCGCAGCCACGGTTCCGACTCCCGTCTCCTTGGTGGATCCCACCGACGCGGCCCGCGCCGACCCTCCCCGCGCACCGCCCGCACCACGCTTCCCGGCTCCCCCGCCGGCCCCCGCCGCCGGAGCCGCGTCCCCCGCGACCACGATCCCCTCCCCGACGGCACCGGCCTTCACAGGAGCGGCCTTCTTCGCGGCCCCGGCCGCCTTCTTCGCCGGAGCGCTCTTCTTCGCCTTCGCAGGAGCCGTCTTCTTGGCGGGGGCGGTCTTCTTGGCAGCGGCGGTCTTCGCCGGAGCCGCCTTCGCCGCCGCTGCGGCCTTCCCGGCCGGGGCCGCCTTCTTCGCCGGGGCCGCTCCCCCGGATCCGGCGGCGGCCTTCTTCGCCGGCGCGGCAGCCTTCTTGGTGGCCGCCTTCTTGGTGACGGCCTTCCCGGTGGCCGCCTTCTTGGCCGGCGCGGCCTGCGCCGACGCGGCCGCCTTCTTCGCCGGAGCCTTCTTCACAGCCTTCGTGGGCTGCACGGCCTTCGCGGCCTTCGCGGCCTTCGCCGAAGCGGCATCCTTCTTCGCCGACGCGGCCTCCTTGGGTGGAGCCGCCCTCTTCGCGGGTCTCGCCGCGGCCTTCGTCGAGGACTTCTCCGCCATGGCCGCGACCCCTTCACATTTTATGATCTTGCGCGCGAATCGTGCGGGAACGATAAATCGGCTCGGGGCACGCGGCAACGGGGCACGCCGGTCCCCACCCTTGTGCCCCGCTCCCGGCCCTGTAACCCGCGGCCCGCACGGCCCACGCCCGGGAGCCGGTTTATCCGGTCGTCCGGGCCGGACGCGCCCCGTACACTGGGCGCAGCGAAAGGCGTGGATGGGACGAGTAGCGCCGCACGCAGCCATCAGCGATCCGGGGACGGTGCGAGCCCGGGGGCGTGCGCGGTGTGAAGATCACCCCGGAGCCGCCGGAAGAAAGCCCGGGGCAAGGCTGCCCGGGCCGGTAGAACCGGCGTCGCGACCCCAATGAGGGGGCCGAGGGCCATGGGCCCGCGGCCAAGGAGGGTGGTACCGCGGGAGTACGGACAACGGCTCTCGTCCCTCCGACGGACAGCGCACAACCGTCCAGCCGGAGGTAGCCCCGAATGAGTTCCGCGCCCCAGTACCGCTCCGTACCCGCCCAGGTCGACCTGCCCGCGCTCGAACGCGCCGTGCTCGACTTCTGGCAGGAGCAGAAGATCTTCGCCCGCACCCTGGCCCAGTCCGAGGGCCGCCCGGAGTGGGTGTTCTACGAGGGCCCGCCCACCGCCAACGGCATGCCCGGCGCGCACCACATCGAGGCCCGCGTCTTCAAGGACGTCTTCCCGCGCTTCCGCACGATGCAGGGCTACCACGTGGGCCGGAAGGCCGGCTGGGACTGCCACGGCCTGCCCGTGGAGCTCGCCGTCGAGAAGGAGCTGGGCTTCTCCGGCAAGCAGGACATCGAGGCGTACGGCATCGCCGAGTTCAACGCCAGGTGCCGCGAGTCCGTGACCCGCCACACCGACGCGTTCGCCGAGCTCACCACCCGCATGGGCTACTGGGTGGACATGGACGACGCCTTCCGCACCATGGACCCGGACTACGTCCAGAGCGTCTGGTGGTCGCTGAAGGAGATCTTCGGCAAGGGCCTGCTGGTCCAGGACCACCGCGTGGCCCCCTGGTGCCCCCGCTGCGGCACCGGCCTGTCGGACCACGAGCTGGCGCAGGGCTACGAGACGGTCGTCGACCCGTCCGTCTACGTCCGCTTCCCGCTGACGTCCGGCCCGCTCGCCGGCGAGGCCACGCTCCTCGTCTGGACGACGACGCCGTGGACGCTGGTGTCCAACACGGCCGCCGCCACCAACGCGGACGTCACCTACGTCGTCGCCACCGACGGCACGGAGCAGCTGGTCGTCGCCGAGCCGCTGCTGGAGAAGGTCCTCGGCGAGGGCTGGACGACCACCGGCCGGTCCTTCACCGGCCGCGAGATGGAGCGCTGGACGTACCGCCGCCCGTTCGACCTGGTCGAGCTGGAGGGCGCCAACTTCGTCGTCAACGCCGACTATGTGACGACCGAGGACGGCACCGGCATCGTCCACCAGGCCCCGGCCTTCGGTGAGGACGACCTCAGGACCTGCCGCGCGTACGGCCTCCCGGTCGTCAACCCGGTCCGCGCCGACGGCACCTTCGAGGAGGGCCTCGGCCTCGTCGGCGGCCAGTTCTTCAAGAAGGCCGACGAGGCGCTGACCGCCGACCTCGACGCGCGCGGCCTGCTCTTCCGGCATGTGGCGTACGAGCACAGCTACCCGCACTGCTGGCGCTGCCACACCGCGCTGCTCTACTACGCGCAGCCGTCCTGGTACATCCGCACCACCGCCATCAAGGACCGGCTGCTCGCGGAGAACGAGAAGACCAACTGGTTCCCGGATTCGGTCAAGCACGGCCGCTTCGGCGACTGGCTCAACAACAACATCGACTGGGCGCTCTCCCGCAACCGCTACTGGGGCACCCCGCTGCCCATCTGGCGCTGCGAGGACGACCACCTCACCTGCGTCGGCTCCCTCGCCGAGCTCTCCGAGCTCACCGGCACCGACCAGAGCGGCCTCGACCCGCACCGCCCGTACATCGACGACGTCACCTTCCCCTGCACCGCCGAGGGCTGCGCGCACACCGCCGTCCGGGTGCCGGAGGTCATCGACGCCTGGTACGACTCGGGCTCCATGCCGTTCGCCCAGTGGGGCTACCCGTACAAGAACAAGGAGCTCTTCGAGAAGCGCTACCCGGCGCAGTTCATCTCGGAAGCCATCGACCAGACGCGCGGCTGGTTCTACACCCTGATGGCGGTCGGCACGCTCGTCTTCGACAAGTCGTCGTACGAGAACGTCGTCTGCCTGGGCCACATCCTCGCCGAGGACGGCCGGAAGATGTCCAAGCACCTGGGCAACATCCTCCAGCCGATCCCCCTGATGGACCAGCACGGCGCCGACGCCGTCCGCTGGTTCATGGCGGCCGGCGGCTCCCCGTGGGCGGCGCGCCGCGTCGGCCACGGCACGATCCAGGAGGTCGTCCGCAAGACCCTCCTCACCTACTGGAACACCGTCGCCTTCCAGGCCCTCTACGCCCGCACCGCCGGCTGGGCCCCCTCCGCCGCCGACCCGGCCCCGGCCGACCGTCCGCTGCTGGACCGCTGGCTGCTCGGTGAGCTGAACACGCTCACCGAGCAGGTCACCCGGGCCATGGAGTCCTACGACACCCAGCGCGCCGGCAAGGTGCTGTCCGCGTTCGTCGACGACCTGTCCAACTGGTACGTCCGCCGTTCGCGCCGCCGCTTCTGGCAGGGCGACGCCGCCGCCCTCCGCACGCTCCACGAGGTCGTCGAGACCGTCACCCGTCTGATGGCCCCTCTGGTGCCCTTCATCACCGAGCGCGTCTGGCAGGACCTGGTCGTCCCGGTCACCCCGGAGGCCCCCGAGTCCGTCCACCTCGCCACCTGGCCGACGGCCGACCCGTCGCTGATCGACCCCGAGCTGTCGCGCCAGATGACCCTGGTCCGCCGCCTCGTCGAACTGGGCCGCGCCACCCGTGCCGAGTCCGGGGTGAAGACGCGTCAGCCGCTGTCCCGCGCGCTGGTGGCGGCGGCCGGCTTCGACACGCTCGGCGACGAGCTCCGCGCCCAGATCACGGAGGAGCTCAACGTCTCCTCCCTCGCCTCCCTCTCCGAAGTGGGCGGCTCCCTCGTCGACACCACCGCCAAGGCCAACTTCCGCGCCCTCGGCAAGCGGTTCGGCAAGGGCGTCCAGTCCGTCGCCAAGGCCATCGCCTCGGCCGACGCCGCGGCCCTCTCCCTCGCCCTCCGCGAGGGCAACGCCACCGTCGACGTGGACGGCGAGACCGTCACCCTCGCCCCCGACGAGGTCATCATCACCGAGACCCCCCGCGAAGGCTGGTCCGTCGCCTCCGACTCCGGCGCCACCGTCGCCCTCGACCTCGAAATCACCCCCGGCCTCCGCCGGGCCGGCCTCGCCCGCGACGCCATCCGGCTCATCCAGGAGGCCCGCAAGAACTCCGGCTTCGACGTGGCCGACCGCATCGCCCTCCGCTGGTCCTCCACCGACGAGGAGGTCCGGACGGCCCTCGCCGACCACTCCTCCCTCATCGCCGACGAGGTCCTCGCCACGGACTTCGCCTCCGGCGAGGCCGACGGGGCGTTCGGCGCCCCGTTCACGGACGAGGGCCTGTCGCTGACGTTCCGTCTGCGCAAGGCGTAGCCCGTCCCGGGGCGGGGTTGGGGTTTTCTCCCCAGCCCCGCCCCTTCCCGTTTCTTGCGGGGGCGAGCCCCCGCACCCCCGAGCGCGCCTGCGGCGCGCGTCCTCAAACTCCCCCAGAGGGGGCACCCCCAACGGGCTATTCAGCCCGTCCGGCGCTTGAGGACAACCGCGCGAAGCGCGGTTTCAGGGGGTTGCGGGGGCACCCCCGCAGAAACGGTGAAAGGGCGGGGCAGGGGCTCCAACAAAGCGAACGCGCCGAGGCGGGACGGAATCGAACCGCCGTCATCCCACATGCCATGGAGGCGTTCCACCTACTGAACTACACACCCCGGCGCTGCACGCAGCATAACCACACCACGACAACGGGCCGGGCCCCGGGGGTAATCCCCGGGGCCCGGCCCGTTGTGATTGCGACGACGACTACCCGCCGAGCGGGAAGCAACCCGCCGTCAGTTGTCGTCCTCGTCGATGAGGAACCCACGCATCGGCGAGGGCGCCTGCATCGGCTGCGGCCCCTGCGGCCGCACCGGCGCCATCGGCTGGGTCATCGCGGGCGACATCTGCTGCTGCCCGCCGTACGACGGGGCACCCGACGACTGGCCATGACCGCCACCCATGGACGAGTTGCCGCCCATGCTGTGACCGCCCATGCCCGCACCGGCCGATGCCATGGACCCGCTCATGGAGGGGGCCGGCGGCAGCGACGGAGCGCTGGTGGCGCGCGGCGGGGCGAGGGAGTCGTCCGCCTGGTTCTCCAGCTGGCGCAGCTGGCTCTCCAGGTAGGACTTCAGCCGCGTGCGGTACTCGCGCTCGAAGCCGCGCAGGTCCTCGACCTTGCGCTCCAGGGTGGCGCGGGCGGACTCCAGGGAGCCCATGGCCACGCGGTGCTTCTCCTGCGCGTCCCGCTCCAGGGCGTCGGCCTTGGCGCGGGCGTCCCGCTCCAGGCCCTCGGCACGGCTGCGGGCCTCGCCGACGATCTTGTTGGCCTCGGAGCGTGCCTCCGCGATCGCCTGATCGGCCGTCTGCTGCGCGAGCGAGAGCACACGGGCGGCGCTGTCGCCACCCGGGCCCTGGCCCGGCTGCGGCATCTGGGGACCGGGGCCGCCCATCGGACCGCCCTGGCCCATGGGGCCACCCTGGCCCATCGGACCGCCCTGACCCATCGGGCCGGGGCCGCCCTGACCCATGGGACCACCCATCGGGCCACCCATGGGACCGCCCTGGCCCATGGGGTTCTGTCCCATGGGACCCGCGCCGTGCGGGCCCTGGGGACCGTGGCCGTGTCCGCCCGGCCCGGCCGGCAGCTGCGGGGCACCGCCCGGAAGCTGCGGCGGGCCGCCCATCTGCTGCTGGTTCGGCGGCACCGGCTGCGGGCCGGATATGGCGGCGGGCACCGGAGCGCCGGGACCTGGTCGCTGGTCCTGCGGCTCGGGTTTCCGCATGCCCTGCTGCTGCTGGTTCTGCGCCGCGGCTCGGGTCGCTGCGGCCAGCTTGGCGCGCAGGTCCTCGTTCTCCCGGAGCAGGCGGGTCAGCTCGGCCTCGACCTCGTCGAGAAAGGCATCGACTTCGTCCTCGTCATAGCCTTCTCGGAGACGGACGGTCGTGAACTGCTTGTTCCGCACGTCCTCGGGGCTCAGCGGCATCTCTTCTTCACCTCAACGTAGTCGTCGGCAATCGGCAAGACCGTATCGTTCACAGCCGCGTTCACAGCCGCTCCACGACGGTGATCAGGATGTAGACGATGATCATCAGTACGAAGAAGGACAGGTCGAGCGCCACGCCCCCGAGACGCAGCGGCGGGATGAACCGCCGCAGAAGCTTGAGTGGCGGATCGGTGACAGTGTAGGTCGCCTCAAGGACGACCACCATCGCCTTACCGGGTTGCCACGAGCGGGCGAACTGGAAGACGTAATCCATCACCAATCGGAAGATGAGCACGATCAGGAAGACGTACAGCGCGATGTAGACCACCTGCCGTGCGATGTCCATCCCGCGCTTCCCTCTCCCCTTGTCGTGCCCGGCCTATTGACCGTCTCTCACCGGCATTGCCTGATTGTGCGTCTCTAGCTCTGGTTGAAGAACCCGCCCTCTGCGATGCGGGCCTTGTCCTCCGCCGTGACATCGACGTTAGCAGGAGACAGCAGGAACACCTTCTGCGTCACCCGTTCGATGCTCCCGTGGAGGCCGAAGACCAGACCGGCGGCGAAGTCGACAAGTCGCTTCGCGTCGGTGTCGTCCATCTCGGTCAGATTCATGATCACCGGGGTGCCTTCACGGAAGTGTTCCCCGATGGTACGGGCCTCGTTGTAGGTCCGGGGGTGCAATGTCGTGATGCGGTAAGGCTCCCGCTCGGACACAACTTTGGGCATGATCACCGGTGCGTTCTTCTCCAGGGAGTGGCGTTCGGGTGTGATGGACGACACGGGGGCGATTCGGGCGGGTCGTCCCGTTTCCGCTGTCAGCGGAGCCGGTTCGCGCTGCGCCGGTGGCTGGGCGACCCGTACCGGTTCGTCCGATTGCGTCTGCTGGGCCTGGTGTTGCTGCCGGCGCCGGTCGGGCTCCGGCTCGGGCTCGAACTCGTCATCGGGATCGAATCCCCGGCCGTCGTACCCATCGTCCTCCACGAGGCCGAGGTAGACCGCCATCTTGCGCATCGCGCCGGCCATTCTCTGCGTCCTCCGCTCTGTGGTGGATCGGCTCCTCAACGGCGCTGGATCCACTTGGTCCGCCCGCCTTCTGACGGGAATGACCATATTTTGTGCTGTGGTCCGACTCTTGGCGACGTTACCCGAGGCCGGGTCGGACTCCGAGTACCGCTGAGCCGACGCGTACATGTGTCGCACCCGCCGCCACGGCGTCCTCCAGATCAGCGCTCATTCCCGCGGACACCATGTTCGCAGCCGGATGGGCCGCGCGCAGGTCCGTTGCGATTTCCCGCAGCCGCTCGAAGGCCGCCCGGGGTCTGCCCGCGTACGGCCCGGCCAGCGGAGCGACCGTCATGAGCCCCGCGGGGCGCAGGCCCTCGGCCCCGGCGAGGGCGTCGGCGAGGGCCGCCACCCCGTCCGGTCCGACGCCGCCGCGGCCCGGTCCGTCGCCGGTCTCCGCGTCCAGCGCCACCTGGATCAGACAGTCGATCGCACGGCCTTTCCGGACCGCCGCCGTGGAAAGCGCGGTGACCAGTCGAAGCCGGTCAATGGAGTGCACGACGTCGGCATAATTCACCACGGATTTCACTTTGTTGGTCTGCAATTGACCGACAAAGTGCCAGGTGAGCGGCAGATCCGAGCATTCCGCGGCTTTCGGGGCGGCGTCCTGGTCGCGGTTCTCGGCCACGTGACGGACCCCCAGTTCCGCCAGCAGCCGGACATCGCTCGCGGGATAGGTCTTGGTGACCACGATGAGGGTCACCTCTTCACGCTTTCGGCCCACCGCCGCACAGGCCGCGGCGATACGTTCCTCCACCCGGGCGAGATTCCGGTCCAATTGGGCTCTGCGGTCCGTCATCGCCCCGGCCCCCCTTCGGCTTCCCCTGCGCGCTCGTCGTCGCCGAGCCACACATAACTGGCGAGCCGTCCCGTCACCCGGTCGCGCCGGTAGGAGAAGTGGTCCGCCGATTCCATCGTGCAAATGTGCGACTGCCCCACGAGGCTGACGCCCATTCGGCCGAGTTGCGCCCGGACGCCGCCGGCCACGTCCACGGCCGGGGTGCCCCACCGGGTGGTGGCCCACGACTCGGGCACCGCCCCGGCGACATCGGCCCGCATGGCCTCGGGCACCTCGTAGCAGCCGCCGCAGACCGAAGGGCCGATGAAGGCCAGCGTCCGCGCAGGATCGGCGCCGAGTCCGGCCATCGCCTCGACGACCGCGGGCACCACCCCGGCGACCAGCCCGGGGCGGCCGGCGTGGGCCGCCCCCGTGATCCCGGCGACCGGGTCGGCCAGCAGGACCGGGGTGCAGTCGGCGGTGAGCACCGCCAGGGCGAGTCCCCGGCGGGCCGTCACCACCGCGTCCACCGCGGGGATCTCCTCCCCACCCCGCCACGGTCCGTCGACCACGGCCACGTCCTTGCCGTGCACCTGGTTCATCCAGACGACCGCCGCGGGGTCGAGCCCGAGCGAACGGGCCGCCCGCTCCCGGTTGGTCCGGACCGCCGCGGGGTCGTCGCCGACCGCGCCGCCCAGGTTGAGCTCCGCATACGGAGCGGCGCTCACCCCGCCCCACCGGTCGGTGGAGGCGAAGTGCGCGCCGCTCGCATGTGCCACGTGGGGCCGTCCCCGGGTGTCCGGGGCTGAGTTTCCTATCACCGAAGTCACTTCAGGTGTGTCACTTCAGGAAGTCGGGAACGTCCAGTTCCTCGGCGGTCGAGTCCTGGTACGGGCGGGCCGGCGGCACCTGGGGGGAGGCGACCGGGGGCGGCGGGACCTCGGCGACCGGCACCGGGTCCGGAACCGGCTCCTCGGTACGGGGGGTCACATTGCCGAGTCCGCCGAACGAGGGACGGACCGGCTCGGCCGGCCGCTCGGGACGGCTCGCGGCCGGCGCCGGCGCGGCGGCAGCCTCCTCGCGTCCGTAGGAGGAACCGAGCACCTTGTCGCGGCTGCCCTTGGCCGGCGGCTGCCCGCCGTCGAAGCCGGCCGCGATGACCGTGACCCGGACCTCGTCGCCGAGTGCGTCGTCGATGACGGCACCGAAGATGATGTTGGCCTCGGGGTGGGCCGCCTCGCTGACCAGCTGGGCCGCCTCGTTGATCTCGAAGAGACCGAGGTCCGAACCACCGGAGATGGAGAGCAGGACGCCCCGGGCGCCGTCGATGGACGCCTCCAGCAGCGGCGAGGAGATCGCCATCTCGGCGGCGGCCACCGCGCGGTCGTCGCCGCGCGCCGAGCCGATGCCCATGAGCGCCGAACCGGCCTCCGACATCACGGACTTGACGTCGGCGAAGTCGAGGTTGATGAGGCCCGGGGTGGTGATCAGGTCGGTGATGCCCTGGACGCCGGAGAGCAGGACCTGGTCCGCCGACTTGAACGCGTCGAGCACACTCACCTGACGGTCCGAGATGGACAGCAGGCGGTCGTTGGGGATGACGATGAGGGTGTCGACCTCGTCGCGGAGGCTGGCGATGCCGTCCTCGGCCTGGTTGGCGCGGCGGCGGCCCTCGAAGGTGAACGGCCGGGTGACCACACCGATCGTCAGGGCGCCCAGCGAGCGCGCGATGTTGGCGACGACGGGCGCACCACCGGTGCCGGTGCCGCCGCCCTCGCCGGCCGTGACGAAGACCATGTCGGCCCCCTTGAGGACCTCCTCGATCTCCTCACGGTGGTCCTCGGCGGCCTTGCGGCCGACGTCCGGGTTCGCGCCGGCGCCGAGACCCCGGGTGAGCTCCCGGCCGACGTCGAGCTTGACGTCGGCGTCGCTCATCAGCAGGGCCTGTGCATCGGTGTTGATCGCGATGAACTCGACGCCCTTGAGACCGACCTCGATCATCCGGTTGATGGCGTTGACGCCACCGCCGCCAATGCCGACGACCTTGATGACTGCGAGGTAGTTCTGCGGTGCTGCCACGTCGAAGGCCTCTCGCCTCGAGTTACGTATGCCTGGGGGACGGTTCGCAATGCCAACCCGAACCCTAACGTTGAAGTTTAGGGTTACCCGTGCCACTGTTCCCTGGGTTCTCGGAACAGGACACTAAGTCGACAAGTGGCGCGTGTTCAACGAACACGCCGAACCTCCCGTTTTTCTTTTCACCCTATGTGATCACCCATAGGCGTAGCCAACCAGGGTGCTGCCAGGGCCGGACCTCCGTCAACTCCCCGACGCCGCAGGGGCGCCCGGGGCGCTCACGTCGAAGTGGTTCGCGCCACGCGCCGCCTTCATCAGCGCGGTGAGCGAACGGGCTTTCGCCTCGCCCCGTTCACCGCTGCCCCAGACGACCGTCCGACCCCCCGTCAGCTCCACGGTGATCGCATCGTACGACCGTACCCGGATGACGAGGGTGTCCCGGCGGACGTCGGGGGGCAGGGAGGCCGAGACCCGGACGCCCTCGCGTTCGAGGCGGGCGCGGCCGAAGCGGCGGGTGCCGGGGGCGTCCGCGGGCGCCTCCATCACCAGCCGGGGGACCTTGCGCGGCGGGCGGTCGACTGTGGCGAACCGCACTCCCATGCCGTCGATCTCGATGAACTTGCCGCCCTTCTCCAGGATTGCCCTCGGCTGCCGTTCGGTCACCTCGACGCTGACGCCGTGCGGCCAGTCCCGTTCGACGTCGACCGACTCGATCCGGGGCAGCCGCTTGCGCAGCCGCTCCCCGATGGCGTCGGTGTCGACCGAGATCAGCGGTTCGCCGAGCGGGGCGTCGGCGGCCTCGCGGACCTCATCGGCCGTCAGGACCTCGACGCCGTCCACCTCCACGTGGGTGGCGCGCAGCCAGCTGGAGCCGTAGAGCACCCAGCCGATCCCGGCGCCGAGGAGGACGGCCGCGACCACCCGGACGACCAGCCGGGTGCGGCGCGAGAGGCGGGGCAGGAGGCGGCCGAGTCCCGTGCGGGCCCCCGCCGCGCCGGCCTTCTGCCGGGCGGCGGGTTTCTTCTTGGACCCCTTGGGAGGCCGGGAGGAGCCGGACGGCGACTTCGGTTTCGGCTTGCGTTCGCCACGCCGGGCGGTCGTCGGTCCGGCCACGCTTCCCAGCCTCCTCCATGCCGACGGTGCGTCAGCCCCTGCGTGCGGCGATCGCCTCGTACACCATGCCGACCAGGAGCTCGTCGGCGTCCCGGCGGCCGAACTCGGCGGCGGCGCGGGACATGTCGTACAGCCGCTGCGGGTCGGCGAGGACCGGGAGCACGTGGTGGTGGATCCACTCGGGGCTCAGTTCGGCGTCGTCGACCAGCAGTCCGCCGCCCGCCTTGACCACCGGCTGGGCGTTGAGCCGCTGTTCGCCGTTGCCGATGGGCAGCGGGACGTAGGCGGCCGGCAGCCCGACGGCGGACAGTTCGGCGACGGTCATGGCGCCCGCGCGGCAGAGCATCATGTCGGCCGCTGCGTACGCGAGATCCATGCGATCCACATACGATACCGGGATGTAAGGCGGCATTCCGGGCATGTTGTCCACATGCGGCACGTCGTTCTTCGGGCCGACCGCGTGCAGGATCTGGACGCCCGAGCGCTGGAGCGACGGGGCGACCGCCTGGACGACCTCGTTCAGCCGGCGGGCGCCCTGCGAGCCGCCCGACACCAGCAGCGTCGGCACGTTCGGCTCCAGGCCGAACGCGGCGCGCGCCTCGTAGCGGAGCGCGGCCCGGTCCAGGGTGGCGATGGTGCGGCGCAGCGGGATGCCCACGTAGCGGGCGTTGCGCAGCTTGCTGTCGGGGGTGGAGACCGCGACGCCGGCCGCGTACCGCGAGCCGATCTTGTTGGCGAGGCCGGGGCGGGCGTTGGCCTCGTGGACGATGATCGGCACGCCGCGCCGCTTGGCGGCGAGGTAGCCGGGCAGCGCCACGTAGCCGCCGAAGCCGACCACGCAGTCGGCCTTGGTGCGCTCCAGGATCTGCTCGGCGGCCTTGATGGTGCCGCGCAGCCGCCCGGGCACGGTGATCAGCTCGGGCGTGGGCTTGCGCGGCAGCGGTACGGCCGGGATCAGGCCCAGCTCATAGCCCCGCTCGGGCACGAGCCGGGTCTCCAGCCCGCGCTCCGTGCCGAGCGCCGTGATCCCCACGGTCGGGTCCTGCCTGCGCAGGGCGTCCGCGAGGGCGAGCGCGGGCTCGATGTGGCCGGCGGTCCCCCCGCCGGCGAGTACGACATGCACCGAAATTCACCGCTCTCCGGACGGCCGCTTCTTGACGCGCCGTCTCATCGTCTTCCATCTCACCCCAGGCTGCCGCATGGCCAGCGCCGCCCGCGCACCGGGTTCGTCGCGCGCGAAGGCGATCAGGAGCCCGATGGCGAACATGGTCGGCAGCAGGGCGGACCCTCCGTAGGAGAACAGCGGGAGCGGCACACCGGCGATCGGCAGCAGGCCGAGCACCGCACCGATGTTGACCACGGCCTGGGCCGTGATCCAGGTGGTCACCGCTCCCGCGGCGTACCTCACGAAGGGGTCCTCCGTGCGTCCGGCCACGCGGATACCCGCATAGCCTAGAGCCGCGAAGAGGGCGAGGACCGACAGCGTCCCCGCCAGCCCCAGTTCCTCACCGGTGATCGCGAAGATGAAGTCGGTGTGGGGCTCGGGCAGTTCGCCCCATTTTTCGACGCTCGCGCCCAGCCCGGCGCCGAACCAGCCGCCGTTGGCCAGGGCGTAGATCCCGTGCACGGCCTGCCAGCACTGGTCGTTGGCGCCCGGGTCGCTGGCGCCGATGCAGTCCAGGCGGGACATGCGGTTGGCGCTGGTCTTGATGAACAGGACGGCGAGGACGGATGTGACGCCGATCACTCCGGCGAAGAGCCGGGTGGGGGCGCCGGCCACCCACAGCAGGCCGAACAGGACGAAGGTGAGGACGACGGTGGTGCCCATGTCGCCGCCGACCATGATCAGGCCGAGCAGGACGAAGGTGACGGGCACCAGGGGCACCAGGAGGTGCTTCCACTGGGTGAGCAGCTTCTTCTTCTGCTTGCGGGCCAGCAGGTCCGCGCCCCAGAGCACCAGGGCCAGCTTGGCGAACTCGCTGGGCTGGGCCTGGAAGGGGCCGCCGAGGGAGATCCAGTTGGTGTTGCCGTTGATGGTCTCGCCGACGCCGGGCACCTGGACCAGGACGAGCAGGCAGACCGACCCGGCGAGCAGCGGATAGGCGAGCGCCCGCAGCACCTTCACCGGCATCCGGGCGGCCACCAGCAGCAGCCCGGTGCCGATGGCGGCGGCGAGCAGCTGCTTGCGGAAGAAGTAGGTGGGGGCGAGCCCGCTCTGCAGGGCCTTGATCTGGGAGGCCGAGTAGACCATCACCAGGCCGAGCACTGTGATCAGCAGGGAGCCGCCGAGGATGAGGTAGTACGCCGTGAGGGGCCGGTCCCAGGCGCGGCGGACCCGGCCGTACAGGGTGCGCAGGCCGCCCAGGACGGTCCCGCGCGGCGGGCCGCCGCGGGGGGCGCCCGCTCCCGGGCCCCTGCCCGCCGCTCCACGGGCCGGCGGGGCGCCGGAGGGGCGGGCGGGCCGGGGGCGCGCGGAGGGCCCGCGGAGGGCCGTCCAGGCACCGGGCGGCCCTGCCGTGGCGTCGGCGCGGCCAGGGTGGTAGGCGTGCATCCGGGTCCCCTCCGCTGGTGTTCCGCGCCGCCCGGCCCGCGGCGCGGTGACCGGACGGCTAGTTTTCCGTGGCGCGGCCGTCGGACGGACCGGTCAGCTCCCGGACCGCCGCGGCGAACGCCTCGCCCCGCTCGGCGTAGTGGGTGAACATGTCCATCGACGCGCAGGCCGGGGCCATGAGGACGGTGTCGCCCGGCCCGGCGAGCCGTGCCGCCTCCCGGACGGCCTCGGCCATCGCCCCAGTGTCGGTCCGGTCGAGGTCCACCACCGGGACATCCGGGGCGTGTCGTGCCAGTGCCTCCTTGATCAGGGCCCGGTCGGCCCCGATGAGGACGACGCCGCGCAGCCGCTCGGCGGCGGCGGTGACCAGGCCGTCGAAGGTGGCTCCCTTGGCCAGGCCGCCCGCGATCCACACGATGGACCCGTAGGCCGCCAGGGACGCCTCGGCGGCGTGGGTGTTGGTGGCCTTGGAGTCGTCGACGTAGGCGACGCCGTCCACGTCGGCGACGTGGGCGATGCGGTGGGCGTCGGGCCGGAAGGCGCGCAGGCCGTCGCGGACCGCCCGGGGCTCGACGCCGAAGGCGCGGGCCAGGGCGGCGGCGGCGAGGGCGTTGGCGACGTTGTGGGGCGCCGCCGGATGGATGTCGGAGACCTCGGCGAGCTCCTGCGCGTTGCGCTGCCGGTCGGCCACGAACGCGCGGTCGACGAGGATGCCGTCGACGACGCCCACCTGGGAGAGGCCGGGGGCGCCGAGGGTGAAGCCGATGGCACGGCAGCCCTCCTCGACGTCGGCCTCGCGGACCAGGTGCTCGGTGGCGGGATCGGCCGCGTTGTAGACGCAGGCGATCCGGTTGCCCTCGTAGATCCGGCCCTTGTCGGCGGCGTACGCCTCCATGGAGCCGTGCCAGTCGAGGTGGTCCGGCGCCAGGTTGAGCACGGCCGCGGAGTGGGCGCGCAGCGAGGGCGCCCAGTGCAGCTGGTAGCTGGAGAGTTCGACGGCCAGCACGTCGTAGGGCTCCTGCGAGAGCACCACGTCGACGATGGGGGTGCCGATGTTGCCGACGGCGGCGGTGCGCAGGCCGGCCGCCTCCAGGATGGAGGCGAGCATCTGCACGGTGGTCGTCTTGCCGTTGGTGCCGGTGACCGCGAGCCACGGGGGCGCGCCCTCGCCGCGCAGCCGCCAGGCGATCTCCACATCGCCGACGACGTCCACGCCCGCCGCGGCGGCGGCCGCGAAGAGCGGGCTGTCGGGGCGCCAGCCGGGCGAGGTGACGACGAGGTCGGTGCCCTCGGGGAGGGTGGCCGCGTCCCCCAGGCGGACGGTGACGGCGTCGCCGAGGGCCGCCGCGCGCTCGCGCAGGGCCGGTCCTTCGCCGCCGTCCACGACGGTGACGCGGGCGCCGAGGCCGGCCAGGGCGCGGGCGGCGCTGACGCCGCTCACGCCGAGGCCGGCGACGGTGATGTGCTTGCCGTGGAATTCGGTGGAGGTCACTTGATGGCCAGCCATCCCGCGTAGAAGATTCCGAGGCCGACGGCCACGCACAGGCCCTGGATGATCCAGAACCGGACCACCACAAGGACTTCGCTCCACCCCTTGAGTTCGAAGTGGTGCTGGAGCGGGGCCATCCGGAAGACGCGCTTCCCGGTGAGGCGGAACGAACCGACCTGGATCACCACGGACATGGTGATGAGGACGAACAGACCGCCGAGGAGGGCGATGAGGAGTTCGGTGCGGGAGCAGATGGCCAGTCCCGCGAGCGCGCCGCCGAGGGCGAGCGAGCCGGTGTCCCCCATGAAGATCTTGGCGGGTGAGGTGTTCCACCACAGGAAGCCGAAGCAGGAGCCCATCAGTGCCGAGGCGACGACGGCGAGGTCGAGCGGGTCCCTGACCTCGTAGCAGGCGGCGCCCGCAGTGAGGGAGTTGGCGCAGGACTGGCCGTGCTGCCAGGTGCCGATGAACACATAGGCGCCGAAGACCATCACCGAGGCGCCGGTGGCGAGGCCGTCGAGGCCGTCGGTGAGGTTCACGCCGTTCGACATCGCGAGGATCATGAACAGCGCCCAGACCACGAAGATCACCGGGCCCAGCGTCCAGCCGAAGTCCTGGGTGAACGACAGCCGGGTGGAGGCCGGGGTCTGGCCGCGGGTGTCCGCGAACTGGAGGGCGAGCACCGCGAAGGCGATGCCGACGATCAGCTGGCCGGCCATCTTCGCCTTGGCCCGCAGACCGAGGCTCCGCTGCTTGACGATCTTGATGTAGTCGTCGAGGAAGCCGACCAGGCCCATGCCCGCGGTCAGGAACAGCACCAGCAGGCCCGACGTCGTCGGCTTGCTGCTGGTGGCCACCTTGGTCGCGGCGTACGCGACGAGCGTGGCCAGGATGAAGGCGATGCCGCCCATGGTGGGCGTGCCCTTCTTCCCGGCGTGGCCGCGCGGGCCGTCGTCGCGGATGAACTGGCCGTAGCCCTTGCGGGCGAGGAACTTGATCAGCAGCGGTGTGCCGATGAGCGTCAGGAAGAGTCCGATGACTCCTGCGACAAGGATCTGGTTCATCGACCGGTGACCTCGCCCTCACCCACGAGCAGCTGCTGTGCGACCCGTTCCAGCCCGACCGACCTGGACCCCTTCACCAGTACGACGTCTCCCGGGCGCAGCTCGCTGCGCAACAGATCGACCGCCGCCTGCACGTCGGACACGTGCACCGACTCCTCACCCCACGAACCTTCGTTGTAGGCGCCCATGCACAGCCAGGCCGCTTCCCTGTCCCCGACTGCCACGAGCTTGCTGACGTTGAGCCGGACGGCCAACCGCCCGACCGCGTCGTGCTCGGCGAGCGACTCCTCGCCGAGCTCCGCCATCTGGCCGAGCACCGCCCACGTGCGGCCCCCCTGTGCCCTGGCGGCTTCGCCCATGGCGGCCAGCGCGCGGAGCGCGGCTCTCATGGACTCGGGGTTCGCGTTGTAGGCGTCGTTGACGATCGTCACGCCGTCCGCGCGCTCGGTGACCTCCATCCGCCAGCGGGAGAGCTGGCCCGCCCCGGAGAGCGCGGACGCGATCTCCTGCACGGGCATGCCCAGCTCATGGGCGACGGCGGCGGCGGCGAGCGCGTTCGACACGTGGTGCTCACCGTACAGCCGCATGGTCACGTCGGCGCACCCGGAGGGTGTGTGCAGCGTAAAAGCGGGCTGTCCGGCCGGGGTGAGGCGGACGCCCTCCGCCCGGACGTCCGCGTCGGCGGACTCGCCGAAGAGGACCGTACGGGCCTTGGTACGGGTGCTCATGGCGCGGACCAGCGGGTCGTCGGCGTTGAGCACGGCGACGCCGCCCTCGGCCGCCGCCGGCAGCGCCTCGACCAGCTCGCCCTTGGCCAGCGCGATCCGCTCGCGGCCGCCGAACTCCCCGATGTGCGCGGTGCCGACGTTGAGCACGAGGCCGATGCGCGGCGGGGTGAGCTCGGCGAGGTAGCGGATGTGGCCGACACCGCGGGCGCCCATCTCCAGGACGAGGTGCCGGGTGTCCTCGGCGGCGCGCAGGGCGGTCACCGGCAGGCCGATCTCGTTGTTGAGGTTGCCCGCCGGGCAGACCGTGGGGCCGAGGCGCTCCAGGAGCTGGCCGATCAGGTCCTTGGTACTGGTCTTCCCGGCCGAGCCGGTCAGGCCGACCACCGTGGCGCCCAGGCGCTCCACGACGGCGCGGGCCAGCGCCCCTAGGGCTGCGACGACGTCCGGGACGACGATGGCGGGTACGCCGACGGGCCGGGTGGCGAGTACGGCCACCGCACCGGCGTCGATCGCGCGCCCGGCGTAGTCGTGGCCGTCGACGTGCTCCCCGGCGAAGGCCGCGAAGAGGCCGCCGGGGACCACCTCACGGGAGTCGATGACGACGGATCCGGTGGCCAGGGCGTCCGGGTCCGGTATGTCGTGCTGCTGCCCGCCCACGATGGCGGTGATCTCGGCGAGGGACAGGGGGATCACCTGGGGTCACCTCCAGCCGTTCGGTCGGGCTTCCGGAGGGCCTCACGGGCCGGTTGCTGCAGTGCGCGCATGGCGGTCTGTCATCCCTGGTCGTTCCGGTGCTTGGTGACCGCGTCCGAACGGCTGCCGCGCTCGATGGCCTCGCGCAGCACCTGGCGGTCGTCGAAGGGGCGTACCACTCCGGCGATGTCCTGGCCCTGTTCGTGGCCCTTGCCCAGGACGAGGACGGTGTCCCCGGGTTCGGCGCGGGCGACGGCGGCGGCGACGGCCGCGGCGCGGTCCTCCATCAGCAGGACGGCGCCGCGTTCGGCGGCGGGCACCTCGGCGGCGCCCGCGAGCATGGTGGCGAGGATCGCGAGGGGATCCTCGGAGCGGGGGTTGTCGGAGGTCAGGACGGCGGTGTCGGCGAGGCGGGCCAGCGCCGCGCCCATCGGGGCGCGTTTGGTGGTGTCCCGGTCACCACCACAGCCGAGGACGGCGTGGATCCGGCCGGGAGTGACCTTGCGCAGGGCGCGGAGAACCGATTCGACGGCGTCCGTCTTGTGGGCGTAGTCGACGACGGCGAGGTAGCCCTGCCCGGCGTCGACGCGCTCCAGCCGGCCGGGGACGCCGGCGACGGCCGCGACGCCGTCCGCGGCGGTCCGCGGGTCGGCGCCGGCCGCGACCAGCGCCACGACGGCGGCCAGCGCGTTGGCGACGTTGAAGGGGCCGGCGAGCGGCGAACGGGCCGGGACGGAGACGCCGTCGGGGCCCTCGATGGTGAACGTGGAGTCGAACAGGCCGGACTCGACGTCCACGGCGCGCCAGTCGGCGTCCTGGCGGCCCTCGGCGGAGAAGGTGACCACGGGGACCTCGGACTCGCCCCCGGCGAGACGCCGGCCGTAGGCGTCGTCGACGTTGACCACGCCGACCCGGCTGCGCTCCTTGGTGAAGAGCTCGGCCTTGGCCCGGAAGTAGTCCTCCATGCCGGAGTGGAACTCCATGTGCTCCGGGCTGAGGTTGTTGAAGACGGCGACGTCGAAGACGCAGCCGTCGACGCGGCCGAGCACCAGGGCGTGGCTGGAGACCTCCATGGCGACCGAGTGGACGCCCTTCTCGCGCATGACGGCGAAGAGGGCCTGGAGGTCGGTGGCCTCGGGCGTGGTGCGCTCGGACTTGACGCGCTCGTCGCCGACGCGGGACTCGACGGTGCCGATCAGGCCGGTGAGGCCTTCCGGACGCCCGGAGTCCGCGGCGCGTGTCCGTTCCCAGGCCCGCAGGCCGCCCTCGATGAGGTAGGCGGTGGTGGTCTTGCCGGAGGTTCCGGTGATGCCGATGCGCAGCAGGTCGCGGCCCGGCTCGCCGTAGATCGTCGCCGCGAGGGCGCCCATCCGGCCGCGCGGGTCGTCGACGGCGAGGACGGGCAGGCCGGTGGCGGCGGCGCGCTCGGCGCCCGCGGGGTCGGTCAGCACGGCGGCGGCGCCGAGGCCGGCCGCCTGGGCGGCGAACTCCGCTCCGTGGAAGCGGGCACCGGGCAGGGCGGCGTAGAGGTCACCGGGACGGACGGCACGGGAGTCGTGCGTGATGCCGGTGATCTCGGCCTCCCGGCCGTCGCCCTGCGGGACGCGGACGCCCAGCTGACCGGCGAGCTCCGTGAGCGGCACGGGCCGGACCCGGGCGGGGCGGGGCGCTCCCGGAGCGGGGCGTTCCGGGGGGGTGGCTGGGGACTGATCAGCGTGGGGCACGGCGGTGAGCGTACCGGGCGCACCCGGCCCGTCGCGAAGCGAGGGGCGCGCCGGGCCGCGGTTCCCGGGTTCGGGCGTGCCGTGCGTCACAGTCGGCACGGCCCGGGGGTGCGGCGCCGGGGCACCGTCAGTACTCCACCGGGAGCCGCGGGGGCTGACTGCCCGAGGGCGGCACCTGGAGGGTCTTCAGCGCGAAGGACATGACCTGCTGGAAGACGGGCCCGCAGATCTGGCCGCCGAAGTAGTTGCCCCGGGTGGGGTTCTGGATGGCGCAGTAGACGGTGACCCGCGGCTGGTCGGCGGGGGCGAAGCCGGCGAAGGAGGCGGTGTAGCCGTGGTAGCGGCCGGTCTTCGGATCCACCCGGTTGGACGTGCCGGTCTTGCCCGCGACCCGGTAGCCGGGGATCTTCGCCTTGGTCCCGGTGCCGTCCCGGTCGTCGACGACGGACTCCAGCATCTCGGACAGCTGCTTGGCGGTCTTCTCGCTGACCACCCGGGTCCTGGGCGGCGTCTGGGCGGGGGCGAACCGCCCGTCGGGGCCCTTGCTGCCGCGGACCAGGGTCGGCCGGACGCGCTCCCCGCCGCCGGCGATGGTCGAGTAGACCGAGGCGGCCTGGACGGCGTTGAGGGACAGGCCCTGGCCGAACGGGACGGTGTACCGCTGGGAGGCGCTCCACTTCTGCGCCGGGGCGAGGATGCCGGGCGTCTCACCGGGGAACCCGAGGCCGGTGGGGCTGCCGAGGCCGAACTTGCGCAGATAGGTGTGGAGGACCGCGCCGGACTCCTCCGGCGTCTTGCCGAGCTGTTCGCTGGCCAGGATCGTGCCGATGTTGCTGGACTTGGCCAGCACCCCGTTGAGGGTGAGGTGCCAGGTGGCGTGGTCGATGTCGTCGGCGAAGGCCCGGTCGGCGCGGGGCAGCCGGTTGGGGACCTCCACCCGGGTGTCCGGGGTCGCGGCGCCCTCCTCCAGGACGGCGGCCATGGTCATGACCTTGCTGACGCTGCCGGGCTCGTAGGCGTCCTGGAGGGCCGCGTTGCCCATCGCGGCGCGGTCGGCGTGGGCGAGGTCGTTGGGGTTGTAGCCGGGCGCGTTGGCCATGGCCAGGATCTCGCCGCTGCGGGAGTCCTGGACGACGACGTAGCCGCGGTCGGCCTGGGAGGTGCGCACCTGGGCGGCGATGGCGCTCTGGGCGGCCCACTGGATGTCCCGGTCGATGGTCAGCTCGACGTCCGAGCCGGGGACGGCGGCCTGTTCCTTCAGGTCGCCGGTGGGCACCTGGCGGCCGCCGGACTGGGCGTAGACGCGCTTGCCGTCCTTGCCCGCGAGTTCGGTGTTCAACTGGGCCTCCAGTCCGCCGCCGCCGCGTCCGTCGGCGTTGACGAAGCCCAGTATCCCGGCGGCGAGGTCCCCGTTGGGGTACACGCGCTTGCTGTGCGCCTCGCGGTTGACGCCGGTGAGGACGTTCACGGCGCCCCGTTTCCCGGACACCCGTGCGGCGGCCTTCTGCTTCAGCTCGCGGATCTGGTTCCAGACCTGGGGGCTCTGCTGCCGGGCCAGCACCACGTATTTGGACTGGGGGTTGGCGGTGAGCTTCTCCTCCAGCTCGTCCGCGGTCCCGCCCAGGACCGGCGCCAGCAGCTCGGCGGCCTTGCGGGCGGCGCCCTTCACCTTGGCCCGCTCGGGGGTGAGCAGATCGGGCGCGGCGGTGATGTCGTAGGCGTCGACCGTGGTGGCCAGGTCCACGCCGTTGCGGTCGGTGATGGCCCCACGCTCGGCGGCCAGGGTGACGGGGATGTAGCGGTTGACGTTGGCGCGGGCCGCGTACGCGTCGGCGTCGACGGCCTGCACCTGGAGGAGCCGCACGGTGAACACCAGCAGCACCAGGGTGAGGGCGAAGCCGATCAGGCGCAGCCGGGGACGGGGGCTGCCCAGGCGCAGCGGCTGGGTGCCGACGCGGGGGCGCGGCGGACGGGCCGCGGGGCGGGCGGGCCCGGGAACCGGGCGGCGGGGCTGCCTGGGCGCCGTCACGACGTCACCTGCCTGGGAGTCCGGGGAGGGCGGGGGCGAGGGGGGCCGCGGCCGGGG
>NZ_JABETO010000055.1 GCF_013055795.1 Streptomyces sp. I05A-00742
CCCCAAATACGGCATCAAACTCCTCAACACCACCAACCCCTGGACCACCCCCTGGCACGCCACCCTCCTCAAACACCCCCACAACACCTACCAACTCCTCCCCCACACCCAAGCCGCCCAACAAGGCACCCCCAACCACCCCACCCACCCCACCCACTACACCACCCACACACCCCACCCACACCACCACCCATAGCGAACACCAACCAACACACCGCCCAACAAGTCGTACTAATGTGCGCAGGTGAGCATCTATGTCGTCGTAGGTTTCGGTCCCGCCGGGGCGGCCACTGCTCGGCTGCTGGCCGAGGAGGGGCATTCGGTACAAGTCATCACCAAGTCGGAGCGCGCCCCGGAGCCTGGCATCGAGCACATCGCGTTGGACGCGACGGATGGTGAGCGACTGGTCGAGGCCGCGCGGGGCGCGGCCGCGATCTTCAGCTGCGCCGCGCCGCCCCTGCATCGCTGGGTCAAGGAATGGCCGCCGCTGGCCTCGTCGGTCTGTGCGGCGGCCGAGGCGACCGGGGCTGCCCTGGTCATGCTGGGCAACCTCTACGGATACGGCCCGGTTGACGGCCTCTTGACCGAGGACCTGCCGCTCACGGCGACCGGCCCCAAGGGGCGAGTGCGCGCCGGCCTCTGGGAGCAGGCACGGAGACTGCACGAGCAGGGACGTATCAGGGCAGTCGAGGTACGGGCCTCGGACTTCTTCGGGCCCGGCGTGACGGACGGCGGACACCTCGCCTCTCGGGTGATGCCGCGTCTGCTGCGCGGCAAGCCGGTCTCCGCCCTCGGGGACCCGGGTGCCCCACACAGCTGGAGCTACCTCCCCGATGTTGCCAGGGCCCTGGTCGAGGTCGCGGGCGACGAACGGGCCTGGGGACGGCCCTGGCACATTCCGACGGAGCCCCCGCTGTCCGTCCGGGAGATGGTGGATCGCCTCGCCGGCCAGGCGGGGACGGGGCCGGTGGCGGTACGTGGGATGCCGTCGGCCGTGTTGGGCCTCGCGTCGGCCTTCTCCCCTCTGATACGCGAACTCAAGGAGATTCGTTACCAGTTCGACGGCCCGTTCGTCGTTGACTCGAGCGCTTACGAGGCAGCGTTCACGGTCCGTGCCACGCCCGTCGACCAGCAGGTCGAGGCCACGGTGGCCTGGTGGCGTGAGCGACTGGCCACCCATAAGTGAATATCCGGCGCGGGGCTCGCGCCGGCCCCGCATCCCCCGGCCGAACGGCGACCGGCCGGGGGGGAACCGGTCCATGCGAAGGGCAACCACGCCACGTGCGTCTCCGCGGCCAGCGACGCGTGCGGCTCGGCAGAGCCCAGGGGTCCCCGCTCTCCGTGCGGCGTCGGAAGGATCAGATAGTCGAAAACGAAGGGGAGATCCACCGCGTGCGCCGCGCCAAGTCGGCCATCGTTGGCAGGTGACCACCAGGCGAACTCGTAGACATAGGGGTACCGCTCTGCACGCCGGAAGGTCGGAACGATCCCACACCCGCGGCACGGCGAGGCTTCCGGCGATGACCGTGGCGCCCGAAAATGGCCGAACAGCGCGACAACGATGTCAGAGCCGCCTCCGGACACATCGATGCTGCGCTGGACTCGGCCCAGCCCGGCGACGATGTCGAGCAGGCCTCGCTTGCGCGGCACGCCGGGCAGGTCGAGTCAGCGCCGCGCCTCAACGCCCCTGTCGCCGGTGAGGTCTCCGCGGACGGCTCCGTCGGTGGTGGTCACGATCAGATTGGACAAGGTTCCCGCGGCTGGGCAGGCCGAGGAGCAGCTGACGCAGCCGGGACGCGTACACATTCCGGTTTTTCAGGCCGTCGTACATGGCGCCGTGCCCACGCCGGTGCTCGGCCACCGAGCGTCGGATCCACTGCCGCTCCCACCGGCCCGCCCGCATACAGCAACGCGCCCACCGGCTCGAACAGTTCGTCCCCGCGCGCGGTCAGGAGTCGAACAGATCGTCCCGGAAGCGGGACGCGGCCGCGGCCGCTTCCCCTGGACCGGCATCAAGCAGCAGGCTCGCCCTCACAGCCTCCGTCTTGATCAGGGCACCTTGGTCGGAGCACACTCTCGTAGCCTGGATCCGGCAAGGTCACGGACCTGCGTTGCCCTCGAAAGCGCCCAGGTTGATCAGGCTTATTCGGTTCGTCCCAGGCGTCCCACCGCACATACTTCTGCGCGCCCCAGTAGTAGTTGTCGTAGCCCATGAGGTCGCCGTGTGTCTCGGCTTCGTGCGCCCTGTCGGGTGTGCCGAACACGGCCAGGAGATCCTCGTACGAGGTCAGGTGGGCGAAATGGGAGAGATGAGGTCCGTAGATCGCGAAGCCGACGACGGCTCCGGCTCGAATCTTGTAGGTGAGCTTGTCGGCGCAGTACAAGAACCCGTCTGACTGGGCAGCGTGATCGACGACCTCGTCGAGGGTCAGCCGCCGCCCGTCGGCGTCGTAGTACTCGCTGTCATGTTGGTCCCGGCGAGGGACCGGGCGACTACGGAGGACTGCGCCTGAATGATGATCCGGCGTGGAATGCTGGTGGCTGGTGCTCCCAGCGCCGTGCCGCCCATCTCGACGGTCGTGAGGTCGAGGTGTGGTCGGGACAGCACGTCCAGGTTGTCGAGGATCTCGATCATCGTCAGAGTCTAGGCCTGACGTGCATCCAGTGCGCCGGGGCTTGGTGCCGGCCTTGTGGTGTGAGGGCTGGGCGCAGGACTCGGCGGTGGCGAGGACGCGTCCGACGTTGTAGCGGGTGACGGGCTGCTGGTTCTGCGAGCCGAGTGGGCGGTCGGGGCCTGGTCGGGTGGGTTTCGGTGCACGAGCCGGCGTGCCCGTCCGTGCGCGCAGGTTCCTGAACCCCCGGCGGACGCGGGCCGGGGTGAGCCCGTTCGGTTCCGCCGGTCGTTCCCACGGTCCGGGGAGGTCCCGTGCGAGTGGCCGGGCGAGGCGGAGTTGCGCGTGTGCGGCCAGGACGAGCCACGTCCAGCGGTCGGCCGCGGCGGAGTCGCGGAGCTTGGGCCGAGTCCTGCCGAGGGTTTGCCTGAGCAGGCGAGCGTGTGCTCGACGTCGAGCCTTCGCAGGAACGCCCGCCAGCACCGGTCGACGTCCTCGGGAGCGATCCCGGTGCCCGACCACCACAGCCGGACCGGCTTGTTGACCCCGCCGCTGGGCAGTTTCGCCACGGTCAACCGGATTACGGTGCCCTCGATGATCGGCAGCGGCCCTTCGTGGTTCCCCCACGCGGTTCTGCGGGTCAGCCGGGGGGGGAGCCGGTCCCACGCCTGCGCGGTCGGGGTCCCGTACCGCTGCGTGGTCGTGGAGGTGACGGTCGACGCCTCGCCCCGGGTGGCCGGGTCGCCGAACACACACTCGCCGCCGTGTTTCGGGGGACGCCCGCCCTGCGGTGGGCAGATCCACGGGACGGGGACCGGCTTGCGCATCACCCGGTCCGGCCTGAGCCGGCCCAGGACCTCGATCGGCGTGTCCTTCAGAAGACGGGCGATCCGAGGCGCGTCGTGCGGCGTCGAGGACGACGAGGACGTCCGGTTGACCCCGCCGCCACTGGCCCGACGCGATGAGGCGTTGGACGACCTCGCGGACCTGGGCGGCGGTGACGGCCGCGAGATCGGCGCGGGGTTCCAGCCGGATCGCGTCGAGCAGCGCGGTCCAGGAGGTGCGGCCGGTCTCCAGCGCGGCGACGATCGAGTAGGGCCAGCCGGGCACCATCTGTGTTTTCCCATGCCCCGGCCGAAGGTGTGGCAGAACGACCGGTCCGAGCACGTGTCCGCGTCCGGCCGCAGCCACGGCGGCACATCCACCGCGAGCACCAGGCGCCCGTCGGCGGCCCGGGGCAACGGCACCCCGACCAGGACCCGCCGCAGCAGGGCGACGTCGACCCTGCCCTGGTTCAGCCCGGCATACAGGGCGCCGCGCCGGTGCTCGGGCGCAAGGGCCAGGTCCACGAGCGTCCGAACCGGGCGGTCGGTGCCCAACAGGGCGTCGCACAGCTTGAAGAGGGCGTCGCCCCGGGCGAGCAGGGACGCGTGGAGCTCGGTTCGGAACGCCGTCACCACCGCGAACGCGTCGCGTTGGACCCCATGCTCGACCCGTTCCACGATCCGGCCTCCACCCGCCGCGCCGACCCTCCCCGCAGGACCAAGCCGCGGACCCACGGACACGCCGTGAACAGGAGAACCCCGAACAAGTTCGAGCCCCGTTCGACGGCGGACCAAAAACGGCAAGTCTAGAGCCTGTTGTGGAAGTGGATCTTGGTCGTTGGTGATCACGTTCCATGGGACGCGGGGAACTGACGAACGGCCAGTGGGACCGGCTTGAACCGCTGCTGCCGCGTGGTATCAAGCCGGGTCGTCCGCCGGTGTGGACCCGGCGGCAGCTGGTAGACGGAATACGGTGGCGGACCCGGAACGGCGCCCCCTGGCGGGATATGCCGGAACGCTACGGGCCGTGGGACCGGGTCCATGACCGGTTCCGGCGCTGGCAGAGGGACAGCACCTGGGCTCGGACCGTCACTCGGATCCAGGCCGAGGCCGATACAAAGGGCATGATCACCTGGGACGTGAACGTCGACTCCACACCAGCAGGATTCACCTTGTGGTCGAGCAGAGGCAGAAGCTGCCGACGGTGGTGATCAGCGGCCCCGCGCGGTCGCTACCAGGCAACTGTGCTGATCGCCGTCCTCAACGAGCGGCCAGGACAGACTCCTCCTCATCGGCGCAGTAGGCAGGCACCGCCCAGCTCGCGCCCGCCTACTTCCCCCTCTCCATGACTACATCCGGAGCCACGTGGCTCACCACGAGAGCGGCGGCTTCCTCAGGTGTCGCGGCCTCGCCAAGGAGGTCGGCATAGCCGGACGTGTAGACCTCGTACGGCGGTCCGCCGTACAGGATGAAGGGAAGGTCGTCGTGGTTCCGTTCAGCCCACGGCGGGGCGCTACGCAGGAAGTGCAGCGTCCCGTGCGTCGGGAAGGGGTAGAGGCCGCGCAGGCACGGCTCGGCGTGTGCGGCCTCGACGACGGCCAAGAGGGAGTCGTCTATTGCCCCCGAGTGCCGGGCTTGCGTTCCAAGAGCCAGCGCCAGGCGGTCGCGACGTCAGGGGCTTCAGGCATGGGTCCATCCTCGAAGCCCCGCGAGCTGCGCGCAAGCAATTCAGCGTCTCGACGGCCACAGCTTTCCTCACAGACCCCAGGGCAACAGCCTGGTCCGCAGAGCTTTTCGACTCACCGATAGCCTGCATGACCATGATGCGCCCTTGGATCCTGCCGATGCTGCTTGTGCTCTGCGGCTCAGCCGTTGCGACTGGACTGGTCCTCGGTGGGAGCCCCGGCGCAGCCGCAGTACTCCTGCTGGCGTTTGTACTGCTCGCAGGCATGAACTCGCCTCTGATATTCCCGAGGCCGATCGGTGCGGTGGAGGCGCAACGCCGCAGCGCGGTCGACGGCCGGCCAGTCGTCTTCTGGCGGCCGGGCTGCAAGTACTGTGTGCGACTGCGTATCCGGTTGGGCCGTAGCGCCCGACAGTTGCATTGGGTCAACATCTGGCGTGACCCGGCTGGAGCGGAAACGGTCAGGGCAGCCAACGACGGCAATGAGACCGTGCCGACCGTCGTCGTGGCGGGTCAGCCGTACACCAATCCCGACCCTGTATGGGTGCTCGAACAACTCTCCCCTCCCGCGTGATCAGGAGCGTGCACGATCGGGGAGGTTCCAGCAGCCCCCGAAAGATCATCAGCCGCGTTGACGCCGTCTGAACCTCCATCGGCGCCGCACGACGTGGACGGAGGTTCAGAGATCACCTCGTTTTGGCGGGACTGGCTCATTGATGTAGGTGGGTCAGAATCTTGTCGTACACGGGGTAGGGGCGTTCATGGGGCAGGAGTTGCCGCGCAGCGTCCATGTCGCTGTCTCGCAGATGGGCGTGGATCGTATGGGCGAGTGATGTGATGTCGGTTGTGGAGACGATCCACTCGTCGGCGTAGAGACGTGCGGCTTCGCCGGCGAGACCGAGCTGGAGTGACCGGTGGGGAAGCGGCTGAAGGCGCAGGTCGCGTTCGGGGTCCCATTGGACGCGGGCCGGGGCCCGCTTCAGCCGGCGCTTCCAGGTGGCGTGGTCGGCGTGGGGCCCGTGCTCGTACCGGGACAGGCAGGCGTGTGCCAGTGCCCACTCGAAGCCTTCACGGGTGATCTCGACGGCGAGGACGGTTTCCTGGCCTTCCTTGGTGCCCCATCCGCAGCGGTACATCATCCACAGGAACGACGGCTTGATCCATGTCATCCGGTTCCGCTGCCACAGCTCCGGGAAGCGGCCCTCCCGGGCCGTCGGCAGACCGATCTCCGGCGGGTACGCCTGGTAGACGGTGACGGTGGAGTCGGTGTACAGGGCGCGGATCTGATACTTGGGTTCTCCCACGGGGACAGGGTGGACACACTGCTTCGCTCGCGCCATCGAATTACCGCAGAGGGACGCTGCCGAGCTTGCGTAGCAGTTGAGGAGCGCCGGCGTCGGCGGATTCGGCAAGCCGGGCCACCGAGAGAGCTGGACCCAGTGGAACCCAAGCCGCCGTTCCTGTCCCCGGCTCCCTTCAGAGTCGGTGGTGCATCACATGCAGCCCGACCAGGCCGTGCTCCGGGTGGTCGAAGGCGTCCGGCACGGTGCCGATCACCTCGAAGCCCAGCGACTTCCACAGGCGCACCGCCGGGCCGTTGGTCTCGACGACCGCGTTGAACTGGATTCCGCGGAAGCCCTCCGCACGGCTCCAGCCGATGACGTACTCGCCGAGCGCGCGCCCGATGCCCTTGCCCTGATGGGCCGGGTCGACCAGGAACGAGGCCGTGCCGATGTGGGAGCCGCGTCCGGGCCGGTTCGGCCCCATCTTCGCCGAACCCACGATCTCGCCCTCTTCCACGGCGACCACAGTGCGCCCCGGCCATTGCTCCATCCACCACGGCCGTGCCTCTTCGAGGGTCTGTCCCTCAGGAAACGCGTATGTCCTGCCTTCGGTCATGATTACCGAGTAGAACCGGTAAATGCCAGGCCAGTCCTCGTCAGAGGCCGTGCGGATCTCCATCCGCCGCAGCATACGCGCGCGGCGTCCCTGACGAAGAGCCACATCCAACTCGGAGGCGGTCCTTGGACGGTTCGGAGCCCGGGTGGCCGGGGTGGCTTGATCGTTCCGTTGATGGGTGGTGGTCATCGTGCCGTTCTCGGCATCGAGAATGCGGCCGCCGGTCGGAGGGGTCCGAGGAAGCTCAAGGAGGCGAAGGGGCCGGCGGCCGCTCGTTGGTCAGGCCAGGTCAGGTTAGGTCAGGCCGGGTCGAGGGTGGAGAGCACCTTGAGCAGGGCCTCGATCACCCGGTCCTGGAGGTCGGGGCGGAGTGAGGGGTACATGGGCAACGAGAAGATCTCGTCGGCGCATTGCTCGGTGGCCGGGAGGTGGGTGTCGCCGGCCGGTGTGCCGGCGAAGGCGGTCATGGTGTGGACGGGCCAGCGGTAGCTGACGTTGAGTTCGATGCCGTGGGTGCGCAGGCGCTCGAGGATGAGGTCGCGTTGCGGGTGGCGCACGACGTACACGTAATAGACGTGGTCGTTCCCGGGCGCGATGTGCGGGAGGACGAGTGGGGTGTCCTTCAGGGCTTCCTGGTATCGGTCGGCGACCGCGCGGCGGGCGGCGATATAGGTGTCGAGCCGACGTAGCTTTCGGCGCAGGATTTCCGCCTGTACTTCGTCGAGTCTGCTGTTGTGGCCGGGCAGGGCCTCGACGAAATAGCGGTCCTCCATACCGTAGTAGCGCAGTCGGCGCAGGGCCCGGTCGGTGTCCGGGCCGCGGGTGAGGACCGCTCCCCCGTCGCCGTAGGCGCCGAGTACTTTGGTGGGGTAGAAGGAATAGGCGGCGGCGTCGCCGAAAGTACCGGCGAGTTGTCCCCGGTGGCGTGCGCCGTGGGCCTGGGCGCAGTCCTCGACGATCGAGAGGCCGTGTGTGCGGGCCAGTTCGGCGATGTCGGTCATGGCGACGCACTGGCCGTACAGGTGAACCGGTACGACGCAACGGGTGCGGGGGGTCACGGCGGCGGCCAGTTGTGCCGTGTCCATCAGATAGGTCGTCGGGTCGATGTCGACGAATTTCACGTCCGCACCGGTACCGGCGATAGCGACGACGGTGGGGGCGGCTGTGTTCGACACGGTGATCACTTCGTCGCCGGGTCCGATGCCGAGCGCCTGGAGCGCCAGCTTCACCGCGTTCGTTCCGTTGTCCACGCCCACGCAGTGGCCGAGGCCATGGTATTCGGCGAATTCCGCCTCGAAATTCCGCACGCTCGGGCCCAGTACCAGGCACCCCGAGGAGAAGACGGTGTCCACGGCATCGAGGATGTCCTCGCGTTCCTCCTCGTACTCCTCGCCATAAGCCCACACCAACACGCTCATGCACACCTCACTTCGCACGTTCATGGATTCGGGAAACGGAAGCCCTCCGCGCTACCGTGCCGGCGCGAGGACGTCCCCCGTTGTGGCGTCGCGGACGGTGATCGCCTCCATCGGGCAGGTGTCGGCGGCGTCCGTCAGGCGCGGGTCGGGGGCGACGGTGGCGTGGACGGGCCGGGCCCTGCCCCCGTCGAGGCGCATGTGTCCGGCGGCGGTCCCCAGGCAGAGTCCGGTGCCGGCGCACACGTTCCGGTCGACCTCGATGCGCCATCGCGGGCCGAGCCCGGAGGCCGGCTGCTCGCGCGTCGGTCCGTGGTCCGGGGATGGCGCCTCTGTGGGGACGGTCGGTGGCTCGGGCATCGTCTTCTCCTCCCTCGATGGCGTGCCGGCGGAAGTACGGCTGAGTTCGCGGCCCGGCGACGGTCACGACGGCTGCCGGCTCTCCACGGTGTGCCGGTGCATGGCGTCCACCGTGCGTTCCAGGGCCTGCTCCAGCGTGAGGCGCGGCTGCCAGCCGGTGACGCCGCGGAAGGCCGCGGAGTCGATTTCCACGCTGTGGAAGTCGCTGAGTTCGGCGTACTCGGGCGGACGTACCGTCAGCACGGGAACCGGGGGCCGACCGGTGCGGGCCGCGACCAGTTCGGCGATCCGGCGGAAGACGGTGCCGAGGGGCTCACCGCGGCCGCTGCCGATCAGCCAGTGACGGCCGGCCAGTTCGTGTCCGTGGTCGAGGGCGGAGGCGAAGGCCAGGGCGACGTCGTCGACGTGCAGCAGGTCGCGGCGGACGGAGCCGTCGTGCCACATGGTGATGGGTTCGCCCGCCAGCGCCCGGGTGGTCATGGCGGCCACGACGCCCTTGGACACGGTGCCGCCGGGGGCACAGCCGATGACGGTGGGCAGGCGCAGGGTGATCCCGTGGACGTTTCCCGCCCCTGTCGCCGCTTCCAGCAGGTGCTCCGCGGCGAGCTTCTGCCGGTCGTAGGCAGTCTGCGGCTCGTCGGGTTCGGAGCCGTCGATGCGCAGGGCGGCGGGCATGCCGACCTGACTGGCCGCTCCGGCGTAGATCACGGTGGCCGGGCGTCCGTCGGGGCCGGGGCGCAGGATGTCGGTCAGGTGGCGCATGGATCCGACGTTGACGCGTTCGGCGACGGGGTCCGCCCCTCGCCAGTTGGTGCCGCTGGACATGTGGGCCAGCAGGTGGATGACGACGTCGGACCCGGCGACGGCGGCGGCGAGGGCTGCCCGGTCGGTGGCGTCGGCGGTGCGCACTTCTGTGTCGTTGGCGTCCTTGACGTCCTTGACGGCCGCAGGGGGCCGGTGGCCCCGGGTGACCAGGCGCAGCCGGACCGGACGGCGGGCGAGCTCGGCCGCGACGGCCGATCCGACGAATCCGGAGGCGCCGAGCACCGTCACCAGCGGCCGCCCGTCGTGCGCCGCGTTCATGCGTCGCTCCCCTGCGGCCCCGGCGTGCCCGGTGTACCTGGGACCGTGCCGGGCCGTGTGTGCGCCTCCGCCGGCGGCGTGCCGTAGAGGGCTGCTTCGACGGCCAGGGATGTGTCGTAGTGCGGCAGCAGGTCCCGGTCGGCGGCCTCGGCCAGGGTCAGGGCGTCGCGGTCGCGTTCGGAGAGGATGACGGTCCCGTCGTGCGGAACGGGGAGGTCCAGGGTCGGGTCGAAGACAGAGACGGCCTGCTCGTGTGCGGCTGTGTAGCCGACGGAGAGCAGGTAGGTCATGGCGGTGTCCTCCAGGGCGACGAAGGCGTGGCCGACGCCGATGGGGAGGTAGACGCCGCTGGGGTGTTCGGCGGTGAGCACGACCGACTCCCAGACCCCGAAGGTGGGTGAGCCGACGCGCACGTCCACCACGATGTCCAGCGCCCTGCCCTGGGAACAGTGGACGTATTTGGCCTGGCCCGGCGGAGTCGTGGTGAAGTGGACGCCGCGTACGACCCCACGGCGCGAACGGCTGTGGTTGGTCTGCCGGACGGGGAACAGGCCGTGTCCTGTGGCCGCGGTGAATGCCGCTTCCTGGTAGGGCGAGGCGAGGTGGCCGCGGGCATCGGGGAAGGTGTCGGGGACACAGTGGTAGGCGCCGGCGATCTTCAGTTCACGGACGTCCATGGGGACCTTTCGGTGTGGGTGCCGACGATGACGATGAGGTCGGGGCCGTCGTTGTCCAGTGGCACGAAGGCGGCGACGAGTCCTGCCGCCGCGGACGCCGCCCGGTATGCGTGCCGGATGCCCGTGCCGGGCCGCGCGAAGACGTCTCGTCGGTGCCGAACAGGGTGCCGACGGCGCTGAGCAGGCACGTCACCATGTCGAGGGCGCGATCGCGGTCGGAGACCGTGGCGGTGGTGCCGTACGCGCCCGTACCGGCCGCCCGTCCGGACGTCCGGTCCGCCGACGGGCACGGGCACAGGCGCGAACCCCGGCACGAGCGGGCGCGCCCGTCGGCGTACGGAACAGCCTCCCGCGGGGCACGGCGTCCCGGGGTGTCGGCGTGGCCGCGTTCCTGGGCGGTCGGCGTCAGCTCGCGCACGTGTCGCTCTCGGTTCGGAGCGTGTCCCGGCACGAGGCCGACAGACAAGGGCGGGCCGCCGGGCAGCGGGCCGGTACGGGCGATCGCACGGCACCTGACGAACGTACCTCGCGGCATCGACGTCACTACCTCCGGCGCTGGGGCGGACTTCTCGTTCAAGGACGTAGCGGGAAGCAGAAGTCGGTTCGGGCACGGTCGGGGCAAGCTGCGCTGCTGACGGCCCACCAGAACGATGGACCTGCAAGACCGTTCAAGGAAAGCGGTGTTCGAACCTCCGGTCATACCCGCGAATCGGCCACGACCGCGTCACCTCATGGCTCCGCGCGCGCTCTCCCGCCGTAGCGGACGCCGGCACCGTGCGTGACGGCCTGGGCGTTCAAGTTCTGCCCCTCACCGGTTGAACACCGGATCGGGTCTTCCGCGCACCGCGTCTCCCGTTCCCTCTCCCCCGGCCCGCCCGGCGTCACCGACGTGCCGACAGCAACAAGGTGAACCAATGGGCCAACCAACCGGAAAACAGGCCGGCGGACAAGCCCGGCGGACAGCCTCTCCCCCAAGACGACGCACAGAATGACGGAGAAGACGGGCAAACGACGGAGAAAAGGCGCCGCCGTTCCCGGACGCCTGCCACTCCGCGTTCCCCCTATGGCGTTCCCCCTATGGGCGTTCCCCATATGCCGGGGAGGCACCGCCCGTCGGCCGTGCCGCCCGCTGCGGGGGATGTGCGGGCCGGGTGCGGGCCGACGGGCGGCCGGGAGAGGGCCGTATCCGGACGTTCGGCGACGGCCCCGCCCGTGTCATGCTGGCATGCGGAGGCGGCCCTCCGGCCGGGCTCCGCACAGGTGACGAGCGTGAGCAATCTCCCCTCGCGGGCCGGGAACCACCGTGCTCCACCGGCCGACTTCCTCGGAGCGGCGCCCTTCCCCGGAGCGGCACCGGATGCCCGCCGGGCTCGCCCGGACCGGGGAACCCTTCCGCGGGCGCATCCGACCACCGGGACAGCGGCCGCCTGCGGTACGCATCGGCCGAGCTTCTCAACACCCGGTCAGTGACGGCCTCCTGGGCCTCGAAGGGGACACGTGATGCAGCGCGACGCGAAAGATCTCCCGATAGGGAAGCGGGACCCGGCGGAGGACGGGCGGCCACGGTGGGTGCTGGTCGCCATCGCCGGTGTGCTGTCGTTCGTGGCCATGCTCGACATGAACATCGTCAACGTCTCGCTCGCCGATATCGCACGGGACCTCCGCGTCTCCGCGCCGATGGCGCAGTGGGCGGTACTGGGCTACCAACTCGCCGTAGTCGCCCTGCTGTTGCCCGCCGGGCGGTGGCTCGACGTCAGCGGCAGCGGCACGGGAACCGGTCTGCGGTCCGCCGTCCTGATGTCCACCTCCGGGTTCGCCCTGTGCGGTCTGCTGTCCGCGGCGTCGCCCTGGATGCCCATGCTGGCCACGGCCCGTGTCCTCCAAGGGGCCTTCGGGGCCGTGCTGTTCGTCCTCATGCCCGTACTGGCCGCACGGTCCGTGCCGCCGCACCTGCGCGGGCGGGCCATGAGCGTGCCGGCGACGCTGGGGCCTCTCGGTGCCGTCACCGGTCCCGCCGTGGGTGGTGTCCTCCTGGACGCGTTCGGCTGGCGGGCGGTGTTCCTCGTCAAGCTTCCGTTCTGTGTGGCGGCGCTGCTGGTGGCCCGCCGTGTCCTGCCCGGGCCGGGGCGCCCGGTGCCGCCGAACCGGCGGCTCCTGGCCGACGCCGGCCTCGTCGGCAGCGCCATCACGGCCCTGCTGCTGGCCCTGACCCTCGCCCCCACCTCCCCCGTCTGGCTCCTGCTGGTGCTCGCCGCCCTGCCTCCCGCGGTGCGGTGGCTGCGTGGCCCGGGCGCCCGGCCGGTCATCGACGTCGTCCGTGCCTCGGGTACGCACGGCGTCTACGCGGCCGTGTTCGCACTCGCCTGTGGCTTCGGTGCCATGCATTACGTCGTGGCCCTGCGGCTGCAGGACGACAGCGGGCTGTCGGCGACGGCCACCGGGCTGACCGTCCTGGCCTTCCCCCTCGCCATGGGCATCGCCGGCCCCCTGGGCGGCCGCCTCGCCGACCGGTACGGGCACCGTCCCACCGCCGTCGCCGGAGCCACCCTCACCACACTCGGACTGTTCCTGCTCACCCTCCTCGGCCGCGGCGACTGGTCCTCGGCCGATGTCGCCTGGCGGATGGCCCTCGCCGGTGCCGGCATGGGCCTGTACGGAGGCCCCACCCAGGCCCTCGTGATGAACGCCGCCCCGCCGCGCTCCGCGGGCACCGCCGGCTCCGCCGTCCAGCTCTCCCGCAACCTCGGCTTCACCCTCGGCCCCGCCCTCGCCTCCGCCACCTGGGGCCTGGCCGGATCCCCCCACGGCGCCCGCTACGCCCTGGCGGTCGCCGCGGCGGCCGCCGCACTCGCCTTCGTGCTCCTGGTTCTGCGCCGCGCCACCGCCGGTGAGTCGGAGGGCGCCCCTGCCTCCGCGCCTCCCGTCAGCCGCTGAGGCGTCTTCGTCGCCGCTTCCGTGTCGTCCGCCTGCTCGTGAAGGCGCGTCACGAGCCGTTCGGTGAGCCACGGGCGGTTCCCCGGCCGACAGGAGGCGGGCGATCCTGTCGCGGGGCGCGGCGGACGCGTCCTCGTGGGCCGTCTCGGTCGCGGTGTCCGGCCCCGCCGTCCCGGGAACCTGCCAACCCCCCGTGAGCGTCATCCGGTCGCAGGCGTACCCTTCGTACCGGGAGAAACGGTGGGCGGCATTCCGCCGGGTCGGCCGTTCCGGCAGGGGGCCGTTCGGCGCGGTGACGGCCGGGCCGTCGGCGTGCACAGGTTTCCCGGGTACTGTCGTCGTTCTTCTCAAGGCGCACGGCAGGAAGCAACAGTGGAACGTGATGTTTTCGCGACAGACCGGCACAATCCCCTGGGATCCGATCCCATAGGGTCGAGCAGTGATCGAACGTCGTAAAGGGGCACATGCCCGGAAGGCCTCCGTTCCCGCCGTCCCGCGTCGGCTTCCGGGCACCGGCCGGGGGGCCGCGCGCCGCCTCGGGCGGCGGTTGCGTCCGGTGTATCCGCGTCAGGGGCGGTCGGGCTGGCGGCGCTGGGTCCCGTCCTGGCGGCAGACCCTGGGGCTGATATTTTCCTGTGTCGGCGTCATCACCGGGCTCCTGGCGATCCTGTACGCGCGCACGGAGATACCCGCCGACCTCAACGCCTTCGCCACCCAGCAGGACAACGTCTACTACTGGGCCGACGGCACCGAGATGGCCCGCACCGGCGAGGTCAACCGGCAGGACCTGCCCCTCGACAAGGTCCCCGAGAAGGTGCGGTGGGCCGCTCTGGCGGCCGAGAACGAGACGTTCTACTCCGACAGCGGGGTCTCCCCCAGCGGCATGGTCCGCGCCGTCTCCAAGATGATCACCGGGGGCAGCACCCAGGGCGGTTCCACCATCACGCAGCAGTACGTGAAGAACGCCTACCTGAACCAGGAGCAGACGTTCTCCCGCAAGCTCAGCGAGATGTTCATCGCCATCAAGCTCGACCGCAAGATGGACAAGGACGAGATCCTCGAACGCTATCTGAACACCAGTTGGTACGGGCGCGGAACCTACGGCATCCAGCGGGCCGCGCACGCCTACTACAACAAGGACGTCTCGGAGCTCAACGCGAGCGAGGGCGCCTTCCTCGCCTCCCTGCTCAAGGGGGCGGCCCTCTACGACCCCGCCGTCAGCGCCAAGAACCACGAGCGCGCCGTCGAGCGGTGGGAGTGGGTGCTGGACCGGATGGTGGCCATCGGCAAGCTCTCCAAGGAGGAGCGCGCCCGGTACACCCGCTTCCCCGAGCCCGTGGCGCCGCCCCGGCCCGCGGGGCTGTCGGGCCAGACCGGCTACCTGGTGGAGACCGCCCGCGCCTATGTGAGCGCGCACACGGACATCTCCGACCAGGACTTCGCCCGCGGCGGCTACCAGATCCACACCACCTTCGACCGGAAGGGGGTGGCGGCGCTGGCCAAGGCCGTGGGCACGGTACGCCCGACGCTCGGCCCGGATCCCCGCCGCCCCGACCGCACCGTGCGGATCGGCGCGGCCTCCGTGACCACCGACGGACGCATCACCGCCCTCTACGGCGGTGAGGACTACCTGAAGCAGGGTTTCAACGACGCCAACTCCTCCGTCGTGCCCGCGGGGAGCGCGTTCACCCCGTTCGTCTACGCCGCGGCGCTGCGCGACGGCGTCCAGCGCGAGCGCGGCAAGCCGCGGACGCCCGTCACCCCGGCCACGCTCTACGACGGCGACAACAAGATCTCGCTGCTCACTCCGGAGGGCCCCTACTGGGACCGCTCGGGAAAGATCGTCAAGGCCGTCAACGACAACGACAGGTCCTGGGGCAGGATCTCCCTCAAGAACGCGGTGGCGCAGTCCGTCAACACCTCGATGATGCAGCTGGGCATGGACGTCGGTCTGGACCGCGTCGGCAAGGTGGGGGTGGACACCGGTCTGCTGGAGAGCAGCCTCGGGGAGAAGCTCCCGTCGTTCTCGCTCGGCACGGCGACCCCCAGCGCGATCCGCATGGCCGACGCCTACGCCACGTTCGCGGCCCGCGGCCGGCACACCGACCCCTACTCGGTCACCGGGCTGACCCGCAACGGGGAGGACGTGCCCGTGGAGAAGCCGAAGCCCCGCCAGGCGCTGCCCGCTCCCGTGGCCAAGGCCGTGGACGAGGCGCTGCGGGAGGCCGTCCGTCATGGCAGCGCGGCCGCTGCCAAGGCCGCCGGGGCCGGGGCGGCGGGCAAGACCGGTACCGCGCAGGACAACAAGTCGGCCTGGTTCGTCGGTTACCGGGGCGGGCTCTCGACGGCGGTGTCCCTGGCCCGTATCGATCCCAGGAGCCAGGAGCTCCTGCCGCTGGACAAGCTGGGCGCTGCGTCCTCAGGGTCGGCCGGGTCGTCCGGGTCCTCCCGGTCGTCCAGGTCCCCCGGCTCCTTCCCCCTCGGTGTCTGGACCGAGTACATGACCGCGCGCCCCTGAGGGGGCAGGTGGCGGGGGCGCGGCCCGGGTGGGACACCGGGCCGCGCCGGTGACGGGTCACTTCACCACGGTCGCCCAGTCCGGGGCCTGGGCCGGGTCCAGGGCGCGCAGCCTGGCCAGCACGTCGGGGTCCTGGGCGTCCAGCCAGTCGGCCAGTTGCTTGAAGGACACGCAGCGGACGCCGTCCCGCTTGCACACCGACTTCATGACGTCCTCGATGGCCTTCATATATATGCCACCGTTCCAGTCCTCGAAGTGGTTGCCTATGAAGAGCGGGGCACGGCTGCCGTTGTAGACGCGCTCGAATCCGTTGAGGTAGCCGTCCCGGGTCAGTTTCCGCCACTCGGCGTATTTCGCAGGATCGCCCTTGGTGTTGTCGCCGGACTGGTTGTAGAGGAAATTGAAGTCCATGGACAGGACCTGCTTCTCGCTCTTGGGGTAGGGCAGGAGCTGGAGCGGGAAGTTCCATATGCCGTCGATCTGGGACGGCCATATCTGGAAGTCGCCGGGCGAGCTGGCGTCGTACCGCCAGTCGTACGTCTTCGCGGCCTTGAGCAGGTTCTTCTGGCCCTCCAGGCACGGTGCCCGGCCGCCGGCCAGCTCCTTGTCGTAGTCGAAGGGGAGCGGCGGCAGGTCCTTGTAGCCGGTGTTCGTCTTCCAGTTCTTCACGAAGGAGTACGACTGGTCGATCTCGCTCTTCCATTCGGCGACGCTCCAGTCGCCGCCGCCCTTCTTCCCGCAGAAGTGGCCGTTGAAGTGCGTGCCTATTTCATTGCCGTCCAGCCAGGCCGAGCGGACCTCCCGTAGGGTGTCCCGGATATGGGCGTCCGTCGCGTAGGAGATCGCCGACGCCCCCGGCTTGTGCTGCGGCGGCAGGTACTTCGCGGCCTTCGATTTCGGCAGCAGATAGGTGCCGGTGAGGAAGAAGGTCATCTTCGCGTTGTTCTGCTTCGCGACCTGGCGGAAGTGCGAGAAGAGGTGGTCGTCGCCCTCCAGGGCGCCGTCCCAGGAGAAGACGACGAACTGCGGGGGCTTCTGGCCGGGCTTCAGCTTCTCCGGTTTCGGCTGCTTCGGCTGGGGGCCGGTGTACGACGTGGAGCCGTCGCCGAGCACCCTGACCTTCCCGTCCCACTTCTCCTCGGGCTTCCGGCGGCTCTGCGGGCGGTTCCGCCGGTCGGAAGCGGAATCCTTCGACGGGGCCGCGGAGGGCGTCGCGGCGGCCTTCTTCTCCCCGGCGGGCTTTCCCCGGTCGTCCCCGGAGTCGCAGGCCGACAGCCCGAAGGCGACAGCGGCCGCGGTGACCAGGGCCGTCGCGCCCTGCAAGGTCCTCTTCGACAACTTCGTACCCCCTGGCACCAAAACACACATTCGGTGCTCCAGTATCACAGGGCCGGACCACCACCCGGTCCACCGCCCCACGATCCGGACCCGTCGGCCCGCGGTGAACCGGAGCGTTCACGGCACCGGCCGCACGGCGTGCGCCGCACGGCCGGTGCCGCCGCCCGTCAGGTGCGGTAGGCGTAGTACACGGCGGTCGGGTAGGACGCGATGATGCTCGCGACCGACTTCCGGTACGTGTTGGTGGAGTGGTACGTGAGGTACGGGACGCCGTTCCGGCTCCGGTACGTCGTCATCATCGAGTGGTCCTTGGACCCGTCACCGTCGAAGTCCATCTGCATGACGTCGCCGACGTCCATCTGGTACACGTTCGACAGGCTGGTCACGCGCTTGGAGTTCAGCGCGTACCAGGACCACTCGTTGACCCCGACCCAGCTGTCGGACTGGTTCGACGAGCTGTACCACCACTTGCGGTAGTCCGCGGCCGAGCCGGTCTCGGGCTTCCAGCCGCCGGCCTTCAGGGCCTGGCTGAGGAAGTTGGTGCAGTCGCCGCCGGCGTCGTTGAACTTCCGGTAGGCGGGGTTGTAGCTGCGCCAGTACTTCTCCGTGTACGCGGCCATGGCCGCGTAGTTGTAGCCGGAGGTCGTCCGCTTCGGCGCGGACCGGGCGGGCCACGACGTGGACGCCCGGGGGGCGCTGGGCGTGGGGCCCGCGGTCGCGACGGCCTTCCGCACGGTGGGGGCGTTGATCGCGACGGGGCCGGCGTCCTTGGACGTGATGCCCGTCAGCTCCCACGTGCCGCCCGCGCGGGCGGCGAAGCGCACCTCGTGCCGGGCCTTGAAGCCGGTCGTGCCCGGCTCGTCGCCGCGGATCTTCTTGTAGGTGAGCGTCGTGGTCTCGGTGATCTGCACGACGGCACGGCCGCCCAGGGAGCGGGTCCCGTCCACGGTGACCCGTGTGTCGGCGCCGGTGTACGCCTCGCCCAGGGCGGCGAGCCGCTTCTTGCGCGCCTCCAGCGTCGACACGCCTGCCTTCTCCGCCTTGGCCACGCCTGCCGACAGGCGCACCTTGCGGTCGGGCTGGGTGGCTATTCGCGGCGTCTTCCGCGCGTCCAGCAGCGCCGCCGTACGGCCGGTGAGGACGGCGTCCGCGGCGCGGCCGAAGGAGGCGACCGTCGCCTTGTCCACCGCGCCGGGCCGCGCGGCCGCGTTCGCGGTCGAGGCGGGCACCAGCACCGCCGGCACGGCCACGGCCAGCACGGCCCCGACGGCTGCTCTGAGAGTGGTTGGTTTCACGAAGTTTCCCCTTGTCACCCGGTCCGCACGGACCGGGCACGGAATCTTCGCACGAACGCCCGAAACCAGGAATCCTGCCCCCGGAGCCCCGTCGGCCTCGCCCGGAACGGCCGGTGACGGCCCGTCTCCCGAACGGCGAAAAAGCATGGTTCCTGGTCGCACGGGTGCTCTAGGGTCCAGGCATGCCGAGACTTCCAGGAGCGGCGTTCGTCGCCGCACTCGCCTGCTTACTCCCCTTGACCGCGACGGGCGCGGCCTCCGCGGCCGCGGGGCCCTCGGCGCCGGCGGCGGCCGCCGCCGGCGTCACCCCTCCCGACGCGAGCGCGGTCCCCCGGCTGCCCGCGCCCACCGGGCCGTACGCGGTCGGCCGTTCGACGTTCCACCTCGTCGACCACGGCCGCGAGGACCCCTGGGTGCCGGAGGCGGACGGCCGCGAGCTGATGGTCGACATCTCCTACCCGGCACGCCGCGGCGCGGGGCGGCCGGCGGCGTACGCCACCACGGAGGAGGTCCGCCTGCTGCTGGAGGACCGCAAGCTGGACGGCGTCATCCCCGCGGAGAAGCTCAGCGCCACCCGCACCAACAGCCGCGTCGACGCGCCGCCGGTGCCCGGGAGGCATCCGCTCGTGGTGCTCTCCCCCGGCTTCTCCGTCTCCCGCTACACGCTCACCGCTCTCGCCGAGGAACTCGCGGGGCGGGGCTATGTCGTGGCCTCGATCGACCACGCCTACGAGTCCGTCGGCACCCTCTTCCCCGGCGGCCGGATGCTGACCTGTGTGGCCTGCCGGAAGGCGAAGACCCCGGAGGACTTCAAGGCCGCCGTGGCCGGCCGGGGCAAGGACGCGTCCTTCGTCCTGGACCGGCTGACGGGGACTCAATCCCCTTGGAAATACTCGTACATGATCGATCGTCACCGGATCGGCATGGCCGGTCATTCGCTCGGGGGCGCGAGCGCGGCGGCGACCATGGCGGGCGACCGCCGGGTGCTGGCCGGGGTGAACATGGACGGCGCCTTCCAGGAAGGGGTGCCCGCGGGCGGGCTCGGCGGGCGGCCGTTCATGATGCTCGGCACCGACGACGAGATCCATCGTCCCGGCGGCAGGGACACGTCCTGGGACACGGCGTGGCGCCGGCTGGACGGATGGAAGCGGTGGCTGACCGTGGCCGGCGCGGACCACTTCAGCTTCTCCGACGTTCCCTTCCTCGCCGAGCAGGTCCTCCCGCCGGGCACACCCGGCCCGGGCGCGGGTCTTCCCGGACCGCGGTCCGTCGAGATCACCCGCGCCTACGTCGCCGCCTTCTTCGACCTGCACCTGCGGCGCATCCCCCAGCCTCTGCTCGCGGGACCCACGCCGAACAATCCGGAAGTGAAGTTCAACCGGCCCTGACCCCGGGCCGCGGAAAGGAGTACGGGTGGACGCCCGCACGAGGGAGCAGCAGGAAGCCGTCGCGGTGCGCGTGGCGGGAGGGGACGGGCAGCGTCCGCCGGCCGTGCACGAGGGGCAGTTCCACCGTGTGGTGATCGGCGCGCGGCGCGTCGTGTGCTTCCCCCGGACCGACGCGGCCGCGGCCCGGCTGCCCGCCCGGGCGGCGACGCTGCGGGCCGTCGGCCGGGCGGGCCTGCCGTTCGGCACACCGCTGCCGCTCGCCCTCGGGGACGAGCCGCCCCACCTGGTGCTCACCCGGGTGCCGGGGGCACCGCTGGACCCGTCGGCGCTCGGCCGCCCCGAGGTCGCCGGGGCCGTGGCCGCGCAGTACGCGGAGTTGCTGGCGGCGCTCGGCCGCGCGGGTGCGGAGGAGGGTCTCCGCGGGGACCTGCCGGAGGCTCCCCGTGACGAGTGGCGGCGGTTCGCGTCCGATGTCCGTGCCGAGTTGTTCCCTCTCATGTCGCCCGCCGGGCGGCTGCGGGCCGGGCGTGAGCTCGCGGCGGCCGAGGCGTTGCCGTACGTGGCCGGTGCCCTGGTGCACGGCGATCTCGGCGGCGAGAACGTGCTCTGGGAGACGGAGGACGGGCTGCCGGTGCTCCGGGGGGTCGTCGACTGGGACGAGGTGGCGTTCGGCGATCCCGCCGTGGACCTGGCCGCCGTCGCCGCCTCGTACGGGGACGCCTTCCTGGAGCGCGTGCTGGAGCCGGCCGGCGGGATGTGGCGGGACGCGTGGGGGCGCGTCGCCGCGATCCGCGGCACGTTCGCGCTCCAGCAGGCGCTGTCAGCGCTCCGTGACGGCGACGAGGAGGAGTTGGTGGACGGGCTCCGGGGGTACGGGCACGTTCACCGCTGACGCAGGGCCGCGAGTCCTTCCCGCAGGTCGTCGGCGTTCATGACGGGGTGCACCTCGATCTCGGCCTCCATGTCGAGGAGGAACCGCTCCAGGAGGGCCGGCATCTCCGAGGAGTCCTGCATGTCGAAGACCAGGAGGCAGGTGCGGCCGCCGTCCATCGCGGTGAAGTAGGCCGCCTCGGGGTGGAGCTGTTCCAGGATCTCCTGTATGGCTCCCCCCATCGAGCCGTTCCTGACCGCTTCGTTGGCCGTGGGGGTGTCCAGCCGGGCCCTGAGCAGGGTACGCATGACCTCACTCCTTCGGCACGGCGTGCCGCGCCCGGCGCTCGGGGTCCGCGCCGACGGAGCGCGGGACGTCTCTTCCAGCGTCCCTCGCCGCCGCCGGGGGAGGCAAGAGCCGCCGGGGCCCGGGACCGGCCACACCTCGGCTCAACCTGACCTGTACATGCCTCCTCGCCGGTGGTGGCATGTGCCTCGCACAGTCACTCGGCGGAGCAGCGGGAAGGCATCCTCATGTTCAGACCGGCAATGATCGGCAGTGCGGCCGTGGCGCTGTTCGCCACCGTGTTCTCACCCGGGGCCGCGGCGACGGAGGGCTCGCCGCCGCCCGGCAGGATCCAGATCGACGTCGTCTCCGTCAACGGGTCCGGCTGCCCGGCGGGGACCGCGGCCGTCGCGGTCGCGGGCGACAACACGGCTTTCACGGTGTCGTACAGCGACTACCTGGCCCAGGTGGGCCTCGGTTCGAAGCCCACGGACTTCCGGAAGAACTGCCAGCTCGGCCTCAACGTCCGCGTCCCCCAGGGCTACACCTACGCGATCGCCAAGGCGGACTACCGCGGGTTCGCGCATCTGCAGAGCGGGGCGACGGGGCTGGAGAAGGCCAGCTACTACTTCCAGGGGATGCAGCAGACGACCTCCGCGAACCACCGGTTCACCGGCCCGTTCAGCGACGACTGGCAGACCACCGACGTCACGGACGTCGACGCCCTCGTCTACGCGCCCTGTGGCACCCAGCGGATTCTCAACGTCAACACCGAGCTGCGGGTGAGCGCCGGTTCCTCCGACCCGGCGTCGACCACCAGCTTCATGGCGATGGACTCGGCCGACGGCAGCGTCAACACCCTCTACCACTTCGAGTGGAAGCAGTGTCCCTGATCCGTGCTTCCGGGCGCAGCGCAGTGGGAGGGGTCTTCATGCGCAGACGCACCATGCTCAGACCGGCCGTACTCGGCGGCGCCACCGCGGCGTTGCTCGCCGTCGCGGTACCGCCCCGGGCGGCCGCCGCTCCGGACGGGGTGCCACCGCCGGACAAGGTCGTGATCGACGTGGTGACCGTCAACGGGTCGGGCTGCCCCGCAGGGACCGCCAATGTGGCGGTCTCGCCGGACAACACGGCGTTCACGGTCTCGTACAGCAGCTACGTGGCGCAGGTGGGCGTCGGTTCCAAGCCGACGGACTTCCGCAAGAACTGCCAGCTCAGTCTGAACGTCCACGTCCCCCAGGGCATCACCTACGCGGTCGCGCGGGCGGACTACCGCGGATTCGCGCACCTGGAGAAGGGGGCCACGGGCCTGGAACGGGCCAATTACTACTTCCAGGGCATGCAGCAGACGTCGTTCGTGAACCACCACTTCACCGGTCCGCTGAACGACAACTGGCAGACGTCCGACACCACGGACATCGACGCCCTGGTCTACGCGCCCTGCGGGGCCATACGGTACTTCAACATCAACACCGAGCTGCGGGTGGACGCCGGCACCTCGGACACCGCCAAGACCACCAGTTTCGTGGCGATGGACTCCACGGACGGCAACATCAGCACGCTCTACCACTTCGCCTGGAAGCAGTGCCCCGCGAAGTGACGGAGGGAGCGGGCCGGCCCGCGCCGCGACGGGCTGCGTCGCGGGGCGGGCCGGAGAGGGTGGGGGAAAGGGCGCCTCAGTCGTGCGCTTCCGCTTCCACCGGCTTCGGGATCAGGAAGGACGTGCCGATGGCGACCGCCAGGATCACCACACCGGCGATCATGCCGGTGACGTACCCGTCGGGCGAGGAGGTGTCGGCGGGCACGGTCGCGGTCTTGACGGCGTAGAGCGCCGCGAAGCTGAGCCCGGCGCCCAGGTTGAACGCGCCCGCGTTCAGACCGGGCAGGAACCCCGGGTTCTCCTTGGGCGACAGGACGATGCCGAGCCCGTTGAGGACGATGTTCGCCACACCCGCGTAGGTGATGCCGACCAGGATCGAGGCCACCAGCAGCAGGGCGCGCGAATCCGCCGGGACGGTGAAGATCATCAGGACGACGGAGGCCACGGCCCCGACGAGTCCCAGCCGCAGGACGCGGCCGTAGCCGTAGGTGGCGGCGAGCCGTCCGGCCACCGGTCCCATGGCCAGCCCGGCGAGCGCGTACGGGGTCAGGGTCCACCACGCGGACTCCTGGGCGCTCATGCCGAGGCCCGCCTTCGCGTCCTGCGCGAAGGCCGGGATGAGCCCGTTCATGACGGCGAACACGCCGGTCATGGTGAGCACGGTGGTCAGCAGGATGGCCCAGGTGGCGCGCCGCTTGAGGTGGTGGATGGCGACCAGCGGGTTCGGTGAGCGGTCCTCGGTCCGCCAGAACAGGGCGAAGGCGAGCGCGGCCACGACGACGAGCCCGGCGACCAGCGTCCAGTCGGCGGCGCCCAGCTTCCCGGCCTCGTTGAGCGCGACGAGCAGCGCCCCGACGGAGACGACGAGGAGGCCGACGCCCGGCCAGTCCATCCGGCGGGCCGACGCCACCTTGGTCTCGGGAGTCATGGTGGCGACCATGACGGTGGCGACGAGGGCCACCACGGCCATCGCCCAGAAGACCGCCTGGAAGCCGTGGTGATCGGCGAGGTAGCCGCCGCCGAGGGAGTCCACGCCCGCGATGCCGCCGTTGACGGCGGTGATCACGCCGAGCAGCGTGCCGTACCGCTTGGGCTCGGTGACCTCGACCCGCAGCATGATCAGGCACAGCGGCACGGTCGGGCCTGAGGCGCCCTGGATGACGCGGCCGAGGAACAGTACGGGCACGCTCTGCGCCACCGCGGCGACGACGCAGCCGATGGTCATCAGGGCGAGCATCCCGACCAGCACCCTGCGGCGGCCCATGATGTCGCCGAGGCGCGGCAGGAAGAGGGAGAAGAGGGCCGCCGAGGTGAAGAACGCGGTCTGCGTGAGGCCGATCTCCGCGGAGGTGGCACCGAGGCTGTCCTCGATGCTCTTCAGCGCGGGGCTGAGCATGCTCGCGTTCAGCTGGAAGGCGACGCAGGCCGCGAGGAGGGCGGTGACCAGCACGCCCACCCGGGTGGCGCGGCCGGCCGGTGCGCCGGTGGTGCCATCGCCGCCGCGATGGTCGATATGAGAAACGTTCATGCCTCGACGTCTTCGGTTGAGCAACAGGAGAGCCCCCTGTCCGGCCGGACAGCGGTGGAGCGGACTCCCGGGAGTGCAGCGGAGGCGCTGCCGTCGGAGGCGCCGGGGACCGTTCCGTACGCCGGAACGAACCTCGTCACGAACCGCCCGTACGTCCAGTCCGTGGCCAAAGGTACCGTCTCCTGCCGTATTGCCGGAGTCGGCCATTCCGCTCAGGGCCGGACGGCCTCTTCCCGTCACTCCTGGTGGCCGGCACGGCGGTGCCGGCCCCGGAAGTGTGCGGGTGACCCACGTCACACACGAAGAGGGAGCTGTCGCCGGGCTCCCGCTCAGGCCGAGCCCATCGTCTCCGCGAAGGTCTCCCCGTCGGTGTCGAACCCGCGGACGAGCGGACGGAAGGTCCAGAGCCCCGCGGCGTTCCGGGTGAACTCGCCCACCGTGGCGGCGGTGGCCGTGGGGACGGTGGTGAAGTCCTCCTCACCCAGCACCTCGTAGCCGTTCAGGATCTGCACACGGGGGCCGACCACCTCGGCGAAGGTGCGGCGGCCGTCGGCCTGCTGGATGGCCACGCCCACGACGACCCGCCCGTTGGCCTCGGCCATCCGGGACAGCTCGACGGTCATCACCTCGTCCCAGCCCAGGCCCTTGCCGTCGGGGCTGTCACGGTTGAGGGTGACGGTGCCGTCGGGCGAGCGGCGGCCGAAGTGCACCAGCTGGACGGGTGCGCCGTGCGGGTCGGCGGCCGCGTGGACGGCGACGATGAGGTCGAGGTCATGGGGGTCCGTGCCGAAGGGGGCGGGGTCCCACTTCAGCCGCACCTCCGCCTTGTCGATGCCCTTGCCGAATACGCTCACGCGTCGTTCCCTCCCGCTATCCGGTACCTGTTCCCCCACATGATGTCGGGAGCCGGGCAGGGCCGGAAGGGGCGGCCTGCGCGGAGCCCGGTGCGGCGGGCCGTCCGGGTCGAACCGGCGTCGGAGCGTCCCGTGCGGGGCGCGTGGGACTCGGGCGGTGCACGCGTCTTGTCAATGCAATGTCACATTACTACGTTACGCATCACACAGTGCTTCTCCGGCCGCCCCCAAGCAGCGCGCACAGCACGGGGGTTGGCCTTCCATCCCCCCACTTGGGAGACAACGGTGTCCCGATACAGATCCGTTCACCGCCCGCTGCTCGTCGGCGCCCTGGCCGCGGCCCTGTTCGCGCCGGCCGCGGGACCGTCCGTCGCCGCACCGGGAGCGGGCGCTCCGCCCCGGCCGGCAGCGATGGCGGACGACCCTCGGCCCGTTCACGACCGGGTCGACCACCTCGCCCGCGCGCCCCGGCCGGACAGCCTCACCGTGCCGGCCCCCGGCGGGCTCCCCGAGGGACGGGTGCCCGGCACCCGTACGCCCGGGGCCCCGCCGGACGGACTGCCCCGGCCCGGCCTGGCGCCCTGCACGCTCGACGGTGTGACCGGCCTGGCACCGGAGGCGTTCGCCGACTTCCTCGCCGACCCGGCCGTCACCGCGGACGGCTGCCTCCGCTCCCTGATCTGGACCTGGGACGCCCGGCTCGCCCCCGTGATGTCCAAGGCGCACGTCCAGGCCGTCTCCCGGCGGATATCCGCCCTCGCGCCCCGGCACGACGGCCGGAACGGCGGCCACCTGCTGGAGATGCTCACCTACCTGCACGCCGTCGTGTACCACGACTTCTCGCGCTCCGAGATCGACGTCACGGATCCCGCGACCACCGAGGCCATGCGCCGTGCCATCAGCGCCTTCGGCGGGGCGGCCCACAGCTTCGACGTGACCCGCAGCAACGCGGAGAGCCTGCGCGAGGCCCTGTACGCCGGCAGCGGGACCGGTCTGCGCCAGTCCCAGCTCGGGCTGATCCGCAAGGTGCTGGCGACGATGGACCCGTACCACACCACGACGTACAAGGACCCGTCCTGGGCCGGCGCGGCCCTCGCCGGACTGTCCGTCAACTACCTGGGGCTGTACCCGGGCAACAAGGACACCGCCTTCCGCACGGTCGTGTCCCGCAACGCCGAGTACCGCGAGACGTTCCGCAAGTTCGCCGACTACACGCATCTCAAGGGCACGCCCAACGAGTGGGTGGTGCGGGACGCCGTCGGCGAATACGGCCGCTTCGGCGAGGTCCCGGAGCTCAGGGACGCGACGGTGTCCGGTCTCGGCGCGCTCCTGCCGGTGACCGAGCGCAACTTCGGCACGCTCGGCGCCCCGTGGGCCAAGGCCGTGGGCTGGCTCATCTATTACCGGGCCTGCGCTCCGTACAGTGTCTGCAAGGCGGACATCGAGCGGCGCCTCTTCCCCGCCAACTACACCTACGACGGAGGCGGCATCAAGGTCCGCACCGCCCTGGACCGGACCACCGTCGACCGGCTGTACTACGCGAGCAAGCAGGTGAAGGCCCAGTTCCACCGGGTCCTGGGCACCGAGAAACCGCTGGACGGCGACGACAACGCCACCCTGAACATCGTCCTGTACGCCTCGCGCGCCCAGTACGAGAACTTCCAGCCGCTGCTCACCGGGCTGAGCACGGCCAACGGCGGCATGTACATCGAGCAGGGCGCGACCTTCTACACGTACCAGCGCCGCGTCCCCGAGGACTCCTCCCTGACCCTCGAAGAGCTGTTCCGGCACGAGTACACGCACTACCTCAACGGCCGCTGGGCGGTGCCCGGTACGTTCGGCGAGGGGCCCTGGTACGAGGGTGACCGCACCACGGCGATGGACGAGGGGACGGCGGAGTTCTTCGCCGGTGCCACCCGCGGCGACGGCGTCAAGGTCCGCAAGTCCCTGGTGCGGGGCGTCATCGAGGACACGGCGAACGGCGGCCCCCGGATGAGCGTCGACCGGCTGCTGCACGCCACGTACGACGGCGACGGCTTCCGCTTCTACGACTACGCGGGCACGTTCTTCGAGTTCCTGTGGACGGAACGGCCGTCCCTGCTGCGCGAGATGTACGGCCGGCTGCGCGCGAACGACCCCGCCGGGTTCGACGCGTGGCGTGACCGGTTGAGCCGGGACGCGGGTCTTCAGAAGGCGTACGACGCTTTCCTGGACGCGCAGATCGCCCAGGTGGACCGGCTCCACGTGCCCAGCACGGACTTCACTCCGAACGACCGGCTGCGGGACGCCTCCGCCGAGGCGGTGGGCTCCTCGCTCGCCTCGGCCACCGGGCTGACGCCCGCGTGTGCCGCCGGTCCCGACGCGTCGGTGCGGCGCTTCGTATGCACCGGCCGCGTCACCGCGAGGCTCACCGACGCGGCCGACCCGGACCGGGTCTTCCGTGATATGTCGGGCACGGTCGACTACTTCGTCCTGGAGCGGGCCCGGCCGGCGTCCACCAATCTGGCGGACATGAACTGCTCGTTCGGCGCGGTGGACGTCTGGTCCGACGGCCGCGGCGGAAGCGCCGACTACTCCTGCGAGGGGCCGCTCCGCAGCTGAGCGGCCGCCCCTGGAACGGGCCGGCGGTGCGTACCCGCGCCGTCGGCCCGTCCGTCACCGTCCGGCGTCCGGCTCCTCCTCCAGCGGCGGTTCCGCCGGCGCTTCGGGATCGGGGCCGAGGAGGACGGCCCGGGCGACGGCCGGTGCGAAGAGGGAGGACGGCGGGGCGGTGAGCGCCGTCACCGCCCTGAAGGCGGCCCCGACGGCCGGGTTCCCGGGGGCCCGTCGGACGACGCGGGCCATGTACCGGGCGGCGGGCCGGTCGACGGCGCGGAGCGCGGCCGCGTTCCCGACGGCGCCGGGGAGGAGCTTGTCGGCCCCGGCGGAGATGTTCCACGCCGGACGCGCGGTCGCGAACAGCGCCCGTTGCACGCGCCGGGTCGTCGGCACCCGGCGGGGGTCGTTCAGGGCCTCGCGCAGGGCCAGGGCGCTCAGCGCCGCCACGGTCATGCCCTGGCCGTAGACGGGGTTGAAGGCGCACAGCGCCTCCCCGGTGGCGAGGAAGCCTGCCGGGCGGCGGCCCGAACGGTCGTAGCGGCGGCGGACGTTGGCGGTCGCCCGGTATCCATGGATGGCGGAGAGCGGCTCGGCCTTGTCCAGCCAGTCCCGGAACAGGGGGTGCGGAAGACGGTTCGCGAAGTCGAGGAACCCCGCCTCGTCCGTGGGCGGTTCGGAGCCGCGGAGCCCGGAGAGCAGGGCGGTCCAGCGGTCCCCCTCCGTCGGCAGGAGGACGGCGCCGTACGGCTGGGTGGCGTCGGGGATGACGTAGATCCCCCGGAAGGGCACGTCCTCGTTGCCGCCGGCCCGGTAGAACCGTGTGGCGTAGGCGAGTCCGATGTCGATCCGCTCCTCGTGGGGCGGCTCGGCGCCGAGCTCCGTCAGCCAGCCGGGCGCCCGGGAGGAGCGGCCCGAGGCGTCCAGGACGAGGTCGGCCGCCAGCGTGCCGGGCTCCTCCCCCGCCCGTCCGGCGCCGCGGGCGCGCAGCCGCACGCCCCGTACCCGCCCGGCGTCGCCCGTCAGCCCGGTGACCTCCGTCCCCTCGACCAGCCGGATCCGGGGGTCGGCCAGGACGCGGCGGCGCACGAGCCAGTCGGTCAGCGGGCGGGAGCCGGTGACCAGGTGCTTGGTGGCAGGGGTGCGGCGGTACCAGCGGCCGGCCTGCCACTGGAGGATGTCGTTCGGCATGCCGACCCACGGGACGCCGTGCGCGCGCATCTCGTCCATGATGCCGGGCAGCAGCCGTTCCAGGGCGTGCCGTCCGCTCTCCAGCAGCACATGGGTGTGCCGGTCCTGCGGCAGGCCCGCCCGGTGCTCAGGCCCGTCGGGGTACCGGTCGCGCTCGACGACGGTCACGGCGTCGGCGTGGTCCGCCAGGACGCGGGCCGCCAGGAGCCCGGCCAGGCTCCCGCCGATGACGACCGCGTGCCGCGGCGGGCGCGATGCGCGCGGTTCCTCCCGCGCGTCCGCTTCCCGCTCCGGCCACTCCGCGCGTGCCGGGTCCTCCAACGGTCCACCCCCATCTCCGGCCGCCTCGCCCTCCACGGCGGGCGGGGTCCTTCCCCCGAGCGGGGCCACGCTACCGGCCGGCGGGCGGGGCGCGGGGCGGCGGGAGGGGTGACCGCGGGTACGGCGGCCGGATCTGGCGCAAACCACCGCCGTCCGCGGCCCGTTCCGCTTCTGTCGTGCGCCGGGCGCGTCGCGCGCCCCCGGCGGACTGCCTGAACGGGCCGGGTCTCAGCTCCCGTTCTCCTCCAGGAGGACGGCGACGCCGTCGAGGAAGCGCCGCAGGCCGAACTCGAAGAGGTCGTCGAGGTCGAAGTCGTAGGGGACCGCGGTGAGCCGTTCCATCGTCGGGAAGCGTCCGCTTGCGAGGATCTGCCGGAAGGCGGGTTCCTGGGTGTCCATCCACGCGTCGCTGTCCATGCCGGTGAGCGCTTCCGCCTCCTCCTCCGCCTCGATGTTGACGGCCGTGCCGCGGATGTAGTTGAGCAGCGCCAGGTGGGTGGAGAAGACCGTCGTGGCGTCGAGGCCCCGGCCGTCCAGGGCGCCGAGCACCCATTCGGTGAAGGGCAGTGCGCTGGGCACCAGTTGGGGGCGGGTGACCGAGACGGCGGGGGCGAGCCACGGGTGACGGCGGAACACCTTCCAGAGCAGCCGGGCCGCGATCGTCAGCCGGTCCCGCCAGCCCTCCGGCGGGGTGTCCGGGAAGGGGGCGCGGGCGAAGGCGGCGTCCATCATCCGCACCAGCAGGGCGTCCTTGTCGGCGACGTGCCGGTAGAGCGACATCGTCGCCACCCCGAGGTCGGTCGCGACCCGCCGCATGGAGACGGCGGACAGCCCTTCCGCGTCGGCGATCGCGAGGGCGGTGGTGACGATCCTGTCGGGCGAGAGCCCCTGGTCCGTGCCGCTCCGCCGGGGCGCGGGGGCCACGGGGGCGGGCGGCGGGGCGGACGGGCGGCGGACGGCGCGCGCCGGGCGGCGG
>NZ_JABETO010000056.1 GCF_013055795.1 Streptomyces sp. I05A-00742
CGCCCCGGCTCCGGCCCCGGCTGCCCCGGCTCCGGCCCCCGCCGCTCCGGCCCCGGCCCCCGCGCCGGCCGCTCCGGCTCCGGCCGCCCCCGCGGCTCCTGCGGCCCAGGCCCCGGCCGCCGCCGTGGCCAACGCCGAGGGTGCCTACGTCACCCCGCTCGTCCGCAAGCTCGCGGCCGAGAGCGGCGTGAACCTGTCGGGCGTCCAGGGCACCGGCGTCGGTGGCCGTATCCGCAAGCAGGACGTCCTGGCCGCCGCCGAGGCCGCCAAGGCCGCGCCGGCTCCGGCCGCCGCCCAGGCCGCGCCGAAGGCTCCGGCCCTGGAGGCGTCCCCGCTGCGCGGTCAGACGGTCAAGATGCCGCGCATGCGCAAGGTCATCGCCGACAACATGATGAAGGCGCTGCACGGCCAGGCGCAGCTCAGCTCCGTGATCGAGGTGGACATCACCAAGATCATGCGGATGCGCGCCAAGGCCAAGGACGGCTTCGCCGCCCGCGAGGGCGTCAAGCTCTCCCCGATGCCGTTCTTCGTCAAGGCCGCCGTCCAGGCGCTGAAGGCCCACCCGGTCATCAACGCCCGGATCAACGAGGACGAGGGCACCATCACCTACTTCGACTCCGAGAACGTCGGCATCGCCGTCGACTCGGAGAAGGGCCTGATGACCCCGGTCATCAAGGGTGCGGGTGACCTCAACATCGCGGGTGTCGCCAAGAAGACGGCGGAGCTCGCGGGCAAGGTCCGCACGGGCAAGATCAGCCCGGACGAGATGTCCGGCGCGACCTTCACGATCAGCAACACCGGCTCGCGCGGTGCGCTGTTCGACACGGTCATCGTGCCCCCGAACCAGGTCGCGATCCTCGGCATCGGCGCCACCGTCAAGCGCCCGGTGGTCATCGAGTCCGAGGAGGGCACCACCATCGGCGTCCGCGACATGACGTACGTGACGCTCTCCTACGACCACCGCCTGGTGGACGGTGCCGACGCGGCCCGTTACCTGACGACGGTCAAGGCGATCCTGGAGGCCGCCGAGTTCGAGACCGAGATCGGTCTCTGATCCGGCTTCGTCCGCAGGGCGCGGCCCCGGTCCCGTACTCCGGTACGGGCCGGGGCCGCGCCCTTTCGCACAGCGGGATAATGGCCGGTGTTCACCCGGCCGCCGAGGAGCGTCCCATGTCACCACCCGTCGTCCACTCCCTGCGCGAGCAGATCCGCGAGCACATCCTGGAGGGGATCGTCGGCGGCCGGTGGCAGCCGGGCGAGCGGATCGTGGAGCGCCGGATCGCCTCCGAACTGCTGGTCAGCCAGACGCCCGTGCGCGAGGCGCTGCGCGAGCTGGAGACGCTGCGGCTGATCGAGTCGTCGCCCAACAAGGGCGTCCGGGTCCGCGAGCTGACCGCCGCCGACCTCAAGGAGAGCTATCCGGTGCGGGCCGGTCTCGAACAGGTGGCCGCGGAGCTGGCGGCCGACGCCCTGGCCGAGGACGCGTCGGCGCTCGACCGCGAGGTCGAGCCGCTGTACGAGGCGGACCGGCTCGGCGACCGCGAGGCCCAGGTGCGGCACACGGTGGCCTTCCACCGCGAGATCGTGCTGGCCTCGGGGAACTCCGTCCTGCTGCACACCTGGGAGTCGCTGGGCATCGAGGTGTGGACCACGCTCTCGATCCGCTGGCTGAGCCCCGAGCCGCGCCCGCACGCGGAGGACCACGCGGAGCTCGTGGCGGCGTTCCGCCGCAGGGACCCGCGGATCGGTGAGCTGTTGCGCGGCCATGTGCTGGCGTGTGCGCCGCAGATCTGAGGGGCCGGGGGCCTGAATCGGTGGATCGGGGCGGCTTTGCGCGGCGTGTCGGGGACTGGGAGCGCCCGGATCCACCACTGGGCTTCCGCTCCCCCGCCCGCCCGTCTCCCTACCTGGGGTTTCCCGCCCCGGATTGATCGATCATCGATCGGGGCGTATCGTCTCCGCGGAGCCGCGCCGCGCCGCCCTGTCCTGTGTCGCGGAGCGGCTCAGGGGTGACGACAGGTCCTCGGACGTCGAACCGATGCCCTGGCTGGGCGCACGGGTACCTGTCGTCGTCCCCTGACCACAGCAGACCCCTCCAGGCCCCTCCTGGTCACCCTCGTCGCCCGGCATGATGACCCCCATGCGTGCGGCCCGTCTGATCCAACTCGTCCTGCTGCTCCAGTCCCGCGCGTCCATGACGGGCGCCGAGCTGGCCCGGCAACTGGAGGTCTCCGAGCGCACCGTCGCCCGGGACGTCCTCGCGCTCTCCGAGGCGGGCGTACCCGTCTACGCCGATCGCGGCCGGACCGGCGGCTACCGGCTCGTCGGCGGTTACCGCACCCGGCTCACGGGCCTCGGGCGCAGCGAGGCGGAAGTCCTCTTCCTCTCCGGGGTGCCGTCCGCCCTCCGCGAGATGGGCCTCGCCGACGTCGCCTCGGCCGCCCGGCTGAAGGTCTCCGCGGCGCTCCTGCCCGAGCTGAGCGACGCCCCCGCGGCGGCCGCCCAGCGCTTCCACCTCGACGCCCCCGGCTGGTGGCAGCCCGCCGAGGCGCCCCCGCTGCTGCCCGCGATGGCCGACGCCGTCTGGGACGACCGCCGCCTCACGGCCCGCTACCGGCGCCGCGACGGGGAGGAGGTCGAACGGGAGCTGGAACCGTACGGCCTCGTCCTCAAGGCGGGTGTCTGGTACCTCGTCGCCCGGGCGGACCCGGCGTTCCGCTCCTACCGGGCGGACCGGTTCACCGCGGTGACGGTCGGCGAGGAACGCTTCGTCCGCGACGGGACCTTCGATCTCCCCGCCTTCTGGGAGGAGCACGCCGCGCGCTTCGCCCGCTCCCTGCTGCGCGACCGCGTCGTCCTGCGGCTCACCCCCGAGGGCGCCCGGCGCCTGCCGCATGTGACGGACGCCCGGGCCGGGCGGGAGGCGGTCGACGGCGCCGGCGCCCCGGACGCGCGGGGGTGGATCACGGCCGTCCTGGCGGTGGAGGGTCCGGAGGTGGCGTACGAGCAGTTGCTCGCGCTCGGGCCGGAGGCGGAGGTGCTGGAGCCCCCGGAGCTGCGGGCCCGGTTCGCGGAGGCGGCGGCGCGGGGAGCGGCGCTGTACGGGGAGGGCTGAGGAGGCTCAGCCCTCCCTCCCCTCACCGATAGTCGTCCGGTGCCCCGTCCTTCCCTCCGTAGAAGACCTCCTCGAAGTACCGGAACGCGTCGGGCCGCGACCCGTCCGCATCCGTGACCCCGTAGTGCCGGGCGAGTTCACCGCTGGACACCGACCGGCCCGTCCACCGCCCCCGGTCCGGGTCCGAGGCGAGCGCGACGAGGGCCCGGCCGATGAACGCCGGGGACTCGGCGATCGCGAAGTGCGGGTCCTTGGCCGTCGCGTCCCGCCAGGTCTCCTCCGTCACACCGAAGTGGTCGAGCATCTCCTCGGACCGCAGAAAGCCCGGCGAGAGACAGACCGCCGTCCCCCCGTACTCCTTCAGCTCCTGCGCGAGGCCGAAGGCCATCCGGATCGGCCCGGACTTGGCGACGTCGAACACCAGGTGTTCCCGGTAGCGCCGGTTGAACTCCTCCGTCCCGTCCGTGATCTCGACCACCAGGCCGCCGGGCCGCCGGATCAGCAGGGGCAGGGCGTAGTGGCTGGTGATGGCGTGGGCGTCGATGGACAGGCGCAGCATCCGCAGCACGCGCTCGATGTCGAGCTCCCACACCTTCTTGCCGAACTCCAGCAGGTGGTCGCCGCCCCAGACGTCGTTGACGAGGATGTCGAGCCGGCCGTGGTCCCGGTCGACGCGTTCCACCAGCGCCTTGACCTGCGCGGTCTCCAGATGGTCGGTGGGTACGGCGATGCCGGTGCCGCCGGCCGCCGTCACCAGTTCGGCGGTCTCCTCGATGGTCTCGGGCCGTCCGACCTCGCTGCGGCGCTCGCGCGTGGTGCGGCCCGTGGCGTACACGACGGCCCCGGCCCGGCCGAGCTCCACCGCCATGGCCCGGCCCGCTCCCCGCGTGGCGCCCGCGACCAGGGCGACCTTGCCCTCCAGTGTCCTCACCGGTGCGTCCTGTGCGTTCACGTGCGGTCGTCCCCTTTCGTCGTTCCGAAGTGGTTCACGCGTCTTTGTGCGTCCGGAGAGCCCGCACCCGCGGGCTTCCGTTCGAGGACGAGGCTGTCACCGATACCCGACACCTCCTGTCCGGATTGACGAATGCCTCCGCGCGGCTGTTTCCGGCCCCCTCCGCGTGCGACGCGGGAGGGCAGGGCGGATGCTGTTGCCGTGATGGACGAGACGGAGTTCTGGCAGCTGGTCGACGAGACGCGTGCCGCCGCCGACGGTGACCCCGAGGACCAGGCCGATCTGCTGGTCGAGCGGCTGATGCAGCTCGACCCGGACCGCGTGGTGGACTTCGCCCGGCATTTCGAGGCGCGCTACAACCGGGCCTACCTGTGGGAGCTGTGGGGTGCGGCGGCCGTGCTGCTGGACGGGGCGAGCGACGACGCGTTCGACTTCTTCCGCTGCTGGCTCATCGGCCAGGGCCGCGAGGTCTTCGAGGGCGCCCTGCACGAACCGGACCACCTCGCCGAGCTGCTGGACGACTTCGACGAGGAGACGGACGGGGACGGCGAGGACCTGGGCTACGCGGCGGAGGAGGCGTACGAGCAGCTCACCGGTGGCGAGATGCCCGACCTGGCGCTGCCGCCCGCGCCGGCCGAGCCCCGGGGCACCGTCATCGACCTGGAGGACGACGAGGCGCTGGCAGCACGCTTCCCGTCGCTCTGGGACCGCTTCCGGGAGTGAGCGGCTTTCAGGCCCGAGGACGCTCACCCGTGCGTGGACGGGAAACAGCGGGGAAAGGTGTGACCCATGCGGATCGCGATCACCGGCTCGACCGGACTCATCGGCACGGCGCTCGTCCGTTCCCTGGAGGCGGACGGCCACCGGGTGACGCGGTTCGTCCGCCGTGCGCCCCGGAGCGAGGGCGAGGCCGAGTGGGATCCCCGGCGCCAGTGGGTGGACGCGCGCGGGCTGGCCGGCTGCGAGGCCGTGGTGCACCTCGCGGGCGCCGGCGTGGGCGACCACCGCTGGACCGAGGCGTACAAGAAGGAGATCCGGGACAGCCGGGTCCTCGGCACGGCGGCGGTCGCCGAGGCCGTCGCGTCGCTCGACACCCCGCCGCGGGTCCTGGTGAGCGCGAGCGCGATCGGCGTCTACGGGGACGCGGGCGACCGCGCCCTCGACGAGGACTCCCCGCCCGGCCGGGGCTTCCTCGCCGGGGTCTGCCAGGAGTGGGAGGAGGCCGCGGCCCCCGCCGCCGAGGCGGGGGTGCGGACGGTACTGACCCGCACCGGGCTGGTCGTGAGCCGCGACGGCGGCGCCTGGGGGCGGCTCTTCCCGCTCTTCCGGCTGGGGCTCGGCGGGCGTCTCGGTGACGGCCGTCAGTACTGGAGCTTTATCGCGCTCCAGGACCACATCGCCGCCCTGCGGCACCTGCTGGACACCCCCGGGCTCTCCGGACCGGTGAACCTGACCGCGCCGCACCCGGTGACCAACCGCGAGGTGACCCGGACCATGGGGCGCGTGCTGCGCCGCCCCGTGCTGCTGCCCGCCCCCGCTCCGGCGCTCAGGCTGGCGCTGGGCGAGTTCGCGTCGGAGGTGCTGGCCAGCCAACGGGTGCTGCCCCGGCGGCTGTTGGACTCCGGCTTCCGGTTCGCGTTCCCGGATGCCGAGAGCGCCGTACGCGCGGCACTCGCCCCGGACGGCCGCGCTTCGACATGAGGGTTGTCCGGCCCCGAACCGTAACCGTGCGACCACCGTGCGACCGTGCTCTACCCGTGCGCGACTGTTATTGACCGGATTTCTCTCTACGGTCGAGGCGAACTCGCGCATCGTCGCAGCCCGTTGGGGGCATCACGCCCCCGAGCGAGCGGACCGACCCCGGGAGGCCACGTGGCCAGCAGCGCACGCCACACCGCACACCATGCCGACGTCGTCATCGTGGGAGCCGGCCTCGCCGGTCTCTCGGCAGCGCATCAACTGACCAACGCCGGTGTCACCGTCACCGTCCTGGAGGCCGCGGACCGGCCGGGCGGCCGGATGACGACGGACCGGATCGACGGCTTCCGGCTGGACCGCTCCGCCCAGCTGCTCAACACCTCGTTCCCCGACCTGCTCCGCACCCCCGGCCTCGGCACCCTCGTCCTGCGGCCCTTCCTGCCCGGTGTGCTGGTCCACGCCGACGGGCGCAACCACCGCATCGGCGAAACCCGCGGCACGAAGCGTGCGTTCACCACCGCCCGGGCCCTGGCCACGGCCGCCCGCAGCCCGCGCGCCGGCGGCCTCGACCAGGCCCGGCTCGGGGCGGCCCTGGCCCGGCTCGCCGCCCTGCCCCTCGACCGGGTGCTGGCCCGGCCGGACCGCCCCACGGCCGCCACCCTCGCCACCCGCGGGCTGCCCGCCCGGACGGTCGAGGGGTTCCTCCGCCCGCTGCTGGCCTCCCTGCTCTCCGACCCGGACCTGACCACGTCCAGCCGCTGCGCCGACCTCGTCCTGCGCGGCTTCGCCCGCGGCCGGCTCTGCCTGCCCGCGGGCGGTGCGGGCACCGTGCCCGCGCTGCTGGCGGCGCTGCTGCCGCCGGGGACCGTGCGGACGGGCGTCCGGGCCACCTCCGCGGACATCACCTCCGTCGCGACCGCCGGGCACGGCGACATCAGCTGCCGCTCGGTGATCGTCGCCACCGGCGCCCGGGCCGCCGCGGACCTGCTCCCCGGGCTGCGCCTGCCCGGCTTCCACCCGGTCACGGTCCTGCACCACACCACGACCGGGACGCCCCCCTGCGACGCCGCCCTCATCGTGACCGGCGGGCGCGGCGGGCCCGTCGCCCACACCGCGGTCGCGAGCGAGGTCGACCCCGACCGCGCCCCCGCCGGACGCACCCTGATCACCTCCACCGTTCTGGGCAGGGCGGCCGGAACACCCGTCGCCGAACTCGACCGCGCCGCACGGGCCCAGCTCGCGACGGTCTACGGCCTCGCACCGGCCGACCTCGAACTGCTGACGGCCCACCACGATCCGGACGCCGTCCCCGCCATGCCGGCCCCGCACGACGTCCGCCGCCCGGTGCGCCTCCTGTCCGGGTTGTACGTCTGCGGTGACCACCGGGACACGAGCACCGTGCAGGGCGCCCTCTTCTCGGGCCGCCGGGCGGCGCACGCCCTCCTGCGCGACCTGGGCATCCGCCCGGGGTACGGGGCTCAGGCGCTGCGGGCGGCGTAGCGCGGGCCGAGGGACCGGGGGCGGCGGGGCGGGCCGGGCGGAACGGGCGCGGCGGGCCGACGGGGCGCGGGAGCGCCCCGAGGGCGGCCCGGACGGCTGGACGGCCCGGACGGCTGGGCGGCCGGAGCGGCGGAAAGCGGCGCGGACGGCCGGAGAAGCGGCGGGACGGCCGGCCGTGGGCGTGAGGACGCGCCGGGGCGGTGAGAACTGCCGGAGCACGAGGACGGCCGGCCCGGCGGGACCGCCGGGAGACGGTGCGGCCGGCCGGATCGGCGCGGGACTGCTGGGGACAGCGGGACTGCCGGGAGGCGGTGCGGCGCGGGACTGCCGGGGACGGCGGGACTGCCGGGGCGGCGAGGACGGCCCGGCAGCCGAAGCGGCAGCGGAGACGGCCGGGCGCAAGGCGGGCCCAGAGCGCGAGAACAGCCGAACCGCGAGGACAGCCAGGCCGCGAGGACACTCAGGCCATGTGGATGGCCAGGGTGCCGAAGCGGCAGCGGGGACGGCCGGGCCGCTGGGCCGGCCAGAGCGCGAGGACGACCGACCCACGAGAGCGACCGGCTCACGAGGACGGCCAACGCACCAAAGCGGCAGCTGACATGGCCAGGACGGCCCGGCAGCCGAAACAGCGGCGGAAAGCGGCCGAGGGGGGCCGAGACCACGGGCCCCGCCGGGCCCCCGCCCGCGAGCAGGGCCCCTCCCCGGAGGGAACACCCCCGGGGAGGGGCCCGACCAACGCCAGGAGCGGGGAGGCGCGGCACGAGGTGTGCGGCGCGGATCCAGACCCCCGCACCCCAACACCCCACTCCCCGCCCCCGCGGTCAGAGCAGCGCCACCTTCTCCCGGTACGCCCGGACCGCCGCCGCGTCGCGGTAGGGATCGAGCCGCCGCTCGAAGTCCCGTACGTACTCCACGGCCCGTACCGACCGCATCTCGGACGCCGCCTGCGCCGCCTCCGCGCCGAGCGCGCAGGCCTGCTCCAGCTCGCCGAGCCCCAGCCGCGCGCAGCCCAGCACGACGCGGCAGAAGAGCCGGCTCCGCGCGTACGCCGCCGGCCTGAGCTGGAGCGAGCGTTCGGCGTGCTGGGCGGCCGCCCGCCACTGCTGGAGGTCACGGTGGCAGTGGGCGAACTCGTCGGCCAGCTCCGCCTCGTCGAAGAAGCGGATCCAGTACGGCACGTCGTCCGAGGGCCGGGCGGCCTCCAGCGCCCGTTCGGCGCGGGCGAGGGACGCGGAGCACGCCCGCACCTCACCGAGCACCGCGTGCCCGCGCGCCTCCACGGCGTGCAGCAGCGACTGCACGACGGGGGGTGCGCCGGACCCGACGCCCTGCTGTGCCACCCGGGCGAGCTGCACCGCCTCCCGGCCGTGGCCGAGGTAGACGGCCTGGCGGCTCATGGTCACCAGGACGTAGCTGCCGTAGGCCCGGTCGCCCGCGGCCTGCGCCAGGCGCAGGGCCTGGACGTAGTACCGCTGGGCGAGCCCGTGGGCGGCGATGTCGTACGAGGTCCACCCGGCGAGCCGGGTGAGGTCCGCGGCGGCGCCGAACAGCCGGCGCCCCGTGGTCTCGCCGTACGTGCCGCGCAGCATCGGCTCGGCCTCGTGTTCGAGGTACCGGACGAGCGCCTGTCTCGCGTGCCCGCCGCCGTACGCGTGGTCGAGCGTGCGGAAGAGCTCGCCGACGGAGCGCAGGGCCGCGATGTCGCCCATGGAGACGCGGCCCCCGGGGGCCCGCTCGGCGCGCTGCCGCGGCACCGGCGCCCGGACCGCCCGCTCGCCGGTCCTGGCGCCCTCGCCGGGCGGACCGCCCGGCGCCGGGCCCTGGCCGCCCGGGGCCCCCGGAGTCCCCGGGGGCGGGACGGTGCTGCGGGCCACCCGGTCGTCGGCCCGTCCGATCAGCCAGTCGCGGCTGGGCACCACCAGCCCCGCGGGCGTGAACGCGATCTTCCGCAGCTCCGTGTGGCTGCCGGAGTCCTTGCGCCACAACCCGCTGACGATGTCAATGGCCTCCGCCGGCGACGCGGCGAATTCCAGCCCGGCGTACACCGGCGCACACGCGTCCAGCCCGAGATCCTGCGCGGACAGCCGTCGCCCCAGCCGCCGGGTGAAGACCTCGGCGATCAACGCCGGTGTGGTGCCGCGCGGCTGCTGGCCGCGGAGCCATCGGGTGACGGAGGTCTTGTCGTAGCGCAGGTCGAGGCCGTGCTCCAGCCCTAATTGATCGACGCGACGTGCGAGCCCCGCGTTGGAGAAGCCGGCCTCCGCGATGAGCGCGGCGAGCTGGCGGTTGGGAATGCGCTGTGGGGGTCGTTCCGTCATCAACCTGCCCGGTCTCCCTGATCGCCATTCTGGGAACGGCGTGAATTTAGCGGTCTCCGCTGCCCCGAACGCCACCTTCGCCCCGCATTCATCCGATCGTGTGAGGACAGATCAGAGACAGATCAAATAGGCACGGAAAAGCGCCGCCGGTCGATCTTGTACGGGGCTCGACCGCAGCGGTTTCGGAGCCCGCCGTACAGTGGCTTGGGCACGGGACGCGCACGGGACATACGCGTCCATCGGCACCAAAGGGTTCGAAGAGGACCGAAGAGGACTGGAAGAGGAGCTGCCGTGAGTGAGCTGCGCTTTGTCCATCTGGGCTTCGGGGCGGACGCCGTCGAGTACCAGGAGGCGTGGCAGGAGCAGCGCCGCGTCCACTCGGCCCGGTTCGCGGACGAGATTCCGGACACCTGCCTGCTGCTGGAGCACCCGGCGGTCTACACGGCGGGACGGCGCACGGAGGACAGCGAGCGCCCCCTGGACGGGACGCCCGTCGTCGATGTCGACCGCGGCGGCAAGATCACCTGGCACGGCCCGGGCCAGCTCGTCGGCTACCCGATCCTCAAGCTCCCCCGCCCGGTGGACGTGATCGCCCATGTACGCCGCCTTGAGGACGCGCTGATCCGCACCTGCGCCGAGTTCGGCCTGGAGACGACCCGGATCGAGGGCCGCAGCGGCGTCTGGGTCCTCGGGGAGGACCGGGAACGGCCCGCGACCGGCGCCCTGCAGCTGGACCTCGCCCCCCGCCCGGCCGACGAGGAGTTCGACCCCCGCCTCAACGGCCCCGAGTACGCCCCCTCCAACGCCGGCCAGCGCGGCGAGGACCGCAAGCTCGCCGCGATCGGCATCCGCATCGCCAAGGGCGTCACCATGCACGGCTTCGCCCTGAACTGCGACCCCGACAACACCTGGTTCGACCGGATCGTGCCCTGCGGCATCCGGGACGCCGGAGTGACCTCGCTCTCCGAGGAGCTGGGCCGCCGGGTCGCCGTCGCCGAGGTGCTGCCCGTGATCGAGAAGCACCTGCGCGAGGTCCTGGAGACGGCTGAGCCGCTGCCCCGGGCCGTCTAGGAGCCCCCCGGAACCGCTGCGGGGGCGCCCCCTCCGGGAATGCCACCGACGTCTCACCGGTTCTCCGGGCGTAAGAACGTCAGAACGAACGGGCGTACCCTGGTGTCCGCCGAAGAATCGAAGTCATAGGGAGCCGGAGTGTCCGCTGTCGCACCCGACGGACGCAAGATGCTGCGCCTTGAGGTCCGGAACGCCCAGACCCCCATCGAGCGCAAGCCCGAATGGATCAAGACCCGGGCGAAGATGGGCCCCGAGTACACCGAGCTCCAGGGTCTGGTGAAGCGCGAGGGCCTGCACACGGTGTGCCAGGAGGCGGGCTGTCCCAACATCTACGAGTGCTGGGAGGACCGCGAGGCGACGTTCCTCATCGGCGGCGACCAGTGCACCCGGCGCTGTGACTTCTGCCAGATCGACACCGGAAAGCCGCAGGCCCTGGACCGCGACGAGCCGCGCCGCGTGGCCGAGTCCGTGCGGTCCATGGAGCTCAAGTACGCGACGATCACCGGCGTGGCCCGCGACGACCTGGAGGACGGCGGTGCCTGGCTCTACGCCGAGACCGTCCGCCAGATCCACGGTCTGATGCCGGACACCGGCGTCGAGCTGCTGATCCCCGACTTCAACGCCAAGCCGGACCAGCTGGCGGAGGTCTTCTCCTCCCGCCCCGAGGTGCTGGCCCACAACGTCGAGACGGTCCCCCGGATCTTCAAGCGCATCCGCCCCGGCTTCCGCTACGAGCGCTCGCTGGAGGTCATCACCAAGGCCCGCGAGGCCGGACTGGTGACGAAGTCCAACCTGATTCTCGGTATGGGCGAGGAGCGCGAGGAGATCAGCCAGGCGCTCCGCGACCTGTACGAGGCGGGTTGCGAACTCATCACGATCACCCAGTACCTGCGCCCGTCGCCGCGCCACCACCCGGTGGAGCGCTGGGTGAAGCCGCAGGAGTTCGTCGAGCTGCAGCAGGAGGCCGACGAGATCGGCTACGCCGGCGTGATGTCGGGCCCGCTGGTCCGCTCGTCGTACCGGGCGGGACGCCTGTACCGCCAGGCGATCGAGAAGCGGAGCGAGGCCGCGGCGTAGGTTGGGGGGCCGTCCGAGGAACGAGGGCGGCCACCCGGCCGGAGCGGAGGCGCCGCGAAGCTCGACCGCACAGAGGTGTGAAGCGGAGCGAGGCCGCGGCGTAGGGGTTTTTCTTGATGCGGCCTGATGCGGCCGATGCCTTGCCGCCCTTCCGGGGCCGAGGCACCGGCCGCATCAACATTTCATAGAGTTTGACCACGCCGTCACCCGCTGGTAACACCATTCGGTGACGATGTCGGTACGCACAGCAGTGCGTACCGCGAACGCACGCACGACGGACAGCTCCGCTCCCCCACCTCTCACCCTTCCGCTCCGAGAGGACACGACATGCAGGCCGCGCCCGCCCGCGCGACGACGGCGAACGCCGCGCACGCCTTCTCCGCCCTGCCTTCCACGCTCTCCGTCCGGCCGCCCTCGGTCACGGGTGCCCTGCTGGCCCTGGAACGGCTGCTGCTGCGCGGTGGCCAGCGCACGGCCCGCCGGAACGCCTGGACCGCGGTGCTGGAGGACCGCCGCCGGGCCAGGGACCGGCGGGAGGCCCAGCACCTCCTGGAGGCCGCGGCGGCTCCGGGCCCGCAGGCCACGTAAACTTCGCCATATGGCGAGGAAGGAAACATCCGAGAACCCCGGGCGACTGAAGCAGATCGCCCTGACCTACAAGATGACCAAGAAGGTCGATCCGAAGGTCGGTCTTGTCGTCGCGGCTGTGGGCATTGTCACCTTCGGTGTCCTCCTCGCCATCGGCTTCTTGATCGATCACCCGATCTACCTGGGCATCCTGGGCTTCCTGCTGGCCTTCCTCGCGATGGCGATCGTCTTCGGGCGTCGTGCCGAGCGTGCTGCCTTCGGGCAGATGGAAGGCCAGCCGGGCGCGGCGGCGGCTGTGCTGGACAACGTCGGCCGCGGCTGGACGACGACGCCGGCGGTGGCGATGAACCGCAACCAGGACGTCGTGCACCGGGCCGTCGGCAAGGCGGGCATCGTGCTGGTGGCCGAGGGCAACCCCAACCGGCTCAAGGGCCTGCTGGCCGCCGAGAAGAAGCGGATGGCGCGCATCGTCTCGGACGTGCCGGTGCACGACGTGGTGGTGGGCAACGAGGAGGGCCAGGTGCCGCTGAAGAAGCTGCGCACCACCCTGCTCAAGCTGCCGCGGGTCCTCCCGGGCGCGCAGGTGACGGTCGTCAACGACCGTCTGCGGGCGCTGGGTGACCTGATGAGCAACATGCCGATCCCGAAGGGTCCGATGCCGAAGGGCATGCGGATGCCGAAGGGCCGCTGAACCGGAAAGACGCGAAACGCGAACGGAGTGAGGGCGGGGCGGGACCGACACGGTCCCGCCCCGCCCTCACTGCATCGCACCTTCACCGCTCAGAAGCGAACCTGAACGGCCTTGGCGAGCCGGTCGTGGAGACCGCGGGTGTCCCGGTCCCAGATGACCGCGGGAATGACGATCACGAGGAGCACACTGCGCAGCAGGGCCTTCGGGAAGGTCAGCCGGCCGCCGTCCACGCCGATGACCCTGATGCGGAGGAGCCGCTTGCCGGGGGTGAAACCGACCGTGCCGACGGTGAGCAGGCTGAGTACGAAGAAGATCAGCAGCGCCCAGTTGCCGGCCCGGTGGACGTTGCCCCCGGAGAGGAGGCCGTACGCGATGAGCATGCTCAGGGCCCAGTCGATGAAGATCGCGGCGAACCGCCGTCCGAGCGGGGCGACGGAGCCCGGTCCGTCCTCCGGCAGCCCGAGCTGTTCCCCCCGGTAACCGAAGTCGATACCCATCTGCTCGGCCGCCGCGCGGGGGCCGGAGAGCCACGAGCCGATTGCTTGCCTTTTGTCCACCGGTCCACGGTACTGGGGTCGTATTCGATCACTGTCGCCCGGGTCGGCGGACGCCCGATTTGATCATCATTTCGCGGCGCTCCGGTTAACCTCGGCGAAACAAATGGGTCATGCTTGGGAAATCCGGTCTCTCTAGGGTCGGCCGCAGCACCACCGAAGCAATCCCCGACCGCTGGCGGCCGGGCTAGGAGGGTTGGATGTTCCAGAACGGCGACGACGCCAAGAAGTTCATCAAGGACGAGGACGTCAAGTTCGTCGATGTCCGCTTCTGCGACCTGCCGGGCGTGATGCAGCACTTCACGATTCCGGCGGCGGCGTTCGACCCCTCCGAGGAGCTGGCCTTCGACGGCTCGTCGATCCGCGGTTTCCAGGCCATCCACGAGTCCGACATGGCGCTGCGCGCCGACCTCTCCACGGCCCGTGTGGACCCGTTCCGCCGCGACAAGACGCTCAACATCAACTTCTTCATCCACGACCCGATCACCGGCGAGCAGTACAGCCGTGACCCGCGGAACGTGGCGAAGAAGGCCGAGGCGTACCTCGCCTCCACCGGCATCGCCGACACCGCGTACTTCGGCCCCGAGGCCGAGTTCTACGTCTTCGACAACGTCCGTTTCGAGACGTCGGCGAACCAGTCCTTCTACCACATCGACTCCGAGGCCGGCGCCTGGAACACCGGCTCCGAGGTCAACAACCGCGGCTACAAGGTCCGTTACAAGGGCGGCTACTTCCCGGCCCCGCCGGTCGACCACTTCGCCGACCTGCGCGCCGAGATCTCCCTGGAGCTCGACAAGGCCGGCCTCCAGGTCGAGCGCCAGCACCACGAGGTGGGCACCGCCGGCCAGGCGGAGATCAACTACAAGTTCAACACCCTCCTCGCCGCCGCCGACGACCTGATGCTCTTCAAGTACATCGTGAAGAACGTCGCCTGGCGCAACGAGAAGACCGCGACCTTCATGCCCAAGCCGATCTTCGGCGACAACGGCTCCGGCATGCACGTCCACCAGTCCCTGTGGTCCGGCGGCGACCCCCTCTTCTACGACGAGCAGGGCTACGCGGGCCTCTCGGACACCGCCCGCTACTACATCGGCGGCATCCTCAAGCACGCCCCGTCGCTGCTGGCCTTCACCAACCCGACGGTGAACTCCTACCACCGCCTGGTCCCCGGCTTCGAGGCCCCGGTCAACCTGGTCTACTCCCAGCGCAACCGCTCCGCCGCGATGCGCATCCCGATCACGGGCTCCAACCCCAAGGCCAAGCGCGTCGAGTTCCGCGCCCCGGACCCGTCCTCCAACCCGTACCTGGCCTTCTCGGCCCTCCTGCTGGCCGGCCTCGACGGCGTCAAGAACAAGATCGAGCCCGCCGAGCCGATCGACAAGGACCTCTACGAGCTCGCCCCCGACGAGCACGCCAACGTCCCCCAGGTCCCCACCTCCCTCCCCGCCGTCCTCGAAGCCCTCGAGGCCGACAACGAGTACCTCCAGGCCGGCGGCGTCTTCACCGCCGACCTGATCGAGACCTGGATCGACTACAAGCGCACGAACGAGATCGCCCCGATGCAGCTGCGTCCGCACCCGCACGAGTTCGAGCTGTACTTCGACATCTAAACCGCGGATTCCGCGACGCGTTGAAGGCCGCCACCCCACTCCGGGGTGGCGGCCTTCGCCGTTGCGCCGAGGGTCAGCGTCGGGGGGGGCAGCCCCACCCCGGGCGGGTGGGTGGCAGGATCGTTGGGGGCGGGCGTCTGCGGAGAGGCTGGGGTGCGGCATATGCCGCTGGTTCCCCATGAATCCGTAGGAGTTGACCTGTGCGTGAGCAGACGTGGCAAGGTTTCCGTCCGTCCGGGCGGCAGCGGGGCGGTCGGCGCAGAGGCGTGGCGGTCGCGGCAGCGGTGGTCGTCGGGGTCATGGCGGTGGGGGCTCTGGCGCCGTCGGCGGACGCTCGGCCGGACGGTGTCCGGCAGGGATTGAACGGGCTGGTGCGCTCCGGCGGCGTGCCCGGTGCGCTGGCGAGCGTCACTGACCGGGAGGGCCGTACCCGGAACTACACCGCGGGGGTCGGCGATCTGGCGACAGGATCGAAGGTGCCCGGGGACGGGCAGGTGCGGATCGGGAGCAACACCAAGGCGTTCACCGCGGTGGTGGTGCTGCAATTGGTCGGTGAAGGGAAGGTCCGCCTTGACGCCCCGGTCGGGACCTATCTGCCGGGGCTCGTTCGCGGGGAGGGGATCGACGGAGGGCGCATCACCGTCCGCGAGCTTCTCCAGCACACCAGTGGACTTCCCGACTACGTCAAGTACCTCGCCGACGACGTCCGGTACTACGAGCCCCGCGAACTCCTCGACCTCGCGCTGCGGCACAAGGCCGAGTTCGCCCCCGGGGAGAAGTGGAAGTACAGCAACACGAACTACGTGCTGGCCGGCCTGATCGTCCAGAAGGTCACCGGCCGCCCGCTCCCCGAGGAGATCGACCGGCGCGTCATCAGGCGCATCGGGCTGCGTCACACCTACTTCCCCGCGCCCGGTGAGACGACGATCCGGGAGCGCCATCCCAGGGGTTACGCCCAGGAGTCGGCGGGCGGGCCGCTGGTCGACGCCACGGAGTGGGATCCCTCCTGGGCCTGGGCGGCGGGTCAGATGGTCTCCACCAACTCCGATCTCAACCGGTTCTTCACCGCGTTGCTGGACGGCGATCTTCTCCCCGAGGCTCAGCTCGCCGAGATGCGGACCACCGTCCCCGCCGGTCACCCGTTCGCCCCCGGCGCCCGCTACGGGCTGGGGCTCGTGAGTACGCCGCTGTCGTGCGGCGGGGTTGCGTGGGGCCATGGTGGCAGCACCACGGGGTACGAGACCCGGGGCGGCGTCACCGACGACGGCCGCGCGGTCAGCGTCGCGGTGACCGTCCAGCCGGGCCGGGCGACCAAGGAGCGAATTGAGCGGGTCGTGGACGCGGCCCTGTGCAATCCGTGAGCACGCCGGGTTCCTTCACCGCTTTTATGAGTTCTGCGGGAGCGAGCCGACGAGGCCGCCGTCGACGATCAGGTCCTGGCCGGTGATGTAGGCGGCGTCGTCGGACGCGAGGAAGGCCACCGCCGCCGCGATGTCCTCGGGCCGTCCGAGGGTGCCGAGGGGCACGGAGGCGGCGTTGCGGGTGTGCTGGGTGGGGTCGGGGACGGATTCGCGGTACATCTCGGTGTCGATGTAGCCGGCGCTGACGGAGTTGACGCGGATGCCGCGCGGGGCGAGGTCGGCGCCGAGGGTGCGGGCGAGGTTGTGGACGGCGGCCTTGCCGGCCGAGTAGACGGAGGCGACGGACATGCCGCGGTGGAGGGTCCAGGAGGCGTTGAGGACCACGGCGCCGCCCTTCCTCAGCAGCGGCAGGGCCTTCTGGACCGTGAAGAAGACGCCCTTGACGTTGACGTCCAGCATGCGGTCGACGTCGGCCTCGGTGAGTTCGGCGGCCGGTTTGAAGATGCCGACGCCCGCGTTGGCGAAGACCGCGTCCAGGCCACCGCGCCAGGACTCCACGCGCCGCATCAGCTCGTCGAGTTCGGCCGGTGAGGCGGCGTCGGCGCGGACGGCGAGGACGCGGTCCCCGGCGGCGCCGAGTTCCGCGACGGCCTTCTCGAGGCGGGCGTCGTCGCGTCCGGTGATGACGGCGTACGCGCCCTCGTCGAGGAGGCGCCGGGCCGTGGCGAGGCCGATGCCGCTGGTGCCGCCGGTGATCAGGACCGTCTTGTCGGTGAAACGATTCATGCACGTCATCGTCGGCTCGGCCGTCGGGGCGAGGGGAGCTCCTGCCGAACCTGTTGTCCACACCACCAGTTCCCGCGGCAGGCGCTCGTCGTCGGCGCCAAGCCGGTCGGCGAAGCGGGCCAGGAGGGCCGCCCGGTCGCCGTCGGCCTCGGCGGCGAGCACGCGGTGCATGCGCCGGGCGGTCAGGGCCGGTGCGTCGTGGACGGAGGCGTAGGCGTAGCCGCGCCCGGCGGGCTCGCGGGCGACGAGGCCCTTGGCGTGGAGGCGGGAGAGGACCGTCGCCAGGGTGGTGCGGGCGGGTCCGTCGGGTCCGTCGGGTCCGTTGTCCAGGCGGTGTGTATCTGCCGCGGGGTCTGTGGTTTCCCCGCCGCCCGCCAGGCCGTCAGTACGCCCGCCTCCAGCTCGCCCGCCGGTCTGCGTCCCGTCCGCTCGTCGGACACGGGAACCTCCCTCTCCCCAGGGCCGTCTCCAGTGCGGCGGACCGTCTCTCATGATGGTGATCAGCCCGGGTCGCGGGGACGGCCGCACCCGCTCGTCCATGATGAAGGGATCACAACGGTGACCGCACCCTTGTTCGCCCGTTCCCCCCGCCCGGTGGCCGCGACCCCTACGGGCGGCCCGGCGTGAACCGCGGGCGCGGCGTGGGCGCCGGGATCTCGGCCGGGGCGGCGCTGCTCGGGTTCGCGGCGGCGGGAGTGCTGGTGGTCCGGCACGGCGGGGGCGGGCTGCCCGTGGACGTCGACGTGCACAGTTGGGCCGTCGCCCACCGGCCGGCGGTCGGGGTCGCCACCGCGCGGGCCGTCACGGCCACCGGCACCGGCGTCGTCCCGTACCTGCTGGCCCTCCTGGCCGGGTGCCTGGCCGTGCGCGGAACCCGGCCCAGGCTGTGGGCCGCCGCCGTCGCGGCGGCCGTCCTCGCCTGCGGGCAGGCGGTTCGCTACGGGGTGCTCACGCTGATCGCCCGGCCCCGGCCGCCCGTCGACGGCTGGGCGACGCACGCCGACGGCTGGTCGTTCCCGTCCGGCCACACCTCCACGTCGGCCATCGCCGCCGGCCTCGTCGCCGCCGCCGTCCTGCTCCGCTCCCGGCGGGCCGCGGGACCCGTCGTGGCGGCGGCCGGATGCTGGGCCGTGCTCGTGGGGCTGACCCGCGCGTACCTCGGCGTCCACTGGTTCACGGACGTCGTCGCGGGCTGGCTCTTCGCCACGGCCTGGCTGGGCGCCTGTGCCTGGGCGGCGCTCCGGTTCCTGCCCGGCATCGTCGGCGGTCCGCCCCGTGGTTCGCTCCGCAATCCGCCCCGCAATCCGGCCCGTAATACGAAAGCGCGCCGTCCCCGACGCCCCCTAGGGTGACGCCCATGTTCCCCCTCTACCCGCCCAAGCCCCGCCCCGGCGACCGTGTCGCCGTCGTCTCCCCCTCCTCCGGGCTCCCCGGCGTCCTGCCGCGGCCGTTCGAGCTCGGACTGCGGCGTCTGGAGGAGGAGTTCGGGCTCGTGCCGGTGGAGTATCCGGCGACCCGGAAGATGGGTTCCTCACCGCGCGAACGGGCGGACGACCTGCACGCCGCCTTCGCGGACCCGTCCGTCACAGCGGTGATCAGCAGCATCGGCGGGGACGACCAGATCACCGTCCTGCCCCACCTCGACCGGGACCTGATCCGCGCCCACCCCAAGCCCTTCTTCGGGTACAGCGACAACACCAACCTCCTCGCATGGCTGTGGAATTGCGGGATCGTCGGCTACCACGGCGTGAGCGTGATGGTGGAGCTCGGCCGCCCCGGGGCCATGCACCCCCTGACGGCGGCGTCGCTGCGGGCGGCGCTGTTCACCTCCGGGCCGTACGAGCTGAGCGGGACGCGCGAGTTCAACGACGTCGACCGGCCCTGGGACGACCCCGAGACCTTCCGGAACGCGCCCCCGATGCGCCCCTGTCAGGGATGGACCTGGCGCAACCCCGACCGGGTGGTCGAGGGCATCTCCTGGGGCGGCAACATCGAGATCCTGTCCTGGCTGCTCATGGCCGACCGGGAGATCCGGGAGCCGGAGGCCTACGAAGGGTGCGTGCTCTTCGTCGAGACCTCCGAGGACCAGCCGCGCCCCGAGGACGTCCACGGCATCCTCCGCTCCATGGGCGAGCGGGGACTGCTGCGCCGCTTCCCCGCCGTGCTCGTGGGGCGCGCCAAGGGCTGGTCCTTCGACCGGCCGCGCACCCGGGATGAGGGCGACGCCTACCGGCTGGCGTTGCGGGAGGCCGTGCTCCGCGCGCTGGACGTCTACGCGCCGGACGCTGTCGTCGTCTTCGACGTCGACCTGGGGCACACCGACCCCCAGCAGGTGATCCCCTACGGGGGCACGGTCCGGGTCGACGGGCCGGCGCGGCGGATCACGGTCACGTACTGAGCACCCACGGAGCCGAAGGAACGGCCCCGGCGCGCCCGGTCAGCGCCTCGGTGTTCACGGCCGCGACGAAAGCGGCCCAGGCGGGCGCGCCGACCGTGAGGACGGGACCGCCGGAGGCTTTGCTGTCTCTTATCGGGACGACACCGGAGAATTGGTCGGCTATCTCCACACACGTGTCGTGAGCCGTGCTGTACGAACTCTTGCGCCAGGCAGCCGAGGCCGGGCAGAACCGGGTGGTGCTCACAGATATCGCTCCCCAAGCAGCCTTTCGATCACCACTATCGATTCCTCGGGCAGCATGGCTGCCCGTCGGTGCCGGTCGAACAGCGCCACGTACCGGGCGGTGGCTGTCCACCCGTGATGTACGTGCCCCCGAGCTCCCCGCTCCGACAGACGACATCCCGCCTCTTGGGCGTTTTCGCGGAGAACGCCACCGCTGCCGCCTACGGACGGAACCGATGAGGACGACCGCGGGCGGGTGGGAGTCGCGGGGGCTGGGGCGGCTGCTCCGCTGGGGGCTTGCCGGGTGAGGTGGCGGGAATGCGGCACGGAGTGTCGAAGATCCGCATCATCTGCGGGAACGGAGCTGCTGTCCGCTCGTGGGCCATGCTTCAATAGGGGCATGGGCAGCCACCGGAACGCAGCGACGGGTCGCATCGACCTTGAGCCCTTCTGGCCTTCCCGCCAGCATCACGACTTCGACCGAGTGTGTTGTCGCGCGTGTCCTTCCGCGCAGGCCCATCTCTCCCGCTGACCCCGTCGAAGTCAGCCGTCGGCACCATTGCCGGCCAACGGCCCGCGCATCGCACGTCCTCTTCGACGTCCCCCGCGCGAAAGAGCTGAGCTCTCCATGTCGAACCTTCGTACGCTGACCGCTGCGGCCACTCCCTCCGCCGCCCCTTCCCTCCTCGCCCAGTCCCTCCCCACGCAGCGCCACCGCCTGCGCGCCGTCTCCCCCGACGACGCGCCGCCGGTCGCCGATCTGCTGCACCCCGGCGCGACCTGGCTGCCGGCCCCGCAGGAGGCCCTGCCGGTGCTGCCGGGGCGGCCTCCGATGGTCGGGTATCTGGTGCTCGTACCGGCCGACCGGCATCCGGCGGTGGCCTCCACGATCACCGAGGCCGCCGGGGCCGTGCCCGCCGGGCGGGGTGACGCCCTGGTGAGCATCGACCCCGAGCAGCGGACCGCGCGGGTCGCGGGAAGGCCGCTGGACCTCACGTACCTGGAGTTCGAGCTGCTGGCCCATCTCGTGGCCCATCCCCACCGGGTCCACACCCGCGACCAGTTGGTGACCACGGTGTGGGGCTACGGGCACGTGGGCGACGGCCGCACGGTGGACGTCCATGTGGCCAGGCTCCGCCGGAAGATGGGGGCGGAGCACCGGTCGTCGATCGTCACCGTGCGGCGGGTCGGTTACAAGTACGCACCCTTGTCGGTCTCCTGACGGGTCGTCACAGACTGCTCCGAGAGGTCCGGCAGCCGGCGCAGTGCGCGCGGCAGCCGCCAGCTGCGCTCGCCGAGCAGGGCGAGGACCGAGGGCAGCAGGACCATCCGTACGACCGTGGCGTCGAGCAGGACGGCGGCGGCGAGGCCGACGCCCATCTGCTGCATGTCCTGCATGGACAGGGTGGCGAAGACCCCGAAGACGGCGACCATGATGACGGCCGCGCCGGTGACGGCGCCGGCCGTCGAACGGATGCCGTCGCGGATGGCCTCGCGGGTGGCGAGGCCGGACTGCCGGGCCTCGCGGATCCGCGAGACGACGAAGACGTGGTAGTCCATCGACAGGCCGAACAGGACGACGAGCACGAACAGCGGCAGCCACGCCTCGACGGCGCCCGCCTTCTCCACGCCCAGCGCGGACGCGCCCCAGCCGTGCTGGAAGACGGCGGTCAGCACACCGTAGGCGGCGGCCACGGAGAGGAGATTGAGGAGGATCGACGCCGCCGCGACGTACACGGAGCGGAAGGAGAAGAGCATCAGCAGGAAGGTCACGACGGTGATGAAGAGGAAGACCGGCACGATGCCGCGGCCGAGCTGATCGGTGAAGTCGACGGACGACGCGAGCGGTCCGGTGACGACGGCCTCACGGGCCACGGGGTCCAGGGTCCTGGGCACCAGGTCCTCGCGGAGCGTCTCCAGGGCGCGCTCGGCGCGGCTGCCCGTGCCGTCCCCGGCGAGCGGCACCTGGATCTCGGCGACGTGCTGCCGGGGGTGCGGGGTGACGGTGACGCCCTTGCCGAACCGGCCGCTCTCGGCCGTCCGCCGGGTGAACTCCGCGACGGCCGCGGTGAACCGCGGTGATGTGACGTCGTCCGCCCTGACCACGACCTTCGCGGGGGCCGGGCCGCCCGGGAAGGTCGTGGTGATCCGCTCGTACGAGGTGCGCAGCGGGGCGTCGGAGGGCATCTGCCGGTCGAGGCCGAGCTGTTCGGTCTTCATGCCGAGGGCGGGCAGGGCGAGGACGAGCAGGACGGCGGTCGCCGCGGCGGCCATCAGCCCCGGGCGGCCCAGGACGGGCCTGAGCACCGCGCCGGAGATCCGTCCGCCCGCCCCCGGTCCACTCGTCCCCCGCCCGTCCGCCCGGCGGCCACCGGCCCGCCGGCCCACGAACGGCACCCGCCCCTTCGCGACCCGGTCGCCGAGCCAGGACAGCAGGGCGGGCAGGACGGTGACCGAGCCGGTCATGGCGATGAACACGACGAGGATGGTGGCGAGCGCGAACCCCTCGAAGAGCATCAGCCCGGACAGGAACATCCCGGCCATCGCGACCATCACGGTGAGCCCGGAGACCAGGACCGCCCGCCCACTGGTGGCCGCGGCGATGCGCAGCGCCGTCTCGGCGTCGCGGCCCGCGGCCCGTTCGTCGCGTTCCCGCCGCAGGTAGAAGAGGCAGTAGTCGACGCCCACGGCGAGGCCGATGAGCAGCATCACCGAGCCGGTGGTGGGCGAGATGTGCAGGGCGTGGCTGGCGAGGGCCAGCAGGCCGTTGGCGGCGACGAAGGCGGTGACGGCGAGGCCGACGGGCAGCAGGGCGGCGACCACCGCGCCGAAGACCACGAGCAGGATGCCGAGGGCCAGCGGGACGGCCGTCCACTCGGCCGTGGCGAAGTCCTCGCCGAGCATGTCGTCCAGCCACTTGCCGGCGACGGCGTCACCGTACTCGTCGAAGGTCAGGCGGGGGTGGGCCTTCCTGGCCTCGCCGACCGCGTCGACGACCGGTTGTACCCGGTCCCCGGCCGTCTTGGGGTCGCCCTTGATCTCGAACCGGATCAGGGCCGCCCGGCCGTCGGCGGAGGGCACCGGCGGCTTGACGCCGCCCGCCCTGCCCGTGGCCTCGATGGCCCGGGCGAGGCCGCCGGTGGCGGCGCGCCAGTCGCCTGGCGCGGGTCCGGAGACCATGACCATCTCCGTGGCGGGTTCCTCGATGCCCGCGTCGGCGAGGATCTGTTCGGCGCGGGCGGAGTCCCCGGCGCCCTGCTCGGCGTCGGTCATCTCGGCCGTCCCCGCCATGCCGCCGAGCACCGCCGCCAGGACGACGAGCAGCAGCCAGCCGAGGACCGCGGTCTTCCGGTGCCGGGCGCTCCAGAGGCCGAGGCGCGCGGCGAGGCCGCCGGCCGGGGGCGGGGTGCCGCCGGAGGGCTGCCGCCGGGGCCGGGACGGGCCGCCGCCGCCGGAGGGGAGGCGACCGTCCCCGGGAGGGGTGCCGCCGGGCCCGGAAGGGATCTGACCGTTCCCAAGAGGTATCTGATCGTTCCCAGGAGGCATCTGGCCGTTCCCAAGGGGCATCCGGCCGTTCCCAAGCGGCATCTGACCGTTCCCAGAAGGCAGGTGCCCAGGTCCCGAAGCAGTCCCCGCCGAAGAGTCGCCGGGCCGGACCGGGCCGTGCCCCCGGCCCCCAGGGGTGAGGTGTGTCGTCATGCCCCCGACGCTAGAAATCCGCGCCCCGCTCCCCCAGCCGTCCCGCACCCCTCTCCCCGGGCGGAAGGGCCAGGTGAGAGGGTGTTGCCAGGTACACCCCCGATGCGCTGGCTGCACCCCGTGACCGGCCCGGCGGCGGGACGGCAGACTGGGGGCCGACCGGGGGAAGGGCTCCCCGGCGGAACGGACGACGGGGGAGCACCCATGAAGATCGGCAGAGGGTTCACAGCGACAGCGAGGTCCGCGGGCCTGGCCTTCTGGGGACTCTTCGCGTCGATCCTCCTCTTCACGCTGGCTGTCGTCTCGATCTGTCTGATCCCCGCCGGCATCGGCGTCCTGACCACCCCGTACGCGCTCCGGGCCGTCCGGGCGTACGCCAACCAGCGCCGCGTCCAGTCCCTGGCGTGGGCGGGCATCCGCGTCCCCGCCCCCTACCGGCCGCTGCCCACCCGCAGCGGAATCCTGGGCCAGGCGGAGCGCTGCCAGGCCCTGCTCAAGGACAAGGCCACCTGGCGGGACCTCCAGTGGCTGCTGGTGGACATGACCGCGGGCTTCGCGCTGGCCATCCTGCCGGTAGCCCTCCTGGTCTACATGCCGTGGGGCATCGTGCTGGCGTGCGGCGTGTGGAAGCCCATCGTCAACGCCGGCGGGGGCGAGTGGTTCGCCTTCATCCACATCACCGGGCAGACCAGCGCCAACCTGGCGGCCGGTCTGGGCACCGTCTTCGCCGTCGTCGGCGTGCTCACCGCGCCGGCCCTGCTGCGCGCCAACTTCGTGCTGGCGAGCAAGCTGCTCCACCCCACCCACGAGCGGGAGATGGCGCTGCGCATCGAGCACCTGACGGAGACCCGGCACGACGCGGTGGACACCTCCGCCGCCGAGCTGCGCCGCATCGAGCGCGATCTGCACGACGGCGCGCAGGCCCGGCTGGTGGCCATGGGCATGAGCCTGGGCACCATCGAGGCGCTGGTGGAGAAGGACCCGGCGCAGGCCAAGCGGCTGATCGCCGCCGCCCGGGCGGACTCCGCCGAGGCGCTGACCGAACTGCGGGACCTCGTCCGCGGCATCCACCCGCCGGTGCTGGCCGAACGCGGGCTCGGCGACGCCGTACGGGCCCTGGCGCTGCGTATGCCGGTGCCGGTCGAGGCCGACGTGGACCTGCCCGGACGGGCCGCCGAACCGCTGGAGTCCGCCGCGTACTTCGCCGTCAGCGAGATCCTCACCAACGCCGTCAAGCACTCCGGGGCCGAACGGATCTGGCTGGACGTGCACCACGCCGACGGCATGCTGCGCATCGCCGTCACCGACAACGGGCGCGGCGGCGCCGACACCTCGGCCGGTACGGGTCTGCCGGGCGTCGAGCGGCGGCTCGGGGCGTTCGACGGGGTGCTGGCGGTCAGCAGCCCGGTGGGCGGGCCGACGCTGGTCACCATCGAGATCCCCTGCGCCCTCACCACCACCCGTCCGATGACGGCCCACTGACACGGTCACTGACACGGCCCTCTGACGCGGCCCTCTGACGCGGAGGGGCTCCGGGTGGGAGAGTGGGGCGCATGACCGACCCCTCCCCCAGGTCCCCCGAGTCCCCCGAGCCCGCCGTGTCCCCCCTGGTCGAGCTCCTCGGCCTGCGGCCGCACGTCGAGGGCGGCTGGTTCCGCGAGACGTGGCGGACGTCCGGCGGCACGGTTCCCGAGGGGTACCCGGGCCCCCGGCCCCACGCCACCGGCATCCACTTCCTGCTGCACCCGGGCGAGCGCTCCCGCTGGCACCGCGTCCGCTCGGACGAGCTGTGGCTGTGGCACCGCGGCGGCCCGCTCCGGATGCGTCTCGGCGGCGCCGGCGAGGGCCCGGACGGGGCGGGGGCCACGACGATGGTCCTCGGTCCCGCCGTCGAGGACGGACAGCGGCCCCAGCTGCTCGTCCCCGGCGGGGTCTGGCAGGCCGCGGAACCGGTGGGCGACGAACCGGTGCTGGTCTCCTGCGTGGTGGCCCCGGGGTTCGACTTCGACGACTTCACCCTGGCCTGACCACCCCCTCAGGAGGAGGGGGCGTTCCACCTCCCGATGAGGGACCATGGGACGACCACCGGGCCCGAGGGGGGCGCGGCCTGTCCTCTTTCCTGGAGCTGTTGTGCGTGTCGTCCTGGCCGAAGACCTCTTCCTGCTGCGCGACGGGCTGGTCCGGATGCTGGAGGCGTTCGGCTTCGAGGTCGTCGCGGCGGTCGAGAGCGGTCCCGAGCTGAGCCGGGCGCTGGCCGAACTCAAGCCGGACGTGGCGGTGGTGGACGTCCGACTGCCGCCGTCGTTCACCGACGAGGGCCTCCAGTGCGCCCTGGCCGCCCGGCGCGCCACCCCCGGGCTGCCCGTCCTCGTGCTGTCGCAGCACGTGGAGCAGTTGTACGCGCAGGAGCTGCTGGCGGACGGCACCGGCGGGGTCGGCTACCTGCTCAAGGACCGGGTCTTCGACGCCGAGCAGTTCGTCGACGCCGTCCGCCGGGTGGCGGCCGGGGGTACGGCGATGGACCCGCAGGTCATCTCGCAGTTGCTGACGCGGCGCTCCCAGGACGCGCCGATGGCCCGGCTGACGCCGCGCGAGCGGGAGGTCATCGAGCTGATGGCGGAGGGCCGGTCGAACGCGGCCATCGCGGAGCGGCTGGTCATCACCGAACGGGCGGTCGCGAAGCACACGTCCAACATTTTCGGGAAGCTGGGTCTTGCCCAGTCCGACGACGACAACCGGCGGGTGCTGGCGGTGCTGGCGTATCTGGACCGGGGGTGAGGCGGCGGGGCGCCCGCGGGAGACCGGAGGTCATGTTCCTGACGCGAAGCCGCCATCGGGGTGGCGCCGGGGCAACCCCCGTCCGATGATGGCCGGATGATCTCCGAGCCTTCCCAGACGTCATCCCGGTCCCGGCTGCCCCGCTTCGCCCCGGCGTACGTCGGCGGCGTCCAACTCGGCGCGTACGCGGCCCGGCGGCTGCTCACCCCGGCCCGGCGGGTCCGGCTGCTGCGCCGCTGCTCGACCAATGCCGACAATCTGGACGCGGGCCGCTGGGACACCCTGGCCACCAGCGCCGCGGTCGTCGAACACCCGATGGACCTCGGGTACGCCCTGCTGCTCCTGGCCGTCCTCGGCTATACGGAGTACGCGCACGGGGCGTGGTGGGCGGCGGGCACCTTCGCCTGGGGACACGTGGGCGCCTCGCTCCTCGTCTACGGCGGTCTGCGCGCCGTGCACGCCCGCTCCTCGACGCGCTCGGCCATAGATGTCGGTACCAGCTACGGCTTCAACGCGGTGGCGGGCGCCCTCGCCGTGACACTGCCCGCCGGGCGGCTGCGCACCGGCGCCTGCTCGGCCCTGCTGGCGCTCGGCATACGCCCGTTGGCCAGGAACCGCCCCGGCTTCACGGACGCGGGTCACCTGCTCGCCCTGCTGCTGGGCATGGGCCTGGGCGCGGCCCGCGGCCGGACCCTCGCACGGTAGTGCCGTCGCGGGCTCGGCTACCGTTCTCCACAATAAAAGTGGAAAGCAGAAAAACGCCCACGACATTGCCGAAGGCCGACAAGAGGGAGACGCGCGCATGCCGCAGTTCGATGCCTCGACCATCATCAACCTCCGCGACCTCGGCGGCATCGCGCTCGTGGGCAACTCCGCCGTCCGTCCGGGCCTGCTCCTCCGTTCCGGCCAGCTCGACCGGCACGACCCCGCCGCGGACCCGGCCGTGGCCGCGCTGGGCATCCGCACGGTGGTGGACCTCCGCAGCGAGAACGAGCGACGCGAGCGCCCGGACCAGCTGCCGCGGGGCGCCCGGCTGATCGTCGCCGACGTCCTGGCCGCCGGGGCGGCACCGGGCAGCGCCGCGATGCCCGCGCGCATCGAGTCGGTGCTCGGCAGCCCGGCCGCCGCGGACGAGCGGCTCGGCGGCGGCAAGGCGGAGAAGCTGATGTGCGAGTCGTACCGCGCGTTCGTGACCTCCGACGCCGCCTGCCGCGCCTACGGCCGGCTGCTGACCACCCTCGCCGAACCGGACTGCGGACCGCTCCTCTTCCACTGCACGGCCGGCAAGGACCGCACCGGCTGGGCGGCGACGGTGCTCCTGCTGCTGCTCGGGGCGGAGCAGGAGACCGCCGAGGAGGAGTACCTGGCGGTCGCACCCGCCGTACGGGCCGCGTTCGCGCCGATCGTGGACCGCTTCACGGAGGCCGGCGGCGACCCGGAGATCGCCTCCGCCATCTTCGGCGTCCGGCCGGGGTACCTGGCGGCGGCGCTGGAGGAGACGCACCGGCTGTACGGGTCGGTCGAGGGGTACGTACGGGTGGGCCTCGGCGTCCCGGACGCGGCAGTGAACCGGATCCGCGCGCGCTACGTGGCGTAGGCGCGGGAAAGGCCGCCCTGTGACGCAGACGTGAGGAGGGGGCCCGGCGCGCCATCGCCCACAGGGGTGAGGTGACCATCCCACCATTCACTCGTTCTACGGACGTGGAGCAGCAAGCGACAGCCGTTCGGCCCCCCGCCGACACCGCCACCCCCCTCGACATCGAGCAGGCCGAGGCCGCCCTCATCGAGCACTACCCGCGTCTGGTACGTCTGGGCTACCTCGTACTGCCACCGGCCCTCGGCCGCAACCGCAGGGTGCTCACGGCGCACGCGCTCGTCCAGCGGTCCCTGCCGCGCAACCGGGTGAGCCTCGTCGAGCACGTCGAGGAGCCCGTCCCGGCGCCCCGCGGGGCGGACGGGCAGCGGAGCGGCGACCCCGGGTACGCGTACGTCCGGCTGCGGGTGCTGCGCGGCGCTCTGGCGGCCGACCGTCCGCGCGGCCGGTTCGGGCTGCCGCGGCCCGGGCTGCTGCCGCCGCTGCTCCCGCAGGTGTGGGGGCTGCGGCTGTTCCCGCGCTCGGGGGGCGCCGACGAACTCGCCCTGGACCAGGCGCTCGGCCGCCTCTCGGCCCCCGGCCGGGCCGCCTTCGTGCTGCGCACGCTGGAGCTGCCGTCCGACCGGGAGGTCCGGACCCTGCTGACGGCCGCCGGGGTGGCCGAGCCGGGCGCGGCCCTCGCCGAGGCGGCGGCCGTCCAGGTGCCGCCCGGCAGCCGGGACGGCTCGCTGCTGGCGTCCGTGGAGTTCGACCCGTGCTCCCTCCAGGCCCGCCCCACCGACCTGATGCGCCGCCGCCAGCACCTGCGGGCCGCCGCCGCGGCGCTCGCGGCGGCCGTCGTCTGCGGGTCGCTGCTCGCCCTGCCCGGCGGCGGCTGGGGGCCCGACGGCGCGGCGGCC
>NZ_JABETO010000057.1 GCF_013055795.1 Streptomyces sp. I05A-00742
CTGCCGGAGGTGCGGCTGCCGGAGGTGCGGCTGCCGGTGGGGCCGGTGGTGCGGCAGCGGGCGGTGCCGCGGCGGCCGGGGGCGGGGCCGCCGCCGGAGGGGCAGGTGCTGCCGCGGCGGGTGGTGGGGCAGCGGGCGGTGCTGCGGGAGCGGGTGCCGGCGGTGGTGCGGCCGCGGGTGGAGCAGGCGCTGGTGCCGGAGGTGCTGCGGGTGCAGGCGGTGGTGCCGGGGCAGGGGCGGGCGGGGCGGCCGCCGCCGGGGGGCGGGTGACACGGCAGCGGAGCCACAACTCCGCGTCCACCGCCACCACATGGGCCCTGACGTCCAGGCAGCCGACCCCGTTGTCGTCCACGGTCGCCCGTACCGCCCCACCCAGCGCGTTCACGTCGACGTGCGACGGCGGGTGATCAGGCAGCAGTCTGGGCAGCCGGTGCACGACGGCGTTCAGCGACGTGTTCCCCGCTCTCGCGCCCACGCCCAGGTCGTCGGCCGTCGCCGCCCCCGCGGGCCCGAGCACGGCGAACGCCGCCAGCGCCGTCAGCCCTCCCGCTCTCAGCCATCCCCGCACCAGGACAGCCTCTCCGAGGCCGTGTCCCGCCGGGCGCGTTCGGGTGCGCATTCCTCCGATGGGTGGAAAAACGCATGGATTCACGCCCGTGAGGTTTGGCGTCCCCGATCACGGGCCACCACCGCGCGCTCGACGCTGTCGGGCCGTCCTGCCCTCGGGCGGGCGGGGGCAGCGTCCGCATAGACGCCGGACAGGAACACCGAGATTCCGGGAATCGCCTTCGGAAGCCGCGGAGAAGTGGAATCATCTTGCTGCTTCAGCATGCCAGGGGGGCACTATGCGGTCGAGGGAAGAGGCCGAGCTGTTAGCGGCGATCAGGTCGGACGCCGATGAGGAGAAGTTGTCCGTCCGCGCGCTCGCCCGCCGTTACGGTGTGCAGCGGGCGCTGGTGCGTGAAGTGGTGAATCATCTTCCCCTGCCGCGCAAACCCCCGCGCCCCAGACCGTCGGTGCTGGATCCGTACAAGGAGACGATCGACGCTCTTCTACGGGCCGATCGGCAGTCGCCACCGGAACAACAGCTGACCGCCAGAGCCTTATTCGAGCACCTGGTCGCCGAGGACGGCATGACCGGTGTGAGTATCAAGAGTGTCCGCGACTATGTGGTCCGGCGAAGGTACGAAATCGAGGCGGAGGCGCCCGGATTCGTCTCCCTGGGTTCCGCCCGGGATCACCGCGCAGGAGAAGTCGCGGAAGTCGCCATGGGCGATGCCTATGTCAATCTCAGGGGTGTCCGGACGCGCTGCTCCCTCTTTGTCTTCCACTTGACCGCCTCCGGTGAGGCCGTCCACAGGGTCTTCCTCTCCCAGGGCCATGGAGCCCTCCTGGAGGGGCACGTGCATGCCTTCAGGGCTCTGGGCGGCGTACCGACCGGCCAAGTCCGCTACGACACACTCAACGCGAAGGTCAAAAAAGCACTGGGCTTCTACGAGTCCGGGGACGAGCCGGACCGTTGGTCGGCGTTCCGGGCCTGGGCCGGCCTGGACGTCGTCTACGGCCAGTCCGGTACGCCGGAGTGGCCGGGCGCGGGGGAGGCGATGAGCGAGCTCGGCCGCTTCCGGCGCGCCTATCTGTCCCCGGGACCCGAGGTGGCGTCGGTGGCGGAACTGAACGCGCTCATCGAGGGCTGGGAGAGGGCGGAGGCGCGGCAGCGGAGGCCGGGGAGCCGTGTCCGTACCGTCGGGCAGCGCCTCGCGGTCGAGGGGCTGGTGCTCAAGGACCTCCCGGAGGAGCACTTCGAGACCGGCCGGCCGTTCACCGCCACGGTCGACCGGTTCTCGCTGATAGGGGTTCGCACGAACCGGTACTCGGTGCCTGTCCGGCTGATCGGCAAGACGGTGAAGGCGCTGCTGCACGCCTCCGAGCTGGTGATCCATGACGGTCGTGGCGAGGTCGCCCGGCACGAGCGGCTGATCCACCGGGGCGACGTCCGCATCGACCTCGACCACTACCTGGAGGGCCTGCTCCGCAATCCCGGGTCGCTTCCAGGGGCAACGGTCCTTGACCAGGCGCGGTCCGCCGGCAAGTTCACCCCGGTGCACGACGCCTGGTGGGACGCCGTCCGGGCAGCCCACGGGGAGGAGGAGGCCCGGTACGCGATGAGCGAAGTCCTCCTCCTGCACCGGCACTTGGCCCACGATCAGGTGGTCGCTGGCATAGCCGCCGCCCTGAACGCCGGTGAGCTGACGGCCGACGCGGTCGCGCTGGAGGCCCGTCGGGCAGCCGATCGGGACACCGCGGCGGACGGATCGGCCGACGACGAGGGCGGAGGGGATCTCCCGCCGTCGGTGTCGTCACTGGCCCTCCGGCGCGTGGCCGCGTTGCCGCCCGACAACCGGCCACTCCCATCGGTGGCCGTGTACGACCAACTGCTGCGCGGAACGCCCCCTGCAGCCACCCGTACCGACAGCGAGGGAGTCTCCTCATGACCAGCGCCCGTCCCCGCGGACTCACCGAGCCGGCCGCCGACGCCGCGATCGACGCGGCCTGTCGTAGCCTGCGTCTCCCCACCATGCGTGAACAGTTCGCCGTGCTGGCGGACGCGGCGGCGCGTGATCAGATGTCCCACCGGGAGTTCCTCGCCGAGCTGATGATGGCCGAGTGCGACGTGCGGGACCAACGCCGTTCCGAGCGGCGCATCCGGGCGGCGGGCTTCCCGCGGAACAAGTCGCTGCGGGAGTTCAAGTTCGAGGCCAACCCGAATATCGACGAGGCCAAGATCCAGCATCTGGCGAAGTGCGAGTGGGTGACCAAGGGGCTCCCGCTCTGTCTGATCGGCGACTCGGGCACCGGCAAGTCCCATCTGCTGATCGCTCTGGGGACGAAGGCGGCCATGGCCGGCTTCCGGGTGAAGTACGTGCTGGCGACCAAGCTCGTGAACGAGCTCGTCGAGGCGGCCGACGAGAAGCAGCTCAACAAGACGATCGCCCGCTACGGGCGCGTCGACCTGCTGTGCATCGACGAGCTGGGGTACATGGCGCTCGACCGGCGCGGCGCCGAGCTGCTGTTCCAGGTGCTGACCGAGCGGGAGGAGAAGAACAGCGTCGCCATCGCGTCCAACGAGGGGTTCGCCTCCTGGACGAAGACCTTCACCGACCCCCGGCTCTGCGCGGCCATCGTGGACCGCCTCACCTTCGGCGGGAACATCATCGAGACCGGTACGGATTCCTTCCGCCTCGCCAGTACCCGCGAGCGCGGTGGTCAGTGAGGTGAGCGCGGTGGTCAGTGAGGCGGCCGTGTACGGGCACCACTGGAGCCCCTTGGGTCACGTGGGTCCCAACTCACCGTAGTCGCGCGACAATTGTCTCGCATGGCGCTAGTCTTGCAGCGGTGAGACCCCTCCCGTCCCGACGGGGACCAGGTCGGTCCCTCGGCCTCGTTCCGGGGCCGTGTTCCATCAGGGAGGGTTGGTGGAGGAGCGGTTGCCGCCGTCGGGCGGCATACGCACATCCCGGATCCGTGATGTGGGGAAGAGCCTGCGGGCGGCCTGCGGGCACGCGCACAGGTGGCTGGCCTCGCCTTCGGGCGAGCGGGCCGTCAGGATCACTGTCGAACTCGCGAAGCTGTACGTACGCTTCAAGGGGACCGACGTTGATCTCAGGTGACGATCCCCTCAAGCGGTGACACACACGGCCCGCCCATCAGATTCCAGCCTGGGGGCGGGTTCGTGTTGTTCCTGCCTACGGTAACTTGCAGATCCGCCGGTGTCCCGAAGTGTGCGTCGTCTCTGGGACGTCATGCGAGGAAGCGGTGGGTCACACCCCGAGTGTGAGACATTGGGATTGTCTCGCAGGATCGGAGGAGATATGGCTGAGGCGCGACGTCGGGACGTGGTGCGTCGCGGTCGTAAGTGGGCTCCGCTCCAAGGGAACTCCGCGGAGATCAACAAGCTGGCCGCCATGTTGCGCACCGAGATCGAGGCGGCGGGACTCACCCTCGACGAACTCTACGCCCGTCTCGTCCCGGAGCACTTCGGGGGGCAGGTTCCCAGCCGCGCCACCATCGCCCGCAGGCTGTCGGGGGTCCGGCTGGAAAACGACTGGGCGTTCGTCGACGCGGTCATCGACATCACGTCGGACAACGCGGCACGCCGGTCGGAGCTGCGCCTGCTCGCCCGTCAACTGTGGCGCAGGGCCCAGCTGTCGCCCACGCCCCACGTGCCCTCGGACGAGGACGAGGGTGCGGACGCCGAGGAGGTCACTGTCTCGGTCGACGCGGCCGGGGTGCCGGGGCCCCGGGCCGTGATCGAGGGCTCGACCATCCACGGGACCGTGCACATCACCAACAACTTCTACGGGGTCGACGCCTCGTCCCGGCAGGCCGAGGAGGCGGTCGAGCTCCGTGCGCTGCGGCAGCGGGTCGTCGAGCTCGAGCAGGGGCTGCGCATCGCCCACGAGGAAGCCCTGGAGCGTACGCGCAAACTCGCCTCGGCGTTGCGTCTCCTGGAGACCGCGCCCTCGGGGTGGTCGCCGCAGCGGGTGCGCGCGGAGCTGCTGGAGAATGTATGGCGTTCGGAGGCCGATGCGCCCCATCAGGAATCCCTGAAGGAACTTCTGTCCCTCACGTCGGAGATCGAGGCCGCGGACAGCGCCCGCCCGCCCACGTCCCGGCCGTGGGACGAGTAGACCCTGGAACGATTGGTCCGGTGGCGCCCGACGGCGTCCGGTGGCACCCGACGCCGTCCGACGGCCCGGTCCCGCGCCGTCCGGGTCAGGCGCCCCCGGCGGGCGGGAGCGCCCCCGCGACGAACTCCTTCGTCCGGTCGGCCGCCTCGTCGAGCGGTACGTGCTCGCCGGCGGACGGGAAGAAGTCGATCACGCCGAGCGCGCCGTAGTCCGCCCAGAAGCAGGTGGTCATCGGGAAGGAGTCCGTCACGTTCTGCTGGCACTTGAGCACGAGCTTGCTCGTGGTGAAGGTCTTGGCGGCGCCGACGAGGGAGCGGCCGTAGCCCGTGCTGAGCTTCATGGAGCGGTCGAAGACCTTGTTCACGGCGGCTGTCGGGTCGGCCACCTTCTCGTAGAGGCGGGTCCTGGCGGTGAGGTGCGGAGCCGTCGCGCTCATCCCGCCCTTGCTGAGCGTGACGCGCGGGTTGCCGAAGCACGACATCGTGCGCGACGTCTTGCCGTCCTGGTCCTTGCGGGCCGGGAGGTTCTCCTCGCCGGTCAGGTGCATGTCGAGGTCGCTGCCGAAGTGGAAGTCGCCGTCGCCCCGGTCGCAGGTCAGTCCGTCGAGCTTCGGGACGTCGATCCGCTGGTAGCGCACGCCCTTGTCGGCCGCGAGGTTGTCGTCGCCGCCGTCGGCGCCGCAGCCCGTCACGAGTGCTCCGAGGACGGTGACGGTCGCCGCCGGGATCCCCCACTTTTTGCGCATGATGAAGCGTTCCCCCAGGTCGTTCTGTGATCGCCGAGCATCCTAGGTGAGTTTCTGCCGTGCCTCCGACAGGCCGCCGGCGGGGGCGCGGAGGGTGATCGCGGAGGCGGAAGCGGGCGTACGCCACTCTGGCGCCACGCCTCCCACCGCCTTACCTTGGCCCCGGTGGGCACCCCCATCGAACAGCTTGCCGCGTCTCCGGCGGTCAACTCCTGACGTCAGGGGACGACTTCAGACAAGAGGTGAGTCTTGTTCCTCCACCGTCACAGACGCTCGTCCCGGTTACGCTCGTCCCGGTTACGCTCCTCCCGTTTGCGGTACGGACGCATACGCGTCGCGGGCGCGCTCCTCGGCCTCGCGGCGACCACCCTCGCCGTGGGCCCCGCGCTGGCGACTCCTGACGCGGACCACCGGGGGCGGCAGTCCCTCGTCCGCCCGATCGACCCGCAGAACTGGCGCAATCCGGACGACATGACCTGGGCGGAGTACCGCTCGGTCCCCGGGACCCGGTGGGCCGACCCCGACCTCCGGCCGACGCAGCGGAAGTTCAAGGGGGCGCTGGTGCTCCTGGACTACCCGGACGAGGAGTTCTCGGTCAGCAAGCCCGCCGGGACGGCGAAGTTCGGGAATCCACTGCCGCCCGCCTCCGGGATACCCCGTGACCGGCTTCCTTCGTTCTACCGGGACTTCCTCAACAAGCCCGGAGCCCTCAACCACGGGCACACGATCAACGAATACTGGATGGAGGACTCCGGCGGGCGGGTCGGGGTCGATCTGACGGCGTTCGGGGTGTACCGGATGCCCTGGAAGTCCTACCAGTACGGGATCGAGCCGGAGATGAACCCGGGGGCCTGCCCCAGGGGCGACACGTGCGGGAAGGACATCCGGGCCGACGGGAAGCGGGCCTGGGTCGCCGACGTGGGGAGCGGGGAGGCGGGCAGGTTCGACTTCGTCTTCTACCTCACCGCCGGTGTGGACGAGTCGTCCGCCTGGCAGGAGTTCGGGCAGATGAAGTTCCGGTCGCCGCAGGACGTACCGGCCGCCTGGGGTCCGCCGTCCCCGCTGGTGTCCGGGGGCAACGCGGCGAAGACCCGGTACGTGCCGTGGACGTCGTGGCAGGCCGCCGCCCGGATCTGGCCCAACGCGGCGAACGGGTCGTCCACCCAGGCCGAGAGCTCGGGGATGGCGACGTTCGCCCATGAGCTGAGCCACATCCTGGGGATCGGGGACAACTACAACAACCCGTACGGGACGCCCCTGAGCCGCAGTTACACCGGCATCTGGGGGATGCTGTCGCGTGGCTCGTTCAACGGCCCCGGCGGGCCGCACACGCGGTGGCAGATCCCCGCCGTCGCCGGCGGCTCGATGGGTGCCCAGCACGTCCTGCGCGACAAGATGAAGCTAGGCATCGTGGACCAGAAGAACGTCCTCCGGCTCGACCGGGACGCCCTCAAGGACCAGGGGCTCGTCGTCGCCCGCGTCACCGCGCGCTCCGCGCCGCCCGGCGAACAGGGCCTCTCCGGCATCAACGTCACCATGGGCCGCGACCTCTCACCGGCCTGCGACCGGGGCAAGGACCCGCTCTGCGACGGCGGCGGCTACGACAACTACACCGTCGAGGTCGTCGACCGCATGGGCATGGACTCGTTCACCCCCGACAACGGCGTGCTGATCAGCAAGACCAAGAACGCCGACCGCGCCCCCTTCGCCTGGGTGATCGACGCCCACCCCGAGGACATCGGGATGGTGGACTTCAAGCGCCCCGACGGCACCCTCCAGAAGATCACCATGGGGGACTACCGGCAGCTCAGCGACGCGCTGTTCCACGCGGGCGCCGACTCCGGCAGCTCGTACGAGTACGTGGACCGGGCCAACCGCCTGCACTTCTACGTCCTCGACGTACGGCGCGACGCCTCGGGCGTCCTCTCCTACAGTGTGGGCGTCAAGTCCCTCGACGGCGCCGGTCCGCAGCTGCGCGGCGTTGCCCTGGGCCGGGGCGCGGCGAAGGGCCGGCCCGTCGACGGCCGTGCCGTCTGCACCTTCGACCTCGCCAACACCGGCCGTCCCTCCGGTGCGGACGCGTACCGTTCCTCCGACGTCTACCGCCTCTCGGCCACGGCCTCCGGCCGGGGCTGGTCGGCCTGGCTCCCCAACCGGCTCACGACCGCCGCCGCCGGTACATCGGTCCCCGTCGACGTCGCCGTCGCGGCCAAGTCCGGCGCCGAGCGGAACGGAAAGATCACGCTCACGGCCCGCTCGGAGAGCGACCCGGGCCGGACCGCCACGGCTACGTGCTCGCTGCGGAAGAACGGCGGCTGAGGGCCGACGTCGTCGGGTGGCCACTTTGGGCTCGCGGCTTGCGGGCTACGGGAGTTGATGTCGTGTGTGCCGTCCGGGCCTGTCGCCGGGCTCGGACGGCGTTACGGCGGTGTCGGTCAGCAGCTCTCCTCCGCCGGTGCCGCATCGAGGAGCCGGTGCATCACCGCCTTCGGGAGCGTCGGGTTCGTGGCGGCGTGTTCGGCTGTCGCGGGGGCGTGCAGGAGCTCGGCCAGGAGGGCGGCGGGGAGGCGCCCGTCGCTCGCGGCAGCGGCCCTGATGTGGGGGTCGGGGTCGTCGAGCAGAAGGATCACGGATGCCGGGGACAGCCGCGGGTCCCGTAGGGCGCGTCTGCGGACGCGGGGGGCTTCGTCCCGGCTGAGGCGTTCGACCAGCTCCGCCGTGGACGCCGGGTCGTCGGGGGCGAGTTCGCGTAGGGCGGGGCTGTCGTGGTCGGCGAAGCGGAGCAGGTTCTCGCGCGGGAAGTTGGGGTGCAGGGGCATGCGGGCGGCCGAGTAGCCGTTCCAGGTCTGCCGCATTTCCAGCAGCACCTCGGCGGGTGCCTGGGCGCAGTGTTCGGCGAGCAGCAGACGCACGACGCGGTCCTCGTCGCGGGCCAGCAGGTCGGCCACGTCCTGCGGCAGCGTCTTCGCGCGTGCGGCGCTGCGGCGCACCAGCAGGTGGGTGGAGCGGGCGCAGCGGCGGATGGCCTCCTCGTCGTGCTGGAGGCTCAGGACCCAGTTCAGCGGGTAGTGGTACACGCCCGGGTCCACCTCGACGGGTATGCGGGAGCGCTCCTCCTCCGTGAGCTCGGGACGGAGGGATACCTGCCACCGGGTGTCCGGGTGCCGGGCGAGGACGGCGACGAGGTCGGGGTCGAGACCGGGGTTGGACGCGACCCGGCCGCGCAGCCGGTCGTCGGGGCCGTGGACCAGGGTCTTGGCGAGTTCACGGCTCAATCGACAGTGCTCGGCCGCTTCTTCACGGTGTTTCCCGGGGAGCGTGGTGAAGTCGGCCGGCGTCAGGGGCACGTTGTCGTGGTGCCGCAGGACGGCTTCGGCGCGGACGGCCGGTTCCGGGTCCGCCAGGAGGGCCTTCCGGGTCGCGCCGTCCAGGTGCTCCCAGGCGTGCAGTGCGACGCCGGCCCGGATGCCGGGTTCGGGGTCGGCGGCGAGGGCGGTCGCCAGGGCGGGCGGGAGGGCCCGGTGGCGCGCCACTTCGGCGCGGATCTGTGGACTCGGGTCGGCGGCGAGCCGGGCGAACGTGGTGTCGGTCAGTGGGGCGCGGTCGTCCACGGTGTTGGCGAGGAAGTACCACCTGCGTCTGGGCTCGGGGTCCAGGAGCAGCCGGTCACGCTGCTCGGCGGTGAGCTTCCAGCGTTCGGCGAGCTCTCTTCGGACCTGCCAGTCGGGGTGCTCGATCCATGCTTCGACCACGTCCTCGGGCAGATCCCTGTGCTTCATCGGGTACGGGACGCGGCCCTTCGGGCCGGGGGCGAGGAGGCGGCGCAGGACGGCTGCCGGTGCCGCGGTATGCGAGGCCAGCCCGTCGCGCCAGGCCGACGCCAGCCGGGCCCTGCGCTCCGGATCCGGCTCGGGGCGTGGGACGGACGCCCAGACCTCCGCCGTGTCCTGCCGGGACCCGGATGCGGCGCGGGCCTCGGCCGACGCCTCCAGCCACGCGGTGAGCCGGGGGACGGCGGTGAACCGGACCGCACCGGTTCCTTCGGTGTCCCCTACGGCCCGTCTGACCCCGATCAGGGTTTCCCCGTCCGGTGACATCGCGACGAACTCCGGGTACCCCGATCCCGGCACGAGCAGTTCCCTGACATCCCACCTGTCCGTCGGACGGACCTTCCGCCAGAGGTCGTACGGGTTCCTCTTACGGGGTTCGGGGGTGACGCTCAGCAGGAACTCGCCATCGGATCCGACGATGCCGTGTTCGGTGGCGAGTTGGCGCCAGTGGTCGGTGGGCCCTGTGGTCCCATGGGGATCTTTCAAGGCCCCCTCACCGGCGTGGGCGCGGACTGCCCGCCGGGCGGTGGCCGGGGGCCGCAGACCGTGCTCCCCGAACATGTCGACCGTGCCGAGCACTTCGAGCCCGGCGTTTCGCAGCAGGTCGTCGAATTCGTTCTCCCCGTGTGTCATCCGGCCATCCTCGGCGACGGATGTCCGGGGCGTCTACGCGCGTCGGCCGGGCGCCGGTGGGCGCTGGTGCGTCGGTTGCGCAGGGCGGACGGCCGGGTTCGTCCCGCCCGTGAGGCGAGGGTGTGGCAAGAACAAACTCGGTGGGTAACCGAAGCTGCCCCGCAGCGGTGGCATCCGAAGCCCGCCGCTGCCGCATGCGACGGTCACACGCGGATCACTCGGTGACACGAGTGGGCCGCGTCAGCGATGACGCCGAAACACCCCCCGGCCGGCACCGAAGTCGCCGCGAGGCGGCCACCGTTCGTCGCCGGCGAGCCGCCGCACCCGGCTCGTACCGCCGCTCGCCCCGACTGCCACCGAGCCGCTGCCGGGACCACCGGCACCCGTTGCCGCATGGCCCGGCCGGGCCCCCGCTCCGCGGTGCGCGCCGGAGCGTGCGGGCGCGACGTGCCCTGACCGGCACGGGCCACCGTCTGTTCACCTCGGTGGCGCGAGCGCGTCCCGGCCGCCAGGGCCGCCTCTTCAGTGGTCAGGGAAGGTCGGCTGGTGTCCCTGGTGAAGGCCGTCGGGTTGGCCGTGGGCCTGATCGGCGGCGGTCGTCGGCCGTCACCCCGGTGGTGCGAGCGCGTCACGGGCCGCCGAGGCCGCCTCGTCCGTGGTCAGGGAGGCGCCCCGCCGGAACGCCGCGGCGAACGCCGTCGGGCCGGTCGTGGCCGTCGCGGATGCGGTGATGCGGTCGACGTCGCCGCGTTCGCCGTCCGGGAGCGGGGCGCCCACGCTGCGGCGGGCGGCGTCGGCGGCGCCGAGGAGGAGGGCCGCACAGGTGGCGAGGTCCGGGGAGCCGGTGAGGGCTGCCGCGCCGGCGAGGCCTTCCAAGGAGAGGGCGAGGGCGCGGGGTTCGCCGAGGGAGAGAGCGAGGTCCAGGCCGGCGAGGTGGTGGGCGGTGGCGGCGGTGGCGTCGCCGCGCAGTTCGGCGGTGAAGCCGAGCTCGGCGTGGAGGAGGTGGTCGCCGACCGCCGAGGACACGTCCGCGTGGCCGTCGCGGATGCGCGTCAGGAGGGCCTCGGCGGTGTCGAGGTCGCCGGAGCGGCGGGCGCCGAGGGCGAGGCCCATGTCCGAGTGGATCTCGCCGTACCGGTAGCCCTGTTCGACGGCCAGCCGCCGGGCGCGCTCGTGCAGGTCACGGGCGCGGTCCCAGTCCTTGGTGAGCAGGGCGAGGCGGCCGAGCCCGGAGAGCCGGGCCGAGACCTCGGTGTGCAGGGCGAGGTCGCGCGCGATGCGCAGCGCTTCGTCGTTGCGGCGGACGGCCTCCTCGTAGTCGCCCTTGATCTCGGCGAGGACGGCGAGGGGCTGCACGGTCTGCGACTCGCCCCAGCGGTCCCCGAGGTCCCGGAAGAGCGCCTCGCTGCGCAGCCCGTCCCGGGCGATGGTGTCGAGGTCACCCCGGACCAGCGCGTGCATCGCCCGCAGCCCCAGGGCGGCGGCGGTGCCCCACCGGTCGTCGGCCTCGGTGAAGAGGCCGAGGGCCCGGGCGTTGAGCTCCTCGCTCGCGCCGGTGTCGCCCGCGCTGAACAGCCCGTACGCGGAGAGCCACAGGATCCGGCCGCGCAGGGCGGGGTCACCGGTCCCCGGTTCCGGAGGGACCTCGGGCCCGGAGCGGTCGCCGGTGAGCAGGGCGAACGCCCGGTGCAGGGCGCGGAGTCCGTCCGCTTCCGGGGCGACCGCGAGGACGGACGCGAGGGTGCGGCGGCCCTCGTGCAGCCGCCCGCGCAGCAGCCACCACCAGCAGAGGGCGGTGGCGAGGCGGACCGCCTCGTCCGTGCCGCTGTCCTCGTCCGGGCTGCCGTCCTCGTCCGGGCCGCCGGCCGCCGCGGCGCGCCGCACCGCCTCGTCGAGCGCGGCCCGGAGGTTGGCGGCGTCGGCGTCGAGGCGGCCGAGCCACGCCTGCTGTTCGCCGCCGCGGAGGCGGGGTTCGGCCCGCTCGGCGAGGGCGAGGTAGTGGCGGAGGTGCCGGTCCCGTACGCCGGTCAGGTCCTCCATCTCGTGGAGCCGCTCCGTGGCGTAGGCGGCAACGGACTCCAGCAGGCGGTAGCGGGGCCCGGTGCCGGGCGGGCCGTCCACGCGGACCACCAGGGAACGGTCGACGAGCCGGGTCATCAGGTCGAGGACCTCGTCGGCTGCCACGCCGTCCCCCGCGCACACCGCCTCCGCGGCGTCCAGCGTGCAGCCGTCGACGTGCGCGGCCAGGCGGCGCAGGACGATGCGCTCCGGTGCGCCCAGCAGTTCCCAGCTCCAGTCGATCACCGCCCGGAGGGTCTGCTGCCGGGCGGGTGCGCCCCTGCGGCCGGAGGTGAGCACCCGGAACCGGTCCCCGAGGCGGGCCGCCAACTCCTCGACGCCCAGGGCGCGTACGCGGGTCGCCGCCAGTTCGAGGGCGAGCGGGATGCCGTCGAGGCGGCGGCAGATCTCGGCGACGGAGTCGCGCGTCCTGTCGGCGCTGTCGTCGCTGTCGGCGTACGGGGCCTCCGTAAGGGAGAACCCCGGTGCCGCCGCGGCGGCCCGGGTCATGAAGAGTTCGGCGGCCTCGGCGGGGGCGAGCGGTTCGACCAGGAACACCGTCTCTCCCGTGAGGCCGAGCGGCTCCTGGCCGGTGGCGAGGACGCGCAGTCCGGGTGCCGTGCGCAGCAGCAGGTCCACCAGTTCCGCCGCGGCGTCGACGACCTGTTCGCAGTTGTCCAGGACGAGGAGGGTCCGCCGGTCGCGCAGGGCCGCCGCGAGCCGTTCGACGGGGGCCCGGGCCGCGCCGCCGGGCGCGGGGAGCCCGGAGGGGACGTCGTCCCGGATACCCAGGGTCGCGGAGACCGCCTGGGCGAGGTCCGCCGCGGTGCCGTGCTGCCCTGCGAGTTCGACGAACCACACGCCGTCGGGGGTGGTGTCCGGGTCGGTGTCCGGGGCGTCGTCGGTGTGCGTGAGCCGGGCGGCCGCCTCCACGGCGAGCCGCGTCTTGCCGACCCCTCCGGGGCCGGTGAGGGTGATGAGGCGTTCCGTGCGGAGGAGCCGGCCGACCGCGGCCAGGGAACGGTCCCGTCCGATGAGGGCGGTGATCGGGGCGGGGAGGTTCGACGGGGCCCGTACGGGCGGGGGCGTCGGGGGCGTCGGGGGTGTTCCGGGCTCCGGCACCCGGTCCTGACCGGATCTGTCAGGTCCGGACCCGTCAGGTTCGGACCCGTCAGCTCCGGTCGGCCGTACGCCATCCCTGCCTCTGCCTCTGCCCCCGCCTCTGCCCAGGCCCCCGCCCCCGGGGACGAGGGAGGCGTCCTGGCGCAGGATCGCCTCGTGGAGGGCGACGAGTTCCGGGCCGGGGTCGAGTCCCAACTCGTCCCTGAGGCGGTCGCGCAGGTCCGTGTAGGAGGCCAGTGCCTCGCTCTGCCGCCCGGACAGGTAGAGGGCCCGGAGCTGGGCGGCGCGCAGGCGTTCCCGTAGGGGGTGGCGGGCCACGAGGTCGGTGAGCTCACCGGTGAGCAGCAGGTGGTCGCCGGCGTCGAGCCGGGCCTCGGCCTGTTCCTCCAGGACGGCGAGGCGCTGTTCGCCGAGGCGGTGGACGGCCGCGCGGGCGAACTCCTCGTCGGCGAAGTCGGCGTAGGCCGGGCCGCGCCACAGCCCCAGGGCCTCGGTGAGCAGGGCGGCCCGGGCGCGTGGCGCCGTCTCCAGCCGGGCCTCGGCGACCAGGGTCCTGAACCGGTCGGCGTCCACCTCGTCGGTGCCGGCGTCGAGACGCAGCCGGTACCCGGGGAGCTGGCGCACGACGCGGTCGCGGCCGAGCGCCTTGCGCAGCTGGGAGACCTTGGCCTGGAGGGCGTTGGCGGGGTTGCCGGGCGGCTCGTCGCCCCAGAGGTCGTCGATGAGCCGGTCGGCCGACACCGGCCGTCCCTCGTGCATCAGCAGATCGGCCAGCAGCGCCCTGACCTTCACCTCGGGCACCCTGACCGGCTCGCCCCGGCCGTCCCACACCGCCAGTGGACCGAGCACCCCGAATCGCATGCGCAAACCGTACACACGTTCCCGCGCGGGACGGTCGGCGGTGGACCGTCAGCGGGCCATCAGCGGGCCGTCAGCGGCCCGTCAGTCTCCCCGAAGCCGTCGGGCGCACGCTCATCCCCGTCAGCAGAACGGCACGGCGGGACCACGCGGCAGGAGGAGCGTATGACCAGGTACGGAGGCAGGAAGGCCGTGGTCCTCGATGGCGCGACGGGACTCGGTCTGGCCGTCGCCAAGCGGCTGGTCGAGGGCGGGGCGCGGGTCCTGCTGACCGGGCGGGCGGCGGACGGCGAGCTCGCCGCGGCGGCCGCCGAACTCGGCCCGGGGGCCCGGGTCGTCGGGACCGGCCCGGCCGGTGCCTGCGCGTCGCCGGACGCGCTGGCCTCCGTCGTCGAGGACGCGCTCGGCACCGTCGACTTCGTCTTCGTCCACGCCGGTACGACGGGCCCGGCCGATGAAGGGGTGGCGCCCGCCTGGGGCACCTGCCGCGCCGTGCGGGCCCTGCTGCCGTCCGTCCACGACGACGGCGCGATCGTCTTCACCGCCGCGGCCCTGCCCGCCCTCGCCGTGGACCGCGCCCCTGACGGGGATGCCCCTGACGGGGATGCCCCTGACGGGGATGCCCCCGACAGGGATGTCCCTTACAGGGAACCGGAGCCCGGGCCGTGGGCCTGCGCCCGGGCCCTCGCCGCCGAGCTCGCCGGCCGCGGCATCCGCGTCAACGCTGTCGCGCCCGGCCTGATCGCCCTGCCGGGCGGCGGGGGCGCGGCGGGCCGGGTCGCCGAGCGGCGCGTGCCGATGCGGCGGCCCGGAACCGTCGACGAAGTGGCCCGCGCCGCGCTCTTCCTGGCCGCGGAGGCCACGTACACGACGGGCGCGGAGCTCGCCGTCGACGGCGGGCTCGGACCGGGAGGGCCGGAACTCCCGGACGGTGGCGCGCGGAAGGGACATCCCGCGGCCGCCCGCCCGCCGCGCGCCGACCCCCCGTAGACCGGACTCCACCCACAGGCCCCACCGCCGAACACACCCAGCGGAAGAGAGAGTTGGGAACACCACCATGCGCACAGCAGAACTGACGTCCCCGTCCCCGTCCCCCACCCCCACCACCCCGGCCACTGCCCAGAAACTGCCGCTCCTGGCCCTGCTCGCCCTCGCCACGGCCGTCTTCATCACCAGCCTGACGGAGACCCTGCCCGCGGGCCTGCTGCCCGCGATGAGCGGTGATCTGGGCGTGAGCGAGTCGGCGACGGGCCAGACCATCACCGTCTACGCGATCGGCACGTTCCTCACGGCGATTCCCCTGACGGCGGCCACGGCGGGGTGGCGGCGGAAACGCCTGCTGCTGACGTCGATGGCGGGGTTCGCCGTCGCGAACACGGTCACCGCCGTCTCGTCGGACTACGCCCTGACCATGGTGGCCCGCGCCGTGGCCGGTGTGGCCGCGGGGCTGGCCTGGGCGCTGCTGGTCGGATACGCGCGCCGCATGGCGCCCGCCCGGCTGGAGGGCAAGGCGATCGCGATCGCGATGGCGGGCATTCCGGTGGCCCTCTCCCTCGGGGTGCCCGCGGGCACCTTCCTCGGCAAGGCGCTCGGCTGGCGGGTGGCCTTCCTGGCCATGACCGCGCTCACCGTCGTCGTCCTCGGATGGATCGCCGCCGCGGTCCCCGACCACCCCGGACAGGCGCGCGGCGCCCGCACCCCGATGCTGGGGGTATTGAAGGTGCCGGGAGTGACGCCCGCCCTGTTCGTCACCACGGTCTTCGTCCTGGCCCACACCATCCTCTACGCCTACATCGCCACCTTCCTCGACCACCTGGGCATGGGCGGTTCGGCCGACCTCGTCCTCCTGACCTTCGGCATCGCCTCGCTGGTGAGCATCTGGTTCGTGGGCGCGCACATCCACCGCCGGCTGCGGGCCCTCACCATCGCCTCCGCCCTCCTGGTCGCCGTGGCCGCGGCCCTGTTCGCCGTCTTCTCCGACAGCCCGGCCCTGGTCTACGCCGCGGCCGCCCTGTGGGGCCTGGGCTGGGGCGGTGTCCCGACCCTCCTGCAGACCGCCGCCGGCGAGGCGGGCGGCGAGTCGGCGGACGCCGCGCAGGCGATGCTCGTCACCCTCTGGAACGTGGCCATGGCCGGGGGCGGGGTCGTCGGCGGTCTCCTCCTCGACGGGCTCGGCCACCTCTCGCTGCCGTGGTCGGTCCTGCTGCTGCTGGTGCCCGTGTTCGCCGTGGTGATCGGCGCTCGCGTCCACGGATTCCCCGCGAGGCGCGCGGGCCGCACCTCCTGAGACGACCCACGCCCCACCCCCCGCACTTCGAACATTTTTGGACGGAAAGAGAACGGCCATGACCACCACGACGACGACCGTCCCCGCGACCACAAGCGAACTTCCCTCCTCCTCCCGCCTCTTCGAGCCTGCCCGCCTCGGCCCGCTCCACCTGCCCAACCGCCTCGTGATGGCCCCCATGACCCGTAACCGCGCCGCGGCCGACGGCGTCCCGCGCCCGGTCATGGCCACCTACTACGCGCAGCGGGCGACGGCCGGCCTGATCGTCGCGGAGGCGGCCACACCGAACGCGGTCGGCCGCACGTACCCCGACATCCCCGCCATCCACGACGCGGCGCACGTGGCCGGGTGGCGGCGGGTCACGGACGCGGTACGGGAAGCGGGCGGGCGGATGTTCCTCCAGCTGCAGCACGGGGGCCGGGTCGGCCACCCCGACAACAGCGGCCTGACGCCGATCGCGCCGTCACCGGTCCCGCTGCCCGACCCCATCCGGACGCGGTACGGCTTCCGCCCGGCCGTGGTCCCGCGCGAGATGACCGTCGACGAGATCGACGCCACCGTGACCGACTTCGCGGCGGCCGCGCGCAACGCCGTCGAGGCGGGCTTCGCCGGGGTGGAGGTGCACGCCGCCAACGGCTACCTGCTCCACCAGTTCCTCGGCCGCGGCACCAACCACCGCACCGACGTCTACGGCGGCTCCGTGGCCGGCCGCATCCGGTTCACGGTCGAGGTGGTCCGGGCCGTCGTCGCGGCGATCGGCGCGGAACGGGTGGGCCTGCGCGTCTCCCCGGGCGTCACCGCCAACGGCATGGACGAGGGCGACACCGACGCCATCTACCCGGCCCTCGTCACCGCCCTGTCCGGCCTGTCTGCCCTGTCCGCCCTGTCCGACGCGGGCCTCGCCTACCTGCACGTTGTCCACGCCGACCCGGAGCAGCCGGTGTTCGCCGAGGTCAGACGGCTGTGGACGGGCACTCTGATCGCCAACCCGAAGCTGCCGCGGGACACCCCGACCGCCGCCGAGCTGCGCCGCGAGGGCGAGCGCCTGCTGACCGCGGGAGCCGACCTGGTGTCGCTCGGCCGGGGGTTCCTCGCCAACCCCGACCTGGTCGCCCGCCTCCGCACCGACGCGCCGCTGAACCCCGTACGGGGCGAGTACCTGATGTACGTCTCCGGGGAGACGGGTTACACGGATTACCCCATGCTGCCCCGACCGTCCCGCCGGCCCTGATAACCGCGATTACCCTGACAGCCCTGACAGCCCTGACAGCCCTGACAGCCCCGGCCCCCGACCCTGCCCCGAGGACCCCGGCAGAACACAGACAGAACCCCGACAGAACCCCGACAGGACCCCCGCCGAATACCGGCCGGGGTCCTGTCGGTGTCCTCTCAAGGACCGGCCGGAGAAGCATCAGCGGGCGGCGTCGGGAGAGCGCTGCTGAGCCGGGCGGCGGCCCCGGGCCCGTCGCCCAGGCGCACGGCGAGGGCGGCGATGTCGTCGTCGAGACCTCCTCTGCTGTAGCGGAGGAGGTCTCGGTGGAGGGCATCGAGGAGCGCGCGGGGCCGCGCCGGGTTCTGCCGTCGCATCCAGTCCTGCAACGGGAAGAATCTGCCGTCGTGATCGCGGGCCTCGGTGACCCCGTCCGTGTAGAGCAGCAGCAGATCGTCGGGGGAGTAGCCGAAGACGTCGACGTGGTACGAGTCGCCGATCAGCTCGGCGAGGTTGAGCAGGGGCGACGGGGCGGTGGGCTCCAGCACGCGGAGCTCCCCGCCGCTCAGGAGCAGCGGCGGTGGGTGCCCGCAGTTGAGGATCCCGATCCGGTCGCCCTCGGGCGGGATCTCCACGAGCAGGGCGGTCGTGAACCGCTCCATGAGGTCGTCCGGGGGGAACGCCGCGCTGTACCGGTTGCTCCCGGCCTCCAGCCGCCGCGCGACGCCGCCCAGGTCCTCCACGTCGTGGGCCGCCTCCCGGAACGCGTTCACCATCGCCGCCGCCGAGCCCACCGCCGGCAGCCCCTTGCCCCGCACGTCGCCGATCAGCAGCCGGACCCCGTACGGCGTGTCCGCCACCTCGTAGAAGTCACCCCCGATCCGGGCCTCCGCCGCCGCCGCGAGGTACAGCGCCTCGATCTCCACACCCCCGAAGCGGCGCGGCATCGGACTCAGCACCACCTGCTGCGCCGCGTCCGCGACCATCCGCACCTGGAACAGCGTCCGCTCCCGCTGCAGCCGCGCATGACTCCCGTACGCCGCCGCCACGGTCACCGCCACGATCCCCGCCGCCGTGTACCCCGTCCCCAGATCCGGGAACACGATCCCCAGCCCGATCATCAGGAACAGGCAGATCGTCCCCAGCAGCACCGTGGGAAGCACCGGCCACATCGCCGCCGCCAGCGCGGGCGCCGCCGGCAGGAGCCGGCTGAAGGCCATGCTCCGGGGAGTGTTGTACGCCAGGGCCGCGATCACGACGGTCAGGACCACCGGCGACAGCAGAATGAACAGCTCCCGTCGGGGGCGACGACGGAGCCGCAGCCATCCAGCCTTGATCACATTTCATAGCATAGCCAGGCAAGGTGGACATGGCCTCCGACGAGGGCCCGCCGACGAGGGCCCGTCGACGAAGGCTCTCCGGCGGGGGGCTCTCCGGCGAGGGCCCTCCCGCGGGCGGGGGCGGCGGTCAGGCGGTCCGCCTGATGATCAGGCGGACCGCTTGATGAGCGGTGTGGCCAGCAGGCCCAGGGATACGAGGGCGACCGCGGCGACCGGGAGCAGGACCAGGTCGACGGCGACCACGGCTCCGCCGAGCGCGCTGCCCAGCGCCGCGCCGACGTACACGGAACTGCCCTGGACCGCCATGGCCTGTGCGGCGGCCTCCGCCCCCGCGCGGCTGAGCATCAGGGACTGGACGGCCGGCGGCACCGCCCACGCGGCCGCGGACCAGACCGCCAGCAGAAGGGCCACCGGCATCGTGGGAACCGGGCGGACCGGCCAGAGCGCGGCGAGGGCCAGCATGGCCGCGCAGAAGACGGTGCCTACGACGACGAAGGCCCGCAGAGGGGCGCAGCGGTCGATCAGGCGGCCGGAAGTCTGGGTCCCGAGGAGACCGCCGATGCCCGAGCACACCAGCAGGGCCGCGAGGGTCCGGGGCGTCGCGCCCGTGGCCTCGGCCAGGAAAGGGGCGAGGTAGGTCTGGAAGGCCAGATTGCCGGCCACGGCGAGAACGGTCACCGCGAGGACGGCGGCGACCGTGCCGTTGAGCAGCGGCCGGACCAGGTCGGCGGGCGTGGGCCGCGGTACGCCGGCGGAGACGGACTCGGCGGGAAGCATGGTCAGCGTGGCCAGCAGGGCCCCGGCTCCGAGGAGCCCGGCGAAAGCGAAGGTGGCCCTCCAGTCGAATACCGCCCCGATCCAGGTCCCGGCGGGAACCCCGATCAGGACCGCTCCGGTCAGTCCGGTCAGGACGGTGGCCAGGTACCTGCCCCGCCTCTCGGGTGGCGCCTCGGAGCCGGCCGCCGCCAGGGCGATGGGCAGGACCACGGCGGCCGACAGTGCCGCGACCACCCGCAGCGCCATGAGGGCCGCGTAGGACGTCGTCAGCGGAACGGCGAAGTTGGCGGCCGCGAAAACCGTCAGCGCGCCGCAGAGCGCGCGCCTGCGCGGGACCCGGAAGGGCAGCAGCGCCCACAGGGGTGCGGCCAGGGCGCAGACGAGCGAGTACACCGTGACCAGCTGGCCGGTCAGCGTCTCGGAGCGCCGCACGTCGGCCGAGATGTCGGGGAGCACACCGATGACGATGTAGTCGTCCGTCTGCACGGCGAACGCGGCCAGCGCCAACGCGACGAGCCACCAGGGCCGCCGGGACCGCTCGGGTTGCCCGGGTCGGCCGGGCTGGCCGGGCTGCCCGGGCCGCTCGGAAGAGGGGGAGGTTGAGTGCATTCTCATTAAGGTAACAGTCGTTACCTTAATTCAACACGGCGGTGTGCGATGGTGTGCGCGAGGAGGTGCCGCCCCATGCCCAGACCCGCCAGCCCGCACCGCAGACGCGAGGTGACCGACGCGGTCATCGACCAGCTGGCCCTGACCGGCGTCGGCAACTTCTCCCTGCGCACCCTGGCCGAGGGGCTCGGCCGCAGCACCCGCGTCCTCACCCACCACTTCAGCGACAAGGACGCCCTGCTCACCGCGGTCCTCGAACGCCTCGACGAACGGCAGCACGAAGCGCTCCGGTCCACGGCCGGGTGGGACGACCCGTCCGTGACCATCAGCTCCATCGTCCGGGCCGCATGGGAACGGAACCTCGGCCCCCGCGAACTGGCCATGACCCGGCTCATCCGCGAGATCGAGGGCCTCGCCTCCGCGGGCAGACTCACCCTCCCCGGCCCCGGCTTCATCCAGGGCCGCGCCGAGTTCGTCGCCACCTGCCTGACCCACCGCGGCCTCCCCGCCCACGACGCCCTGACCCTGGCGACCCTCCTCAACAACGCCTACTCCGGCCTCCTCGGCGACTACCTCATCACCCAGGACTCCGAACGGACCGCAGCCGCCCTCGACGAGCTCTGCTCGTGGATCGACTCGCGGGTCGCGGGCGGCACGCGCTGATCCGGCGGGAGCCAGGGGGGCCAGGCCGGTGGCACGTCAACGAGCAGCCCTTAACCCGCTACACGTCGTCGGCCGGCGCCCGCCTGATGATGAAGGACAGCGGACCGCGGTAGGTCGTGCCGAGCTCCGTCACGACGCCGGGAAAGGGGCCGCGGCCGTACTTCATGCTGCTCACGTAGTTTTCCGGAAGCAGCACCCGATCACCGACCGCAAGCGGTTCGTCCCCGCGCCAGCGATAGGCATACCCATCGACGCCGACCACCTGATCACCGTCCATCTCGTACACGCGGACGGCCTCGTCCAGCTTCTGCTCAAGCTCCTTGACGCGTCGCTCAAGCTGCTCGACCCGGAACCTCGACGAACTCGCGGCCCTCTCGCTGCCGGACTCATAGCCCTCGCGGTAGCCGCGGCGGTGCGCATCGGCCACCGCGCGGTCCTGATCGGTGGCATGCGTACTACACGCAACATCCGACCCGGCTATCCGGATCTTGCATGGCTTCCCCGAACGAGTCGGGCGCCCGCAGGTCCGGTCGTGCTCGCCACTCATGCGTCATCCCCGGCTCGTAGGGGCGCGCTGGCCGAGTAACAGGCTTCCAGCCATTTGGCTTCGTCCAAGCTGAGGATTGTGCTTCCGCACATAGGGATGCTCAGCAGCCCACCGTCGACGCTGACGTTCTTCAGCATCTGCTTCATCTCTTCGGGGGCGGCTTCGGCCATCGTCGTGGTGGGGCCGTCGACCGGACGGGGTTCCCAACCCAGGTCCGAGTGCAGCAAGGTGGCGGATCCCTCGCCTTGCCGTTGCACGAAGACCAGGCGCTCTCCGCAGTCATTGACGAAGTAGGAGACGTAGTCCGTGGCATCGATGGAAAAACCACTCAACTTGGCCAGGAGCTGCCTTAATTCAGTTCCAAAGTTGGCTGTCATGAGTGGAACGCTACCGGGGTCGCGTCGAAGATTTGCGCGATCCGTCGGACTGGCCGCGAAGCGAACCGCGGCAACCGAGGCCGCCACTTGAGCGGAAAGCCGCCCAGCGCGGCGCGGGCTTTGGAAGAGCCCGGTCGGGACAGGAGACCGACGGTCTGCCCGATGTGTCCGAAACAACGGAAGCGGACAACACCTCTCCAGCACGAAGGACGGGCCCGCAGGCGTCCCCACCGCGTACGCGTGATCCCGACTGCCACCGTGGCAGCGATCGCTACGGACGGAGAGCCTGTCAAGTGAGAACGGCGAGAAAAAGCAGCCTCCGTGCCCCTCTTGACCAAGGCTGGGGTCTATGCTGCTGAGTGGACGCCCCAAACCCCGGCGGCGCGCTGTTGCTTGGCGCACGGTGCCTGCGGGGAGCGGACTGTTCGTCCCTTCGCTCAGGGCATCCCCTTAGGGAGTCGACTGGGTCCTCGGCTCCGGAACACGGGCCGCACCAGTGGTTCGCTCGATCGCCCGAACGTCATGACCCGGGAGCAGAGCAGGACGTGCCGAAGCCCGGCACCTTCCCCTGGCACTGTCCCGGCAAGTCTCCTGAACCGAGGCGCCATGTCCGCCCTTCAGATGCTGAACGTCTACCGGCACGACACGAGGAGCCGGGCGCTGATCACCCTGGCCGGTGAGATCGACCAGGTATCCGCGCCCTTGGTGAGCGAGGCATTGGAACGGTGCCTGTGCGAGGGCATCCGCACCATCGACGTCGATCTCACCCCTGTCACCTTCTGCGACTGCAGCGGCCTCAACGCCTTCCTCCGTGCCGCGCACCACGCCATCGCGGCCGGAGGTGCCCTGAGTCTGCATCATCCGCCTCCCACGCTGGTCCGGATCCTCACCCTCACCGGCACCGGCCCCCTGCTCCTGGGTTTCCCGGACCCTGCCACGTCACCTCCCGGTCCGGAAGAGCAGGCCGGAAGCCTTCCGGCACCGCGGCCTGCTCCCACGTACGGGGTCACGGGGCGTCCGGGGGTCCTGGCGCCCGCCGCCCCGGGCGGTGTGCTGTGATGGCCCGCTCCGGGCCGGGGCAGGCACAGAGGCTGGAGGGCTACGCACCGTTGGCGGGGGGCGGGGTGTACTTGCGTGGACTGAGCCGCTGGCAGGCCGAGGGCCAGCGTGAGGACCTGGCGGATCTGTACGTGGAGTCCGCCGACACACGGCCCGGTGAGGAGTACCGCGGCCGCGAGAGCTTTCTGCGGCGCCTTGCCGATGACGTCCGACGGCCCGGGTTCGACATGATGATCGCGGAAGCCACGCGGGCCGGGCGGGCGCCGGCCCTGGTGGGGTGTGCCTTCGGGTTCCCCGTGCGGCGTGACGGCTCCTGGTGGCGGGGGTTCTCCGGGCCGCTCCCGCAGGAGGTCGAGCAACTCACCGCGTCCGGGCGCGTCTTCGCGGTCACCGAGATCGTGGTCCATCCGCACGAGCGCGACCGCGGGCTCGCCGGTCACCTTCAGGAGCGGCTGCTCACCAGCCATCAGGCATCGCTCGGTGCCACCCTGGTGGATCAGGCCGACGGTGCGGCCTGCGCTGCCTTCCGGTCCTGGGGGTGGCAGGACATCGGAGAGTTCCGCCGCCCGCCCGGCCCCACCGTGCTGCGGGTCCTGGTCCTTCCTCTCGGCGAGCGGAGCGCGCCGAAGCCGGACGGCCCGGCGCGCAACGCGGACACCGGGCGGCCCCGTGGAGCGGACGCGATGCAACCCGGGGTGAGGTAACGGCAACCAGTGGCCGGACGGTGCACTCCGGCCGGGCCGCCCGCGTCGCCGGCGGGCGTCCCGGTCCTGCCTCTATATCTCGCTTCGTCCATAGGCTGTGCTGTTCGTGACCGTGTACTCGGTCTGCGCGGGCATGACGCCGTGGATGCGGGAGAGGGCGAATACACGCTCGGCCTCCCGCAGATGGCACCAGGCTTCGAGACAGGGCGGGTCGAGGGCGAGGCGGCTGAGGGTGCGTACGGTGCGGCTTCCAGAGGTGTCGATGTACTCGACCGTGATGGGGGTCCCGGCGTTGAGGGCATGGGCGAGCTGGCGGACATCGCTGTACGACAGCCACTTCGCATACCCGGAGACGATTTCCTCGGTGTCGGTGCCGAAGGGGACTCCGCTGCCGAAGGGATCGGGGGCCGGGGCGTCCGGCGGGGCCGTCAGCAGTCGCACGGCCAAGGCGTTCAGGTTGACGGCGGCCGGAGCCTTCGCCTCGCGGGCGACCACGCTCCGGATAGCCGCGTTGTCACCGTACCTGCGCGGGACCGGGACAGTGGCGGCGGCCCGCCGAGGCCGGGCCCTCTCGATGCGTACGGTTCCCTCGGCCGTCTCGGCGACGGGGGCGTAGCCCTCGGTGCGGAGCGCGGTGAGAGTCTCCTTCAGCGGACTGCGGCCGACCAGCACCGTCGGGGCGACCTGCCGCAGGCCGAGTCGGGAGAGCTTGCGGTTGGCTGCGATTTCGGTCAGGAGGGCGGGCTTCTCGCCGTGGATGACACAGGCGGCGGGGGCGATGCGCACGCGGCCGTGGCGGCGCGCGGTGTCGGCGATGAGATAGGACAAGGGCTGCGGCAGGGGCCCGGCGGCGACCGCGGCCAGGTCGGCCGCGAGGTCGTCCGGGGTGCGGCCGGCGTCCAGGGCCCGGCGGACGCTGTCGGCGCTGAACCGCCACACCGAGGCCGTGCCGCTGGTCTCCCGGTCGGCGGTGGAATTCAGTAGCGCGGTGAGCGGCGCGGTCGGGGTACCGGTGACGACGGCGGTGAGGTCGGCGCCGATCCGGGCCGTCGCGGTGGCCTCGGGCAGCAGCCGTCGACATACGACGGCCAGTCCCTCCGCGTCGTCGGCCGGCAGAGCGGCACCGAGGTCGGACAGGGCGCCGCGGGCGAGTACGCCGAGCAGCTCGGCCTCGCGGATCGCGGCGCCGAACGGTGTCCCGCCCTGCGGCGCCGGGTCGGCGAGCGGCCGGTACCAGGCCACGAGCCGGCCCAGATCCGCAGTGACCCTCGCACCCTGCCCCGCCGGGAGCTCCGCCGTCGCGACGAGCAGCCCCCGCCGGGCTTCCAGGCAGCCTGCGCAGGGTGGCGCCCCGGCGAGTACGGGGAGTGCCCTGTTGTCCTCGTCGCGCGCCCGGGAGGGGGTGAGTGCCAGGTTCCACCACGCCTGAAGCAGCCGGGCGAACTGTTCCGAGGGCTCCTTCGCCGCCCAGGCGTCGTACGCCTCGGTGGGTGCGACGCAGTCGCCGTCGCGTCCCAGCAGTCCGGCCGCGTACGCGGCCTCCAGAGTGATCCGTACCACGGCGTCGTCGGCCTGCGCGGCCTTGCCGATCCGGGCCAGTTCCCGGGCGCCGATCCCGCCGGACTTCAGCCGGGCCGGTGGAGCGGCGGAGCATGCCGACAGGACCGAGGCGGCACGGGCGGCGAACACCGCGGCCGCGGCTGACGCCTCACGGTCCACCTCCGCCGGGGTGACGGACGCCAATCGCACGGAAGGCGGGACGGGTTGGAACGGGGCGCGCCATCCCGGCCCGCGCAACGCGAGTGCCACCTCGGTGGGCATACGGGCCGGTCCGTAACAGCGCCGGTCCTGGACGAGGAGTCCGCGCTCCAGCGCCCATCGCGCACCCGGTTCGAGGTCGTGCCCCGGAGCCCCGATCATGATGAGCTGCGGCTCGCCCGGCCCGGAGCGAGCACGGCCCTCAAGGAGCTCGCGGGCCGCCGTAGGGGCCTTCGCGACCACCGAGGCGACCAGTTCCGGATCGCTGTGGTGCTCCACCAGGGCGGCCAGTCGCTGCTGCTCGGTACTCGGCGGATTGATCCCCAACGCCTCCAGCATGCCGCGCAGTTCATCGGAGGTCGCGCCCGTCAGCAGCTCCTCCAGCGGCGCGTCAAAGTCCAGCGGATCGTCCCACGCCTGCCGCAGCGGTGCGGCCATGCGCAGGGTCCCGTTGCCGTCCTGCCAGACGAGTGCGTGATCGGACAGCACCTCCAGCGTCGCGTCCAGGTGGCGAGCAGCACCGGGGGCCGCCACGCCCAGCAGCTCCGCCAGGGCGTCCCTCGTCGCGCGGGCTCCCAGGGCGACCAGTGCCTCGGCTGCCTGCAAGCACGGCAGCGCGAGCCGTGGAAGGGCGAGTGCCACCGATCCCGGGCGCTGGAGACGGTCCGCCAACTCCCCCACCGAGCGCGGCTCCGGAGGGGACACCGCGTCCTTCCGCGCCGCGAGCACCCGTGCCAGGTGCGGCCCGTCGAGACCGTGCAGCCACGCCTTCAGCGTCGATCCGGACGCCATGGAGACCCCCGCCAGGTACAAGGAACTGCCCGGCCGGACCCCGGTGGGCCCGCCGGGCTCAAGGATGGCGCATCCCCTTGCCCGGATGTGTGGCCTGGCGGAACATTCCCACTTCAAGGGCCCCCTTGTTCAAGGGCCCCCTTTTGCCACCAGGAGTGCTGCCCACACATACCGAGAAACCGAGAAGCCGAGCCACGATCGTGGCTCGGCTTCTCGGTTTGCCTGTTCAGGCAGCTGCGGAGGATACGAGATTCGAACTCGTGAGGGGTTGCCCCCAACACGCTTTCCAAGCGTGCGCCCTAGGCCTCTAGGCGAATCCTCCGCCGCAAACAATACAAGACGTGGAGCAGTGCTCGCGAACCCGATCCGGGAGCAAGATCGAGGACGGGGCGGGGGCCGGGGGAGGGGGCCCGGGTGGGGGGTGGAGTGCGCTAGGGTTGGGGGCAAGCCCCTCACGTGGCGCTATCTCACCCAACTCCCCCAGGGCCGGAAGGCAGCAAGGGTAAGTGGGCTCTGGCGGGTGCGTGGGGGGCCCTTGTGTTTCCGGGGCGGCTGGTCGCTCCGCGGAGGCGATCATGAGGGGCGCCGGGGGCCGGCGGGGGCCGGGTTCTGTGAGCGAGGCCACTTGTCAGTGGGGCCCGATATCGTCGTAGGTGTGTCGTCCCTCGCGCTTTACCGCCGCTACCGTCCCGAGTCCTTCGCCGAGGTCATCGGGCAGGAGCATGTCACCAGCCCGCTGCAGCAGGCGCTGCGGAACAACCGGGTCAATCACGCGTACCTGTTCAGCGGGCCGCGCGGCTGCGGCAAGACGACGAGCGCGCGGATCCTCGCGCGCTGTCTGAACTGCGAGCAGGGCCCGACGCCCACCCCCTGCGGGCAGTGCCAGTCCTGCCAGGACCTCGCGCGGAACGGACGGGGCTCGATCGACGTCATCGAGATCGACGCCGCGTCCCACGGCGGTGTGGACGACGCCCGTGACCTGCGGGAAAAGGCGTTCTTCGGGCCGGCCTCCAGCCGGTACAAGATCTACATCATCGATGAGGCGCACATGGTCACCTCGGCGGGCTTCAACGCCCTGCTGAAGGTGGTCGAGGAGCCGCCGGAGCACCTCAAGTTCATCTTCGCGACCACCGAGCCCGAGAAGGTCATCGGGACCATCCGGTCGCGGACGCACCACTACCCCTTCCGTCTCGTCCCGCCGGGCACTCTCCGTGAGTACCTGGGCCAGGTGTGCGAGCAGGAGAAGATCCCCGTCGAGGAGGGCGTGCTGCCGCTCGTCGTCCGGGCCGGCGCCGGATCCGTGCGTGACTCGATGTCCGTGATGGACCAGCTGCTCGCCGGTGCCGCCGAGGACGGTGTGACGTATGCCATGGCCACGTCCCTCCTCGGGTACACGGACGGTTCGCTGCTCGACGGAGTCGTCGAGGCCTTCGCGTCCGGCGACGGCGGGGCCGCGTTCGAGGTCGTTGACCGGGTCATCGAGGGCGGCAACGACCCCCGGCGCTTCGTCGCCGACCTGCTGGAGCGGCTGCGCGACCTCGTGATCCTCGCCGCCGTGCCGGACGCCGCCGAGAAGGGGCTCATCGACGCCCCGGTCGACGTCGTCGAGCGCATGCAGGCCCAGGCGTCCGTGTTCGGCGCCGGAGAGCTCAGCCGCGCCGCGGACCTCGTCAACCAGGGCCTGACGGAGATGCGCGGCGCCACCTCCCCCCGGCTCCAGCTGGAGCTGATCTGTGCCCGCGTGCTGCTGCCCGGCGCCTACGACGACGAGCGTTCCGTCCGGGCCCGGCTGGACAAGCTGGAGCGCATGGGGCTGAGCGCGGGCCCCGCCGCGGGCATGGCGGGCGGGTTCGTGGCGGCCCCGCAGCCAGGGCTCTCCGCCGGTTACGAGCCCGGTCCCCATGGGCACGACCCCGCCGCCACCCCGGGGCTCTCCGGCCCCGCCGCGGCCCGCGCGGCCGTCTCGGGAGCCGGCCCGGGAGCCGGTGCGGGGACGCCCCTGCAGTCCGCCCCTGCCCCGACCCCGGCTCCCGAGCCGGTGGCCGCGGCGGCCCCTGCTCCTGAGGCCCCTGCTGCGGCCCCGCAACACGCTGCCGCTCCGCAGTCCGCACCGGCCGCGCCTCGGCCCGGCGCCTGGCCGACGGCGACCACCCCCGGCCAGGGCGCCGCCCCTGCCGCTCAGCCCCCTGCCGCTCAGCCCCCCGCGTCCCAGCCCGGCGCTTGGCCCTCCGCCGCCGCGCCGCAGGCCCCCGCGCAGCCCCAGGCCCCCGCGCAGCAGTCCCAGCCGGGTGGCTGGCCCGCCGCCGCGCCGCAGCAGGCACCCCAGCAGGCGGCCCCCTCGACCCCGGCCCCCGCCGCCCAGCCGCAGGCCCGCGGCGGCGACGTGAACCAGGTCCGCCAGATGTGGCCGCAGGTGCTTGACGCCGTCAAGAACCGTCGCCGTTTCACGTGGATCCTGCTCAGCCAGAACGCCCACGTCAGCGGCTTCGACGGCACCACGCTCCAGGTGGGCTTCTCCAACGCCGGAGCCCGCGACAGCTTCGCCAACGGCGGCAGCGAGGACGTCCTCCGCCAGGCCCTCAGCGACTCCTTCGGCGTGCAGTGGAAGATCGAGCTCGTCGTCGACGCGGGCGGTGGCCCGCCCGGCGGCGGACCGTCCGCCGGCCCCGGCGGGGGCGGGGGCTTCGGCGGCGGGAGTGGCTTCGGTGGTGGCGGAGGCGGAGGGTTCGCCCCCGCCGCGCCCGCCGCCCCCCGCCCGCAGGCCGCCGCGCCGGCG
>NZ_JABETO010000058.1 GCF_013055795.1 Streptomyces sp. I05A-00742
GGGCCCCCGGTCCGCCTCGGCGGGAGGCAGCGCGAAGGCCGTACGCCGGGCCTCCGGGCCCGCCGCCTCCGCCGGTTCGACCGGAGCCGCTTCGCGCCGGGCGCGGCGGCCGGTCGGCTGCGCGGGCGCGGCCGCCTGCGACGGCACGAGCCCGGCTCCCGGGGGAAGGCCGTGGTCACCGGTGCGGCCGTGCCGGTTGGCACGGGCACCCTCGGCTCCGGCGGCCTCCTCCTCGTCGGGACGGGCGGGACCACGCCTGCGCCCCGTCGGCTGGGCCGGTACGGGGGCACCGGGCGTGGGACCGGGATGCGGCGCGGCCTGCTGCACCGGGGACGCACCGGGTGAACCGGACGAAACGTCCCGAGCCCGCCCCTCGCGGTCGGACCGCAGGGCGCCCACGGACGTCAAGGCCCCCACGGCGGCCGGCGACCCCGTGGACGGCGCGGCACCCGCCGACGCGACGGGAGTTCCGCCACCCCCGCCACCTCCGCCACTTCCGGCACCCCCGCCGCCCCCAGCAGTCTCAGAAGCAGCAACAGGCAACGCCGGAGAACCCCCAGGCGCCGAAGACGCCCCGCCCGCCCCATCAGTACCACCCGAATCAGGCGCCACCCCAGACGAACGAGCCTCCTGAACAGCCCCCGAATGAACAGCCCCCGAACCCGGTGCCGAACCCGGCGCCGTAACCGGTGCCGACCTCTGCCCCGGCATCGGCATGATCGTCGTCCCGCTGCCGATGCTCGGCGGCGAGTCCGGCCGGTCGGACGGCACGACGGGGCCGGCCTCCGCCGACACCGGCACCTCCAGGACGTACGCCTTCCCGCCCCCGCTGCCCGGCACGTCATGGGTCTGGAGGACGCCGCCGTGCCGCTGGACGATGCCGCGGACGATCGGCCCGTGGACCGGGTCACCGCCGGGGTGCGGGCCGCGTACCTCGATCCGTACGGCCGTGTCCCGCTTCGCCGCCGCGACGACGATCGTCGAGTCGCCGGACGGCGTCGTCCCCGCGGTGGCCTCGCCGGTCGCGTCCACGCCGGCGACGTCCGCGATCAGGTGGGCCAGGGCCCGGGCGAACCACTCCGCGTCGACCGCGGCCTCTATGGCCGGAGCGTGCACCGCGAACTGCGCCCGGCCGGGACCGATCAGCTCGACGGCGCCCTCGACACCGGCCGCGACGACCTCGTCCAGGGCGGCCGGTTCGCGTTCCAGGCTGCTCTCGCCCGCCTCCAGCCGCTGGTAGGCGAGCACGCTCCCGACGAGCCGGGCCATCCGTCCGTAACCGGCGGCGAGGTGGTGCAGGATCTGGTTGGCCTCAGGCCACAACTGCCCGGCGGGGTCGGCGGCCAGTGTGCCGAGCTGGCCGCGCAGCCGCTCCAGCGGACCCTGCAGCGAGCCGTCGAGGACAGCCACCAGCTGGGCGTGGCGCGCGGCCAGCGCGTCGTACGGGCGGCGGTCGGTGAAGGTCATCACGGCGCCGACCAGCTGCTCGCCGTCGCGCACCGGCGCGGTCGTCAGGTCGACCGGCACCGCGCGCCCGTCCTTCGCCCACAGCACCTGCCCGCGGACCCGGTGCTTGCGCCCCGAGCGCAGGGTGTCCGCGATGGGGGAGTCCTCGTAGGGGAACGGCGTGCCGTCCGCGCGCGAGTGGTGGATCAGCGGGTGCAGTTCGCGGCCGCCCAGGTCGCTGGCGCGGTAGCCGAGGATCTGCGCGGCGGAGGGGTTGACGAGGACGACCTTGCCCGCCGTGTCCACGCCGACCACGCCCTCGGCCGCCGCGCGCAGGATCATCTCCGTCTGGCGCTGCTGCCGGGCGAGTTCGGCCTCGGTGTCGAGCGTGCCGGTCAGGTCGCGGACGACGAGCATCAGCAGCTCGTCGCCGGTGTACGGGCCCTGCTCGGCGTAGGGGGTGCGCCCGTCCGCGAGGTTGGCGCTGGTCACCTCGACGGGGAACTGGGTGCCGTCCGTACGCCGGGCGATCATGCGGGTGGGCTTGGTGCGCCCGCCGTTCGTCCGGTCCTCGGGGAGGCGCATCGAACCGGGGATGCGGCGCGAGTCGAACGCGGGCAGCAGGTCGAGCAGGCCGCGGCCGACGAGTCCGGTGCCGGGGACCTCGAACGTCTCCAGCGCGATGTGATTGGCGTTGACGACCGTGCCGTTGCAGTTGACGAGCAACAACGCGTCGGGAAGGGCGTCGAGTATGGCTGCGAGGCGAGCAGCGCCTCGGGATGGCCTGCTGCTCACTGCGACGCTTCCTCCCTGGTTACCGCACCGTGCGACCCGCAGGACCGGGGGCCACCCCCAGCGACGGCTGGGGGAGTTCCGCCGCCCCTGCGGCGTGTTGCTGGGGGGAAGTCTACGGGCTGTGGAGTCCGGCGCGACGGCGGATGAGGGGCGCGGCGCAGCCTGTCGCGTGGTGTCCGGGGCGAGCGGAGTGCTCGGTTCCACTGTCTGTCCAGGGCGTTCCCGGGGTCGTGCCAGGGTCCTGCCCGTTCCGCGTCAGGGTTCGCTCCGGGTCATTCCCGGGAGTTGCCCGGGCGGTTCCCCGACCCCTGGGCCCTGGAGCCCGACCCCTGAGTCCTGAGCCCGGCCCGGGGCTCCGGCCCTTAGAACCCCGACGGGCGCTCGGGGTCGCCCAGCAGCCGGGAGAACCTGTTCCAGCGCGCCATCTCGCAGCCGTTCACCCTGCTGAAGTCCGTGTCGACCGGCCGCCCCGCCCAGGTCCCGAACACGTGCGCGTGCTCGGGACCGCCGTAGACCATGGTGCATTGCGCGTCCGACGGCACGGGGGCGAAGAGGTCCCGGTCCCAGCGCGTCTGTCCGTCCAGCTGGTCGCACGCCCCCTGCGCGTCGGGGACCGTGCCGTACGCCGGGTGACAGCGCAGCTCGTACTGGCCGTCGCGGCGGCCGCTGTCGGTGAGCAGGACGGTGAGGTGGTCGCCCGGCCCCGGACCGGCGTCCGGTCCCGGCGGGAAGGGCAGCGGACGGGCGACGGCCGACGGGGCGGCGAACAACGGGAGCAGCAGGGGGACGAGCACGGCGGCCGCGAAGACGGAACGGGCGGAGCGGGTGGAACGAGTGGGATGGGCGGGACGGGCCGAGCGGAAGGAACGGGCGGAGCGGGCGGTGCGTACGGTCCGCGCGAGGCGGCCCGGGCGGGCGGGACGGTGGAGCGGCATGCGGGGACTCCAGGGGTCGCGGGTGGTGCGGGGCCGGCGGACCGGCCGGATCCTCACCCCTCTAACGCCCGGACGCGCCCTGCGTTGCGCGCCCGGAATCGCTTTGCCCGGGGGCCGTCGTGCCCGGTACCGTAGAGTGCGATTGGTGGCGGGCCCTGCGGCTGTGTCATCATCTGCACGCAACATTCGCGCCCGCGCGAGTGTGCTGGAGGCGTCGCCTAGTCCGGTCTATGGCGCCGCACTGCTAATGCGGTTTCGGGGTAACCCCCTGATCGAGGGTTCAAATCCCTCCGCCTCCGCAGCCGGGAGCCCCGGTCGTCATCACGACGGCCGGGGCTTTTCCGTTGCCCGTACCGGCGCCGAGATCGCGTGCTCGTAGTGGCGTCAGGACCGTGCGGCCGGGCCTTCGCCAACCCTGTCCCGGAGTCTCCATTCCCTGCGTTTCCGCAGGTCAGGCAGGGTTGCGGTAATGGATTTCGCCTCACGGCGCAGTTCATGTAATGTTGTTCCCGCAACGCCGACCGGCAAGAAAAACCGCCGGGAAGCCGAGCGCTCGTAGCTTAACGGATAGAGCACTTGACTACGGATCAAGAGGTTGCAGGTTCGAATCCTGCCGAGCGCGCAGCCGAGAGGCCGGTGCCAACTTGTTGGAGCCGATCTTTCGACCGTCGCGGGGTGGAGCAGCTCGGTAGCTCGCTGGGCTCATAACCCAGAGGTCGCAGGTTCAAATCCTGTCCCCGCTACTCAGGCCAAGGGCCCGGTACTCAGGTACCGGGCCCTTGGTGTTTCCTGAGGTCCATGTTTCCTGACGGTCCCGACGCCTCCGATGCCTCCGACGTCTCCGATGCCCCCAACGACCTCGACCACAACGTCACCGGCTTCTGGCGTGGCCTCGGGCTGCCGGGGATCATCGACGTCCACACCCACTTCATGCCCGAGCGGGTCCTGACGAAGGTCTGGGCCTACTTCGACGCCGCGGGCACGCACGCCGGCCGGGACTGGTCGATCACCTACCGGCGCCCGGAGGACGAGCGCCTGCGCACACTGCGCGGGTTCGGGGTGCGCGCGTTCACGTCCATGATCTACCCGCACAAGCCGGGCATGGCGGACTGGCTCAACGCCTGGGCGGCGGATTTCGCGGCCCGTACCCCCGACTGTCTGCACACCGCCACCTTCTTCCCGGAGCCCGGCGCCGTCCGTTCCGTCCGGGCGGCGCTCGACTCCGGTGCGCGGATCTTCAAGGCGCACCTCCAGGTGGGCGCGTACGACCCCCGTGATCCCCTGCTGGACGGGGTGTGGGGGACGCTGGCCGAGGCGGGCGTCCCGGTGGTGACGCACTGCGGCTCCGGTCCGGTGCCGGGCCGCTTCACGGGGCCGGGGCCCGTGGGGGAGGTGCTGGCCCGCCACCCGGGACTGCGGTTGGTGGTGGCCCACATGGGCGTCCCGGAGTACGGCGCCTTCCTGGACCTGGCCGAGCGGTACCCGGGCGTGCACCTCGACACGACCATGGCCTTCACCGACTTCATCGAGGACGTGGCACCGTTCCCGCCCGGGGAACTGCCGCGCCTGAAGGCGCTGGGCGGGCGGATCCTGTTCGGCAGCGACTTCCCCAACATCCCCTACGGGTACGGGCACGCCCTGGCCGCGCTCACCCGGCTGGGGCAGGACGACGACTGGCTGCGGGCGGTGTGCCACGACAACGCCGCGCGGCTCCTCGGCATCCCGGGGGCCGCCCCGGACGGCGGCCGCCTTCCCGGCCCGCGCCCCTGAGACGCCCACTCACGCCCCTGAGGCGCCGGCTCACGCCCCTGGGGGGCAACTCACGCCCCTGAGAGGCCCGTAGCGGATTCTCAGACGTTTCCCAGACGACGGCAAGGCGGCTCTCAGGGCTCCGGACCACCCTGTGGGGCATGACCACCGCATCGCCCGAAGCGCGCGTCCGCCCGCCCATGACGCCCCCAAGTGCCGCCGCGCCACAGGCCGTGAGGAACTTGGCCGTAGGGGACCTGGTCGTAGGGGACCTGGTCCTCGACGAGGCGAACCGCGAGGCGTACCGCGACGGTGCGGAGATCCGGCTGACGGCCACGGAGTTCGCGCTGCTGCGTCAGCTCATGCGGAACCCGGGGCGGGTGCTCAGCAAGACGCTGCTGCTGGACCGGGTCTGGTCGCACACCTTCGGCCCGGTCGACCGCGGCAACGTCGTCGAGCTCTACATCTCCTACCTGCGGAAGAAGATCGACGCCGGCCGCCCTCCGATGATCCACACGCGGCGGGGCATGGGGTACGTCCTGAAGCCCGCCGGCCGACCGGACTGAGACGCGCCGCCACCCCCCTCACCCCACTCCTCCTTCCTCTACGCCGTAAATCCCTGTACGGCGTAGAGGGCTCTCCTGTACGGTGTAGATCGATCTCGTCGGTCACCCCTGCAAGGAGCCCGTCATGGCGGCGTCCACCACTGCCTCCACACCCTCGTCCGAAGCGCCACAGCCGGTCCGCCACCCCACGCGCTGGCTGATCCTCGGTGTCATATGCCTCGCGCAGCTCACCGTGCTGCTCGACAACACCGTCCTCAACGTGGCGATCCCGTCCCTCACCACCGAGATGGGCGCCGCGACCTCGGACATCCAGTGGATGCTCAACGCTTACTCCCTCGTGCAGTCCGGTCTGCTGCTGACCGCGGGCAATGTCGCCGACCGCTACGGGCGCAAGAAGATGCTGGCCATCGGCCTCGCCCTGTTCGGTCTCGGGTCGCTCGGCGCCGGGCTGTCCGAGACCACGGGACAGCTGATCGCGGCCCGGGCCGGGATGGGCGTCGGCGGCGCGCTGCTGATGACCACGACGCTCGCCGTCGTCGTCCAGGTCTTCGACGACACCGAGCGCACCAAGGCGATCGGGATCTGGGGCGCGGTGGCGTCCCTCGGCTTCGCCTGCGGCCCGCTCATCGGCGGCACGCTGCTGGACCACTTCTGGTGGGGCTCGATCTTCCTGGTCAACATCCCGGTGGCGGTGCTCGGCCTGATCGCCGTGCTCAAGCTGGTGCCGGAGTCCAGGAACCCGGCCGGTGACCGGCCCGACCTGCTCGGCGCCCTGCTCTCCACCATCGGTATGACCGGCATCGTCTTCGCGATCATCTCCGGGCCCGAGCACGGCTGGACGTCCGCCCGGGTGCTGCTCTCCGGCGGCATCGGCGTCGTGGTCATGGCGCTGTTCGTCCTCTGGGAGCTGCGCATCCCGTACCCCATGCTCGACATGCACTTCTTCCGCGACCGGAGCTTCGTCGCGGCCGTCATGGGCGGGGTCCTGGTGGCCCTCGGCATGGGTGGATCGATCTTCCTGCTCACCTCGCACCTGCAACTGGTGCTGCACTACGACCCGCTGGAGACCGGTCTGCGGATGACGCCGCTGGCCCTGATGATCGTCCTCCTCAACTTCACGGGAGTCGGCGCCCGGCTGATGGCCAAGTTCGGCGGCCCCGTCACCGTCGTCGGGGGCATGACGATGCTCTCCGCCGGTCTGGCCGTGATCGCCTGGACCGGTGCGCACGGGTACGGCGGGATGTTCGCCGGGCTGATCCTGATGGGCTCGGGCCTCGCGCTCGCCACGCCGGCCATGGCCAACGCGATCATGTCGGCGATCCCCCCGGAGAAGGCGGGCGTCGGCGCGGGAGTCAACGGCACCCTCACGGAGTTCGGCAACGGACTGGGCGTCGCCGTCCTCGGCGCGGTGCTCAACTCCCGCTTCGCCGCCCTGCTCCCGGCCGTCGCCGCCGGGGCCGGCTCGCTGCCGGAGGCGCTGGGGAAGGCGGGCACGGCCGCGGAGCGCTCCGAGATCCAGGACGCGTTCGCGTCGGGCGTGCAGTCGGGCCAGTTGGTCGGCGCGGTGGCGGTCCTGGCGGGCGGTGTCATGGCGGCGTTCCTGCTCCGCAGGGCCGAGCAGGCCGACCGGGCAGATCAGGCCGAGCAGGCCGACCGGGCCGAGCAGACAGAGCAGACAGAGCGGCCCGACGCGCAGGACGGCGCCGCGGACACCAGGGCCTAGCATCGATGACAGAGCACCCGAAGGCTGAGAGGCAACGCATGGCGAGCGGCATTCGCGCGGGGAACCCCAGGACCAGCATCTGGCTGGCCCCGGAGAAACCCGCCCCGCGGCGCAAGGCGACAGCGGACCGCGGCGGCGACCAGCCGGGCTCACTGGACCGCGACCGGATCGTGGCCGCCGCCATCCGCCTGCTGGACGCCGAGGGGCTGGCCAAGTTCTCGATGCGCCGCCTGGCCGCCGAGCTCGGGGTGACCGCCATGTCGGTCTACTGGTACGTCGACAACAAGGACGACCTCCTCGAACTGGTCCTCGACGAGGCCATCGGCGAGATGGAGCTGCCCGATCCGGGCGACGAGAACGCCGACTGGCAGGACCAGCTGCGGCAGACCGCCCGCGAGTACCGCGGGCTGCTCACCTCGCACCAGTGGGTCGCCCGGCTGGTGGGCCAGTACCTCAACATCGGCCCCCGGGCGATGCGGTTCGGCGATGTCACGCTGCAGGTGCTCAGACGCAGCGGCGTCGAGCCGACCCTGATCTCGGGATCACTGGGCGCGCTCTTCCAGTTCGTCTACGGCTTCGCCACGGTCGAGGCGCTGTACGAGGAGCGCTGCCGGGCGGCGGGTGTCGATCAGGAGGAGTACCTGCGGGACGTCAGGGGCTCGATCGCCGAACGCCCGGATTTCGCCGCCCAGTACGGCGAGTCCATGAAGATGGTGGAGAGGCTCGTCGACCAGCCGATGGACGACCTATGGGACCGCGACTTCTCGGTCGGGCTGGACACAGTGATCGCGGGCATCGAGGTGATGCGGGACCGGGTGCGGGACGAGGAAACGCGGACCGGCGACTGAGGGACGTACGGGACAGGGCGGCGCCCCTGCCCGCGAGGAGACCGTTGTCTCCCGCGGGCAGGGGCGCCCTTTCGTCACGTGCACCCGGCCCCGGAGGCGGTGCGCAGGCCGTCCCCTGCCTTGTGCGCACACCGCCACCGGGGCCGTTCGCCCGGGGTCTTTCGTGCCGTTCGGCCCCGGGCCGCCGGCCGGTCGCCTCCGCTCGTGGACGTCCGGCCGGAGCTTGTCAGCCGGCCTTCGCGGCCTTCGTGTCCTTCGAGGCCGTGGCGTCCTTCGATGCCTTGGCGTCCTTCGCGTCCTTCACGGACGACGACGCCTGGTCGTCGGCGGCCGGGGCGGAGGATTCCGCCGGGGCGCCGGGCCGGCCCTTGAGGGCCACTTCCTTGATGAACAGGGTCAGCAGGAAGGCGACCAGCGCGGCGGGCGCCGCGTAGGCGAAGACGTCGCCGACACCGTGCCCGTAGGCGCTCTCCATGATCGAACGCAGCGGCTCGGGCAGCTTCTTGATGTCGGGGATGCTGCCGCCGCCACCGCCCTGCTTGGCGAGGGCCGCGCCCTTGGGGCCGAGGGCGGTCAGACCGTCCACGACGTAGTCCTTGACCCGGTTGGCCATCACCGCGCCCAGCGCCGAGACGCCGATCGCACCGCCGAGGGAGCGGAAGAAGGTGACGACGGAGCTGGCGGCGCCGAGGTCCCGCGGGGAGACCTGGTTCTGGGCGGCGAGCACCAGGTTCTGCATCATCATGCCCATGCCGAGGCCCATGAGCGCCATGTAGCAGGCGAGCTGCCAGTACGGGGTGTCGAACCGGATGCTGCCCAGCAGGGCGAGACCGGCGGTGAGCAGGACGCCACCGGAGACCAGCCATGCCTTCCAGCGGCCGCTCTTGGTGATGATCTGGCCGGACACGGTCGAGGAGACGAACAGACCGGCGATCAGCGGGATGGTCATGACGCCGGACATGGTCGGCGTCTCGCCCCGGGCGAGCTGGAAGTACTGCGAGAGGAAGACGGTGCTGGCGAACATGGCCACACCGACGAAGAGGCTCGCGGCGGAGGTGAGGGTGATCGTCTTGTTGCGGAACAGCCGCAGCGGGATGATCGGTTCGGCCGCCTTGGACTCCACCAGGATGAAGATCGCGCCGAGCGCGATGGACCCGCCGATCATGACGGCGGTCTGCCAGGACAGCCAGTCGTAGTTCTTGCCGGCCAGGGTCACCCAGACCAGCAGCAGCGTGGCCGCGGCGGATATGAAGAACGCGCCGAGCCAGTCGACCTTGACCTGCCGCTTGACGACCGGGAGGTGGAGGGTGCGCTGGAGCACGACCAGGGCGATGACCGCGAACGGCACACCGACGTAGAAGCACCAGCGCCAGCCGAGCCAGCTGGTGTCGGTGATGACGCCGCCGAGCAGCGGGCCGCCGACGGTGGCGACGGCGAAGGTGGCACCGAGGTAGCCGCTGTACCGGCCGCGCTCGCGCGGGGAGATCATCGCGGCCATGACGATCTGGGCGAGGGCCGACAGACCGCCGACGCCGATGCCCTGCACGACGCGGCAGGCGATGAGCATGCTGGTGTTCTGCGAAAGGCCGGCCACCACGGAACCGGCGACGTAGACGACGAGGGCCGCCTGGACCAGCAGCTTCTTACTGAAGAGGTCCGACAGCTTGCCCCACAGCGGGGTCGACGCGGTCATCGCGAGCAGCGCGGCCGTGACGGTCCAGGTGTAGGCGGACTGGCCACCGTGCAGATCGTGCATGATCTTCGGCAGCGCGTTGGAGACGATCGTCGACGACAGGATCGCCACGAACATACCGAGCAGCAGCCCGGACAGGGCACGCATGATCTGGCTGTGCGTCATGTCGATTCCGGGCGCGTCGGACGCCGCGTGATCGGTGTGGCTGTCCCGCACACCTGACGGTGTGGTCTTGGCCATGAACTTCCTTTTCGTGATGCTGTCGGGCGGTCAGTGAGATGTACGGGCCGACGGGCAGGCCGCGAGATCGTGCGGCGCGGAGGCGCCCCCCGCGGCGGCGGGGCGGTGGCACTCGCCGAAGCTCTCCCGCAGGCGGGCGAGCAGGCCGACGATCTGGGTGATCTCCGCGTCGCTCCAGTCGCCCAGGCAGTGCGCCAGGGCCTCGGTGTAGCGGGCGCTGACCTCGTCCAGCAGCGCCTCGCCGCTGGGGGTGAGGCGCAGCAGCCGGGAGCGCTTGTCCAGCAGGTCCGGCTGCCGGTCGAGCCAGCCCCGTTCCGCGGCGTACGCCACGTGGCGGCTGGTCACCGACATGTCGACGACCAGCAGCTCCGCGAGCTTGCTCATCCGCATCTCGCCGTACCGCTTGAGCAGGGTGAGCACAATGACCGAGGTGGGCGGGCAGTCGTGGGGGAGAACCCGGGCGAGGCCGCGCTTGATGACGCCGATGGCGCTGAGCTGCTGTGCGAGCTCCTGGTACTGCTCGTGCGCGGCCAACGGTCCCTCCCGTTTTAAGTTAAGTTGCTTAGGGCAACCATAGGGGAAGTTGGTTGCTGAAGGCAAACGAAAAGGGGTAAAGGGGTAGTCAAGTTCAACGATCAATTGTTGAGTGCCGGGTCGTGCGCGGAGGGTGGTGGTGAGGGGGCGGTCCCGACGGGCGTACGGGCGGACGGGTGGGCGAAGGCCGCCCCCCGCGCGAGGACGGGCGTGTCTTCGCTAGGGTCCTGACCCATGGCCAACCCCCATCAGCAGCGCCCCGAGGGCAACTACGACCCCGCGGGCAGCACTCAGATGTTCCGCGCCTTCGTCGACGAGGGCGCCCCCGCTCCCCGTGCCGCCGCTCCGGCGGGCCACGGCCGTGCCTCGTCCGGCCCCCGGGTCGGCATGATCATCGGTGTCGTCGTCGCGATCGCGGTCGTGGCGGTGGTGGCCTGGCTCGCGCTCGGCTGACCGGCCCCGCTTCCGCGGCGGGGGCCCGCCCCCGCCTGCCGTCGCCGTGCGACGGCCTTGCGCTGCGGCCTCGTGCGACGGTCTTGCGCGACGGCATCGTGCCGGCCGCTGCCGTGCTACGGCCTTGTGCCCACTGCCGTCGTGCCACGGCCCTGTGCTTACTGCCGTCGTGCCAACGGCCTTGTGTCTCTTGCCGGCGTGCCGCCGCTGTCGTTCCGGTCGGTGGTCTCCGGTCGGCCGGCTCTCCCCCTACGGTGCCGTCCGCTGTTCGACCGCTGTCGGATCGACTCCTGCTGTCGGATCGACCTCTGCTGTCGGATCGACGTCTGCTGCCGGACGGCCCGGCGGCCCCCGCCGCGATGAGCATCTCGCGGCCGCCGCTGCCGTACCGGGGGTGGGTCGAGTGATGTCCTGTCAGATCCTGGCCGGGCAGGGTCAGTCGGAGATCAGGCCCTCGCGGAGCTGGGAGAGCGTCCGGGTCAGCAGCCGGGAGACGTGCATCTGGGAGATGCCGACCTCCTCGCCGATCTGGGACTGCGTCATGTTGGCGAAGAAGCGCAGCATGATGATCTGGCGCTCGCGCGGCGGCAGCTTGGCCAGCAGCGGTTTCAGCGACTCCCGGTACTCCACGCCTTCGAGCGCCGTGTCCTCGTAGCCCAGCCGGTCGGCGAGCGAGCCCTCGCCGCCGTCGTCCTCCGGGGAGGGGGAGTCCAGCGAGCTGGCCGTGTAGGCGTTGCCCACCGCCAGCCCGTCGACCACGTCCTCCTCGGAGACGCCCAGGCACAGGGCCAGTTCCGGCACCGTCGGGGAGCGGTCCAGCTTCTGCGCGAGCTCGTCGCTGGCCTTGGTCAGGGCGAGCCGCAGCTCCTGGAGGCGGCGCGGCACCCTGACCGACCAGCTGGTGTCGCGGAAGAAGCGTTTGATCTCACCGACGACCGTCGGCATGGCGAACGTCGGGAACTCCACCCCGCGTTCGCAGTCGAACCGGTCGATGGCCTTGATCAGTCCGATGGTCCCGACCTGGACGATGTCCTCCATCGGCTCGTTGCGGCTGCGGAACCGCGCCGCCGCGTAGCGCACCAGGGGGAGATTCAGCTCGATGAGGGTGTCACGGACGTACGTACGCTCGGCGCTGTCCCGGTCCAGGGCCGCCAGCCGCAGGAACAGGGAGCGGGAGAGGGTGCGGGTGTCGATGGCTTCGCAGTCGTCGAGCACGGCGTGCGGTGCGTCGTTGGCGAGCACCTTCGCGCTGCCCAGGTCTACGGACATGCCACCCCCTTGAGGTCGCGGACGGATCACAGCAACGCCCCGGCCGGGGATCGGCCGAGCGTCCAGCCCCCACCTGAATACCGGAGGCTGCGCTGTGGCAAACGCAGTTCCAGCAGAATGTCACATGTCGGCAACGCGCTGTAGCGTCAAGTCGACATATCTGCCGAGGACTCCGGAAGCCGTGTCACCCACAAGAGTTAGGCGTCGATTCGATTTGCGGAGCGCAGCCGGGCGAAGCTCCGTGAGAGCAGCCGGGACACATGCATCTGTGACACCCCCAGCTCCGCGCTGATCTGGGACTGGGTCAGATTGCTGTAGTAGCGCAGCAACAGGATGCGCTGCTCGCGCTCCGGCAGCTGAACGAGCAGGTGGCGTACGAGGTCGCGGTGCTCCACCCCGGCGAGGGCGGGGTCCTCGTACCCGATGCGGTCCAGCAGGCCGGGCAGTCCGTCGCCCTCCTGGGCGGCCTCCAGCGAGGTGGCGTGGTACGAGCGGCCCGCCTCGATGCAGGCCAGCACCTCGTCCTCACCGATCTTGAGGCGTTCGGCGATCTCGGCGGTGGTCGGCGACCGCCCGTGCAGCACCGTCAGGTCCTCGGTGGCGCCGTTGACCTGGACCCACAGCTCGTGCAGCCGGCGCGGTACGTGGACCGTGCGCACGTTGTCGCGGAAGTAGCGCTTGATCTCGCCGACGACGGTCGGCATCGCGAAGGTCGGGAACTGCACCCCGCGGTCGGGGTCGAAGCGGTCGATGGCGTTGATGAGTCCGATGGTGCCGACCTGGACGACGTCCTCCATCGGTTCGTTGCGGCTGCGAAAACGCGCCGCGGCGTACCGCACGAGGGGAAGGTTGGCTTCGATCAGGGCGGCGCGCACGCGGGCGTGCTCCGGCGTGCCCGGCTCCAGTGTGGCGAACTTCTTGAAGAGCACCTGCGTCAGAGCCCGGGCATCCGCGCCGCGGCTCTCGCGCGTCTGTGCCTCGCGCGGCCGCGTCTCGGGCGGCTGCGTCTCGGGCGTCCGGCTCTCCCGCGTCTGGCTCTCGCGCGTCTGCGTCTCTCTCTGCTGCGCTTCCCTCTGCTGCGTCTCCCGCTGCTGCGGGGGGTTCTCTTCTGACGCCGACGTCTCCTCTGACGCTGTACGGGCCGGCACGGTCACACCACCCTTCGCAGTCAGCTCCAGGTCGACTCATCCGTCAAAAGCGGTCATAGCATCACAAGACATGTCCACTGTGTGCAAGCACCGCATTACGCCGTGTTGACCGCGCAAAAGGGCCCCTCGCCATGGTGGCGAGGGGCCCGCGCCGGAGGTCCGGCTCAGAACGGATAGTCGGCGATCACCCACGTGGCGAACTCCCGCCACAGCGCGACGCCCGCCCGGTGCGCCGGGTGGTCCAGGTACCGCTGGAGGGCGTCGGTGTCCTCGACGGCGGAGTTGATCGCGTAGTCGTAGGCGATCGGGCGCTCCGAGACGTTCCACGCGCACTCCCAGAAGCGGAGCTCGGGGATGGTCCCGCCCAGCTTCTCGAACGCCTGGACGCCGGCGAGGACGCGGGGGTCGTCGCGTTCGACGCCCTCGTTGAGCTTGAACAGGACGAGGTGACGGATCATCGGGCGGCCGCCTTCCGTGCGACGGGTGTCTCGGGGTGCGTCGGGCTCATCGGGGGCTCGTCGCGAGCGCTCAGCTGATCAGCTGGGTCATGAACTCGCCGATGCTCTTGGCGGCGTCCGAGATCCCCTCGAACCCTATCTGGACGAGTTCCGCGGCCCGGGCCGGGGAGTGGATGATCGTGTAGCCCACGAAAATGGCGAGGGCCCAGAGTGTGATCTTCTTGGCTTGCGCCATGACGTACTGCCTCCCCGTCCGCCTTCTTCCCTTGAAGTCCCCCGTAAGCGCTTGCGAGAGTCTATCCGCACATGTGGACGAGGGATCATGGCTTCACTCACGCGGCCTTTAAGGACTTAAGACCTTGCAAAGCGGGCCCTTCGCCCACCCGTGTGCCGTATTCCGGGGCAGAGGATGGGGGGTGAGTGCCCGCCGGATCTGGCAGGAATCCGAAGGGCCGGGACATGGAACCCCTCTGCGGGGTCCGGGCCGCGTGCTTCCCCCTGACTGCGGCCCGTACTCGGGGTCCGTGTCCTCATGGGGGGAAGCGGCTTGTCCCCCCGATGCCGCTTCCCCCCTCCTGTTCCCCTCCTGCGTTCGCCGGAGCCCCGGCCCCGGGCCCCCGTACGGGCGGTTCCGGCGGCCGGGGCTCCGTTGTTTTTCCGGGGCGTTTCCCGGTCCGGGGGCGTTTCCCGGCGTTTCCGCCGCCTTTATCCGCGGGTCCCGCCCGTCGTTACCGCCGAAATTTCCCAACGGGGATGAACTCTGGGTCTGTTGAGGTGAGAAGCGCCCGGCGCCGGGGCACCAGAAAGGCACACGGCCCGAGGCGTGCACCGGCTTGCCGGAGCGGCCGTCCCGGTGCGTGCGAACGGGGTCCGGTGCGGGATCAGCAAGGGAGAACGGTGAGGTTCGCATGGGCGGGTACGAGCTCGCCTTCACCATGCGGGAGCGTGTGGCGGGGGGAGCGGTCACCATTGAACTGTCCGGAGAGATCGACATCTTGGCGGAGCAGGAGCTCGGCCCCCGACTGGAGGCCCTGTCCGGCCACCACCGCGCCGACCTCGTCATCGACCTGCGGGCCGTGACCTTCCTGGACGCGAGCGGCCTGCGCCTGCTGCTCCGCGTCCGGAACCGGGTGGCCCGCGGCGGAGGGCGGCTACGGGTGGTGCGGGGCGGGCCCCGAGTGTCCAAAGTGATCCGTATCGTACGGCTGGAGCCGGCCTTCAGCTGGCTCGATGCGCCACCTGGGGCGTCGGTGGCGCCGGCGGCGTCCGTGACCTCCGTGGCGGCGGGGGCTTCCGCGGAGCCGGCTGCCGCTGCTCCTGGGGCCTCCGGCGTCCCGCTGGTGGCGAGAGGCTCCGGCAGCGTGGGTCCCGCCCTCTCCGGCCAGGACGACGTGACGTGCGGGCCCCGCGACGGGAGCGTGCCGGCGTAGGGGCCGCCACAGGGCGGCTCCCGGCCACGGAACACGACCGAGGGCCCGACCTGGATCAGGTCGGGCCCTCGGTGTGAAGAGCGGTAGCGGTGGGATTTGAACCCACGGAGGAGTTGCCCCCTCACACGCTTTCGAGGCGTGCTCCTTCGGCCGCTCGGACACGCTACCGAGAGAGAGCTTAGCGGACGAGTGGCCGTGCTCCGAAATCGGTTCTCGCGGAGGACTCCCGGAGATCCGCCCGAGACCTCCCGCAGACTTCCCGCAGACTTCCCGAAGGCGTCCCCCAGGGGTCAGCGGTCGCGGAAGAAGCGGGTGAGGAGGGCGGAGCACTCGTCGGGGAGGACGCCGGTGATGACCTCGGGGCGGTGGTTGAGGCGCCGGTCGCGGACGACGTCCCAGAGGGAGCCGACGGCGCCGGCCTTCTCGTCGGCGGCGCCGTAGACGACGCGGTCGAGGCGGGAGAGGACGATGGCGCCGGCGCACATGGTGCACGGCTCCAGGGTGACCACCAGGGTGCAGCCGGACAGGCGCCACTCGCCGACGGCGCGGGCGGCCGCGCGGACGGCGAGGACCTCCGCGTGGCCGGTCGGGTCGCCGGTGGCCTCGCGCTCGTTGCGGCCCCGGCCGATGATCGTACCGTCCGGGGCCAGGACGACGGCCCCGACCGGCACATCGCCGGTGGCCGGGGCCCGTGCGGCCTCCTCCAGGGCGGCCCGCATCGCGGGGCGCCAGGGGTCGCGTACGGGGTCGGGACCGGTCGGGCGGGCGGGGGCGGCGTCGTTCATGGGACCAGTGTGGGCGAGACGGTCCCGGGGGCCGTCAGCGGACGGCCTCCAGGACGTCGGTGCAGCCGAGCGCGTCGGCGATCTGGCTGAGCGCCTCCCCGTCCAGGGCGAGGAGCTGACGCTCGCCCACCCCGACGTCGTCCAGCAGCCGGATGTCGCCCAGCGGGCCGCTCGGCACTGCTCCGGCGCCGGTCGCGGCGTCGGAGGCGTCGGCGTCCTCCTCGGCCTCGGGCTCGCCGTCCTCCGTGCCGTCGAGGTCCAGGGTGTCCAGGTCGTCGTCCTCGTCCTCGTCCCGGCCGAGGAGCTCGTCGATGAGCATGGAGCCGTAGGAACTGCGCTTGGCGGCGGGGGCGTCCGAGAGGAAGATGCGAGGGTCGTCCTCGCCGTCCACCCGGACGATGCCGAACCAGGTGTCCTCCTGCTCGATGAACACCAGGACCGTGTCGTCGTCGATCGAGGCCTCGCGGGCCAGGTCGACGAGGTCGGACAGGGTTTCCACGTTGTCGAGGTCTGTGTCGCTCGCTTCCCACCCGTCGTCGGAGCGCGCGAGCAATGCGGCGAAGTACACCGTGACTCTCCCACTGGTCATAGGCGGTGCCGGGCCGGGCGGGGACAGCACCCCGTCCACTCGGAATCGTGGCAGAAACCCGGCCGTTGCGAGAGGTCTTCCGCGCTGCGTCGTGCAGTAGTCCGAGAGATCTGGCTCACCCGGGGGCCCGTGGGACCGCCATCCGGGGTGCCCGCGGACTCCGCCCCGGGGCCGTCCCGGGACGGGCGGGGACGTTTCTCCGGAGCGTGTGCCGCTGTGACGGCCGTCACGACCTTCACGGCCTTCACCACCGGAACGTCCTCATCCGCATCTGCTGGCGCATTCTGGCCGCCCGCGCGCGGCGTGGCTGCACCCGGTCGCGCAGCTCCCTGGCCTCGTTCAGCTCACGGAGGAACTGCGCGCGCCTGCGACGCCGCTCCGTGTCGTCGTCGGGGGGCGCGTCGCGGTCCGCGGAGCGCTCGCCGGACCGCTCCCCGGGACGTTCCCCCGTGCGTTCCGCAGCTCGTTCCGCCGGCCGTTCCACCGGCCGTTCTCTGGGCCGTTTCCCGGGAACGGTGGTCTTTCCGGGGCCCGCGGGATCCGTCCGGGCTCCGGGATCGCGTTCGTCACGGTCGGCCATGCGCAGCACCACCTCGTGCCGAGGGTGTCGCCCGACGGTGCACGTTGGGCGTACGTGCCCACTTTCCCCCTTAGTGGTGGTGTGATGCCACCGTACGGCCGGGAGCCGGTGTCCGAAAGCTCGGTTAATGTCGATGTCATGCGGATCCACGTCGTCGACCACCCGCTGGTGGCGCACAAACTCACCACGCTGCGCGACAAGCGCACCGATTCCCCCACGTTCCGGCGGCTCGCCGACGAGCTGGTCACCCTGCTCGCCTACGAGGCGACGCGTGACGTGCGGACCGAGCAGGTCGACATCGAGTCGCCCGTGACCGCGACCACCGGCGTCAAGCTGTCCCACCCGCGCCCGCTGGTCGTGCCGATCCTCCGGGCCGGTCTGGGCATGCTCGACGGCATGGTCCGGCTGCTGCCCACGGCCGAGGTCGGCTTCCTGGGCATGATCCGCAACGAGGAGACCCTCAAGGCGGAGACGTACGCGACGCGTATGCCGGACGACCTCTCGGGCCGCCAGGTCTACGTGCTCGACCCGATGCTCGCCACCGGCGGCACCCTGGTCGCCGCGATCCGCGAGCTGATCGCCCGGGGCGCGGACGACGTCACGGCCATCTGCCTGCTCGCCGCCCCCGAGGGCGTCGAGGTCATGGAGCGCGAGCTCGCGGGCACGCCGGTGACCGTGGTCACCGCCTCCGTGGACGAGCGCCTCAACGAGGACGGCTACATCGTGCCGGGTCTCGGCGACGCGGGCGACCGCATGTACGGGACGGCCGGCTGAGCCGTCGGCCCGGACATCGGCCCGGACATCGGCCCGGACGTCAGCACTTCCCGGAGCTCTTCGAGGGCGAGGCGGGCGGGGACGGGGGCGGCGGCTGCGGAGCGGCCGGTGCCCGGCTCCCGCCCGGCGCCGGCTTGAGCTCCTTGAAACCGGCCCCGATGATCAGGTCGATGTCCTCGGCCTTGCGGACGTCGCTCTTCACCTCCACCTCACCGATCTGCTCCTCCAGGACACGCATCGCCCCCTCGGCGTCCTCAGGGGAGCCCAGCAGCAGCGCCGTGCCCTCGATGTTCCGGTCGTAGGGCGCCGGCGCGTTGCCCACCTTGCCGATGCGGAAGCCGCGCGCCTTGAGTTCGTCCGCGGTGGTCTTGGCGAGGCCGCTGCGCGGGGTGGCGTTGTAGACGTTGACGGTGATGTCGGCGGGCCGGGGCAGCTGCTCGCGGGGGGCGGGGTGCGCGGCGGCCCGTGCGTCGGTGCGGTCGTCGTGCCCTTCCTTGCCGCAGTCGGTGGTCTTCCGCGCCGCTTGCGGGGAACCGCCGCCACCGCCCGAGAAGACGTCGACGAGCTCCATCGTCCCCCAGCCGCCCAGCCCCAGGACGGCCGTCGCGGCGACCGCGGCGAGCACGACCCTCCGCGGGCTCCTCGGCCGGCGCATGTGCGGGAAACGTCGGCCCGTGATGCGGTACTTGCCGCCCATGCCAGGAGGGGTGAGCATGCTCATGGGCGCAGCGTAGTGCGGGCAGGGGCCGGTGCCTACTAGATGATCAACGGTTGCGTCGACCCCAACCCAAAAGGGCCAATATCAGCCGGAAACATCCGTGGGTGAAGGCGTCGGGGCGTGGCCGAGGCGGTGCCGAGGTGGTTCCGGGCCGGAGCCGCCCCGGAATTGACCCCGGAACCGACCCCGAATCGCCCCGGGGATCAGTCCAGTTCGAGCACGCGTGCGTGCAGCACCTGGCGCTGCTGGAGCGCGGCGCGCACCGCGCGGTGCAGGCCGTCCTCCAGGTAGAGGTCGCCCTGCCACTTCACGACGTGGGCGAAGAGGTCGCCGTAGAAGGTCGAGTCCTCCGCGAGCAGCGTTTCCAGGTCGAGCTGCTGCTTGGTGGTCACCAGCTGGTCCAGGCGTACCGGGCGCGGGGCGACGTCCGCCCACTGGCGGGTGCTTTCCCGGCCGTGGTCGGGGTACGGCCGACCGTTTCCGATGCGCTTGAAGATCACACGGAAAGCCTACCGGGCCGGTGGCTCCGAGCGCAGCCATGGCACGGGAGTGTGAAGGTGACAATCAGCCGCATACCGGGATCCATGGCCTGTGGAGGTCCGATGAGCAACGAGAGTGAACCCTCCGGTGGGGGGTTCGGTGGGACGTCCGACGGCATGCCGGGGGAACCTTCCGGCGGGACGTCCGGTGCCGGCGGGCTGCCGGAGCCGGCCGCCGGTATCGCCGCGCGCTACGCGTTCGGCGGGCCCGTCCTCGACCTGGGCGCCCTGCTCTGGGACGGCGCCTGCCTGCCCGGCGCGGCGGTCCGGGTGCCGTTGTCGGTGCTCAACCGGCACGGGCTGGTCGCCGGGGCGACGGGCACCGGCAAGACCAAGACCCTCCAGCTGATGGCCGAACAGCTCTCCGCGAACGGTGTTCCCGTCTTCCTCGCCGACGTCAAGGGCGACCTCTCCGGCATCTCCGTCCCCGGCGCCGAGGGCGAGAAGGTGCGCGCCCGGGCCTCCGAGGTCGGCCAGAACTGGTCCCCGGCCGCCTTTCCCGCCGAGTTCTACGCGCTGGGCGGCATCGGCACCGGCATCCCGGTCCGGGCCACGGTCACCGACTTCGGCCCGCTCCTGCTGGCCAAGGTGCTCGGGCTCAACCGGACGCAGGAGCAGTCGCTCGGCCTGGTCTTCGCCTACGCGGACGCCAAGGGCCTGGAACTGGTCGACCTCAAGGACCTGCGGGCCGTCGTCGGCTTCCTCACCTCCGACGCCGGGCGGCCCGAACTCAAGGAGATCGGCGGGCTGTCCGGCCAGACCGCCGGGGTGATCCTGCGCTCCCTCACCGCCTTCGAGCAGCAGGGCGCGGGCCCGTTCTTCGGCGAACCCGAGTTCGACGCCGAGCAGCTGCTCCGGACGGCGCCGGATGGGCGCGGCCTGGTCTCCGTCCTCGAACTGCCCGCCGTCCAGGACCGCCCGCAGCTCTTCTCGACTTTCCTGATGTGGCTGCTCGCCGACCTCTTCCACGGCCTGCCCGAGGTCGGCGACGTCGAAAAGCCCCGGCTCGTGTTCTTCTTCGACGAGGCCCACCTGCTGTTCGACGGCGCCTCGAAGGCGTTCCTGGACTCGGTCGCGCAGACGGTCCGGCTCATCCGCTCCAAGGGCGTCGGCGTCTTCTTCGTCACCCAGTCGCCGACCGACGTGCCGTCCGACGTCCTCGGGCAGCTCGGCAACCGGGTGCAGCACGCGCTGCGGGCCTTCACGCCGGACGACGCGAAGGCGCTCCGGGCGACCGTACGGACGTTCCCCACCTCCCCGTACGACCTGGAGGAGGTGCTGACCGGGCTGGGCACCGGCGAGGCCGTGGTCACCGTGCTCGGCGAGCAGGGCGCCCCGACGCCCGTCGCGGCGACCCGGCTGCGGGCACCGCAGTCGCTGATGGGGCCGGTCGAGGCGGCGGCGCTGGAGTCGGCGGTGCGGGGGTCGGAGCTGTACGGGCGTTATGCACAGGCTGTGGATCGTGAGTCGGCGTACGAGAAGCTGGCGGGGGCGGAGACGGAGGCGGAGGCGGGGGTGCCGTCGGAGCGGAAGGGGCGGGAGCGGGAGCCCGAGCCAGAACCCTCGCTGGTCGAACAGGTCATGGGCAGCGGGATGTTCAAGTCCCTGGCGCGCTCCGTGGGCACCCAGCTCGGCCGCGAGATCACCCGGTCCGTCTTCGGGACCACCCGCCGGCGGCGACGCTGACGGACGCTTACGGGGGTCAGCTCTTTTTGAGCTTGGCCGCCCGCTTCGCCTCCTGCTTGTAGGCACGGACCTGGTGCAGGGAGTCGGGGCCGGTGATGTCCGCCACCGAGCGGTGACTGCCCTCCTCGCCGTACGGGCCCGCGGCCTCGCGCCAGCCCTCGGGGCGTACGCCGAGCCGCTTGCCCAGCAGGGCCAGGAAGATCTGGGCCTTCTGCCGGCCGAACCCCGGCAGGTCGTTCAGGCGTCGCAGGAGTTCCTGGCCGGTGGGGACGTCCTGCCAGACCGCCGCGGCGTCGCCGTCGTAGTGCTCGGTGAGGTGGCGGCAGAGCTCCTGTACCCGTTTGGCCATGGCGGCCGGGTAGCGGTGGACGGCGGGTTTGGCGGCGCAGAGGGCCGCGAACTCCTCCGGGTCGTACGCGGCGATCTCGTGGGCGTCGAGGTCGTCCCGGCCGAGCCGCTGGGCGATGGTGTACGGGCCGGTGAACGCCCACTCCATGGGGACCTGCTGGTCGAGCAGCATCCCGGTCAGGGCGGCCAGCGGGCTGCGCGAGAGCAGTGCGTCGGCGTCGGCCTGCTGGGCGAGCCGGAGGGTGTGCTCCATGGGACCGATGATCCCCCGGGTGCGACCGCGTCGCATGTGGGACGCGCGCGCGTCGTACGGGTCCCGGGGTGGTGGGCCGGTGGTGGTGGACCGGTGGCGGTGGGCGTGGCGGTGGGACGTTCAGTCGCGCGGGGGCGATTTCTCGACGTCGATGAGGAGGCGTTCGACGCCCTTGGGGTCGGTTCGCAGGCCGTCCCTGACCCGCTCGGCGAACGGGTCGGGGAAGATCTCGTCGGCGCCGGCCTCGATCCCGTCGAGGATCGCCGCTGCCGCCTCGTCGGCCGTCGCCGCCGTGTAGGAACCGATCCCGGGCAGGTGTTCGACGGCGTAGCGCAGCATGTCCGTCTCGACGGGCCCCGGGAAGACGGCGTGCACGCTGATCCCGCGTGGGGCGAGGTCCTCCCGGACGGCCTGGGTGAGCATGTTCAGCGCGGCCTTCGACGCGGGGTAGGGGCCCAACTGAGGGGTTCCGGCGAAGGCGCCGACGCTGATGACGTTCACGATGGCGCCGCCGCCGTTGCGCTCCACGACGGGCGCGAAGGCGCGCAGCATCCGCAGGGTGCCCAGCCAGTTCGTCCGCATCACGGCCTCGACGGACTCCAGGTCCATGTCGAGCACATGGCCCATGGCGTGCAGCCCCGCGTTGTTGACCAGGAGGTTCACCTCCGAGGCCGCCTCGGCCGCGGCGGCCACGGCCGCCGGGTCCGTGATGTCCAGAGCGAGCGGCACGACCCGCCCCGCGGCCCCGGCCCCCTGCCCGACCAGCCCCTCCAGCGTCCGCGGATCCCGCGCGGCAGCGTGCACACGGGCCGCCCCACGTTCCAGGAACCCGGCGACAAGAGCCCGCCCGATGCCACGGTTGGCACCGGTCACCAGGACTACGGCGTCTTGGATCCGCACGGTGGCTCCTTCGGTCGTTCGAGTTTTCCGGGGGCTTGGGGGATTCGGATCGGTTGTCGTCACCGCTACCCATGGAGGGGAGGGGGCCACACATCTGTACCGGCTGTTGGGGGAGTGCGGGGTTGTGGGTGGGGCGGGGTCGGTGGGCGGTTTACGTGGCGGGTGCTTGGCCGGCTGCCGGTTTCGTCGTTGCGTGCGCCCCGAAGGCGGCTGGCTACGGAGAAGGTGGGCGGGCGGCCCGGGGCCGGTTGTTCGGCTTGCGGGCCGGTGGGACGGGAAGTGGTGGATCCGGGCGGCCGAACACGGCGTGTCGCGCCGGAAACCCGCCCGAATCCACCACTTCCGTCCGGCCCCGGGTTCATCAACCCCACTCGCCTCATTCGCCACACCATCCCGGCCATTCACGGGGAAGGGGCGTGCAGCCAGGGTGACCGTCCGGCTGCCAGGCCAGCGGGACAGCAACCGGTAGATNCGCCGGAAACCCGCCCGAATCCACCACTTCCGTCCGGCCCCGGGTTCATCAACCCCACTCGCCTCATTCGCCACACCATCCCGGCCATTCACGGGGCAGGGGCGTGCAGCCAGGGTGACCGTCCGGCTGCCAGGCCAGCGGGACAGCAACCGGTAGATCCGGGCGGCCCAGCACGGCGTGTCGCGCCGGAAACCCGCCCGAATCCACCACTTCCGTCCGGCCCCGGGTTCATCAACCCCACTCGCCTCATTCGCCACACCATCCCGGCCATTCACGGGGAAGGGGCGTGCAGCCAGGGTGACCGTCCGGCTGCCAGGCCAGCGGGACAGCAACCGGTAGATCCGGGCGGCTCAATACGGCGTGTCGGCCCGAATGCCCGCCCCGATCCACCACTTCCTCCCGCGCTTCGGCCCACCAACCCCACTCGCATCATCCACCACACCGCCCTGGCCATTCACGGGGAAGGGGCGTGCGGCCGGGCCGACCGTCCGGCTGCCAGACCAGCGGGGCAGCAATTGGTAGATCCGGGCGGCCAAGCACGGCGTGTCGCGCCGAAAAGCCGCTCCAATCCACCACTTCCGTCCGCGCCCCGGACCGCCAACACCTCGCGCCCCACCGGCCACACCACCCCGGCCACCCAGAGACCCGCACCGGCCAACCCACGCCCGCCGTCCCCCCGCTCCTGCCCAGCCCGCCGCTTATCGGCGCGCGCAACGATGAGACCGGCGGACGGCCAAGCACCCGCCACGTAAACCGCTCACCGCTGCCGCCCCACCCGCGACCCGTACTTCACCGCCGGGCTCCCTCCTCCGCAGCCCGCCGTTTTTCGGGCGTGCGCGCAACGACGAAACGGGGGTGGACGGCCAAGCACCCGCCATGTAAACCGCCCACCGCTGCCGCCCCGCCCCAGCCCGACACTGCCTCAGCTCAACAGCGCCTCCGCGCACTGCTCGGCCAGTTCCTCCGCGTGGTCGGGCAGAGGCGCTCCGGCGCGGAGGTGGCGGCGGACGAGGGAGAGGGGGAGGTCGATGAGGGCGAGGGAGACGCGTTCGGTGTCGCGGGGGGTGGTGGTGCCGAGGGCGGTGGTGATCGAGGCCACGGCGGTGTGGACGCGTTCCGTGCCGAGGGCCGCGCGGTGGGTGTGGTGCTCGGCCCACTCGGCGCGTCCGAACACCTCGGGCCCGTGCAGCAGGAGGGCGGCCTCCTCGGGGTGGGCCCGGCTCCAGGCGACGACGTGGCGGGCGGCGCGACGGGCCGCCGGGCGCGGCCCGTCGGCGCCGGTGAGGGCGGCGAAGTAGCCGTCCTGGAAGCGTTCGACGGTCCGCAGCCACACCTCCGCGAGCAGTGCGGTGCGGTTGGGGAAGCGGTGGTAGACCGAGCCGCTCGGTGCGCCCGTTTCCTTGGCGACGGCGGACATCGTCACCCCGGCCGGACCGTGCGCGACGGCCAGGCGCACCGCGGCGTCGAGGAGCTGGTCCGCTGTGAAGCGGGTTGGGCGTGGCATGTAGTGGAGAGTACTCTCCATAATGAATTAGAGAGATTTCTCTATAACGCGCCACGGGAGGTCGGACCATGGATGTCGTCAACGTGCACGAACGCCTGCTGAACGCCGGGCCGGAGGACGTCGGAGCGCTGCTCGACTCGCTGGCGGGGGACGACGACCGGCTGTGGCCCGAGTCGCACTGGCCGCCTATGGTCCTCGACCGGCCCCTGGCCGTCGGGGCGACCGGCGGGCACGGTCCCGTCCGCTACACGGTGAGCGCGTACGTCCCCGGCGTCTGGGTCCGCTTCACCTTCCGCGCGCCGCGGGGTTTTCACGGCTTCCACGAGTTCACTGTCCTCCCCGTGGACGGCCGGCGGACGGTGCTGCGCCACACCCTCGCCATGCATGCCCGCGGTCCGGCCCGGCTCACCTGGCCCCTGGCCTGGGGGCCGTTCCACGACGCCTGCCTGGAGGATGCCCTCGACCGGGCCGAGCGGGCCTGCACGGGCACGGTCGCGCGCCCGGCGCGGTGGAGTCCGTACGTGCGGTTGCTGTGGAGGCTGGCGGCGAAGCGGGGGAGTTGAGGGTTCGTCCGGATGGAGGGCGCCCTTGGGGGTAGTTCGTGGCAACCAAGCGCACCACCGTCAACGGCATCGAGCTCGCCTGCGTCGAGCAGGGCGAGGGCCCGTCGGCCCTGCTCCTGCACGGTTGAGAGGCTTCGCTCCGGGCCAAGTGCCATGCGCCGACAGCATGTTGATGAGGGATCCGATCGCGGACACCAACGCGCTGCACGAGGCGCTCGGCGGGGTCGGCCGGTAGGGGCGCCCCTTCCGGCTCGGTACGAGCGGCGGTAGGGGCGCCCCGGAGCGCCGGTAGGGGCGCTCAGGCCGCTGTCGGCACTCCCCCCGGGGCCGGTTCCAGGCCCGCCGGCAGTGCCTCCGAGTGCACGACCCCGAGCCGTTGCGTGGCCCGTGTCAGGGCCACGTACAGGTCGCTCGTCCCCAGTTGGCCCGGCTCCGCCACGATCACCGTGTCGAACTCCAGCCCCTTGGCCTGTCGGGGGTCGAGCAGGACCACGGGCCGGGTCAGATCGGGGGCGGCCCCGGAGGAGGCGTCCGGCAGGGCGGCGAGGAGCGCACCGTGCAGGGCGCGCGGTGCGATGACCGCGGTCCGGCCGTCCTCCTGCCCGGCGAGGGCCTCGGCGACGGCTCCGGCGATCGCGCGCGGGACGTCGTCCGTCCGCAGTGTCCAGGGGCGTGCGCCCGTGGAGCGGATGGAGCGGGGAGGGTGGAAACCGGGGTCGCCGGAGGCACGGACCACCTCCGCCGCCACCTCCATGATCTCGGCGGGGGTGCGGTAGTTGACGTCCAGCCGGATGTGCTCCCAGCGGTCGCCGACGTACGGCGCGAGGGCCGCCGCCCACGAGCCGCAGCCGCCGGGTTCGGCCGTCTGTGCCGGATCGCCGACCAGGGTCATGGACCGGGTCGGGCAGCGACGCATCAGCAGCCGCCACATCATCGCGGACAACTCCTGTGCCTCGTCCACGATGACGTGGCCGAAGGCCCAGGTGCGGTCGGCGGCGGCCCGTTCGGCCGCGCTGCGGTGGTCGGCCTCCTCCTGGCGCTCCGCGAGCCGCTCGGCGTCGACGACGTCGTGGGCGGCCAGCACCTCCGAGTCGTCGTCCGCCAGGTCCTCGAACTCCTGGGTGCGGGAGCCGTACGACATGTCGAGCACGCCCTGCGCGTAGGCGATCCGTTCCTGCCGCGCGGCCTCGGCCGCGGCGCGGGCGGCCGAGTCGTCCTCGCCGAGCAGTTCGGCGGCCTCGTCCAGCAGCGGCACGTCGGCGGGGGTCCACGGGCCGCCGTCCCTGCGGACGGCGTCGGCGTCGGGCCCGGGCAGGTGGACCGGGTCCGCCAGGAAGCCTGCGACCAGCTGCTGCGCGTTGAGCAAGGGCCACAACTCGTCGATGGCAGACCGTACTTCGCGGCTGGCTGCCACCGCCTTGCCCAGCTGGGCGGCGTCGTCGGGGCCGAGGAGATTCGGCCCGCCGAGCGGGTCGGCGCCGATCCGCTCGACGAGCTGCGCGGTGAGTGCGTCGATCACGGCGAACGCGAAGTGCGGGCGGGCGAGGTTGTGCGGCAGCCGGGTCGCGCGCGCCCGGTCGCGGGCCGCCCGGGCGATGACCGCGTCCAGCACCAGGTCGCCGTCGTCGTGCGGGATCACCAGTTCCGCGTCCGGCAGCGTCTGCCGGTCCCGGACGTACGCGGCCAGCGCGTCCGCCATCACCGCGGAGCCCTTGACCCGGGCCGCCCGCGGGGTGTCGGTGCCGGTCGCGGTCACGCCGGGGAAGAGCTCGCCGGGCGTGGCGAGCAGGACGCCGGTCTCGCCGAGGGAGGGCAGTACCTCGCCGATGTAGCCGAGGAACGCCGGGTTGGGCCCGACGATCAGGACGGCGCGGCGGGCGAGTTGCTCGCGGTGCGCGTACAGCAGGTAGGCGGCGCGGTGCAGGGCGACCACCGTCTTCCCGGTGCCGGGACCGCCCTCGACGACGAGGACGCCGCGGTGCGGGGCGCGGATGATCCGGTCCTGCTCGGCCTGGATGGTCTGCACGATGTCGTGCATCCGTCCGGTGCGCGCGGCGTCCAGCGAGGCGAGCAGGACGGCGTCGGCGTCGCTGCCCTCCAGGCCGGTGCGCTCCGGGTCGGTGAGGTCGAGGATTTCGTCGTGCAGGGCGGTGACGCGGTGGCCCTCAGTGCTGATGTGGCGCCTGCGGCGCAGGCCCATAGGCGTGTGCCCGGTCGCCAGGTAGAACGGACGGGCCACGTCCGCCCGCCAGTCGACGACCAGCGGCGTCCGGTCGGCGTCGTCCCGCCGGATGCCGATGCGGCCGATGTGGTGGTCGCGGCCGTCGCGGAATGCCAGCCGTCCGAAACAGAGCCCGTTCTCCCCGGCGTTGAACGCGGCGAGCAGCCCGGACCGCTCGGCCACCAGCACATCGCGCTCCAGCCGGGCCTGGAAGGTGCCGCCGCCCGAGGCGAGCGCGGCACTCACCCCGGCTTCCGCCTGCGCGCGGAGTTCGGTGAGACGTGTGTGAAGGTTGTCGATGAATTGCTGTTCATGACGCAATTCTTGGGCCGACGCGTTTGACAAGGTGACTCCCGCCCCGATATCATGGCCTTACAAAGCTGCTCTATGCGCTGATGGTGACGCGGCATAGAATTAGCCAATATACCTAGGGAAATGCCCCGGTTGTCAATATGGACGGCCGGGGCATTTCCCTTTTGTGTGCTCGGGAACGCCGGGGTCCGGAGCGGGCAAGTTTCCGTGTGAGGAGAAATGCGGATGACGTCGATGGAGTCGTGAGGCCCGTTCCTCCGCCTCCGCGCCTGCGGCGGCTGGTGGGAACCGTCCTTCCGGTGGCAGTGGTGCTGGCCGCCGGAGCGGTGCTCGTCGGGCCGCTGCATCTGGGGGACACGGCTTGGGACGGAGTGCGGAGGGGTGGTCCCGCCCTTGTCGAGGAAGGGGATGAGGGCGAGGACGGGGACGGGGACGGGGACGGGGACGGACGGGGACGGGGTTACGGAGGAGGGCGCCCCTCCGTAACCCCCTCGCCTCAGCGGCCCCGTCGTCCGCCGGTGCCGGACCTCGGCCGCAGCAGGGCAGCGGTGAGCACGGCAGGGGTGGTGAGCATCAGGGTGAAGGTGATCACGGAGGTGTGGCGGGCGAGGTCCTTCCCGTCGCCCGCGGCGGTGTTCCGGTAGGGGCGGTAGTGGACCACCTGACGACCCCCCGGCGGCTTCGGGGCCGGGATGTGGCTCGCCGGGGGTGAGGATGCTGCCGGGGCGGGCGGCGCCGGTGAGGCCGGTGTGGAGCGGGAAGGCGGTGCCGGTGGTGCCGGCGGTACGGCGATCGGGGCCGCCGGAGGGGCTGGTTGCCGGGCGCCGGGCGGCGCGGGGGCCGGAAGCGCAGGGGCCGGCGGGTTCGCCGGGGCACCCGGGGGCTGAGCGGGCGTGCCCGGTGCGGCAGGTGCGCCCGGTGAGCCGGGAGGCGGCACTGCGGCGGGCGGTGCCGGCGCGGGCGCCGGTGGGGCAGGGGCCGCGGGTGCCGGTGGTGCGGCGGGGGCTGCGGGAGCCGGTGCTGGAGGAACCGCTGCCGGAGGTGCGGCTG
>NZ_JABETO010000059.1 GCF_013055795.1 Streptomyces sp. I05A-00742
GGGAAAGCCGCATCGCACCGGAACCGGCACGAAAGAAGCGCCGTTCCGATCACGGCGCCCTGCGACCCAGTAATTGTTAGCGGCCCCGAAAACCCCTGGCAATCATGTGACCTACTACCCAAGGCCGTTCACCACCACAACCACCCCCGCCCATTCCCCGCACCCCCCGGCCACACATCACTAAACAACGCCGTAAGTGATCCACGCCCTATGCCCGGGCTCACAAGCGGCGGCCCGCAACCTCGGCGCACAGTGACCATGCGCTACGGATCGCGGACCGCCACAGAGGGTCGGATCAGCCGGTGGGCGGCCCGGGCGGGAAGGGGATCGCCGCCAGTGCGGGAAGCAGCGACTCCTCCTCGCGGTCCAGGTGCGCGGTCAGCTCTTCCGTCATCCGGTCGAGCTCGTCGAGGAACCGCCGGGGATCGGCCGTGGCGATGTCCCTCAGCAGAGCGGCCAGCTCGCCCTGGAGGCGCGCGACCGTGCGGTGCTCGGCGCGGAGCCGGTCCAGTGCCTCGCGCAGTTCCGGGTGGTGCTCCGCCAGGGAAGGGAAGAGGTGGGCGTCCTCGGAGGTGTGGTGGAACTCCAGGGACTGGCAGAAGGCCAGGCAGTGCTGCCGGATCCGGAGCCCCAGCCCCGGGGCCGGGGGTTCGCCGGGGCCCCGGTGGGCCTCCCGGGCGGCGAGGTGGGCGTCGGCCTCCTGGCGCACGTGCCGGAGCTGGGCGCGCAGCCAGGTGTGGACCTCCAGGAGCTTGTCGGCGAGGGTGCGGACCACGGGCGGCCCGTCCTGCGCCGTGTGACCGGTCCGCTCCAGCACCACGACCGGCAGGACCCGGTCGGTCCCGGTCTGGTAGTCGCCGTACCCGGGGACCGCCCGGACGACGTGCGCGAACAGTTCGTCGCGCCGCGCGCCCTCGGCGGGGACGGCGACGGCCTCGAAGGTCTCGGTGCCGATCTCCACGCCCACCACGGGATGGGCGAGCAGATTGTGGTACCAGGCGGGGTGCCGGGGCGCGCCCATGTCGGACGCGACGACGAGCAGCAGCCCGTCGTGGCGCACATAGCCGAGCGGGGTGGTGTGCTCGGCCCCCGACCGGGCGCCGGTGGTGGTCAGCAGGAGGAGGTCACCGCCCTCGAAGGGGCCTCCCACCTGCCCTCCGGCGGAGCGGAACTCGTCGATGACGGACTGGTTGAACGAAAAGGACATGAGGTGTCGGATCTCCGGGAATCAGGCGTGACGCATCGCGACGGAGCGCGGCGCGTACCGGATGGCGATGAGGCGCGACGGCGCGCGGATCGCACGGGATCCTTCGACCGGAGGAGAGAGAAAGGGCCGATGTCACTCGGTGGCACGGGACGCCACGGAGGGAGACGGAGGACGCCGCGCGAAACGCGCCGGCGTCAGCTGCGGGGTGCGGAAAGTGAACCCATGGTTCGGCCCCTTGCAACACATCGGGTGCTCGCCCGGCTGCCGGCCTGCCCACTGCTCTCCGGCCGGCGCCACGTGGCACATGATCATTACAGCCACACCGGATGCGCATGTCAATCCCGCGATGACGCCTCGCAGGCGACTTCCCCGCGGAGAGCGGGCGCCCCGGAACGCGGCCGGGCCGCGCCCCCCTCACAGGGGGACGCGGCCCGGATTCCGCGAAGTGGCCAGCCGTTACGACCGGGGCGTTCCCGCCTCGCGCAGCTCGGCCTCGCGCTGGGTGCGCGCGACCCGGCCGCGGACGAGGTACCAGCCGCCGACCAGGGCCGCCGCGATCAGCGGCAGGCAGAGGATGGTGTCACGGCTGGCGCCCTCGTCGGCCGCCATCAGACCCAGGACACCGGCCAGGAAGACCAGCGTGACGATCTGGGTGTACGGCGCCCAGGGCAGCCGGTAGGCCGGACGGGAGACCAGGCCCGCCTTGGCGCGGCGCCAGAAGAGCAGCGAGCAGAGCATGATCATGCCCCAGGTGCCGATGATGCCGATCGCGGCGAAGTTCAGCACGATCTCGAAGGCGTTCTCCGGGACGACGAAGTTCAGCCCGACGCCCAGCACACAGAAGAACGCGGTGAGCAGGATGCCGCCGTAGGGGACCTGGCCCTTGTTCATCCGGCCGGTGAACTTCGGCGCGGAGCCCGACATGGCCATCGAGCGCAGGATGCGGCCGGTGGAGTAGAGGCCGGAGTTGAGGCTGGAGAGCGCCGCGGTGAGGACCACGAGGTTCATCACACCGGCCGCGTACGGGACACCGATCTTGGACAGCACGGTGACGAAGGGGCTCTCGCCGCCGGTGAAGGCGTTGTACGGCAGCAGGAGCGTGAGGAGCACGACCGAGCCGACGTAGAAGAGGCCCACGCGCCACATGATCGAGTTGATCGCCTTGGGCATGATCTGCTCGGGGTTCTTGGTCTCGCCCGCGGCCACACCGCACAGCTCGACCGAGGCGTAGGCGAAGACGACGCCCTGGATGACGAGCAGCATCGGCATCAGACCGGACGGGAAGAGGCCGCCGTGGCCGAGCATGTTGTCCAGGCCCGGGGCCTGGCCGCCGACGTCGTGCTGGCCGGCCAGCAGGAAGATGCCGATCGCCATGAAGGCGACGAGGGCGCCGACCTTGATGATCGCGAACCAGAACTCCATCTCGCCGAAGTACTTCACGGAGATGAGGTTCACGGTGAGCACGACCGCGAGCGCGATCAGCGCCAGGATCCACTGGGGGATGTCGCTGAACATGCCCCAGTAATGGGTGTAGGTGGCGACGGCCGTGATGTCGGCGATGCCGGTGGTGGCCCAGTTGAGGAAGTAGAGCCAGCCGGCGGCGAAGGCGCCCTTCTCCCCCATGAACTCGCGGGCGTACGAGACGAACGCGCCGGAGGACGGGCGGTAGAGGACGAGCTCACCGAGGGCGCGGACGACGAAGAAGGCGAAGACGCCGCAGATCGCGTAGGCGATGAAGAGGGAGGGTCCCGCGTTCGCGAGGCGGCCGCCCGCGCCGAGGAAGAGGCCGGTGCCGATGGCCCCGCCGATCGCGATCATGTTGATGTGGCGGGACTTGAGGTCCTTGCTGTAGCCCGCGTCACCGGCGTCCACGTGCGCGGACGTCGTGACCGGGGCGGACACACCGGTGGGCGTGTCGGCCGCAGTGAGAGTGCGGTCGCTCATGTATGTCTTCGCCTTCGTTGATGGGGGGCAGGACCGGACGGCGCCCCGGCAGGGGTCACCGCCGGGCTCCGGCTGGCGACGCCGGGTCCTGGGGTTCAGAAGGTGTGAGCGGGATGGGAGTGGAGTCCGGGACATACACGAGGGGGTGGACTCCTCCCGCCGACTGTCAGTGCCTCAACGGCCTAAGGGCCGCTGCCGCCCCGCGGGGCGATGGCAGGAGAAGCCGCCGTGCCGACGCGTGTGCGCCGCGGCGATCTCCCGGTTGTCTGACGAGTCCATGCGGGAATGGTGTGAGGCGCGCCAGGATGCCGTCAAGAGTTTACAGAGAATTGACTTTTTCAGAAACTCACGCTAAGTGATCCGCAAAATGCAAGATCGCAGGTCATGACCGGCAGCCCTCAAAAATTTGACTACGTACTGCCACATTTCCGGACTCAAAGCCTCCGAACCGAAGAATTCCCGGCTCCACCCGGAAGAGGACGAGCTCTCTCCACACTGCGCCGAAGGATTCAGCGGCCCCTCACTCCGGTGGACGATGTCCCGTCGGCGGCCCGGCGGAAGAGTGTCGCCCATGACACATCCACCGACCACGAGGGTGTCCCTCGTCTCGACGCTGGCCTGCGCGGCCGTCCTCGCCGCCCTGCTGCCCGCCGCCGCCCAGGCCGCCCCCTCCTCCCCTGCCGCGCGGCCCCGGCTGCTGGCGCCGCAGGGCACCACCGTGCTCCCGAACCTGGACGACGACACCCGGCGCTGCACCCTGCGGCCCGGCGACCTCGACCGGCTGGACGTGGCCGTGGACGAGCGCCTGGCCGCCTGCAACGACGCGGCCGACGAGGTCGTCAACGGCGCGGCCGACCTCCAGGACCTCACCCCGCTGCGGGTGCCGCCGACCGCCGTCGGCGCGCGGACCGGCGGCCGGGTCTCCGTACCGGCCGCGCAGGGCCGCTACGCCCGGATCTTCGTGGAGCGCGGCGGACGGTACGTCTCGCTGGGCACCGGCGGCCGGCTCGGGGCCGGGGAGCTGCGGAAGGGGGTCCGGCTCGCCGTGGAGGGCCGTGACGTCGTCCGGGACGCCGCACGCTGGGACGGCCGCATCGACGTCACCCTGGCCCTGACCGACGGGGGCACCACCCGGACCGCGTCCGTGCGGCTGCGGGTCGCGCCCGTCCTCCTCCAGCACGACCTCCAGCGGGCGCGGCACGTCTTCGCCGCCGCGCCCGGCCCCGGCGAGGGGCAGCCCGTGGAGGTGCCGGTATCCCACCGGAAGCCGGGCGGGTGGAAGGAATTCGCCGGATCGCTGCGCGCCGCCACCCGGGCCTCCGGTCTGCCCGACCGCGAGCTGCGCTTCCAGCCGGGGACGGCGCAGTGGTGGCGGGACGTGTGGCGGCAGGACATCGCCGAGCCGGGCTATGTGACCAAGCGGACCCCCGAGGGCACCCGGACCATGCGGATCCTGCTGCGCTCCCCGAACTACTGGACGTCCGCCGACGGCCGCGCCGCGAGCCTCCGCCGGGCCGGCCGGCTGCTCTACCGCGACCTGCGCGGTCCCGGCGTCGGGGTCGTCCAGCAGTACACGACCCGGCGCGACAAGAACGTGGACGAGCTGCTCAACTTCACCGGCAACATCGAGAAGCTGCCCCCGTACCCCGGCCGGCCCCAGGGCCGGATCCTCTACGGCAGCGCCCCCGAGCGCCGCCCGGACCCGTCCTTCGTCACGTTGCTGCGCTCCCAGGGGCGGCAGGAGCCGCTGGCCCTCGACACCTCGTGGCTGCTGGTCGGCCATGTCGACGAGACCGTCCACGTCGTACGGGCGGACACCGCGCGCGGCTGGACGCTCGCCTTCTCCGACCCGCGGCTGGCGATGGACCTGATGCGGCGGGCGCAGCGTTCCGGGCAGGGCGGGCAGCGGCTGTTCGCGGACACGGACGCCGCGCTGAAGCCGACGGTCGACCAGGTGCTGCGGCACGAGCGGACCACCGGCGAGAACGAGGAGGCCGCGCGCCGGATCGACGGGCAGCTGGCGGTGCTGCTGCGCGCGACCGGCCTGCGGAAGGACGAACTGGTGGGGCTGCCCGTGCTGTACGTCAAGGAGGACGCGGGCAACGGCAAGCGGCGGCACATGGCCCTCTCCCCCGCCCTCGCCAACGGACTGTCCCTCACCGCACGGGACTTCGCCCCTCCGGCGCCGCACGGTCCGCGGGTGGGCGGGCGCGACCTGTTCCGGGACGAGGCCGAACGGCGGCTCGCCGCCAAGGGTGTACGGACGCACTGGGTGGAGGACTTCTCGTGGGCCCACCTGGGCGGCGGTGAGGTGCACTGTGCCACCAACGCCCTGCGGCAGGTGCCCTGACGCCGTGTGAGCCGGTGGCCGGTGACCTGGTGCGCGGGCTCCGGCCGCCGCGCGGCCGTTCGGGTGACGCACACGTTGTGGGTGCTCCGGGCGCACGGCAGAGTAGCGCCGGGCATGTCCGATGTGCCCGGAGAACATGCTGTTTCCGGAGCGGTCAGGAGAGCGCTGTCATGCAGAAGATCACGCCGTTTCTGTGGTTCGACGACCAGGCCGAGGAAGCGGCCGGCCACTACACCTCCCTCTTCGAGGACTCCCGCGTCGTGCACGTCCAGCGGTACGGCGAGGCGGGGCCGGGCGAGGCGGGCACGGTGATGACCGTGACCTTCGAGCTCGCCGGGCAGCAGTTCATCGCCCTCAACGGCGGTCCTCAGTTCACGTTCAACGAGGCGATGTCCCTCTATGTCGACTGCACGTCGCAGGAGGAGGTCGACGAGTTGTGGACGAAGCTGTCGGCCGGCGGGCAGGAGGGTCCGTGCGGCTGGCTCAAGGACCGCTACGGCGTCTCCTGGCAGATCATTCCCCGCCGGCTGACCGATCTGCTGAGCGATCCGGATCCGGCCAGGGCGGACCGGGTCATGCAGGCCATGCTGGGCATGACGAAGATCGATGTGCAAACGCTGGAGGAGGCGGCCGGGGAGGGGTAGCCGCTGCCGCTCCGGGCGCGGCGTCATGTGACATTGACGGCGGCCCAGGCCGCGTCGACCGCGCGGTGTTCGGCGCTGCCCTGTCCGTACAGTTCGGCCGCCGCCGTCAGCGTCGCCCCGCGGGCGCCCTTGTAGTCGGTGTTCGTCGACATCCGCTGGGTGAGCGCCCGGTACCAGACGCGCTCGGCGGCGGACCGTCCGATGCCGGTGACGGGCTTGCCGTCGTAGGTCGGGCTGTCGTACGTCACCCCGTTGACGACCTTCTTCCCGCTGCCCTCGGAGAGCAGGTAGAAGAAGTGGTTGGCCGGCCCGGAGGAGTAGTGGACGTCGGTCCCGCCGATCCCGGGGTACCAGTAGTCCTTCGACCGGCCGTCCCGGGACGGCCGGTCCATGTACCGCAGGGGGACGCCGTCGTCGACGCCGCTCAGCGACTCGTCGACAAGGTAGTCGCCCGGATCCGCGGGGTTCTTGGCGCGGAACTCCACCGCCGCCGCGAAGATGTCGCTCGTCGCCTCGTTCAGCCCGCCGGACTCCCCCGAGTACCGGAGGTTCGCGGTGGCCTCGGTGACGACGTGGGCCCATTCGTGGGCGGCGATGTCGATCCTGGTGAGGGGGTGCCGCCAGTCGCTCCGGTCGCCGTAGGTGAGGCAGCCGTCGGCGAAGAAGACGTTCTGGTGGTCACGCCCGTGGTGCACCCGGCTGCAGCCGCCCCTGCCGTCCCCCCGTAACCCCTTGCGGCCGTGCACCTCGGCGAAGTAGTCCCAGGTCACCGCGTGGAGGTAGTGCGCCGCCACGGCGTCCGCCCCCCTCCCGGAGGCGTCGCACCAGTCGTTGTCGTCGTCGGTGACCAGGGTGCCCGTCCCGCCGGTGGCCCCCGCCAGGTCGTACGTCCGGTGGTTGCCGCGCCGGCTGTCGTTCAGCTCGTACCGTCCCGTGGCGGGGTTGTACGTCGTGTCCAGCACGACCCTGCCGACGCCGGTCCCGCACCCCGTTCCCGTCGCGGGTGTCCCGGCGGGCGGGGCGGCGGCAGGGCCTGCCTGGAGGCCCGTCAGGAGCCCGAGCGCGGCGGCCAGGGAAGCGCCCACGAGTCTGTGTGACATGCCAACTCCTCTGCGATGCAAGCCTGTTCGATCCGTGCAACGGCAGCGTGCCAGCGCGACGGCCGGTTGTCAGGAGGCGGGACGCGACGGGAGGTGCGGTCCGGCCGGGCCCTCGTCGCCCTGGCCGAAAATCGATCTCCCGCCCGGAGTATTTCTGTGATCATGAGGACAGACCGGACACGCCACCCTGAGGAATCACGCGCCATGCCCAACCCTGCTGTGCCCGCCGACCCGACCGTCCTCCACCCCATGCCCGAACATCCGCGGGTGGTGCTGCTCAAGCCACTGGTGAAGTCCCCGCTGATCGACGTCGGGGAGTACTCCTACTACGACGACCCGGACGACCCGACGGCGTTCGAGACGCGCAACGTCCTCTACCACTACGGGCCGGAGAAGCTGGTCATCGGCAAGTTCTGCGCGCTGGGCACGGGGACGCGGTTCATCATGAACGGCGCCAACCACCGCATGGACGGCCCCTCGACCTTCCCCTTCCCCAGCATGGGCGGCTCGTGGTCCGAGCACTTCGACCTGCTCACGGGGCTGCCGAACCGGGGCGACACGGTCGTCGGCAACGACGTCTGGTTCGGCCACGGAGCGACGGTGATGCCCGGTGTACGGATCGGGCACGGCGCGATCGTCGCCTCCGGCGCCGTGGTCACGGCGGACGTGCCGGACTACGGCATCGTCGGTGGCAACCCCGCCCGGCTCATCCGCACCCGCTACAGCGACGAGGACGTCGCCCGGCTGCTGGCGGTGGCCTGGTGGGACTGGCCCGCGGAGCACATCACCGAGCACGTGCGGACGATCATGTCGGGCGGGATCGCCGATCTGGAGGCCGCTGCTCCGGATGCCCGTCGCCCCTGACGTGACAACGCGGCGGCGCCGGGCGGCACTTCCGCGGGGCGCCGCCGTACGGGCGGCCGGCCTCGTCGAGGGCCCGCCCCGCCCGGCACCCGCCCACCCCTGACTTTCGGCAGTTCCGGACCCCGCGGCGGGCGCATACCGTGCGTCCGGTGTACGGAACGACAACGACAGACATACCGCCGCTCCGCCGCGACCCCGCGACGTTGCTCGCGCCGGTCGCCGCGCTGGCGGCCGGGCTGGGCGTCAGCAGCCTGTGGTGGGCGCTGCCGGGGGTGGCCGCCGCCTTTCTGGCCGGGCACCGTTCGGGGCGGACGTGGCCGATGGCGGTGGCCATGGGCGCGCTGGTCTCGGCGGGCGCCGGTGCGGTGCTCGCCGTGCCGGCGCTGTTCCCGCTCGGGACGCCCTTCGTCGCGCTGGTGGTGGGCGTGGCGCTGCTCCCCTGGTTCGCGGGCCGGGTGTGGCGCCAGTACCAGGAGCTGATCCGGGCGGGCTGGTCCCGGGCGGCTCAACTGGCGCGCGAGCAGCGGCTGGTCGCCGAGCAGGCCCGGCTGCGGGAACGGGCCCGTATCGCCCAGGACATGCACGACGCGCTCGGGCACGACCTGAGCCTGGTCGCCCTGTCGGCGGGGGCGCTGAAGCTGGCGCCGGGCCTCGCGGAGGGGCACCGGGCGGCCGCCGAGGATGTACGGGCCCGGGCGGCCGCGGCGGTGGAGCGGCTGGGCGAGGTCATCGGGATCCTGCGGGAGGACGCGGACTGGGCCCCGACGGGTCCCGCGGACCACGGCGTCGGGCGGCTGGTGGAGAACGCGGCGGCCTCGGGTCTCGCGGTGGCCCTGCACGTCGAGGGGCAGGGGCACGAGGTGCCCGGGCCGGTCGAGCGGGCAGCCCACCGGGTCGTCCAGGAGGCGCTGACCAACGTCGTCAAGCACGCGCCCGGCGCCGCGGCGGAGGTACGGGTCGCGCACTCGGCCGGGGAGACGGTGGTGTCGGTGCGCAACACGGCCCCGCCGTCCGCGACGGGCGGGCTCGCGGCCGGGGGCCGGGGGCTCATCGGGCTGGACGAGCGGGTCCGGCTGACGGGTGGTTCGCTCCGGCACGGTCCGTACGAGGGCGGCTTCCTCGTCACCGCCCGGCTCCCGCACGTGCCGGCGCCGCGGCCCGCGGCGTCCGTCGTCCGTCCGCCGGCGGACCCCATGCCGCCCGAGCACCGGCGGGCCCGCCGCCGGGCGGGCCGCACCCTGGCGGCCGCCGTCGCCGTGCCCGTGCTGGCGCTGGCCGTGCTCAGCGGCGCCCTGATGGTGTGGAGCTCGCTGACGGTCGAGGACGCGGTGCTCGACCCCGGCGCCTACGCGAGGCTGCGCCTGGGGCAGAATCGGACGGATGTGGCGGCGCTGCTGCCGAAGCGTCAGCTGCCCTACCGGCCACGGGCGGCGGAGCCCAGGGGACCGGGGGTCGAGTGCGAGTACTACGCGGTGACAGCCGACCGCTTCGTGGACAGTTCGGGCGACGCGTACCAACTCTGCTTCCGGGACGGCCGGCTGACCGCCTTCGCCGTGCTCCGGGGGTGAGCGCGCGGTGATCCGGGTCCTGATAGCCGACGACGAGCCGATGGTCCGCCACGGGGTACGGGCCGTGCTCTCCACCGATCCGGAGCTCGACGTCGTCGCGGAGGCGGCGGACGGGCACGAGGCCGTGGAACTGGTGCGCCGGCACCGCCCCGACGTGGCCGTGCTCGACATCCGGATGCCGGGCACGGGCGGTATCGAGGCGGCGGCGCTGATCCGTGAGGCCGTGCCGCGCACCGGGGTCGTGATGCTGACGACGTTCGGTGAGGACGACTACATCCTCCGGGCGCTGGCCGGCGGCGCCGCCGGTTTCCTGGTCAAGTCCGGCGCGCCCGAGGAGTTGATCGCGGGGGTGCGCGCGGTGGCCGGGGGCGCCGCCTATCTGTCACCGAAGGTGGCCGCCCGGGTGGTCGCCCATCTCGCCGCCACCGGCGCCGGGACCGCGGCCGGCCGGCGCGCCGCCGCCCGGGAACGGGTGGCCGCCCTGACCGCCCGGGAACGGGACGTGCTCGTCCACCTGGGCGCCGGGTTGTCCAACGGGCAGATCGCGCGCCGGCTGCACGTGGTGGAAGGCACCGTCAAGGCGCATGTGAGCTCGATCCTGGCCCGGCTGGGGGTGGACAACCGGGCCGCGGCCGCGGTCGTCGCCCACGAGGCGGGCATGATCGCCGAGCCCCGACCGTGAGAGCTGTGAGAACGGTGAGAACCGTGAGAGCAGCCTGACGGCGAGGGGCAGCAGGACGAGGTGGGCCGCGGCGGCGACGGCGGCCCCCAGGACGCACCCGGCCAGCACGTCGTGCGGATAGTGCGCGCCGACGGCCACCCGCAGCAGGGCGGCGAGGGCGCCCAGGGGCAGCACCGCGGCCGCGAGCCGGGGCCGGGTCACGGCCAGTCCCACCGCGAGGGCGGCGGCGAGGGTGGAGTGGTTGCTGGGGAAGGACCAGTCGCCGGGCGGCGGGCAGGGGTCGACGGTGGTGACGCCGTCCAGGGCGCGGCAGGGCCGCTCCTCGTCGACGGCCGTCTTGAGCAGTTCGCTGACCGCGTAGGCGGTGACCGTCGCGGCGCCGGCGAGCAGCACTCCGGCGAGCGCCGGGACGTCGCGGCGGCGCAGGGCGGTCCAGCCCGTCCACAGCAGCAGCAGTCCCAGGACGACCAGGGTCCCCTCGGTGGCGAGGGCGAGCAGCGAGCCCACGGCGCCGGGCGCGTCCGCCGCCGCGCCGGCGACCGACCGGTAGAGGGAGGCGGACGGGCCGCCGGTGACCTCCGTCCTGCCCGTCCGCCCCGGTCCGTCGGGCGCGGCCCAGGCGAGCACTCCGGCCGCCACTGCCAGGACGGTGACGGCGGCGGTCGCCCGTCGGAGGGCGCCGCGGTGGTTGTCTGTCGCGTGTTCCATGCCACCGGACGTTAGACAGCGCCACCGCCGGGCACCCGGCCCGAAGGTCACGGCCCGGCCCCTGACCTTCGTCGGGGTTGCGCCGGGGACGTCGGCCCCTCCTGCGAAACACTTGCACCTACGATGATCAGGCAAGAAACCTGTATGGCGAAGGGACCCGTGAGCGCGACTGTGCGTACCGCCGACATCCGTACCCGATTCCTGGACTTCTTCGCGGCGCGCGGCCACACCGTCGTCCCCAGCGCCCCTCTCCCCACTCCCGACCCGACGCTGCTGTTCGTCAACGCGGGCATGGTGCCCTTCAAGCCGTATCTGACCGGTGAGTCGCCCGCCCCGTGGCAGCGGGCGACGAGCGTGCAGAAGTGCGTGCGCACGCTCGACATCGAGGAGGTCGGCCGCACCACCCGGCACGGCTCGTTCTTCCAGATGAACGGGAACTTCTCGTTCGGCGACTACTTCAAGGAAGAGGCGATCTCCTACGCCTGGGAGCTGTCCACCGCCCCGGTCGCGGACGGCGGCTACGGTCTGGACCCCGCGCGCATCTGGGTGACGGTGCACCACTCGGACGGCGACGCCCGGGGGATCTGGCGCCGCGTCGCGGGCCTCCCCGACGAGCGGATCGTGGCCAGGGGCGATGAGGACAACTTCTGGTCCATGGGCGTCCCCGGACCCTGCGGCCCCTGCTCGGAGCTCTACTACGACCGGGGCCCGGCGCTCGGCCCCGAGGGCGGTCCCGCGGTGGACGAGGACCGGTACATGGAGTTCTGGAACCTCGTCTTCATGCAGTACGAGCGGGGTGAGGGCCCCGGCAAGTCCGGCTACCCGATCCTCGGGGAGCTGCCGCGCCGCAACATCGACACCGGCATGGGCCTGGAGCGCATGGCGACGCTGCTCCAGGGCGTCGACAACCTCTACGAGACCGACGAGACCCGGCCGGTCCTCGACCGCGCCGCCGAACTGGCGGGCGTCCGCTACGGCGCCGACGCCGAGGCGGACGTCCGGCTGCGCGTCGTCGCCGACCACGTCCGCACCGCGCTGATGCTCCTCGCGGACGGCACCGCCCCCGGCAACGAGGGCCGCGGCTACGTCCTCCGCCGCATCCTGCGCCGGGCGGTCCGCTCCATGCGGCAGCTCGGCCACCAGGACCGGGCGCTGCCGGAGCTGCTGCCCGTGGCCCGGGACCTCATGGCCGTGAGCTACCCCGAGGTGGCCGAGTCGTTCGCCCGCATCGCCGACCGGGCGTACGGCGAGGAGGACGCCTTCCGCGACACCCTCAGGCAGGGCACCACCGTCCTCGACACGGCCGTCGCCGAGGTCAAGGCGGCGGGCGGCCGGTCGCTTCCGGGCCGTCAGGCGTTCCTGCTGCACGACACCTACGGGTTCCCGATCGACCTCACCCTGGAGATGGCGGCCGAACAGGGCGTGGAGGTCGACCGCGAGGGCTTCACCGCGCTGATGAACGCCCAGCGCGAGCGGGCCCGCGCCGATGCCCGGGCCCGCAAGTCCGGTGCCACCGACACGGCGGCGCTGCGGACCGTCCTGACCGAGCACGGGCCCACGGACTGGCGGGCCTGGGAGGCACTGGAGACCGAGTCCCGGGTCCTCGCCCTGCTCGGCCCGGCGGGCCCGGTGCCGGTGGCGCGCACCGGTGACATCGTGACCGTCGTCCTCGACCGGACGCCGTTCTACGCCGAGTCCGGCGGCCAGGACAGCGACGCGGGCCGGCTGTCCGGGACGTCCGTGGAGGCCGACGTCCTCGACGTCCAGCGGCCGCTGCCCGGTCTGGTGGTGCACCAGGTGCGGGTCACCGCCGGCGAGCTGGCCCCCGGCGGGGCCGTGCGCGCGGCGGTGGACCCCGAGTGGCGGGTGGGCGCCCGTCAGGCCCACTCGGGCACCCATGTGCTGCACGCCGCGGTCCGCGAGGTCCTGGGCCCGACGGCCCTGCAGGCCGGCTCGTACAACCGCCCCGGCTACCTGCGGCTCGACTTCCCGTGGCGCGGCGCGCTCGGCACGGCCGTGCGCGGCGACGTCGAGGAGGCGGCCAACCGCGCGCTGCGCCGCGACCTGCCGGTGGACGTGCGGTGGATGACCCTGCCGCAGGCCAAGGAGCTGGGCGCGCTCGCGCTGTTCGACGAGACGTACGGGGAGCAGGTGCGCGTCGTCGAGATCGGCGGGGCGTGGTCGCGCGAGCTGTGCGGCGGCACGCATGTGGAGCGGTCCGCGCAGATCGGTGTCGTGTCGCTGACGTCGGAGTCCTCGGTCGGCGCGGGCATGCGCCGGCTGGAGGCGGCGGTGGGCATCGAGGGGTTCGACCACCTGGCCCGGGAGCGCGACCTCGTCACCCGGATCGCCGAGCAGCTCCAGGCGCCCCGTGCCGAACTCCCGGACCGCATCGCCGCGTTGCTCGACCGTATGAAGGCCACGGAGCGGGAGAACCAGCGGCTCCGCACCGAGGCGACGACGGCCCGTGCCGCCGGGCTGGCCGGTACGGCCGTGGACGCGGACGGCACGGCCGTCGTCACGGCCACCGCCGACGGCGGCGCGGACGCGGCCCGTGCCCTGGCCGTCGCCGTCCGGGACCGGCTCGCCGCCGGCCGGCCGGGCGCGGTGGCGGTCGGAAGCGCGACCGACGGCGGCGGGGTGGTCGTCGTGGCGGTCAACCGTGCCGCGCGGGAGGCCGGGCTCTCGGCCTCGGACCTCGTCAAGCGGCTCCTCGACGGGCGCGGCGGCGGTTCACCGGACCTGGCGCAGGGCGGCGGTCTGCCCGGGGCGCGGATCGCGGAGGTGCTGAAGGACCTGCCGCGGCTGGTGGCGGGGGGACGGGCCTGACGGAGGGGCGGCCGGAGGGCTCGTCACGGCGTCGTCCGGCCGACGAGCCCCCGCCGCCCCCGGCCGGGACCGCCCGCCGCATACTGGGACGATGGCCTCGCTGTCCCCGCCGTCCCGGTTCCGGGACCCCCAGTTCACGAAGCGCGCGTCCCTCGACGTGATCCTCGTGCGCTGCCCGAAGTGCGACGGGATGGCCCGCGTCGCCCCGGCCCCCGGGCTCCCCGACGACCCGCCGCCCCCGGTGACCCGGCGACGGCGGCTGATCTGCGCCGCCTGCGGGCTGGCGCGGTGGTCGGGGGACGTGGCCGTGTTCCGCTGGGGCGACGGGCAGGCCACCGACCCCTGGTTCCGGGCACCCCTGTGGTTGCAGACCGAGACGCGGCACGGCTGGGTGTGGGCCCGTAACCCGGAACAGCTGGAGGTGCTGCGGCAGTTCGTCGCGGCGTCGCTGCGGGAGCGGCCCCCGTGGTACGAGAGGGGACGGAAGATGACGTACATCGGCCGCCTCCCGGCCTGGATCAAGCGGGGGAAGAACCGTGACGAGGTCCTGCGCGCCATCGACCGCGTCCGCGCCTCCCTGGAGGAGTGACGGATCCGGGCGCCGCTGTGTCCGTCAGCGGGGCGCGGCCTCCAGGCGGTAGTCCACCGCCGTGGAGAACGAGCCCGAGGAGCCCTCGAAGCGCAGCGTGTGGGTCCCCGCCGGCAGGGGTGCCGTCTGCACCCACAGTCCGCAGGACAGGGCGCCGGGGCCCATCCCCTTCACGGGTGCGGCACCGAGGCGCTCCGGCTCCAGGGCCTTGCCGTCGAGGGTGGCGCTCCCCTTCGCGGTCCGGAGGAACGCGTCGCACTCGCTCTTCGTCGCGACGCGGTTCACCAGCGGGAACGCGATCGGGACCCCGGTGGGCACCCGGCAGGCGCGCTTGGCGGGCCCGCCATGGGTGCCCGCCAGGAACCAGACGTCGGTCGCCTGGTTCTTCCCGCACAGCCGGCCGTCCCGGTCGTCGATCGGGTTCGCGCCCTCCGGGTCGGCGTCGGTCCAACTCCACCAGCGGCTCTGGAGGTCCGCCGAGGCGAGCTTGGCCGGCGCCCCGGCGGACGGGGAGGTGGCCTTCGACGATCCGGCGTCGCCGTCCCCGTCCCCGGAGGACGAGGAGCACGCGCCGGTGAACACCAGCGCGCTCGCGCCGAGGAGAAGGGCCAGGGAACGTTTGAATTGCATGAGCGAATACTACGAGGGTGTTCGAGGGCTCTGCGGCCACGGCGTCGTCCGGCCCGCTCCGGCCCTCCCTCCCCCGTCAACCGCCGCCGCTCCGGGGCCGGCTCACTCCTCCAGCCAGAACCCGGCCCGCTTGCGCCACAGGTCGAGCAGTGCCGTGTCGCCGGCGACCTCGACGGAGCCCTCGGGAACCGGCCGTCGGTAGACGAGCAGCAGGAGGGCGGAGGGCGTTCCCCGGACGGTGACGGCGGCCTCTCCGGGCCCTGGCGTGTGCCGCCGGACGGGGGCGTCGCCGGTGAGGTCGATCGGCCACTCCTCCACCGTTTCCCCCGCCGGGCCGGTGGCGTGGAAGTGGAGCGTCCGGCCGGGGCCGAGCAGATCGGGTGTCCCGGGGCGCGGCTCGTACACCTCCGGGAACGCGGCGAAGGTCATCCATTCGTCGAGGGCGTCGAGGGCGACCGCGTCGTCGAGGGTGTACGGGACTCCGGCCGCCAGGGCGGCGTCGGCCCGGTGCACGGCGGCCTCGTGGGTCATCCGTCGGGCCCAGAAGCCCGCGGTCCCGTCGGGGGCCACGGTCCACAGGGCCGCGTCAGGACCCGCCGCGCGCAGCGCCTCCGCCAGCCGCTCCGCGGCCTCGGTGAGTCCCGCGGCGAGCGCGGCGGGGTCCTCGTCGGGACGGACGGCCACGTCGTCGACGACGTCATGGGGGACGGGCTCCGCGGCCCGGGTCGTGATGATCGTCCGGGTCCAGCTCAGGGCGCCGGTGAGGTGCCGGACGAGATTGCCCGCGGTCCAGCCGGGGCACGAGGGGACGGGGGCCGTCATGCCGACGCCGTCGAGGTGGGACAGCAACTGTCCGGTCTGCTCCACGATTTCGGCGCAGCGGCGGTCGAAAGTCAGGGCGCTCATGGGGTCACGATACTGAGCGGGTCGGACACCGGGCGCCGGGCCGTCCGGCGTACGAAGGCCCCGGGCGCCGTCGTACCCCCGCCGACCGGCGGTTCCCGGGCAGGCGCCCGGGGCCCGGGGAGTGTAAGCAGGAGACATGCGCCGCTCGCACGGACCGCCCGGGGCCCGGCAGCCGTGGCACCGCCGCCGCACCCTGCTGGCACTCCCGCTTGCGCTCATCGTGGTGATCACGGTGGTCGATCTGGCGACCGGCCCCGACATCCACCTGGGTCCGCTGCTCGTGGTCGCACCCGCCATCACCGCCGCGTTCGGCGGCCCGCTGGTCATCGGCGTGGTCGGCGCGCTGGCCGTCGCCGCCCAGGTGGTGATCGGGGTCTTCCACGGCGGGGTGGCCACCTCCAACCACGAGGCGCAGATCGGCGGGCTCGTGCTGATCTGCGCCGTCGTCGTGGCCTTCCGCTACGCGCACGAGCGGCACGAGCGGGAGCTGGCGCAGGTCCGGTGGGTGGCCGACGTGGCGCAGTCGGTCCTGCTGCGGCCGCTCCCGGCGCACAGCGGGCCGCTCCGGATGGCCGCGGTGTACGTGGCGGCCGACCCGGAGGCCCGGATCGGCGGCGACCTGTACGCCGCCGTCCGCAGCGGGGAGGGGACCCGCGTCATGATCGGGGACGTGCGGGGCAAGGGGCTGGGTGTCGTGGGGGACGCGGCCCTGCTGCTCGGCGCCTTCCGGGCCGCCGCGCACCGCAGGCCGCCCCTGCCCCGGCTGGTCGCCCACCTCCAGAACACCGTCTACTGGGACACTGTGGAGCCGCTGGGCGACGACGCGGCGGCGTCCGAGACCTTCGTCACCGCGGCGGTCCTGGAGATCCCGGACGCCGAGCCCGTCCTCCGGATCATCAACTGCGGCCACCCGCCGCCCCTGCTGCTGCGCGAGGGCCGGGCGGTCCCGCTGACCGTGCGGGACACGGCGCTCCCCCTGGGGCTGGGCGGGGACGTGTCGGAGGACGACTACGAGGCCGACTCCTTCGGCTACGGCCCCGGTGACATGCTCCTGCTCTACACCGACGGCGCGGTCGAGGCGCGAGACGCCGGGGGGCGCTTCTACCCGCTCGCCGACCGGGTGGCGGCCTGGCGGGAATCCGACCCGCAGCGGCTCGTCGACCGCGTCCACGCGGATCTACTGGCCCACACGGGCGGGACCCTGGGCGACGACGTCGCCCTCATCGCGATCGCCCGCCACGGCTGAGACACCGGGGCGCCGCGGCCGGCTCCGCGGGACCGCGCTCAGCCGGTGACGGGTTCCATGATGTCGACGGGTACGAACCCGTTCGCCCGGCCCTCCGTGTCGAGCAGACGGCCCATCAGCTTGACCGCCCGCAGGGCGATGGCACGGTCGGTGATCCGCAGGTGGGGAAGCCGGGCGGCGAGCCGGACCTCCAGCTCCTGGGTGTCCACCAGGGAACGGACCCAGACGATGGCGATGAGGTTCTGGGGTCCCGAGACGCCGATGACCATACGGATCTCGGGGAGCTTCGCGAGTTCGCGGGCGGTGGCGTCGAGGTGTTCGGGCGGTACGGAGCCGAAGAAGGTGGCCGCGACCGGGGAGCCCGACAGCGAGCGGGCGAGGTCGCAGCGGAGGATCAGCCGGCCGGAGTCGAGCAGCCTCCGCAGCCGGCGGCCCACCGTGTTGAGGCTGACGTCCAGCCGCGCGGCGAGGGCGCTGAGCGAGATCCGTCCGTCCTCGCCCAGGGCGCGGATCAGGTCGCGGTGCTCGAAGAGGTCCACCGCCACGGCCTGGGCCGGCCGGTGGGGGGCCGTGAGGGTCTCCTGCTGGGCGCGGGTGAGGCTGCGCAGCCGCCAGGCGCTGCCCTCGGTGTAGCTGCGGGTGACCAGGTGCGCGCGGGTCGAGGTGATGCCGGGCACGGTTCCCAGGCGGTCCACGATGTAGCGCGAGAGGGCGTCGAAGTCGCGCGTCATCACCATGACGAGCAGGTCCCGGCCGCCGGCCGCGTGTTCCACGGTGATGGCGACCGGGTCGGCCGAGAGGATGCCGGCCACGGCGGAGTCCTGGCCCGGTGCGCAGTCGACCTCCAGGAGGGCGCCGGCGCCGCCCGAGTCGAAGGGGTAGGCGGTCACCCAGGCGTGCCCGGCGGCCTTCAGCCGTTCCCATCGGCGCGCCACGGTCGCCGCGTCGACGTCCAGCGCCGCGGCGAGTTCCGTCCACGGGGCGCGCGGGTTGATCTGCAGAGCGTTGACGAGAGCGAGGTCGAGCTCGTCGAGGCCTGTGGAGCTTTCGGACACATACATGAATGTAACCCCGGGTAAGTGACAGCTTCCTGCATTAGATCTTCTTCAATGGCTGCTTCCTGCAATGAGTCGCCCACTTGTGGCGCGAGATTAGCATCGCCGCAATCGGTTGTTTCCAGCCACTCGTTGTCAGGAGGTGCCTCGTGGGGCAGCCCTTCGCCACCCTCTCCGAAATGGCTCACGCGCTGCGCTCGGGGACTGTTTCCAGCAAGGAGCTGGTGACCGCCGCCCTGGCCGACGCCGACCGTCTCGACCCGCTGCTCGGCGTGTACGTCAGCCGGTTCCCGGAGGCGGCACTGGACGCCGCCCGGCGGGCCGACGCCCTGCCCGCGGCGGCACGCGGGCCGCTCCACGGCCTGCCGCTCGCGGTCAAGGACAACTTCGCCACCGTGGAGGGTCCGGCCACCGCGCAGAGCCCGGCCCACGAACCCGCCTGGTGGCACGGGGAGGACGCTCCGGCCGTCGGCCGGCTGCGGGCGGCGGGCGCGGTGGTGCTGGGGAAGACGACCATGGCCGAGTACGCCATGGGCCGCCCCGACCCCGCCCACGCCTTCCCCGTCCCGCGCAACCCCTGGGACCCGGACCGCTGGACCGGCGGCTCCAGCACCGGGAACGGCGCCGGCATCGCCTCCGGTCTCTTCCTCGGGGCGATCGGCACGGACACCTCGGGCAGCCTGCGGCTGCCGGCCGCGCTGTGCGGGACGACGGGGCTCAAGCCCACCTACGGGCTGGTCGAGATGGACGGCTGCATTCCGCTCAGTCCCTCGCAGGACGTGGCCGGCCCCATGGGCGTCTCCGCCCAGGACTGCGCCCTGCTGCTCGCGGCGCTGACCGGCCGGCCGTACCCCCGGTCCGCCCCGGCACCCGAGGATGTGCGCGGACTGCGCGTCGGTGTCCCCTACGAGCTCCTGGACGAGCTCTCGGTCACCGAGGACTGCCGCTCGGCCTTCGTCCGGGCCCTGGACCAGCTGCGGGAACTGGGCGCGGAGATACGGGAGTTCCCCCTCCCGGAGTTCTCCGAACTGTCCGGCGCCAATGGCGTGATCATGCTGGCCGAGGCCTTCGGCGAGCACGGGACGCGGCTCGCCGAGCGCTGGGAGGCGCACGGCCGGGCCTTCCGCCGCCTCGCCGCGCTGGGAGCCCTGCTGCCGGCCCATCTCTACCTCTCCGCCCGCCGCTCCGCGGAGCTCGCCACCGCCCGCCTGCTCATCAGGATGTCCGGGGCCGAAGGCGTCGACGTCATCGCGACCCCGACCTGGCCGGCCGCCGCGCGCCCCTACCACGAGGAGGTCATGCCGGGCGGCGAGCTGAACCTGACGGGCCTGTGGAACCCGACCGGGTTCCCCGCCCTCGCGCTGCCCATGGGAGCCACCTCCACCGGACTGCCGCTCTCGCTCCAGCTCATCGGGCGCGCCCACTCGGAACGCACCCTGCTCGACGTGGGGGTGGCCTACCAGACCGCCACCACCTGGCATCTGCGCCGCGCGGACCCCGATCCGGAGCGGCGGCCCCTCCCCCTGCCCGATCCCGAACGCGACAGCACGCCCTTCCCCTCTCCCGCCCCCTCCGGCGACACGGACCGGATCCGGTCCGCCCTCACCGCGGCCGGCCTCGACCCCTCTCCGGCGGACCTCGCGGCGGTCCACGCCATGACGACCGCCTTCCTCCAGCCGGCCGGGCAGCCCGCCGCCCGCTAGCCCGTCCCCCATGCCTCCCCGTCTCCTCTTCCGTCCGCAGGACGGCCGTCCACCACCGGAGGACCCATGCCGCGTATCCAGCCCGCGGGCCCACAAGCGCCCGGCCTCGGCGGCGCCAGCGTCGCCGCGGTCGTCGGATTCCTGGTCTTCGTCGAACTCACCAGCGGCATCATCCAGGGCATGATGCCGACGCTCCTCCCGGAGCTCGGTGGCGCACTGCGCGTCAGCGCGGGCGACCTCAACTGGGTGAACAGTGCGCAGCTCCTGGCCGCCGCCGTCTCGGTGCCGCTCTTCGGGCGGCTCGGTGACATGTACGGCCACCGCCGGATGCTCCGCGTCGCCGTGGTCAGTCTCGCGGTCGGTTCGGCCCTGGTCGCCTGGTCGCCCTCGTTCGAGATGCTCCTCGTCGGCCGGGTCCTCCAGGGCCCGCTCGCCGCCCTCCTCCCGCTGGAGATCGGTCTGGTCCGCGACCGGCTCAGCGCGGAGAAGGCCCGTGGCGCGATCGGCCTGCTCGTGGGCTCGCTGACCTTCGGCACCAGCGTGGGCATGGTCCTCGCCGGTCTGCTGAGCAAGGTCCTCTCCGGTGTCCATGGAGTCCTGTGGGTCCCGGCGATCGCCACCGTCCTCTGCGCCGGCGTGGTCTTCTTCCTGGTGCCCGAGTCGACCACCCGGGCCAGCGGCACGGTCGACTGGGCCGGTGCCGGACTGCTCAGCGTCGGCCTGGCGTCCCTCCTCCTGGGCATCGCGCAGGGCCCGAAGAACGGCTGGACCGCGGGCACCAACGTGGCGCTGTTCGCCGTGGCCGCGGTCGCCCTCGTCGCGTGGGTGATCGTCGAACTGCGGGTCGCCGAACCCATCGTGGACATCCGGCTCACCGTCAAGCGCACCCTGCTGCCCGTGTACGGCGCGAGCTTCCTCGTCGGCGCGGCGCTCTTCGGCTCCCAGACGGCGGCCGTGCTGTTCCTGGCCAGCCCGCCCGACAAGGTCGGCTACGGCTTCGGGTACGGGCCCCTCGGCGTGGGCTGGATGATGCTGCCCATCGGGCTGCTGGCCTTCGTGGGCTCGGCCGCGGTACCGCGCCTGGCCCGGGTGGTCAACGCCCGCACGGTGCTGGCCCTGAGCGGTGTCCTGATGGCCGGCGGCTATGCCTTCCTGGTCCTCGCGCACGCCGAGCCGTGGCAGTTCGTCCTGGCCAACGTACCGATCGGCTTGGGCACCGGTCTTGCGCTGACCGCCATGCCCGCGCTCATCCTGGACGCCAGCCCCGCCGACCGGACCGGCATCGCGACCGGCGTCTACAACACCGCCAAGACGCTCGGCGGCAGCGTCTCCGGCGCCGTCTTCGCCGCCGTGCTCACGGCCATGACCTTCCACGGCACCAAGATCCCCACCGAATCCGCCTACTCCGCCGTGTGGTGGTGCTGTGCCGGTGTCTCCATCCTGATCACCGCCGCGGCCGGGGCCGTACTCGGCGCCCGGCGCAAGGCCGACACCGCCGCACCGCAGCCCGCGCCCGCCGCCTGACCCGATCCCCTCCCCCGGAAGGAATCCGCCATGACCGACCGCACCACCGCCCCCGTCCTGCTGTACAACGGCCTGCTGATCGACGGCACAGGCGGCGACCCGGTGCCGGGCGGGGCCGTGCTGGTCGAGGACGGGTACGTCCAGTGGGCGGGCCCCGGCGACCGCCTGCCCGAACTCCCCGAGGGCACCCGGCGGATCGACGTGGCGGGCGACGCGATCCTGCCCGGCTTCATCGACTGTCACGTCCACATGGCGGTCCCGGGCGGGGCCATCAACCACCACGAGCTCGCCGCGATGCCCGCCTCGCTGCGCACCTTCCTGTCGGCCCCCCGGATGCGGCTGACCCTGGAGGCCGGCGTCACCACGGCACGCGACCTCGGCGGCGCCGACGCGGGCCACCGCAGGGCGGTGGAGTCGGGCGTGGTCGTGGGTCCCCGGCTGCTGGTCGCGGTGGCCATGCTCAGCCCCACCGGCGGGCACGGCGACTTCCGCGCCGGCACGGACAACGGGCCGGCCGATCCGGAGATGAGCCGCCTCGCCGACGGCGTCGCCGACTGCCGCCGGGCCGTGCGCGACGTCCTGCGGGCGGGCGCCGACTGTGTGAAGATCACCGCCACCGGCGGGGTGTGGAGCCCCACCGACCAGCCCGACGACGACGGATTCCTCGAGGACGAGATCCGTACCATCACCGAGATCGCCGCCGGACACCGCGGCAAGAAGGTCGCCGCGCACGCCCAGGGGCGCGGCGGCATCCTCAACGCGATCCGCGGCGGCGTCGCCAGCATCGAGCACGGTTACGAGATCGACGACGAAGGCATCGACCTGATGCTGGACCGGGGCACCTTCCTGGTCCCCACCCTCACCACCGCCAACACCGATCCCGACCCCACGAAGGCCGCGAGCTGGGCCTACGCCAAGAAGAAGCACTGGCAGGAGGTCGCCCGCCGGCACATCCCGCACGCCATCGAGCGCGGCGTGCGCGTGGCCATGGGCACCGACTGCGGCATCGCCGAACACGGCACCAACCTGCGCGAGCTCGGCCACCTCGTCGACTGCGGAATGACCCCGATGGGCGCCATCCTCGCCGGCACGTCCGAGGCCGCCGAACTCCTCGGCCTGGCCCACGAGATCGGGACCCTGACGGCCGGCAAGCGCGCCGACGTCGTCGTCGCACGGTGCAACCCGCTCACCGACATCAAGGCACTGGCCACGTCGGAGAACATCCGTCTCGTGATGAAGGACGGCATCGCCTACAAGGACCTCGACGGCCGCGCCGCCTGATCCCCGGGTCCGCCGTCGAGGTGCCGGGGTTGGTGCCCGGCGCCCGGCTTCGTCCTCGCCCGCGTCATGCGGGTGGTGATCGCCGTGCTCGATGCCCGGGACGCGCCGGGGAGCGATCGCATACGGGCCGCCCCGCCCGGCGGCGGCTCGTGGTGGACGGCAAGAGGCGACCACTCCGCGGGTCCACCGCGGCCTGTCAATAAACTGCCCGCCGGGGTCTCCGACCCGGCGGGCTTCACTGCGTGCGGCGCGATGCGCCTCGCGGGGCGGCCTCAGGCGTGCGCCTGGGGCACCGGGTCGGTGCCGAAGACCCACGGGGCCAGGACGACGAGCCAGCCGTCGGGGTCCTCGAAGAGCACCGCGCCGTGTTCGGGCCAGTACGGGTTGGCCGCGGTCACCGGGCGGTGGCCGCGCTCCTCCAGGCGGCGGACGGCGGCGTCCCGGGCCTCGGGGCCTCGCAGGTAGAGGACGAGCTGGTTCTCGGGGTGGGGTGCGGGGACGCGGGGCGGGGTGCCGTGCTGGGTGATCTCCATGTGTACGGGGGTGCCGGGCAGTCCGAGGACGACGCCGTCGTAGCCGGCGTGGCCGCGCCACTGGGCGAGGACCGGGAGGCCGAGGTCCTCGGCGTAGAAAGCCAGTACGTCGTCGTAGCGGGCCGTGGGCCGGGCGAACCGCACGGCGCCCACGGCGAGATGCTCGGGCCAGGTGTGAGTCATGGCCTCACCTTGTCACACAGGCAACTCCGGCCACATCCGCCCAGCGTCCGCCTCAGGTGCGACCCCCGGCCCGGGCCGGGCGGCCTACGACCGTCCGTCCTTCCCCCGACTCCCCTTCGCACCCCTGGGGTTTGGCCAAGGATTCACGCGGTACGCGCAGAGGCGAGGTCCTTGAAGACGACCCAGAGGTCCTGATGACAGCCAAGTCAGAATCCGACAAGACCGACGACGAATCCGTCAGTATCCCGGTGCCCCGCATGCTGCGGGCGGCCCGCGACCAGCTCGCCGACCTGGCGGGCCTGCGGCCGGAGGGGGTGGCCGGCTTCGAGCGGACCCCCGACGGCTGGACGGTGGAGATCGAGGTGGAGGAGATCCCGCGCGTCCCCGAGACGATGAGCGTGATGGCGCTCTACGTGGTGACGCTCGACTCCGCGGGCGACCTCACCGGCTACCGCCGTGCGCGGCGCTACGAACGCGGAAGGACCGACTCCTGACGGACGCCGTCCGCCGGCGGGCAGCACCGCCGGTACGTCGGCCACGAGAGGAAGTTGCCCGACATGAGTGTTGTCCCGGCGCAACAGTCCGGGGGTGCCGGTGGCACCAGCGGTCTGTACGACGTCCTGGAACTTGTTCTCGACCGCGGCCTGGTCATCGACGCGTTCGTCCGCGTCTCCCTGGTCGGCATCGAGATACTGAAGATCGACGTACGTGTCGTCGTCGCCAGCGTGGACACGTACCTGCGCTTCGCCGAGGCGTGCAACCGGCTCGACCTGGAGGCCGGGCCCCACAAGAGCGCCGGGCTGCCGGAGCTGGTGGGCGAGGTCACCGAGAGCGGCGCGCGCGGCAAGAGCAAGGGCGTGCTCTCCGGTGCCGCCCAGTCCATCACCGACGCCTTCCAGCAGGCCCGCGGCGGCGACGGCGAGACGGCGCCCAAGGCCCGGCGCGGTTCCTCGCGGAGCAAGAAGGAGGAGAGCGAGTGAGCACCTACGTCTACGGCATCACGAGCGGTGAACGCGCACAGCTCCCCGAGGGGCTGACCGGCATCGGCGAACCACCGCGCGCGGTCCGCCTGGTGACCGATTCCGGGCTCGCGGCGGTGGTCAGCGACTGCCCGGAGAACCTGCGCCCCAAGCGGCGCGACCTGCTCGCCCACCAGCAGGTGCTGTCCGAGGCGGGACGGAAGTCCTCCGTCCTGCCGATGCGGTTCGGCAGCGTCTGCGACAGCGACGAGGACGTGCTCCAGGTGCTGTCCCGGCACGCCGAGCACTACCGGTCGAAGCTGGCGCTGCTGTCCGGCCGCGTCGAGTACAACGTCAAGGCCGTGCACCACGAGGACGTGGTGCTCCACCTCGTCCTCGCCGGGAACGACGAACTGCGTGCGCTCGCCGAGGCCAACCGGAAGGCGGGCGGCGGAACGTACGAGGACCGGCTGCGGTTCGGGGAGAAGGTCGCGGAGGCGGTCCGCTCCCGTGAGGCGTGGGACGCCGACCTGGTGCGCGGCGCCCTGGAGCCGCTGGCGGAGGGGTGCCGGCCCGGCCCGGAGAGCGGGGGCTGGTTCCTCAACCTCTCCCTCCTGGTGGCGGAGTCGGCCGCCGAGCGGCTGCTCACCACGGCGGACCGGCTGCGCGAGGCCCACCCCCAGCTGGACCTCAAGGTGAACGGCCCCCTGCCCCCGTACAGCTTCGTCGACGCGTGATGTTCGTCGGCTGGGTCCTCCGCCGCGTCCTCGCCGAGGCCGAGCGGCTGTACTACGACCCGGCCGTCGTGCAGGGCGAACTCCGGGCGCTCGAACAGGAGCTGGAGTCCGGACGGCTGGACGAGGCGGAGTTCGACCGGCTGGAGGACGCGCTGCTGGACCGGCTGGAGGAAGCGCGGCGGCGCTCGCCCGCGCCGCCGCGGTGACCGTCCGCTACCCCGTGGACGACGACGCAGAGGAGCCCCGAGACCCATGAGTTTCCCGAGCCGCCTGCCCGACGCCCGCTCCCCCGCGGACACTTCGGCCAACCTGGCCGACATCCTGGAGCGGGTGCTGGACAAGGGCGTGGTGATCGCGGGCGATATCCGCATCAACCTGCTCGACATCGAACTGCTGACGATCAAACTGCGGCTGGTGGTGGCCTCCGTCGACAAGGCGAAGGAGATGGGCATCGACTGGTGGGAGAGCGACCCGGCGCTCTCGTCGGGGGCGCGCACCCGTGAGCTGGGGGCCGAGAACGAACGGCTGCGGGCGCGCGTCGCCGAGCTGGAGGCCGGCCGGCCGGCGTTGCCGTCGCAGGATGCCGACGAGGCCGAGGACGGGCCGAAGGAGAGGGAGGAGGCGACCGGTGACCGATCGTGAACTGCTGTACGCCTACGCGGTCGCGCGGGACGCCGGACCGGCCCGCGACGTCCCGGAGACGGTGACGGGCGTGGCCGGCGAACCGGTGCGCGAGGTCTGCCACGCGGGGTTCGCGGCCCTGGTGGGCCGGGTGCCCGCCGAGGACTTCGAGGAGGGCGCGCTGCGCGAGCGGCTGGAGGACCTGGCCTGGCTGGAGCGGGTGGCCCGCGGCCACCAGCGCGTGGTCGAGGCCGCGGTCTCCCTCTTTCCCTGCGCGCTCCCCCTGCGGCTGGCGACCGTCTACCGCGACGAGGACGGGCTGCGGCGGATGCTGACGGCCGGCCGGACGGCCTTCGGTACGGCGCTCGACCGGCTGGAGGGGCGGCTGGAGTGGGGCGTCACGGTGTACGCCGTGCCCGGCCCCGCCGCGCCGCCCCAACAGCCGACGGCGGGCCGTCTGTCCGGGCGCGACTACTTGCGGCGACGCGGTGCCGAGCGGCGGGCGCGCGAGGAGGGGACCCGGCACGAGGACCGGGCCGCCGAGGCGATCCACGACAGGCTCGCCGCGCTGGCCGAGGCCGTCCGGCTCTACCCCCCGCAGAACTCCCCGCTCGCCGGTCACCCGGGCCGCAACCTCCTCAACGCCTCCTACCTCGTACCGGGCGCGCGTGCCGAGGAGTTCACATCGGCGGTCGGCGAACTGACCGACGGCGCCCCCGACGGACTGCGGATCCGGCTGACCGGCCCGTGGGCCCCGTACTCCTTCGTCACCCACGACCCCTGCGTCCCGGACGCGCCGTGACCGGCTCCGGGCTGCCGGCGGAACGGCTCTCCCTGGTGGACCTCCTCGACCGGCTGCTCGCCGGCGGGGTGGTGCTCAGCGGCGACATCACCCTGCGGATCGCCGACGTCGACCTCGTCCGGATCGACCTGCGCGCCCTGATCAGCTCCGTGGACGCCCGAGTGCCCTCGCCCTGGGAGGAGTGACAGCCGTGACACGCCGAGTGGAACTGGACCGGGACACCGTCGAACGCGACCTGATGAAGCTGATCCTGACCATCCTGGAACTGCTCCGGGAACTGATGGAGCGTCAGGCACTGCGCCGCGTCGACCAGGGAGACCTCACGGAGGACCAGGAGGAGCGGATCGGCATGACGCTGATGCTGCTCGCCGACCGCATGGAAGGACTGTGCCGGAGGTACGACTTGGACCCGGAGGAGCTCGACCTGGACCTGGGTCCGCTGGGGTCGTTGCTCGGGCGGCAGTAGCGGCGGGGCCGGTACGCGAACGGTCGCTTCACCCGTTCGGGCGGTGGACGGCCGTTCCCCTCCGGCACGACCCTGGCGGAGACGTCCGGACGAACGCACCCACGCGCTCCGGACGGGGAGGGATGTCCCATGAGCCGTCGTCGTGTCGCCTCGCGTCTCGTGTTCGCCGCCGCCCTGGTCCTGGGAGCGACCGGCCTGTCCCAGGAGGGCCCCGGAGTGGGGAGCCACGCCGCGGCCCGGACCCTGGAGCCGGCCTGCCCGCCGCCCGGCGGCGGCACGTGCTACTTCGAGTGGTTCGACAGCGTCGGGCGCCGCAGCGTCGAGCTCGACCCGGAGGTCGGTGTCTGCCGCAACATGACCTCGGCGGGTGCGGTCAGGGGCACCAACATGACCAACCGCACCGTCAACCTCTGGCCGAGCAGCGACTGCTTCGGCAACCCGACGGCGCTCGTCGCCGCCGGCCGCTCCTGGAACGACCCGTCCCACACCTACTTCTCGTTCCGGCCGGTCCCCTGAGCGGACGGGCGGCGCGTACCGGTTCAGTCGAAGATTCTCAGCACGGCACCCAGACCGCGCCACACCACTCCCGCGGCGCCCACCTCCATGGCCGTGTCCGCGGCGTCGGCGGCGATGTCCGCCTTGTCGAGGCGGCCGGCCGCCCGGCACCGCCCGCACCGGCGCCGCCACCGCCGGCCGAGCCTCCCGCACTGTGCGCACACGCGCTCACGTCTCCCCACGGTCCGATCATCGCATGACCGCCGCGGCCGCTCCGTCCCAGGTCAGGGCGGGCGCGCAACCCGTTCGACGGAGTCCGCCGCGGTTTCCGCCCCCGGCACCGCTCCCGGCCCGTAGCGTCCCCTCGTCCACGGTGTGATCCGGAGGAAGAGGGGTGGCACGCCCATGTCCGAAGCCGCCGAACAGCCCGTCGTCCCGCGCCGCCGGGCGCTGCGTCATGCCGCGGCGGCCGCCTCGGCGGTCGCCCTGGGCGCGGGGGCCGCCCTGGCCCCGGCCCGGCCCGCGCGGTCCGCCG
>NZ_JABETO010000006.1 GCF_013055795.1 Streptomyces sp. I05A-00742
GTGCCCGTCCGCACCCCGGAGCCGCGCCGCGCCCCCGCGAGCGGCCGGGTCCGTCGCGTGGACCGGGTGCGCGCGGCCCTGCGCCGCGCCCTGCCCGCGCTCGGGCTCTACGCCGCGGCCCGGCTGGCCGGCCTGGCCACGGTGGCCTCCTGGGCCTGGTCCACCGGCCGCCACCCGCGGACGCTGCTGGGCCACTCCTGGGACGCCGTCTGGTACGCGGGCATCGCCGAGGACGGCTACGGGCTGGTCGTGCACTCCCCCACCAGCCACTCGGTCATCTACAGCGACCTGGCGTTCTTCCCGCTCTTCCCCGGCCTCGTCCACACGGTGACGGTCCTGACCCCGTTCACGCTCGTCTCCGCCCAGCTCCTCGTCGCCTGGGCCGCCGCGGGCGCCGCCGCCTGGGGCATCTACGCCGTCGGCGAGCGGCTGTACGGGCGCCCGGCCGCCACCTGGCTGGTGCTCCTCTGGGGCCTGCTGCCGCACGCCGTCGTACAGACCATGGGCTACACCGAGTCCCTGATGACCGCCCTCGCCGCCTGGGCGCTCTACGCCGCCGTCACCCACCGGCACGTCTGGGCGGGCGCCCTCGCGCTCACCGCCGGACTGTCCCGGCCCAACGCCATCGCCGTCCCCGCCGCCATCGTCTGCGCCACCCTGATCCTCCTGCGGCGCGAGCCGCGGTCCCGCACCGACTGGCGGCTGTGGGCCGGCGCCGCCCTCGCCCCGCTCGGCTGGGCCGGGTACGTCCTGTGGGCCGGGTACCGGTCCGGCTTCGGCCCGCTCGGCTACTTCACCGTCCAGCGGAGGTGGGGCTCGCGGTTCGACTTCGGCGCGGACGCGTTCCGGTTCGTCCGCCACCTGTTCACCGGCCGCGACGGAATGGCCTACTACGGATCCCTGGTCGTCCTGGTCGTCGCCCTGGTCGCGCTGGTCTTCCTCGTCCTCGAACGGCCGCCCGCCCCGCTGCTGGCCTACACGCTCGTCCTCTGCGTCATCGCCCTCGGCGGGTCCAGCTACTTCGCGTCCAAGCCGCGCTTCCTGCTCCCCGCCTTCCCCCTGCTGATCCCGCTGGCCCTGGGCATGACGAGAGCCCGGTCGCGCACCGTCGTCGTGACGGTCGGCGCGCTGGCCGGGCTCTCGTTCGTGTACGGGACCTACCTGGTGACGATGGCCCGTCTGCCCATGTAGGCCCTGCCCCCGGGGCTTCCCGGAAGGTCAGGCGTCGGCGTCGGGCTTGTCGTCGCCGTCGCCGGACTCCAGGTCCTCCTCCAGGCCCAGCTGTTCCACGAGCCACCGGTCGAACTCGACGGAGGCGCGGACCCAGCTGACGGTGCTGGACACGAAGTGCTCCAGGGACACCCCGACGCCGATCAGCATCTGCGCCTCACCGATGAGACGGACGGTGCCGTCGTCGTTGGTGTGCGTGTAGATCTTCGGCCACAGGGTGCGGCGGTTCCAGTCGTCGACGACCTCCAGGAGCTTGGCCTTGTCGTCGATGCCGTGCGGCCGGTCGTAGAACGTCCGCACCGAGAAGACCTGCTGCTCCTCCTCACCGCGGAACATGAAGTACGTACGGAACTGCTCCCACGGAGCCGCGAGGTCACCCTCGTCGTCCACGAGGTACTTCAGCTCCATCTGCTCCAGGAGCTGCTTGACCAGGTCCTGGTCGGGGATGACGGGACCGGCCGGGCCCGTCTCTTCGGGCTGCGGCTCGGGCTGGCCCCCGAAATTCGGAATCGAGGACGGGTCGATGCTCACCGTGGATTTCCCTTCGTACGGTTGCGGCCATCCTCCCCCACACCAGCCCCTGCCCCGCAACCCCTGACGCATGCGTCGCCCGCCGACCACGCGGCGGGGGGTGGCGGGGGAGGCCGGGAGTGGGCCGTCCGGGCCTCGGGGGGCCTTGTTTCCGGGGCTGCCTGGTTCTTTGTTCCCGGGCTCCCCGGCCTCCCGGGCTCCCCGGGCTCCCCGGGCTCCCCGGCCTCGCGGGCCTCGTGGCCTCCCGGGCCCCTCAGGTCACCCGCGGGGCCTCCCGGGCCCCTCGGGTCACCTCCCGGCGGCCGTCACCGACAGACCCTCGCCCCGGGCGGGATCCCGCTCCACGCGGACGGTGTCCCCGTCCCGCACGTCCCCGGCGAGGATCGCGCGGGCCAGCTGGTCGCCGATCGCGGTCTGCACCAGCCGGCGCAGCGGCCGGGCGCCGTACGTGAGGTCGGGCGCCTGCTCCGGCTCCTCCTGGCCCAGCGCGGCCAGCCAGCGCAGGGCGCTCTCGTCGACGTCCAGCGTGAGCCGCCGGTCGGCGAGCCGCCGCTGCAGCTGGTCGAGCTGGATCCGGGCGATCCGCTCCAGCTGGCCGGTGCCCAGCGGGTGGAACACCACGATGTCGTCGAGCCGGTTGAGGAACTCGGGGCGGAAGGCGGTCCGTACCGTCTCCAGCACCTTCTCCCTCTTCTGCTCCTCCTTGAGCAGCGGGTCGACCAGGAAGGTCGAGCCGAGGTTGGAGGTCAGGATGAGGATGGTGTTGCGGAAGTCGACCGTCCGCCCCTGGCCGTCGGTGAGCCGTCCGTCGTCCAGCACCTGGAGCAGGATGTCGAAGACCTCGTGGTGGGCCTTCTCCACCTCGTCCAGCAGCACGACGGTGTACGGCCGCCGCCGCACCGCCTCGGTGAGCTGGCCGCCCTCCTCGTAGCCGACGTAGCCGGGGGGCGCGCCGACCAGCCGGGCGACCGAGTGCTTCTCGCCGTACTCGCTCATGTCGATCCGGACCATGGCCCGCTCGTCGTCGAACAGGAACTCCGCGAGCGCCTTCGCCAGTTCCGTCTTGCCGACGCCGGTCGGGCCGAGGAAGAGGAACGAGCCGGTGGGCCGGTCGGGGTCGGCGATCCCGGCGCGCGAGCGGCGCACCGCGTCGGACACGGCCCGGACGGCCTCCTCCTGCCCGATCAGCCGCTTCCCGAGCTCGTCCTCCATGCGCAGCAGCTTCTGCGTCTCGCCCTCCAGCAGCCGGCCGGCCGGGATGCCGGTCCAGGCCGCCACCACCTCGGCGATGTCGTCGGGGCCGACCTCCTCCTTGACCATGAGGTCCCGGGCGGACGCCTCCTGCTCGGCCTCGGCCTCCGCGGCCTCCTCCAACTCCCGCTCGACGGCCGGGATCTCCCCGTAGAGCAGCTTGGACGCGGTGTCGAAGTCGCCGTCCCGCTGGGCCCGTTCGGCCTGACCGCGCAGATCGTCCAGGCGTTCCTTCAGCTCACCGACCCGGTTGAGGGACTGCTTCTCCTTCTCCCAGCGCGCGGTCAGCCCGCGCAGCTCCTCCTCCTTGTCGGCGAGGTCGCGGCGCAGCTTCGCCAGCCGCTCCTTGCTCGGCTCGTCCGTCTCGTTGCGGAGGGCCAGTTCCTCCATCTTCAGCCGGTCCACGGCCCGCTGGAGCTCGTCGATCTCCATCGGCGAGGAGTCGATCTCCATCCGCAGCCGGGAGGCGGCCTCGTCGACCAGGTCGATCGCCTTGTCCGGCAGGAACCGGGAGGTGATGTACCGGTCGGAGAGCGTGGCGGCGGCGACCAGCGCCGAGTCCGCGATCTGCACCTTGTGGTGCGCCTCATAGCGCCCCTTGAGCCCGCGCAGGATCGCGATCGAGTCCTCCACGGACGGCTCGGCGACCAGCACCTGCTGGAAGCGGCGCTCCAGGGCCGGGTCCTTCTCGATCCGCTCGCGGTACTCGTCGAGCGTCGTCGCGCCGACCATCCGCAGCTCGCCGCGGGCGAGCATCGGCTTGAGCATGTTGCCCGCGTCCATCGCCGAGTCCCCGCCGGCGCCCGCGCCGACGACGGTGTGCAGCTCGTCGATGAACGTGATGATCCGGCCCTCGCTGGCCTTGATCTCCGCGAGGACGGTCTTCAGCCGCTCCTCGAACTCACCGCGGTACTTGGCACCGGCCACCATCGCGCCGAGGTCGAGGGAGACGAGCCGCTTGTTCTTCAGCGACTCGGGGACGTCGCCCTTCACCATCCGCTGCGCGAGCCCCTCGACGACGGCCGTCTTGCCGACGCCGGGCTCGCCGATGAGCACCGGGTTGTTCTTGGTGCGGCGCGACAGCACCTGGACGACGCGGCGGATCTCGTGGTCCCGGCCGATGACCGGGTCGAGCTTGCCCTCACGGGCGGCGGCCGTGAAGTCCGTACCGAACTTCTCCAGCGCCTTGTACGTGCCCTCGGGGTCCGCCGTCGTCACCCGCTGCCCGCCGCGCGCCTTCTCGAACGCGTCCAGCAGCCGCTTGGCCGAGGCCCCCTGCTGCTCCAGCAGCTCGGCGACCCGCCCGCCCCTGGCGGCGAGCCCGATGAGCAGGTGCTCGGTGGAGACGTACTCGTCGCCCAGGTCCCGGGCCCGCTCCCCCGCGTCGACCAGCACGGCCTGGAGCTCCCGGGTGGGCTGCGGCGGCGCCACCGTCGACCCCTGCACACTCGGCAGCCCCGCCAGCACCCGCTCGGCCCCGCCGCGCAGCACCGCGGCGTCCGCCTCGACGGCGGCCAGCAGATCCAGCAGGTTCTCGTTCTCCTGCCCGGCGAGCAGCGCCAGCAGCAGATGGGCGGGGGTCATATCGGCATGCCCGGCCGACACGGCCCGCTCATGGGCGGCGCTCAGCGCCTCACGGCTCTTGTTGGTCAGCTCGGCATCCACGGCGGGGGGACTCCTCCTATGACTCGCTCTACGACTGGCTCGCTCTTCGTCCTGCCTTGAGCAACGTGCGATAAGTTGAGTCTATTCCACTCAACCTTGACTCCGGTAGTCCGCTGGGATGCTCTCCGGCCTCTCGCGCTCCCTCCTGCGAGTGAACCGGTACGACGAACGGGACGCCACCGGGGGCGGTCGGCGATGCTGGCGTTCGACCACAAGGGGGTGCAGCATGACGGCTATGGCACAAGAGCCAAGGCTTATGACGCCGGAAGAGACCCTCCTGGACTACTTCCTGACCCTGGAGACCCCTGAGGGGTTCCGGGCGGAGTTCATCGAGGGGGAGATCATCGTGTCACCGGCGCCGGATGGCGATCACGAGGACGCCATCGAGCTGATCGTCGCGCAGATGTACGACCACGCGAAGGTACGCATGCAGTGCTCGGGCAACAAGGGCCTGAAACTGCCGCGAGGGGGGCTGTGCACGAAGAACTACGCCATCCCGGACGCCACCTTCGCACCGCGCGAACGGCGTCTCTTCCGAGGCGCACCGACGTGGATGCCCCCGGAGGGAGTCACCCTGGTCGCCGAGGTGACCAGCAGCAAGCCGGAACGGGACCGAATCGCCAAGCGCCACTGCTACGCCCGCGCGGGCATCCCCCTCTACCTCCTCGTCGACCGCGGCGACAGCACGGTGACGCTCTTCGCCGAACCGGCGAAGGACGACTACACCGAGATGCACAGCGTCCCCTTCGGCAAGCCCCTCCCCCTCCCCGCCCCCTTCGACTTCGACCTGGACACCACCGACTTCCTCTGAGCGCCGGGCCATTACCCTGGCGCGCATGGCCCACGACCTCCGCAACCTGCCGGACGACTACGTCGCGTTCTGGCGCGAGCGCCACTTCCCCACCCTCACCACCCTTCGCCGGGACGGCAGTCCGCACGTCGTGCCGGTGGGCGTGACCTTCGACCCGGAGACGTCCACGGCCCGGGTGATCACGCGCAAGCACAGCACCAAGGTCGCCAACGTCCTCGCCGCCGGCTCCGACGGCGCCCGCGTCGCGGTCTGCCAGGTCGCACCCGGCGGATCCTGGGCCACGCTGGAGGGCACCGCCGTCGTCCGCACGGAACCGGAGGCGATCGCCGACGCGGTCGCCCGCTACGCGGAGCGGTACGAGCGGACGCCCGAACCCAACCCGGAGCGGGTCCTGATCGAGATCACGGTGACCCGGGCGATGGGATCGGTACGGCCCGCATGAGGAGATCGGGCATACGCGCGCTCGCGACGGCCTGTGCGGCCACCGCCGCCCTCACCCTGCTCACGGCCTGTGGCGGCAAGGACGGCGACGGCCCGGGGAAGGACGACGGCGACGGAGGACCACGTTCCGACGCCCGCTCCGTCCCCGCGCCCCGACGGAGCTTCGACCCGCCCCGCGCGTTCGACACCGCGAGCGCCGTGGATCTGCCCAAGGAGTCGTACACCGGCAAGGTGACCATAGGTGGCGCCCTGGCCGGCCGGCCACCGGTCGTCCTCCACCGGACCCTCGCGCACATCGCGTCCGCCGACGCTCTCCAGACCGTGGACGCCTCCACGGGCCGGGTCGTCTCCCGGGTCGGCCCCGCGCGGGAGGCCCTGAAGCCGGCGTCCTCGATGTTCGAAGCGAGTCCGGTGCAGCCCCCGGCGGTCGTCGAGACCGCGGCGGTCCCCGTGGTCGTGCAGCCCTTCCTGGTCAAGATCCCCGGCAAGGGCACGACCGCCGCCGGCCAGGCGGTGGAGGTCGTCGTCGCGGACGCCGTCACCGGAGAGCTGAAGTGGCGGACGGAGGTGCCGCTGCCGCGCTGGGAGGACTACAGCACGCCGGAAGTCGCCGTCGCCGGCGTGGACAAGGGCGTAGCGGTCGTCACCGCTACCACCGGCGACCACGCCCTCACCTTCGCCCTGAGCATCGACACCAAAAAACCCATGTGGCAGAAGGAGTTCGCGGGTGTCGCCGTGGCCGGTGGCGTGGTCGCCGGTCCGGATCCGCGGGGCATCGGCGAGAAGCAGCGGCTGAAGGCACTGGACCTCGCGACCGGTGAGGAGAAGTGGTCGACGAAGGACGACAGTTACGAGTCCTCGGTCCGCGCCGCCTCCCCGACGCTCCTCGCGTTCTCGGGACGGGACTACGGTTCCGGGCACGGCTTCCTCCGCTTCCTCGACGCCGCGTCGGGCGACGTCAGGAACGAGCCGAAGGACGACGCCCCGGGCCCCGACTGCTCGTACGACGGCCGGTCGGTCACGGTCTGCGCCGGCTCCCGCGGACAGGGCCCGGTCGTCGCCCTCGACGCGCGGACCGCGAAGGAACTGTGGCGGCTCCCCGACCAGGGCGCCAACCGTGTGGCCCCCACCGTGACGGCCGTTCACCACGGGCTGGTCTACGGCAGGACCGCGAACGGCCCGGTGCTCGTGGATGCCCTGACGGGCAAGGACGTGGACACCAAGAGCCCGTTGGGCGTGGCCCCGGTGCTCGTGAACGGCTACACGGCCGTGGCGCTGGACCGCCGGACGGACACCCTCAAGGCATACCGCACCAAGGGCTGACGACCGGAACCCGAGTGACGCTCCCGACTCCGCTGCCTAGGATGCCGCGCATGGTCCCCGTGCACTGCGAACCCGTCACCGCCGACACCTACGAGGCGGTGATCGCCCTCGACGTCCTGCCCGGCCAGCGCGACTACGTCGCCCCGAACGTCCGCTCACTGGCCGACGCGTGGGCGTATCCGGCGGCGGACCCGCTCGCCCTCCGCCATGGGCCGGAGCTGATCGGTTTCGCCCTGCTGTACCCGGTGGGGGACGCCCCGGGGACCGTCTCCCTCACCCGCTACATGATCGACCACCGCTTCCAGGGGCAGCGGCTGGGCCACGCCGGCCTGGCCGCCGTCCTCGACCACGCCCGCTCGGCGGGCCACACCCGCGTCCGGCTCAGCGTGGTCCCGGGCAACCACGTCGCCTTCCGCCTCTACCGGGCGGCCGGCTTTGAGGAGACGGGCGACCTGGAGGACGGGGAAATCGTCCTCGCCCGCGACCTCGCACCGGCCACCCCCTCGCCCTGACGAGAAGACGGCCGGCCTCCGGTCGGGGGTGACTCCTCGCCAACCAGCGGGAACTTGTGAAGGGTTAGGGCGCTTCGTCCGACTTCGGCATTACGAAGTGCGGTCCATCGCACCGGATTTCACGGCACGTATGAGCCCGGCGAGCGTGGCGGCATCGCTGCTGAGCACCTCGCCGGGCTCCTGGCTCTCTCTGATGCGGACGATCCCCGCTCCACCGGCGATTTCCACGCACTCATTGTCCTTGGTACTGGCCGAGTAGGAACTCTTCTGCCACAGCGGTCGATTCACGATGTCACTCCTCACAATTCCCGAGCCACACGCCTGATCAGATCCCGTGAAGCAGCTGGGGAAAGAGCCACCCGCCCCACCGCGTCGAGGACCTTCCGGTAGGCGCCGAGCTGTTCGTCCGCATCGACGAAGGAACAACCGTCGATGGTGTCGAACTGCGCAGTGTCCAGCCTCTCAACGTGGCCCGAGGCATACAACATGGGGAATGAGGCTTCAGTGAAGCCATCGGTGTCGAAGGGAACGACCCGCAAGGTCACCGCCGGGTGCTCGGAAAGGTCAAGCAGCAGAGCAAGCTGCTGCGCCGCCACCCTGCGGTCGCCCACTCGGATGCGCAACGCGGCCTCGTGAAGGAGCGCGTCCAGCTCCGGCGGCTTCTCCCGTTCGAGAACCGACCTGCGCCTCACCCGGAACTCGGCCACGGCCTCAAGGGCCTCCGACGACAGTTCGGGCATCGTGTTCGCGTAAAGGCTCCGAACGTGGTCCTTGCTCTGCAACAACCCGGGAATGTGCACGACCTGCAATGCCCGGAGCGCCGTGGCATGGTGCTCAAGCTCGGCGATATCCAGGGACAGGCGGCCGAGCGCATCCTTGTACTCGTCCCACCATCCCCGTCCACGATCCCTGGCCATGGCGACCAAGGCCTCCACGAACGCGTCGTCCGACTCCCCGTAGTGAGCGGCGAGGCTCCGCAGACGATCACCACTCACCGCCGCCCGGCCGGCTTCGATGTAGGAAAGCTTTCCCTGGTCAAGGCCGACTGCTCGGGCAGCTGCTCCTGCGGCGACGCCTGCCCGCTCGCGCATCTTCCGCAGCTCTGCGCCCAACCGCTGCTGACGGGCGGTGGGGTTCGCTCTACGGGGCATGAACTCCTCTTCCTCGGCCGGTCTGCCGCGCCACTGTGCCATGCCGGTGCCCTCCCGGGCGAACTTCCGCTCACCCGCTTGCGAGGGGCTATAAATAGCCCCTACGTTGAGTGCCGCGCCGCTCACACCGCGCCGCGCCGGCCCGCTCCGGAAGCGCACCGAAGCCCCCTGCCCACACGCCGGGGCAACGGCAATGACACCGGGAACCGGACCGCTCCCACCCACCACCCCCGCCGGAGGCGCCATGCTGCCCCGACCCGCCGTGCCCGATGTCGCGCCCTTCTCGTACACGTTGAACATCCCCCACGATCCGCGTGCCGTCAGAGTCGCCCGGGCCTCGATCCGCTCGGCGCTCATGACGCACGAACTGCCGGAGCTGGCCGGGGTGTCGGAGCTGCTGGCCAGCGAGATGCTGACGAACGCGATCCTGCACTCGTACGGGGAGACGGAACTCCACCTCCGCTGGGCGTGGCAGACGCTGCGGATGACCGTGTGGGACAGCAACCCGAAGCCGCCGGACCTCCGCCCGTACGACCTCTACGGCGAGAGCGGCCGTGGGCTCCGGCTGCTGCGGCTGCTGTCGGACCGGTGGGGGTTCATCACGCGGGACCGGGAGGGCTGGGGGCGGACGGCCGCGAAGGCCGTCTGGTGTGAAATCGGAAGACAGGTCGGTTCTGCCCGGATCTGAGACGATGGGGGCATGACGGATGATGCCCTATTCGGTGCGATCACAACGGTATTGGACACGGAGCACGGCACCCTGACCGTCTCCGGCCCGAACGTGCCGGAGGTCGTCGTGAGCCGACGGCCCGGAGCGGCGACCGAGGCGTACATACCGATCGGGACGCGTGGCGCGGACGAGCTCACGGTGACGGTGGACGGGGCGGTGGGCACGATCAAGCCGAGCAAGGGGCGGCTGACCAGGCGCTCGTTCGCGGTGGACGTCTCGTACGCGGGCACGGCCTACCGCCTCGTGCCCGACTCGCTGGACGGCAGCCGCCTCCTCAGGGGCCGGCGTCGCATCGGCACGTTCACTTCGGCGGGGGACGGAACGGTCCCGGTGGCGGAGTGGATCGAAGGTGCGGACGCCCGCCCGCTCGACGCGGCCGTCGGCTACGCCCTCGCCGCGGCGTTCGGTACGGGTGCGCAGCCGATGTGGATGCTCACCCTCGAAGCGGTATCGGCGGTGCTTCCGGGATGAGGTGCCAGTGCTGTGACCGCATCGCGTAACTGATCCGCATCCACCAACAGCCGGAACACGCCTTCCTTCTCCTTCTCCTTCGTCGAGTTCGGTCCGCTCGGAGTCCGTCCGACTGTCCGGTCGGCGCGGCCACGGCACTGCCGTGCATTTGATACGTGTAGATGACATCCCTGCCGACGCGGCCGGCCGCGCCCGAGGACGACTGCGGCGGTCAACGGCGCGAGAACGGCGGGAGGTTGAGGAGCGAATGAAGGACGTACTGGTCACCGGCGCCGGCAAGGGCATCGGTCTGGCGATTTCCCGGCGGCTCGCGAAAGCAGGGTACGGAGTCATCGGCGCCGCTCGAAGCGCACCCGACGAGGAGTTCCCCGGCACGTTCCTGCGGTGTGATCGACCTCGGGGCCATCGGTACAGCGGTTATCGGTGAGGATGATCACGGTCGTCCAGCACAGTGATCCTCTTCGCCGCTGGGGTTCGGTGAAACGCCTCCGGACCTGGTCCGGGGCTGGCTACGGTCCGGCTCGTGCCGGTGGAATTTCTGAGTGATGAGCAGGCCGTTATCTGGATCTTCCACTCTCACTGGTCGGTGGGAGCTGCTGTTTTGTGTTGCTGACAGTGTCAGCTACGCGCCCTCCCGACGTGCTGTGGGTGAGCGTCCGGTCGTCCGGGGGCCGTGGACACCAGCGTCGTCGTGGGCGTGGGACGAGTGGTTTATCGAGTGGTCGTGGTGGGTGCCGCCGAGCCAGACTCAGGGTTATGGACGGCATGATTGCCCAGCTGGTTGGCGAACTGGATGCGGATTCGAGCGAAGTGGCGGAGGACGCCCAGCATGCGCTGATCGCTATGGGGTCAGACGCGCTGGACGAGCTGATCGCAGCAGTACCTGGCCTGGGACGGTTTGGACAGCTGTGTGCCATTGAGGTCTTCACTGCGCTGCAGGATCCACGGCCGGGAGACGTGCTGATCGACCTGCTGGACAGCGAGAGCTCCACCGTTCGCCAATGGGCGGCCGAAGCCCTGGCGGACCTGGAGATCCAGCGTGCCGTGCCGGGACTTCAGCGAGCCTATGAAGCCTTTCGGCAGCGAGGTGAAGCCCCCGACGACAGCGAAGGAGTGGCACTTCGCGGGGCACTGTGTGATCTCGGTGCCTGTGAAGTCGTGCTCCCGCCCCGGGCCGCCGCGTTGCGGCGCTCGCTGGAGAACTTGGATCCGGCATGGCCGACAGTTCACCTCGCCGAAGTCATTGAGCAGCTTGCCGCTCACGGTCAGGCAGTGCTCTATTTCCAGGTATGGCAGGTCAAGCCCGGTGGTGGGACCTTCGGAAGCCATGGTCCGGGCATCGACTGGGAGATTGACCGCCGGTTGCCCTGGGATCGGATTGTGGCCGACTGCCGGGACTGGGCCTTGCTGGCAGCCGAAGCAACCGACAAGGCTCCAGATTTGGTGGCAACGATTTGCTGGATCGATGCCTCGGACCTGTGATGGTCAGTGGCCCAGTCGGCAGTTGCTGCCAACTCCTCATCTCAGGAGGGAAATTGCGCCTTGAAGCTCGGTCGCGAGGCTGACGCGCTCAGTCAACGGATGCAGGTCGCGGAGCTGGCCAAGGGCGACGGCGAGTCCGTTGCGGAGCCGTTCGTTCTCCTCGCTGAGTTTGCGGTTGGCGTCCCGCAAGGCTCTGACCACCGTCTCGTGTGACTTGGTGGAGATCCGCTGCTGTCGTGCGAGGTGGACGACAAGCTCGTGCCGCCCGCGTGGCGCAAGGCGGTGTACGCCAACCCCGATCTGCCGCAGGGCGCCGGATCGGGACGCCTACGCTGTGTGCGTGCTGGAGCAGCTGCACCGGGCCCTGAACAACCGCGACGTGTTCGCCGCCCCGTCGCACCGCTGGTCCACCCCGCGGGCCCGCCTGCCGGGCGGGCCCGACTGGGACGCGGTCGAGGAGGACGGCCTGGCGGCCCTGAGCCTGGACACGCCCGTCCAGGAGCACCTGGCGAAGCTGGTGCGCGGCCTGGACGCCGGATGGAAGCAGCTCGCCGAACGCCTTCAGGAGGCGGGGCCGGCGGCGAAGGTCTCCATTGCGGTGCAGGACGACGGGCGGGTGAAGCTGAACGTCGACAAGCTCGGCGCGCCCGGCGAGCCGAAATCCCTGACCTGGCTGCGCAAGCGGGTCGAGAAGATGCTCCCGAAGACCGACCTGCCGGACCTGCTGTTCGAGGTGAACGCCTGGACCGGCTTCCTGGACGCGTTCGTGCACCTCGGGGACGGCACCACCCGGATGAAGGACCTGCCCACCTCGGTGGTCGCGCTGCTGGCCTCGGAGGCGTGCAACATCGGCCTGGCCCCGGTGGTCAACCCCGGCTACAAAGCGCTGACCCGAGCCCGGCTCGTGCACGTCGACCAGTACTACCTGCGCGCCGACACCATCGCCGCGGCGAACGCGCGGCCCATCTCCGCCCAGGCCGGCATCCCGATCGTGCGCTACTGGGGCGACGGGCTGCTCGCCTCCGTGGACGGGCTGCGCTTCCAGGTACCGGTGCGCACCATCAACGCCGCCCCGTCGCCGAGGTACTTCGGGTTCAAGCGCGGCATCACCTGGCTCAACGCCGTCAACGACCAGGTCGCGGGCATCGGACAGATGGTCGTGCCCGGCACCCCGCGTGACTCCCTGCACATCCTGGACGCGCTGCTGAACCTCGACGGCAGCGTGAAGCCGGAGATGGTGGCGACCGACAATGCCTCTTGCTCCGACATAGGGTTCGGCCTGTTCAAGATCCTCGGCTACAACTTCAGCCCCCGGTTCCGCGACCTGGACGACCAGCGGTTCTGGCGGGCCACGATGCCCGGCATCGAGACCGGCACCTACGGCGCGGTGGAGGACCTGGCACGCAACCGCGTGAACCTGAACAAGGTGATCACGCACTGGCTGGACATACTGAAGGTCGCCGGCTCCCTGGTCACCAACCAGGTCCGCGCCTACGACCTGCTGCGCGTGGTCGACCCGGTCGACGACACCTACCGCCGTCAGATGAACCGGCAGCTCACCGTGCAGGAGTCCCGCCACAAGCCGGCCCGCGACGTATGCCACGGCAAGCGCGGCACCATCCACCAGGCGTACCGCGACGGCATGGAGGACCAGCTCGGCGCGCTCGGCCTGGTCCTCAACGCCATCGTGCTCCGGACCACCCGCTACATCGACGCCGCCGTCGCCCAGGTACAGCACCGCAACCTGAACCTACTCGGCCGCTACAGCCTCACCCCCAGCGTCCCGGCCGCCGGTGTCCTACGCCCGTTGCGCGACCCGGACGCGCCGGAGCTGGATGAGGACGAAGAGGGCGAGGAGTGAGTGCGAGGGTACTGCTCGACGGTTACGCAGTGCCCTCGATTTCGGCCCGCACCCGGGCGGCGGGCGTCACTTCTCGTCCGCGCCGGGTTCCGCGCTGATGGATGCCTGGTAGACATCCGCGTAGGTAGGGGAGTCCTTGACCAGGTCGTCGCAGAACGCGGCGACGTCGGTGCCGATGAGTTCCACAACCCCCTTGCCCGCGGCGACGCCCTCCTCGAAGAAGTCGACGATCCCGGGGAGCAGGGGCCCGTCAGGCAGGCTGATCGGTCCGACCTTGAACAGGTACTTCTGCATCTCCTTGTAGACGATCTGGTAGTCCGGCGGGAGTGCCTTGACCCGAGCCACGTGCGCCCGCCACTCTTTCTTGCCTTCGATGATGTCCTGGATGCTCACGTCAGCCTCCCAGCCGGCTCAGTTTCCTCGCGACGTTCCTGTTCAACTGCTCGCGCCACCGTTCGCGATAAGTCCGGGCCCCTGCTCCGCCGGCCAGCGCGGTGCAGAAGCCTTGGATGTCCGCGCCGAGCACCTCGTGGACGCTCTGGCCGTCCGCCGCTGCTACTTCGAGCAGCCCCAGGGCGGAGTCGAGGATCGGCATCAGGTTGCGACCGGTGAAGTCCCCGTAGGGGAAAAGGTGGGCGATGATCTGGCCCCACGCCGCCCGGTAGTCGTCCGGCAGGACATCGGCCCGGGCTTCGAACGCCTTCCATTCCCTGGTGAGATCGCTGCCTGTGACCTTCTCCCAGAAGTTCATCTCCCGCCCTCCTTGAGTCTGTCGATGCGTGATGAGAGGTACTGCCATTTCGCCCAGAACTTCGCGAGTTCCTCGCGTCCGGCGTCGTTGAGGGCGTAGAACTTGCGCGGCGGACCGACCCCGGAGGGTCGTTTCGTCACCTGAACGAGCCCGTTCCTCTCCAGCCGCAGCAAGATGGTGTACACCGTCCCCTCGATGACGTCGGCGAAGCCGAGCTCGTTCAGTTGGCGGGTGATGGCGTACCCGTAGGTTTCCTCGCTGCCGATGATTTCGAGCACGCACCCTTCGAGCGTGCCTTTCAACATCTCCGTCAGGTCGTCCATCGCGGATGCTCCTCAACCCTTTCGGTACTGCGTGATACCGAGTACCACTATACGGTAGCACCGAGTAGTGGAGGTGACAGCTCCTCCGGCAGGCGCAACCCCGGGGCCCGTCGGCGAGGACCAGTGCTCCACGGCGGCGGCCACTCATCGGCCCGGCTCCACAGTCAGTGGGGCCCACACCCCGATCCCCTCATGCTGCTTACCGGCCAGCTTGCGCCTGTCGGAAAACTTGGCACCCTCAAGTGATCAGCGCACCATCTCGCCCGGCGCGAGTACGAGAACCGGGTCAGCACCCTCACACCCTGACCATGATCGTTCTCACCGATAGCCGCTGTACCGATGTTCCCCGAGGGCGGTGATCTCGCCGACGTCGCGGACACCGCACGCATGCTTGAAGAAGCCACCCGAAGCCACACGGTCCTGCCGGGTCGTCAACGACGCGGGCATCACGCAGCCCCAGCCCATCAAGGATCTCGATCTCGCGGCCCTGCATCAGGTGATGGATTTGAACCTGCGCGCCTCGGTCCAGATCGTCCAGGCCCTCGCGCCGGGCATGCGCGCCGAGCGATTCGGCCGGATCGTCAACATCACCTCGCGGGCGACGTACGGCGCCAAGGACCGTACGTCCTACGAGGCGGCCAAGAGCGCGCTCGTGGGCTGCGCCCGGTCCTGGGCGCTGGAACTCGCCTCGGACGGCATCACTTCCAACGCGGTGTCGCCCGGCCCCACCGCGACCGAGCTGTTCCGCCGGGCGCGGCCCGTCGGCAGCGAAGACGAACGCAAGACGATCGACTCGATCCCGATGGGGCGCCTGGGTACTCCCGACGACGTCGCCGCGGCCGTCGCGTTCCTGCTCTCCGACGACGCAGGGTTCGTCACCGGCCACGCCCTCGACGTCGACGGAAGAAGCAGCCTCGGCGGACGCTGACGTCTGGGTGCGCAAGAGGTAGCCGTCGAGCTCACGGCAGCCCAGGACGGTCCCGACACGCTGCCACGAACCAGGCCCGTCTGGAGGACGAAAGTCCTCGTCGCCACCGTGGAGAGACGGGAACGGCCTCCCACCCACCGAGGGTCCGGCCAGGCGAACCCTCGGTCACAGACACCGGGGGCGCTCCGGGATCGGGGCGAGCCGCCGGACGGCGCACCTCTTCATGCGGCCCGTCGCGCTTCCTGCCCCGCCAGCTCCACCACCGTCCGCACCAAGCGCCCCACCCACCCCTGGTGGATCCCTTCGCGCCAGGCGACGACCGTCTCGTAGGGCCGGGCGTCGGGGACGGGGCGGTAGACCACGTCGCTGCGGGGGTTCCGCTCCGCCAGGGACACCGGGATCAGGCCTACCGCCTGGCCCAGCGCCACGGTCTCCATGAGCTGTGAGCTGTCGCGGATGACCGGGCCGGGGATGCCCGGTTCCGACCAGTAGGCCAGTTCCTTGCTGCTCAGACCCGGGCAGTAGGGCATGGGCAGGCCCTCCAGGTCGGCGCGGCTCAGCGCGGCGCGCCCGGTCAGCGGGTGGCCCGCGGGGAGCGCGGCCACCCGGGGCTCGGAGAACAGGGGCTCGTACTCGACCCCGTGCCGGTCGAAGGGGGTGCCGATCAGGGCCACGTCCGCACGTCCGTCCCGGATCATCGCCGCCTGCTCGCCGAAGCCGCTGATGGCGATCTGCACCTCCGGGGCGCCGGGCAGGGCGCCGTAGGCGGTGACCACGCGGCGGAGCAGGTCCGTCGCCACGCTCGCCTTGGCCGTGAGGACCAGCGACGGCACTTCCGCACCGGCCCGGCGCGTCCGGCGGCCGGCCGCCGAGACCGCGTCGAGGACGCGGTCCGCTTCCTCCACCAGGGCGATGCCGGCGGGCGTGAGCTCCACCCTCCGGTCGGCGCGGTCGAAGAGCCGTACACCCAGCCGCCGTTCCAGCTGCGCGATGGCGCGGGAGAGCGGGGGCTGCGACATCCCCAGGCGCTGCGCCGCCCGCGAGAAATTGAGCTCCTGGGCAACGGCCCGGAAGTACCGCAGCTCCCGCACCTCGATGTCGACCATACCCGCAGGGTATAGCACGAGGCCGAAGCGGTCTTTCCCCAACCGGTCGTCTCCCTGCTGAAGTTGACGCATTGATCGTCGTACGGAGAAGGGGGCCGCTCATGGAGCACAGCGGCGAAGTCGCGCTGGTGACCGGTGCGAACAAGGGGATCGGGCGCGAGATCGCCCGTCGGCTGGCGGCCGAGGGAATGACCGTGTACGTCGGCTCCCGCGACCCGGAGCGCGGCGCACAGGCCGTGGCCGAGCTGAAGGCCGAGAACGCGGACGTACGTTTCGTCCAGCTCGACGTGACCGACGAGCGGCAGGCGCGGGCCGCGGCGCGCACGATCGAGGAGGAGCACGGACGGCTGGACGTGCTCGTCAACAATGCGGGCATCGTGGGCAGTTGGGGCCTCACCGTCGAGGATGTCACCGGCGACGACGTCCGGGGCGTCTTCGACGTGAACGTCCTCGGGGTGATCACCGTGACCCAGGCGTGCATCCCTCTCCTCCTCCGTTCCCCGGCGGGGCGGATCGTGAACCTCTCCAGCCCCCTGGGTTCGCTGACCGTGCTGAGCGATCCGACCCACCCCATCGCCGGCGCCGGCCTGGTCGCGTACAGCGCGTCCAAGGCCGCTCTCAACGCGGTCACCCTGCTGTACGCCAACCACCTCCGGGCCACGGGCATCCGCGTCAACTCGGCCAACCCCGGCCTCGTCGCCACCGACCTCAACATCGACTCCCCGCGGAGCCGCGGCAACCGGACCCCCGCGGACGGGGCGGAGGTCCCGGTCGCCCTGGCCCTGCTGGGCCCCGACGGCCCCACCGGCACCTTCCGGGGCGGCGACGGCACTTCGGCGGAGGAGACCGTGCCCTGGTGACCCGGCCCGGCGCCCCCTCCGGACCACCGGATCTCTGCCGAACCACCGGACCACCAAATCCCCGGATCCCCGGATCCCCGGATCCCCGGATCCCCGGATCCCCGGATCCCCGGGGGGCCTCCCCCCTCCCCCTCCCCACCCACCCCACCCACCCCTCGATTCGAAATGAGCGACCTCATGACCTCCTCCGGCTCCGACGCCACCTCCACCACCGAGCAGAACAAGCGCATCGCCCAGGAGTTCTTCTCCCTCGGCTTCAATGACAAGCGCCCGGACGAGGCGGCGGCCCGGTACCTCGGCCCCGTCTACATCCAGCACAACCCCGGAGCCCCCGACGGGCCCGAAGCGTTCGTCAGCTTCATCACCCACTTTGGCAAGCAGCACCCGGAGCTGAGCATGGAGTTCAAGCGCGTGGTCGCCGAAGGTGACCTCGTCGTCCTGCACAGCCACATGCGGACCTCGCCGGAGGACCTCGGCAGCGCCGTCATGGACATCGTCCGCATCGAGAACGGCCGGATCGTCGAGCACTGGGACGTCGTCCAGCCGATCCCGGACAAGGCCGCGAACGACAACACCATGTTCTGAGGCGGGAGTCGGGCCTGCGGGGCCGTCTTCGGACGGCCCCGCGGCAGGCGTCGTCGCCCCGCCGTATGACCGTGCTACCTTCATCGCGTGCATAGTGAACGCATTTCTACGTTGAGTGAACACCCCTCTCGTTCCCTTGCGTTCCGTCATCGCCCATGTGAGGAGAGAGCACCGTGACGACCACCCCCGGCACCATGAGCGCCGCCGTCCTGCACGCCCTCGGCCGAACCCCCCGCTGCGAGCGCTTCCCCGAGCCCGTCGCGGGTGAGGGCGAGACGCTCGTCCACGTCACCGCCGCCGCTCTCAAGCCGGTCGACCGCTGGATGGCGGACGGGTCGCACTACGCCCACCACCGCGAGTTCCCCACCGTCGTGGGGACCGACGGCGTCGGGCGGCTCGACGACGGGAGACGTGTCGTCTTCCTCGGCACCCGCCGCCCGCACGGCGGCATGGCCCGGCGCACGGTGGCCCCGGACGGGACCTGGTTCCCCCTCCCCGACGACATCGCCGTGGACGACGTCACGGTCGCGGCCGTGACCAACCCCGGACTGGCCGCCTGGAAGGCCATCATCTGGCGCGGCCGGCTCCGGCCCGGCCAGACCGTGCTCGTCCTCGGGGCCACCGGCACCTCGGGCCGGATCGCCGTCCAACTGGCCAAGCGGTACGGCGCGGCCCGCGTCGTCGCCGCCGGCCGCGACCAGCGGGTCCTCGACGAACTGCGCACCCTGGGCGCGGACGCCACCCTCCGCCTCGACCGGCCCGCCGACGAACTCGTCGACGCCTTCGCCGAGGAGGCCGCCCGCACCCCCTTCGACCTCGTCGTCGACTACGTCTGGGGATCCCCCGCCCAGGCGCTGTTCACCGCTCTCACCCGCCCCGGCCTCACCCCCCTCCAGGAAACCTCCCGCGTCCTGCATGTCCAGGTCGGACAGACGGCGGGCGAACACGTCTCCCTCTCCGGCAACGCCCTCCGCAGCACCGCCCTGGAAATAGTCGGCTCCGGCTCCGGCGCGAGCCCCTCCCCCGCGCAGGCCCTCACCGCCTATGACGAGCTCCTGCGCGGCTGCGCCGACGGCGGCATCCGCCTCGCGATCGAGCAGCTCCCCCTCTCCGAGGTCGAACACGCCTGGAAGACCGCGGGCAGCGCCCGCCGCACCGTCCTCGTCCCCTAGCCGCGCCCGGACGCACCCTGCCCAGGCAGCGGCGGCCCGGCTACGAAGCGAGCCCCCACTCCGCCGGGCTGCCCTCCAGTGCCCGGCGGACCGTCCGCACGAGCGACACCGGCCGGTGGAACACGTCGGCCGCCGTGAACCGCAGCACGCGCCGCACCTCGGAGCACTCCGTCAACTCGTTGTGGCGGGCGGTGTCCCACTGGTGCTGTGCCCTGCTCCCGTGCCAGGCGTACCCCTCGATCTCCACCACCAGCCCCTGGGCCCGGAAGAAGAAGTCCGGGTACACCCTGCGTCCGCCCGGGAGCACCAACTCGGCCTGTGTCTCCGGGTACAGCCCCGCGTCGTGCATCCGCAGCCGGGCGATGGTCTCGGCCGGGGACCCCGCTCTCTCGTCGGCGAGGGACAGCCAGCCCAGCGCCCGTTTCCACCCCCGCATCCCCTTCCCGTCCCGCACCGCGTCCCGGACGGCGTCGAGCAGGGTCAGCGGTGCGCGCGGGCCCCGCTCGCCGGCGGGCCGGCGGCTCACCGCGGAGTCGACCGCCACCAGCGCGTCGTCCCGCGGCCCCGCCCGTAAGAGGTCGGCCAGGGTGCGGGGGACGGTCGTCACCGCCAGACCCGCGCAGACGGTCACCTCGTCCGGCCGCAGCCGGATCCGGTGCAGCACCCCGTCCCCGACGGCCGGGCGGCCGCTCGTCGGCCCGATGAAGTCGAGCCGGTCCACGCGCCGTTCGATGCCGTGCACCAGCGCCGCCGACCAGTGGCTGACCACGAGCTCCGGATGGGCCAGCTGGTGCGCCCACAGGTGCTCCGCGGCCCCGGCCGGCCGCCCGGGTTCGGCGAACGCCCCCGGGCGCACGGCCCGCCACCCCTCCTTCCGCAGCCGGCGGCGCAGCTTGTACCGCGACCAGCCCAGCAGCTCCGCCTGGGACAGCACCACGACACCTCCCTGCGAGCCCGCCAGCGCCGCCAGTTCCCGTGACTCTCCGTATGCCTTCATGTTCACTGAGTGTGACGGCTTCCGTCCCGGGCCGCCACGCCTGTGGAAAAACGGTTCTGGGTGAACGGGGGCGCGTGGAGGGCCTGATGAGGCCGGAAGGCCGCCCCGATCCACCGGTTCCGCACCCCACCCGTCCACACAACAGAGGGGCCCACCACCCTCGCGGGTGATGGGCCCCTCATGAACGAACGGTTCAGCGGTGACGCCGGCGCACCGTGAACGAACGGTTCAGCGGTCCCGCTTCGGCGGCCGCCAGACGACCAGCGCACTCGTCTGCTGCACCTCCTGGTAAGGCACCAGGTCACGCCGGTACGAGGCGTGCACCGCCGCCTCGCGCTGCTGCATCGCCGCGGAGGCGCCGTCGACGACCGCCTGGAGCTCGGCCACGCGCGCCGACAGCGCCGCGACCTGGTTCTCCAGCTCGATGATGCGCTTGATGCCGGCGAGGTTGATGCCCTCGTCCTGCGACAACTGCTGCACCTGACGGAGCAGTTCGATGTCACGGGCCGAGTAGCGGCGGCCGCGCCCGGCCGTGCGGTCCGGCGAGACCAGGCCGAGCCGGTCGTACTGCCGCAGGGTCTGCGGATGCAGCCCCGAGAGCTGAGCCGCGACCGAGATGACGTACACGGGCGACTCATCGGTCAGCTCGTACGGCTGAGCGGGTTCGAAGCGCCGACGGGTGCGGCCGTCGCCGTTCATCGCGGTCACTCTCCCTTCGCCGCCCGGAACAGCTCCGCGCGCGGGTCCTCACCCGCCATGGCGTCGCGGAAGGCCTCCAGGGCGTCCCTGGCCTTGTCGTCGAGGTCCTTGGGGACCACCACCTCCACGGTGACCAGCAGGTCGCCGCGGGTGCCGTCCTTGCGCACGGCCCCCTTGCCGCGGGCCCGCATGGTGCGCCCGTTGGGCGTGCCCGGCGGGATCCGCAGGGTGACGGGGGGTCCGCCGAGGGTGGGTACCTTGACCTCGCCGCCCAGCGCCGCCTCCGGGAAGGTGACGGGCACGGTGACGGTGAGGTTGTCGCCCTTGCGTCCGAAGACCGGGTGGGCGCCGACGTGGACGACGACGTACAGGTCGCCGTTGGGGCCGCCGCGTTCGCCCGGCGCTCCCTTGCCGCGCAGCCGGATCCGCTGGCCGTCGGAGACGCCCGCGGGGATCCGGACCTGCATGGTCCGGGAGGAGGTGGCCCGGCCGCTGCCCTTGCAGACGTCGCAGGGGTTCTCGGGGATCAGCCCGCGGCCCTTGCAGTCGGGGCAGGGGTCGGTCAGCGAAAAGCCGCCGCCCGTGCCGCGCGACACCTGGCCGGTGCCGACGCAGGTCGGGCAGACCCTCGGGGTGCCGGCCTTGTCACCGGTGCCGGAGCACGCCTTGCAGGCCGCCGAGGAGGACATCCGCAGCGGGACCGTCGCCCCGTCCACGGCCTCGGTGAAGCTGAGCGTCACCTCGGACTCGATGTCCTGGCCCCGGCGCGGCTGGGTACGGGTGGTGCCGCCGCGGTTGAAGAGGCCGCCGAAGACGTCGCCGATCCCGCCGCCGAAGCCGCCGGCCCCCGCTCCGCCCTGGGCGCCCCCGAAGAGGTCGCCCAGGTCGAAGTTGAAGGAGCCGCCACCGCCCGGACCGGGCCGGCCCCCCTGACCGAAGACGGCGCCGTTGCCGAACAGCGCCCGCGCCTCGTCGTACTCCTTGCGGCGCTTGGGGTCGGCGAGGACGTCGTACGCCTCGGAGATCTCCTTGAAGCGCTCCTCGGCGGAGGCGTCACCCTTGTTGGCGTCCGGGTGGAACTCGCGGGCGAGCTTCCGGTACGCCTTCTTGATATCGGCCTCGGCCGCGTCCTTGGGCACGCCGAGGACCTTGTAGTAGTCCTTCTCGACGAAGTCCTTCGTGCTCATCCCCGGCGTCCCTCCTCCCGGTCCGTGCGGTCAGTGCCGTGCCTCATCGCGTCAGCCCTCTTCCGGGCCACCGCTCTCCTCGTCCGACTCGCCCTCGCCCTTGGCCTGGGCGCCCGGCTGCGGTTCGGCCACCGCGACCCGCGCGGGGCGGATCGTACGCTCGCCGATGCGATACCCCGGCTGCAGGATCTGCACGCACGTCGTCTCGGTGACGTCCGGCGCGTAGCTGTGCATCAGGGCTTCGTGGATCAGCGGGTCGAAGGGCTCGCCCTCCTTGCCGAACTGCTGGAGGCCCATCTTCGCCGCGACCGTCTCCAGCGACTCGGCGACGGACTTGAAGCCGCCGACGAGCTCGCCGTGGTCACGGGCGCGGCCGATGTCGTCGAGCGTGGGGAGCAGCTCGGACAGGAGGTTCGCCACGGCGACCTCCTTGACCTGCACCCGGTCGCGCTCGACGCGCCGGCGGTAGTTCTGGTACTCGGCCTGGAGCCGCTGGAGGTCCGCGGTGCGCTCGTTGAGCGCGGCCTGGGCCTGGTCCAGCTGTGCCTGGAGGCCTACCTCGACGAGCTCCTCCCCGGCCGGGGCCGGGCCCGCCTTGTCGGCGGGACCCGTCCCCTTCTCGTCGGCCGGCTTGTCGGAGGGAGTGCCTTCAGGCTTTTCGTCGAAGCCCGGGGTCTCCTCCGTCACGCCGACGCACCGCCCTTCGGCTTGTCCTCGTCGACGATCTCGGCGTCGACGACGTCGTCGTCGGCCTTGGCCTGCTGGCCCGCACCGGCGCCCGCGGCACCCTCGGCGCCCGCGGCACCCTGGGCGGCCTGCGCGTCGGCGTACATGGCCTGGCCGAGCTTCTGGCTGACCGCGGCGACCTTCTCGGACGCGGTGCGGATCTCGGCGGTGTCCTCGCCCTTGAGCTTGTCCTTCAGCTCGGTGACGGCGGTCTCCACCTCGGTCTTGACCTCGCCGGGGACCTTGTCCTCGTTGTCCTTGAGGAACTTCTCCGTCTGGTAGACGAGCTGCTCGGCCTGGTTGCGGGTCTCGGCGGCCTCGCGGCGCTTGTGGTCCTCCTCCGCGTACTTCTCGGCCTCCTCGCGCATCCGGTCGACCTCGTCCTTCGGCAGCGAGGAGCCGCCGGTGACTGTCATCTTCTGCTCCTTGCCCGTGCCGAGGTCCTTCGCGGCCACGTGCATGATGCCGTTGGCGTCGATGTCGAAGGTGACCTCGATCTGCGGGACGCCGCGGGGGGCCGGGGGCAGACCGGTCAGCTCGAACATGCCGAGCTTCTTGTTGTACGCCGCGATCTCGCGCTCGCCCTGGTAGACCTGGATCTGCACGGACGGCTGGTTGTCCTCGGCCGTCGTGAAGATCTCGGAGCGCTTGGTGGGGATCGTGGTGTTGCGCTCGATCAGCTTGGTCATGATGCCGCCCTTGGTCTCGATGCCGAGGGACAGCGGGGTGACGTCGAGCAGCAGGACGTCCTTGACCTCGCCCTTGAGGACACCGGCCTGGAGCGAGGCGCCGATGGCGACGACCTCGTCCGGGTTGACGCCCTTGTTGGCCTCGCGGCCGCCGGTCAGCTCCTTGACGAGCTCGGCGACGGCGGGCATACGGGTGGAGCCGCCGACCAGGACCACGTGGTCGATCTCGGACAGCTGGATGCCGGCGTCCTTGATGACGTTGTGGAACGGGGTCTTGCAGCGCTCCAGCAGGTCCGCGGTGAGCTGCTGGAACTGGGCGCGCGTGAGCTTCTCGTCCAGGTGCAGCGGGCCCTCGGCGGAGGCCGTGATGTAGGGCAGGTTGATCGTGGTCTCGGTGGACGACGACAGCTCGATCTTGGCCTTCTCTGCGGCCTCGCGGAGGCGCTGGAGGGCCATCTTGTCCTTGGACAGGTCGACGCCGTGGCCGTTGGCGAACTGCTTGACCAGGTAGTCGACGACGCGCTGGTCCCAGTCGTCACCACCGAGGTGGTTGTCACCGTTGGTGGCCTTCACCTCGACGACGCCGTCGCCGATCTCCAGCAGCGAGACGTCGAAGGTGCCGCCACCGAGGTCGAAGACGAGAATGGTCTGGTCGTCCTTGTCGAGGCCGTAGGCCAGCGCGGCGGCCGTCGGCTCGTTGACGATGCGCAGGACGTTGAGGCCCGCGATCTCGCCGGCCTCCTTGGTGGCCTGACGCTCGGAGTCGTTGAAGTACGCCGGGACAGTGATGACCGCGTCCGTGACCTTCTCGCCCAGGTACGCCTCGGCGTCCCGCTTCAGCTTCTGCAGGATGAAGGCGCTCATCTGCTGCGGGTTGAAGTCCTTGCCGTCCAGGTTGATCTTCCAGTCGGTGCCCATGTGGCGCTTGACCGACCGGACGGTCCTGTCGACGTTGGTCACGGCCTGGCGCTTGGCGACCTCACCGACCAGGACCTCGCCGTTCTTCGCGAAGGCGACGACGGACGGCGTGGTCCTGGCGCCCTCGGCGTTGGTGATGACGGTGGGCTCACCGCCTTCGAGAACACTGACGACGGAGTTCGTCGTACCCAGGTCGATGCCGACCGCACGTGCCATTTCGATTCCTCCAGCTGACTTGAGTGGAACAGGCTCAAGGGTGCAACACGGACGGCGGACTGTCAACGGAGGTGAGCCTGGTGGACTCAACTCTTATGCGGCCCTTATTCGCAGACCCGTCCGCGACCGAAGCGTTCACAGGCCCTTCGAGGGGCGCCCGCGCGACTGAGGGTCGCCTGCGCGACGCAGATCACCGGCGATGCGGGTATATCGCACGCGCGAGAGTGAGTAGTCTCGTACGGACTGGATAAGTTACCGAGTAGTAATCCCGCTCTCGCAGGTCCGAGGAGCCCCTCCATGCAACTCGCCGCGATCATTGTGTCGCTGGTCCTCATCGCGGTCGGCGTCGCGCTGTTCGGCCGTGCCCTCCTCCAGATCTACCGCTTCATGCGGCTCGGCCAGCCCGTCCCCGCCGGCACCCGGACCGGCGACCCCACGCAGCGCACCGTCACCGTGGTCAAGGAGTTCCTCGGCCACACCCGGATGAACCGCTGGGGCATCGTCGGAGTGGCGCACTGGTTCGTGGCGGTGGGCTTCTTCTCCCTGCTGCTGACGATCGTCAACGCCATCGGGCAGCTCTTCGAGGCCGACTGGATGCTGCCGGTCATCGGCGACTGGGCCCCGTACAACGTCTTCGTCGAGTTCCTCGGCACGATGACCGCGCTCGGCATCCTGACCCTGATCGTCATCAGGCAGCTGAACCGGCCGGACAAGCCGGGCCGCAAGTCCCGCTTCGCCGGCTCCAACACCGGCCAGGCGTACTTCGTCGAGTCCGTCATCCTCATCGTCGGCGTCTGCATCTTTATGCTGCACGCGCTCGAGGGCGCCCAGCACCACGTGGACGGCTACGAGGCCTCGTTCTTCATCTCGTACCCGGTCGTCTCGTGGCTGGAGGGGATGGACGTCTCCACGCTCCAGAACCTCACCTACTTCTTCGCGGGCCTGAAGATCGCGACGTCCTTCATCTGGATGATCACGGTCTCGCTGAAGACGGACATGGGTGTCGCCTGGCACCGCTTCCTCGCCTTCCCCAACATCTGGTTCAAGCGCGAGGAGAGCGGCGACGTCGCCCTCGGCGCGCTCCAGCCGATGACGAGCGCCGGCAAGCCGATCGACTTCGAGGACCCGGGCGAGGACGACCAGTTCGGCGTCTCACAGATCGAGCACTTCTCCTGGAAGGGCCTGCTCGACTTCTCCACCTGCACCGAGTGCGGCCGCTGCCAGTCGCAGTGCCCCGCCTGGAACACCGGCAAGCCGCTGTCCCCGAAGCTCCTCATCATGGCGCTGCGCGACCACGCGCACGCCAAGGCGCCGTACCTGCTCGCGGGCGGCGGCAAGACCGCCGAGGGCGAGGAGAAGGCCGGTGAGGAGCAGCTGAAGGACGTCCCGGCGACGGCCCTGGCGGAGGCCGGGCGCCCGCTGATCGGGACGCTCGAGGAGAACGGCGTCATCGACCCGGACGTGCTGTGGTCCTGCACCACGTGCGGCGCCTGCGTCGAGCAGTGCCCGGTGGACATCGAGCACGTCGACCACATCGTCGACATGCGCCGCTACCAGGTGATGATCGAGTCGTCGTTCCCGTCCGAGGCGGGCACGATGCTCAAGAACCTGGAGAAGAAGGGCAACCCCTGGGGCCTCGCCAAGAAGCAGCGCCTGGCGTGGACCAAGGAGGTCGACTTCGAGGTCCCGGTCGTCGGCAAGGACATCGAGGACCTCACCGAGGTCGACTACCTCTACTGGGTCGGCTGCGCCGGCGCCCTGGAGGACCGCGCCAAGAAGACCACAAAGGCGTTCGCGGAACTGCTGCACATGGCCGGCGTGAAGTTCGCGATCATGGGCGGCGACGAGGCGTGCACCGGTGACTCCGCGCGCCGCCTGGGCAACGAGTTCCTCTTCCAGCAGCTCGGGCAGCAGAACGTCGAGATGCTGAACATGGCGTTCGGCGAGGATGCGGAGGAGGGCGTCAAGGTCGAGAAGGCGAAGAAGAAGATCGTCGCGACCTGCCCGCACTGCTTCAACACCATCGCCAACGAGTACCCGCAGCTCGGCGGCGAGTACGAGGTCATCCACCACACGCAGCTGCTCCAGCACCTCGTCGACGAGGGCAAGCTGGTCCCCGTCACCCCGGTCGAGGGCCTGATCACGTACCACGACCCCTGCTACCTGGGCCGCCACAACAAGGTCTACACCCCGCCGCGCGAGATCATCGCCAAGGTGCCGGGCCTGCGGAACGAGGAGATGCACCGCCACAAGGAGCGCGGCTTCTGCTGCGGCGCCGGCGGCGCGCGCATGTGGATGGAGGAGCGCATCGGCAAGCGCATCAACAACGAGCGCGTGGACGAGGCGCTGTCCCTCAACCCGGACATCGTCTCCACCGCCTGCCCCTTCTGCCTCGTCATGCTGACCGACTCGGTCAACGGCAAGAAGAACGACGGCAAGGCGAAGGAGTCGATCCAGGTCGTGGACGTCGCCCAGCTGCTGCTGGAGTCGGTGAAGACGCCGGTGGAGCCGGAGGGCGACGGCGAGACGGCGGACGCGCCGGAGCCGGACCCCGAGCCGGTGAAGTAGCCGCTCCGCGCCCTTCCGTACGGCCGGGTCCCGCGATGGTTTCGCGGGGCCCGGCCGTCGCCGTTCCCGGGGCCCGGCCGTCGCCGTTCCCGGGGCCCGGCCGTCGCCGTTCCCGGGGTCCGGCCGTCGCGTTCACGGGGTCCGGCCGTTGTCAGAGGTGCGTGGGACGATGAAATCGTCAGCGCTCGCAGCACGCACTCGGCAGGAGCCCGGTCATGGATTACGCACGTATGCGCGCCATTGCGGAGGAGTTGCTGGAGCACGCTCCCGACCCGATCGTGGGAGTCGAGATCACCGGTGACGGCATCTTCATGATGATGTCGCCGTCCCGCCCGCACGAGCTCATCGCGATGCGTCTGCGCCGCCAGCTGGACAGCCAGCTCGCCGAAGGGCTGGTGGCACACCCCGGAGGCGAGGTGGAGGACGCCGCCATCGGCAAGCTGCGCCGCCCGGACCTGATCGTCGTGCCCGAGGAGATCTTCGCGGAGGACACCATGGACCCGTTCCACCCTCGGGACCTGTCCCTGGTCGTCGAGATCGTGTCACCGACCAACCACGGCAATGACTACGTCGACAAAATGCGTGACTACCCGCTCATGGGGATCCCGCTCTACCTGCTGATCGACCCGCGGAAGGGCACGCTCTCCGTGATGTCGGACCCGCACGGCACGGATGACGAAGGCCGGCGGAGCTACCGCCAACGGGCCGACTACATCTTCGGCGACAAGGTCCCCGTGGGTCCCTGGACCGTCGACAGCTCCGAGTTCCGCCGGTACCCCGACTGAGCCGGCAACCGGGCGCGCTTGATCTCAACCAAGGTTGAGGTCGTAGCGTCGCACCCATGACGACGACACAGCCCATCAGCCCGCGCCCCGCCGACCCCGCCACCCCCGACGACTTCGCCGCCCTCGCCGCGCAGCCCATCGGCTACTGGAGCGGTGTGGCCCACGACGCCGTCATCCGGCACATCCGGAACGGCATGGCCGGGGTCGACATCACCCAGCCACAGTGGTGGATCCTCAACCAGGTCGCCGGCGCCGGCCCCGCCGGCCGGAGCCGCGAGGAGATCGTCACGCGGCTGGGCGGCACGATCGGGGTCTCGGCGGACGAGATCGTCCGGGCGGCCGACAGCCTGCTCGCGCGCGGCTGGCTGTCCGCCGACGGGCAGGGTTCGCTCCTGCTGACGGACGCCGGGCGCGAGGCCAAGGCCCGCACCAAGAAGCTGGTCGACCGGATGCGGGCGGAGATCCACGAGGGGATCACGGACGAGGAGTACGTGGCGGCGCTGCGGGTGCTCCGGCGCATGATCAGCAACGTCGAGGCGGCGGGCGGAGCGCGATAGCGGGCCGAACTGAGTACGCGTACTCAGGACACGGCCACCCCAGGAACGAACACTCGTTCCTATGATCGTTCGTCCGCGCCACCGTCGCCTCGTCCCGCAGCTCGCCGCCCTGCTCTGCGCCGCGGGCGCCCTCACCGCGTGCGGCACGGAAGGCGCGAACGGCACGACAGGCACGGACGGGGCAGCGGGCACTCCCGGCGCGGCGGCCGCGTCGGGCGCACCAGGATCGTCGGACGCACCGGGCTCGTCCGCCCCTTCCGCGTCCTCCTCCCCGGCCGGGGGCGTCCCGCCCCACGCCGAGCCCGGCGACGGGGCGCCGCACCACGCCGAGAACCACGCGTACCGCGGCACCGTCCCGCTCACCGCGGACCAGCAGCGCAAGGGGGACGCCGAGGCCGCCCGGGTGTGGACCGCCCTGGAGAGGCTGCGGACCGCGAAGACCACCGAACCGCGGACCGTCGGCCCGGCGCTGCGGCGTCTCGGCTACGGAAAGGACGCGGTGACGGTCAATCCCAACGGCAACGGAACGTCGTACCGACTCGCCCTCCCGGACCTCTGCATGAGGGGGACGGTCGACGCCCTGAAGGTGCGGGTGGTGATCCACGGCCAGTACATGGAGGGCGGCGGGAACGGCTGCACGGAGCCGCGCGGGGGTCACTGACGACCCATCGGACGCACGGGGAGAGCGAGCGAAAACCCCTGGCGGGTCGCCCTTTTCCCGGAGCTTTCCCCTAGGGGATGTCACAGCTCCGCAGCAAGCGGCCCCTGCCACCCCCGCTCTGCACCACCGTCCTCCGGGACGGGGTACGTTCGAAGGCGTGGCTGGATTCAGGATGGGACGCGGCAGGGACTCGGACGACGGGAACGCCGCTCGGCAAGGACAACACACCGGGCAGCAGACCCCGTACGGGGGCGGCCCGTACGGCGCGGGCCCGGCCGGGGGGCACGGAGGCACGCCCGGCCACGGCCCCGGCGGGCAGGGCGGATACGGCGGCGGCTGGGACGGCCGGCAGTGGCAGGGCGGGCAGGGCAGTCAGGGCGGCCCCGGGGGGACGGACGAGCCGGAGTACCTCGGCGGCCATCCGCCGCAGGGACAGGGCCGGCCCTACCCGGGTCAGGGACAGGGCAGGCCCCACCCGGGTCAGCCGTACCCGGGCCAGAGCCCGGCGCAGCCGTACCCGCAGGGCGGCCACGGGCAGCCCGGCCCGTCGTACGACCCCTACGGACACCCCGGTCAGGGCCAGGGCCCAGGTCAGGGCCCAGGCCAGGGCCGGAGCCCCGGCCAGGGCCCGGGCCCCGGAGGCACCCAGCAGTTCGGCATCGGGGAGGCCCCCGACGCGTACCCCACCCACGGCGGCCCCCGGTACGGAGACGACTCCTACGACGACGGCTACGGCCAGGGCCACGGTGACGACGACGCGTACGGCGACGCGCACACCTACAACGGCCCCCCGGCCCCGCCCCCCGGCCCCAAGCTGCACTGGAAGGACCTGCTGAAGGGCCTCGTACTGCGCCCGTCCGCCACCTTCTGGCAGATGCGCGACCACGCGATGTGGGTCCCGGCCGTCCTGGTGACGTTCATCTACGGCCTGCTCGCCGTCTTCGGCTTCGACAAGGCCCGCGAGGACGTCCTCAACGCGACGTTCGCCAACAGCATCCCGCTGGTGCTGGTCGCCGGAGTGATCGTCCTGATCTCCGGGCTGATCCTGGGCGCGGTCACCCACACCCTCGCCCGTCAGCTGGGCGGTGACGGCCTCTGGCAGCCGACCATCGGTCTGTCGATGCTCATCATGTCGATCACGGACGCCCCGCGGCTGGTCATCGCGGTCTTCCTCGGCGGCGACAACCCGGTCGTGCAGCTGCTCGGCTGGGTGACCTGGCTGCTGGCGGGCGTGCTGTTCACCTCGATGGTCAGCAAGTCGCACGACCTGCCCTGGCCCAAGGCGCTGGGGGCGTCGGCGATCCAGCTGATCGCGCTGCTGTCGATCATCAAGCTGGGCACGCTGTAGCCGTCCCACGCGAAGGCCCCGGTCCGTACCCATGGACCGGGGCCTCCGAAACGACAGCTGCTACGCGTCGAGGACCTGGCCCTCGCGCCGCACCACCGGCGGCTCGACGCTCCACGGGAAGTTGATCCACTCGTCGGTGCGCTTCCAGACGTACTCGCACTTCACCAGGGAGTGCGACTTCTCGTAGATCACCGCGCTGCGGACCTCGGCGACGTGGTCGAGGCAGAAGTCGTGGACGAGCTTGAGCGTCTTGCCGGTGTCCGCGACGTCGTCGGCGATCAGGACCTTCTTGTTGGAGAAGTCGATCGCGTTCGGGACGGGCGCCAGCATGACCGGCATCTCCAGGGTCGCGCCCACACCGGTGTAGAACTCCACGTTCACCAGGTGGATGTTCTTGCAGTCCAGCGCGTAGGCGAGGCCACCGGCGACGAAGACGCCGCCGCGCGCGATGGACAGGATGATGTCGGGCTCGTAGCCGTCGTCCGCGACGGTCTGGGCCAGCTCCCGGATGGCCTGCCCGAAGATCGGGTAGGTCAGGTTCTCGCGGATGTCACTCACTTGCTCTTCGCCCTGTTCCCTGGTCGTCGGACCTGCGCGGTCAGACCTGCGTGCGATGGAAATTCTGGAAGGACCGCGACGGCGTCGGCCCGCGCTGGCCCTGGTAGCGGGAACCGTGCTTCGCGGACCCGTACGGGTGCTCGACCGGCGACGTCAGCCGGAACATGCACAGCTGCCCGATCTTCATGCCCGGCCACAGCTTGATCGGGAGCGTCGCCATGTTCGACAGCTCCAGCGTCACATGACCGGAGAACCCCGGGTCGATGAAGCCGGCCGTCGAGTGCGTCAGCAGCCCGAGCCGGCCGAGGCTGGACTTGCCCTCCAGCCGCGACGCGACGTCGTCGGGGAGCGTGATGACCTCGTACGTCGACGCGAGCACGAACTCGCCCGGGTGCAGGATGAACGCCTCGTCCCCCTCCGGCACCACCTCACGGGTGAGATCGGCCTGCTCCACGGCGGGGTCGATGTGCGGGTACCGGTGGTTCTCGAACACCCGGAAGTAGCGGTCGAGGCGCACGTCGATGCTCGACGGCTGCACCATCGATGCGTCGTACGGGTCGATCCGCACCCGGCCGGCGTCGATCTCGGTCCGGATGTCCTTGTCTGAGAGAAGCACGGGTCGAGGATACGCGGAGAAGAAGAACGACGCGGGCCCGGTCCTGACCGGACCGGGCCCGCGTTGCCGCTCACCGCGCGGTGATCAACGCTTCTGCTGCCCCACCGGCACCGAATGCCGCAGCCGGGCGCAGCGCGGACAGCGCAGCAGCCGGCCGGGGCCGATGCGGCCGGGGCCGAGGTTCTGCATCGGGAACGAAGCGGTGCTGAACACGTGCCCTTCGGCACAACGGACGACGGTGCGCTCCATCGAGTCCCTTTCCCCATGAACGTGAAAGACAAAAGCCACATTAGGGGATGTATAGGACGCACTCGCACGCGGCACTCCCACCACCCCCGGACCGGCTCCCCGCGCCACACGGTACGCCCCAACTCCCGCACCCCACGCCCGCGTCCCCACTCCTCCCACACCACCCGCGCATACGGAAAAGACCCCTGCGGCATGTGCGCCGGGGGCCTCGGATGGGGTACAGTGTGCGACGATGCGACGCCTTGAGGGGCGTCCTCGCGGGCGTAGTTTAATGGTAGAACATGAGCTTCCCAAGCTCAGAGCGCGAGTTCGATTCTCGTCGCCCGCTCTTGCACGAAGGCCCAGGTCAGCGACCTGGGCCTTCTTCGTTGTCCGGACCGGTTCAGCCGCCGCGTGCCAGATCCGCACCGGACGGCCCGGTCCGGCGCCCCGACGCGGGGCTCACTCCAGCCGGTGTCCCGGGCGGAGGAGCTCGGTGGCGCTCACCGGGGGGCCGTCCTCAGGGCGGACTTCGAGGAGGACGATGCCGTCGGCGCCGGGTTCCCAGCTGTGGCCGCAGGTCACGGTGGCGCCGCCGTCCGTGTGGCGTACCACCAGGCCGGGGGTTCCGCGGTGGGGGCGGGCGGGGCGGGCGGCTCGCTTGATGTAGAGCTTGCGGCCGGCGGAGAGGCACCAGGCGTTGACGAAGGGGTCGCTGTGGGCCCGTACGAGATCGAGAAGGCGCCTGGTGGGCAGGGCCCAGTCGATGCGGGTGTCCGCCTCGGTGATGCGGTGGTAGAACGAGGGTCCTTCCGCGGTCTGGGGTACCGGGAGCACCCCGGACTCGGCCCGTTCCAGTGCGGCCAGCACGGCGCCCGGGTACTCCTTCAACAGCCGCTGCTGCACGGTGGTCGCGGTGTCGTCGTCGTCGATGGGCACGGTGACCTGCCAGAGCACAGGGCCGGTGTCCAGCTCCGGGTCCATGACGTGCACCGTCAGACCGGTGCGGCTCTCGCCGTTGCGGATGGCCCAGTTGACCGCGCCGAAGCCCGCGTAGCCGGGGAGCAGCGCGTCGTGGACGTTGAGCGGAAGCAGTGCGGGTATCTCCAGTACGTGCTGCGGGATGATGGTGCGCCAGTTCGCGGACACGAGAACGTCGGGGCGTGCGGCGCGTACCGCCTCGACCACGTGCTCCTCGCGCGCGTGGCGGGCCTCCAGGACAGGTAGCTCCAAGTCGGCGGCGACTATGCCCACATGCGGTTCGTTCAGACGGCTGAAGCGGGTCGGGTGGGTGACGACCAAGGCCGTCTCGTGCACGGCGGTGATCCCCGCCAGCACCGTGGCACCGATTTCCCCGTAGCCAAGAAATACGATCCTCATATCTCAGAGATGTCCTTTCCCGGTACAGCCACACCAGAGCCTGGCGGCAGGTGGGTTCTCGCGGTGGACAGCGGGCGCGGACCGAGCCGGCTCCAACCCGCCCGGCTCCAACCCGCCTCCTCCAGCCATACCGTGTCCGGAGCGCGCCCGCCATATGCGGACCTGCCGTTGTCGGCGGCCTGCCCCGAGAGGGAAGCGGGGCGCCCTGTAAGGGTGAAGACCCCGCACATCCGTCACTGATCCGGCGCGGATGAATACGATGGACCGCCCGCGCTCGCCGGGCGCACCGGCAGCAGGGCGCAGGGGGCAGGGGGCACCTCCTTGGAGACGATCTTCCGGAACGCCTCGCTCGCCGTGGTCGTGCTCTCGGTGATCTACACCGTGCCGCTCATCACCCTCGGCGTCCTCTTCGCCCGCCGCACCGGCCTTTCGTTACGCGGCCAGTTGGCGTCGGAGGGCGGGCCGCCCGCCGTCCCGCCCGCCGGGTGGCGTGTGTTCGTCCTGGTGCCCTGTCTGAACGAGGAACGGGTGGTCGCCACCACGGTGCGGTGCCTGCTGGACTCCCAGCCAGGGGTCGGGGTGGTCGTGATCGACGACGGGAGCGACGACGCCACGGCCGAGCGCGCCGCGGCCGCGGGCGGCGACGGGATCACGATCGTGCGCAGGACGCTGCCCGAAGCCCGCAGGGGCAAGGGGGCGGCGCTGAACGACGGGCTGCGGGAGGTGCGCCGCCGGGTCGAGGAGGAGGGGCTGGAGCGTTCCCGGGTGCTGGTGTGTGTGCTGGACGGTGACGGCAGGATGACGCCGGGGGCCGCGGCCCGGGTGGCTCCGCTGTTCGAGGATCCCGGTGTCGGGGGCGCCCAGTTGGCGGTGCGCGTCCGCGACCGGGGTCACTGGGCGCTGCGGCTCCAGGACCTGGAGTTCTGGGGGCTGAGCGCGTTGAGCCAGTTCGGGAGAGTGGCCACCGGGTCGGTGAGCCTGGGCGGCAACGGCCAGTTCACCCGCCTGTCCACCCTGGACACCGTAGGCGCGCGGCCGTGGTCGGACTCGCTGACCGAGGACCTGGACCTGGGCATCAGCCTGGCCGTGCACGGCTGGTCGGTCACCTCCACGACCGGTGCCTTCGTCTCGCAGCAGGGCCTGACCGACCCGCGACGTCTCCTGAGACAGCGCACCCGCTGGTACCAGGGGCACATGAGCGCCATCACCCGCCTGCCCGAGCTGTGGGCCAGTCCGTCCGTCGGGGCCATGACCCGCCTCGAACTCACGGGTTACCTCCTCATCCCCTACGTCATCACCCTGCCCTGGTCCGTCCTGCAGCAGTACACGCTCGTCTCCGTCGTGCGGGCGGGTGCCCCGAGCGAGACCGGCTGGTACGCGCTCTCCGCCGCCAACTTCCTCACCTGGGCCCTGCTGTACTGGCGGCGCACCGACGACCTGCCGGCCTGGAAGGCCGTCGTCTGCTCCTGCGCCCAACTGCTGTGGATCTACGTCGGGTTCATCGCCGGCTGGCGGGCACTCTGGCGGATCGCCACCCTCCGCACCGGCTGGGTCAAGACGGAGCGCACCGAGGAGAGTCCGGTCACCTCGACCGGCCGCACCCCCGTCTCAGTGCCGGTCCCGGCTCCCCGCCGGCCGCCGTACGCCGGCCGCCGCGAGGGCGGCGCCGAGCACGCAGAGGACGCCGGTGACGAGCGCGGCGGTGTGGACACCGTTGACGAACGCCTGGCCGCTGCCCTCGGTGACGGCCGAACGCAGCCGGGCGGGCATGCCGTCGTCGACGGGCGACATCCCCATGGCCACCGCGTCCTTGGCGCGGGACAGCCCGTCGGCCACGGTCGCGGGGACCCCGGCCGACGTGAGCTCCCCGGGCAGCGTCGCGCCGACCCGTCCGCTGATCAGTGAGACGAGGACCGATGTGCCCAGGGCGCCGCCGATCTGCAGTGCGGTGGCCTGGAGCCCGCCCGCCACCCCGGCGTCCCCGACGGGAGCGTTGCCGACGATCGCGTCGGAGGAGGCCGCCATGACCATGCCCACGCCGAGGCCGAGGGCGACGAACGGCGGCCACAGGGCGGCGTACGAGGAGTGGACGCCCCAGCCGAGCATCCCGAAGGAGGCGGCGGCCTGCAGGGCCATGCCGAGCGGCATGGACAGCCGGGCGCCGAACCGCTCGGTGAGCTTGGCGCCCAGCGGGGAGGCGACGACTGAGGCGAGGCTCAGCGGCAGGGTGCGCACGCCGGCCTGGACAGGGGTGAAGCCACGGACGTTCTGCAGGTAGAGCATGACGAAGAAGATCACGCCGAGCAGAACGAAGAAGTTGAGGGCGGTGATGACCGTGCCGATGGCCAGCGCCGGGTTGCGGAACAGCCGCATCGGCAGCAACGGGTGTGCCACGCGCGTCTCGTACCGGGCGAACACCAGCAGGATCACCAGCCCCGCACCGATGGCACCCAGCGTGCCGCCCGACGTCCAGCCCCACGCCTCGCCCTTGACCACACCGAAGACGACGACGAGCAGTCCGAGCGCCAGGAGCACGACGCCGGCGAGGTCGAAGCGCTCACGGGCGGCGGCGGTGTTCCTGCTCCGCGGCAGGACCAGGGCGCTGAAGACGAGGGCCAGGACGCCGATGGGGGCGTTGACGTAGAAGACGGATTCCCAGTTCACGTGCTCGACGAGCAGTCCGCCGACGATCGGGCCGAGCGCGGTGGACACCGACGAGACCATGGCCCAGACGCCGACCGCCATGCCGAACTTCCTCGGCGGGAAGGCGGCGCGCAGCAGCCCGAGCGTGTTGGGCATCAACAGGGCGCCGAAGAAGCCCTGGACGGCGCGGAAGGCGATGACGCCCTCGATGGAACCGGCCAGGCCGATGGCCACGGAGGCGAGGGTGAAGCCCGCGACGCCGACCAGGTAGAAGGTCCGCCGGCCGAAGCGGTCACCCAGCTTGCCGCCGAGGATCAGCGCGGCGGCGAGCGCCAGGAGGTAGGAGTTGGTGACCCATTGGAGGTCGGCGGTGGACGCGTGGAGGTCCCGGCCGATCTCCGGGTTGGCGATGGAGACGACGGAACCGTCGAGACCGACCATGAACAGGCCGAAGGCCACGGCGATCAGGGTCAGCCAGGGGTTCGCCCGGCGGCCGGACGGCGACTCGGGCGGTGTCCCGGACGGGGAGCGCTCCGGCGGGGAGTGCGCGGGCAGGGACGAGTGGTCCACGGTGGTGGAGGACATGGAAGTGGCTTGCCTTCGGGTGCGGGGGTGGGCGGCTCCGGACGCGTGTCGGGCCCACCGGGCCGCCGTCAGCCGGCGGCGGGGTGGACCCGGTGCGTCACCGCGTTCAGAGCGCCCAGCGCGGACCCGAGGGCGTCGAGGTCCCCGTCGGAGAGGACGCGCAGCGCCTCGGTGAGGTAGCCGTTCATCAGGTCCCCGACCAGGTCGAGCCGGTGCCGGGCCTCGGCCGTCAGGTGCAGGTGTGCCACACGGCGGTCCGCCGGGTCGCCCCTGCGTTCCAGCAGCCCCTGGTCCGCCAGTTGGGAGACCGAGGCACTCACGTTGTTCGGCTTCATCAGCAGCGCCTCGGCGGCCGCGCGCACGGTGATGCCGTCGCGCTCCCCCACCAGGCGCAGCAGCGCCCGCTGCCCCTCGGGCAGCTTGGGGTGCGGGAAGTCCTGGGCGAGGCGGCGGTCGAGCGCCCGGTGCAGCGCGGGCAGGACGGTCGCGAGCCCGGAGGCGAGGCGACGGAGGTCCTGTGCGGACGCGCTGGAGGCGGGCATACCGCGAATATAGGTATGGCTTCATACCTAAGTCAAGGCGTGCCCTCGCTCGGACCGGAGGCGCCTCGGGGGCTCAGAGCTCCATGCCGGGCCACGCGCTGGTCTCCAGCGCACCGGCCGCCGGCCGGTTGACACATGTGAAACCGAGCTTCGTCAGCGCCCTGGTCACCTCGCCCGCCGTGAAGTCCCGCCGGTCCTGCTTCGTGATCACTTCGCCGACCTGCTTGACGGGGTACGTGCGGTCATCGATGAGCACGCAGGGACCGACGGCCTCCTCCGGCTGGATGCCGGCCATCATTCTCTGCACCTCGCTCTTGATGAAGTCGAAGGGGAAGTTGGCGATGACGCATCGCATGGTGCCTCGGCAGGGTTGAAGGGAGGACCGTCACTACGTACGAGGAATCCTCGACGCCACCGGACCGACGCCACCGGACCGCGGGAAGAAATCGCAAGAACGGATGGAATAACGCCGGGCGGACCGACCGCCGCGGGAGTTCCGGCGCACCCGCACAGAACTTCCGATGAATTCCCACTAAAAATCCGACGGATATTCGATGGGTGGTCTTTCCGGGGAAGGCGACCGGGGCGACGACGCCCCCGGAACCCGCCCTGGCGGACCGGAGCCGACAGGTCACCCACCGCGACCGGGGGCGGAAACACGAACGCCGGGCCCCGTACTCAAGGTGCGGGACCCGGCGTTCACGGGTTCAGCTTCAGGCGGGAACGATGTTCTCCGCCTGCGGGCCCTTCTGGCCCTGGGTGACGTCGAAGGAGACCTTCTGGCCCTCCTGCAGCTCACGGAAGCCCGTGGCGGAGATGTTCGAGTAGTGGGCGAACACGTCAGCGCCGCCACCGTCCTGCTCGATGAAGCCGAAGCCCTTTTCCGCGTTGAACCACTTCACGATACCGGTAGCCATAATTTTTTCTCCCTCTGGGGAATGCCTTGGACCCGCACTGCGCGAGCCTCGCGTCGCCGCGATGATTGCCCCGCCCGGAGAGACCCGGTAACGCAAAGCGCCTCACCGGCCGAAAGCCGGGGAAGCACTCGAAGGTTTTGGGAACCACAACTGCAACTGGTAATAACCGTAGCACGACTCATCGAGCCCCGCCTAGAGAATTCTCCCTGCGGTCGAGTTCCCGGAAAAACCATGGCCGACGCTTCCGCTCTTTCTGTTGTCGCGGGATGAGATATGCGTTTCGCAGTCCTTCCCGCGCGCCTTCCGCCGGGGACCCGTCCCCCCTCGCCGAGCGCGGGAGCGCGGCCCCTCGCCCGGCGAAAGCTATGGTGGCCGCGATAGACATGCCTCCCGGCCCGCCGATAAGGTCCGCGCGTGGCGCGAAGCCGCCCGCCAGGGCGGACCGCCGAGAAGACGGCAGCCGAAGGCCCGTCCGCCGGAGGACCGGCCGGCGGCGGGACCGCGCGGCGCGTCCGCGATCCTGGGACCCGGCGCGCCGGGCGGACAGGCGAAGACCGACCCGTGGGGCCCGGGCACGCACAGGCCCGGCGCCCCTCCGATGCCCGGACGAAGGGTGTGCATGGCTCCGGAGGCCCGCTCGAACGCCGCCGACAACCTCGACGACGACGACTACCCCGCCTACACCATGGGGCGTGCCGCGGAGATGATCGGTACCACCCCCGCCTTCCTGCGCGCCCTCGGCGAGGCGCGGCTCATCACACCGCTGAGATCGGGCGGCGGCCACCGCCGCTACTCCCGCTACCAGCTGCGTATCGCCGCCCGCGCCCGCGAGCTCGTCGACCAGGGGACCCCGATCGAGGCCGCCTGCCGCATCATCATCCTGGAGGACCAGCTGGAGGAGGCCCTGCGGCTCAACGAGGAGCTGCGCCGGGGCGAGGGCCGGCCGGAAAGGCCCGGCGGTCGCTGACGGAACCCCTCGGGGCCATCGGACCGGCTCATGCCCGCCGGCCGTCCCCGCCCAGCTTCTCCTCCATCCACCGGACCCCGAAGCGGACGACGTCAGGCGCCTCGAAGAGGTGACATTCGGCGGCTCCGACGGTCCCCCGGACACCGAGGCCGGCGGCGAGCATCTCACGGGCGATGACCTCGAACGGCTCCCCCTCCGGCACCACGGAGGTGTAGTCGAAGGCCCCCTCCTCCGAGTCGATGTCCCGGAAGCGCCGCCAAGTGCGCACGCCGTCCACGAGGACGGGCTGCTCGTACGTGACGAACCGCTTGCCGGGCGCCTCCGCCAGGGCCTCCGCGTGGTGCAGGAGGGTGATGGAGTCCAGCGGCGCGCCCAGCAGCAGGACGCGACCGCCCGCCTCGGTGAGCCGGGCCAGCGGGGACCTGGGGCCGTGGGGGTGGTCCCAGGGCTGATCCGCGACCAGGCTCTCCGCCGCCGCGCCGACGGCCACGAAACTGGCGTCGGGATGCCGGCTGCGCACGGCCCCGGGCCAGTGGCGCAGGGCCTCCGGGAGGCGGCCGTTGTTGTGGTCGGCCTCGCTCAGCAGCGGGTCGTAGGCCGGACACTCGGCCCGGATCGCCGCCACCCACTCCTCGGGCCAGGACGTGAACTCGTACGGAGGAGCGTCGTTCCAGCCGCAGGACGCCATCAGCGTCCCGCTCGCGCCCACGGCCTCCGTCAGCGCCTCGATGACCGTCCGGCTGCCGCCCGGTACGTAACCGAGCGCGGAGAGGCTGGTGTGGAACATGACGGTGTCGCCCTTGGCGAGGCCGAGCGCCCGCAGTTCCCGGACCAGCCGGCTCCGTGTGACCGGGCCGTCGGAGCGTTTGAGCAGTGCTGTCTCGTCCATGGCGGCACGCTAGCCCTGTCCGGACGGCGGCCACACCGGATTTTTCCGACAAGGTGGGTTCCTCCGGGGGGAGTTGGCCGCCTGACCGGTCCGCGTCACCAGGAGATGGCGTCGTTCGGGTCCGCCTGCCAGTACGTGACGAAGGCCGAGTCGTCGATCCAGGTGCCCTTGGGGAGCGTGACCTTCGCGGACGTGCCGGCCGGGCCGGAACCGTTGTCGAGGAAGACGGTGAGGGTACGGGCCGTCCGGCCGTTGTCGCCGCTGCTGTCGGCGGCGGAGAGGCCGATGCCCGCGTACGCGGACTCGCCCGGCGCGAGGGTGACCACCGACTGCGGCTTGCTGTCCTCGACCACGCCGGTCACGGAGTGGGCCTCGTCGAAGCGGAGGTACGGGTGGGAGTAGGCGTAGCAGGCGGTCCTGCCGGTGTTGGTGAGGGTGAGCAGCTGGTGGTTGACGGGCCGGCTCACGTTCTGCACGGTCACCTTCGTCGTGGCCGTGGAGCACGCGGCGGCCTGCGCCGCGGTGGACGCTCCGCCCGCCCGCTCGGCGGCCTGGCCCTGACCGGCCGTCATGGCGAGGGCGGCCACGGCGAGAGCGGCGGAAGCGGCTGGGCGCATGATGCGCATGGTGAACTCCTCAGTGGTGTGCGCGATACCGATCCAGAGGATCGGGTGAGTACGTGTGGCACCGCCGGACGCGCTTCCGCGCGTCGTCCGATGCCGGCTCAGAGGTGGTGCAGGAGCGCCACGACCGTCGCCACGGAAGCGGCGAGCACCCCCAGAGCCACGGTGTCGACGACGTCGAGGCGGGTCCTCGCGTCACGGAACCTGGTCCGCACGGCAGCTCCTGTCCCCGGTCACCGCCCGGCTGTTGCCCGCCGGGCCGTGCTCTGTGGTCCCAGCCTGGGGCGTGGCGTGATCCGGCGGCAAGGCGTGTCGCGTCCTTGGGGAAGCCGGAACGCCTGCATATAGTCCGACCTGGGGAAATGCCGCGCCCTGGAACGCGGATCTGGGACGGGAAGTGCCGGTATGGCCGAGGAAATCGACATATTCGCAGCTCAGCTCAGCGAACTGAAGGAGCGGTCGGGACACAGCTACGGAGTCCTGGCCAAGCGGCTCCACATGAGCACGTCCACGCTGCACCGGTACTGCAACGGCGCCGCCGTACCCACCGAGTACGCCCCGGTCGAACGTTTCGGCCGGCTGTGCGGCGCGCGGCCGGAGGAACTCGTCGAGCTGCACCGCCGGTGGATCGTCGCCGACGACGCCCGGCGGCGCAAGGCGCAGCCGACGCGCCCGGCGGGCGCGGACGGTGACGTGGCGTCGGCCGCCGAGGACGCGGAGACCGGCGAGTCGGCGCGGCCCGGGAGCGCGGCGGGACCGGTCGTTCACGACGCGCCCTCCGACGCCGGTACATCCGGCACATCCGGCACGGCCAACACATCCGACACGTCCGAAGCCGTCATATCCGGGGAGCACCGGTCGGCCACTCCAGAACCGACGGCTCCAGAGACGGAGACCACCCCGGAATCAGCCACTCCGGAAGCAGTCACTCCCGACCCCTCACATTCGGCCCCCGGCCCCCACTCCCGCCCCCGCCGCCCCCGGCTCCGGCTCCGCCGCCGCCGTTCGCTCATCGCCGCCGCCGTCGTGGCCGTCGCCGTCCCGGCCGCCGTCGTCGGCAGTCAGGCCGCCACCTCGTCCCGCCCCGACCGCACGGGCGTCACCGCAGCCCAGTCGCGAGCGGCCGGCGAACAGGGGAGGCCGGCCACCGGCGCCCGGTCCGGCCCGGGCTCCCGTCCGTCGCCCCTCTCCACGCCGGAGTCCCCGGGCGCGTCCGGAACCGCCACTCCGAGCGCCCGTCCTTCCCCGTCCTCCCCCTCCACACCTCCGGCCCGCGTACCGGCTCCCCCCGCGGGCACGTCCGCCCCTCCGGGAAAGCGGGCCGGCGGCACGGACACCACCGCCGTCCCCCTGGCCCTCACCGTCCGCCCGTACACCTTCATCGACGAGTGCGACCAGACGTTCCTCTCGGGCCGGAAGCCCGCCGAGGTGCCCCGGCCCCCGGTCGAACAGGACGCGCGGAGCTGGGCGAACGCGCTGCGGGCGGTGCCGGGCGGGCCGATGCGCATGCAGGTGACCGTCCAGGGCAAGGAGCGGCAGGCCGTCGTCCTGCAGGCGCTGCACGTCCGCGTGGTCGGCCGGGCGGCGCCGCTCGACTGGTCGGCGTACGTGATGGCGGACGGCTGCGGCAGCGGGGTCTCCCCGGCCTTCCTCGACATCGACCTGGACCGGGACCGTCCCGCGGCCCGTCCCGTGGCAGGACAGCAGGGGGACATCACGATCCCGGCGACGGACTTCCCCTACAAGGCGTCCGCCACCGACCCCCAGGTCCTCGACATCGTCGCCCGGACCAGCGCCCACGACGTGAAGTGGTACCTGGAGCTGGAGTGGAGCAGCGGCGACCGGCACGGGATGCTGCGGATCGACGACGGGGGGCAGCCGTTCCGGACCAGCTCCATCAAGCAGCGGCCGCAGTACCTGTACCGGGCGGACACCAAGGTCTGGGAGGAAGTCGAGGACTACGCGCGGAGATAGCACCTCCGCGGGTCAGCAGTTGACTGCCCGTCAGTCCCCCGGCCCGGTGTCGTCCTCGTACGGCGCCTCCTCCGCGAGCCGCTCACCGATGTCGTCCGCCCACAGCTGCGCCCAGCGCCGGACCGCGGCCGTGGCCGCCTCGTCCAGTCCGCAGGCGGCGAAGTCGGCCTCGCCGAGCCAGTCCGTACCCTCCAGCCGCGCCTTGAGGTCGGCGGGGTCGAAGGTCTCCGGGGCGTGCCGGCGGCCGAGTTCCTCCAGTTCGGCGCGGGACCAGCGGTCCGCGGCGGCGTGGACGTCGATGAGGTCGCGGGCCAGGCCGCGGTCGGCCAGCGCCCTGACCTTGGTCCCGACGAGGTCCTCGACCGCGAGGACGAGCCCGTGCCCGGTCCTGACCGGCGGGCGCCACAGCGTCTCCTTGGCGATGGTGACCTCGCAGTCGTCGCCGGTCATGGGGTCACCGGCGGTGAACCGCGCGGCGAGCGGCTCCGTCACCGCGTCCCGCACCCGCCAGCCCCGCGCCTCCAGCCCGGCCCGCACCCCGGCCATGACCTCGGCCATCGGCGCCTGCGCGTCGGTGGCGAGGTCGAGGTCCCGGCTCGCCCGGTCCACCAGGCCGTGGAGCTGTACGGCGTGGCCGCCGGCCAGGACGAGCGGGTACCCGGCGCCCACGTCGGACAGGTCGGCGAGCAGCCGTCGCTGCGTCCCGGAGAGGCGGGCGGCTTCCGCCCGGGAGGACGGCGTGAGCGGCATGCCTGTCATTATCCGGCCGGGCGGCCGGGGCCGCGAGTGCTCCCCGGGCACGGCCGGGGGAAGGCGGTGGGCGGGTACGGAGAACGCGGCCGTGCGCCGTCGCCCCCCGTCCGCCACCGGTTCGTGGCCCTACGCCGTCGCTCCCCCGTCCACCACCAGGTCGTGGCCGACCACGAAGCTCGCGTCGTCCGACGCCAGCCACGCCACCGCGTCGGCGATCTCCCGGGTCTGCGCGACCCGCCCGATCGGCACCACGGACCGCACCCGGGCGTCACGGTCCTCGACCGTCTCGCCGGGCCGGAAGGACATCGGCGTGTCCGTACCGCCCGGGCTCACCGCGTTGATCCGCACCCCCTCGCCTATGTACTCGCGGGCGGCGGTCCGGGTGAGGACCGACACCGCGCCCTTGGACGCGGCGTAGGCGCCGAGGCCCGGGCGGCGGCTGTGGAAGCCGATGTTGGAGGCGGAGTTGACGATGACGCCGCCGCCGTTGGCGCGCATGTGCTCGATCTCGTACTTCATCGACAGCCAGATTCCGGTGGTGTTGACCGCGAGGACGGCCGACCACACGTCCTCGTCCAGCTCGGCGACGGGACCGGGCTTGCCGAAGATCCCGGCGTTGTTGAAGGCGATGTGCAGGCCGCCGTGGCGCTCCACGATCGTGGCCACCATGGCCGCGACGTCGGCGGAGCGGGTGACGTCCGCGACGACGGAGGAGCCCTTGCCGCCCTCGGCCTCGATCAGCGCGACGGTCTCCTCCAGGTCGGTGAGGTCGGGCCCCGCGACGACCACGGTGGCGCCGCCGCGGGCGAAGGTCAGCGCGGCCTGCCGGCCGATGTTCCTCCCCCCGCCGGTCACGAGGGCCACCTTGCCGGCGAAACGAGCGGTCGTGTCGGTCATGAGGAGAACTCCTTGGGTTGCGGGTGGGAGGGGGTCGTGGTGGTCGCCGACGGGTCGGCGGTACCGCGCCGGAGGGCGTACGCGACGAGTGCCGCGCCGACCGCGAACGCCGCGGCGGCCGCGGTCAGCGCGAAGGCGAAGCCCCCGGACACGGCCTCGGCCGCGCCGGTGCCGCCGTCGCGCAGGCCGGAGGTGCGGGAGGACGCCAGGGAGACCATGACGGCCAGGCCGACCGTCGGCCCGACCTCCATGGCCGTGTTGACGACTCCGCCGGCGAGCCCGGCGCGGTCGTCGTCCACGTCGTCCAGGGCGGCGACCGTCGCCCCGGAGAAGACACAGGCGACACCGGCGGCGAAGAGCACCAGGCCGGCCAGGGTGGTCCCGGCGTACGCGGAGTGCGCGTCGAGCAGGCCGAGCAGCAGCAGCCCGGCCGCGCAGAGCAGGAGCCCGCCGGCCGTGACCGTGCGGGCGCCCAGGCGCCGGACGGCCCTCGCGGTGAGCAGGCCGGCCGCGAACTGCACGGCACCGAAGGGCAGGAAGGCCGCCGAGGTCAGCAACGGCGAGGCGTCGCGCACCTCTTGGAAGTACAGGGAGAGGAAGAAGAAGACCGTGGACATCCCGGCCGAACCGATGAGGATCGCCCCCAGCGCCGCGGCACGGCGGCGGGGCACCAGGAACCCCAGGGGCATCAGCGGTTCGGTGACCCGCAGTTCGGTCACGGCGAAGGCCACGAGCAGGAGGACGCCTCCGGCCACGGGCGCCCATACCGACGGCGCGGACCACGGCCGTTCGCCGGCCTCGACCAGGCCGTAGCTGAGCACCGACAGCCCCGCCGTCACCAGGACGGCCCCCGGCACGTCCAGCCGGACGCGGACCGGTGCCGGGCCGGTGGGCAGCAGCCGGGGCGCGGCGAGGACGACGATCAGGGAGACGGCGGCGGGGGCCAGGAACGTCCACCGCCAGGACGCCCACGTCGTCACGGCGCCGGAGAGCAGCATGCCCGCCGTCGCCCCGAAGCCGCCCAGCCCGCCCCAGATCGCCAGGGCCCGGGCGCGCCGGGCCCCGTCCGGGTGGAGGGAGCGGACCAGGGTCATGGCCGAGGGTGCGGCCAGGGCCGCACCGGCGCCCTGGGCGAACCGGGTCGTCAGGAGGGTGCCGAAGTCGGGCGCGAACCCCGAGGCCGCGGAGGCGGCACCGAAGACGGCGACGCCGACGACCAGCAGCCGCCGGCGGCCGTACAGGTCGGCCAGCCGGCCGCCGAGCAGCAGCAGTCCGCTGAAGGACAGCCCGTAGGCGGCGCTGACCAGCGTCAGTCCGGCCCCGGAGAGGTCCAGGTCGCGCTGGATCGCCGGCAGGGCCGGGGAGAGCATCGTGATGGCGAGGATCAGGACCACCTGCACGGCACCCAGCAGGGCGAACCCGGGGGCGGTGGCACGGGGCGGACCGGCGGCACGTGCTGTGGCGGGGGTCATGCGAGAACTGTCGGGCGGACGGCCGCCGGGCTTCCAGCCGGGCCGGGATAGTCCGTCAGATGGCTCCGGAGCGCACGCGGACGGCTCCGGAGCGCACGGAGCCGCCCCCGGGACGGCCCCGGAGGCGGCTCGTTTCCTGTGGCCGGCGGGCCGTCAGCGCCCGTTCTCGGTGCCGTTGCCCGACAGAATCGGAATGTCGTCGAGAATGTGCGACAGCGCGTCGTCGCCGTCGTTGATCGTCGAGTTCTCGGTGCACATCTGCTGCTGCTGCGAGGACAGGATCGGAATGTCCTGAAGGCCGATGTTCACCAGGCCGAGGACGGACTGGAGGCCCAGCTTTCCGATGGCGATGCACGGCTTGTTGAACGAACCGTTGATGAGACCCATCTGGGGGCTCATATAACCGCCGGTGTAGGTGTTCCCGTACATCTGGACTGCCTGATTGCCGTTGGCGACGTCCTGGCTGTCGTGCCCGGATGCCAGCGCGGGGCCGACGGATCCGCCGACTGCGGACGCCGTAAGCGCCGCCGTGGCCACTACCTTCTTGATCACGATGGTTCCTTCGCTCTGGTCGGATTACGAGCGCTACTTGCCTAACTCGGCACCGTGGGGGAAGTTATCGAGCTTCATTCATTCGGTCCAGGGCCGGTGATTTTTATGCCGGGGACCGTTCCGCGTCCGGACCGGGAATTCCGTCCGGGAAAACGAGATCCCCCTGCCGCGGGGCCCGCACACCCACCGCAGGGGGATTCCCGTGCTCGCTTCGGGATCAGTCGTTGGCCGAACCGTTGCCCGAGATGATCGGGATGTCGTCGAGCAGGTGCGACAGCTGGTCGTCGCCGTCGTTGATCGTCGAGTTGTCGGTGCACTGCTGCTGCTGCTGCGACGTGAGGATCGGCACGTCCTGGACGCCGATGTTGATGAGGGCCAGGACGGACTGGATGCCCAGCTTGCCGATCGCGATGCACGGCTTGTTCAGCGTGCCCTGGATCAGGCTCATCTGCGGGCTTTCCTTGCCCCCGGTCTTGGTGTTGCCGTAACCGGTCTTCGCGCCGTTCGCGTTGGCGACGTCCTGCGAGTCGTGACCCAGGGCCATCGCGGGGCCGCTGACGGCGCCGACCGTGGAGACCGTCATGGCGGTCGTGGCGAGTACCTTCTTGAGCACGTCTATAGCCTTTCGATCGTGTAGCGCCCCCACTGAGAAAGCGTTCTGAATAACTTCGCCCCGGAGGAGAGGTTCCGGGCTTTCACTCATTCGAGCCAGTGCGTACGCGGCGTCGGATGGGTAGGGAGCGGCGGTTCGGTGGTACGACAAAAGACTGGTCTCCATGGAAATTCACCAAGCGCGCACGTATTTCCGGGGTGATTTTCATGGCGGCGTGCGGGGGCGCGTCACGGACGGAAATACGGTTTTCCGGGAAATGCGGCCGGTGCCCGGCGCGGCCGGTGCTCAGCCCTGCCAGCTGGTGGGGGCTCTGAAGCCCGTCGGACGCCAGCGGGCGGGGGTGCACGACAGCCCGTACTCGGAGACCTCCGGGCCGGGCCCGGCGTCGCAGCCCGTGGCGGCGCAGGCGAGGAGCACGGTGGTCACGGCGGCGAGTTCCTCCTCGCCCGCCACGCCCTTCTCGACCCTCACGAACATGTCGGTCATAGCCGTTCCACTCTCTCGGCGCGCCGGACGCCCGTGCGGCGGCGCCGCGGCGGTCCGGCCCTTCCACCGTGCTCCGGACGGCTGCCGGGAGGAACCCTGATACCTCCGAACGGGTGACGGCCGGTGCGACGAGAGGTTCGCGCATCCGGATGAACCGTTCCGCCCGGGGGTGGCGGCGGCGGGGGCGGCAGGGGCGGCCGGGCCGTCGGTCCGCCCGGCGGAGTCGGGTGGCGCCGGGGACCGCGACGGCCGGCGGAGCGCTGCCGCCGGGGGCGGCGGAGGGGACGTCATCTCCGCTGCGTGCCGGGTGACTTGGCGGCTCCGACACCCGTCCGCCCGGGCCGGGCGGGCGCCGCGGCGTGCCGCGGCCTCCCCTCCGGCCCTCCCCGCGGGCCGGTGCTTCCGCCGTCCGCGGCACCGGACCGGACGGGGACCGTCCGCACCCGTGGGGGCCGCGCCTCCGGGGCATCCGTGGAGCAGCGCGAGCGCGCGGGAAGGGCCCGGGGCCGGTGGTTTTCTGGGCCATGATCTCTCTCCCGGAGGCGGCGGTTCCGGCCGGTGACGGCGTGCGGGCCGGGCCGTGGGGAGACGCTCCGACGACGGCACGACGGGCACAGCGGAACGAAGGAGAGCAGGGACCACATGGGCAGTACCCCCCACACGCGCAGGAGCGACACCCGTGAGCGCATCCAGCGGACCGCGCTCGATCTCTTCGTCACCCGGGGCTATGAGAAAACCTCTCTGCGGGAGATCGCCGAGCAGCTCGGGGTCACCAAGGCGGCGCTGTACTACCACTTCAAGACGAAGGAGGACATCCTCGTCGCCATCTCCGACCAGGTCGGAGGGCCCGTCGACGAACTGATCGCGTGGGGCGAGAGCAGGCCGCCCACGCTGGAGACCAAGCGCGAACTGCTGTGCCGCTACAGCGAGAAGCTGCGGGAGGCGGTGCCGGTCTTCCGCATCCTCCAGGAGAACCAGGCGTCGCTGCGGGGGCTCGACATCGGCGCCCGGCTCAGGGACCGGGTCACCCGGCTCTCCCGGCTGATCCACACGGGCGCCGACGACCTGGGCACGCGGGTGCGCTGTTCCAGCGCCCTGCTCACCGTCCACTTCGGGGCCCTGGCCCTGGACGAGCTGGCGGGCGACCCGGAGGACAAGCGCCTCGCGGCGCTGTCCGTGGCCCTGGAGATCCTGGACACCACGGCCGCCGGCGCCACGGCCTGACCGCGGCCGCGCCCCGTACGGCCTGTTGGTGGCACAGGCCGTACGGGGTGCGGGGGATCCCCGGGCGGGTGCCCGGGGATCCGGGAAGCCGGGCCCGGTTCAGCCGACCCCGACGGGGGCAGGGGTCGGTGACGGCCCGGCGGTCTCCTGCGCCTCGCGCAGCTGCTCGGCCTCGGCGAGGGCCCGGGCGCCGCGGCCGGGGGCCATGTCGAGGCGGGCCAGCACGGAGGGCACGGCGACGCTCGGCATCACGTGCTCGTACAGCGAGATCGCCCGGCGCTCCAGATCGGCGCGGCCGGTGACGACCTGGGACATGGTGTTGATGCCGGCGTACGCGCCGACGATCAGTTCCGCGGTGTCGGACGGCACCACGTGCGGCAGCACCTCGCCGCGTTCCTTGCCCAGGGTGAGGACGCGCGCGTGCACCTGGGTCCAGCCGTGGAACGGGCCGCTGCGGTTCAGGGCGGTGGAGCCCTGGTCCAGGGTCAGCCGGACGCTGCCGCGCAGCAGCGGGTCGGTCCGCAGCCGGTGGGCGAAGACCAGTCCCATGTCGACGAGTTGCTGCATCTTGGACGTCATGGGCAGCTCGAAGTCCTGCGGCGCGTCGGTCAACTGGGCGTCGATCACCGCCAGGGCGAGCTCTTCCTTGGAGGCGAAGTGGAAGTAGAGCGCGCCCTTGGTCACTTCGGCCCGGGCCAGGATCTCGGTGATGGTCGCCGCGTCGTAACCCCGTTCGTCGAACACCGCCGCGGCCGCTTCCAGGATGGTCCTGCGCGTCCGTATCGCGCGGTCCTGCTTTGCCACGGTCTGCCTCCGAATCGATAGCCCGACCCCACGGTGCCGTCGGCGGCGGGCGGCGCGCGCGGCCGTATCGCCCAACACCCCTACGCACGTCCCGAATCAAACCGACGCGTACGTATCCTAGCCGTCCCGTTCACGCGGGCGGCGGGGGGCACCGACGTCGTCCGGAGGGGGTCCGCGGCCTGCGGGGGCCACCGTCCGGGACGGGCCGGCGCCTCGTCGGACGAGCCTACGCAGCGGAGGCGCCCCCGCGGAGGACGGCGAACCGGCCATGTACGGCGCCCCGTCGCAGGTGCGGGCCCTCTCGGGAACCGTGGGGAGGGAGGCCTCCGGAGGGACCTCCGGCACCGGCGGGGCGATGACTTCCGCCCGGCCGGAAGTCGCCTGTCGGAGGAGGGGAGAAGAGACTCCGTCAGCAAACCGGGCGGTACGTATATTTGCCTGACGGGCAGGGTCGGACGCGGGGCACACGGGGGCGACGGGACGGGCCGTCCGGATCCGGGCCCGGACATGACGGGACGCGGCCGCTCGGGGGCCGGTCGGCAGCCGCGTCGTGTCGTACCCGTCACCGCACCGCGACGGTGCGGGAGAGAGCCGGAGAAGAGGGGTCGGACGCCCGGGTCGAGGTCCGTGTCGGGCCTCAATCGGCAGTAGGGCCGGGCTGATCAGGGCTGAATGTTGCCGATCATGTAGCAAACGATCGCGATCACAATGAGGGCCAGAACGACAACGGTCTTTCTTTCCTTGCGCGTCATGGATTCCATCACGCCTCCCAGACAACCATCCGGTGATTCGGACCGCCCTGATCAGGAAACTACTCGTGATGGGAGGGCGACACTACGGATGGATCGAAAGTCTGAGCTGGACTTGAGGTTGCCCCTCCGCTTGCCCGCGCGCCGGACATATGACCGTTTTCCTCATCGAACCCATCCGGGTTCTCGTCCTCCGTAACGGCCGACACCCGCACGCTCTGTCGTTATGGTCTGCCGTGCCGTCCCCTGCCGGCGGCCGAACCGAGGGAGATCGCAGCGGGATGACTCTCAGCCTCACCGGAACCGCCTTCTTCGCGCTGCTCGTCACCTTCACCGCGCTGACCGTGCTGGCCACGCTGCTGCTGTGGGCGAGGATCCCGGGCCCGGGGCCGGTGCGCTGGGCGGCCCGTGTGCTGCTGATCGTCCTCTGCCAGATCACCGCGATCTGTGTGGTGGCCACCTGGATCAACACCAGTTACGGGCTCTACGCCTCCTGGGACGACCTGCTGGGCCGGACCGACGGGGCCGGGCCCGTCGCCATGCAGGGCCCGCCCGCCCAGCACGCGAAGTTCACCGAGGACGACCACGGCATGCGGGAGACGTACTTCCACGGCACCCGGTCCGCCCTGTCCGGGCAGGTCCTGGTGTGGACGCCGCCGCAGTACGACGACCCGCGCTACCGCCGCACGGCGTTCCCCGTGGTCATGCTGTTGCACGGCGTTCCGGGGACGCCCCAGTCGTGGATGGAGCAGGGCAGGATGCCCAAGTCCTACCGGAAGCTGCTCGCCCAGGGGAGCACCCGCCCGTTCATCCTCGCCGTGCCGGTCATCAACCCCGGCGGCCGGGACACCGACTGCTCCGACGTGGGCGGCCGCAAGGTCGCGACCTGGCTCGCCCGGGACGTTCCCGAGCTCGTGCGGCGGCACTTCAGGACCGCGCCCCAGCCGAAGTCCTGGGGGCTGCTGGGGATCTCCACGGGCGGGTTCTGCGCGGCGAAGCTGCCGTTGCAGTTCCCGCGGGTCTTCTCGGCCGGGGCCGCCCTCGACCCCGATCCGCTCAACGGGGACGGCGGGGCCCTCACCGACCCCTCGGTGCGCCGGCGCAACAGTCCCACCTGGCTCGTCGGTCACACCAAGACCGATGTCGCCCTCTTCCTCGCGACGTCCCGCCAGGACCGCGACAGCCCGCCCTCCTACATCGAGGAGTTCCAGCGGGAGGCGGCGGGCAGCCGGGTGCGGCTGAAGACGATGCTGCTCGACAAGGGCGGTCACAACTACCGCACCTGGTCGGCGCTCTACCCGGAGGCGTTCACCTGGCTGGCGCAGCAACTGCCGGGCGGGCCGCGGGACTAGGGGGCGTCAGCCGTCCTCCTTCGCCTCGCCCTCCTCTTCTCCGGCGCCTTCCCCGTCGCCCTTCTTTTTCTCGTCCTCCGCCTGCTTCTTCTCCGCTTCCTTCCGCTCTTCTTCCTTCTTCCCCTCTTCCTTCTTTCCCTCTTCCTTCTTCTTGTTCCCGTCCTCCGTGTCCTGCGGGAACGTGAGCTCCTTGCTCATCCACTCCATCGCCGGGCCGATCTCCCGCCGCCACGTGACGAACTGGTGGCTCCCCTCGGGCAGGACGAGGGCGGCCGTCCGCAGCTTCTTCTCGGCGGCGAGGCTCAGGAACTCCTCCGTGGCCCGGTAGTTCTTCTCGCCCTTCACGCTGGTGGCGAGGAGCAGGGAGATCTTCGGGGTCGGGAGGTTCTTGAGGCGCCAGACCAGGTCGTGCTCGCGCTTGTTCTGCTCGCCCTTCTCGCCGCTGCCGAAGAGGTCGCCCGTGGAGAGGTCGGTCTTGATCTGGAGGTCGCCGGAGAGGGAGGCGGCCACCGGGTAGACCTCCGGTGCCCGCATGGCGAGCTGGAGGGCGCAGGTGCCGCCGGTGGAGTAGCCGAGGATGCCCCAGGCCGTGGCGTCCCGGCCGACGCGGTAGGTGCTGCGGAGGGCGTCGGGCAGGTCCTTGGTGAGGAAGGTCTCGGCCTGCGGACCGTTGGGGACGTCCACGCACTCCGTGTCGCGCGGCGGCGCGATCGTGGGGCCGATCATCACGATGATGGTCGGGCTCATCTTCTTCTCGGCCAGCAGCCGGGTCGCGTTCAGCGGCACCTGGAGGTTCCGGGCGAGGCTGTCCCGGCCGCCGGGGTAGCCGCTCACGACGACCATCACGGGGAAGCGGGCGCGCTCGTACTGCTTCTGGAAGTACTCCGGGGGCAGGTAGATATAGGCCGGGTTGACGGCCATGGTCCGCTTCCCGAGGATGCGGACCGAGCGGATGGCCCCGGCCTTGTCCTCGGGGCCCTTCGGATACCCGGCCCACTTCTCCAGGTGCTCGGCCCCGGTGGGCTGGACCAGGCCGTTCCTGGTCTCGTCGAGCGCGGCCCTGGGACCGCTCGTGTTCATCTGGGTGATGTTGACCGGTGCCTTGTCGACCCGGCCGATCAGCTGGTTCCAGGTGCCGAAGAAGCCCACGCTGGAGTTGACCACCAGCAGCACAGCGGCCATGATCGACAACTGCGTGAGCAGGATCGCCCCGAGCCGGCCGAGCACGGGCAGGGGGCCCCGCCCGGAGAGCCGCGGCCAGATCCAGATCATGAGCCCCACGCACAACACGGCGGCGAACGCCACCGTGTACATCAGTGACCTGCTGGTCAGGCCCATGAGGTTCTCACTCCCTGCCCCCGATTCCGTGGGTACTCATGTTCGGTTCTGTTGTGCTCAACGGATAAGAGGCCAGAAAGGCCCGGCAGGGTTGCCCTGACCCCATTTCTTCCTGTGCGCTTGCCCTCCCCGTCCCCTGTCCGACTCCCGGCCTTCTCCGGGGGTTCCCGTACGGGGAGCGCCTTCCGAACAATCTCGAACATCCGGCGCGGTCTGGCCGAACGGCGCCTTCCGGCCGATGGTGGAGAAAGGCTTCGCGGGGGCGGGCCGGGACACCGGTGGAGGTGGGTGGCATGGCGGACGACGCCGTCAGGGCGGGCACCGGGGACGCGAACCCCTGGCTCGGCGGCCTCTTCGCGCCGGTGCGCGAGGAGATCACCGCCGTCGACCTCCCGGTGACCGGCCGCGTACCGGACGCGCTGCGCGGCCGCTACCTGCGGAACGGGCCCAACCCGGTCCACGTGGAGGACCCGGCCGCGTACGTCTGGTTCTCCGGCGAGGGCATGGTGCACGGCGTCCGGCTGCGGGACGGGCGGGCCACCTGGTACCGCAACCGCTGGGTGCGCTCGGACGCCGTCGCGCGCCAGTTGGGGGAGAAGGTGCTGCACGGCCCCCGGCACCTGGTGGACTTCGCGCCCAACACCCACGTCCAGCAGTTCGCGGGGCACCTGCTCACCCTGGTCGAGGGCGGCGCGCTCCCCTACGAGCTGGACTCCCAGCTCGACACCGTCGGCCCGTACGACTTCCACGGGACGCTGCCCGGCGGCCTGGCCGCGCACACCGTGATCGACCCGGCCACGGGCGAGCTGCACGCCGTCGCCTACTGCCCGGCCTGGCCGTATGTGCAGTACCTGGTCGCCGGGACGGACGGCTGCGTCCGCCGGCACGTCGACGTCCCGGTCACGGGACGGCCGATGATGCACGACTTCTCGCTCACCGCGCACCACGTGCTGCTCTACGACCTCCCGGTCGCCTTCGCCCTCGACCGCGTCGACCCCTCGGCGCCCCGCTTCGGCTGGGACCCGGACCGCCCGGCCCGGCTCGGCGTCCTGCCGCGCGAGGGGGACGCCCGGGACGTGCGCTGGCTGGAGATCGATCCCTGCTTCGTCCACCACGCCATGAACGCCCATGAGCGGGACGGGCTGATCACCGTCCATCTGGCCCGCTACGAGCGGCTGTTCGACGGCACCCGCAAGGGCCGCGACAAGCAGCCCGCCCACCTGGAGCGCTGGACCGTGGACCCCACCGCGGGGACCGTCCTGCGGTCCCGGCTGGACGACCGCGCGGTGGAGTTCCCGCGCGTCGACCCGCGCCGGCTGACCGCGGAGCACCGCTACGGCTACGCGGTGCACGAGCCGCTGGGCGAGGACCGCGGCGGGTTCGGCGTCGGGCTGCTCAAGTACGACCTGGAGCGCGGCACGTGCGACGAGTGGCCGGTGCCGCCGGGCGGTGACGTCGGCGAGGGCGTGTTCGTACCGGCCGCCCCGGAGGCCGCGGAGGACGACGGCTGGGTGCTGGCCTACGCCTTCGACCCGGAGCGCGGGGCCACCGATCTGCTGGTGCTGGCGGCGCGGGACCTGGCGGCGGGGCCGGTGGCCCGGGTGCATCTGCCGGTACGGGTCCCGGTGGGCGCGCACGGCAATTGGATCCCGGATCTGGGGTAGGCGAGGAGAGCGCTCCGGTGGAGGGAGCCCGGACCCGGGGCAATCGGGACCAGCGAGGAGCACGTTACTGACGAGGCGTTAGAGCTAGCCTTACCGGAGTCGCACAGTAGGTACATTCCAGACAAAGGTAAGGATTTCTCCTCATGGGAATTCGCAGCCTGCTGCGGAACGCGTTCGGCCGGTCCAGGACGGCCGGGGACGCCGACCCCGGCGTTCCCCAGCAGAGCACCGCCCCCGCACCGGCGGTCGCCCCGTCCGCTCCCGTCCCCGCGCAGGTCACCGCCGACCGGGTGCCCGACCCCGGGCCACTCCACCCCGTACCGGGCCCGCCCACCCCGGGCCCCCGCCCCGAGCCGGTCCCGGAGCCGGAGCCCGCGCCGACGCCGATGCCCGCGCCCAAGCCCGTACCGCAGCCGGAGCCCGTCCCCACGCCGGACCCGAACCCGGTCCCCGAGCCGGCGCCAGGGCCCGAGCCGGAGCCCTCGCCCGCCATGAGCACGGCCACGGGCAAGGACACGAGCACGGCCATGAGCACGGCCACGGCGGACGCGGAGCCGGCGGACGGACCCGGGTCCGCCATCAGCCTGGAAAAGGTGCAGCGCACCGCGCCCGGCCTGGTCAGCCTCTACAAGTCGGCCGGGATCTCGCTGCGCAAGCGCGGCCTCGCCGGTCGGCGGGCCGCCGTCTACCTGGTCCTCGACCGCTCCGGGTCCATGCGGGAGTACTACAGGAACGGCAGCGTCCAGCACCTCGCCGAGCAGGTGCTCGGCCTCTCCGCGCACCTCGACGACGACGGGACCGTCCCCGTCGTCTTCTTCTCCACCGACGTCGACGGCGTGGCCGAGATCGACCTCACCGAGTACGCGGGCCGTATCGAGGAGTTGCACGCCTCCTACGGGCACATGGGCCGCACCAACTACCACCTGGCCATGCAGGCCGTGATCAAGCACTACAAGAAGTCCGGCGCCACCGACCCGGCGTTCGTGGTCTTCCAGACGGACGGTGGCCCCTACAGCAAGTCCGCGGCGGAGAAGGCCCTGTGCGACGCCGCCGAGCTGCCGATCTTCTGGCAGTTCATCGCCTTCGGCGACCCCGAGGGCAAGGGCTTCGACTTCCTCCGCAAGCTGGAGACGCTGCCCGTGCCGGAGCGGCGCGTGGTGGACAACGCGGGCTTCTTCCACGCGGGCCGCGACCCGCGGAGCCTGTCCGACGACCGGCTCTACGAGGAGCTCATGGCCGAGTTCCCGGCCTGGCTGGAGGAGGCCCGCACGGCGCGGGTCATCCGGCAGCGGAAGCCCTGAGCCCGGCCGCGTCCCTGTCCGCCCGCGTCCCCGTCCGGCGGCGGACCGCCGGGCGGGGACGCGGGGCACGATCACCTCATGACCCGGATACTCACCCGCGCGATCTGCTCTCCCTCCTCGACCCCGGCCCCTGCCTCGACGCCCTGCGCGAGGGCTTCCTCCGGGCCGGGGAAGCCGGTGACGACGGGGACGGCGGCGGAACGGCCGTCCCCGGCCTGCGCGTCCGCACCGATCTGCCCTTCTCCGGGACGGCCACGGCGCTGCCCCCCGGGCTGCTGCCCGGCGTGGACGCGTACACCGTGAAGGTCAACGCCAAGTTCCCGGGCGCCCGTCCGGCCCTGCGCGGCGTCCTCTGTCTGCACGACGGGCGGGACGGCGAGCTGCTGGCGCTGCTGGACTCGGCGACCGTCACGGCGTGGCGGACGGGACTGGCCGCCGCGCTCGGGACACATCTGCTTGCGGCCCCCGACCCGGAGGGGCGCGCGGTGCTCGGGGTCGTCGGGGCGGGCGCGCAGGCGGAGTTGACGGTCGGCGGGCTGCGGCGGCTGCGGTCATGGGGCGGGCTCGTCGTGCACGACGCCGACCCGGCGGCGGCCGCCCGGTTCGCCGCCCGGCACGGCGGCACCGTCGTGGACGGCGCCTCCGCCGTCGCCGCGGCGGCGGACACCGTGCTGACCGCGACCTGGTCCCGTACCCCGCTGCTCGGCGCGGCCGACCTCCGGCCCGGGCTGCATATGACGGCGCTGGGCGCGGACGAGCCCGGCAAGCGGGAGCTGGCGGCCGGCCTGCTCACGGCGGCGCTGGTGGTGGTCGACGACCGGCCGCTCGCCGCGTCCATGGGCGCCCTGGCCGCCGCCGGGCTGCCGGAGGGCGCGGCGGCGGCCACGCTCGGCGAGGTCCTGCGCGGCGAGCACCCCGGCCGGACGGCACCGGACGAGGTCACCGTCCACGCGCCCGTCGGACTGCTGTGGCAGGACCTCGCCCTCGCCGCGTACGCGCACCGGGAGGCGGAACGGCGGGACACCGGGCTGCGGGTGGACCTGCTGGCGTGATCCATGGAGGGCTCAGGACGGTACGTCGGAAATGCGGCAATTGAGGCGACGGAGAGTGACCGTTCCGCCGATCGCACCGCGTAAGCATGACGCCTCGATACATCACCCTCCGTGCTCCACCTGTCACTGATCAGAAGCCGCTGAAGTGGGCATCGTAGGGATGTGAACGATGAATTCCCCCTCGGCAGCTTTGTCGTCGACACCCGCACCGGCCGGCTCGGACAGGTCATGGACACCCACGCCGGTTACGTTCAGCTACGGCCGCCGCGGGGCGGGATCGAGTGGTCCTGCCCTCCGTCGGCCATCCGCTTCCCGTCCGAGGCCGAGGCCGAGGCCGGATCCGCGGGCGGGGGCGCGGCGGACGGGGGCGGCGGCAACGCCGGGGAGAGCGGGTGGAGTCGGTGAGTCCGCGCAGCGTCTTCCTGTTCCGGACCTGGACGTTGCAGCCCGACCGGGAGCCGGACGCGGAGCCGGTGACGTACGCGATGCGGTGCGTGGTGTGCGGGGCGGAGTCGGACGCCGCGGAGGACTTCCTGGACGCCCAGCACTGGACGTTCCGGCACGCGGGCCGCAATCCCTCGCACCACACCTACCGGGAGTTGATCATGCGGCCGTGGCGGGCCTGGATGGACCGTCCGCAGGGCCGCCGCCCGGTCCCGGCCGACACAGGGCCGTCATAAACGCCGAGCGGCTGCCCCCCGGTACTCGGATACGCTAAAGGTGTCTGTGGAAACAGGTCACAGGCTCCGTCACCCGAGCACCGACCAGGGAGCAGCCGGCATGGCTCGACACCTCATCACCAGCGCCCTTCCGTACATCAACGGGATCAAGCACCTGGGCAACATGGTGGGGTCCATGCTCCCGGCGGACGTGTACGCGCGGTTCCTGCGCCAGACCGGCCGCGAGACGCTCTACATCTGCGCCACCGACGAACACGGCACCCCGGCCGAACTGGCCGCCAAGGAGGCCGGGCTGCCGGTGGACGCGTACTGCGCCCAGCAGCACGACGCGCAGAAGGCGATCTACGAGGGGTTCGCCCTCTCCTTCGACTACTTCGGCCGCAGCTCCTCCGCGGAGAACCGCGAGATCACCCAGCACTTCGCGCGGAGGCTGAAGGAGAACGGCTTCATCGAGGAGCGGGCGATCCGCCAGGTCTACTCGCTGGCGGACGAGCGCTTCCTGCCCGACCGCTACATCGTGGGCACCTGTCCGCACTGCGGCTACGACAAGGCGCGCGGCGACCAGTGCGAGAACTGCACGCGCGTGCTGGACCCCACGGACCTCATCGACGCCCGCTCCGCGATCAGCGGCAGCCGTGACCTGGAGGTGCGGGAGACCAAGCACCTGTTCCTGCTCCAGTCGAAGCTCCAGGGCGAGGTCGAGGCCTGGATCGACGAGCAGGGCAAGGACTGGCCGGTGCTGGCCTCGTCGATCGCCCGCAAGTGGCTGACCGAGGGCCTGCACGACCGGGCCATCACCCGTGACCTGGACTGGGGCGTCCCGGTCCCCGCGGACACCTGGCCGGAGCTGGCGGCCGAGGGCAAGGTCTTCTACGTCTGGTTCGACGCTCCCGTCGAGTACATCGGCGCCACCAAGGAGTGGGCGGACCGGCGGCCGGAGGAGCGCGACTGGAAGTCGTGGTGGTACGAGGCGACGGACGTCCGCTACACCCAGTTCATGGGCAAGGACAACGTCCCGTTCCACACGGTGATGTTCCCGGCGACGCAGCTCGGCACCCGTGAGCCGTGGAAGCGGGTCGACTACGTCAAGGCCTTCAACTGGCTCAACTACTACGGCGGCAAGTTCTCCACCTCGCAGCGGCGCGGCGTCTTCACGCACGACGCGCTGGAGATCCTGCCCGCCGACTACTGGCGCTACTTCATGATGGCCAACGCCCCCGAGTCGGACGACACCTCGTTCACCTGGGAGCTGTTCTCCGCCACGGTCAACAAGGACCTCGCCGACGTCCTCGGCAACTTCGTCAACCGCGTCCTGTCCTTCTCCCGCAAGCGGTTCGGCGACGCGGTCCCGGGTGGCAGCGAGGCGGGCGCCGCCGAGACGGAGCTCGGCCGCGAGGTCGCGCGGCTGCTCGCCGAGTACGAGGAGCACATGGAGGAGCTCCAGTTCCGCAAGGCGGCGCAGGCGCTGCGCGCCCTGTGGAGCGCGGGCAACTCCTACCTGGAGACCAAGGCGCCCTGGCTGGAGATCAAGACCGACCCGGACGGCGCCGCCCTGACGCTGCGCACGGCGATGAACCTCATCCACCTCTACGCGGTGGTCTCCGAGCCGTTCATCCCGGCGACGGCGGCGGCCATGCGGTCGGCGTTCGCGCTGGCGGACGACGACCGCACCTGGGTGACGCGGGACGAGGCGCAGTCGCTGTCGCTGGTCCCGGAGGGCACGCCGTTCACCGTCCCGCCGGTGCTCTTCGCGAAGATCACCGAGGAGGACCTGGAGTCCTACCGCGAGCGCTTCGGCGGGGGCGAGGAGGCGGCCTGACCGCCCCCGCACCGCCTCGGAAGGGCCCGGAACCTCTGGTTCCGGGCCCTTCCCGTTTCCTCGTTGATCGTTCGGCAATCGTTCGTTGAGCGCGGCGCGGCAGGCTCTCCGGTGTTGGCATGGGGGGAGACCGAAGGAAGACCGGACCAGTGTTGGATGACCGAATCACCGTGAGCGTGCGTGCCGCCGACGAGGTCGGCCGGGCCCGGATCGTCCGCGGCCTGCGGACCCTGCCCGGGATCCGGGTGGTGAAGGACGGGGCGGCGGTGGAGATCCTGCTGCTGGGGCGCCACGACCACGACGCCCCGGGGGAACTGCGCCGGCGGTCCCGGGAGAGCTGGGCACCGCTGGTGGTGGTGGCCGAGGAGCTGGGCGAGACGGAGCTGATGGCGGTGCGCGAGTACGGCGTACGGAACGTGCTCCTGGCGCACCGGCTCACCCCGCGGCGCCTCGGACGCGCCGTGCACGCCGCCGCCGCCGGCTGCTGCCCGCCGGAACCGCTGCCGGAGCTGCGGGCGCTGGTGTGAGACCTCGCGGATGACGCGACGACGTGGAGCGGTGTCCGGGGGGACGCCGGCCACGGAGGGCGGCGGCTGTACGGCGGCGGCCGTACGGCGGCGTCGGGGGACGCCCGCCGGGGGCGCCGACCGCGTGGTGGCGATCAGGGGTCGCCGCCGCGCGGCCGGCGCCCGTAGCACGGGGAAGGGCCCGGCACATCGGCGCCGGGCCCCTCGTCGACAGCGTTGCCGGGGTGCTACTTCACCGTCGGCGGCTTGCGCAGCGACAGGTGCAGCTCCTTCAGGCGGGCCTCGTCGACCTCGCTCGGGGCGCCCATCAGCAGGTCCTGGGCGTTGCCGTTGAGCGGGAAGGCGATGGTCTCGCGGATGTTCGGCTCGTCGGCCAGCAGCATCACGATGCGGTCGACGCCCGGGGCGATGCCGCCGTGCGGCGGGGCGCCGAACTTGAACGCGCGGAGCATGCCGCCGAACTCGCGCTCGACCTCCTCCTGCGAGTAGCCGGCGATCCCGAACGCCTTGTACATGACCTCGGGCTCGTGGTTCCGGATGGCGCCGGAGGACAGCTCGACGCCGTTGCAGACGATGTCGTACTGCCAGGCGAGGATGTCCAGCGGGTCCATCGTCTCCAGGGCCTCAAGGCCGCCCTGGGGCATGGAGAACGGGTTGTGGGAGAACTCGATCTTCCCGGTCTCCTCGTCCTTCTCGAACATCGGGAAGTCGACGATCCAGCAGAACCGGAAGACGTTCTCCTCGAACTGGCCGGCGCGCTTGGCGGCCTCGACGCGGACCGCGCCCATGATCTTGGAGACCTCGTCGAACTCGCCGGCGCCGAAGAAGATCGCGTGGCCGGGCTCCAGACCGAGGCGCTCGGTGAGGGCCTTGACGTTCTCCTCGGTGAGGAACTTGGCGATCGGGCCGGTGAGGGTGTTCCCCTCGCCGACACGGACCCAGGCCAGGCCCTTGGCGCCCTGCTCGACGGCGTACTCGCCGAGGCCGTCGAAGAACTTGCGCGGCTGGTCCTGCACGGACGGCACCGCGAGGGCGCGCACGTGCTTGCCGGCGAACGCCTTGAACTCCGAGCCGTCGAAGACGTCGGAGACGTCCACCAGCTCCAGCTCGGCGCGCAGGTCCGGCTTGTCCGAGCCGTACTTGAGCATCGCCTCGCGGAACGGGATCCGCGGGAACGGCGAGGTGACGTGGCGGCCGTCGCCGAACTCCTCGAAGAGGTCGGTCATGACCTTCTCGATGACCTGGAAGACGTCCTCCTGCTCGACGAAGGACATCTCCATGTCGAGCTGGTAGAACTCGCCCGGCGAGCGGTCGGCGCGGGCGTCCTCGTCGCGGAAGCAGGGCGCGATCTGGAAGTAGCGGTCGAAGCCCGCGATCATCAGCAGCTGCTTGAACTGCTGCGGCGCCTGCGGCAGGGCGTAGAACTTGCCGGCGTGCAGCCGGGACGGCACCAGGAAGTCGCGCGCGCCCTCGGGGGAGGTGGCGGACAGGATCGGGGTGGCCAGCTCGTTGAAGCCGAGCGCGGTCATCTTCTCGCGGATGGAGCGGATGACGGCGCCGCGCAGCATGATGTTGCGGTGCATGCGCTCGCGGCGCAGGTCCAGGAAGCGGTACTCCAGGCGGCGCTCCTCGTTCACCCCGTCCTCGGTGTTGATCGTGAACGGCAGCGGCTCGGCGGCGCCGAGCACCTCGACCGCGGTGACCTCGACCTCGATCTCGCCGGTGGGCAGATCGGGGTTAACGTTCTCGGCGCCGCGGCTCATGACCTTGCCGTCGATACGGACGACGGTCTCCTTGGTGAGCCGGCCGAGCGCCTCGTTGGCCGGGGTGCCGGGACGGGCGACGAGCTGCACGAGACCGTGGTGGTCCCGGAGATCGATGAAGAGGATGCCGCCCAGGTCGCGCCGATTGTGCAGCCAGCCACTCAGCCGCACGTCGGTGTCGACGTCAGCCGCACGGAGCTCGCCGCAGGTGTGGGACCGGTAACGATGCATCGTTCATCCAAGTCGTGGTCGAAGGCGTGGTTCGAGGGTGCGCGGCACTGGCCCGCCGCACTGGGTTAGCGTGCATACAGCACTGAGCAAGGGTACTGCCCCACCCGCCATCGGTGGTCTGCACGGAGCGAACCCACATAAAGTGGGGCAATGCGCACCGAGGACGTCCTGGCCGCCGTCGCGACCGGCCTGTGGCACTGGGACCGGGCCACGGGAACCGTCACCTTCGACGCCGAGGCGGCCCGGCTGCTGGGCCTGCCGCCCGAACCGGCGGAGCTCCCGGAGTCGGCCGCGCGCGCCCGTTTCCACGCGGTGGACTGGGTGGAGTTCCAGGGCGTGATCGGCCTGGCCGTGGCCGAGGACACCCTCGCCGAGGCCCGGATCCGGGTGGTGGACGAGGCGGGCGCGGTCGCCAGGACCGTCAGGGCGCGGGCCCGGCAGACGGACCACGAGAGCTCCCAGGCGCTCGTCGGCACCCTGGAGGAGGTACCCGCGCCGCACCCCGGCACCTCACCCGCACGGACGACCGTCACCGGCGACTGGCGCCGCAACCGCGAGGCGTTCCTGCTGGACGCCGGGCGGGCGCTGGCCGAGGCCCGGTCGACCTCCGAGGTGATGCGGGTGGCCGCGGGCCTGTCGATGCCCGGGTTCGAGCCGTCGGCGCTGGCGGTCTTCGGGGCGGACGGCGGCCGGGTGACGATGATCGGCCACCACGGCTACGGGCCGGACGACGTGGAGGCGTTCCTCGACATCCCGCTGGACGGCAACCACCCGGCCGCCGAGGTCATCCGCACCGGCCGGGCGATCTACATCCCCTCCGCCGACGACTACGCGCGCCGCTTCCCCGCCGTCTGGCCGCTCGTCGAGCGGTTCGGCCGCAGGTCGTGGGCGTTCCTGCCGCTGATCAACGCCGGACGGTCGATCGGCGCCTGGATGGCCGGTTTCAGCGTCCCGGTGGCCTTCACCCCGGACGAACGGTCGGTGCTCACCACGGTCGCCCGGATGCTGGCGCAGGCGCTGAGCCGGGCGAGCGTCCACGAGTCGGAGAAGGAGCTGTCGGTCGGCCTGCAGCGCTCGATGATGCCGACCGTCCAGCCGGACATCCCCGGGATGACGGTGGCGGCCCGCTATGTGCCGACCGGCGGCGGCCTGGAGGTGGGCGGCGACTGGTACGACATGATCCCGCTGCCCTCGGGCCGGCTGGCGCTGGTCATCGGGGACGTCCAGGGGCACGACGTACGGGCCGCCGGGCTGATGGGCCAGCTGCGGATCGCGCTGCGCGCCTACGCGTCGGAGGGGCACCACGCGGACGCCGTCCTCTCCCGGGCCTCCCGCTTCCTGGCCGGCATCAACGGCAGCGGCCCGCAGGACCCGCGCTTCGCGACCTGCCTGTACATCGAGGTGGACCCGGCCACCGGGCTGCTGGTCATCGCCCGGGCGGGCCATCCCGACCCGGCGATCCGGCTGAGTGACGGCACGATGCTCGTCCGCTCCACCGCGGGCGGCCTGCCGCTGGGCATCGACCCGGACACCGACTACCCCACCACCCGCCTGGTCCTGGAGCCCGGCGAGACGATGCTGGTGTGCACCGACGGCCTGATCGAGACCGGCGGCCACGACCTGGAGACCGGCTGGAAGCGGCTGCGGGGGGTCATCGAGGGCGAGCACGCGGCGGACGACCCCGCGTTCCTGGAGACGCTGGCGGACGCGCTCGTGCAGGCCGTGCACGGTCCGTCCTCGCACTACACCACAGGACCGCTGGTGGACCGGCGCGAGGACGACATCGCGCTGCTCCTGCTCCGCCGCGAGCCGCCGGCCCCGGCCGCCGCGCGCGCCGCGCCGCCGCTGCGCCGGGCGGTCATGACCATCGCCCAGGCCGAGCCCGAGCGCATCGCGGAGGCCCGCCAGCAGGTGCGGGACCTGATGCACGACTGGCCGGACGGGGACCAGACCGACTCGGCGGTGCTCATGGTCTCCGAGATGGTCACCAACGTGCTGGTCCACACGGACGGGGACGCGCTGCTCATGGCGTCCATATCCGGGGAACGGGGCCACCGCTGCCTGCGCGTCGACGTCGCGGACACCAGCGACGAGCTGCCGCACCGGCGGCACCCCGGCGAGATGGCCTCCTCCGGCCGCGGCCTGGTGCTGATGGAGATCCTGGCCGGGGCCTGGGGCGTGGAGCCGCAGGGCGAGGGCAAGAACATCTGGTTCGAGCTGTACGAGGCGGACCGGCCGTCGCCGGACGACCTGGCGGCGATCACGTGAGTGCTTCTCTTGGAGCTTCTGAGAGCTTCCGCGCGAGGGCGGTGGGGGCTCGCCCCCTGAACCGGGCGAGCCCCCACCGGGCTGGTGACCACTCACTCGCGGAGCGCCCCTCCTGCCGGGGGGCGGGCCTCATTTCTTCCCGTGCCCCGTGCCGCGGGAACGCCGGAGCCCCTCACTCGTTGGGGTGAGTTTCCCGATGAATCGACAGAGCGGGCTCCGCGGGGACCGTTCCCAGCCGTCCCGCCTTGAAGTCGTCGAAGGCCTGGGCGAGTTCGGCGTGGGTGTTCATCACGAACGGCCCGTAGTGCATCATCGGCTCCCGGATCGGCAGCCCGCCGAGCAGCACCACCTCGAAGTTCTCGGAGCGGGACTCCTGGGCGGCGTCCGCACGGACCACCAGCGAGTCGCCCTGCCCGAACACGACCGCCTGTCCGCTGCCGAACGGGCGCTCCTCGGCACCGGCCGAGCCGTGGCCCGCGAGCCCGTAGGCCAGGGCGTTGAAGTCGCGCCGCCAGGGCAGCACGAGCCGGGCCCCCGGGCTCACGGAGGCGTGGATCATGGTGATCGGGGTGTGCGTGGTGCCCGGGCCGGCGTGGCCCGCGACGTCACCGGCGATCAGCCGGATGAGCGCCCCGCCGTCCTCCGAGGCGAGCAGCCGTATGTGGCCGCCCCGGATGTCCTGGTACTTCGGGGCGATCATCTTGTCCTTGCGCGGCAGGTTCACCCACAGCTGGAGGCCGTGGAAGAGGCCGCCGCTGACGACCAGTTCCTCGGGCGGCGTCTCGATGTGCAGCAGGCCGGAGCCGGCGGTCATCCACTGGGTGTCGCCGTCGGTGATGACCCCGCCGCCGCCGTGCGAGTCCTGGTGCACGAAGGTGCCGTCGATGATGTAGGTGACGGTCTCGAAGCCGCGGTGCGGGTGCCACGGGGTCCCCTTCGGCTCCCCGGCTCCGTAGTCCACCTCGCCCATCTGATCCATCATGATGAACGGGTCGAGGTGCCGGTGGTCGATCCCGGCGAAGGCCCGGCGGACCGGGAAACCCTCGCCCTCGAAGCCGGCGGGCGCGGTGGACACCGCGAGCACCGGGCGGGCCGCGGGGCCCACCGGTGCCGTCACACGGGGCAGGCTCAGCGGATTCTCCGCAGTTACAGCAGGCATGTCGCCCTCCTCGGACGGTTCAGCCCCCAAGTTAGTTGAAGGCTTAACAACCTGCAAGGCTGATGCATTCCCGGCCGTTCCTCCCGGACATTCGGCGGTTACCCCACCAAGGGTGGACACTTGATCAATGCGCGCCAGATCCGCCGGCCCCGGCAAGGCCGGTTACACCGTCCTCTTCGCCACCGTGCTGGCCCTGGCCCTCCTCGGCCTGCTCGTGGCGACCAGGGGACTGGCCCTCGGCGGCTCCCTGGCGGAGGGCGAGTCCTCCGGCCACTACACGGAGCCCGAGGACGTCGGGGACCGGGCTGCCGACGCCATGGCCTCCGCCGTGCGCGCCGAGCCCGGCACCCCCCGCCGGGCGGCGGCCGAGCACGCGGCGGACCGCGGGACGCGCACCGATCCCCTGCCGCGCTCCGAGCCGCTGACGGCGTCCCCCCGCGACCCGTCGCCCGCGGTCGGCCCGCTCTTCTACACCGACCAGGACGAGCCCGCGCACGGCTGCACCGCGAGCGTCGTCCACAGCGGCACCGGCGATCTGCTCGTCACCGCCGCGCACTGCGTCTACACCGACGGCTTCCACACCGACCTCGCCTTCGCCCCCGGCTACCACGACGGCGAGGCGCCCTACGGGATCTGGGTGCCCACCTCCATCGACGTCACCCCCGAGTGGATGTCCGACCGGGACGAGGACCACGACGTCGCCTTCCTCCGCGTCCGCCAGGTCGGCACGGACGCCCCCCTGGAGGCCGTCACCGGAGCGGAACGGATCGCCTTCCGCCCGACGGCGGACCGTCCTGCGCGGGTCATCGGCTACCCGGGGGACGGCGAGCGGCCCCTCGGCTGCCAGAACACGGTTCGGCGCGAGGGCGCCGGGCAGCTTCGTTTTGACTGTGAGGGGATGCCTGGGGGGACGAGCGGGAGTCCGCTGCTGACGGATGTCGATGCGGGGACGGGGCTGGGGACGGTCGTCGGGGTGCTTGGGGGCCGGGATGAGGGTGGAGACGATGTGACGTCGTACAGTTCGTATTTCGGCGAGGCGATCGAGCGGCTGTACCGGCGGGCGGTGAGGTAGGGGGGTGTGCCCCGGGCCCCCGGTGAGCGCGCCTGCGGCGCGCGTCCTCAAACGCCGGACGGGCTGGATTCGCGCCCGGGCGCACACTTCAGCCCGTCCGACGTTTGAGGACAACCGCGCGGAGCGCGGTTTCGGGGGTGCGGGGGCTTGCCCCCGCAAGAAACGGTGAAAGGGCGGGCCCGGGGCGAACCCCCCTCAGCCGTACATCCGCCGCATCGCGAAGTCCACCATCTGCTCGACCGCCTTCGCGTCGAACACCATCCGGTGATCCCCCTCCATGTCCAGCACGAACCCGTACCCCGTAGGCAGCAGATCGATCACCTCGGCCCCGGTGATGACGAAGTACTTCGACTCCTTGCCGGCGTAACGCCGCAGCTCCTTCAGCGAGGTGAACATCGGGATCACCGGATGCTGCGTGTTGTGCAGCGCCAGGAACCCGGGGTTGTCACCGCGGGGGCAGTACACCTTCGAGCCGGAGAAGATCACCTGGAAGTCCTCGGCGGACATGGAGCCGGTGGTGAAGGCCCGGACCGCGTCGGCCAGCGACGGCGGCGACGGCTCGGGGTAGAGCGGCTGCTCGCCGTAGCCGCCGGGCTGCTGCGGCGGGGCGTAGCCCTGTTGTCCCACGTTCTGGTCGTAGCCGTACATGGGCCAAAGCGTAACCAGTCACAGTTGGCCCAACAGGGGTTGCTTCTTATTACCGACGGGTAGCATCATGCAGATTACCGATCGGTACGCACGAGGAACGCCCCTCCCGTCACCCCTTACGGAGCCGTTGTCATGGGCCACTACAAGTCGAATCTCCGCGACATCGAGTTCAACCTCTTCGAGGTGCTCGGCCGCGACAAGCTGTACGGCACCGGCCCGTTCGCGGAGATGGACGTCGAGACCGCCAAGGACATCCTGTCGGAGATCGCGCGCCTCTCGGAGAACGAGCTGGCCGCCTCCTACGCCGACACCGACCGCAACCCGCCGGTCTTCGACCCGGAGACGAACACCGCCCCGATCCCGGACAGCTTCAAGAAGAGCTACCAGGCGTACATGGACGCCGAGTGGTGGCGCCTGGGCATCCCGGAGGAGATCGGCGGCACGGTCGCGCCGCGCAGCCTCCTCTGGGGCTTCGCGGAGACGATCCTCGGCGCCAACCCGGCCGTCTGGATGTACACGTCCGGCCCCGCCTTCGCCGGGGTGCTGTTCGCCGAGGGCACCGAGCAGCAGAAGCACATCGCGAAGATCGCGGTGGAGAAGCAGTGGGGCTCGACCATGGTCCTGACCGAGCCGGACGCCGGCTCGGACGTGGGCGCGGGCCGCACCAAGGCCGTCCGGCAGGAGGACGGCTCGTGGCACATCGAGGGTGTGAAGCGGTTCATCACCTCGGGTGAGCACGACATGACCGACAACATCCTCCACTACGTGCTGGCCCGACCCGAGGGCGCGGGACCGGGCACCAAGGGCCTGTCCCTCTTCCTCGTGCCGAAGTACGAGTTCGACTTCGAGACCGGTGAACTCGGCGCCCGCAACGGCGTCTACGCCACCAACGTCGAGCACAAGATGGGCCTGAAGGCGTCCAACACGTGTGAGATGACCTTCGGCGACAAGCACCCCGCCAAGGGCTGGCTCATCGGCGAGAAGCACGACGGCATCCGCCAGATGTTCATGATCATCGAGTTCGCGCGGATGATGGTCGGCACAAAGGCCATCGCCACCCTCTCCACGGGCTACCTCAACGCCCTGGAGTACGCCAAGGAGCGCGTGCAGGGCCCGGACCTGGCCAACTTCACCGACAAGAAGGCCCCCAAGGTCACCATCACGCACCACCCGGACGTGCGCCGCTCGCTGATGACGCAGAAGGCGTACGCGGAGGGCATGCGCGCCCTCGTCCTCCACACGGCCGCCGTCCAGGACGACATCCTCGTCAAGGAGGCCGCGGGCGAGGACGCCAAGGCGCTGCACGGTCTCAACGACCTGCTGCTGCCGATCGTCAAGGGCTACGGCTCGGAGAAGTCGTACGAGCAGCTGGCCCAGTCGCTCCAGACCTTCGGTGGCTCCGGGTACCTCCAGGAGTACCCGATCGAGCAGTACATCCGCGACGCCAAGATCGACACCCTCTACGAGGGCACCACCGCCATCCAGGGCCAGGACTTCTTCTTCCGGAAGATCGTCCGCGACCAGGGCCAGGCGCTGACCCTGCTCTCCGAGGAGATCAAGAAGTTCCTCGCCGAGGCCGCCGGCGGCGAGGACCTGGCCCCCGCCCGCGACCGGCTGGCCAAGGCCGCCGGGGAGCTGGAGGCGATCGTCGGCACCATGCTGACCGACCTCGCCGCCACCGAGAAGGACGTCAAGTCCATCTACAAGGTCGGCCTCAACACCACCCGCCTGCTGATGGCCTCCGGGGACGTCGTCGTCGGCTATCTGCTCCTCCGGGGCGCGGCCGTGGCGGCCGAGAAGCTGCCGGCCGCCTCCGCCAAGGACAAGGCGTTCTACGAGGGCAAGATCGCCGCCGCGAAGTTCTTCGCCGCGAACGTCCTGCCCGCCGTCTCCGTCGAGCGCAAGCTCGCCGAGTCCGTGGACCAGTCGCTGATGGAGCTGGACGAGGCCGCCTTCTGAGCGTTCTCAGCGTTCCGAGCGTGCTGAGCGTTCCTGTGCGTCAGGCCCTCCCCCTCGCCGGGGGAGGGCCTCCGCGCGTTCCGCCGGGCGCCCGCGCGCCCCTTGCCCGGCTCCTTATCCTGAGGCCATGAGCACTGCGCACCGCTTCGACCGCGGCCATACCGACGACCTCATGTCCTTCCTCGCGGCCAGCCCCTCGCCCTACCACGCGGTGGCCAACGCGGCGGCCCGGCTGGAGAAGGCGGGGTTCCGGCAGCTCGCGGAGACCGACGCGTGGGACGCGTCGTCCGGTGGGAAGTACGTCCTGCGCGGCGGCGCGGTCATCGCCTGGTACGTGCCCGAGGGCGCGACGGCCGCCACCCCCTTCCGCATCATCGGTGCGCACACCGACTCCCCCAACCTGCGCGTCAAGCCGCTGCCCGACAGCGGCGCGCACGGCTGGCGCCAGGTCGCCGTGGAGATCTACGGCGGACCGCTGCTCAACAGCTGGCTCGACCGCGACCTCGGCCTCGCGGGCCGGATCACCCTGCGCGGCGGCGAGCACCGGCTCGTCCACGTCGACCGCGCCCTGCTGCGCGTCCCGCAGCTCGCCATCCACCTGGACCGCGGCGTCAACGACGGTCTGACGCTGGACCGGCAGCGCCACATGACGCCCGTCTGGGGCCTCGGCGGCGTCCGCGAGGGCGACCTCATCCGCTTCGTCGCCGACGAGACGGGGGTCGCCGCCGACGAGATCACCGGCTGGGACCTGATGACGCACAGCGTCGAGGCCCCGTCCTACCTCGGCCGCGACCGCGAACTCCTCGCCGGGCCGCGGATGGACAACCTCGTCTCCGTGCACGCCGGCACCTCCGCCCTCGCCGCCGCCGCGACCGGTGACGAACCCGCGTACATCCCCGTCCTCGCCGCCTTCGACCACGAGGAGAACGGCAGCCAGTCCGACACCGGCGCCGAGGGCCCGCTGCTCGGAAACGTGCTGGAGCGCTCGGTGTTCGCCCGCGGCGGGACGTACGAGGACCGGGCGCGGGCCTTCGCGGGCACCATCTGCTTCTCCTCCGACACCGGGCACGCGGTCCACCCCAACTACGCGGAGCGGCACGAGCCCGGCCACCACCCCGTGGCCAACGGCGGCCCGATCCTCAAGACCAACGTCAACCAGCGGTACGCGACCGACGGCAGCGGCCGGGCCGCGTTCACGGCGGCCTGCGAGCGGGCCGGAGTGCCCTGGCAGCACTTCGTCTCGAACAATTCCGTTCCCTGCGGCACCACGATCGGTCCGATCACGGCGGCCCGGCACGGCATCACCACCGTCGACGTAGGCATCGCTATCCTCTCCATGCACTCCGCCCGTGAACTCTGCGGCGCGGACGACCCGCATCTGCTCGCCTCGGTGCTGGCCGCCTTCCTGGCGGGCTGATCCCCCGTCAGGGACGAACCTGCGGTTCCCGCGGGCCCGGACGACCCGCTGGCCCGGATGACCCTCGGGCCCGGGATGAGCACGACGCACCTCCGATCCACCGACATCCCACCGGGGGAACCCATGACCCACCGCCTCCTGCGGTCCACCGCCGTCGCGTTCACCGCCGCGGCCGCCCTGACGCTGACCCTGACCGCCTGCGGCGGCGGTGGGGACGGCAAGGGCGACGGGGAGGGCAAGAGCGACAAGGCCGCGGCGACCGCGTCCGACGCGCCCGGTGCGCCCGGTGCCGCGGGGGAGGACAGCGCCACCCAGGGCGTGAAGAAGGGCGACGCCTGCGCCCCCTCCGACCTGACCATCGAGGCCCGCCCCGCCAAGAAGCCCGCCGGCTCCCTCCTCCTCGTCGCCACCGCCAAGAAGGCGTGCACCGCCTACGGCTTCCCCTTCCTCCGCTTCGACAAGGACCAGGCCTCCGCGGACATGGACGCCGCCAGCAAGCCGGAGCAGCCGGTGCGGCTGGGGGCCGGGAAGGCCGCTTACGCGGGCGTCCGGCCGACGTCGTCGGACGGCGGGACGCCTCGGGAGGCCAAGGAGCTGTCGGTTTCCCTTCAGGCTGCGAACGGCGATCCGGTGGAAGGCGGCGAGGTGCGGACGGCTCTGCCGGGTGGGAAGTTGCGGATCGATGATTCGGTGCGGACGACGTATTGGGTCAGCAGTGAGGGTGCCGCGCTGGGCGGGTGAGGGGGCCCCGGTCCCGCCCTTTCACCATTTCTGCGGGGAAGGGCCCCGCGCCCCCGGGTGAGCGCGCCTGCGGCGCGCGTCCTCAAACGCCGGACGGGCTGGAATTCGCGCCCGGGCGCACACTTCAGCCCGTCCGGCGTTTGAGGACAGCGCGCGCAGCGCGCTTCTGGGGGTGCGGGGACCCGCCCCCGCAAGAAACGGTGAAAGGGCGGGCCCGGGGCACATCCCCACCCGCCTCCCGGGTAGGCGCGGTAATGACCGGCCGAAAACACCCGGAAGGAGTCATGCCATGGGCATGGGATGGTGCATCGGCCTGATCGCGACAGGAGCAATCCTGACCTTCGCGGTCGACTGGCACCTCGAAGGAGTCAACCTCACCCTGGCAGGCCTGATCCTGATGGCCGCAGGCCTGATCGGGCTCAACGCCTACGTAGCAGTCTTCAAGCGCCGCCGCACGCAACCCCCGCCCCCCGCGGCCCCCGTGGTCGAGGAGGACCACCGGTTCGTCCGCTGAGCAGCACCGTGATCAGGGCCGGGCGTCCGGGTCGAACCCGGCCAGAACCAGCGGCAGCCGCCCGGCGCCCCCGGCGGCGACCCGCACGGGAACACCCCAGTCCTGCTGATGGACATGGCAGGCGGGGTACTCGTTGGCGGGATCGTCGTCGCAGGAGGCGGCCATCGCCGAGATGTGCAGCACGCCCTCGGTCACCCCGTCCGCCAGGACGACCCGACGGCTGAGGTCCGTACCCGCGCCGGAGCCCTCCGCGAGGAGTTCGGGCGGCGTGGAGCTGACGAGCAGACGGGTGGACGGCCCATACCGGGTGTCCAGCTTCTGCCCGGCGGGCGCCTGGAAGACGACGTCCAGCAGCAGCTCGCCGGGGGCGATCTCCGTCGCCTCGCGCCGGGTGCGGTGGGCCACCGACTCGACCCGCAGCGCCTCCTCGGGCAGCCGCAGCCGCGTCAGCCGGTGCCGGGCCGACTCGACGACGAGGACGTCCTCTCCGGCGAGGACCGCGCCGGACGGCTCGCGCAGGTCCGTCGCCACCGTGGTGACCTGCCCGGTCGCCGGGTCGTAGCGGCGGAGCGCGTGGTTGTAGGTGTCCGCGACGGCGACCGAGCCGTCGGGCAGCGCCGTGACGCCGAGCGGGTGCTGGAGGAGGGCCTGCTGGGCGTCCCCGTCCCGGTGCCCGAAGTCGAAGAGACCGGCGCCGACGGCGGTACGGACGGTGAACTCCCCGCGGTCGTCGCGCTCGACGTACCGCAGCGCGGACGTCTCCGAGTCCGCGACCCACAGCCGGTCCCCCGCGGCGGCCAGCCCGGACGGCTGGGCGAACCACGCCTCGGCCGCGGGCCCGTCGACCAGGCCCTCGTTGGTCGTACCGGCGGCCGCCGCCACGGTCCCCGTCGCCGGGTCGTACGTCCACAGCTGGTGGACGCCGGCCATGGCGATCCAGACCCGGTCCGCGAACCAGGCCACGTCCCACGGCGACGACAGGTCCACCTCCCGGGCCGGGCCCGCGGCCGGCGACCCCTGCCACCACTGACGTCCTGTCCCCGCGACCGTGCTGACCTCGTGCGTCTCCGGGTCGTACACGCGCAGCGCGTGGTTGACGGTGTCCGCGACGATCACCCGCCCGTCCGGCAGCAGCGCGAGCCCCTGCGGCTCGCTGAACCGCGCCGGGCTGTCGCCGAACCCGCGCTCCCCGGTGCCGATGCGCCGGACGACGGTCTCCCCGTCCTCGGCCAGCTCGACGAGCTGGTGCCGGGTCGTGTCCGAGACCAGGAAGGTACCGCCGGGCAGCGCCACGGCCTTCCCCGGGAACCGCAGATCGGTCGCCACCGGCTCCGGAGCGACGTACGGCCCGTCCCCCCGCCGCAGCGTCCCCTTCGCCCCGTGCTCCTCCTCCAGCTCACCGACCAGCGTCTCCAGCGCATGCGCGTGCCCCTCGCCCGCGTGCTGCGCCACCACATACCCCTCCGGGTCGATGACGACCAGCGTCGGCCACGCCCGGACGGCGTACTGCTTCCACGTCGCGAGCTCAGGGTCGTCCAGTACGGGGTGGTGCACCCCATACCGCTCCACGGCGTCCACGACCGCCTGGTGCTCCGCCTCGTGCACGAACTTCGGCGAGTGCACCCCGATGATCACCGTCGTGTCCCGGTGCTTCTCCTCCAGCTCCCGCAGCTCGTCCAGGACGTGCAGGCAGTTCACACAGCAGAACGTCCAAAAATCCAAGATCAATATGCGACCTCGGAAGTCGGCGAGCTTCAGGTCCTTCCCGCCGGTATTGATCCAGCCCCCCTTGCCGACCAGCTCGGGGGCACGGACACGGGCACGGCGGGGCGCGGGGGAGGCTGCGTTCATGCCCTCCAGGGTGCCATCCGCCCGTGAACGCGGGATCACAGGTGCTGGAACAGGGTGAGCGGACGGCCCGCCCGGACGCCACGGCAGGGACGCGCGGTCGGGGCTGCGGGGGTAAGGGGGGTGTGCGCCCCGGGCCCCGTGGGCCTGTTGGACGTGGCCCTCTCGGCTGACCTTGTAGAAAGCCAGCTCACGCACGGCGCGGGCGCGCTCCCATCCGGACTCGGCCAGGTGCAGCCGCTCCACGGCCTTTGCGATCACGCCGTCCCACCACTGGCACGCCTCGCAGTGCCGCCGGCTCACCATCGGCGCTCCCGGTTCAGCTTGATCACGCGGGCGCGCAGCCTGTCGCCGCGGTCGGCCGGGCGGTAGTCGGTCGTCTCCCACTGGCCGTCGATGCCGTACAGCGGGTACAGCGTCACCGCCCCCGTGTCGCCGTCCCAGCCGACCGCCTTGCCCAGCCGGTCCGCCTTCACATCCAGCACGAGGTCACCGGACAGCGGCACCCAGCGAACGCCACCGGACCCGTTGACGGCGAAGTGCCGGCGCTCACCCACGGTGCGCCCCCTCCCAGTGCTCCCAGGTCGCCCGGCGCAGCCGCTCCGCAAGGGCCCAGTCGCCGGCGCGTTCAGCGGTGTGCCGGGCGTTCGTGAGCCGGGTGCACTCGGCACACGGCACGTTCGGGTTGGGCACCAGTACGGGCCCGTAGCCTGCGTGCATCACGCGGCACCGCCCATGACGCACTCCCGGTGCCAGTAGAGGGCGACAGGGGACGAGGAAGCCCGTTCGATGTCCCCACGTCGACAGGGGGTATCAGTGGGGATGGGTTTCCGGCACTTCCCGCACGTCTGCCCCGCCGGGGCGTAGGTCACGTACCCGTACGGGTGCCGAGTCTCGGGTGTTCCCGCCATCGTCGCTGTCCTCTCGCGTAGACAGCGGAGGACGGTAGGCGGAAGGGGAGGCGACGGCGGACCCAAACTGTCCCTCTACTCGAACGGGTTAGGCAGCAGTCACCCCTACCGCCTCAGCAAGCGCGACAGCATCAGCCTTCAGCGGGCCGGATGCAGCCTTGGCCAGGTCCCGCGCCAGGCTCCGCGCGAACGGCACGTACCGCACACCTTCCGGACTCACCTTGTGTGCCGCTGAGAGGTAGTGCAGACCTGCCGCTGTCTCGTGCCTCTGGTGGTGACCCGCCGCGATGTCGAGCAGCAGGCGGGAGCGCCGTTCCAGCGAGCTGACGCGTTCCGGCGTGATCGACTCGGCGCGGCGCAGTGCCTCACCGGGGGTCAGCAGTCCCACGCCAACGCTGACGCCATGGATGGCGACGTTGGACGAGTCGAACGCTGACGGGGTGTGCGAGTAGCCGGCGGGTAGGCGGGACGCCGTACGATCTGCCTCCGTCAGGTACCGCTCAGCGTCACCGGACCGGCCGTCGAGCCCGCATGAGATCGACGCCTGAAGGTTCAACGCCCCGTACACCGCAATAACTTCGGGCGCCCCTCCATCCAGCTGATCACGCAACAGTGCCATACCGGCCTCATCGGTCTGCACGGCCTCTTCCGAGAAGCCGGCCGCCCGCTGCCCGATAGCTGTGGACCACGCTGCCAGTGCGAGGGCCACGGGATTGTCCGACTCTTCGCTGTGCGCCCGTCCACGGTCGAGCGCGAGCCAGTACAGTTCGGGCTCACAGATGTGGGCCAGTAGCCGTTGAACAAGCCGGTACAGGTCAGCGGTAGCAGCGTGAGCGGTCCGCCGTTCGTCGCCCTGGTGAGCCCTGATGGAGGCGTGAGCGTCCCTGATCAAGTCCGGTAGCAGCGCGCCGACTTCAGTCCGCTGGTGAGTGCTGCTGTGCCAGAGCCGCCACGCGCCGTCCACGCGGCCTTTCAGAGCCTCGGGGGACACGGGGTCCACGGTCGGCGCGCCGGCGAACGAGACGCCATGCAGGGCCGCCCTGATGGGCGTGACGGAAGCGTGCGAAAGCTTGCCCACCGCATCGGCGGGGATCGCCAACTCATCACCTGTCAGCGTGGCCACGTCCGAGACGTGCAGTGCTTGAGCCAGTCGGACAAGGTGAGTGATCGAACGCAGCTCCCGCTCGCCGTTCTCGATCTTCTTCAACCAGTCGGACGACCGGCCGACCAATCCGGCCAGTACGGGGCGACTCAGCCCCCGGCGTTCGCGAAGGATGCGGATGCGCTCACCGGTCGTCAGCTCTGCGGGAAGATCAGTCATGATGCACGCTCCCTTGACAGCCACAGCCTTGCCTGTACCCGCAGAGTACGCAGAGGGAGCGGTCCCGAACATGGGAAGCGATTCTGCGACCGTCAGGCGCCGTGAAGCCGATAACTCCTGACTCGCCGATCGTCACAGTGTGCAACGCCCGCGAAAACAGTCCTGCGGGGAGGGCGGGGTCCGCGGGGCATGGAGGTACCTCCGAACGCTCGTTGGACTCTTGGCCGCTCCCGCATGCGCCGCACCAGCAGACGATTCCCTGAGTGCACTCGGTGCGTCAGCAGCCGGGTTAACGCCTAACCTATTGGCCGCACTTGATGGTCAAGGCTCGGGAGCACCCGGCGGGGCGAGCGGTGGGGCGCCCAATGGGTCCAGCGGTCTCCTGTCCGCACTCACAGGTGCAGTCCGAGGAACCAGCGGAGCACCCGGCGGAGCACTCAACGGAGCAACCGGTGAATCATCCTCGTCACTGGCCGGACCTGTTGACAATCTTGCGGGCCCCCTGGGATCGGTGGCTCCAGGCGATGACGCCCTGTTGGGTGAGGTCGTCAGTGGGCTGTCCGAGGTCACTGCGCCCCTCGGCCAGTCCGTCAACGGCATTGCCGGTCTCTGAGGTGCGCTGCTCTGAACCCTCCGGGCAGCAGCCCTGCTACCGACGCGGGAGCCGGCACATGGACTCGCCGGCCTGGTAGGAGATTGTTGCCCGTATGTCACTACGGTGCGGACAGAGACCGGATCCCCGGGATCCACCGGGGGCATTCAGGAGCGCTTGAGCGCGGCAAGCGTCGCCCTGGCGTCCTCGACGAGGGCGCGCTCCACCTTGTCCACGCCGGGACCTTCACCCTTCCTCGGGCTGGTGACCCGCACGGCGTACACGGCTCCGCCGTCCAGGACGCTGAGGGTGAGGAAGTGGCCGTACTCCATGTCCGACTGCACGAAATAGGCCCGCTCGCCCAGGCCGGAGATCTTCTTGACGGAGGTCTTGGACTTCGGGAGGTAGTCGGCGCCCTCCGACTCGGCGATGTAGGCGGGTGCCGGGTCGCCCTTCTTGTGGAGGGTGAAGGTGGTGCTGACCATCGTGGAGCCGTCGCCGTCCGCCCCCTTGCCCTCCAGGTCCCGGTGACATTCGCTGCGGTCCATGTTCGGGTGCCGGAGCACGGCCGAGTCGGGGCTCTTGAGCGAGTAGAGGCGTTCGAGGGCCTTGGTGGACTGTTCCTCGCAGAGGTTCATGCCGGACCGGTAGCCGCGGGCGTCGGGGGCTCCGTCGTCGGAGCCGCCGAAGCCGCCGGTCAGTGCCACGGCGGCGCCCCAGACGACCGAGGCGGCCACCGCGCCGGCCACGGCCGGTATCCAGAACCGTTTCCCCGCCGTCCCGGCTCTGTTCGACACGGGAGGGGCAGGAGGGACCGGGGGGAGCGGAGGGGGCGCCGAGGGGGACGGCTCGTTCGGGGCGTGCTGGTGCTGGTCGTTCATGGCGTGAACGTACACGGTCAGTCGGGCGGCCGACCGGAACGTCTGCTTCCTGCGAGAGGCCGCTCGCTACCGCCCCAGCACCCGGTTCCGCAGCGCGGGGAACTCCTCGCGCGTCTTCGCCACCCGGTCCATGTCCAGCTCCGCGGTGAGCACCTGCTCCTCCGCCCCCGCCTCGGCGAGCACCTCGCCCCAGGGGTCGATCACGATGCTGTGCCCGGCCTGGGGCACCCCCGCGTGCGTACCCGCCGTGCCGCAGGCCAGGACGTACGCCTGGTCCTCGACCGCCCGTGCGCGGGCGAGCAGGGCCCAGTGGGCGCGGCGGCGCTCGGGCCAGCCGGCCGGGACGACGAGGGTCTGGGCGCCGGCGTCCACCAGGGCACGGAAGAGTTCGGGGAAGCGGAGGTCGTAGCAGGTCGCGAGGCCCAGCACGGTCTCCGGCAGCGGCGCGGTGACGATGTCGCGGCCGGCACTGAGCAGGACGGCCTCGCCCTGGTCGAAGCCGAAGAGGTGGATCTTGCGGTAGGTGCGGGCGAGCGTGCCGTCCGGTGCGAAGAGCAGGGAGGTGTTGAACAGGGCGCCGTCCGCGTCCCGTTCGACGATCGAGCCCGCGTGCAGCCAGACGCCCGCGTCGCGCGCGGCGGCGGACATCGTCCGCGCCGTGGGGCCGTCCAGCGGCTCGGATCCGGTGGCGAAGGAGTCGAACGCGAAGGCGCCGACGGGCCAGAGTTCGGGGAGGACCACGAGATCGCGGCCGTGCTGTGCGCGGACGAGGCGGGCCGCGCGTTCGCGCCGGTCGTCCCGGGGCTCCGCCGGGTCCACGGCGAGCTGGATCAGGGAGACGCGCACAGTACCACCACTCTCGGCCCGGGAAACCTCTGCCGTGCTGCCCGTGCGCAGCGTAACTTAACTGCTGAGACCCAGACAGCACTTGCCCCGTACCCATGCAGCCCGAACGCACGCACCGCACGAGGGATCACGTGACCGTCCACCCCAGCCTGCAGCCCGCCATCGACGCCTGGACCCATTCCATCGAAGCGATCAACGAGTTGGTGAGACCACTCGCCGAGGGCGACTGGAACCGGCGCACGGAGTGCCCGGGGTGGTCGGTGCGGGACGTCGTCTCGCACGTCATCGGGGTGGAGTGCGAGATGCTGGGCGAGCCACGGCCGATCCACACACTGCCCCGCGACCTCTACCACGTCACCGACGAGTTCTCGCGGTACGTCGAGGTCCAGGTCGACGTCCGGCGCTGTCACACCGCCCTGGAGATGACGTCCGAGCTGGACCTGACGATCATCCGGCGGTCGCGGCAGCTGCGGAACGAGACGCGGTCGCCGCAGGCCCGGGTGCGCTGGCCGCTGGGCAGCGGTCCGGAGCAGACGCTCGAACGCCAGCTGCACGTCCGGGCCTTCGACGTATGGGTGCACGAGCAGGATCTGCGGCGGGCGCTCGGGGTGCCGGGGAACCTGGACGCGCCGGGCGCGTTCGTGGTGCGGGACATGCTGCTCGCCGCGCTGCCCAAGGTGGTGGCCAAGGACGCGGGTGCCCCGCCCGGCACCGCGGTGGTCGTGGACGTCCACGGGCCGGTGGAGTTCCTGCGGACCGTGCGGGTCGACGCGGCGGGGCGGGGCACGATCGACTCCAGCGTGTCGCTCGGCCCCGCGGTGACGCTCGCCATGGACTGGGAGACGTACGTCCGGCTGGCCTGCGGGCGGGTACGGCCGGACGCGGTGGCGGACCGGGTGAAGGCGGAGGGCGATCCGCGGCTGGCGGAGGCGATCCTGCGGAATTTCGCGGTCACTTCCTGAGGCCCTGCGGGGGGGGTGCCCCTCAGGGGGCACCCTCAGGAGCCGCTCACGCGGGCACGTGCACCGTCTCCACCCGGGACGCCACCACCCGCTCCCGCTCCCGCCGCCTGACCCGGTCGCGCAGGCGCAGTATCTGGGCCAGGCCCACCGCCTGGACCACGAAGAACGCGGAGAAGGCGGCCCGGTAGTCGTCCCCGGTCGCGTCGAGGACGACGCCGATGGCGAGCAGGGTGGTGATGGAGGCGGTGAAGCCGCCCATGTTGACGATGCCGGACGCCGTGCCCTGCCGCTCCGGCGGGTTGGCAGGCCGGGCGAAGTCGAAGCCGATCATCGAGGCCGGGCCGCAGGCACCGAGCACCGCGCAGAGGGCGATCAGCAGCCACATCGGCGCGTGCGTCCCGGGCCAGGCCAGGACGGCCGCCCAGAGCAGCGCGGTCGCGCCGATCGTGCCGAGGACGAGCGGCAGCCGGGCGGCGTGGTGGCGGGCGACGATCTGCCCGTAGACCAGGCCGACGGCCATGTTGACCAGGACGACGAGGGTGAGCAGCCGGCCCGCGCCCTCCCGGCCGAGCCCCTCGGCCTCGACGAGGAACGGCATGCCCCACAGCAGCAGGAAGACGATGGCGGGGAACTGGGTGGTGAAGTGCACCCACAGGCCCAGCCGGGTGCCGGGTTCGCGCCAGGCGCGGGCGATCTGCTGCCGGATGTAGCCGGCACCGGCGCGAGGGGCGGGCGCCGGTTCGTACCCCTCCGGGTGGTCCCGGAGGAAGGCCAGGAGGAGGACGAGGACGACGACGCCGGCGGAGGCGCTGCCGGCGAAGGTCGCGGTCCAGCCGTGGAGGTGCAGCAGCGGGGCGAGGACCAGGGTCGAGATCAGGTTGCCCGCCATCCCGAACAGCGCCGCCACCTGGGCGACCATCGGTCCGTGCCGGGCGGGGAACCAGCGGGCGCCGAGCCGCAGGACGCTGATGAACGTCATCGCGTCGCCGCAGCCGAGGAGGGCGCGGGCGGCGAGGGCCGTCCCGTAGGAGTGGGAGAGGGCGAAGCAGAGCTGTCCGGCGGTGAACAGGACGACGCCGAGGGCCAGTACCTTCTTGGTGCCCATCCGGTCGACCATCAGGCCGACGGGTATCTGCATCCCGGCGTAGACGAGCAGCTGGAGTATGGAGAAGGTGGACAGGGCGGACGCGTTGATGTGGAACCGCTCGGCGGCGTCGATGCCGGCCACGCCGAGGCTGGTGCGGAAGACGATGGCGACGAAGTAGACGCCGACGCCGACCGCCCAGACCGCCATGGCCCGCCGGCCGCCGGGCGGGTCCCCCGGCAGGGCCGGGGACGACGAGCTCATCGGACGTTCCCCTGGGCGAGGTTGCGCACCCAGCTCACGTGCCGGTCGACGACGGAGATGGCCGCCGCCGCGTCCCCGGCCCGGAGCGCTTCGAGGATCTCGGCGTGCTCGGCGATGTTCTTGGCGATGCGGTCCGGGTGGGCGTGCATGGCCGCGACGCCCATCCGCAGCTGGCGGTCGCGCAGCTGGTCGTAGAGGCGGGAGAGGATCTGGTTGCCGGCGTTGCGCACGATCTCGGCGTGGAAGGCGCGGTCGCTGACCGAGACGGCGGCGAGGTCCCCTGCGTCGGCCTGGCGCCGCATGTCCGCCAGCAGTTCCTCCAGCCGGGTGATCAGCGCGGGCGGGGCGGGCACGGCCTTGGCCGCCGCGTGCTTCTCCACCAGCAGCCGGGTCTCCACCACGTCCGCGATCTCCTGTGCGGAGACGGCCAGCACGAGCGCTCCCTTCTTCGGGTAGAGCTTGAGCAGTCCCTCGCCCTCCAGCCGCAGCAGCGCCTCCCGGACGGGCGTCCGGGAGACCCCTACGGCCTCGGCGAGTCCGCCCTCCGTGAGCAGCGTCCCCCCGGCGTACCGCCGGTGCAGGACGCCGTCCTTGACGTGTGCGTAGACGCGCTCGGCGGCGGGGGGCTGTCTGACGGTGGACGCGGGCGGGGACGCGGGCGCGGGAGAGGGGGTCACGGCGGACGACGAAGGCATGCGCACAGCATAGATACAAGACAGATGCCTTGATGAGAGCATGTCCACGATCCGGACGGTGCCCGGTACGGACCTCGGGGGGCGCACGTGAGCCCGTCAGGGGCGCGCGGGCGGCACACCCGGCGGACGCTCAGTCCGCCAATGGGGTGATGAAGACGAAGCGCAGGTCCTGGCGCTGGATGGGCAGCAGGACGTGGCTGGTCACCCGGACCTCGCGGTGTCCGTGGTACGGCAGCCTCAGCCGGAAGACGTCCCCGTCCCGGTGCTCGACGACGTCGTGCTCCTCGGCCCAGATGCGACGGCAGTCGGCGTCGGAGTCCAGGACCTCCCGGACGAGCGAGCGCAGTGCGGCGTCGCCGGGGTCGCTGTTGGCGGCGACGCGGAGCATGGCGAGGTAGGCGCGGGCGCAGCTGTCCTCCCAGTCGAGCATCTGCTCGCGGGCCTCGGGGTGCAGCAGGGCCCATCGCATGAGGTTGGCCCCCGGGCGCAGCACCCAGGGGAACCACTCGCCCATCAGGCGGTTGGAGGCGACGATGTTCCAGGCGTTGTCGGAGAGGTAGGCGGGATAGGTCGTCTGCTGGACGAGCAGGTCCTTGACGCCCTGGGGCAGCTCGGGCAGCTCGCCGGCCGGGCCCGGGGAGCCGGGCGGGCGCCGGCCGCAGACGGCCAGGAACAGGGTCAGCGTCTCGGCCTCGCTGAGTCGCAGGGCGTCGGCGACGCGGAGCAGGAAGCTCTCGGAGAAGTCCTGGCGGCGTCCGGCCTCCAGGGCGCGGTACCAGCCCTCGCTCACCCCGGTGAGCCGGGCGACGTGGCGCTGCGACAGCAGACGGCCCCGACCGGGGTGGAGTCCGCGCAGTCCGGGCACGGTCCGTGCGTCGATCCGCGCCCGCCAGGCACGGAGCAGCCGGCTGATGGATTCGCCGTCGTCCGCGGGGTCTCGCGCAGGGTCCCGCGCCGGGTCCCGGTCGCCCGCGCCCGCCTTCGCGCCGGCCAAGTGGAGCCTCCGATTCCGACACTGCAAGTGTCGGTCAATCTTAAGTAAATTGCCCCACACGGGCCATTCCACCCTGCCATTGGAATGGCTCCAGGCCGCTCTGCCATGTAAACGGAGGGCCCGGACGCTTCCGACTCCTCACCGGAGGGGGGTGAGGAGTGGAGGCGTCCGGGCCCTGCGCGAGTCCGGCCCCGGGGCGTCAGCCCCAGGTCAGCAGCCGCTTCGGGTGCTCCAGAACCGCCGCGACGTCGGCCAGCACCCGGGAGCCGAGCTCCCCGTCCACCAGGCGGTGGTCGAAGGAGAGCGCCAGCGTGGTCACGTGCCGGGGCTTGACCTTGCCCTTGTGGACCCAGGGCTGGAGCTTGATCGCGCCGAACGCCAGGATCGCCGACTCGCCCGGGTTGAGGATGGGCGTACCGGTGTCCACGCCGAAGACGCCGACGTTGGTGATGGTGACCGTGCCGCCGGACATGTCCGCCGGGCTCGTCTTCCCCTCGCGCGCGGTGCCCACCAGGTCGGACAGCGCCTGCGACAGCTCGGGGAGCGTCTTGGCCTGCGCCTCCTTGATGTTGGGAACGATCAGGCCGCGCGGCGTCGCGGCGGCGATGCCCAGGTTGACGTAGTCCTTGCGGACGATCTCCTGGTTCTCCTCGTCCCAGGCCGCGTTGACGTCCGGGTTCCGCCGGATCGCCACCAGCAGGGCCTTGGCCACCAGCAGCAGCGGGTTGACGCGCAGCCCGGCCATGTCCGGGTCGTCCTTCAGCTGCTGGACGAGCTTCATCGTGCGGGTGACGTCGACGGTGACGAACTCCGTGACGTGCGGCGCGGTGAAGGCGCTGGCCACCATGGCCTGCGCGGTCGCCTTGCGGACTCCCTTGATCGGGATGCGGGTCTCCCGTGCGCCCCACGCGGTGACGGGCGCCTCGGGCGTGGCGGGTGCGGCCTGTACCTCGGGGGCGGCCGTCGCGCGGGCGGCGGCGTGCACGTCCTCGCGGGTGACGATCCCGTCCGGGCCGGTCGGGCTGACGGCCGCGAGGTCGATGCCCAGGTCCTTGGCCAGCTTGCGCACGGGCGGCTTGGCCAGGGGGCGGGCGGCGGCGGGAGCGGCCGGGGCCTGCGCCGGTACCGGTGCGGGAGCGGCAGGCACCTCGGCCGCCCGGTGTCCGTTCAGCTCCGCCTGGACCGCGGCGCCGACGGCCGACGCCTCCGGACGCGCCTTGCGCGGGCGCCGCTTGGTGGACGACGGCGCCGCGCCGTACCCCACGAGGACGGCCTGCCGGCCCTGCCCCTGGCCCTCGCCCTCCGGCGCGGCAGCCGTCTCGGCGTGCGCGGCGGGCTCGGCCGGGGAGCCGGCGGCGGTCGCGTCAACAGGGGTGACCGGGGCGACGGGCCCGGCACCCGGCTGGGTGTCGACCGAAATGATCGCAGTGCCGACGTCGACCGTCACGCCCTCCTCGAAGCGCAGCTCGTGCACCACGCCGTCGAAGGGGATGGGCAGTTCCACGGCCGCCTTGGCGGTCTCGACCTCGCAGACCACCTGGCCGTCGGAGACGGTGTCCCCCACGGCCACGTACCACTTGAGGATCTCCGCCTCGGTGAGGCCCTCGCCCACGTCGGGCATCTTGAACTCGCGGAAGCGCTGGTCGCTCGCTGTGCTCGCAGTCATCGTCACGACTCTCCTCAGCCCTCAGTACGCAAGCGCGCGGTCTACGGCGTCGAGTACCCGGTCCAGTCCCGGAAGGTACTCGTCCTCCAGCCGCGACGGGGGGTAGGGGGCGTGGTAGCCGCCGACCCGCAGGACGGGGGCCTCCAGGTGGTAGAAGCAGCGCTCGGTGATCCGCGCCGCGATCTCGGCACCCGAGCCGAAGAAGACCGGGGCCTCGTGGACGACCACGAGCCGGCGGGTGCGCTCCACGGACTCCTGGATCGCGTCGAAGTCGATCGGGGAGATCGACCGCAGGTCGAGCACCTCCAGGTTCTTGCCCTCCTCGGCGGCCGCCTGGGCCGCCTCCAGACAGGTCTTGACCATCGGGCCGTAAGCGACCAGCGTCAGATCCGTGCCGGGGCGTGCCGTGTGGGCGGTGTGCAGCGGGCCCGGGATCGCCTCCGTGTCGACCTCGGACCGGTCGTGGTACCGCCGCTTGGGCTCGAAGTAGATCACCGGGTCGTCGCTCCGGATGGCCTGCTGGAGCATCCAGTACGCGTCGGACGCGTTCGACGGCGACACGATCTTCAGGCCCGCGACGTGCGCGAACAGCGACTCGGGCGACTCGCTGTGGTGCTCGACGGCCCCGATGGCGCCCCCGTAGGGGATCCGTACGACGACCGGCAGCTTGATCTTGCCGAGCGCGCGGGCGTGCATCTTGGCGAGCTGGGTGACGATCTGGTCGTACGCCGGGAAGACGAACCCGTCGAACTGGATCTCCACGACCGGCCGGTAGCCGCGCAGGGCCAGGCCGATGGCGGTGCCGACGATGCCGGACTCGGCCAGCGGGGTGTCGATGACCCGCTCCTCGCCGAAGTCCTTCTGGAGCCCGTCGGTGACACGGAAGACGCCGCCGAGCTTGCCCACGTCCTCGCCCATGACCAGGACCTTCGGGTCGCTCTCCAGGGCGGTGCGGAGGGAGGCGTTGATCGCCTTGACGATCGAGAGCTTCTCGGTGGCCATTACTTGCTCTCCTCGTCGGCGAACGAAGCCTGGTAGGCGATGAATTGTTCGCGTTCCTCGTCGACCAGCGCGTGGCCGTCCGCGTAGATGTTCTCGAAGATGGCGGTGCTCTCCGGGTCCGGCATGGTGCGCACGGTGTCGCGGACCCGCTTGGCCAGGGCGTCGCTCTCGGTCTCCAGGCCGGCGAAGAACGCCTCGTCGGCCAGGCCCTCGCGCTCCAGGTGGCGGCGGAGCCGCAGGATCGGGTCCTTGGCCTCCCACAGCTCCCGCTCCTCGTCCCGCCGGTAGCGGGTGGGATCGTCGGAGGTGGTGTGGGCGCCCATCCGGTAGGTGAACGCCTCGACGAAGGTGGGCCCCTGGCCGGTGCGGGCGCGCTCCAGCGCGGCGCGGGTGACGGCGAGGCAGGCCAGGACGTCGTTGCCGTCCACGCGGACGCCCGGGAAGCCGTAGCCCTGGGCGCGGCGGTACAGCGGGACGCGGGTCTGCTTCTCGGTGGGCTCGGAGATGGCCCACTGGTTGTTCTGGCAGAAGAACACCACGGGGGCGTTGTAGACGGCGGCGAAGGTGAACGACTCGGCCACGTCGCCCTGGCTGGTCGCGCCGTCGCCGAAGTAGGCGATGACGGCGGAGTCCGCGCCGTCCTTGGCGACGCCCATCGCATAGCCGGTGGCGTGCAGCGCCTGCGAGCCGATGACGATCGTGTACAGGTGGAAGTTGTTCTCGTTGGGGTCCCAGCCACCGTTGTTGACGCCGCGGAACATTCCGAGGAGGTTGGTCGGGTCCACGCCCCGGCACCAGGCGACGCCGTGCTCGCGGTAGGTCGGGAAGACGTAGTCGTCGTCGCGGGTGGCACGCCCGGAGCCGATCTGGGCGGCCTCCTGGCCGAGCAGGGAGGCCCACAGGCCCAGTTCGCCCTGGCGCTGGAGGGTGGTGGCCTCTCCGTCGAAACGGCGGGTCAGGACCATGTCGCGGTACAGGCCGCGCAGTTCCTCGGGCGTCACGTCGATGGCGTAGTCGGGGTGTTCGACCCGCTCGCCCTCGGGCGTCAGCAGCTGTACGAGCTCCGGCTCGCCCGCCCCGGCGGCCGGCTTCTTCGCTCCGGCGCGTTTGCCGCCCCGCGGCTTGCGCGCGGCGGTGCTGTCCACGGTCACGTGTGCTCCTCCGTCTGTCCGGCCCCCGGGGTCGCCGGTGGCCGTAGGGGGTCCCCCCGCCGTGGGGCTGGGGGATGCTCGCCCGCTTCCCGACGGCACACGGGGTGGGTGTGCCGAGGCCGAACCGGGCGTGACAGGTGTCCCGCCGAATGGCCTGCAATAAGCACGTTACCCAGTACTCCGCATTCCTGCGAAACCCTCTCTGACCTGCGATTTTGCTTGGATTTCCAAGTAAATCGAGAAAGGGCCGCCAATGTACTGGTCACAGCCTTGCGAGCCGCCCCCGCCGAGGCAGGGTTACCGCCGGAACGACCGCACGTTATCCCGGAGGACAAGAGCAGGGGAAGACTCGATGTGTGAGACTGACACTGTGCGCGAACAAGGAAAAATCACGGTATTTCTGCTCGACGACCATGAAGTCGTGCGGCGCGGCGTTCACGAGATGCTCTCCGTCGAGGACGACATCGAGGTCGTGGGCGAGGCCGGTACCGCGGCCGACGCACTGGTGCGCATTCCCGCCACCCGGCCCGATGTCGCTGTTCTGGACGTCCGCCTCCCGGATGGCAGCGGGGTCGAAGTATGCCGTGAGATCCGTTCGCTCGACGCCGGCATCCAATGCCTGATGCTCACCTCGTTCGCCGACGACGAGGCCCTTTTCGACGCGATCATGGCCGGGGCCTCGGGATATGTACTGAAGGCGATCCGCGGCAATGAACTGCTCTCCGCCGTGCGCGACGTGGCGGCCGGGAAGTCCCTGCTCGACCCGGTGGCGACCGCCCGGGTCCTGGAACGGCTGCGCGACGGCAAGAACCCCCGGGGCGACAACCGGCTGGCCTCGCTGACCGAACAGGAACGGCGCATCCTCGACCTGATCGGGGAGGGGCTGACGAATCGCGTGATCGGCGAGCGGCTGCACCTGGCGGAGAAGACCATCAAGAATTACGTTTCCAGTCTGCTTTCCAAGCTGGGCATGGAACGACGTTCCCAGGCCGCGGCCTACGTCGCGCGTCTCCAGGCGGAGAGGCGCTGAGGGGAGCCGGGCCGGCGAGGCCGTACGGGTCACCCGCCCGGGCTGCCCGTTTAGGGACCAACGTCCCGGCCGCGAGGGGGCGGGTGGCTCTACGTGCACCGGACGTGACCGTGCAGAGTGTTCCCCATGCCCATCCCGGAGCCTCCGGCCTCACCCTCGGACGAACACCGAGCGCCCTCGGACGACCACCGAGCGCTCGAACTGCTCGCGCACGCCCCTTACGGGCACCTCTCGGTGACCCTGCGCGCGCTCCCGTTCGTCATCACCACCCGGCACATCGTCTCCGACGGGCGGGTGCTGGTGCGGCTGCACGGCGGCTACGGGTACAGCAGGGCCTGTGACGGCAGCGTGATCGCCTACAACGCCGACAACTTCGGCGGCCGGGAGGAGGGCGACGAGGACGTCTGGCACGTGCAATTCGTGGGCACCGCACGGCGGTTCACCCCCGGCCCCGCCGAGCTGCTGAGCTTCGGCCCGGCCCCCCGGGTGGCGGACAACGTGCCCTTCCTGCCCGAATACCTGTGCATAGAACCGCAGTTCATCACCCTGCACCACCTCGAAGGCGTACCCGCGCGACAGGCCGCGCACTCGTCGTGAACTAACATTTGGGGCGTGCCGCGCTCACTTGTCCCCCCTGTCGCACCTCCCGACGGCGGCACCCTGCGCACCCTCCTACGCCGCTACCGGCACGCCGGCGAACCCCTCACCTGCGAGCCCCTCACCGAGGGCCTGCTCAACCACGGGTACCGGCTCTCCACCAGCCGGGGGCGCTTCTTCCTCAAGCACCACCTCGACGGCGACCGCGCCGCCATCGTCCGGCAGCACGCCGCGACCCTCCGGCTGGGCGCCCTCGGTCTGCCGGTCGCCCCGCCCGTCGAGGCGGACGACGGCTCGACCGTCGCCGTCCTGGGCGGCCGCTGCTACGCCCTCCACCCGTGGGTCGAGGGGCGGCACCGGGACGGCGGCGAGCTCACGGCCGCCCAGTCGCGGCGGCTGGGGGCGCTGCTCGGCACCGTGCACGTGAGCCTGGAGACGGTGATGAAGGAGGTGGCGGGGAGGGGAGAGGTCTTCGAGCCTGTCGGAGTTGTCGGGGCCCGTGGGGCCGTCGGTGCTGTCGGTGGCGCCGGGGCCATCGGTGCTGTCGGCGCCCTTGGGGGCGCTACGGGCCTCGGGACGCTTTCCATGGGCGGAAGGGGCGTCGGCACAGGCGGAAGGGGCGCCGGGGCCGGAACGGCGCTGCGAAGCCCCGAGAGCGCCCCTGAAGGGCTTCGGTGCACCCTTACGGGCACCTCGCACGCCCCTGACGCCCTCGACGCGGCGGCCGACCCCGAGGACACCTACGCCCTCATCGAGGAGCTCCTGGCCCTGGTGCGCCGCCGCCCCCGCGACTCCTTCGACGAGCTGGCGGAACACCGTCTCGTCGAACGCCGCGACCTGCTGGAACGGCACGCCCACCGCCGCCCGCCGCCGGCCGCCACCCCGGCCAGGGGCTGGGTGCACGGCGACTTCCACCCGCTCAACCTGCTCTACCGGGACGCCGAACCCGCCGCGATCGTCGACTGGGACCGGCTCGGCGTCCGGCCGCGCGCCGAGGAGGCCGTCCGGGCCGCCGTGATCTTCTTCCTGCGCCCCGACGGCACCCTCGACTTCGCGAAGATACGGCCGTACGCCCGTGCCTACCGCCACACCACGGGCGCGGGCCCGGCCGAACTCGCGGCGGCCGTGCACCGGGTGTGGTGGGAACGCCTCAACGACTTCTGGATGCTCCGCTGGCGCTACCAGCTCGGGGACCACCGCGCCGACCCCGGTTTCCCGGCGTCGGCGGCGCTGGCGGTGTGGTGGACGAGGGCGTACGAGGACGTGCGGGACGCGTTCACGGACTGAGGCGGGGCCGGGGCCCCGCCTCATGGCCTCGTGACCTCAAGGGGTCGTGCCGGTGGTGTTGGAGTTCCCGGCGACGCTCCCGTTCGGGTTGTTCGTAGTAGCCGGGTTGTTGGCCGCGTTGTTGTCGCTGCTGGTCCCCGGCGTGCCATTGGTGGCGGTGTTCGAGTTGTTGCTCGTACCCGGGGTGCCGTTGCTGTTCGTGCCCGTGGACGTGTTGTTGCCCGGCTTGGGATCGTCCGGCGTCTTGTCGTCCGTCGGATCGGTGGTGGGTTCCTTCGACTTGTCGTCGGTGGGCGGCTTCGTGTAGCGGTCTCGCGTCCCGCCGGTGGAGGTGGAGCTGCTGTCGTCGTCGTCCTCGTAGACGCCGCCCGTCGAGGTGTTCTTCTCGGGGGAGGAGCTCTTCTCGTTCTGCTTGGGCGAGGAGGACTTCGAGGGGTCGGAGCTCTGGGACGTGCTGTGGGTCGGCTTCTTGGTGTCGCTGTCCTCCTTGGCGTCACCCTTGCCGTTCATCTTTTGGTAAGCGACCACGCTCACCAGGACCACCGCGATCAGCGCGACGATCAGCACCAGCTTGCCGCGGTTGCCCCCGCCGCCCCGCCCGTGCCCGGCCGGCGCGTAGTCGTCGTCCCCGCCGCCGCCCATGCCCTGCGGCAGGATCCGCTGCGGCGAGGTGTTGCCGTGCTGCGGGTGCGGCATGGCGGTGGTCTGGCCCAGGCCGGCGCCGCCCATGACCTGGGTGGCCGCGGCGGCGGGCACCTGGCCGGTGTCCCAGGCGCCGGTGTGGCCGCCGGCCTCGTGGAGCATCTGGAGGCTGTACTGAACCAGCCCGCGCATCTCCTCGGCGCTCTGGAACCGGTCGTCCGGGTCCTTGGCGAGGGAGCGCATGACGAGCCCGTCGAGCTCCGGCGGAACGGCGTCCAGCACCTGGGACGGCGGGATCGGATTGTCCTGAACGTGCTGGTAGACGACCGAAAGCGGGGTCTCGCCGGTGAACGGCGGGCGCAGCGCGAGCAGTTCGTACAGCAGACAGCCGGTGGCGTAGAGGTCGGAGCGGGCGTCGACGGTCTTGCCGAGGGCCTGCTCGGGCGACAGGTACTGCGGGGTGCCCATGACCATGCCGGTCTGGGTCATGGTGGACGCGGCGCCGTGCAGGGCGCGGGCGATGCCGAAGTCCATCACCTTGACGGCGCCGTTGTTGGTGATGATGACGTTGGCGGGCTTGATGTCGCGGTGCACGATGCCGTGCTGGTGGCTGTAGGCCAGCGCTTCCAGCACGCCGGAGACGATGATCAGCGCCTGCTCGGGCGGCGGGGCCTCGGCGTTGAGCAACAGGTCCCGGATGGTGCGGCCTTCGACCAACTCCATGACGATGTACGGCACGGTCTGGCGGCCGACGATGTCCTCGCCGGAGTCGTACACGGCCACGACGGCGTGGTGGTTCAGCCCGGCGACGGACTGTGCCTCGCGGGTGAAGCGGGCCTTGGAGACCGGGTCCTCGGCCAGGTCGGCGCGGAGCAGCTTGACCGCCACGGTGCGGCCGAGGCGCACGTCCTCGGCGGCGAAGACCTCGGCCATGCCGCCGCGGCCCAGCCGGTGGGTGAGGCGGTAGCGGCCGTCGCCGACCATGCCGCCGTTACCCCACATTTCCGGCACATCGGGCATTCCGCCCCCGTTGGCGTCAGGGTCGGACGGACCCTGGGCGCTCTGCGTCTGTGCCATCAGTCCTCGCCGTCGTGTCTGGCCGCTCGCGGGGGCCAAGCCTTGGGGCAGTGCTCACGCTGCTGAGCCGTACGCGGAGCAATGCAGTCTTCCGATAAGGCACGCTACAGGTTCCGCGACGCGCGCCGGTCGGGGATGGACGGGCAATCAAACCCTCAGCGGCCCGGGCAAGGCAAATTCCGTGACGGCTTGTCGCGCATCCGGTCACGGAACGGGCACGCGGCTTGACGTGCCCCTGGCCTGCGGCACACTTGGCCGGGATACGTGTCCGGTCGGATGGGATTCGGCTGGATCAGACCTATGAGCCGGACTCGGACCGGTGTCGCGTCTCCGACTCGGCGCCGGGCCGGCGTCGAGGGGGAAGCAAGAGCATGAGCCAGGACGGCGCACAGGGCCGCTACGCGGGACGGGCCGTCGGCGGCGGCCGCTACCAGCTGCGCGACCTGCTCGGCGAGGGCGGCATGGCCTCCGTGCACCTCGCGTACGACTCGGTGCTCGACCGGCAGGTCGCCGTCAAGACCCTCCATACGGAGCTGGGGCGCGAGTCCTCGTTCCGCGAGCGGTTCCGGCGCGAGGCCCAGGCCGTGGCCAAGCTCACGCACACCAACATCGTCTCGGTCTTCGACACGGGCGAGGACGCGCTGGACGGCACGACGATGCCGTACATCGTCATGGAGTACATCGAGGGCAAACCGTTGCGTTCCGTCCTCGACGCGGACGTGGCGCAGTACGGCGCGATGCCCACCGCCAAGGCGCTCAAGATCACGGCCGATGTACTGGCGGCCCTTGAGGTCAGCCATGAGATGGGTCTGGTCCACCGGGACATCAAGCCGGGCAACGTGATGATGACCAAGCGTGATGTGGTCAAGGTCATGGACTTCGGCATCGCCCGCGCCATGCAGTCCGGGGTCACCTCGATGACGCAGACGGGCATGGTCGTCGGCACCCCGCAGTACCTGTCGCCCGAGCAGGCGCTGGGGCGCGGGGTGGACGCGCGCTCCGACCTGTATTCGGTCGGCATCATGCTCTTCGAGCTGCTGACCGGCCGCCTGCCCTTCGACGCGGACTCGCCGCTGGCGATCGCCTACGCGCACGTCCAGGAGGAGCCGGTCGCGCCCTCCACGATCAACCGCTCGATCCCGCCCGCGGTGGACGCGCTGGTGGCCCGGGCGCTGAAGAAGAACCCGAACGAGCGCTTCCCGAGCGCCGCGGCCATGCGGGACGAGTGCGCGCGGGTGGCCGGGACGGCGCACACCGCGGGCTCCCCGGTGATCGCCGGCAACGCGCCCGCCCCCGGCAGCGGCGCGGGGGTCTCCTCCGCGGTCTTCCCGCCGGTGGACCAGCAGGCGGTGCCGGGCCCCGGCCTCCAGTCGGTCCAGACCCCCTACCAGCCGGCCCAGCACGGGCAGCCCAACCCTTACGGGGCGTACAACTCCGGATACCCGACCCCGGCGCCGACCCCGGCCCCCGCTCCCGCGTACCGGACGCCCCCGCCGTACCACGCTCCTCCGGCGCCCTCCCCCGCGCCGGTGCCCGCGTCGGGCGGCAGGAGCAACAAGCCGGTCATCATCGGCTCGGCGATCGTCGCGGCCCTCGCGGTCATCGCCGTGGTCACCGTCGTCTCCCTCAAGGGCGACGGGGACGACGAACAGACCCGGGCCGACCAGCCGACTGTGCAGACCAGCCGGTCCGCGGCTCCGGTGGGCGGGTCCTCCGCCGGGTCGGCAGGGGGGAACAACGGCGCCTCCACCGGCGGTAACGGCGGCACCGGGGGCACCCGGAACCAGCACAGGGACGGCGAGAAGTCCAAGGTGATCGACCCCGCGCGGTGCACGGACGCGCGAGCCAGCTACTTGGACAAGACCAAGACGAGCATGCCCGAGGTCCAGTACGTCCACATCGACTCGGTGAAGGCGTGCTTCCAGGCCGCCCACTGGAAGTACCGCGAGGACAAGCAGGACGAGAACATCTGGGGGAAGGGCATCGTCCTGATGCAGAACCCTCAGAAGGGTGATCCGTTCGACCCGAAGACCACGACGATCGTCGTCACGGTCTCGACGGGCGACCCCGCGTCCTGACGTGTCCGACGCGTCCTGACCCTGCCGTCCTGACCCTGCCGTCCTGCCCTGCAGCCCTGCCCCTGCCGCCCTGACGCCGAGGCGTGCGAAGGGCCGGTCGCCGTACGGCAACCGGCCCTGGTGGCGGGGCAGCTGACGTCCCGTCAGGAACTTCCGGGTCTACAGGTACGGGCCCGAGCGCGCCCCCTGCGGGCGTCCGTCCTCACCCTCGTCGTCGGTCACACCGGCCGGGAGGGCGCGGCGCATCTGCTCCAGCTGGGCGCGGGCCGCCATCTGCTGGGCGAACAGGGCCGTCTGGATGCCGTGGAACAGCCCCTCAAGCCAGCCGACCAGCTGCGCCTGCGCGATGCGCAGCTCGGCCTCGGTGGGGATGGTGTCGTCGGTGAACGGGAGCGACAGGCGCTCCAGTTCCTCCACGAGCTCGGGGGCGAGCCCGTCCTCCAGCTCCTTGACGGAGCTGTGGTGGATCTCCTTGAGCCGCACCCGGCTCGCCTCGTCCAGAGGCGCGGCGCGTACTTCCTCCAGCAGCTGCTTGATCATGCTTCCGATGCGCATGACCTTCGCGGGCTGTTCGACCTGCTCCGTCACGGGGACCTCGCGCGACTCGTCGTCACCTGCCCCACCGCCGGGGCTGGTGCTGCCGAGAGCCATGCCATCCGGGCCTACGACCAGGATGTGCGGGCTCTCCTGCGACCGTTCGTTCCTCGGCATATCCATGCCGCCATTCTCTCGCACAGATGATTTCCCCCTGGTGATGCCCCCGTACACGCCTGATCCACCGGGGTGCGCCGGCGTGACTTCACCGGGCCGGCGGCCGGGGGCGCGCCCCGGCCGCCGGTGCTCGTCGCCGGTGCTCGTCACCGGCGGGCACCGCCGGCGGGCGTCACCGGCGCCGCAGGCGCAGGGCCAGGAAGCCCAGACCGAGCCCGGTGAGGGTCATCCCCGTGCCGAGCGGCAGGACCCGCATCATGGGCTCCTGGGGCTGGGCGGACCGCCCGTTCCGGCCGTCCGCCCGGGCCGGGGCCTGCTTCGGGGGTTCCTCGGGGACGAGCTGGGCCGGCGTCCAGGCGGGTTCCGGTTCGGAGCTGTCGTCGGGGGCCGGGGCCGGGGACCCGTACGGGTCGGTCACGGGGACGTCGGCGTCGGCGTCGGCTCCTGCGTCGGCTCCGGCCTCCTCCGCCCCGGAAGGGTTCTCCGGGTTCTCCGGGGGCTCGGGGGCGCGTCCGGGGTGTGTGCGCCCCTGACCCGCCACGGTTCCCGCGAGGCGCCCGGCGTCGGTGGCGGGCGCGCTCGCGGGAGGCTTGGCAGGACCGGGCGGCGAGGGCTGCGCGCCCGGCCCGGACTGCGCGGACGGCCCGGGCGACGAGGTCGGTCCGGCCTCGGCCCGCGCCACGCCCGGTGCGCAGGCGAGGACGACCGTCAGGGCCAGGGCGACCAGCCCTGTCGGCACGGCCGGCCCGGTCCGCGCGGGTCGTCCGGGCCGTGCGGCCCATGCGGGTCGTCCGGGCGGGGCGGGTTCTCCGGTCCGTCCGGCCCGTGCGGGCCGTGAGGACGGACCGGCCGGTGTCGGCGCCGCCGGGCGGGCTCGGGCGATCACAGCGAACACCCCTCAACCGTCACACGGGCACCACACCGGGGCACGCCGGACGGCCGTACGGGTGACGGCGAAGCAAAGCTCCCGGATCAGGCTGTGGTCAGCAGCACCTTGCCCACGTGGGAGCTGCCCTCCACGACCCGGTGCGCCTCGGCGGCGTCGCGCAGCGGCATCGTCCGGTCCACCACGGGCCGGACCCGGCCGCCCGAGACGAGGGGCCAGACGTGTTCGCGCACCGCCGCCGTGATCGTCGCCTTCTCGGCCAGCGGACGTGCGCGCAGCGTGGTCCCCATGACGGCCGCGCGCTTGGTGAGCAGCTTGCCGAGGTCGAGTTCGGCCTTACGGCCGCCCTGGAGGCCGATGATCGCGAGACGGCCGTTGACGGCCAGGGCGTTCACGTTCCGTTCGAGATACTTGGCGCCCATGATGTCGAGGATGACGTCGGCTCCCGCACCGCCGGTCACCTTGCGGAGCTCCTCGACGAAGTCCTGTTCGCGGTAGTCGATGAGGATGTCCGCACCGAGTTCGCGGCAGCGCTCCAGCTTGTCCCGGCTCCCCGCCGTCACCGCGACGCGCGCGCCGACCGCCTTGGCCAGCTGGACGGCCATGGTGCCGATGCCGCTGCCGCCGCCGTGCACGAGCAGCGTCTCGCCGGGCCGCAGGTGCGCGAGCATGAACACGTTCGACCAGACCGTGGCGGTGACCTCGGGCAGGGCGGCGGCGGTGACGACGTCCAGGCCGTCGGGCACGGGCAGCACCTGGCCGACGGGCACGGCCACCTTCTCCGCGTACCCCCCGCCGGACAGCAGGGCGCAGACCTCGTCACCGACCGCCCAGCCGCTCACGCCGGGCCCGAGGGCCGCGATCCGGCCGGAGCACTCCAGCCCGGGGTACGGGGAGGCGCCGGGCGGCGGGTCGTAGAGGCCCTGCCGCTGCATCAGGTCCGCGCGGTTGACGGCGGTCGCGACGACCTCGACCAGCACCTCTCCGTCGCCGGGCACGGGGTCGGGTACCTCGGTCCAGACGAGTGCGTCGGGTCCGCCGGGAGTGGGAACGGTGATCGCATACATGGCGCGAGGCTACTCCCCGGCCCCCTACGGGCCCCCTCCTACGGGCTGCCCCGGCCACCGTCCGAGCGCCCGTCCGACGCCCCGGCGACCGCGCCTGCGTCACCCCCCGAGGTCACATCAGGGATCATGGACCGGTGCCGAAATCACCACCTTCCGCCCCCCGGAACCGGATGACCGCCGGCGACGACCCGACCGACCACCACCGGGGCGGCAAGCTGCTCCTCCAGTCGCTCTGGCGCCGCACCCGTGCGGAGGCCGAGGACGCGGAGGCCGGGCGGTCGATCGTCATGCCGGTCCAGCGGGTCACCGCACCGCTCCAGCAGGTCCTGCGGCGGCTGGTGATGGCGCTGCTGGTGCTGGTGGTGACGACGCTCGTGGTGTGGCTGGACGGCGACGGCTACCACGACAACGCCGACGACTCCGTCGGCTTCGTCGACGCCGCGTACTACGCGACCGTCACCCTCTCCACCACCGGCTACGGCGACATCACGCCGGTGAGCGACGCGGCACGGCTGACGAACATCTTCGTCGTCACCCCGCTGCGCGTGCTCTTCCTGATCATTCTGGTCGGCACGACGCTGGAAGTGCTGACCGAGCGGACGCGCCATCAAGTCCGCATACACCGTTGGAGATCACGGATGCGGGACCACACCGTCGTCATCGGCTACGGCACCAAGGGCAGGCACACGATCGAGACCCTCGTCGGCCAGGGCCGCCCCAAGGAAAAGATCGTCGTCGTCGATCCACAGAAGAAGGCGGTGGACGCCGCCGCCTGCGACGGCCTCGTGGGCGTGGTCGGCGACGGAACCCGCTCGGACACCCTCCTCCGCGCCGAGCTCCAGAACGCCTCCCAGGTCGTGATCACCACCGAGCGCGACGACACCGCCGCGCTCGTCACTCTGACGGCCCGTCAGCTCAACAAGCACGCCACGATCGTCGTCGCGGTCCGCGAGGACGAGAACGTCCCGCTCCTACGGCAGAGCGGCGCCAACACGGTCGTCACCAGCTCCAGTTCGGCCGGTCGCATGCTCGGCATGTCGATGGTGAGCCCCTACGTCGGCACCGTCCTTGAGGACCTGCTCACCTACGGCACCGGCCTGGACGTGGTCGAACGCCCGGTCACCCGCGCGGAGGCGGGCCACTCCCCCCGCGAGTGCGCCGACCTCGTCGTCGCCGTCGTCCGCGGCCACCGCCTCCTGAACTTCACGGACCCCGAGGCGACGCCCCTCCAGCTCACCGACCGCGTCATCACCATCCGCCAGGCGCCCGGCGAGGGCGCGCGCGAGTAGGGCGATTCAGTCAGCGAAGTCCTTCAGCTCCTCCGTCTCCAAGGTGAACCCGAGGGGAGCAGGGAGTTCGACCCTGCCTCCGAAGGGCTGATTGACGACATTGCGGTACTTGCCGCCTTCCGGCTCCGAGTGGACGTACACAGTGTGATCGTCCCGGTCGATGAGCAGGTACACGGGGATTCCCGCGGCGGCGTAGCCGTCGGGTTTGTCGACACGGTCCCGGGAGTTGGCGTCCGAATCGCTGGACGTGACCTCCACGGTCATCAGTACGCCCTTGGCCTCTGCCCACTCGTCCTGCCCCAGGAAGTACTTCCTGGGGGCGAGCGATCCATCGGGCCGTGCCCTGCCCTTGCGGTACTGCTCGACCTTCAGGCCTTGCTCCGGGTAGAGCCACGCTTCCGGGACGTGCTGCATGCACTGCTCCTGAAGCCACCTGATGATCTCGCCGTGGTTACCGTTCGGCACCGGCTTTACCCCGACCTTCCCCTTGATGAACTCCAGGCGGACTGCCTCGGGAGCATTTCGCGCCAACTGCTCGAACTCTTCGACACTCATTTGAGGCCGGTCGGCGGTGCTGGGGGTCATGTGATCGCCTCCTCGCCTCCATGGTGCCCCGGCAGGGGGCTGCACGTCGTGTATGGCTGTCACGTGTGGGCATTCCTCTCACTTCGACGATGAAGCCCGCGCAGGTGCTCGACCTTGGCGTGCACCGTGTCCGCCGAGGGCCTGCACGGGTCGGGGCGCGGTGTCTCTCCCCTGCATGTCTTGCAGAGTCCGCCGGGGAGCGCGGCCGGGGGGCCGGGCGCGCGGCAGACGGTGCACTCCAGGAGGACCAGTGGGCGCCTTTCCGGTTTCTGTTCTTCCGGCGGCAGTTTGGTGATGAGACGGCGGCGGGCGAATCCTGCCGCATGGTGGACCTCGGGCGGCGGTCCCGACGTCACGGCCCGCACGATGTCCGCTTCGGTGGCGCCGCGTTCCAGCCATGGCTCGGCGAGCGGGGCGAGGTCGGCGCAGTCGGCGGCGGACAGGGTCATGCGGGGGTCGGCGCGGCCGACGGCCACGAGTGCGCGGTGGGCGAGGGAGCGAAGGGGCGCGGGCTGTCCGGGCCTGGGGGCGGGACGGGGTGCGGGGGCGGGCTCAGGTGAGGGCTCGGGGTCGGGGGCGGGCTCAGGGCCCGGCTCAGGTGAGGGCTCGGGGTCCCGCTCAAGCGCGGGCTCGGGGTCCCGCTCAGGCACGGGCTCGGGGTCCCGCTCAGGCACGGGCTCGGGGTCTGGCTCCGGGTCAGGGTCCGGCTCAGGGGCGAACTCCGGGGCGGGCTCCGGTGCGAAGTCGGGCTCGGGCTCCTGCGGGTCCGTACGGGTTTCCTGGGGCGCGCCCGCCTGCCCGGCGGCCGTGGTGGTTCCCAGCAGGCCGGCCGCCTCCACCGCGTCCCACCAGGCGTCGTCGCGAGGCGTGCGGGAGAAGAACGTTCGCGTCACCCAGCGCGAGCCGCCGTCGTCACCCTTGAGGTGTTCCCTGCCCCGGCGCAGGTGACCCGCTTCCGAGAGGTGGCGGAGTGCGGTGAGGCAGGCGGCCTGGCCGTAGCCGGGGTGGCGGGCGGCCAGCGTCTTGGCGTCCATCGCGGCGCCTTCGGGCAGGCGGTCGATGAACGTCGCGATCGACGCCTCACGGGGCGGGAGGTGGGTGAAGTCGTCCTTGTGGCGCCGGGCTTGGTCGGGCGCCACGCGCTTGCCGTAGCCGGGGCGGGCCATGGGATGCGCCTGCATGGAGCGCAGGGCGGCGCTAGGGTAGGCATCAGCCATTGCGGTCGCTTTTCTAGGTTGTCGATCTTGATGGTCAGACCCCGGATCCGGTGTTCCAGCACCGACCGGGGTCGTTTTCATTCCGCACGCTAGAGCCCCGCGACAGGTCGTCGCAACCCGAACACGGAAAGTGAACTTACCGTGGTATACGCGCGCTTGAGCGCGCCACGCGCCACGCGCCACGCGCCACGCGCCACGCGGCGTGCGCCGCGCACACGCGACGGGTGGGTGGGTGGGATTTAACTAACCCACCATTCCTTGGATAGAGCGCTCGGGTCTCGGCCCTCGGATCCCGGAGCTCAAGCCCCAGGGGTAAACGCCTGCCCCTGACATGGAGCTCGGAGCCCGAGGCTCGGGACTCGGGCCTCGGAACCCGGGGTTCGAGCTCCGGGGTGCCCCCTATCCCGCGCACTCCCCCAGCCACGCTCCGAGCACGGCGAAGTCCCCGTCCCCGAGCCCCCGTCGGGGATCGACGCGGTGCAGGAGCGCCCGTCCCGAATGGTGCGCCGCCACCCACGCCCGGTCGGCCTCGCCGATCTCGTCGTCCACCCACGCGAACGGACGCCCGTCCGCCCACGCGACGAGGACGCGGGTCTTCCAGTGGAGCCCGCCCCGCTCGTAGGCATCCACCTCGTCCGACTCCGACGGTTCGGGCCAGGGCACCACGGGCAGGTCCGGCAGGCCGAGCCACGGCGCGACGCACTCGTTCGCGTCGGACATCCACGTCGTCGCCCACACCAACGTGCACGGCAGGGCGGCGAGTCGCGGCCCGAGGGCGGGGTCGATCCGGGTGATCAGCGGGTTCCCGTCCGCTGCTGCCTGCCGGTCCCGTCCGATCCGGGGGGTGCGGTAGGTGGGGTAGCCGTTCGGGAGCTGTTGGGGCGTCGCCCCGAAGGGGATGAGGGGGCCGTCGACGTCGAGGAAGAGGAGGGGCAGCGCGGAACCTGTCACGACCGCACGGTAACCGCCCCGGCGCGCGGGGCCGGGGCGCGGGGCCGGGTCCGCCTACCCGACGCCGCCCCCCGTCGCCGTCCACGGCAGGTCGAGGAGGGCCACCCGGCCCCGGGCCGTGCTGCCTCCCGGCGGGATCACCGCGATCGCGTCGGCGGAGGCCAGCCCGCGCAGCATCGCCGGACCGTGGAAGCGCAGCGGCCGCGCACCGTCGCCGCCGCGGAGCACGACCGGCACCAGGCGGGTGTCGGACGGGTGGCTCGGGACGGGTCCGGTGAGCACGGCCCGGCGGAGGGAGGGGGCCGTACAGCCGGAGAGCGTGCGCAGCAGGGGCTCGGCGAGCGTGATCAGGCCCGCGACCGCCGCGAGCGGATTGCCGGGGAGGCCGACGAGGTGGCGTTCCGGCGTGAGGCGGGCGAGCAGCATGGGGTGCCCGGGGCGGACGGCGACACCGTCGACGAGCAGTTCCGCGCCCAGGCGGCGCAGGGTGGGGTGGAGGTGGTCGCGCGGGCCTGACGCCGTGCCGCCGGTGGTGATCACCAGGTCGGCGTCGGACGCGGCGAGCGCGTCGTGCAGCGCCTCGGCGTCGTCGCCCAGGCGCAGCGTCGCCATCGCCTCCGCGCCGAGGGCCCGCAGCCAGGGGCCGAGCATCGGGCCGAGCGCGTCCCGGATGCGTCCGTCGTACGGCAGGCCCTCGTGGACGAGCTCGTCGCCGAGGACGACGACTTGAACGCGCGGGCGTACGGACACCGACAGCTCGTCGTGCCCCGCGGCGGCGGCGAGACCGAGGACGGCGGGGGTGATCAGCGTTCCGGCGGGCAGCAGTTCGTCGTCCCGGCCGCACTCCTGGCCGCGGGGGCGGATGTCCTGGCCCTGGGCGGTCCTGCGGGTCGCGTGCAGTTCGCCCTGCGCGGTCGCCCTCCCGTGCTCGGAACGCAGCACGGCCGTGGCACCCGCCGGTATGCGGGCGCCCGTCGCGATCGGCACGGCGTGCCCGTCGCGCAGCGGTTCGTCGGCCGTCCGGCCCGCCACGATGCCTTCTTCCGCGCCCGGTCCCTCCGGCAGCCGCCAGGGGCCGGGTCCGGCGACGGCCCAGCCGTCCATGGCCGAGGTGTCGAACGACGGGAGGTCCGTGAGCGCCGTCAGCGGCACGGCGAGCGTCTGTCCGATCGCCTCCGCCAGGGGGCGGGCCAGCGCGGGCAGCGGTTCGGCCGCCCCTGCCGCGACGCCGCCCGCCGTGGCCCAGGCCATGGGACGGCGGGGCGCCTCCGGCACGGGCCCGGCGGAGTCCGGGCCCTGGGCGCCGCCGCCCGCGCCCGCGCTTCCGCCTCCGGGTGGGCTGGGGGGCGTGTCGGGGTTCCCCGGAGCGTCCGGGGCGCCGCCTGGTGTCGCGCGGGCGGGGGAAGACTCGGGGGTGGGCTCCCCGCCGTGCTCGTCAGTTGTCGCGTCGGCTACGACACCGGCCGTCACACCGGCTGCCGCATCGGCCGCTGCCGCATCATCCGTCGCGTCGCGGATCGACTGCCAGATACCCGTCAACGCCTCGTCCGCGCCTTCGCCTTCGCGTTCACGATCACCGGATCGCTTACCGGTGGGCGGCAGGTGACTGCCAGTCGGCAGGGGTCGGCCACCGCGGCGGGCGTCCCGGTTCCGGGACTCGGCAGTGGAGGCCGCTACGTCACGGGCGGAGCGCCAAGCGTCCGTCAGCGCCTCGCCCCGGCCGCTCCTGGTCGGCCCGGCGGGGGCGGCCATGTCCCTGGGGGCCCGCCCGGTGGCCGCCGGCGGCTTGGAACCGCCGGCTTTCGTTCGGATCACCCGGGCCCGGGACGCCCCACCGGCCTCGGCCACCTCACGGACCGACCGCCACACATCGGTGAGTGCGTCATCACCACCCCGTGCGCCGGTTTCGGCCGCGCCGCCCCGCCGCGTCCCGGAACGGCCGCTGTCGCCCGTGGCCACCACTTCACCCGCGGAGGGCCGCGCATCGGTGGGAGAACCCTCCCCTCCGGCCCGGACGGCTCCGCCCCCGGCACCGGCCACCTCGCGGGCGGACCGCCACACGGCGCTCAGCGCGTCGTCGCGGGCCCAGGGGTCGGGGTCGGCCGCCGCCCCGTTCCACATTCCGTACCCGACGTCGGGCCGATGCACGGAACGGTCGTCCGGACGGTATGCGGCCTCGGCAGCCCCGGAAACCTTGGCAGCCCCGCCGCCCTCAATGCCCTCAACTGCCTCAGCGGCCTCGGTGGCCTCGGTGGCCTCGCGGGACGGGGCGTTCTCCTGCGACGCGTCCTGCCGACGCTTGTTCCGGCCCCTGCCCCGGCGCAACCCCCGGGCGGGAGCCGCCTCGTCCGGATCCGCCTCCGCATCCGGGGACGGCGCGGGGGTGCTGCGACCGGCGACGTCCCGGACCGTGCGCCAAATCCCGGTGAACCCTTTCCCACTGGTCGTGTTGCCACCTCCGGCTGCCGCTCCGGCGACCGGCTCCGGGAGCTCGACGGACCCGACGAGAGTGGCGGGACCGTTGACGGACGCACCGGGCCCGGAGCCCGCGCGGCCCGCCGTCCGCGACGGTGGCACTCCCGGCGATGCCGCCGGTGGCGCCGCGGGCGTCCGGGCACTGGACTCGGGGCCCCTCCCCGGGCGCCCGTCCCCGTCCTCGAACGGATCCCCGAGGGGATCCTCGAACGGCAGAAAACCGCCCCCTACGGGGGTCACCGACAGCTCGGGCCCGCCCTGGTCCGCCGCGAGGATGGCCAGGGCCTCGTCCGTGGCGCGGTCGAGCGCGGCGGCGTCCGCGTCGCGGTCGCTCATGACGGGGACTCTGCGGGGGCGTCCGGCGATGAGCCGCCCGTCCGGCCCGTCCGGCCCGTCCCGCCCGTCTCGGCCGCCCACCGCGCGGCCAGCGCTGCCGCCTCACGGGCCGCCTCGGCCACCGCTTCCGGGCCGCCGCCGCGCTGGGCGGCGGCGTAGCCGACGAGGAAGGTGGTCAGGGGAGCGGCGGGGCGGGCCACGCCGTGGGCGGCGTCACGGGCCAGATCGAGAAGGGCTGTTCTGTCGACCTCGAGTTCCATGCCGAGTTCGGCCTTGACCGCGGCGATCCATTCATCCAGCACCGTCCTATCGTCCCTGATACGGGCGCGGGCCGCCCCGATGTCCTCCCAGGTGTCGCAGTCGAACGATGCTTCGTGGTGGGGGAGGCGTTCGAGGGAGAGCCCGTGGGCGAGGAGGCGCACGGGGAGACCCGTAAGGGTGCCGTGTTCGGTCGCGAGCAGGGCCAGTTCACGGCGGACCGGCTCCGCGCGGTACGCGGCGACGAGCGGCTGGTCGCGTCCGTCGGGGTCGGTGAGGACCGCGCCCTCGGCGTCTCGGACGGCGTCCAGCAGGGCGCGTACCGTCCCGGCGTCGAGGAAGGGGAGGTCCGCCGAGAGGGCGAGGACGACCTCCGCCGAGGTGTGGCGCAGCCCGGCCGAGAGGGCGGCCAGCGGGCCGCCGCCGGGCGGCTGTTCACATGTCCAGGTGACGGGCCGGGCCGTGGGCCTGCGCGGTCCGACGACCACGGTGGTGCGGGCGCCGGCGCACGCGCCGAGCACGCGGTCGAGCAGTGAGCGCCCGCCGACCCGCAGCGCGGGTTTGTCCGCACCGCCCAGCCGCCGGGCGGATCCTCCGGCGAGTACGACCGCGTCGAAATCCGTGTCCGTCACCCCCGAAGTATGCGCCCGCCGGGAAGGCTACGTTCCGCCCGGCCCCGGCGGGCCCGCCTCAGACCGTCCTGAGCAGTACGGCCGGCTGCTCGACGCAGTCCGCCACGTAGCGGAGGAATCCGCCGGCCGTTCCTCCGTCGCACACGCGGTGGTCGAAGGTGAAGGACAGCTGTACGACATGCCGTACGGCCAACTCGCCTTGGTGGACCCAGGGTTTGGGGACGATCCGGCCGACCCCGAGCATCGCCGCCTCGGGGTGGTTGATGATCGGCGTGGAGCCGTCCACCCCGAAGACCCCGTAGTTGTTGAGGGTGAATGTGCCGCCGGTCAGCTCGGCCGGGCTCAGCCGGCCCTCGCGGGCGGCCTCGGTGAGCCGGGCGATCTCCGCCGAGAGGGAGGCCGCGCCGCGCGTGTGCGCGTCCCGGACGACGGGTACGACCAGGCCGCGCCCGGTCTGGGCCGCGAATCCCAGGTGGACGGCGGGCAGCCGGACGATCTCCCGCGCCTCGGTGTCGACCGTCGCGTTGAGCTCGGGGTACTCGGCGAGCGCGGCGGTGCAGATGCGGGCCAGGAGTGCGAGCAGGGAGACCTTCGTGCGGCCCGGACCCTCGTTCATGGCCCGGCGGGCGGCCAGCAGCTCCGTCGCGTCGGCGTCCACCCAGCAGGTGGCGTCCGGGATCTCGCGCCGGCTGCGGCTGAGCTTCTCGGCGACGGTCCCGCGCAGCCCGCGCAGGGGGACGCGCTCGCCCGTCGCGCGCTCCGGCGCGGGCGCCGGTGCGGTGGCGCGTTCGACGTCCGCGCGCAGGATGAGCCCGTCGGGCCCGGTACCGCGCAGCCGCGCGAGGTCCACCCCGCGCTCCCTGGCCAGCCGCCGGACGAGCGGGGAGATCACGGCGACGGCCGTGGACGGGCGCGGACGTTCGACACCGTCGGCCGCCCCGACGCCGGCCTGTCCGACCGTCCCGCCCGTGGCCGTCCCGGTGGTCCCGCTCATGGCCTTTCCGGTGGTCCCGCCCGGCGAGAAGGCGTCCGGCCGCCGGACGCGCGCCCGGCGGGCGGCGGGCGCCTGGGTGCCGTAGCCGACGAGGACGTTGCCCGATCCCCCGTCGTCCCCCTGATCCGCCTCCGGGGCACCGGCAGGGGCCGGCTCCCCGACCGCCACCGTCAACAGCGGGGCCCCTACGGGAAGTTCCGTACCCTCCTCGCCGAAGCGCGCCGTGACGACGCCCCCGTAGGGGCACGGCACCTCCACCATCGCCTTGGCCGTCTCGACCTCCACGACCGGCTGGTCGACGGCGACCACGTCACCGACATCGACGAGCCAGCGGACCACCTGCGCCTCGGTGAGCCCTTCCCCGAGGTCCGGCAGCGCGAATTCCCGTACGACGGCCATCAGCGCGCACCCCCCTGCGTCCCCGACGCCCCCTGCGGCGTCCACTCCGACTCCCACTGCAGCCGGGCGACCGCGTCCAGCACCCGGTCCACCCCGGGCAGATGGTGCTTCTCCAGCATCGGCGGCGGGTACGGGATGTCGAAGCCGGTCACCCGCAGCACGGGCGCCTCCAGGTGGTGGAAGCAGCGCTCGGTGATCCGGGCGGCGAGCTCCCCGCCGGGGCCGCCGAAGCCGGTCGCCTCGTGGACGACCACGGCACGGCCGGTGCGGCGGACGGACGCGCAGACGGTCTCCTCGTCGAGCGGCACCAGCGAGCGCAGGTCGACGACCTCCAGGTCCCAGCCCTCCGCCGTGGCGGCCTCGGCCGCCTCCAGGCAGACCGGCAGGGACGGCCCGTAGGTGACCAGCGTCGCCGAGGTGCCGCGCCGGCGGACGACGGCGGTGCCGATGCCGGGCACCTCCTCGGGCCGGTCCGGCTCCCAGTCGGCCTTGGACCAGTACAGCCGCTTGGGCTCCAGGAAGATGACCGGGTCGTCGGAGGCGATGGACGCGCGCAGCAGCCCGTACGCGTCGGCCACGGTGGCCGGGGTGACGACGTGCAGCCCGGGGGTGGCCATGTACAGCGCCTCGGAGGAGTCGCTGTGGTGCTCGACGCCCCCGATGCCGCCCCCGTAGGGGATGCGGACGGTGATCGGCATGGGCAGGGCGCCGCGGGTGCGGTTGCGCATCCGGGAGACGTGGCTGATGAGCTGTTCCAGCGCCGGGTAGGCGAACGCGTCGAACTGCATCTCGACGACCGGCCGCAGACCGTACATCGCCATGCCGACCGCCGTGCCCAGGATGCCCGCCTCGGCCAGCGGCGTGTCCGTACAGCGGTCCTCGCCGAACTCCTTCGTCAGCCCGTCGGTGATCCGGAAGACGCCGCCCAGGGTGCCGACGTCCTCCCCGAGGACGTGCACCGTCGGGTCGTCGGCCATGGCGTCGCGCAGCGCCCGGTTGAGGGCCTGGCTCATCGTCGCGGGCTTGCGGCCCGTCGCGGCGACCGCGGTGGTCATCGGTCCGTTCCTTCCCCGTGGTGGGCCCCGCCGTGGGCCGCGCCGGCCGCACCGGCCGCCACGAGCTCGGCGCGCAGCTGCTCGGCCTGCTCGCGGAGTTGGGCCGTCCGCCGGACGTAGACGTGGTCGAAGAGCTCCATCGGATCCAGGGCGGGGTCCTGGTTCATCTGTTCCCGCAGGTCGGCGGCCATCCGCTCGGCGGCCTCCCGGACGGCGGCGAACCCGTCGTCGTCCAGCAGCCCGCGCCGGGTCAGCTCCCGTTCCACCAGCTCGACCGGGTCGTGCGAGCGCCAGGCGGTGACCTCGGCGTCGCTGCGGTAGCGGGTGGCGTCGTCCGCGTTGGTGTGGGCGTCGACGCGGTACGTGATCGCCTCGACGAGCGTCGGCCCGCCGCCGGCGCGAGCTCTGCGGACGGCCTCGGTGAGCACCTGGTACACGGCGGGCGCGTCGTTGCCGTCGACCAGGCGGCCGGGCACGCCGTAGCCGACGGCCTTGTGGGCGAGGGAGGGCGCGGCGGTCTGTTTGGAGAGCGGGACGGAGATGGCGAAGCCGTTGTTCTGCACGAGGAAGACGACCGGCGCCCGCCAGACGGCGGCGAAGTTCAGCGCCTCGTGGAAGTCGCCCTCGCTGGTGCCGCCGTCGCCGACCATGGCGAGCGCGACGACGTCGTCCCCCTTGAGCCGGGCGGCGTGCGCCAGCCCGACGGCGTGCGGGAGTTGGGTCGCCAGCGGGGTGGCCAGCGGGGCTACGCGGTGCTCGTGCGGGTCGTAGCCCGTGTGCCAGTCGCCGCGCAGCAGGGTGAGGGCCTGAACGGGGTCGAGGCCGCGGGCGACGGCGGCGAGGGTGTCGCGGTAGCTGGGGAAGAGCCAGTCGCGGTCCTCCAGGGCGAGGGCGGCGGCGACCTCGCACGCCTCCTGGCCCGCGGAGGAGGGGTAGACCGCCAGCCGGCCCTGCCGGGTCAGCGCGGTGGCCTGGGTGTTGTAGCGGCGGCCGCGCACCAGGTGGCCGTGGAGCAGCCGGAGCAGCTCCGGGTCGAGCGAGTCCGCGGCGGGGGTGCCCAGCAGCCGGTACGGCTCGGCGTCGGGCAGCAGTGGCGCGGGGTCGGTGCGGGGCTGCCAGGCGGGGGGCGGGGTCGGCCGGTAGGCACCGGGCTGCTCCAGGACCGTCATGACGAGCACCTCCTCGGGGGGCAGGCGTGACCGGAAAGCGCCCTGCGCTCTCCCTACCGATTGTTCGGTTGCCGGTGCATTTTGGCTACAGGCGGCCCGCGCCTGTGGACAAACGGTTCTCCACAGCCTGAGATATGAACAGCGCGTCCATGAAGGGGAGGCATGGCGGTATGCCGGACGAACAGATGGCCAATTCGGGCCCCAGAACGCCCACCCGACCGCTCGACGAGATCGACCGCTCGATCCTGTACATGCTCCAGACCGACGGCAGGGCGTCGATACGCTCCGTGGCCGAGCGGGTGCACGTCTCGCGCGCCAACGCCTACGCGCGGATCAACCGGCTCATCGACGACGGGGTCATCCGGGGGTTCGGGGCCCGCATCGACCAGGAGCGGGCGGGGCAGGGCGCGTCGGCCTACATCACGCTGAAGATCGTCCAGAACACCTGGCGCGCTGTCCGCGAAAAGCTCCGGGTGCTGCCGGGGGCCGCCCATATCGCCCTGGTCAGCGGGGACTTCGACGTCCTGCTGCTCGTCCACACCAAGGACAACCGGGCCCTGCGCGAGCTCGTGCTCACCCGGATCCAGGCCATCGACGAGGTGCTGAGCACGCGCACCCTGCTGGTCTTCGAGGAGCAGGATCTCAAGGAGGGCCTGGGCGAGTGAGGGGCGGCCGCCCGACCCGGCCCGAACCGGCCTGAACCGGACCGGACCGAACCGAACCGGTCCGGACCGCCCGGGATCAGTGGGCCCGCAGCCCCGCGAACGCCGTACGGATCACCGCGTCTGCCACCTCTTCGCTGGTCGCGGCGTTGCCCCGCTGCGGCCGGTACCACTCCACCACCGAGTTGATCATGCCGAAGAGCAGCCGGGTGGCCAGCCGGACGTCCACGTCGGCCCGCAGGTCGCCGTCGGCCGCGGCCTGCTTGAGCAGGGCCGCGACCCGGTGGTCGAACTCGCGGCGGCGTTCCATGGCCCACCGCTCGGTGTCCGTGTTGCCGCGGACACGCAGCAGGAGCGTCACGTAGGGCAGTTCGGAGATCAGCACCTCGACGGTGCGCCGGGTGACGTATTCCAGCCGGTCGACCGCCGGGCCCGCGGTGGCTCCGGGCTCGTCCAGCACGGCGAAGAGCCCGTCGAGCGCACGGCTTATGGCCCGCCGCAGCAGCTCCTCCTTGCTCCTCACATGGTGGTAGATCGAGGACTTGGAGATCCCCGCGGCCCGCGACAGGTGCTCCATGGAGGTGCCGTCGTAGCCACGCTCGTTGAACACCGCGACGGCGACCGCGAGCAGCGATTCTGGCGTGTAGGTGTCACGCTTGGCCATGGTCATGATTGAAGCAGGCTCTCCTTGACGGCCGCACGGCGGCGGAGCGGCTGGGACGGGGCGTAGCGGCCGCCCGGGTACTCGGACTCCATGTTGCGCAGGAAGCGGCCGACCCACTCCGCGCCCAGCTCCCGGCCCCACTCCAGGGGCCCGCGCGGGTAGTTCACGCCGAGCCGCATGGCGGTGTCGATGTCCTCCGGGGTGGCGACGCCGCGGCCGGCGGCGTCCTCGGCGAGGTCGACGAGCAGGGCGACCGTCCGCGCGACGATCAGGCCGGGCACGTCGTCCACGACGCTGACCTCCTTGCCGAGCGCCTGGAACAGGCCGGTGGCGGCCCGGACGTCGGCCGGGGAGGCGGAGGCGGAGCCGGCGAGGGCCACGCGGTCGCAGGACCGGTAGTCGAGGGCGAGGTCGAAGCGGACGGCGGGCGCCCCGGCCCCGGAGACGGTGGAACGGCCGTCCGTCAGGGCCAGCCGGGCCCCGCCGGGCAGCGTGAAGTACCCGCCGCCCCCGCCAGGGGCCTCCTCCCGTGTCAGGGCGATGCCCGCCGCCTCGATCAGCTCCGGCAGAACGGCCGCGGCGGGGGGCGGCTCGCCGTGGAGAGTGACGGCCCCGGGCGCCTTCTCGGGAGCGGCGGTGTGCGGATCCGGCCGTTCGGCGCCTTCCGCGTGGTCGTACCAGCCGTGCCCGCTCTTGCGCCCCAGCAGCCCCGCCTCCACCAGGCGCCGCTGGGCGAGGGACGGCGTGAACTTCGGGTGATGGAAGAACGCCTCGTACACCGAACGGGTGACGGCTTCGTTCACGTCCTGCCCGATGAGGTCGGTCAGCTCGAACGGCCCCATGGCGAACCCGCCGCTCCCGCGCAGTACGGCGTCGATGGTGGCGGGGTCCGCTGCCCGCTCCTCCAGCAGCCGGAATGCCTCGGCGTAGAACGGCCGGGCCACCCGGTTGACGATGAAGCCGGGGGTGTCCGCGCAGCGCACGGGCGTCTTCCCCCAGGCGGCGGCGGTGGCGTACGCGCGGTCGGCGGCGGCCGGTTCGGTGGCGTGCCCCCGGACGACCTCGACCAGCGGCAGCAGCGGCGCGGGGTTGAAGAAGTGCAGGCCGACGAGGCGGCCGGGGCGGCGCAGCGGTCCGGCGACGGCCGTCACGGAGAGGGACGACGTGTTGGTGGCGAGCAGACAGTCGTCGTCGACGATCGCCTCCAGATCGCCGAACAGCTTTTGCTTGACGTCCAGTTGTTCGACGACGGCCTCGACGACGAGCGCGGAGCCGGCGAGTCCGTCGAGCTCCGCGGCGGGGCGCAGCCGGGCGACGGCCGCGTCCCGGGCCCCCGCCTCCAGCCTGCCCTTGGCGACGAGGCGGTCCAGGCGGGCGGCGACGGCCCGCGCGGCGGCCTCGGCGCGGCCCGGCAGGGCGTCGTACAGCCGTACGGGATGGCCCGCGGCCAGGGCGACCTGGGCGATGCCCTGGCCCATGGTGCCCGTGCCCACGACGGCCACGGTGCGCTCCGGCTCGATTGCGGTCATGGCAGTGATCCTCCCCGATGAGGTGGTCCCGGATTCGCCGGGCCCCCTTGTCCCGACCGATCGTTCGGTTAATGTATCTGGCGGGTACGACAACGGCACCCGCCCGTGCGCATCCGTCACCACCGCTTCACCTGGTTCCACTGCTTTCACTGCGTTCCCTGCGTTCATCGCGTTCACCGCCACCGCATCCGAGCCCCGCCCGACGAGGAGTTGGTCAGCCGTGACTGCCGGACTCACCATCGACCAGTTGACCGAGAAGCACGCCGCCACTCTCGATACGGCCCTCGACGTCATCCGCACCCGCGCCTACTGGTCCCCGCATCCCGAGCACCCCAAGGCGTACGGGTCCGACCAGGAGGGCGGCCTGGACGCCGCCGCCGGGCAGGCGGCCTTCGAGGCCCTGCGCGACGGGCGCTTCGAGCTCGACCAGCCCGGCACGGACGGCTGGACCGGCTCCGAGGTCTCGCCCTACGGCCCGCGGCTCGGCATCGAGTACCCGCACGCCGACCTCGCCGTGCTGCTCCCGGCCATGCGGTCCGCCATGCGCCCGTGGCGCGAGGCCGGCCCCCGCCACCGGGCGCTCGTGTGTCTGGAGATCCTCAAGCGGATCGGCGCCCGGACGCACGAGATGGCGCACGCGGTCATGCACACCAGCGGCCAGGCGTTCATGATGGCGTTCCAGGCCGGCGGCCCGCACGCCCAGGACCGCGGGCTGGAGGCCGTCGCCTACGCCTACGCCGCGCAGGCCGAGGTGGAGCGGACCACCGAGTGGGTCAAGCCCCAGGGCAAACGCGACCCGCTGAAGCTGGACAAGCAGTTCACCGCGGTGCCGCGGGGCATCGCCCTCGTCATCGGCTGCAACACCTTCCCCACCTGGAACGGCTACCCGGGCCTGTTCGCCTCGCTCGCCACCGGAAACCCCGTCCTGGTCAAGCCCCACCCGCGCGCGGTCCTGCCGCTCGCGCTGACCGTGCGCATCGCGCGCGAGGTGCTGCGCGAGGCCGGCTTCTCCCCCGACCTCGTCGCCCTGGCCGCCGAGCGCGACGGCGAGGGCATCGCCAGGCCGCTGGCCGTGCACCCGGACGTCCGGATCATCGACTACACCGGCTCCACCGCCTTCGGCGACTGGCTGGAGGCCAACGCCCGCCAGGCCCAGGTCTTCACGGAGAAGGCCGGCGTCAACACGGTGATCGTCGACTCCACCGACAACTACCGGGGCATGCTCTCCAACCTGGCCTTCTCGCTCTCCCTCTACAGCGGCCAGATGTGCACCACCCCGCAGAACCTGCTGATCCCGCGCGGCGGCATCGGCACCGACGCCGGCCACAAGACGTACGACGCGGTGGTGGCCGACCTGGCGGACGCCGTCCAGCAGCTGCTCGGCGACGACGCACGGGCCAACGCCCTGCTCGGCGCCATCGTCAACGACCAGGTCAAGGAGCGCATCGAGGCGGCCGGCCGGCTCGGCGAAATGGCGCTCGCCTCCCGGACGGTGGCCAACCCGGACTTCCCCGACGCGACCGTCCGCACCCCGGTGATCGTCAAGCTCGACGGCGCCAAGCCGGACGCCGAGGCGGCGTACTTCTCCGAGTGCTTCGGCCCGGTGTCGTTCGCCGTGGCCGTGGACTCCACGGCGGAAGCGGTGGAGTTGCTGCGCCGCACCGTGCGGGAGAAGGGCGCGATGACCGTCGGCGCCTACACGACCTCGGCCGAGGCGGAGCAGCTGATCGAGCAGGCGTGCCTGGAGGAGAGCGCCCAGCTGTCGCTGAACCTCACCGGTGGGGTGTACGTCAACCAGACGGCCGCGTTCTCCGACTACCACGGCTCGGGCGGCAACCCGGCGGCGAACGCGGCGCTGTGCGACGGGGCGTTCGTGGCGAGCCGGTTCCGGACGGTGGAGGTGCGGCGGCAGGCGTGACGCTTCCGGTGGGGCAGGCTTTCCGGTAGGCCGTGCCTCCTTGCAGGCCGTAGGGCGTGCCTTCTTATGAGGCGCGCCCCAGGCCGTCAGCCCGCCTTTGGACCGCCCCAGTGGAACAGCGTCATCGCCACGCTCGTCGCGAGGTTGTAGCTCGACACCTGCGGGCGCATCGGCAGCGCGATCAGCCGGTCCGCCCGCGACCGGACCTCGTCCGAGATGCCGTGTCGTTCGGAGCCGAAGGCGAGCACCGCGTCGTCGGGCAGGACGACCGACCGGATGTCCTCGCCCTCCGGGTCCAGCGCGAACAGCGGCCCCCGCGGCAGGCCGTCGGGCTCCACCCGCTCGACGGCCGTGGCGTAGTGCAGTCCCGCGCCCGCCCGGACGGCGTTCTGGTGCCACGGGTCGAGGTCACCGGTGGTCACCACGCCGGTCGCGCCGAACCCGGCCGCCAGCCGGATCACGGCGCCGACGTTCCCGAGGTTGCGCGGGTTGTCGAGGAGGACGACGGGCGCGCGCCGGGGCAGGCGGGCCAGCGCGGCGAGGTTGTCCTCCCGGGCCGGCCGGGCGGCCAGCGCGGCGACCTCGGTGGTGTGGCCCCGGGGGACCAGCCCGCGCAGGACCGCCCGGTCCACCTCGACCAGGAGGCCGCGCAGCGCGTCGGTCACGTCGTCGGCCAGCCGGTCGGCGAGCGCCAGGACGCCGGCCTTGTCGCAGGTGAGCGCCGGGCCGACGCGGGCCCCGAAGCGCAGGGCGTGCTTGATGGCGTGGAATCCGTCGAGCAGCACGGCACCGGGGGCCAGCTCGCCCCACTGCCGCACGGCGATACCGGTCGCGTCCTCGGTCATGCGCTCAGCCTACGGCGCTGACCTGGGCACTCACGGCCCCGGCGGACGTCCGGCACCGGCTCCCGCCGACAGCTCGGCGTCGCCGTCCGCACGGTCCGCCGATTCCGGCCCGGCCGCCGCGCGCCCGCGCTGGGCCGGGATCTCGCGCCGGTTGAACCGGACGAGCAGGCCCCAGGAGCGCGCCGCGGTCCGCGAGACAGAACCGCCCACGCGCCGGAGGAAGGTCGTCGGCAGGAACACGGCGTCCGCGAAGATCATCACCAGGGAGAAGAAGGGCAGTCCGAGGAGGACGGCGATGCCCAGGTGCTCGGCCATCATCAGCGCCAGGAGGACGTTCTTCACCCGTCGGTTGATCAGGGTGAAGGGGAAGGCCGCCTGGAGCGCCACCGTGCCGTAGCCGAGCAGCATCACGACGGTGCCGCTGGCGGCGAGGAGGTGCGACAGCCCGGGCCACGGGGAGAAGTAGTCGAGGTGCAGGGGGTAGTAGAGCGCGGTGCCGTCCTGCCAGAGCGTGCCCTGCACCTTGTACCAGCCTGCCGCACCGTAGATCAGGCAGACCTCGGCGAGGATCACCAGCAGGGCGGCGTTGTGCATCAGGTGCCCGAACGCGGCCATGACCTGGCGCGGCTCCGTGCCTCCGTACCGCCGCACGGCCCACCACAGGCCGTGCCCGCACCACAGGGCCCACAGCGCCATGGCCCAGCCGATGCCCGGGACCGGCCCGTTCTCCGTCCACTCCAGCCGGGTGTCGGCGTCCGCCGTCGCGAGGACCAGGGCGAGGCCGCAGAGCGCCCACAGCACGATCCCCGTGATGTCCCGTTCCCCTGCCGCCGCCTCGTCGCCGGCGGCCGCCGCCCGGCGCTTCGCGCGCCGGGCGTCGAGCGACCACACCTGGCCGCAGCGGGTGAACACCGTGTAGATCGCCATCAGGTGGAGGACGTTGTCCCCGCCGTCGCCGACGAAGACGCTGCGGTTCTGCAGCGACAGCAGGCCGATCATGTAGAGGACCGACATGGTCCTGGTCCGCCAGCCCAGCATCAGCAGGAGGGCACTGGCCATCGCGAAGAGGTAGACCAGCTGGAACCACCAGCCGCTCCCGGACCACACGAGCACCGTGAAGGCGTGGTTCTCGTCGGTCAGCCGCCGGGCCAGCTCCCAGCTCCAGGGGGCGTCGGGCCCGTACAGCTCCTGGCTGTTGACCCACTCGCGGGCCAGGAAGAACAGCCAGGTGAAGGAGAACCCGATCCGTATCAGCGCCGTCTGGTACGGGCCGAGGGAGGACCCGGTGACCCGGGCGTAGGCGTCGGCGCAGGAGGCGCGCAGCGAGGAGACGTTCACAGGGCCCGCACCACCTTGAGGTCATCGGCGGTGACGTGCCACCAGGCCAGCTCACGACGGGCCGGGTCGGCGACCGTCCGGTCCTTGTTCCAGGGCGGCGGTGCGACGTTGGTGGTCACGGAGCGGAGCTGGACGCTCTCCAGCCGCTTCCCCTCGCGGTCGAGGTCGAGGCCGAGCCGGGAGACGGCGAGCCGACGCAGGTACTCCTTGGAGAGGTTGCCGCGCGTGCCCGTGGGCCGGCCCTGGTCGTCGTGCCAGGCGAGGTAGAAGTCCCAGGCGCGGCGGAGCTGGTTCTGCCGCGCGTGGCTCGGGAGCGGGTTGTGGTGGATGGCGGCACCGTCCTGGGCGGAGAGGTCGGTCCACGAGGTGGTCGTGACCTTGCCGTCGGACTCGCGGACCCGGGCACGGACCTGGACGGAGATGTTCTGCTGGAGGGGGTTCGGCGCGAAGAACTTCCAGTTCTGCTCGAACTCCGGCAGAACGTAGTCGTTGATGGTCGAGGCATGCTGCTTACTGATCGTGTTCGACGGCGCGACATGCAGAAACATGATGCCTATGTGCACCACCGTCACCACGGCGACGATGAGGGCGCCGAACGCGACGGCACAGCGTGCGGGCCGCGACAGTCCGGCGGCCGCGGCCGGTTCCGCCCGCTCGGCGGCACCGCCCTCCCGCTCGTCGCTGTCGTCCGTGTCCATGTACGCCCCGATTTCCGCTCGCCGATCGTGCGCGGACGCCTTCCGCGCACCCGAACGGTACCGATCCGACGGCGCCCGGCGCAGCGGCCATAGGGCCTTCGTACGGCGGCGAGGGTCCTCCGTCCGCCCTGTGCCGTTGTCCACAGCCGGTCACAGGCGGTTATCCACAGGCTTGACACCGGCCAGTGAGCCGCCTCACCATTGAACCGAACGATCGGTCGGTCGGTGGGGATGGCACGCCCCGGCGGAACGGCGGCGTTCGAACGGTTCGCACCGGACGAGGGGGCATCGGCATGACCACGACGGCACCGGAAACGGTGGACACGGGAACCCTGGAGGCGGTGTTCGACGCCGCGGTGGCGGCGGACGAACGCATCGAGCCGCGCGACTGGATGCCCGACGCCTACCGCGCCACCCTGGTCCGGCAGATCGCCCAGCACGCCCACTCCGAGATCATCGGCATGCAGCCCGAGGCCAACTGGATCACCCGGGCCCCCTCGCTGCGGCGCAAGGCCATCCTCATGGCCAAGGTCCAGGACGAGGCGGGCCACGGCCTCTACCTCTACAGCGCCGCCGAGACCCTGGGCGTCAGCCGCGAAGAGCTGCTGGACAAGCTGCACGCCGGCCGTCAGCGGTACTCCTCGATCTTCAACTACCCCACCCTGACCTGGGCCGACGTCGGCGCCATCGGCTGGCTCGTGGACGGCGCGGCCATCACCAACCAGGTCCCGCTCTGCCGCTGCTCCTACGGGCCGTACGCCCGGGCCATGGTCCGGGTCTGCAAGGAGGAGTCGTTCCACCAGCGCCAGGGCTACGAGCTGCTGCTCGCCCTCAGCCGCGGCACTCCGGAACAGCACGCGATGGCCCAGGACGCGGTGGACCGCTGGTGGTGGCCGTCGCTGATGATGTTCGGCCCGCCCGACGGCGAATCCCCGCACTCCGCCCAGTCCATGGCCTGGAGGATCAAGCGGCACTCCAACGACGAACTGCGGCGCCGCTTCGTCGACATCTGTGTCCCGCAGGCCGAATCCCTGGGCCTCACCCTGCCCGACCCGGACCTGCGGTGGAACGAGGAGACCGGCCACTACGACTTCGGCGCCATCGACTGGGACGAGTTCAACGAGGTCCTGCGCGGCAACGGCCCCTGCAACGAACAACGGCTCGCCCGCCGCCGCGAGGCCCACGAGGAGGGCGCCTGGGTGCGGGACGCGGCCGCCGCGTACGCCGCCCGGCACGCCGCCGCCCCGCCCCACCGCCCCGCCCACGACACCACCGAGCACGGCACCACCGACCACCCGGAGGCAACGGCATGAGCGGCACCGACTGGCCCCTGTGGGAGGTGTTCGTCCGCAGCAGGCGCGGCCTCTCGCACACCCACGCCGGCAGCCTGCACGCCCCCGACGCGCAGATGGCCCTGCGCAACGCCCGGGACCTCTACACCCGGCGCTCCGAGGGCGTCTCGATCTGGGTGGTGCCCTCCGACGCCATCACCGCGTCCTCGCCGGACGAGAAGGACCCGTTCTTCGAGCCCGCGGGCGACAAGGCGTACCGCCACCCGACCTTCTACGAGATCCCCGAGGGGGTGCGGCACCTGTGACCCCCGCACCCGTGAACCCTGCTGCACCCGTGAACCCGGCACCCGTGAACCCCGGCACCGTCCCCGCGGCGGCCGCCCTCGCCCTCGGTGACGACGCCCTGGTCCTCTCGCACCGGCTGGCGGAGTGGGCGGGCCGCGCGCCCGTCCTGGAGGAGGAGGTCGCGCTCACCAACATCGCCCTCGACCTGCTCGGCCAGGCCCGCACCCTGCTCTCGCTCGCCGGCGACGAGGACGAACTGGCCTACCTCCGCGAGGAGCGCGCCTTCCGCAACGTCCAGCTCGTCGAACAGCCCAACGGCGACTTCGCCCACACCATCGCCCGCCAGCTGTACTTCTCGGCCTACCAGCACCTGCTCCACTCCCGGCTCGCCGAGGGCGACGGACCGTTCGCCCCGCTGGCCGCCAAGGCGGTCAAGGAGATCGCCTACCACCTCGACCACGCCGAGCACTGGACCCTGCGGCTCGGCGACGGGACGGCCGAGAGCCACGGGCGGATGCGCCGGGCCCTGGACGGCCTGTGGCGGTACACGGGCGAGCTGTTCCAGCCCGTCGAGGGCCTGGAGGCCGTCGACTGGCCCGCCCTGCGGGCCGCGTGGACGGAGCGGATCGGCGAGACGCTGCGAAAGGCGACCCTGGAGCTCCCCACCGGCCCGCAGACGGGCGCCTGGACCGCGGGCGCCGGACGCCAGGGCATCCACACCGAGCCCTTCGGCCGCATGCTGGCCGAAATGCAGCACCTGCACCGCAGCCACCCGGGGGCGTCATGGTGACCGACCGCGCGACGCCCCACGAGCCCCGGGACCTCACCGAGCCCCGGGACCTCACCCCCCTGGAGGAGCGGCTGCGCGCGCTCGCCGGCTCCGTCCCCGACCCCGAACTGCCCGTCATCACCCTGGACGAGCTGGGCGTCCTGCGCGACCTGCGCGTCACGGGCCCCGGCCGGGTGGAAGTGGACCTGACCCCCACCTACACCGGCTGCCCCGCCGTCGAGGCCATGTCCGCCGACATCGAGCGCGTCCTGCACGGGGAAGGCGTACCCGACGTCGAGGTCCGCACCGTGCTCTCGCCCGCCTGGACCACCGACGCCATCAGTGCCGAAGGAAAGCGCAAACTGGCCGAGTTCGGCGTCGCCCCGCCGCGGCCCTCCGGACCGGACGGCCCCATACCCGTACAGCTCGCCATCCGCTGCCCGCACTGCGGCTCCACCGACACCACGCTGCTCAGCCGCTTCTCCTCCACCGCCTGCAAGGCCCTGCGCCGCTGCGACGCGTGCCGCGAGCCGTTCGACCACTTCAAGGAGTTGCTCTGATGGCAGCGGCACGCCACGGCACCTTCCACCGTCTGCGGGTGGCGGCCGTCGAACCGCTCACCGACGACGCGGTCGCCGTGACCTTCGCCGTCCCCGCCGCACTCCGCGACGCCTACCGCCACACGCCGGGCCAGCACCTCACCGTGCGGCACTCCGCGTCCGGCGCCGAGATACGCCGCACCTACTCCGTCTGCGGCCGGGCTCCCGGCCCCGAGGGACCCGACGCCCTGCGGGTCGGCGTCCGGCTCGTGGACGGCGGCGCGTTCTCGACGTACGCGTTCAAGGAACTGACCGCCGGGGACGAGCTGGAGGTGATGACACCGGCCGGCCGGTTCGTTCTGGAGCCGCGCCCCGGGTACTTCGCCGCGATCGTCGGCGGCAGCGGGATCACCCCCGTCCTGTCCATCGTGACGACGCTGCTCGCCCGCGAGCCGGAGGCCCGCTTCACCCTCCTCCGCAGCGACCGCACCACGGCCTCCACGATGTTCCTGGAGGAGGTCGCCGACCTCAAGGACCGCTACCCCGGCCGACTCCAGGTCGTCCAGACCCTCTCCCGCGAGGAACAGCAGGCGGGCCCGGCCTCCGGGCGGCTCGACGAACGGCGGCTGACCGGCCTGCTGCCCGCGCTGCTCCCGGTGGACTCGGTGGACGGCTGGTTCCTCTGCGGCCCGCACGGACTGGTCATGGGCGCCGAGCACGCGCTGCGCGGCCTCGGGGTGCCGCGCGAGCGGATACACGAGGAGATCTTCCACGTCGCGGAGGAGGCGGCTTCCCCGACGTCACCTGCCGCCCCGCCTTCCGCCGCGCCCACGCACAGCACCGTCACGGCGACGCTGGACGGCCGCGGTGGCCGGTGGCCCGTCCGCGACGGGGAGTCCCTGCTGGAGGCGGTCCTGCGCAACCGCCCCGACGCGCCCTACGCCTGCAAGGGCGGGGTGTGCGGGACGTGCCGGGCGTTCCTCGTCTCCGGTGAGGTGCGGATGGACCGCAATTACGCCCTGGAGGACGACGAACTGGAGTCGGGATACGTACTGGCCTGCCAGTCGCACCCGGCGACGGAACAGGTGGAGCTCGACTTCGACCGATGAAAGCCGGCCAACGGCCGACGGCCGGCGAGCCAGGGAGGGGGAGGGGCTCACCGCCCCCACCCCACCTCGGAAGCCGCCCTCAGATGACCGTGCCCGGGCTGCCGTCCGACGCCACCACGGGCCGGCCCGCCGCCTCCCACACCTGCATACCGCCGTCGACGTTCACCGCGTCCAGCCCCTGCTGCGCGAGATAGGCGGTGACCTGGGCCGACCGCCCGCCCGAGCGGCAGATCACATGGATCCGCCCGCCCTCGGGCGCCTTCTCGGTCAGCTCGCCGAACCGCGCGACGAAGTCGCTCATCGGGATGTGCAGCGCGGTCTCCGCGTGCCCCGCCTCCCACTCGTCGGCCTCGCGCACATCAAGCAGGAAGGCGTCGGCGGAGAGGGCGTCGACCCCGACCGTGGGGATCCCGGAACCAAAAGTCATGCGCCCGACGCTACCCGACCAGGGACGCCAGCCGGCTCTCGCGCTCCGCGATCTGCGCCAGCAGCCCGCCCGCGATCTCGTCCAGCAGCCCGTCGGGGTCCTCGGGCGCCATCTTGATCATCGCGCCGATCGCCGAGGACTCCAGTTCCGCGGCCACCTCGGCCAGCAGCTCCTTGCGCCGGGCCAGCCACTCCAGCCGCGCGTAGAGCTCCTCGGCCCGGTCGGGCCGCCGCTGCCCGGGGATGGGACCCGCCGCCCACTCCTCGGCCAGTTCGCGCAGCCGCTCCTCGTCACCCGCCGCGTAGGCCGCGTTGACGCGCACGACGAACTCCTCGCGCCGCCGCCGCTCCGGCTCGTCCGTGGCCAGGTCGGGGTGGGCCCGGCGGACGAGGTCGCGGTACGCCTTGCGGGCCGCGTCACTGGGCCGGACGCGCTCGGGCGGCCGCACCCGCTGCCCGGTGAGCATCGCGCTCGCCTCGGGCGACAGCCCCTCGGAGTCCATCCACCCGCCGAGCAGCTCCTCCACCCCGGGCATGGGCTGGATCAGCGCCCGCGCCTCGCGCGCCCGCCGCAGGTCGTCCGGGTCGCCGGAGCGGGCCGCGACGGCCTCGGCGATCCGTGCCTCCAGCTCGTCCAGGCGCCCGTACAGCGGACCGAGCCGCTGGTGGTGCAGCCGGGAGAAGTTCTCCACCTCCACCCGGAACGTCTCCACCGCGATCTCGAACTCGATCAGCGCCTGCTCGGCGGCCCGCACGGCCCGCTCAAGCCGTTCGGTGCCCGGTTCGGACGGCATGTCGGTCTCCGGATTCATCACCCGCCCAGCCTACGAGCTCCGGCCCCCCTCCCGCCTCAGACGCCGACCGCTTCCTCCATCTCCTCCTCGGCCCCGGCCTCCTCGGCCTCTGTCCCCGCGGCCGCCCGCACCCCGCGCCGGTGCTCCACCGCCCAGGCCGCTCCCAGCACGGCGAGCCCCACGACGAGCCAGCCCAGCAGCGTCGCCACGTGGCCGCCGAGGCCGGAGTGGCCGAAGTAGACGAGTCCGCGCGTGCCCTCCACAAAGCCCGCGCCGTTCCAGAAGCCGTGCAGGCCGGCAAAGAAGCGGTTCTGCAGCTCGGGCCGGAAGACGCCGCCCGCACTGGTGAAGTTCAGCATCACGAACAGCACCATCACGCCGAGCGTCGTCCACCGCTTGAGGAACGTGTGCAGCCCGGTGCCGATGAACAGCACACCGGCCGAGTAGAGCCAGGCCAGCCCCCACAGCCCCCACATCCCGTGGTCCACCAGGTCGAAGACGGGCCCCGCGAGCACCACCCCGATCACGCTCACCACCAACGAGGTCACGGCCGCCAGGGCCGCCCGTATCCGCAGCGGCAGCGCGCCCCCGGCCCCGCCGATCACCGCGACCGAGGCGTACGAACCGATGCTCAGCGCGACGAGCAGGAAGAAGATGCCCTGCCCGGTGGGATCGCCCTCCGACGGCGGCACCACGTCCGTCACCTTCAGCGGGGCGCCCTGCCGGGCCGCGACGGGCGTGAACACCTTCTGCACGGCCGAGGCCGTGGTGTCCGAGCCGGCCGAGGCGATCAGCAGCTCCGGCGCCCGGCGGCCGGGCACGTACGCCCCGAAGACGTCCTGGTCCCTCAGCTCCCGCACGGCCTCCGCGCGGTCGGCGACGGTGTGCACGGCCAGCTTGTCCCCGGCCCGGTCCTCCAGCGTCCGCGCCAGCTCCGTCGCGCTCCGGCCGGAGCCGACCACCGCCACCGGCAGCTCGTGCGGCGACGGGTCGGCGAACGCGCCGAGGTAGGCGAGCCCCATGCCGACGCACATCAGCAGCGGCGTGAGCAGGTGGGTCAGTACATGCCGGAGCGCGGCGCGCGTCGCGGGCCTCATGGGGCACCCTCTCCACAATAGTTGGCTTATACAACTTCTAACTTCAGTTGTACTATACAACCAAAAGCGAGGGAAGGGACTCCCGTGTCACACCGAGCCGATCACCTGGACACCATCCAGCGCGAGCTGACCGCCTTCGCCCGCCGGGCCCGCGCCACCGCGGGCCGGCTGCACCCCGAGCTGTCCCTGGTCTCGTACACCCTGCTCGCCCACCTCCAGGACCGACGGGGCTGCCGCGCCACCGACCTCGCCGCGCACTACCTGCTCGACAAGTCCACGGTCAGCCGCCAGGTCGCCGCCCTGGAACGGCTGGGCCTCGTCGAACGCCGCGCCGACCCCGACGACCAGCGGGTCCAGGTCCTGCACCTCACCGACCGCGGCACCGAGCTCCTGGACCAGGTCGCGGCCAGCCGCCGCGCCGCCGTCGAGAACCGCCTCGTCGACTGGGACGAGACCGACCTCGCCCGCTTCGCCGGCTACCTGCTGCGCTACAACGCCTACGGCACCGATCGGGATTGAGCGACCAACCGGGATTGAGCAACCAACCGGGATCGATCGGCCACCCGGGATTGACCACCGGGCCACCTGAGAGATACGGCACACCGTGCTCCGCCCACCGCGGAGCACCGGGAGCACAGCGCCGGACACGCAGAACAGGCCCCGTCGTTTTCACGACGGAGCCTGTTCTCGCTGTGCGCGAGGGGGGAGTTGAACCCCCACGCCCTTTCGGGCACTGGAACCTGAATCCAGCGCGTCTGCCTATTCCGCCACCCGCGCATTGGGTGTGTCCTCCGGCTTCCGCACCCTCTTCGGACTCTCCGTCCGGGTCTTGTGCGACCGCCTTCCGACATGCAGAACATTAGCACGCTCGGGAGGGTGCCTTCACGCCCGTAAGCCGCCGCCCGCCCCCGGAGGGTGCCCGGGGTACCGGCGGGGACCCCGCCGGTTGCGGGACACTGGCTCTCGGGCGCCTCTACGATCCCCCGTGAGGGAACTCGGAGGCGGCACCAGGGCGACACTCATCACTCCTGGCGCCGAAGGGGAACCAGCTGTTTTCCCGACGCGTGGATACGATCAGTAAGCAGTACAGGAACGGCACCGGGCATCACAGGCGTCACCGAGGGAAGGAGGTGCCCCGTGGGAGTACTGAAGCGCTTCGAGCAGCGACTCGAAGGTCTCGTGAACGGCACCTTTGCCAAGGTGTTCAAGTCCGAGGTCCAGCCCGTGGAGATCGCGGGCGCACTCCAGCGGGAGTGCGACAACAACGCCACCATCTGGAACCGTGACCGCACGGTCGTTCCCAACGACTTCATCGTGGAGCTGAGCGGCCCGGACTTCGAGCGGCTGAGCCCCTACTCCGGGCAGCTGGGCGACGAGCTGGCCGGCATGGTCCGCGACTACGCCAAGCAGCAGCGGTACACCTTCATGGGGACCATCAAGGTCCACCTGGAGAAAGCGGACGACCTCGACACGGGCCTGTACCGCGTGCGCAGCCGCACCCTGGCCGCCAGCGAGTCACAGGAGCCCCAGGGGCAGCTCGGTCAGCAGGCCCCCCAGGCGCCCTACGGCGGCGCGCCCCGGGGCGGTCCCTCCCCCGCCACCCAGGGCGGCGGCTACCCGCCGCAGCCCGCCGGCGCCCCGCCCATGCCGTCGTCCCCGCCGCCCGGCGCGGCCCGTCCCCAGCCCCGCGCGGGCGGGCCGGGAGCCGGCGCGGCGGAGCGGACACGGCGCTGGATCGAGATCAACGGTGCCCGTCACCAGATCTCCCGGCCGACCCTGGTGCTGGGCCGCAGCACCGAGGCGGACGTACGTATCGACGACCCCGGCGTCTCCCGCAGGCACTGCGAGATCCGGGTCGGCACCCCCGCGACCATCCAGGACCTGGGGTCGACCAACGGCATCGTTGTGGACGGGCAGCACACCACGCGCGCTACGCTCCGCGACGGCTCGCGCATTGTCGTGGGCAGCACCACCATCGTTTACCGGCAAGCCGAAGGGTGAAGCGGGGGCAATGTCAGAGCTGACCCTCACGGTCATGCGGTTGGGTTTCCTCGCCGTACTGTGGCTGTTCGTCATCGTGGCCGTCCAGGTCATTCGCAGTGACCTGTTCGGCACGCGGGTGACCGCGCGCGGCTCGCGCCGCGGCGGCGACGGGCGTCCGGCGCAGCGGGCGGCCCAGCAGGCCACCCCGCCGCCGCAGCGCCAGCAGTCCGGCGGGCGCCGGGGCGCCGACCGCCGGGAGAGCCGCGGCCGCCGCGGCGCACCCACCAAGCTGGTGATCTCGGAAGGCACGCTCACCGGCACCACGGTGGCCCTCCAGGGCCAGACCATCACCCTCGGCCGCGCCCACGACTCGACGATCGTGCTGGATGACGACTACGCCTCCAGCCGGCATGCCAGGATCTATCCCGACCGCGACGGCCGCTGGATCGTCGAGGACCTCGGTTCGACCAACGGCACCTATCTCGACCGGACCCGGCTGACCACCCCGACCCCGATCCCGCTCGGCGCGCCGATCCGCATCGGCAAAACCGTCATCGAGCTGCGGAAGTAGTTGGAACCATGACGACCGGAGGGTGGGCAGCGAGGTGGGCAAGGGGCTGTACCCGGAGCCGACTGGCGAGGTGCGCATGAGTCTGACACTGCGTTTCGCCGCCGGGTCCCACAAGGGCATGATCCGGGAAGGCAACGAGGACTCCGGTTACGCCGGCCCCCGGCTGCTCGCCATCGCCGACGGCATGGGCGGCCAGGCCGCCGGCGAGGTCGCCAGTTCCGAGGTGATCTCCGCCCTGGTGACGCTGGACGACGACGTCCCGGGTTCGGACCTGCTCACCTCCCTCGGCACCGCCGTGCACCGCGCCAACGAGCAGCTGCGCGTGATGGTCGAGGAGGACCCGCAGCTGGAGGGCATGGGCACCACGCTCACCGCCCTGCTGTGGACGGGCCAGCGGCTCGGCCTCGTCCACGTCGGCGACTCCCGCGCGTACCTGCTGCGCGACGGCGTCCTGACCCAGATCACCCAGGACCACACCTGGGTGCAGCGGCTGGTGGACGAGGGCCGGATCACCGAGGAGGAGGCCACCACCCATCCGCAGCGCTCCCTGCTGATGCGCGCGCTGGGCAGTGGCGACCACGTCGAGCCGGACCTGTCCATCCGCGAGGTGCGGGCCGGCGACCGGTACCTGATCTGCTCCGACGGCCTCTCCGGGGTCGTCAGCCACGAGACGATCGAGGAGCGGCTGGCCAGCTACCAGGGGCCGCAGGAGACCGTCCAGGAGCTGATCGAGCTCGCCCTGCGCGGCGGCGGCCCGGACAACGTGACGGTGATCGTCGCGGACGTCCTGGACGTGGACGGCGGGGACACCCTCGTCGCCCAGCAGCTCAGCGACACCCCGGTGGTCGTCGGCGCGGTCGCCGAGAACCAGTTCCCGCTGGGCGACCACGGCGCCATGCAGACCCCGGCCGGCCGCGCCTCCGAGCTGGGCCGGACCCCTCCGCCGGACCCGGCGGGCGGCTTCGGCCCGCCCGGCAGCGGCCCGGCGGCGGGCGAGGCCCCCGCGGGCGAGTTCGGCGCGTTCCACGACGAGTACGACGACAGCGGCGTCGAGACGGGCAGGCCGCGCCGCCGCGGTGGCTGGGTCAAGCGTTCCCTGATCATCGCCGTGGTGCTCGGCGTCGTCGGCGGCGGCCTCTACGGCGGCTACCAGTGGACGCAGACGCAGTACTACGTGGCGGCCAAGGACAGCACCCACGTCGCGCTCTACCAGGGCATCAACCAGGACCTCGCCTGGATCAGCCTCAGCAAGCTGTACCAGGACCACCCCGAGATCGAACTCAAGTACCTCCCCGTCGACCAGCGCGGCCGGGTGGAGGACACGATCGCGGTGGGCAGCCGCGACCAGGCCGTGCAGAAGGTCAAGGACCTCGGCACGCTGGCCAGCGCCTGCAAGAAGAAGGACGAGCAGCAGAAGGCAGAGCGCCGGCAGCGGGAGAGCCAGAAGCCCGAGACGGCCAAGCCCGACGCCGGCAAACCGGACGCCGGCAAGACACCTCCGGGCAAGCCCACCCCCGTGCCGACCGGTGGAGCGGCGGGCATCACGCTCCAGACCGCGCCGACCCCGGCCCCCGGCCCCACCCTCAGCGAGGAAGAGCAGAAAGTGGCAGCGCAGTGCAACGGCTCCCAGCAGTAAGTCTGTAGGGGGCCAGCGACGTGTCAGCCATCCCACCCATGCCGAACACCACTTCCACCACCACCGTCAGCACGGCGGGCCAGCCGAGTCGGCGCAACACCGAGTTGCTGCTGCTCGCCTTCGCCGTCATCCTCCCCTGCTTCGCGTACGCCAACGTGGGCCTGGCGCTGGACGGCGAGATGCCGTCCGGGATGCTCGGCTACGGCATGGGCCTCGGCCTGCTGGCCGGCGTCGGCCACCTCGTGGTGCGGAAGTTCGCCCCGTACGCCGATCCGCTGCTGCTGCCGCTGGCCACGGTCCTCAACGGGATCGGGCTGGTCGTCATCTGGCGGCTGGACCAGTCACCGCGCTTCCAGAAGGTGCCCACGTTCGCTCCCGCGGCGACCAATCAGCTGCTGTTCTCGGCACTCGGGATCGGCCTGTTCGTCGCCATGGTGATCTTCCTCAAGGATCACCGGGTGCTCCAGCGCTACACCTACATCTCCATGGCGCTGGCGCTGGCCCTGCTGATCTCCCCGATGTTCTTCCCGTCGGTCAACGGCGCCCGGATCTGGGTCAAGATCCCGGGCCTCGGCGGGCTCCAGCCCGGTGAGTTCGCCAAGATCGTGCTGGCCGTGTTCTTCGCCGGCTACCTGATGGTCAAGCGCGACGCGCTGGCCCTGGCGAGCCGCCGCTTCATGGGCATGTACCTGCCGCGCGGCCGTGACCTCGGGCCGATCCTGGCCGTCTGGGCGTTCAGCATCCTGATCCTGGTCTTCGAGACCGACCTCGGTACGTCGCTGCTCTTCTTCGGCATCTTCGTCGTGATGCTCTACGTCGCGACCGAGCGCACCAGCTGGATCGTCTTCGGCCTGCTGATGTCCGCCGCGGGCGCGGTGGGCGTCGCCTCCTTCGAGTCGCACGTGCAGCAGCGCGTCCAGGCGTGGCTCGACCCCATGGGCGAATACCTCATGAGCAAGAAGGGCGTCTGGGGCCACTCCGAGCAGTCGATGCAGGCCCTGTGGTCCTTCGGCTCGGGCGGCGTCTCCGGCACCGGCTGGGGCCAGGGCCACTCCGACCTCATCGGCTTCGCCGCCAACTCCGACTTCATCCTCGCCACCGTGGGCGAAGAGCTGGGCCTGGCGGGCCTCATGGCCATCCTGCTGATCTACGGCCTGATCGTGGAGCGCGGCGTGCGCACCGCCCTGGCCGCCCGCGACCCGTTCGGCAAGCTCCTGGCCATCGGCCTCTCCGGCGCCTTCGCGATCCAGGTCTTCGTGGTCGCCGGCGGTGTGACCAACCTGATCCCGCTGACCGGTATGACCATGCCGTTCATCGCACAGGGCGGATCCTCCGTGATCGCCAACTGGGCCCTCATCGCCATCCTCATGAAGATCAGTGATGCGGCGCGGCGCCCCGCTCCCACCCCCGTGACCAACCCCGATGCCGAGATGACCCAGGTGGTCCGACCGTGAACAAGCCCGTGCGCCGGATCGCGATCTTCTGCGGACTCCTCATCCTCGCGCTGATGGTCCGCGGCAACTGGCTCCAGTTCGTTCAGGCCGACGAGCTCAAGAACGACAAGAACAACATGCGGGTCAACATCGCCCGCTACAGCCAGCCGCGCGGCAACATCATCGTGGACGGCCAGGAGATCACCGGCTCCAAAGAAGTCAACGGCATCAACTACAAGTACAAGCGCACGTACAAGAACGGCGAGATGTGGGCGCCGGTCACCGGTTTCAGCTCGCAGGTCTACAAGCCCACGTTCCTGGAGGGCGTCGAGGACAAGATCCTCACCGGTGACGACGACCGGCTGTTCTTCAACCGGACGATCGACATGATCACCGGCAAGGGCAAAAAGGGTGGTGACGTGATCACTACCCTCAACAGCAAGGCCCAGGAAGCCGCCTTCAAGGGCCTGGGCAGCAAGAAGGGCGCGGTCGCCGCCATCGACCCGCGCACCGGCAAGATCCTGGCGCTCGCCTCCACCCCGTCGTACGACCCGTCGATGGTGGCCGGCGCCAACGACGGCGAGAACTGGACGAAGCTCAACGACGACAAGAACAAGCCGATGCTCAACCGGGCGCTGCGGGAGACCTACCCGCCCGGTTCGACGTTCAAGGTCGTCACGGCCGCCGCGGCCCTGGAGAAGGGGCTCTACAAGGACGTCGACCAGAAGACGAACTCGCCGAAGAAGTGGACGCTGCCGGACACCCGGAACGTGCAGCTGACGAACGAGACGACGATGCCCTGCGACAACGTCTCGATGCGGGCTGCCCTCCAGTGGTCCTGCAACAGCGTCTTCGGCAAGATCAGCGCCGATCTCGGCAACAAGGACATGATCGCGCAGGCCAACAAGTTCGGCTTCAACGACGCCGACCTGACGGTCCCGGTCGGCGTCTCCAAGAGCGTCTACCCCGAGGACAACCGCCCGCAGAACGCCATGGCGGGCATCGGCCAGGCGTCCAACCGCGCCACGCCGCTCCAGATGGCCATGGTCGCCGCCGCCGTCGCCAACAACGGCAAGCTCATGGAGCCGTACATGGTGGACAAGCTGCGCGCGCCCAACCTGAACGTCATCGAGACGCACCAGCCCCGGGAGATGAACCGCCCGCTCACCCCGGAGCACGCGCAGAACCTGCAGAGCGCCATGGAGACGGTCGTCGAGGAGGGCACCGGAACCGAGGCGAAGATCGACGGCGTCAAGGTCGGCGGCAAGACCGGTACCGCCCAGCACGGTGTGGACAACAGCGGCAACCCCTACGCGTGGTTCATCTCCTACGCCAAGAAGGGTGACGGCTCGCCGGTCGCCGTCGCTGTTGTCATCGAGGGTTCCAACACCATGCGCGACGACATCGCCGGCGGCAAGCTGGCCGCTCCCATCGCCAAGAGCGTCATGGAGGCGGTGCTGAAGACCTCGAAGTGATTCCCGGCATGCACCGGCGCCGCGCGCCGGTACCAGTCCCGTATCGGGTGCCGGTCACGCCCGGGAGCCGTGGGGCCCGCCGGGTACGGTAAGCGCGGACAGCACACCGCCGGACCCACGTCGGTGCGGTCAGGAAGAACGGAAGGGCTGGAGCTATGGAAGAGCCGCGTCGCCTCGGCGGCCGGTACGAGCTGGGCTCGGTGCTCGGCCGTGGTGGCATGGCCGAGGTCTACCTCGCCCACGACACCCGGCTCGGCCGCACCGTCGCCGTGAAGACGCTCCGGGTGGACCTCGCCCGTGACCCGTCCTTCCAGGCCCGGTTCCGCCGTGAGGCCCAGTCGGCCGCCTCGCTCAACCACCCGTCCATCGTCGCCGTCTACGACACCGGCGAGGACTACGTGGACGGGGTCTCGATCCCGTACATCGTCATGGAGTACGTGGACGGTTCCACCCTCCGCGAGCTGCTCCACTCCGGCCGCAAGCTGCTTCCCGAACGCTCGCTCGAAATGACCATCGGGGTCCTCCAGGCACTGGAGTACTCCCACCGGGCCGGCATCGTCCACCGGGACATCAAGCCCGCCAACGTCATGCTGACCCGCACCGGTCAGGTCAAGGTCATGGACTTCGGCATCGCCCGCGCGATGGGTGACGCCGGAATGACCATGACCCAGACGGCCGCCGTCATCGGCACCGCCCAGTACCTCTCCCCGGAGCAGGCCAAGGGCGAGCAGGTGGACGCCCGTTCCGACCTGTACTCGACGGGCTGTCTGCTCTACGACCTGCTGACCGTCCGGCCGCCGTTCATCGGGGACTCCCCGGTCGCGGTGGCCTACCAGCATGTGCGGGAGGAGCCCAACCCGCCGAGCGCCTTCGACCCCGAGATCACGCCCGAGATGGACGCCATCGTCCTCAAGGCACTGGTCAAGGACCCCGACTACCGCTACCAGTCGGCCGACGAGATGCGCGCCGACATCGAGGCCGCCCTGGAGGGCCGCCCGGTCGCCGCCGCGGCGGCCTTCAGCCCGCTCGGTTCCGTCGGCTACGGCGGCGAGGACCAGCCCACCCAGATGATGGGCCGCCACGACCCGAACGCCGCCGGGCAGACGTCCATGCTGCCGCCGGTCCGCGACGGCGGCGGCTACGGCGGCTACGACGACGGCGGGGACGGCCCTGGCCACGGCGGGAACGGGCGGAAGAAGAGCAACCTGTCCACGATCCTGCTGGTGATCGCGGGCATCCTGGTGCTCGTCGGGGCCATCTTCATCGGCAAGGCGCTGTTCAGCGGCGACGGGAAGAGCGGCGATGTCACCGCGCCCAACCTGATCGGCGAAACGCTGGCCTCGGCCAAGAAGCAGGGCGAGAACGTCGGGCTGAAGGTCGTCGACAGCGGTCAGCCCGTCAACTGCGACGCGGAACCGGGCAAGATCTGCAAGCAGAACCCCGACGCCGGGACCAAGGTCGAGCGTGACAGCGAGATCAAGGTGTCGCTGTCCAAGGGGCCGGCCAAGATTGACGTCCCCAACGTCCTCAACACCCAGTACGACAAGGCGCAGAAGACCCTGGAGGACAAGGGCTTCACGGTCCGCCGCAAGGATGAACAGACCGACGAGGCCAAGCCCGGGACCGTCATCAAGCAGAGCCCGGAGCCGAACGAGGCGGCCGACAAGGGCTCGGAGGTCAAGCTCACCGTCGCCTCCGCCGTCCCGAAGAAGACCGTTCCCATGGTGATCGGCCAGCAGTTCGACGCCGCTTCCAAGCAGCTGACGGACAACGGCTTCAAGGTGACCCGGAAGGACGTCGACAACGACGCGCCGACGGGGCAGGTCGTCGCCCAGTCCCCGCAGGGTGACACCTCCGCCGCGCCCGACTCGACGGTCGAGCTGTCGGTCTCCAAGGGCCCGCAGGAGGTCGACGTGCCCACGTTGACCAACATGACCCTGAAGGACGCCAAAAAGGCCCTGACGGACGCCGGGCTCAAGGTCGGCACCATCGCCGGACCGAACGACGACAAGGCTGTCGTGACGACCTCCATGCCGCTCCCGGGCGCCAAGGTGAAGAAGGGCACGGCTATCACCTTGGCGACCCAGGCCCCGCTCCCCGGCACCACCATCGGCGGTACCAACGGAGGCCCCGGCGGCGGTGACGGCGGTCCCGGCGGCGGTGACGACGACGGCGGCATCTTCGGCGGCACCGGCTTCATCCAGGGCCGCCACTAGCACCACGTACGACAGGAGCCCCGTCGTCATCCTCTTAAGGAGGCTGGCGACGGGGCTCCGTGCTGTGTGGCGGTTCAGCCCCGCAGTTCCTTCGGCGGGGTCCGCTTCTCGTCGACCTTCTCCGTGCGCGTCAGCTCCGCCCAGACGATGTAGCGGTAGTCGGAGGTGTAGACCGGCGTGCAGGTCGTCAGGGTCAGGTAGCGGCCCGGCGCGGTCTTCCCGGACTCGCGGGGCACCGGGTCGAGGACCTTCACGTTGAAGCGGGAAGTCTGCTTGAGCTCCTTGTAGACCTTGTAGACGTACCAGGTGTCGCGCGTCTCGAAGACGACCGGATCGCCGTCCTTGATCTTGTGGATGTTGTGGAACTTGGCGCCGTGCCCGTCCCGGTGCGCGGCCAGCGTGAAGTTGCCCTGCTTGTCCCAGGGCATCGCGGCCTTCACGGGTTTGCGGTAGAAGCCGGCGACGCCCTCGTTGAGGACGTCGCTTCCGGTGCCGGGTTTCACCAGCACCTCGCCGCCCATCGCGGGGACGTGCAGGAAGCCGATCCCGTCCTTGGTGTCCAGGGCGCCGGGACCCTTCCGGGCCCAGTTCTCGCGCACGTGGTTGCCCTGGCGCTTCGCCTCGCGGTCGGCTATCACGTTCGTCCACCACAACGAGTAGACGACGAACAGCGCCAACAGCACGCCGGCCGTGATCAGCAGCTCGCCCACCACGCCGACGGTCGCCGCGAACCGGCTCCGGGTGCGGCTCCGCCGCCGTGGCGCGCCGTCGGTGTGCTCCTCGGTACCTGCCACAGCCCGCCCGTACCCCGTTCCCCTGCCGTCCGTCAGTCGACGAGCGCGTCCGGCTTGCCCTTCCCGCGCGGGCGCTCGTCCACCATCTTGCCCCACACGATCATCCGGTACGTACTGGTGAATTCGGGGGTACAGGTGGTCAGGGTGATGTACCGGCCCGGTCCTGAGAAGCCGGAACCGTCGGGTACGGGGCGGATGACCCCGACGTTCGCGGGAGACGTCTGGTCCAGTCGGCTCGTCATCTCATAGGTGTAGAAGCTGCTCTTCGTCTCCACCACGATCTTGTCACCGGGCTGCAGCCGGTTGACGTAGCGGAACGGTTCGCCATGGGTGTTGCGGTGGCCGGCCACCGCGAAGTTGCCCTGCTTGTCCCAGGGCATCGCGGTCTTCAGGGAACCCTTGCCGTAGTGCCCGACCATGCCGCGGTCCAGGACCTTGTGCTTCCCTATCCCCTCGGCGATCGGCGCCTTCACGTCCAGCTTGGGGATGTAGAGGATCGCGAAGCCCTCACCGGGCGAGAACGCGCCCGCGTCCCGGTCCCTGCCCCCGTCCCGCTCCCAGCTGTTGCGGAGGTCCTTGGCCGCTCCTCCGGCCTGCTGCTGGGCGATGACGTTCGTCCACCACAGCTGGTAGGCGACGAACAGCAGCAGCACCACCCCGAGTGTGATGAACACTTCGCCCACGGCCCGGCTGACGACCACGCCCACGCTGTCCTTGCGCGCCCTCGCCGCGCGCTGCGCGGCCCTGCGCCGCTCCGCGCGCCCACCGCCGGCCGGAACGGGAGCGGGCGCCACCCGGCGCAGCGGCATCGTCGCGTCGTCCAGGGGCGGCAGCGGCGGTGAAGGGATCTCGGGCGGCAGCGGCGGTGAAGGGATCTCGGGCGGCAGCGGCGGTGAGGGGTTCTCGGGCGGCAGGGGCCGGGAGACGCCCTCGGGGGGCAGGGGGCGCGCGACGGTCCGTCCGGCGTTCTCGGGGGGCAGCGGCCGGGAGACGTCCCGTTCGAAGGGCGGGGGCCCGGGGGCCCGTTCCCCCGGCGCGTACACATACGGGTCCGGCTCCGGCCGATGGTCCCGGTGGTCCGGCGGCGGGGCGGCGTGCCGGCCGCCGCCGGACCGCGGCGGCGGGGTGTACGGCTGCTGGGGCGCCGCCCCCCGGGGATCCCGCTCGGGGCGGAGCCCGTTCACTCTCCGGCCTTGCCCACCACCGGGGCGAGCCCGGCCGATCGTTCCACCGCCCCCGTGTCACCGCAGGAGACAAGCCAGTTGGCGAGCATCCGGTGCCCCCACTCCGTGAGCACCGACTCGGGGTGGAACTGCACGCCCTCGACGGGGAGGTCGCGGTGGCGCAGGCCCATCGCGATCCCGCTCTCCGTCCAGGCGGTCATCTCCAGCTCGTCCGGCCAGCCCTCGCGGGCGACGGCGAGCGAGTGGTAGCGGGTGGCGGTGAACGGCGACGGCAGCCCCTGGAAGACGCCCGCGCCCTGGTGGCTCACCGAGGAGGTCTTGCCGTGCAGCAGCTCGGGTGCCCGGCCGACGACCCCGCCGTACGCCACGGCCATCGACTGCATGCCCAGGCACACGCCGAAGACCGGTACCCCGGTGGCCGCGCAGTGCCGCACCATGTCGATGCAGACGCCGGCCTGCTCGGGCGCGCCCGGGCCGGGGGAGAGCAGCACCCCGTCGAACCCGTCCTGCGCGTGGGCCGGTTCGACCTCGTCGTTCCTGCGCACCTCGCACTCGGCGCCGAGCTGGTAGAGGTACTGGACGAGGTTGAAGACGAAGCTGTCGTAGTTGTCCACGACCAGGATGCGTGCGCTCATCGCGTCACCGCCAATCCGTTGCCGGTGTCGGCATGCTGTCGTCGACCGTCACGTCGTTGAACGGCAGCAGCGGTTCCGCCCAGGGGAAGACGTACTGGAAGAGCACGTAGACGACGGCCAGCACGAGGACCAGGGAGATCAGCGCCTTCACCCACGCGTTGCCCGGCAGACGACGCCAGATCCAGACGTACATGCTGTCCCTACTTGCCGACGGGAATGGTCTTTGCCGCACCAGAGTAAGGGCCCGCACCTGTGCGCGGGGCGCAGCCGGGCAAAGCCCCGGCGCGCAATTCCGCGCGGGCGCGGTGGTCTCCGTCAGCCGGCCGGCTTGGCGTAGTGCAGGTCCACCGCGCCGGTGTAGCCGGGGAGGGTCACCGCGTCGCGCTGGTCCACCTTCCAGCCGAGGCCGTAGGCGGCGACGTACTGGAGGTAGTTCTGGACGGTGGGCGCGGTGTCGAGCGCCTTGCGCAGCCGGCCGCGGTCACCGACGGCGGTGATCTTGTAGGGCGGTGAGTAGACGCGGCCCTGGAGGATCAGGGTGTTGCCCACACAGCGGACGGCGCTGGTCGAGATCAGCCGCTGGTCCATCACCTCGATGCCCTGGGCGCCGCCCCGCCAGAGGGCGTTGACGACGGCCTGGAGGTCCTGCTGGTGGATGACCAGGTCGTTGGGCTGGGGCTGCGGTACTCCGGGGATCTTGGCGGTGGCGTTGGGCGGGGCGTCCGTCAGGGTGACCGTCAGGCCCGTTCCGCGGATCTCCCGGGTGCCCGCGGCGTCGCCCAGGGCGGCCAGGCGGCGCGCCTCGGCGGTGTCGGCGCCCGCGTCCCGCCCGGCCAGGGCGTCGACCTGGGCGCGCAGGGCCGCGGCGCCGCGTTCCAGATCGCCGTTGCCCTTGCTGCGCTCCTGGATGAGGTCGGACAGCCGGAGCATGGAGGCGTCGGTGCGGATGTCGGTGCCCTTGGCCGTGTTGAAGCTCATCCAGAAAATGAGGCCGGCGAGGGCGAAGACCGCGGCCGTCAGCAGCCGAACCGGCCGGAATCGGCGGGGAGGGCGGCGGTCGGGCTCTGCGCCGCTGGTGGAGACGGCAGAATTGCTCAACGTACCCTTGTCCTCTCCGACGCCGCTGAAGCACTACGCTAACGGACGCCCGGGGGGAGGAAGCGCTCCCCGGCGCGGCCGTCCAGCCCTTGTACCCCCAGCGCGGTCACGCAGCGCATCGACAGGAGAGTTCCTCGTGCCGAAGTCACGGATCCGCAAGAAGGACGACTTCACGCCTCCCCCGGCGAAGCAGCAGTCCATCAAGCTGACCAGCGGACGGCGCTGGGTGGCGCCGCTCATGCTGGCGTTGTTCCTGATCGGGCTGGCGTGGATCGTCGTCTTCTACGTGACGGGCAGCGATATGCCCATCGAGTCGCTGCACAACTGGAACATCGTGGTCGGCTTCGGCTTCATCGCGGCGGGCTTCGTGGTCTCCACCCAGTGGAAGTAGCGAGTTATCCACACCCTCATCCACAGTGGGGAAAAACTCAGAAGATCTGTGGATAACTTCCTGGATGTTGACGCCGGTGTGACTGTTCGCGATCTCTGTGGATCGCCGTCCACACCGGCGTTCTCCGCTGTATGTCCAGGTCGGAGCGGGTCGTACGGGGATCGTGCGGCGGTTTTCCGCGGTTCTGCACATGATCGGCGTGGTGCTGTGGACAACCCGCACCGCACTGATGTGGGTGACGGGCGGCCGGTGCGGCGTTTCTCCCGTTCCGCCCGGTTCGGCCCGTCGGCCTAATTCAGCTGGGCCGTCCGTACGACCACGGTCACCACGATCGCCAGCAGCGCGGCCCCACAGGTGAGCCACTGCACCAGCGCCCGCCGCTCCCGGGGCGCGTGCACTATGCCGAAGGCCACCAGGGCACCCACCACCAGGCCGCCGATGTGCGCCTCCTTGGCGATGTTGCTCCAGGTGAAGGTGAAGATCAGGTTGAGTACGAGCAGGGCGACGACCGGCCGCATGTCGTACTTCAGCCGCCGCATCAGCACGGCGGTGGCACCCAGCAGGCCGAAGATCGCGCCCGAGGCGCCGTACGACCGCCCGCCCGCGTCCACGAGCAGGTAGGTGAGCGCGCTGCCGCCCAGCCCGGACAGCAGGTAGAGGGCCAGATAGCGGGCCCGCCCGAACGCGGCCTCCAGCGGTGGCCCCAGCCACCACAGCGAGAGCATGTTGAAGCCGATGTGCATCGGGGACTCGTGCAGGAAGAGCGAGGTCAGCAGCCGGTACCACTGGCCCTCGGCGACGCCCTCGCCGTCCTGGAAGGGGTCCCGCCCCGTCAGCTCCAGAGTGGCCACCAGATCACGCCCGTTGACCATCACCGCGATCCATATCGCGATGTTGATCCCCAGCAGCACCTTGGTCACCAGGAAGGGATCACCGGCGTGGACGACACCGCCGCCGGCCGTGCGCGGGGCGCTGTCCTGCCGGGCGCTCCCCCGGTCCGGACTTGAACCACCGCCGGAACACTCGGGACAGTGGAAGCCGACCGAGGCATTGACCATGCAGTCCGGGCAGATCGGTCGCTCGCAGCGCGTGCAGCGGATGCCCGTCTCACGGTCAGGATGCCGGTAGCAGCAGACGGCCTGGTCGTTCATGCTCTCCCCTCGCCCCTGTGGCGGTCCGGGCACCGCCGTTCCCCAGCACGGCCCCGCCCGTCATACGGACGGGCGGGGCGCCGGGTTCCCGGAACGTGCGATCAGCCCTCGCGGGACTCGATCACGACACTCTCGATGACGACGTCCTGCACGGGACGGTCGGTGCGCGGGTTGGTCTGGGCGCCGGCGATGGCGTCCACGACCTTCTTGCCCGCGTCGCTCGTGACCTCACCGAAGATGGTGTGCTTGCCGGTCAGCCACGTGGTCGGGGACACGGTGATGAAGAACTGCGAGCCGTTGGTGCCCGGGCCGGCGTTGGCCATGGCCAGCAGGTAGGGCTTGTTGAAGGCCAGGTCCGGGTGGAACTCGTCCTTGAACTCGTAGCCCGGGCCGCCGGTGCCGTTGCCCAGCGGGTCACCGCCCTGGATCATGAAGCCGCTGATGACGCGGTGGAACACCGTGCCGTCGTACAGCTTGTCCGTGGACTTCTTCCCGGTCGCCGGGTGGGTCCACTCGCGCTCGCCCTTCGCGAGCTCGACGAAGTTCTTGACCGTCGTGGGGGCATGATTCGGCAGGAGCCGGATCTCGATGTCCCCCTGGTTGGTCTTAAGGGTGGCGTAGAGCTGCTCGGCCACGATCTACCTTCCATAGTCTGCACTGACAGCCACCGATCCTCGCACGGACCGACGGCGAGCGAGTAACGCCCAAAGCCCCGCGCGCGGCGGCGAACCGTGGCATTGTCGAGCGGGAGGCACCGTTGACCCGGATGCCCGTCCGAACCTGCCGGACCGCCCCTGGGCAGGCATGATTTCCCACTGGGTGGAAAGGCGAAAGTCCATACGCCACCGAGGAGGAGGTTCTCGTGACCCGCAAGGACAGCGTGCGCGCCGCGACCAGCACCGCCAAGGACAGCGTGCGCCACGCGGCGGAGGTGGTGGCGCCCTACGCCGGCACGGCCAAGGACGCCGCCGTGCACTATGCGCACGAAGCCCGCGTCCGGCTGGCCCCCAAGGTGGCGGAGGCCGCCCATCAGGCCCGCTCGCAGTACGACGCGCATCTGCATCCCCGGCTCGAACACGCCCGTGAGGCCCTGCCCCCCAAGGTCAACCAGGCCGCCGCCCGGGCCCGCGCCGCCGCGGAGCCCGTCCGTGACGAGGCCGTCTCCCGCGGCTCCGCCGCCCTCGCCGTCCTGCGCGGCCAGGTGGCGGCCCAGGACGTCGAACGCCTCGGCCGCAAGCGCTGCCGCCGCGGCCGGGCCGGCCGGGTGGCCAAGCGGCTCGCCCTGGCGGGTGTGCTGGTGGGCGGCGCAGTCGCCGTCTGGAAGTGGTGGGACAAGCAGGCCAACCCCGACTGGCTGGTGGAACCGCCGGCCGCCACCGAGATCGCCGACCGCCCGCACCTCTCCTCCGTGGACGGCAGCGGCGACCGCACGGCCCTCGACCCCGAGGTCCAGGCCAAGCAGGCGGAGGCGGAGCGTCCGGAAAACCGGGAGGGGAAGGAGAAGGGGGACGGCGACCTCGCCTGAGGCGTCCGCTCCCGACCAGCCCTCCCCAGGCGTCAAAGAATCCCCTCCGACCCGCGTCGACGCGGGTCGGAGGGGATTTTTGCTCGTCAGCGTCGAGGGCGGCGTACACCCCGTTCAGTGGTCGAGGTCGACTATCTGGCCGCCCGGTTGGCGGAAATCTATGCTGGCTGAGGTAGACATTGGGCCGCGACGTGGTTATGGTTTCTCTCGTAGCCGAGATCGAGCAAGGCCTGGCAGAGATGAACTGCCGGGCAGCAGTACCCGCAGTTGCAGGTCGCAGGACGGTTCGGTGGTGGAGTTCCGAAGCCAGGGCTGTTGCAGGACGGCGACGGGGCTGACGACCGGACCGGGTGGCTCGCAGTGATCAGGGGCCGCCGTGAGCAATACCGCAGTTCACGCAGTAGCAGTTCGGTAAGTCGCAGTTCGCAGTACCCAGCAGTACTCGCTTGGTAAGTGAGTGATCCCAGAGGGAAGAAACGGAGGAGCCAGACGCCATCAGGATCGCCCGGGCGGGAATCTTGAGCCCGGGTACCGCAGGACATCGATAGCGAGGTGGTCTCCGGTCGAGCAACCGCGATCCCCGTACCCCGGACAGCATTTTGGCCGGGTCTGCGGACACAGAAGGCCGACGCAGTATCAGGGTCGGCAGATGGTGCAGTAGTTCCTTCGGGGCCTTGGTGCCAAATGGCACCAAGGCCCCTCCACGCGTTCAACAGAGAGGTGCAAGTGACAGCAGACGACTCGTTCAGCCGTCTCGATGACGACGACTACCCCGCCTACACGATGGGCCGGGCCGCCGAAATGCTCGGCACCACCCAGGGCTTCCTCCGCGCCATCGGTGAAGCCCGCCTGATCACCCCGCTGCGCTCCGAGGGCGGCCACCGACGCTACTCCCGCTATCAGCTGCGCATCGCCGCCCGCGCCCGGGAACTCGTAGACCAGGGCACCCCCATCGAGGCCGCCTGCCGCATCATCATCCTCGAAGACCAGCTCGAAGAAGCCCAGCGCATCAACGCCGAATACCGCCGCACCGCCGAATCGGCGAACCCTACGACCGCGGACTGAGATGACGCGTGCCCGCCGCGCACGGAGGGTGGCGGGATCTGCGTCGGGACCGGCGTACCGGCTGATGGGGCGGCGTCGGGGCAGGACAGCGCCACCGCAAGAGTTGTGGCCGCCGAGCCAAAACAGCGACTGTCCTCCTGAAACACCGCGCTCCGGGTGGATCATATCTATGACCGCGAGACGAGAGTTTAATGCGTCGCGGGCAGCGTGTTTACTCAACGAACAGAGCGGAATTATTTAACCGCACACAGGCCGCTACGCATGCTACTATCAATCTCAGTTGCAGTCCTGGTCACCAAAAACTCAACGCCCTTCGTCGGAATTTTCCGCCGCGCGAAGCGTTTGCATCCCGGCTGCACTCCGGGCGGGTCATCATCGCGGCGACCCGGCACGCACACTTCGTAGCTGGGGCCCGCATCCCTCGGGGTGCGGGCCCCAGCTACGGACATTTTCCGAGCTTTCACCTGCGGAACCACGCCGTCCTGGATTTCACGTCCCCTCGACGTCACCCATTTCACCACCTGAGCCTGCACCGAATCCACCGCGGGCCAGATCTGCTTTCGCATTCCGTTCGGCCCGTTCTTGTGATTCTCTGCGCTGCTCTTCCGCTGCGAGAATTCCTTGATACGTGCCGTATCAAGGAAGGTTCTGCATGAACCCCTCACGTACGAACAACCGCTCCTCCCGCACCCGCGGCCGTACCGGCGATCCCGCTTTCGGCTCCGGTACCCGTTCGCACCGGGGCAGCCGTTCCGGCTCGCCCGCGCCGAGGCGTTCCGGAGGGCAGCGCCGTCCGGGCGGCCGGGGTGGGCAGCCCGCGGCGGCCTCGGGCGAGTTCGCCCTGCCGAAGACGATTACTCCGGCGCTGCCCGCCGTCGAGGTGTTCGCCGACCTCGACATGCCCAAGCAGCTGCTGGCCTCGCTCGCCGCGCAGGGCATGAGCGTCCCGTTCCCGATACAGGGCGCAACCCTGCCCAACACCCTCGCGGGCCGCGACGTCCTCGGTCGTGGGCGCACCGGCTCGGGCAAGACCCTCGCCTTCGGCCTGGCCCTGCTGGCCCGCACCGCCCGACAGCGCGCCGAGCCCTGCCTGCCGCTGGCCCTCGTTCTGGTGCCGACGCGTGAGCTGGCGCAGCAGGTGACCGACGCCCTTGCCCCCTACGCCCGCTCGGTGAAACTGCGCCTGGCCACCGTCGTCGGCGGAATGCCGATCGGTCGGCAGATCAGCGCACTGCGCGGTGGCGCCGAAGTCGTCGTCGCGACACCGGGCCGCCTCAAGGACCTCATCGACCGGGGCGACTGCCGGCTGAACCAGGTCGCGATCACCGTCCTGGACGAGGCCGACCAGATGGCCGACATGGGCTTCATGCCCCAGGTCACCGCGCTCCTCGACCAGGTCCGCCCCGAGGGCCAGCGCATGCTGTTCTCCGCCACCCTCGACCGCAACGTCGACCTCCTGGTCCGCCGCTACCTCACCGACCCGGTCGTCCACTCCATCGATCCGGTCGCGGGCGCGGTCACCACGATGGCGCACCACGTCCTGTACGTCCACGGTGCCGACAAGCACCGGACGACGACCGAGATCGCGGCGCGCGAAGGCCGGGTGATCATGTTCCTGGACACCAAGCACGCCGTCGACCGGCTGACACAGGATCTGCTGAACAGCGGGGTGCGGGCCGCTGCCCTGCACGGCGGGAAATCGCAGCCGCAGCGCACCCGGACCCTGTCCCGGTTCAAATCCGGGCACGTCACCGTGCTCGTCGCGACGAACGTCGCGGCGCGCGGCATCCATGTCGACAACCTCGACCTCGTCGTCAACGTCGACCCGCCGACCGACCACAAGGACTACCTCCACCGCGGCGGCCGAACCGCGCGGGCCGGTGAGTCCGGCAGCGTCGTCACCCTGGTCACCCCCGACCAGCGCCGCGGCATGACCCGCCTCATGGCAGCCGCCGGGATCGTCCCCCGGGCGACCCAGGTCCGCTCCGGCGAAGAGGCACTCAGCCAGATCACCGGCGCCCGGGCCCCCTCCGGTATTCCCGTGACGATCACCGCGCCGGTGGCCGAGCGGCGTCAGCGCAGCGCGGCCTCCCGCGGCCGGCGCAGTCCCGCTTCGGCCGCCCGGCGCGTGAGCGTACGGCAGTCCGCCTTCGACGCGGTGGCCTAGAACCTTCACGTTCAGGAACTGACCCATCTCTGCAGGAGGCACATCGTGACACTGGTTCAGGTGCAACCCCGCTCGACGAGTGCCGACCCCGCGCACAGAACGCCGGTCGATGCCATGGACACGGCCGGACCTCGAGTCTGGGACGACATGACGGTCGAGGTGGCCCTGTCCGTCATGGCCAGTGCCCGCACCGACCACCTGCTGGTCTGCGACAACGACGGCCTGTGCACCGGTTTGGTCACCCAGGCCCGGCTCGCTGCCGTCTGTGACAGCTCCGCGTACACGGACCAGGTCCAGCTACGCGACATTCTCGGCAACCGTGGCCGTCCGCCTCGCCCGTGACCACGATGGCCGAGGCCCAGCACGCACTGCGCGGCCGCCGGCCCGGTGCCCTGCCTGTCGTCGACGAGCAGGGCAGCGCTCCGGGCATCCTCACCCAGGCCTGTTGAACCGCCTCACCGAGGCAGAGACATCCCCCTTCTTCTCCCTGCGAGGCACATCATGCGCTTTGTCATCGCCCGCTTCCCGTTCGACCTCACCAAGAGCGGCGTTCTGGAATCCATGAAGGGCGTCAAACCCGAGCAGGTCACCGGCGAGTCCGTGATCATCGGCCGCCGCACCTACCCCGTCATGCAGGTCGGCCAGGTCATCACACGCCAGGACCGCCGCGATTTCAGCGCCGGCGAAGTCCTCCGGGCCATGAGCCGGCTGGGCTTCACCTGCTGCGGCCTTCCCCGCGCCGCCGCGCCCCAGCGTGCCCTCAGCCCGTTGCAACAGGCTTCCGCGATGCTCGGCGCCCCCGCGGCCGTCTGACCGACGGGCAAGCGCGAGCCGCCGTCACATCAGCGGTGAGGGTCCGGCCGGGACGCACCGGCCGGACCCTCACCGCGTACCGAGGGGATCCTCAGCGCGCGGTGGTGGGATCAGTGATCGGAGTAGCTGAAGTCGCCCATGGTCCAAGCACTGACGTCGGCGATCGCCACGCGGTACATCCCGCCCGTCTCCGGGATGCCCACCGTGCCCTGCAGAATCCGCGCCACATGGAAATGCAGATGCGTGGGCGGCTTCTCCTCACGCGTCGTAGCGGTGAAGACGGCGGAGAAATCGCACAGATGGGCCGAGTCCGCCAGGACCTCCGACACCCGCTGCCTCCAGACTGCTTCAGGAGCCAGCCGGCCCGTGATAACAGCACCACCGGCGACCACGGTCAGAGACATCTGATTGCTGTGCCCGGACTCCACCAGGGTGGCTACGTCAACAAGCAGCTCGTCAGGCTTCGACATGAGAGACGATTCTAAGCGCCGCCGGCCCGGTCGGCCTGGGCGGTGGCGCTCCGGGCGGAATACGAGATCGAACTGCTCGTAGGACAGCGTTCCGCCCGCCTCACAGGAGGCCAGTCAGGGTGGTGTCCGCCCACAGCAACGCAAAAGCACCCCCCTGATCGCGTTTCCGCAGGTCAGAGGGGTGCGCTTCAGTGGAGCCTAGGGGAGTCGAACCCCTGACATCTGCCATGCAAAGACAGCGCTCTACCAACTGAGCTAAGGCCCCTCGGAGCACCAGGGTACCCGGTGCCGGGGGTGTACCCGACCAGGTATCGCCGCGACCCACCACTCTCCGTAGGATGCACCGCAAGATTCGCGGCAGCGAAGCGAAGGGGAGAGCGAGATGGACGCAGCACAGCAGGAAGCCACCGCCCGCGCACGAGAGCTGCAGCGGAGCTGGTACGGGGAGCCGCTGGGGGCGCTCTTCCGCCGGCTCATCGACGATCTCGGTCTCAACCAGGCCCGTCTCGCGTCCGTCCTCGGCCTTTCGGCGCCCATGCTCTCGCAGTTGATGAGCGGTCAGCGGGCGAAGATCGGCAACCCGGCGGTGGTACAGCGCGTCCAGGCCCTCCAGGAGCTCTCCCACCAGGTGGCCGACGGCAGCGTGAGCGCCGCGGAGGCCGCTGAGCGCATGGAGGAGGTCAAGCGGAGCTCGGGCGGCTCGGTCCTCAACTCGACCCAGACGACGGCCAGCAGCGGCGCCCCGACCGTCAAGCGGGTCGTGCGCGAGATCCAGTCGCTGCTGCGGTCGGTGGCCGCCGCGGGCGACATCATCGACGCCGCGGGCACGCTCGCCCCCACCCACCCCGAACTGGCCGAATTCCTCCGTGTCTACGGCGCGGGACGGACCGCCGAGGCGGTCGCCCACTACGAGGCCCACCAGAGCTGACCGCCCGCGATGGGTGAGGTGTTCGCCGGGCGCTACGAGCTGGTGGACCCCATCGGCCGCGGTGGGGTGGGGGAGGTCTGGCGCGTCTGGGACCGGGAGCGGCAGTTGTACGCGGCGGCGAAGGTGCTCAAGCAGAGCCATGCCCACACCCTGCTGCTGCGCTTCGTCCGCGAGCAGGCGCTGCGCATCGACCATCCGCATGTGCTGGCCCCGGTGAGCTGGGCCGCCGACGACGACCGGGTGCTGTTCACCATGGATGTGGTGCACGGCGGCTCGGTCGCCCATCTCATCGGTGATTACGGCCCGTTGCCGCCGCGTTTCGTCTGCACCCTGCTGGACCAGTTGCTCGACGCGCTCACGGCGGTGCACGCGGAAGGCGTGGTGCACCGGGACATCAAGCCGGCGAATCTGCTGCTGGAGGCAACCGGAACAGGGCGCCCGCATTTACGCCTCTCCGATTTCGGATGTGCGATGCGGAAGGGCGAACCGCGGCTGACGGAGACCAACTATGTGATGGGGACGCCCGGTTACTTCGCCCCGGAGCAAATGGCGGGCGAGGATCCGGACTTCCCCGCGGATCTCTTCGCCGTCGGACTGGTGGCGCTGTATCTGCTGGCCGGCCGTAAACCCGATGCCGACGCCCTGGTCGGGCGATTCCTCGCGGACGGTGTGCCGGAAGCGCCGGAAGGGGTTCCCCCGCCGCTCTGGGACGTTCTCGCGCGGTTGCTGGTGCCCGATCCCGTACTGCGTTTCCGCGGCGCCGCCGAGGCCCGGGCGGCGCTGGCCGCGGCGGTGCCGCTGCTGCCCCCGCCGGCCTCCGGGGAGGAACGGATCGAGGTCTTCGACCAGATCGGCCCGCTGCCACCGGGGTTCGGCCCCTACGGGCCCGGGAACGCTCCTCCGCGGCCCGTCCTGCCCCCGCCGCCACCGACCCCGCTCCTGCCGGTCCCCGCCGCTCCTGGGCCCCCTGGGGGCCTCCGGCGGCGACGCGGGCGCCCGGCGCCGCCGTCGCGGAGGACGACGGTCTCCGTGCTGCTGCTGGCGCTGCTCTGCCTGTCGGTGGGCGTCTGGGCCCTCTCCGCGGCCTGACCCGTGCGATTCACTCTTGCAATCATTTTATTTGCAGTAGCGAATATCAGAGGCGGGAAAGGCAACGGAGGCCGGGAAAGACAGCGGGGCCCCGGCCGTCGTACCGGCCGGGGCCCCGCGTAGAACTCGTCGTCTCACACACCCGAACCTGCGGGCACGGAGTCGGTCGCCTCCGTCCACAGATCCTGCTCGGCGCGATCCGCCTGGATCTGGCGGTACACGAGGAGCCCGCCGATGGCGGCCAGTGCGACCAGGAGCAGCTTCTTCACCGCGCGACCTCGTCTTTCCTTGACGTAAGGGGACTCTGGTGGCCGATGATACACACCGTCCGATACCGACCGGTGACCTGTATCGGACCTTTCCCGACGACCACCGAGCTCCGCCGACGACCGGCCGCCGACTCGGACGGACTTGTCCCGAAAAGCCGATCGGCCCGGCCGGAGATTTCTCTCCGTCCGGGCCGATCGGGCCGGTGGGGCTAACAGGACTTGAACCTGTGGCCTCTTCCTTATCAGGGAAGCGCTCTAACCGTCTGAGCTATAGCCCCGCGCTGCACCGAAAGATTAGCGCACATGGGGCCCAGTCCCAAAATCGCCCGGTCTCCGCTTCCCGGCGGGCTTTCCCCGCGGACTACTCGTCCTCGGCGAGGGTCAGCTCGACACCGCCCACGAAGGACGCCGAGAGGTTGTAGACGAAGGCGATGAGCGTCGCCAGGGCGGTCGCCAGGACGACCTCGATCACCGCGATGACGGTGGTGAACATCAGGACGCGCGGCAGCGACAGGAAGGACTGGAGGTCGAAGCCGCCGCCCTCGCCGGACGTCGCGTCACTGATGGTCCCGCCGACGGCGGAGAAGACGCCCATGGCGTCCAGAACCAGCCACAGCACCGTGATGGCCACGATGGTGCAGACGGCGAGGGCCAGCGACAGCAGGAAGCTGACCTTCATCACCGACCACGGGTCGGCCTTGGCCACCCGCAGCCGCGCCGAGCGGGTGCGCGGAGCCGGGGCCGCGGCGGCAGCGGCCGGGGCCGGGGCCGGGGCGGCCGTTGCCTGTGCGGGCACGGTCCGGGTGGTCGTGGTGGTTCCGGCGGTCTGTGCGGGCTTGGCCATGCCCTTGGTCCCCCCCTTGGCGGCGGCGCCGGACGCGCCCTTCGGTGCCTTTCCGGTGGTGCGCTCGGCCGGCGGCTCATAGGCCTTCGGCGGGTGGTACGGCTTCGGCCCCCGGGTCTCCGTCATGGTGTCCCCCCTGTTCGCGGCGGCGGTGTCGCTCCCACCCGGGGATTCTGCCCCGTCCGCGCCGGGGCCACGGGCACCGTCCTTGCCGGGTGCGGCGCTCCCGGTGCCGCCGGCACCACGCCGCTCGGCCTTCGCACCGCTTGCCGCGGTGCCCGTGGCTCGACTCACGACCTACTCCTCGGTGTCCTCGACCGCAGGCTCCATGCCTCCGGCCACCTCGGGCCCCCCGCCCCCGGCCTCGGCCGACGTCTCCTCGTCGACCTCCTCGGCCTCACGGCCGGCCTCGGCGTTCCTCGCGATGCCCACGACGGCGTCGCGCTTGCCCAAATTGATCAGCTGGACGCCCATGGTGTCACGCCCGGTTTCCCGCACCTCGTTGACCCGGGTCCGGATGACACCGCCGCCGAGGGTGATCGCGAGGATCTCGTCCGTCTCCTCGACGACCAGGGCGCCGACCAGCGACCCCCGGTCCTCGACGATCTTCGCGGCCTTGATTCCGAGGCCGCCGCGGCCCTGGACGCGGTACTCGTCGACGTTGGTGCGCTTCGCGTAGCCGCCGTCCGTCGCGGTGAAGACGAACGTGCCCGGACGGACGACGTTCATCGACAGGAGCTCGTCACTCTCGCGGAAGCTCATGCCCTTGACGCCCGACGTGGCACGGCCCATCGGCCGGAGCGATTCGTCCGTGGCGGTGAACCGGATGGACTGCGCCTTCTTGCTGATCAGCAGCAGGTCGTCGTCGGCCGAGACCAGCTCGGCGCCGATCAGCTCGTCCTCGCGGCCGTCGTCCATGGCCCGGAGGTTGATCGCGATGACGCCACCGGAGCGCGGGGAGTCGTAGTCCTTCAGCGAGGTCTTCTTCACCAGGCCCGACTTGGTGGCCAGCACCAGGTAGGGCGCCGCCCCGTAGTCGCGGATCGCGAGGATCTGCGCGATCTTCTCGTCCGGCTGGAAGGCGAGCAGGTTGGCCACGTGCTGGCCGCGCGCGTCCCGGCCGGCGTCCGGCAGCTCGTACGCCTTGGCCCGGTAGACCCGGCCCTTGTTGGTGAAGAAGAGCAGCCAGTGGTGGGTGGTGGAGACGAAGAAGTGGTCGACGATGTCGTCCTGCTTGAGCTTCGTGCCCCGCACGCCCTTGCCGCCGCGCTTCTGCGAGCGGTAGTCCTCGGTCTTGGTGCGCTTGACGTAGCCACCGTTGGTGATGGTGACGACGATGTCCTCCTCGGCGATCAGGTCCTCGATGGACATGTCACCGTCGAAGGGCACCAGCTGGGAGCGCCGGTCGTCGCCGAACTTCTCGACGATCGCGGTCAGTTCGTCGCTGATGATGCCGCGCTGGCGCTCGGGCGAGGCCAGGATCGCGTTGTACTCGTTGATCTTCGCCTGGAGATCGTCGTGCTCCGCGACGATCTTCTGCCGCTCCAGGGCCGCCAGCCGGCGGAGCTGCATCTCCAGGATCGCGTTGGCCTGGATCTCGTCGATCGTCAGCAGGCCCATCAGGCCCTCGCGGGCGACATCGACGGTGTCGCTGCGCCGGATCAGCGCGATGACCTCGTCGATGGCGTCCAGCGCCTTCAGCAGACCGCGCAGGATGTGGGCGCGCTCCTCGGCCTTGCGCAGCCGGAAGCGGGTGCGCCGGACGATGACCTCGATCTGGTGGGTGACCCAGTTGCGGATGAACGCGTCCAGCGACAGGGTGCGCGGCACCCCGTCGACCAGGGCGAGCATGTTCGCGCCGAAGTTGGTCTGGAGGTCGGTGTGCTTGTAGAGGTTGTTGAGGACGACCTTGGCGACGGCGTCCCGCTTGAGGACGATCACCAGGCGCTGACCGGTACGGGACGAGGTCTCGTCGCGGACGTCCGCGATGCCGCCGATCTTGCCGTCCTTCACCAGGTCGGCGATCTTCTGCGCGAGGTTGTCCGGGTTGACCTGGTAGGGCAGCTCGGTGACCACCAGGCACTGGCGGTTGTGGATCTCCTCGACCTCGACCACCGCGCGCATGGTGATCGAGCCGCGGCCGGTGCGGTACGCCTCCTCGATCCCCTTGCGGCCCACGACGAGCGCGCCGGTCGGAAAGTCCGGGCCCTTGATCCGCTCGATGAGCGCGTCGAGCAGCTCCTCGGGGCCGGCCCCGGGGTTGGCCAGGTACCACTGGGCGCCCTCGGCCACCTCGCGCAGATTGTGCGGCGGGATGTTGGTCGCCATGCCGACCGCGATACCGGCGGAACCGTTCACCAGCAGGTTGGGGAAGCGCGACGGCAGCACCGTCGGCTCCTGGTTCCGGCCGTCGTAGTTGTCCTGGAAGTCGACGGTCTCCTCGTCGATGTCCCGGACCATCTCCATCGACAGCGGCGCCATCTTGCACTCGGTGTACCGCATGGCGGCCGCCGGGTCGTTGCCCGGGGAGCCGAAGTTGCCGTTGGAGTCCACCAGCGGCATGCGCATCGACCAGTGCTGGGCCAGGCGCACCAGGGCGTCGTAGATGGAGGCGTCGCCGTGCGGGTGGTACGTACCCATGACGTCACCGACGACGCGGGCGCACTTGTAGAAGCCCTTCTCGGGGCGGTACCCGCCGTCGTACATCGCGTAGAGCACCCGGCGGTGCACCGGCTTGAGGCCGTCCCGCACGTCGGGCAGCGCGCGCGAGACGATGACGCTCATCGCGTAGTCGAGGTACGAGCGCTGCATCTCCGTCTCGAGCCCGACGGGCTCGACGCGCAGGCCCACTCCCTGGATGGCGGCGGGCTGCCCCTCGGGAGTGGTGCCGTCCGGGGTCTCGGGCATGTCGTCAGGGTTCATCTCGTCGGCCATTGGTGTTCAAAGTCCTTTCGAGCCGCGGCTGTTCGTGCAGGCCGACTCAGATGTCGAGGAAGCGGACGTCCTTGGCGTTGCGCTGGATGAACGAGCGCCGTGCCTCGACGTCCTCGCCCATGAGCACCGAGAACAGGTCGTCCGCCTGGGCCGCGTCGTCCAGGGTGACCTGGCCGAGTACGCGGTGGTCGATGTCCATGGTGGTCACGCGCAGCTCCTCGGCGTTCATCTCGCCGAGACCCTTGAAGCGCTGGACCGAGTCGTCCCTGATCCGCTTGCCGTTCTCCCGGCCGAGCTGGATCAGCGCGTCGCGCTCGCGGTCCGAGTACGCGTACTCGAAGTCGTCACGGCCCCACTTGATCTTGTAGAGCGGGGGGCGCGACAGGTAGACGTGTCCGGCCTCGACCAGCGGCCGCATAAAGCGGAAGAGGAAGGTCAGCAGCAGGGTGTTGATGTGCTGGCCGTCGACGTCGGCGTCCGCCATCAGGATGATCTTGTGATAGCGGAGCTTCTCGATGTCGAAGTCCTCGTGCACGCCGGTGCCGAACGCGGAGATCAGCGCCTGGATCTCCTGGTTCTGGAGGATCTTGTCGATCCGGGCCTTCTCGACGTTGAGGATCTTGCCGCGGATCGGGAGGATCGCCTGGTACTCCGGGTTCCGGCCGGACTTGGCCGAGCCGCCGGCGGAGTCACCCTCGACGATGAAGATCTCGCACTTGGCCGGGTCGTTCGACTGGCAGTCCGACAGCTTGCCGGGCAGCGAGGCGGTCTCCAGCAGGCCCTTGCGGCGGGTCAGGTCGCGCGCCTTGCGGGCGGCGACCCGGGCCGTGGCGGCCTGGATGGACTTGCGGATGATGTCCGCGGCCTCGATCGGGTTGCGGTCCAGCCAGTCGGTGAGGTGTTCGTAGACCGCCTTCTGGACGAAGGTCTTCGCCTCCGTGTTGCCCAGCTTGGTCTTGGTCTGGCCCTCGAACTGCGGCTCGCTCAGCTTGACCGAGATGATCGCGGTCAGACCCTCGCGGATGTCGTCGCCCGTGAGGTTGTCGTCCTTCTCGCGGAGCAGCTTCTTGTCGCGCGCGTACTTGTTGATCAGCGAGGTCAGCGCGGCGCGGAAGCCCTCCTCGTGGGTACCGCCCTCATGGGTGTGGATGATGTTGGCGAAGCTGTAGACACCTTCGGTGTACTGGCTGTTCCACTGCATCGCGATCTCGACCGAGAGCGCCCGCTCCTTGTCCTCGGCCTCGAGCGCGATCACCGTGGGGTGGATCAGCTCGCCCTTGCGCGAGTTGAGGTAGCGGACGAAGTCCGAGATGCCGCCCTCGTAGTGATAGCGGACGGAGAGCGGCTTGCCCTCCTCGTCCACGTGGTCCGGGCGCTCGTCGGTCAGGACGATGGTCAGGCCCTTGTTGAGGAACGCCATCTCCTGGAAGCGCCGCGAGAGCGTCTCGAAGGAGTACTCGGTGGTCTCGAAGATGTCGCCGTCGGCCCAGAAGGTGACGGTGGTGCCGGTCTCGTCCGTCGCCTCGTTCTTCTGCAGCGGGGCGGTGGGGACGCCGAGCTTGTAGTCCTGCGTCCAGCGGAAGCCGTCCGCCTTGACCTCGACGGCGACGCGCGTCGACAGCGCGTTGACGACGGAGACGCCGACGCCGTGCAGACCGCCGGAGACCGCGTAGCCACCGCCGCCGAACTTGCCGCCCGCGTGCAGGACGGTCAGCACGACCTCCACGGCCGGCTTGCCCTCGGAGGGGACGATGCCGACGGGGATGCCACGTCCGTTGTCGACCACGCGGACGCCGCCGTCGGACAGGATCGTCACGTCGATGGTGTCGGCGTGACCGGCCAGGGCCTCGTCGACCGAGTTGTCGACGACCTCCTGCACCAGGTGGTGCAGGCCCCGCTCACCGGTGGAGCCGATGTACATGCCCGGCCGCTTGCGGACCGCGTCCAGACCCTCCAGCACGGTGATCGCGCTGGCGTCGTACGACGCACCTCCGCCCGGAGCGCCGGACGAGGCGTCCTCCGGCACAGCAGTGGCGCCCTCCTCGGTGGAAGGGGTGGTGTTCTCGTTGGGGTTGCCGGAATCGGCCACGAAGCGCCCTTTCTGGCACAGCACAGACCTTCTCCTGCCTGTGGCGGTGGGACGCCCTCGGTCGGGAGACCGGAATGGCAGGCGGGAGCGACTGCGTCGTTCGACTTGTTTCCGCGAATCGGCGGGATTACCACCAGTCTACCGGTAGCGCCGACATGAATGGGGGTTTGGCGGTGTCTGAGTCCGCATGTGCCGCCCTGAACCGGCATCAGCCGACTCCCTATATGTGGCCTGGGGCTCCAAGAGGCTCACAGCGGCACTCAGCGCTTTGGGTTGTCAACCGCCCGCTACCACGCGCGGGGGACACCTCCTCCCCGTCTCCCCCGTTTGCCCCGGACCGCACCACGGGTCACTCGCGCAGGGAACGGGCACGGCTCACCCGTAGGTGTCGCCCGGCCCCGTGCTCCCCGGAGCGCGCAGTGATCCGTACCGGCGCGCGGGCCCGCCCGGCCCCAGCACTTTGATCATGCGGACGGTGCCCTGGCCCAGGTCGTCGTTGAGCCGGGCCACCAGCTGCGGGGCGAGCAGCCGGAGCTGGGTCGCCCACGTCGTGGAGTCGCACTGCACCGTCAGCACCCGGGCGTCCTCGTCGTAGCCCTGCGGCTCACAGTGCAGCGCCACGTTCTCGCCCACGATCTGCGGCCAGCGCCCCGTCACACCGCCGACCGCCGCGGGCGTCTCCCAACCGCGCTCGGTGATCAGGCGGTTGATGGCCGCCCCCAGCGGGAGCGGATCGCGGCCGTCGGCGCGCGCGCCGGAGCGCAGGCCGCCGCGCCGCGCCTGCTTCTTCTGCTGCACGGCGTTGCCCCGGGCCCGCGCCTGCTCCTTCGCCGCGCGCAACGCCACCCGCGCCAGGTCCACCCCGGAGGGCTCCGGCGCCCTGCGCGCCTCGGGCTGCTCGGTCATGCGCGCTCGACCGTTCCCTCGGACACCGTGTACCGCGCGCCCGCCAGGACGCCCGGGACGTCGTCGCCGACCGCGGCCGTCACCAGCACCTGCTCACCCGGCGCGACCAGCTCCGCCAGCCGCTCACGGCGGCGGGCGTCCAGCTCGGCGAAGACGTCGTCGAGGACGAGGACCGGCTCGCCCGCCCGTCGCCCGCCACCACCCTCGGTGGCGGCCCCTCCGGGCCCGCAGTAACTTTCCGCCTTCAGCAGCTCGTACGACGCCAGCCGCAGCGCCAGCGCGTACGACCAGGACTCGCCGTGGCTCGCGTACCCCTTGGCGGGCAGCTGCCCCAGCCGCAGCACGAGGTCGTCGCGGTGCGGGCCGACGAGGGTCACGCCGCGCTCCATCTCCTGCTTACGGGCCTCGCCCAGCGCGGCCAGCAGAACCTCGTACAGCTCCTCGCGGCTCCGGGGGCCGTCGGCGCCGACCGGACCGCGGTAGTCGAACGCCACCGGGCCGCCGCCGGGCGCCAGTTGCTCGTACGCCCGGTTGGCCAGCGGCAGCAGGACGGCGATCAGGTCCAGGCGGTGCGCCAGCAGCTCGGCGCCGGCGCGGGCCAGGTGCTGGTCCCAGATGTCGAGGGTGGAGACGTCCATCGAGCGGCCGGCGTGCCGGCGGGCCATGACCGCGGACTTCAGCAGGGTGTTGCGCTGCTTGAGGACGCGCTCGTAGTCCGAGCGCACGCCCGCCATCCGCGGGGAACGGGCGGTGACCAGCTCGTCGAGGAACCGGCGGCGCTCACCGGGGTCGCCCTTGACGAGGGCCAGGTCCTCGGGAGCGAACAGCACCGTGCGCACGATGCCCAGCACGTCACGGGGTCTGACCTGGGACGACCGGTTGAGTCTCGCCCGGTTGGCCTTGCCGGGGTTGAGCTCCAGCTCGATCAGCTGCTGCCGCTCGCCCTGGACGACGGAGGCCCGGACGAACGCCCGGTCCGCGCCCAGCCGCACCAGCGGGGCGTCGGACGAGACGCGGTGGCTGCCGAGGGTGGCCAGATAGCCGACGGCCTCGACGAGGTTGGTCTTGCCCTGGCCGTTGGGGCCCACGAAAGCCGTGACGCCCGGGTCGAGCGGGACCTCGACCCGGGCGTACGAGCGGAAGTCGGCGAGCGAAAGATGCGAAACGTGCATGAGTGCGCGCCGAGCCTCCTGGTTCGCGTGGGGTTACTTGCTCTCGACCGCGTGGCCACCGAACTGGTTGCGCAGCGCGGCGATCATCTTCATCTGCGGCGAGTCGTCCTGGCGGGAGGAGAAGCGGGCGAAGAGGGACGCGGTGATCGCCGGGAGCGGCACCGCGTTGTCGATGGCGGCCTCGACCGTCCAGCGGCCCTCGCCGGAGTCGGACGCGTAGCCGCGCAGCTTGTCGAGGTGCTCGTCCTCGTCCAGGGCGTTGACGGCCAGGTCGAGCAGCCAGGAGCGGATGACCGTGCCCTCCTGCCAGGAGCGGAAGACCTCGCGCACGTCGGTGACGGAGTCGACCTTCTCCAGCAGCTCCCAGCCCTCGGCGTAGGCCTGCATCATGGCGTACTCGATGCCGTTGTGGACCATCTTGGCGAAGTGACCCGCGCCGACCTTGCCGGCGTGCACAGCACCGAACTCGCCCTCGGGCTTCAGGGCGTCGAAGACCGGCTGCACCCGGGCGACGTTGGCGGCGTCGCCGCCGTACATCAGGGCGTAGCCGTTCTCCAGGCCCCAGACGCCGCCGGAGACGCCGCAGTCCACGAAGCCGATGCCCTTGGCGGCCAGCTCCGCGGCGTGCTTCTCGTCGTCCGTCCAGCGGGAGTTGCCGCCGTCGACGACGACGTCGCCGGGGGACAGCAGCTCGCCGAGCTCGTCGATGGTGGACTGGGTGGCGGCGCCCGCGGGGACCATGACCCACACGACGCGCGGTCCCTGGAGGGAATCCACAAGCTCCTGGAGGCTGTGGACGTCCCCGAGGTCCGGGTTGCGGTCGTATCCGATGACGGTGTGGCCTGCGCGGCGGATGCGCTCGCGCATGTTGCCGCCCATCTTGCCGAGACCGACGAGACCGAGCTCCATCAGTGATCCTCTATGCCGTAGTCGTTGCGGTTTACCCGGATCCGAGCCTACGCCCGAGGGTCCGTGCACACCTGTCGGGACCGAGCGCTCAAACGGTGGGGCGGTTACCCGCCCGCCGCCCGTCCATGCGCTGCCCCGTCCCCCGGGCGCCGCGTCCGCGCGGGGGGGGGGCGTCATAGCCGTCGCACCGGCGTGCCGCGTCAAGGGGCGACCCTCGCGCACCCGGCCGCCGGAGGTGCCGGGCTTGGCCGTCAGCCCGACAGCCGCACCGGCATGCTGCGTCCTTGCGAGGGCCGACCCTCGCGCACCCGGCCGCCGGGGGTGCCGGGCGTGCCGGGCCCGGGCATCAGCCCGACAGCCGCACCGGCATGATCAGGTACTTGTACGCCTCGTCCGCCTCGGCGTCGACCGCGGGCTTGCCGCTGAGCAGCGCGGGCTTGGTGGAGGTGGTGAAGGAGAGCTGGGCGACCGGGGAGTCGATCGCGGACAGGCCCTCCAGGAGGAAGCCGGGGTTGAAGGCGATGGAGATGTCGTCGCCCTCCAGCCGGGCGTCGACCCTTTCCACAGCCTGTGCGTCGTCGCTGGAGCCGGCCTCCAGGATCAGCACGCCCTGCTCGAAGCTCAGCCGGACCGGGGTGTTGCGCTCGGCCACCAGGGCCACGCGCTTGACGGCCTCGACGAACGGCGCCGTCTCGATCACCGCGACGGAGTTGAACTCGGTCGGGAAGAGGGTGCGGTACTTCGGCAGGTCGCCTTCCAGGAGGCGGGTGGTGGTGCGCCGGCCGGCGCCCTCGAAGCCGATCAGGCCCTCGCCCGCGCCGGAGCCGGAGAGCGCCAGTGAGACGGTGTCGCCGCCGCTGAGGGACTTGGCGGTGTCCAGCAGGGTCTTGGCGGGGACCAGGGCGACCGCGGAGACGTCCGGGGTCTCGGGCTTCCACATGAACTCGCGGACCGCGAAGCGGTAGCGGTCGGTCGAGGCCAGGGTGACCGTGTCGCCCTCGATCTCGATCCGCACACCGGTGAGCACCGGCAGGGTGTCGTCACGGCCGGCGGCGATGGCCACCTGGGAGGCGGCGGAGGCGAAGACCTCGGCCGGGACGGTGCCCGTGGCGGTGGGCATCTGGGGCAGGGCCGGGTACTCCTCCACAGGCAGGGTGTGGAGTGTGAATCGCGAGGAACCGCAGACCACGGTGGCCCGCACGCCGTCGGTGGAGATCTCCACAGGCCTGTTGGGAAGTGCGCGGCAGATGTCGGCGAGGAGCCGGCCGGAGACGAGGACGGTGCCGTCCTCCTCCACGTCCGCCTCGACCGAGACGCGGGCCGAGACCTCGTAGTCGAAGCCGGAGAGGCTCAGCGAGCCGTCCTCGGCCTTCAGCAGCAGCCCCGCGAGGACCGGCACCGGCGGACGGGCCGGGAGGCTGCGGGCCGCCCAGGCCACTGCCTCCGCGAGTACATCGCGCTCCACCCGGATCTTCACCGGAACCGCCTCCTGCTTGTTGCTGGCTGGCCCTGCTGGGCTGTCTTCGTCGGGCCTCCGTCTCGGGCCCTCGTCGGCTTCGTCGGCTTCGAAGCCGGAGACCAGTCTGACGCACGCCGCTGACAGCTCGCGCTGCTCGGGGTCAAGTCGGACCGGACGGCGTGGCGCGGCGCCGAGCCGAGTTGTGCACAGGGCCCACTTCGAAACGAGTTCCCCGCTTGATCTCAGTGGTCGTAGTAGTAGGCCCTGTGGATACCGTGGATAACTTCCTTTGCCCTGGTCAGGCCGGATTTTTTGTCCACTGCCCCTGTGGGCGGCCGCGGTGGAAAACAGGGGGTCGCTGTGGAGAAAGGAAAGTTCTGCACAGGCGGTGCACAGGCAGGGCGCACTTCTCCCCAGCGTCGTCCCCAGCTTTACCCAAGTTCCCCACAGCCCAACCCGGCACCTTGGTGTGACGCCTTTCACTCGGCGCGGTGATCTCGGGCGTTTCGTTGCCGAACAGTGGACAACCCTGGGGAAAGGCTGTGCACAACAGCGATCTTCCTGTGGGCGGGCGGTGGACAACCGGCCGGCCCGCTGTGGGAGACCGCTTCGTCCACAGGCTGTGGACTTCGGTTGCCCACACATCCACACCCTGCTGACCTCCCCTGATGGTCTATCAACAGGCCCTGCTGTGGACATCATCTGGATAACTTCCCGGTCCCCAGGGTGTGGACGGGGGTTCCGTGCGGATTCTGTGGAGAACGGGGTGACCGGGGTCCCTATTCGAACGAAGCGGCCGCACGGTGACGCCGTCCGGAACGGCGAAGGGCGCCCCGGGAACCGTCCCGGAGCGCCCTGGAGGCCTCCGCCGCGCCCCTCGGCGCGGTCCTGTCAGCCGTTCTTGATGCGGTTCGTCAGCTCGGTCACCTGGTTGTAGATGGACCGCCGCTCGGCCATCAGCGCGCGGATCTTGCGGTCCGCGTGCATCACGGTCGTGTGGTCGCGCCCGCCGAACTGCGCGCCGATCTTCGGCAGTGAGAGGTCCGTGAGCTCACGGCAGAGGTACATCGCGATCTGGCGGGCCGTGACCAGCACCCGGCTGCGCGAGGCGCCGCACAGGTCCTCCACGGTGTGCCCGAAGTAGTCCGCGGTCGCCGCCATGATGGCCGGCGCGGTGATCTCCGGCGAGGCGTCCTCGCCGCCCGGGATGAGGTCCTTGAGGACGATCTCGGTGAGGCCGAGGTCCACGGGCTGCCGGTTGAGGCTGGCGAAGGCCGTGACCCGGATCAGCGCGCCCTCCAGCTCGCGGATGTTCCGCGAGATCCGGGAGGCGATGAACTCCAGCACCTCCGGCGGGGCGTTCAGCTGCTCCTGGACCGCCTTCTTCCGCAGGATCGCGATCCGGGTCTCCAGCTCGGGCGGCTGGACGTCGGTGATCAGACCCCACTCGAAGCGGTTGCGCAGCCGGTCCTCGAGGGTCACCAGCTGCTTGGGCGGCCGGTCCGAGGAGAGCACGATCTGCTTGTTCGCGTTGTGCAGGGTGTTGAAGGTGTGGAAGAACTCCTCCTGCGTCGACTCCTTGCTCGCGAGGAACTGGATGTCGTCGACCAGCAGGATGTCCATGTCGCGGTAGCGCTTGCGGAACGCGTCCGCCTTGCCGTCGCGGATGGAGTTGATGAACTCGTTGGTGAACTCCTCGGAGCTCACGTACCGCACCCGCGTGCCGGGGTACAGGCTGCGCGCGTAGTGCCCGATCGCGTGCAGCAGGTGGGTCTTGCCGAGCCCCGACTCCCCGTAGATGAACAGGGGGTTGTACGCCTTCGCCGGCGCCTCGGCGACCGCCACGGCGGCCGCGTGCGCGAACCGGTTGGACGCGCCGATGACGAAGGTGTCGAAGAGGTACTTGGGATTCAGCCGGGCGGTCGGCTCCGCCGGGCCCGGGGCGGACGAGGAGGACTTGCCGGAGCCCGGTCCGCCGGAGCCGCCGGGCACCGGCCGGTCGCCCTGGCCGCCGCCGCGGCCGTCCGGCAGCTCGCGCTGCTGTTCATAGGGCCGCTCGGAACCGGACGGCCGGTAGCCGCCGGAGTCCCGCTGCTGCTCGTAGCCGGACGGGGCGCGCTGCGAGGCGTAGGGGTCGCGCTCGGCGTCGGAGAAGCCGAGGCGCGGCTGCTGCCAGCCGTAGTCCCCCCGGTCCTGGGTCCGGCCGCCGGGGCCGCCCGGTCCCGTGTGCCGCGGCCAGGAGCCGGGGTCCGTGCGGGACTGCTGGTAGTCGGGGTAGGCGGGCCGGACGGTCGGCAGGTCGTCGCCGGAGGACCGGTAGCCGTCCCGGCCGTCGTAACCGGAGCGGCCGCCGTCGTACCCGTCGTAGGCGTCGCGGCCCTGGCCGTTGTGCTGCCGGTCCTCGTGCGGGGGCTGCTGTGGCACGGCCGGCTCGCCGACGGAGTTGTCGACGGTGATCGCGATGCGGATGGGACGCCCGCACTCACGGCTGAGGGCGTCGCTGACCACCGGGGCCAGCCGGCCCTCCAGCACGCCCTTGGCGAATTCGTTGGGGACGGCGAGCAGCGCCGTGTCGGCGACCAGGGCGAGCGGCTGACACCGCTTGATCCAGTGCTCGTCCTTGCTCTCGACTCTTCCCTCACCCAGGAGCTGCTCCAGCACGCGCGGCCACACTGCGGCAAGATCGGCAGGCAGGTCAGCCACAGGGCACGCTCTCTCGGTCAGCGGGGGCGCCCTCCGGTCCCACGAATGTGTGGTTCTCGGGACGGGCGGGAAGGATTCGGAGTTCAGTCACGGTAGTCAGGCCGTGGCAGGTGGTTCAAGTCGTTGTCCACAGGGTGTGTACAAATGTGCCATGGGGCGGGCCGGGGCGCCCCACCCGGGCATGGCTGGCGTTCCGCCGGCCCCCGGGAGGCTACGGTTGATCCTGGTGCGCTGCCGGTTTGACCGGATGGCGTAACGGCGCGTACCGTGACCAGGTCGAGTTGTCGATGGCTGCTGCCGCCTGCCTCCGATGGGCAAGGGTCACACTCCACTGTGTGATCGTGAAGCGGTGCCTTGCGTATGCGAGCCTCTCGTGGGCGCACGGTGACAGCCAGGCGATGTCCCGCCATCACACGATTCATTTCTGGAGTCCCCGAGTGAGCAAGCGCACCTTCCAGCCGAACAACCGCCGTCGGGCGAAGACCCACGGCTTCCGCCTGCGCATGCGCACCCGTGCCGGCCGCGCGATCCTCGCGTCCCGCCGTGGCAAGGGTCGCGCCCGCCTGTCGGCCTGAGCAGCCTGACTCAAGGTCCATGACGTGCTGCCTTCCGAGTCTCGGCTGAGGCGGCGCGAGGACTTCGCGACCGCGGTTCGACGGGGGCGCAGGGCCGGGCGCCCGCTCCTCGTCGTCCATCTCCGCAGCGGTGAAACGGACCCGCACCCACCTGGGGGAACTGTCCCCCCGGTGCGTGCGGGTTTCGTCGTCAGCAAGGCCGTGGGCGGCGCCGTGGTCCGCAACCTCGTCAAGCGGAGGCTGCGCCATCTGATGCGTGACCGGCTGGACGCACTGCCCGCCGGTAGCCTGGTGGTGGTGCGAGCCCTGCCGGGCGCGGGCGAAGCAGATCACGGTCAGCTGTCCCGCGATCTCGATACCGCGTTGCAGCGGCTGTTGGGAGGGGCGCCGCGCAGCTGCAATCCCCCGGACACCGAGTCATCGGATCTCCGGAACCCCGGCCGCAACCCGGGAGGGAGCGCACGGTGAAGTACCCGCTGCTGTGGTTGATCAAGCTGTACCAGTGGACCATCAGCCCCCTGCTGGGCCCGGTCTGCAAGTACTACCCGTCGTGCTCGCACTACGGCTACACGGCCATCAAGGTGCATGGCGCGATCAAAGGAACGGCGCTGACGGCCTGGCGCATCCTGCGCTGCAATCCGTGGTCGCTCGGTGGCGTCGACCACGTACCTCCCCGGAAGCGTCCGGTCTGGCACCAGCGGCTGAGGAGCCGACTGGGCGGGCACCCCACCGCGGGGTCCGCCGCACAGCCCGAGACTCAGCCCAACGCCCAAGGAGCCTGATTCGTGGACACGATCCTCGGTCCTCTTTATTACGTTGTTTCCTGGATCATCGTCCAGTTCCACTCGTTCTTCAGCTTGATCTTCGACAAGAACAGTGGCTGGGCGTGGGGCCTGTCCATCGTCTCGCTGGTGGTCCTGATCCGTATCTGCCTGATCCCGCTCTTCGTGAAGCAGATCAAGGCGACGCGGAACATGCAGGCGCTCCAGCCGAAGATGAAGGCGATCCAGGAGCGCTACAAGAGCGACCGGCAGCGCCAGTCCGAAGAGATGATGAAGCTCTACAAGGAGACGGGCACCAACCCGCTCTCGAGCTGTCTCCCGATCCTGGCCCAGTCGCCGTTCTTCATCTCGCTGTACCAGGTCCTGAACCACATCGCGCAGGGCAAGACGGTCGGTGTCATCAACCAGGACCTGCTGTCGAGCGCCCGCGAGGCCCACATCTTCGGTGCCCCGCTGTCCGTGAAGTTCCTGGACAGCGCCAGCAAGATCGAGAAGCTGGGTTCGACCGTCACGGACGTCCGCGTCGTCACGGTCGTCATGATCGTCCTGATGTCGCTGTCGCAGTTCTACACGCAGCGCCAGCTGATGACGAAGAACGTCGACCTCTCGGTCAAGACGCCGTTCATGCAGCAGCAGAAGATGCTGATGTACATCTTCCCGATCATGTTCGCCGTCTTCGGCATCAACTTCCCGGTCGGTGTCCTGGTCTACTGGCTGACCACGAACGTGTGGACCATGGGTCAGCAGATGTTCATCATCCGTCGCAACCCCACCCCGGGCAGCCTCGCCTACACCCAGCGCCAGGAGCGCCTGCGGGCCAAGGGCAAGCTGGTCGAGGACCCGGCGGAGATCGAGGCGAAGAAGGCCGTCGAGGCCGCGCGTGCCGCCCGTCAGCAGCCCAAGCGGCAGTCCAAGTCGCAGCGCACCGGAGGTCCGGCCGCCGGCCAGACCGGGCAGGCCGGTCAGTCCGGCCAGCAGCGTCGTACGCAGGCCCGCACCAAGGCATCGTCGGGCAACGGCACCAAGGACCAGGCAGAGGGCTCCAAGTCCAAGCAGGGCGGTGGTTCGTCCCGCAGCGCCAAGTCCGGGCAGCGCAAGGGCGGCCCCCAGCGGCCCAAGCACCCGTCGTCCAAGAAGTAACGAAGGAGTCCCACTGTGACGGACACCCAGCACCAGACCCGTGCGGACGCCGCCGAGGGCACCGACACGCTGTCCCGCCTGGAGCAGGAGGGCGAGATCGCGGCCGACTACCTGGAGGGTCTGCTCGACATCGCCGACCTGGACGGTGACATCGACATGGACGTCGAGGCCGACCGGGCGTCGGTGTCGATCATCAGCGACTCCACCAGCCGGGATCTGCAGAAGCTGGTGGGCCGTGACGGCGAGGTGCTGGAGGCGCTCCAGGAGCTCACCCGGCTCGCGGTCAACCGGGAGACCGGTGACCGCAGCCGTCTGATGCTCGACATCGCGGGCTTCCGGGCCCGTAAGCGCGAGGAGCTGGCCAAGCTGGGTGCCCAGGCCGTCGCGGACGCCAGGACCAGCGGCAAGCCCGTCAAGCTGGACCCGATGACGCCCTTCGAGCGCAAGGTCGTCCACGACGCGGTGGCCTCCGCCGGTCTGCGCAGCGAGTCCGAGGGCGAGGAGCCCCAGCGTCGCGTGGTCGTCCTGCCGGTGTGACCTGATACCGCTTCCCGGTAGCTTCGGCCCCGTCTGCGCGCAGACGGGGCCGAACCTTGTCAGCCTGGCATTCACTGGACTCCGGCGGCCGGAGTCCCGCAGAGTCGTCGATACAACGTGGTACGGAAGGACGGTTCACTGTGGAAGAGGCAGCGGAGCTCCCCCCGGCGCCCCCGGAGGCACGGGCGGTTTTCGGTGACCGCTTTCCGGACGCCGTCCGCTACGCCGAACTGCTCGCCGACGCGGGCGTCCGGCGAGGTCTGATCGGCCCCCGGGAGGTTCCCCGGCTCTGGGAGCGGCACCTGCTGAACTGCGCGGTGCTCTCCGAGGCCGTTCCCGAGGACGTCTCCGTGTGCGACGTGGGCTCGGGCGCCGGCCTCCCCGGGATTCCGCTGGCGCTGGTCCGCCCCGACCTCCAGATCACGCTGCTGGAGCCGCTGCTGCGCCGGACCACCTTCCTGTCCGAGGTCGTCGAGCTGCTCGGCCTGGACCACGTCACGGTCGTCCGGGGCCGTGCCGAAGAAGTGCTGGGCAAGCTGCCGCCGGTACACGTGGTGACGGCCCGTGCCGTGGCACCGCTGGACCGGCTCGCGGGCTGGGGTGTGCCCCTGCTGCGGCCGTACGGCGAGATGCTCGCGCTCAAGGGCGATACCGCCGAGGAGGAGCTGAAGGGCGCCAGGGCCGCGCTCAGCAAGCTCGGTGTCGAGCGGACCTCGGTGCTCCAGGTCGGTGCCGGGGTGGTCGACCCGCCGTCCACCCTGGTGCGGTGCGAGGTCGGTGAGAGCCCCGGCGGTGTGCGGTTCGCGGCCAAGCGGGCCAAGGCCGCCCGGGTGAGCCGGACGCGCCGCCGCCGCTGATTGCGCCGACCGGCGGTACCGGGAGTGCTCCATACAAGCTGCCTAAACTATGCATCACGGAGTGTCGTAACAAGGTAGCCATGGGTCACATGCATCGTGTTTCACGTGAAACATCGCTCGTTGCTGCAAGGAATCATCGGCCGCGGTCGCGCGGCTGCGGCGCGTGAACGCCGGTCGGTCGACGCTGTGGAACCTCCCCCGGTATCCACAGGCACGGTGGATTCATCCACAGGAGAGCGGGCCTCACTGGTTCGTACCCGGCGAAGCATGGCAGGCTCTCCCCATCGCGAGCCTGATGTCGAGGAGAGTGAATCCTTGCGGTCCGACGCCAATATCGCGGGGCCGATGGCCGACCCGGTCCCCGGCCCCCGCCCCGCCGACTCCGAAGCGGTGCCCGGCCCACTGGGTGCCGCGGAGGTCGTTTCACGTGAAACCCGTATGCCGCGGCCCGATCAGACCAGAGTCATGGTGGTGGCCAACCAGAAGGGTGGCGTCGGCAAGACGACGACCACGGTGAATCTGGCGGCCTCGCTGGCGCTGCACGGCAACCGGGTGCTGGTCGTGGACCTTGACCCGCAGGGCAACGCCTCGACCGCGCTCGGGATAGACCATCATGCCGAGGTGCCGTCCATCTACGACGTTCTGGTGGACCAGAGACAGCTGTCCGAGGTCGTACAGCCGGTGCGGGACGTGGAGGGCCTCTTCTGCGCACCCGCCACCATCGATCTGGCCGGTGCCGAGATCGAGCTCGTCTCCCTTGTGGCCCGGGAGAGCCGGCTGGACCGGGCCATCAAGGCGTATGAGCAGCCGCTGGACTACATTCTCATCGACTGTCCGCCCTCGCTGGGCCTGTTGACGGTCAACGCGCTGGTCGCGGGTGCCGAGGTGCTGATCCCGATCCAGTGCGAGTACTACGCCCTGGAAGGGCTGGGCCAGCTGCTGCGGAACGTCGAACTGGTCCGCGGACACCTCAACCCCAAGCTCCATGTGTCGACGATCCTGCTGACCATGTACGACGGCCGGACCCGGCTCGCCTCCCAGGTGGCCGACGAGGTGCGCAGCCACTTCGGCCAGGAGGTGCTGAGGACCAGCATTCCCCGCTCGGTCCGGATCTCCGAGGCGCCCAGCTATGGGCAGACGGTGCTCACCTATGACCCGGGGTCCAGTGGAGCGCTGTCGTATATGGAAGCGGCCAAGGAGATCGCGTTGCGGGGGATCGGCGTGCATTACGACGGCAGCAGGGCCCACACCGTGGGCCATCAGCAACAGCAGGACCAGCACAGCATGTCGGAGGGGCTGCAGTGAGTGAGCGACGTAGAGGACTGGGCCGGGGGCTCGGTGCGCTGATCCCGGCGGCGCCGAAGGCGGCGGAGATCGGCACCCCCGCGGTGGGGCCCGGTGCGACGTCCCCCACGGCGGTACCGCTGCTGACGGCCGAACGGGTGACGACCCCGGTCCCCGAGGTGCCGCTGGAGGCTACGGCACCCGGCAAGGCGGTCGTGACCGAGCCGGCCGAGCCCCAGGAGCCCGAGACCGGAGAGGTGGCGGGGGCGCACTTCGCCGAGCTGCCGCTCGACGCGATCACCCCCAACCCCCGCCAGCCGCGCGACGTGTTCGACGAGGTCGCCCTGGACGAGTTGGTCACCTCCATTCGTGAGGTGGGGCTTCTCCAGCCCGTGGTCGTCCGGCAAGTGGCGCCGGAGCGGTACGAGCTCATCATGGGCGAGCGCCGCTGGCGCGCCTGCCGTGAGGCCGGCCTGGAGAAGATTCCCGCCATCGTCCGGGCAACGGAGGACGACAAGCTTCTCCTGGACGCACTGCTGGAGAACCTTCACCGGGCTCAGCTCAACCCACTGGAAGAGGCCGCGGCCTACGACCAGTTGCTCAAGGACTTCTCCTGCACCCATGACGAACTGGCGGACCGCATCGGGCGTTCGCGTTCCCAGGTCTCCAACACGCTGCGGCTGCTGAAGCTCTCCCCCGAAGTGCAGCTCAAGCTCGCCTCGGGAGTGCTTTCGGCGGGTCACGGCCGGGCGCTGCTCCCGGTGGACGACACCGAGGAGCAGGAGAAGCTTGCCCTCCGCATCGTGCGGGAGGGCCTTTCGGTCCGCTCGGTGGAAGAGATCGTCCAGCTGATGGGGTCCCGGACGAAGAAGTCCGGGAAGGCCAAGAGCCCCCGTGCCGGAGCCCGGGTGTCCCCGGCGCTCAGTGACCTCGCGGCACGGCTGTCCGATCGCTTCGAGACCCGGGTGAAGGTGGACCTCGGGCAGAAGAAGGGAAAGATCGTCGTCGAATTCGCCTCGATCGACGATCTGGAGCGGATCCTCAGCTCGCTCGCTCCGGGTGAGGGTGGCGTGCTGGAGCAGAAGCTCTCGGACGACCAGGATGAGGAAGCGGACGCGTAGGAGTTCTGGGCAGGGCTCCTCCTCGGGGCGGGCTGCGTTCCACGGGAAACACGGTGTTTCACGTGGAACACGACCCGCCCCTTTGCCTTTCTCGGCTGTTGGCCCAAACCGCCGATGGATACGATGCGTTGAGGTATGGCACAACCACGTCGGACATGCTGGCGCAGTTGACGGAGGGGCGAGGCCATGCGAACGGTGAGCCGGACCGGACTGGTGGCGACAGGCCTGGGCCTGGGCGCGGTCGGCGGTTTCGTCGGCGGTCTGCTCAGGGAGCGCCGTGTGCTGAGCGCCGCCCGCGACGCGGCACGTGCAGGAAGTGAGGAACTGGCTCCATGGGGCGTCGGCTCGTACCGCTCACTCTGGACAATCTGCCGGACCTTCCCAAGCGCTGCCGCGCCTGCGTCTTCTGGGAGCTGGACCCTGTCAGTGGCGAAGCCGCACTGAGAGCGGGCCGTCCCGAGCTGGAGAAGGAGGCGTGGATCTCGGCTGTGCTCCTGGAGTGGGGCTCGTGCGGCCGGGTTGTCTACGTCGACGACGAACCGGCGGGCTTCGTTCTCTACGCGCCCCCGGCCTATGTCCCCCGGGCGACGGCGTTTCCCACCAGTCCTGTGGCCGCCGATGCGGTGCAGCTCATGACCGCGTGGCTGATGCCGCGCTTCCAAGGGCAGGGCCTGGGGCGGGTGATGGTCCAGACGGTCGCCAAGGATGTGCTCAGGCGGGGGTTCAAGGCCATCGAGGCATTCGGTGACGCACGCTGGAAGGAGCCGGCGTGTGTGCTGCCGGCCGATCACCTGCTGGCGGTGGGTTTCAAGACCGTGCGCCACCATCCGCGCTATCCCCGGCTCCGGTTGGAGCTGCGGTCCGCGTTGTCCTGGAAGGAGGACGTGGAGCTGGCGCTGGACCGGTTGCTCGGCGCGGTCCAGAAGGAACCGGCGCTGCGACCGCTGTAGTGGAAGCGGAACGGGGTCCGTCTCCCGAAGGAGACGGACCCCGTTTCACGTGAAACCGTGCCGCGTTACTTGGCGGAGATGAAGGGGTCCAGGTCGCGCTCGAGGGCGGCCTTCGGCTTGGCACCCACAATGGTCTTCACGACCTCGCCGCCTTGGTAGACGTTGAGGGTCGGGATCGACATGACGCCGTACTTGGCCGCGGTCGAGGGATTCTGGTCGATGTTCAGCTTGACGATCTCGATCTTGTCGCCGTGCTCGGCGGCGATGGCCTCGAGCGAGGGGGCGATCTGGCGGCAGGGGCCGCACCAGTCGGCCCAGAAGTCCACCAGCACGGGCTTGTCGCTCTTGAGGACGTCCTCGTCGAAGGACGCGTCGGTCACGGCCTTGAGAGCCATTGCGGTCTCCTTGGTTCTTTTCTCTGTGGGGGCGGGGGGTGTCAGGCGCTCTGCTCGGGCTCGCGGAGGTTCTCGCCGTCGCCGAGGGCGGCGAGGAAGCGTTCCGCGTCGAGGGCGGCGGAGCAGCCGGTGCCGGCCGCGGTGATCGCCTGACGGTAGGTGTGGTCCACGACATCGCCGGCGGCGAAGACGCCCGTGAGGTTGGTGCGGGTGGAGGGCGCGTCGACCTTGAGGTAGCCCTCGTCGTCCAGCTCCAGCTGGCCCTTGAAGAGCTCGGTGCGGGGGTCGTGGCCGATGGCGATGAAGAGACCCGTCACCGGGAGCTCGGACGACTCACCGGTCTTGAGGTTGCGCAGGGTCAGCCCGGAGAGCTTGGCGTCGCCCTGGATCTCGGCCACCTCGCTGTCCCAGATGAAGGAGATCTTCGGGTCGGCGAAGGCGCGCTCCTGCATGGCCTTGCTGGCGCGCAGGGCGTCACGGCGGTGGATAACGGTGACGGACTTGGCGAAGCGCGAGAGGAAGGTGGCCTCCTCCATGGCGGTGTCACCGCCACCGACCACGGCGATGTCCTGGTCCTTGAAGAAGAACCCGTCGCAGGTGGCGCACCACGACACACCGCGGCCGGACAGCTCGTCCTCGCGGGGCAGACCGAGCTTGCGGTGCTGGGAGCCGGTGGTCACGATCACGGCCTTGGCGCGGTGCACAGTACCCGCGGAGTCCGTGACGGTCTTGATCTCGTCGCTGAGGTCGACGGCCGTGATGTCGTCCGGGATCAGCTCGGCGCCGAACCGCTCGGCCTGGGCCCGCATGTTGTCCATGAGGTCCGGGCCCATGATTCCGTCGCGGAAGCCGGGGAAGTTCTCCACGTCGGTGGTGTTCATGAGCGCGCCACCGGCGGTCACTGCGCCTTCGAAGACCAGCGGCTTCAGAGAGGCACGGGCGGTGTAGAGCGCGGCCGTGTAGCCCGCGGGCCCGGAGCCAATAATGATCACGTTGCGGACGTCGCTCACGGGTGTCTTCCTTGTCTCTGCCGACTGCTGACTGGGTGCTTGCTGGGTCTCACCCCACCCAACGGATCCTACGGGGCGAGCATTCCCCCGAGGGCATCGCAGCGGTCGGAGAGACGGTTCAGGACCGCGAGACCGTCTCGTTCACCAGGACCTTTCCCGGGGTGCCGGGGGAAGTGACGACACAGTCCGCCGCGACGACATAGACGTCAACGAGCGTGTCGTCGCCGGAGTGCGGATAGATCACCAGATAGGTCTCCGTACCGGTGAAGCGCTCCTGCCGAACCGCGAGAGCCGCCTCCGGGCGGCCGATGCCCCGCTGCACACAGTTCGGGGCGGTGGTGTCCGAGCCCTGGAACGTCTCGGTGCTCTCCTGGGCGCGCATTCCCCGGGTCTCGGCCGGCTTGAGGTTGGTCAGGACGTCGTGCACGCGTGTCTTGAGTTCCATCACGGCGACTGCGGACGGGCTCGGGCGGTCCGCCCGGGAAGGGGCGCTGTCTTCACCGTCTCCGCTCTGGAGGAGAAGGGTGCCCACGCCGAGAGCAGCAGCGGCGCAGGCCGTACTGAGGAGGGTCCGGGACCAACGGCGATTCCGGAGGGACTTCCGGCCCCCGGCCGACGGGGTCCGACGGCCCGGCCCGGTCGCTCCACGGGGATGCCCGGCGGGGCGATTCATGGACGGTGTTTCACGTGAAACGGAGGTCTCGGCCTCCCGCAGCGGCTCGGGCGGTGTTTCACGTGAAACGTGCCCTGTGATGACCGCCGTGGTTTCACGTGCTGTGGTTTCACGTGAAACGGTGACGACCGCTTCCTGGGGGGTCGTCGCGTCGAGCAGCGCCTCGGCCGCGAGAGCCGCGTCGATCCGCCCGGCCACATCCGCCGGCATCCTGACAGGGCCGGGCAGGGTGCCCAGCAGATCGCGGATCTCGTCGAGGGAAGCGCGGACGTCATCGCAGAGCACACAGTCCGCCAGATGCTCCCGCAGGTCCGCGCTGCGCGCGGGAGAGAGGATCCCCTCGGTGAGTGCGGAGATCTCCGAGACTTCCGGATGCCCGTCCACGCCGGTCGTCGAGGTCACGCTCGCCCACCTCCGCCCTTCACTGGGTTCACGTCACTCCGTCCAGCCGGTGGTGGGACGGACGTCCCCTGCGACCGGTTCCTTTCCCTCTCGGTACGAGGGCTACCCCTGCCGCCGGGGTGCAGATGGGTGAGCATGGGCAGCAGTCTCGCCCGTGCTCTCGCGCAGCGGCTCTTCACCGTGCCGACGGGAATGTCCAGCACGGCCGCGGCCTCGGCGACGGGATACCCCTGCATATCGACCAGGACGAGAACGGCGCGCTGGTCCGGCGGCAGCGTGGCCAGGGCCCCCAGCAGCTCCTGATGAAGATCCCTGCGCTCCGCGGGCTCGGCCGCCGATTCGTGGGGCTCCAGCAGGTGCTCCAGCCTCTCGGTCTCGGCGAGGGGTGACGTGCGGCGCGCGGCGGCTTTGCGGGCCCGGTCCAGGCAGGCGTTCACCGTGATGCGGTGGAGCCACGTGGTGACGGCCGACTGGCCGCGAAAGGTGTGGGCCGCCCGGTAGGCGGAGACGAGAGCGTCCTGCACGGCGTCCGCTGCTTCTTCCCGGTCGCCGAGCGTGCGGAGGGCGACCGCCCAGAGCCGGTCGCGGTGGCGCCGCACGATCTCGCTGAAGGCATCGGGGTCACCGGCGACATGCAGGGCGAGCAGCTCGCTGTCACTGCTGCCCGTCGGTGTCCACTGCTGCCGTCCGTCCTCTGCGATTGCACTCACCCCGCCCTGAGAGCGCCGTCTCGCGCGCGATCTGTTGTTGAGACCAACTTAGAGAGGAGGGGGATCGACTGGGTAGGGGCCGAGGGTCTCTCCGTCAGCGGCCGAAGAAACGCACGTCACTGATGCCTTGTTTGTGCCCGGCGCGGCTGTACTCCTCATAGTCGCCGTACGGCATGGCGGTGATCCACACCAGGACGTAACGCGTCTTGGCCGGCACCTTGGGCGAGATCTTCGCGGTCTTGTCGTTCTCCATGACCTCGCCCAGCTTCTTCATGCCGCTCAGCGGCTCGTTCGCCGTCAGGCCGTGGGCGGCGTAGAGCGCGAGCTTCGTCCCACCGGAGAGCAGCATGCGGATCTCTGCCTTGGCGAGCTGCTCTTCCTTCCCGAGGTCGTAGACGATGCCGACGCCCTCTTTGTAGGACTGGGGAGCCAGCTGGTCATTGAAGGAGAGCGATCGCCAGGCGGTGCCGTCCTGCTTGTCGTACGTCTTGGACACCTGGTCCGGGTGCTGGAGCTTTCCGTCCGGCGCGTACTCCACGGCATTACGGATGCTCAGGCGGTGGGTTGCGACCTTCTGCTTGGTCTTGTCCTCCGACTGCGACTGCTGGGTGTCGTCATCCGAGTCCGAGTGCTTCAGCAGGGCGTCCGCCAACTGCCAGCTGCCCAGGCCGAGCGCGACGATGAGCAGGGAAGAGACGATCCACTTGATGGCCGTTCCGGTACGGCTCTGCAGCGGTGGCGGCGGGACAACAGGGGGATGGACGGCCTGGGGGCCGTAACCACGCGTCTGCGGCCGCGTATACACCGGTGCGCCGGAGAACGGCGTCTCCGGCGGGCGGATGCGCGGCATGGCCGCCACCGCCTTGGAGAGTTCCTCCGGTGTGGTGCACGGAGGTTCCTGGCGGGACGCGGTGGCGCCGTCGTTGACGAGCGCGCGCATCGCCAGCTGGGAGAGCCCGCGATGGACGCCGGCCCGGACCTGGTCGGGAGCAATGAGTCCGACGCCCTTGGGCAAACCGGCCAGCCCGTGCGCGTCGCCCTCGTAGGGCCAGCGCTGGGTGAGGGAGGCGTACAGCAGGGCGCCGATGGCCTCGGTGTCGGTGCGCTGGGGGGTGTCGGAGGTGATGCCGCGGAGCGCGGCCATCACGGCCAGGCCGCGGATGCGGTACTGGCCCGAGCCGGTGCGCAGCACGGAACCGGGGCCCAGGCGCAGATGGGCGAGGCCCTCGCGGTGGGCGGCGGCCATGGCCTGGGACACCTGGTTGACGAGCTGGTAGGCGTCGAACGGCTCCATGGGCCCGGCGGCGAGGACGGAGGTCAGTTCGGTGGCGTCGGGCAGCCACTCGTGGACGACGTAGACGAGGTCGTCCTCCTCGACGGCGTCGAGGACCTGAACGAAGCGGGGGTCACCGAGCAGCGCTGCGGAGCGGGCTGCGGCGAGCACCGTGCGCGCCCGCGGGTGGTCGGCCGGCAGCAGGTGCACACCGACGGCCCGGCGGAGCTTCTCGTCGACAGCACGCCAGCTGCTGAATCCCTCCAGACGGGTGACGCACTCCTCCAGGCGGTACCTTCTGGCGAGCTTGTGACCGCTGTGCAGTTCGGGCGAGCGCTCTCCGCGCGCGCTGCTTCCGCTCTCCGCGCGCTCGGTGTCCTGGTGCGCACCGACGACGCTCTCCTCGGTGTTCCCGGTCTCCGTGCCGTCGGCCGTGGCCTTGTCCGCCTTGGCGGTCAGCGACGGTTTGTCCTGCGCGTCGCTGCTGTCTGCCACGTCGACGGCAGCCGTGCTCCGTTCCGCCACCGTCGCTCCTGCCTCCCCGTCCGTTGCACCCTGTCCACAGCCAAGACAATTGTGCCCACACTCCGTCGCCCTGCACGACACACGACGACGGGTGATGGTTGTGCTCCGGTCAGCGCCCCAGACGTCCGCGGACCATGCCGACCATGGCGGTGACCTCTTCCACGCGCATGCGTTTGGCGGCGATGTAGAAGACGGCGAGCAGCATCACGCCGCCGCCGATCAGGGCGGCGAGCGAACCGGCGATGCCGTAGCCGAGGGCCTGGCCGATGCCGTAGGCGATGGCTCCGCCGATGAGCGTCGCGGGGATGCACGCGCCGATGAGGCGGGTGTACGTACGCACCACGCGGGTGCCGTCCAGGTCGCCGCCGAGACGGTTGCGCAGCCTGCGCCATGCGACACCGACACCGACGGCGTAGGCCAGACCGTAGGAGACGCCCATGCCGACCACAACCCAGCGGGAGGGCAGGAGGAAGTAGCTGAGCGCCGAGCAGGAGGCGTTGACCACGGCGACGATGACCGTGTTGTAGAAGGGGGTGCGGGTGTCCTCGTAGGCGTAGAAGGCGCGGAGGACGACGTACTGCACCGAGAAGGGGATCAGCCCGAGGCTGAAGCCCATGAGGGCGTAACCGAAGAAGCGGGCTCCCTCTATTCCGCCGGACCCGAAGAGCAGGGTGCACATCGGGATGCCCAGGGCGAGGAAGGAGAAGGCGATGGGCACGATGGCCACGGCCGAGGTGCGCAGGCCCTGCGAGATGTCGTCCCGGACGGCGCTGGTGTCGCCGTCGACGGCCGAGCGCGACAGTCGCGGCAGCATGGCGGCCATGATCGAGACGGTGAGGATGGCCTGCGGCATGTTCCAGATGAGCTGGGCGTTGATGTAGGCCGTGATGCCAGTGCCGCCTTGGCGGGCGTCGGTACCGGCGGCGGTGGCGAGCTGGACGACGACCAAGTTGCCCGCCTGGTTGGCGAGCACGAACAGCATGGTCCACTTGGCGAGCTTCGCGGCCTTGCCGAGTCCGTGGCCGCGCCAGTCGAAGCGCGGTCGGATCTTGAATCCCGCCGCCCTCAGGTAGGGGATCATCGCCAGGGCCTGGACGACCAGACCGAGCAGGGTGCCGATGCCCAGCAGCCGGATGCCCTCCGGCGGAATCGTGCCGGGCTGAAGGTCGGAGCTGTCCGCCGTGCCGTACACCCAGAGGAACAGGCCGAAGGTGGCGATGACGACGATGTTGTTGAGGGCGGGTGTCCACATCATCGCGCCGAACTTGCCGCGTGCGTTGAGGATCTGTCCCATCACCACGTGTACGCCCATGAAGAAAATGGTGGGCATGCAGTAGCGGACGAAGGTGACCGTCACCGAGTTGGCGGCGGGTTCGTTGGCGAACTTGTTGGACATCAAGGGAACGAGGTACTCCGCGCCCAGCACGGTGAGCAGGGTGAGGCCGCCGAGGATCACGCCGACCAGCGTCAGCAGCCGGTTCGCGTAGGCCTCCCCGCCGTCGGCGTCCTCCTTCATGGAGCGCACGAGCTGCGGGATGAAGACGGAGTTGAGGCCACCGCCGATCGTCAGGAAGAAGACCATGGCCGGCAGCTGGTTTGCCACCGTGTAGGTGTCGGCCAGTACCTGGGTGCCGAGGGCTGCAACGATCAGGGCCTGCTTCGCGAAGCCGAGGAGCCGGGACACCATGGTGCCCGCGGCCATCAGGGCGCTCGACTTGAGCATCCCCGCCGCCTTGCCGCCCTTCGCCGCCGGGGCGGCGGGGACGGGCTCCGGCTCCACCAGAGGCTCGGCGGCCGGGGGCTCCACGGCGGGCACCATCGGCTGTGTGTGCTCGGCCGCGGACGGCGGCGGGTACTGGCCCGGCGCCGGGATCTGCTGCCCCGGCTGCCGCTGCGGCGGCTCGTAGGGCTGCTGCTGGTCACGGTAGAGGTGCGCGAAGGCATCCCGCTGGGGCGGCGGGGGCGTCGTCGTCCGGTCCGGGAAGCCGTCCGCGCCGATGAGCTGGGTCGCGTCGTTGTCGCCGTACGCGTAGGACGGCCCGCCGGTCTCCGGCGCGGGGGGCCAGGTCTGCTGCTGGTGACCGTGCTGCTGCGGGTGGGCGGGAGGGGGTGGCGGGGGGAGGTGGGGGCCGCCCTGCTGTGCCGCGCCGTCGTCGGCGGGCAGCCGGCCGGTGTAGGGGTCCCCCAGATACGGATCAGGGGCGTACGGACCCGGCTGCGGCGGCTCCTGGGCACCGGGCGGTGCCGGCGGGTACTGGTCCCGTCGGTCACCTCCCGCGCCCCGACCGCGGTCACCGTCGTACGGCGCGTTCATCGCTAGCCCACCTCATCCGTCAGCGGCCGACCGGCCCCACGACACGTCAACGTTCCACTTTCTCACCCGGGCGGGAGGGGTCACCGCTCCGCGCTCCGGTGTCCGCAGCTTGATCGCCCGGCCGCTCGGGCTCGTCGCCGTTGTTCCCGCCGTCGTCCGAGGGGCCCTCGCCATCGGCTTCCGGCCCGTTCCCGGCGCTGTCGGGCTTACCCGACCGCTTGCGCTTGAGGTAGATGCGGAGCCCCGCGAGGACCAGGAGGAGGACACCACCGGCGATGACCAGCAGCACCATAGGGGTGATGGACGTGACATGCACAGTGAAGTCCATCTCCTTGCCGATCCGCTGGCCGTCGGCGGTGTAGAGCTGTGCCGTCACCTTTACCGGACCGTTGGCGTACGCCCGCGTCTCGAACTTCACCGACTGGCTGTGTCCACCGTCGATCTTGACCGGCTGCTTGTCCGTGACCTTGAGGCGGTTGGGCTGGCTGGACTCCAGCTGAAGGTACAGACCGTCGATGCCCTGAAGGAGGCCGTTCTTCACCGTCACGGGGAGGACCGCGCTGCGCCCGGAGAGGGTCGGATCGGACTTCTTCACCAGGCTGACCTGATTGCGGAGGGTGTCGAGGTACGAGTCCACCGCCGTGCGGAACTCGGCCGCGCCGGCTGGGTTGCCGCGCCACGAGGTCGACATCTCCCGCATGATCGCGCTGCCGAAGGGGATGACCACCCGGTCCGGGGACGTCAGGATCGTCTTGAAGGAGGACAGGCCTTTCTGGGTCTCCCTGATGGCCTCGAAGGCTTCCTTGGGCAGTTCCTGGGCCCGGAGGGCATCCGGGTACGAGCCGGGGCCGGGCACCCGCCGGCTGGCCGCGGGGTCCGGCTTGGCCTTGGCTGCGTCCCCCAGGTCGGCGAGCGGCTGGGTCCAGCGCCCGGCGGACAGGCCGCCCAGTGCCGTGGCCATCGCCTGGGCCTGGCTGGTGGAGGGCATGCGCTGCGGGGCCACGACGATGCTGCGCTCGTTCTCCGGCGCCTGCTTGTTGATCATCAGGCTCTGGGCCAGGAACTGCTGGACCGCGAGCGAGGTCTCGCCCGCACGCGTCAGGTCGCCCTCGAAGGCCGTGGAGAGGCGTGCGTCGGCGACGACGGCCGTGTTCCCCCCGCCGATCGGGCGGGCCGCCGTGGGGGCGTAGGGGGAGCCGTCCGGCTCCCGGAGGCTGTCGCTGCGGGCGATGATGTTGTGGGCGCCGGCCGAGGTGGCGACGCCGACGATGGAGGGATCGACGGCCCCGTCGACCGGCCAGGCGAAGTCCGTGCGCGGCTTCACATGGAGGATGGTGTCCACGGTCGTGGCCGCGAGTTCGGTGGCCGACTGGAGGTGGCTGAGAGCGCCTCCGTGGTGGGCGAGCGAGGCGAGGTCGGGGTCGCCGAAGGGCAGGGCGACGACCTCCTTGCCGTCCACCGCCTTCTGGAGCTGGCCGAGCCACTGATTGGCGACCGCCTGGCCCCGCCCCGGGGTGTCCTTCCCGTCGGGCCCGGCGACCCGGTAGCTCTTCGTCATCGCCTCGACGGTGGCCAGCAGGTCGGGGTCGATCACCCAGGTGACCGGGAGGTTCTTGCCCAGTGCGACCAGCTGCTGGAGACGGCCGCCCGGGGCCAGCTCGGCCGCGAGGTCGTCATTGGGGAAGATCGGCGTCTGCTGCTGGTCGGACTCGGTCCTGGCCGTGAGGTGGGTGCTGGAGATCAGCGGCCAGAGGAAGGTGACCTGCGTCTTCTTCCCGTCGGTGCCGGACGGCTGCCACGGCAGCAGGGTCCGGCGGATGCCGAGCACCCGTTCGTAGGGCTGGTCGGTGGTCTGCCCGGAGAACGAGACGCCCAGCGGGTAGACGCCGTCCCGGTCGAGGTTGAGGTCCTTGGCGGGAACGGTCAGCGTGAATTCACGGCTGATGCCCGGCTGCAGCTTCCCGATCTTCTGCGTGTGGCCGCTCAGCTCGGCGCCGTCGGTGCCCGGGGAGAAGGCGGTCCGGTCGCCGATGTCGTCGATCTCGCTGCGCGTCGTGAGCAGTGGCCCGACCCGTAGGCCGATGCGCCCCGCGTTGACCGTCGACCGGCCCTTGTTGGTGACCGTGCCGGAAATCGTGATCTTGTCGTTCTGCGTCGGGGCGACGGGCGTCAGTGAATCGACGGAGACCGAGACCGTCCGGGAGCCCGTGCCGTCCGCGTGGGCCGCAGGAGCGTTCGGCAGCTGGGTCACGCCCAGGAACACCAGCAGCACGGCGAGCAGGGTCACGACGGTCCGGAACCGCGGGAAAGTGGCAGGAGGCGCTGTCCCCCGGAACGTCTCCTGGAACTCTGCCGCCTCGGCCACGCGCTCGCCCGTCCCTCGTCGTCGTCAGTGGTCGTCGGATGTGCGTCCACGAATGGTAACGAGACGCGCCGTGCCGAAGTGCTGCGGACCGGGGCCCAAGATCACCGAAGCGGGTCGATGCCCAGGCTGTGGCGGTTTATGACGGTCCTCACACCGCTCCGCCGATAGAGGACGGCTATGGCCGCCCGGCCACGTACCCTCTTCTGTTGTGCCGAACGCCAACAACAGCCACTCCGTGCCGACGAACGAACTCAGCCAGGTGCAGCGCCGCGCCGTGAGCGAGCTCCTGCGGGTATCCCCCGTGGCCGACGACCTCGCCCAGCGATTCCGCGCGGCCGGGTTCACCCTCGCCCTGGTCGGGGGATCGGTACGGGACGCGCTGCTCGGCCGTCTCGGCAACGACCTGGACTTCACCACCGACGCCCGGCCCGACGACGTGCTGAAGATCGTCCGGCCCTGGGCGGACACGGTCTGGGAGGTCGGCATCGCCTTCGGGACCGTCGGCTGCCGCAAGTCCGGATTTGATCTTGAAATCACGACTTACCGGTCGGAGGCGTACGACCGGACCTCCCGCAAGCCGGAGGTCTCCTACGGCGACTCCATCGAGCAGGACCTGGTCCGCCGCGACTTCACCGTGAACGCCATGGCCGTGGCGCTCCCGGAGAAGGAGTTCATCGACCCGCACAACGGCCTGGAGGACCTGGCCGCGCGGATCCTGCGCACGCCCGGCACCCCGGAGGAGTCCTTCTCCGACGACCCGCTGCGGATGATGCGTGCCGCGCGCTTCGCCGCCCAGCTCGACTTCGAGGTGGCGCCCGAGGTGGTCACCGCGATGACGGAGATGGCGGGGCGGCTGGAGATCGTCTCCGTCGAGCGGGTCCGGGACGAGCTCAACAAGCTCGTCCTCTCCGACCACCCCCGCAAGGGGCTCCGGCTCATGGTCGGCACCGGTCTGGCCGCCCTGGTGCTGCCGGAGCTTCCGGCCCTGCGCCTGGAGCGCGACGAGCACCACCGGCACAAGGACGTGTACGAGCACTCGCTCACCGTCCTCGACCAGGCCATCGCCCTGGAGGCCCCGCGGGACCAGCCGGGTGGCGGCCCCGACCTCATCCTGCGCCTGGCGGCTCTGCTGCACGACATCGGGAAGCCGAAGACGCGCCGGTTCGAGGGCGACGGACGGGTCTCCTTCCACCACCACGAGGTGGTTGGCGCGAAGATGACCAAGTCGCGGATGATCAAGCTCAAGTACCCCAACGAGCAGGTGAAGGACGTCTCGCGCCTCGTCGAGCTGCACCTGCGCTTCCACGGCTACGGCACGGGCGAGTGGACGGACTCTGCCGTCCGCCGCTACGTCCGGGACGCCGGGCACCTGCTCGACCGGCTGCACAAGCTCACCCGCTCCGACTGCACGACGCGGAACAAGCGCAAGGCTCAGGCGCTCTCCCAGGCGTACGACGGGCTGGAGGAGCGCATTGCCGACCTTCGGCAGAAGGAGGAGATGGACTCGATCCGTCCGGACCTGGACGGCAACGAGATCATGCAGATCCTGGGCATTACCCCCGGTCCCCAGGTCGGCAAGGCGTACCAGCACATGCTGGATCTGCGGCTGGAGCACGGGCCCATGGGGCACGACGCGGCGGTCGCCGCCCTCAAGGAGTGGTGGGCCGCGCAGAGCTGATCGCGGCCCGTGACGGTTTCACGTGAAACGTGGAGGGTCGTCGGTGCGCCCGGTTCCACTCTCCGGCGTCGATGTTTCACGTGAAACCGAGCCCCCGGCCGCCAGTGCGGCGGCCGTCACCGCATAGAGCACGGCGACGGTGACGACCAGGGCGACCGACCGGCCGTCACGCGGCAGCATCAGTGCGGCCACGGCGGCGGCTCCCACGAAGGCGACGTTGAACAGGACGTCGTAGAGCGCGAACACCCGGCCCCGGAAGGCGTCGTCGACCGAGGCCTGGACGACCGTGTCCGTCGAGATCTTGGCGCCCTGGGTGACGAGGCCCAGGACGAAGGCGGCGATCAGCATCGGCGTGGGTTCGAAGGGCAGGCCGAGGGCGGGTTCGAGGACGGCCGCGCCGAGGGCGCAGACGACGATCCAGCCAAGCCGGCCGAACCTGCCGACCGCCCATGGGGTGATCAGTGCCGCCGCGAAGAACCCGGCCCCGGAGACGCCCACCGCGAGCCCCAGCAGGGCCAGTCCGGCCGCGTCGGTGTCCGTCCAGGCGTAGCGGCACAGCATGAGCAGGGTGACGGTGAGGGCGCCGTAGCAGAAGCGCATCAGGGTCATCGCCGCCAGTGCGCGCGCGGCGGGGCGGCGATGGGCCAGATGGCGCAGTCCGGCCACCAGGCCCCGCATGGTCACCCCCACCGCCGTACGGAGTGTGAGCAGGGAGCCGGAGGAGTCGGGGCCCAGCAGGGCGGGGGGCATGCGCAGGGCGCTGAGCCCCGCACAGAGGTAGAGCGTGGCGCCGACGAGGACGACGAGGGCGTCGGAGGCGCTTCCGTCGGGGGCCGCGAGGCGTACCGCGAAGGCGATGCCGCCGCCGGCGGTGGCCGCGAGGGTGCCGGCCGTCGGGGAGAGCGAGTTGGCCATCACCAGGCGCTCGCGGCTGTCCACCACGTGGGGCAGAGAGGCGGAGAGCCCGGCCAGGACGAAGCGGTTGACGGCCGTGACGGAGAGGGCGGAGACGTAGAAGATCGCGTCGGGTACCTCGCCGAGCATGAGCACGGCGGTGCCGACGGCCAGCACGGAGCGTGCCAGATTGCCGTGGAGCAGCACCTGGCGGCGGCGCCAGCGGTCCAGCAGCACGCCGGTGAAGGGTCCCAGCAGCGAGTAGGGCAGCAGCAGGACGGCCATGGCGGAGGCGATGGCGGCGGGGGACGTCTGTTTCTCGGGGGAGAAGACGACATATGCGGCGAGGGCGACCTGATAGACGCCGTCGGCGGCCTGGGAGAGGAGTCGTACCGTCAGCAGGCGGCGGAAATCGCGCAGTTGGAGCAGGATGCGGAGATCACGCACAACAGGCATGGCGCACAGCCTCACACATGGGGCAGGCCCTCGGGGGGATTCCCTCCGAGGGCCTGTGTGGTGCGGACGTCAGCGCTCGACGTCGCCCTTGATGAACTTCTCGACGTTGTCGCGCGCCTCGTCGTCGAAGTACTGCACCGGCGGCGACTTCATGAAGTACGAGGAGGCGGACAGGATCGGGCCGCCGATGCCGCGGTCCTTGGCGATCTTCGCGGCGCGGAGCGCGTCGATGATGACTCCGGCGGAGTTCGGGGAGTCCCAGACCTCCAGCTTGTACTCCAGGTTCAGCGGGACGTCACCGAAGGCGCGGCCCTCGAGGCGGACGTACGCCCACTTGCGGTCGTCCAGCCAGGCCACGTAGTCGGACGGGCCGATGTGGACGTTCTTCTCGCCGAGCTCGCGGTCGGGGATCTGGGAGGTGACGGCCTGCGTCTTGGAGATCTTCTTGGACTCCAGGCGCTCGCGCTCGAGCATGTTCTTGAAGTCCATGTTGCCGCCGACGTTCAGCTGCATCGTGCGGTCCAGGATGACGCCCCGGTCCTCGAACAGCTTGGCCATCACACGGTGCGTGATGGTGGCGCCCACCTGCGACTTGATGTCGTCACCGACGATCGGGACACCGGCCTCGGTGAACTTGTCGGCCCACTCCTTGGTGCCGGCGATGAAGACCGGGAGGGCGTTGACGAACGCGACCTTGGCGTCGATGGCGCACTGCGCGTAGAACTTGGCGGCGGCCTCGGAGCCGACCGGCAGGTAGCAGACGAGGACGTCGACCTGACGGTCCTTGAGGATCTGGACCACGTCGACCGGGGCCTCGGGGGACTCCTCGATGGTCTCGCGGTAGTACTTGCCGAGGCCGTCCAGGGTGTGGCCGCGCTGCACGGTGACGCCGGAGGCGGGCACGTCGCAGATCTTGATCGTGTTGTTCTCGCTGGCGCCGATGGCGTCCGCGAGGTCGAGACCGACCTTCTTGGCGTCCACGTCGAAAGCGGCCACGAACTCGATGTCCCGCACGTGGTAGTCGCCGAACTGCACGTGCATCAGACCCGGCACGCGACCGTTCGGGTCGGCGTCCTTGTAGTACTCGACGCCCTGCACCAGCGAGGCGGCGCAGTTGCCCACGCCGACGATGGCTACGCGAACCGAACCCATTCCGGTTGCTCCCTGTTCGTTCTCGACGAAGCCCTGCTGTGTGCAGGGCTCACTGGTCCGGACCGGTGCGTTTGTCACGCCCGGCCCGCTCGCTCTCGATCAGCTCGTTCAGCCAGCGCACCTCGCGTTCCACGGATTCCATCCCGTGGCGCTGGAGTTCGAGGGTGTAGCTGTCCAGTCGCTCGCGCTCCCGGGAGCGGGCCAGGGAAGCGCGCATCTTCTCCAGACGCTCCTCCAGCCGGCTGCGGCGCCCTTCCAGGACCCGCATCCGTACGTCCCGCGAGGTCTGTCCGAAGAACGCGAAGCGGGCGGCGAAGTGCTCGTCCTCCCATGTGTCCGGACCGGTGTGCGCGAGCAATTCCTCGAAGTGCTCTTTGCCCTCTGCCGTCAGCCGGTAGACGATCTTCGCCCGCCGTCCGGCCAGGGACGCCGCTTTCGCGTCGTCGGGAGCACTCCCGGGCTCCTCCACCAGCCAGCCGTTGGCCACCAGGGCCTTCAGGCAGGGGTAGAGAGTGCCGTAGCTGAACGCCCTGAACACCCCGAGCGAGGTGTTCAGTCGTTTGCGCAGCTCGTAGCCGTGCATCGGGGACTCGCGTAGCAGGCCGAGGACGGCGAACTCGAGGATGCCGGAGCGTCTGCTCATGTTTCGCCTCCTTGTCCCCCACAGCCTAGTCCTTTGCTCCCGCGTCTTTACTGGTCCCTTATGCCGAGCTGATGTATCGACTCGATACATCCAGACGATAGAGCGAGCGTCCTGAGTCGACAAGAGGAGGAACGGTGAACGAGGTCACATCACCGGTTCGTGGGACACGGGCGGCCTGAATTGGAGTGAACATCCCCAGTAGTCGGGATTTGACCGTGCGTACTCTGTGCGCCATGCAGACCACCGGGAACCGGGTGACACCCTTCGGCGTCCTCGTCCCGGATGCAGTGCGCCCGGCCGTTCAGGGGGCCGGTTCGCACCGGGGGGAACGCAAGCCACCTGCCGCTTCCAGGCGATAGCGCCTGCCCGAGGAAGTAGTCGTTCGATGAGCGAGCATCGCCGTAAGCCGCCCCAGCCGCAGGGCGGCGGACGAGCCGCGGCCCGGCGGGCGGCGCAGCAGCCGCCGCCCGGCCGCCGCGCCGCACCACGTAGCGGTCCCGCCCTGCCCGGCCGGAGCCGGGCCGAGGAACCCCGGTACGGGGGCCGGGCCGAAGCCCGGCGCGCGGACCGGCGCGGCGGTGGGGGTGGAGGCCGCAGACGCCCTCCCGGCCCCGGAGCCGGGGGCGCGGGCCGCTCCCGGCGGGAGGGCGGGCGGCCGGGCAGGAAGCGGTTGGTCGACTATCCGCGGGCGGGCCGGGACGGCTGGCGGCGCTGGGTCCCGTCCTGGCGGCTGGTCGCGGGCGCCTTCGCGTCGTTCACCGGGCTGATCGTTGGCACGGTGGGCGTGGCTCTGGCCGTGGTGCAGGTGCCGAGCGCCCAGCTGGCCTCGAAGGTGCAGAAGAACGTCTACTACTGGTCCGACGGCAAGCAGATGGTCGTCGCCGGCGGTGGCAGTCTCAACCGGCAGATCGTGCCGATCTCCCAGATCCCCAAGTCGATGCAGAACGCGGTGATCTCGGCCGAGAACGCCAGCTTCTACAAGGACTGGGGCGTCGACCCGATGGGCATCGCCCGGGCGGTCGTGAAGATGGCACAGGGCGGCGAGACGCAGAGCGGTTCGACGATCACCCAGCAGTTCGTCAAGAACACCTATCTGAGCCAGGAGCAGACGCTCAAGCGCAAGGCCACCGAGCTGCTGATCTCGGTCAAGGTGGGTGCCACCCAGGACAAGCACGACATCCTCGCCGGTTACCTCAACACCGCCTACTACGGCCGGGGGGCCTACGGGATCCAGGCCGCGGCGCGCGCCTACTACGACAAGGACTGCTCGGACCTGACGCCGAGCGAGAGCGCCTATCTGGCGGCGACGCTGAACGGGCCGAACCTGTACGACCCGTACGGGGGCCAGGGGCCGGCCGCGACGCCGGAGAAGAACACCAAGCGGGCCATGGACCGGTGGAAGTGGACGCTGGACCGTGAGGTGCAGGTGGGCCACATGGAGCCGGCCGAGCGGGACAAGTGGGTCGGCCAGGGCTTCCCGCAGCCGCAGAAGCCGAAGCCCGCCACCAACCGCGCCGGTCAGATCGGCTACCTCACGGACCTCGCCGACAACTACATCACCGCCCATTCCACGATCAGCAAGGGTGAGTTGGACAAGGGCGGCTATCAGATCTACACCACCTTCAACCGGAAAAAGATCAACGCCCTGTCGAAGTCGGTCGAGGCCGTGCGCAAGGCGAACCTGAAGCCCGATATGCGGGACGTCGACAAGTACGTGCAGTTCGGCGGGGCCTCGGTCGAACCGGGCACCGGGAGGATCGTCGCCATCTACGGCGGCGAGAACGCCCTCACCCACTTCACCAACAACGCCGACTACACCGGCGTCCAGGTGGGGTCGACGTTCAAGCCGTTCGTCCTGGCCGCGGCCATGACCCACGGCAAGCGGAATCCCACCCTCGGGGCGCAGCAGAGCGACACCCAGCGCACGCTCGTCTCGCCGGAGAGCATCTACAACGGCGACAACAAGCTGACCCTGCGGATGTACAACGGATCCGTCTGGCACGACCAGGACGGCGGGGAATGGCACCAGAAGAACGACGGTGACGAGGACAAGGGCCTCATCAGCCTCCGCACGGCCATGCAGTTCTCCGTGAACACCCCCTACATCCAGCTCGGCATGGACGTCGGCACGGACCTCGTCCGGGAGGCGGCCCTGGCCGCCGGGCTGGACAAGGAGCAGCTCGCCTCGATCACGCCGACCTTCTCCCTGGGCACCTCCGCGCCCAGCGCGATCCGGCTCGCGGGTGCCTACGCGACCTTCGCGGACAGCGGCCGGCAGATCGACCCGTACTCGGTCGAGAAGGTGGAGAAGAACGGCAAGCCGGCGTTCCGCCACGAGAAGCGGAGCACCCAGGCGTTCAGCGCCAATGTCGCGAACAACGTCACCGACGTGCTGAAGACGGTTGTCGAGGCGGGCACCGGTACGGCGGCGAAGCTCGGCGCCCGGCCGGTGGCCGGGAAGACGGGTACGACGGACGGGAACCGCTCGGCGTGGTTCGCGGGCTATACGCCGCAGCTCTCCACGGCCATCGGCATGTACCGCGTCAATCCCAACGCCAAGAACCAGGAGTTCCTGTCGATGCGGGGAGTGGGCGGGAAGCCCACGATCCACGGCGCGTCGTTCCCGGCGGAGATCTGGTCCGACTACATGGGCAAGGCCCTCAAGGGCACTCCGGTGCGGCAGTTCGACCCGCCGCAGCCCATCGGGGAGAAGATCTTCGGCGACGGCGCCAGCCCCTCCCCCGTCCCGGCGCCCTCGGCGTCGCCCTCCGCCTCTCCCTCGGAGTCCGCGGTCCCGTCGCCGTCGGCGCCTCCGTCCCCGTCGCCGAAGCCCAGCAAGTCCTGCGGGCTGCTGGACGCGCACTGCCGGCTCGGTGACCACGGGCACAAGGACGGCGACGGCGGACCGGGCGGCGGTCCGGAGGGCACCACGGGAGGTGAACCCGGCGGGCCCGGCGGCCAGGACGGGGACACCGGTGACGACCAGGGGCCGCCGGGCCAGAACCGGCGCCAGGGCGGCGGCCTCTTCGGCGGACCGTTCGGCTGAGCACAGGGCGCGGTGACGCGTCCGTCGGCCTCGGGGCCCTCCCGTTCACCCGGGAGGGCCCCCGGTTTTTCCACAAGCGCCGCCTTGTCCACAGCATGTCCCCGGGTTCGGGCGGGCCCCCGGCCCGTACGGCAGGATGGGCGCATGAGGAGCGTGCGGGACGGCCGACTGGTGCGGCCCACCCAGGAGGACAAGGTGGCCGCGGCCGGCAGCGAGCTCGTCGGCGGCCCGGCCGGGCGGCGTGCGCTGCCCGGCGGGTGGCGCACGCCGGTGCGGGTGATCGTGCTGGTGATGATCGGGATGTTCGCACTGGGCATGGTGCAGAAGCTCCCGTGCTACAACCACGGCTGGTTCTTCGGTGCCACGACCCAGTACACGCACGCCTGCTACTCCGACATCCCGCACCTGTTCGCGGGACGCGGCTTCGACCAGGGCCTCATCCCGTACCTGGACGAGATCCCGCGCTCCGCGGGGGACATGGACTACCTGGAGTATCCGGTCCTCACCGGGCTCTTCATGGAGGTCGCCGCCCTGCTGACACCTGGCGGCAGTTCGAAGCACGAGGCGCAGCTCTACTGGTTCGTGAACGCGGGGATGCTGCTCGTCTGCGCCGTCGTGATCGCGTACTGCACGGCCAGGACGCACCGGCGACGGCCCTGGGACGGACTGCTGGTCGCTCTCGCCCCCGCCTTCGCGCTGACGGCCACCATCAACTGGGACCTGTTCGCGGTGGCGCTGACCGCCGGCGCGATGCTCGCCTGGTCCCGGGGCCGGGCCGGGACGGCGGGGCTGCTCATCGGTCTGGCGGCGGCGGCCAAGTTGTATCCGGTGCTGCTGCTGTGGCCGCTGTTCCTCCTGTGCTGGCGGGCCGGGCGGTGGAAGGAGTTCAGGACCTCGGTGTCCGCGGCCGTCATCGCCTGGCTGGTGGTGAACGTCCCGCTGATGCTGGTGATCGACGGGCCGACCGCCCCCATCAGGACCGGCTGGGCGAAGTTCTACACCTTCAGCCAGGAACGCCCGGTCGACTACGGGTCGCTCTGGCTGCTCGTCTCCCAGCGCACGGGGGACCCGCTGGAGGACGTCAACACCTATGCGACGGTGCTGATGGCCTTGGGCGCGCTGGCCCTGGGCGCCCTCTGCCTGTACGCGCCGCGGCGCCCGCGCTTCGCCCAGCTGGTCTTCCTCGTGGTGGCGCTGTTCGTCCTCACCAACAAGGTCTATTCGCCGCAGTACGTGCTGTGGCTGATCCCGCTGGTGGTGCTCGCCCGGCCGAAGTGGCGGGACTTCCTGATCTGGCAGACCTGCGAGGTGCTGTACTTCCTCGCCATCTGGTTCCACCTGGCGTACACGGGCGACGGCGACAAGCACCAGGGGCTGCCGCCGGAGGGCTACCAGCTGGCGATCGTGCTGCACCTGCTGGGGACGCTGTACCTGTGCGTGATGGTGGTGCGCGACGTCCTCAGGCCCGACCGCGACGTCATACGGCGGGACGGTTCGGACGACCCGTCCGGTGGAGTGCTGGACGGAGCGCCGGACGCGTTCGTCCTCGGCACGGCACGCGGGGCCGGTCGGACCGAGGAACGTCCGGAGGCCATGCGGGTCCAATGGGGCACCGGGAGCGGCGGCACGGCCTAGCCGCCGCTCCGGGCCGGTCACCACGGGGGTGGATCAGTGATCGAGCAACCGGTCGAACTGGGTGGTGGTGTGCCGCAGATGGGCCACCAGCTCGTCGCCGACCTGCGGGGCGGGGGCGTCGTTCGGCACGAAGAGGATCGAGACCTGCATATGCGGGGGCTCCGCGAACCAGCGCTGCTTGCCCGCCCAGACGAAGGGCGAGAGGTTGCGGTTCATGGTCGCCAGGCCCGCGCGGGCGACGCCCTTGGCCCGCGGCATCATCCCGTGCAGCGCCTTGGGCGCCTCCAGGCCGACGCCGTGCGAGGTGCCGCCGGCCACGACGACGAGGTAGCCGTCACCGGCCGTCTTCTGCTGGCGGTAGCCGAAGCGGTCGCCCTTGGAGACGCGCGTGACGTCCAGGACCGCCCCGCGGTACTGGGTGGCGTCGTGGTCGCCGAGCCACAGCCGGGTGCCGATACGGGCCCGGAAGCGGGTCTGCGGGTACATCTGCTGGAGCCGGGCCAGGTCGTCGGACTTCAGGTGGCTGACGAACATGGTGTGCAGCGGCAGGTGGGCGGCGCGCAGCCGCTCCATCCACGCGGAGACCTCGTCGACGCCGGTCGTGCCGTCGGCGCGGTCCAGGGGCAGGTGTATCGCGAAGCCCTCCAGGCGCACGTCCTCGATGGCGGCGTGCAGCTTGGGCAGGTCCTCCTCGCTGATGCCGTGCCGCTTCATGCTGCTCATGACCTCGATGACGACGCGCGCGCCGACCAGGCCGCGCACCCCCTCGACCGAGGAGACCGAGCGGATGGCCCGGTCGGGCAGCGGCACCGGCTCCTCGCCGAGCCGGAAGGGGGTGAGCACCAGCAGGTCACCGCCGAAGAGGTCCTTGGCCCGGGCCGCCTCGTAGGTGGTGCCCACGGCGAGGATGTCGGTCCCGAAGCGGGTGACCTCCTCGGCGAGGCGTTCGTGGCCGAAGCCGTAGCCGTTGCCCTTGCAGACCGGGACGATGCCCGGGAACTGCTGGAGGACGGACTGCTGGTGTGCCCGCCAGCGCTGGGTGTCGACGTAGAGCGTGAGCGCCATGGCCGGTCCCGGAACCTTTCCCTGAGTGTGGATGGAGCTGTTGGATCAACGTCTGGATCAGCGGCGCGACATATAGATGTCGAGGGCCTTGTGCAGCAGCTTGTTGAGCGGGAAGTCCCACTCGCCGAGGTACTCGGCCGCCTGCCCGCCCGTGCCGACCTTGAACTGGATGAGGCCGAAGAGGTGGTCGCTCTCGTCCAGCGAGTCGCCGATGCCGCGGAGGTCGTAGACGCTGGCGCCGAGCGCGTAGGCGTCGCGCAGCATCCGCCACTGCATGGCGTTGGACGGCCGGACCTCGCGCTTGTGGTTGGCGGAGGCGCCGTAGGAGTACCAGACGTGCCCGCCGACGATCAGCATCGTCGCCGCGGCCACGGCCTCGCCCTCGTGGATGGCGAAGTACAGCCGCATGCGGTTGGGGTCCTCGGTGTTGAGGGCGGTCCACATGCGCTGGAAGTAACTCAGGGGACGCGGGCGGAACTTGTCGCGCTCCGCGGTGATCTCGTAGAGGTGCTGCCAGGTGGGGAGGTCCTCGTAGCCGCCCTGGACGACCTCGACACCGGCCTTCTCGGCCTTCTTGATGTTGCGGCGCCACAGCTGGTTGAAGCCCTTGTGGACGTCCTCCAGGGAACGGTTCTCCAGCGGCACCTGGAAGACGTAGCGCGGCTGGACGTCGCCGAAGCCGGCTCCCTCCTCCTCGCCCTGCTGCCAGCCCATGCGGCGGAGCTTGTCGGAGACCTCGAAGGCGCGCGGCTCGATGAACGTGGGCTCGACGTCGCGCAGGCGCTTGGCGTCCGGGTCGGCGATGCCGGCCTTGATCGCGTTGGCGTCCCAGCGGCGGATCACCACGGGCGGGCCCATCTTCACCGAGAACGCGCCCTGCTTCTTGAGGTGCGCCAGCATCGGCTGGAGCCAGTCCTCCAGGTTCGGGGCGTACCAGTTGATCACCGGGCCCTCGGGGAGGTAGGCCAGGTAGCGCTTGATCTTCGGCAGCTGGCGGTAGAGCACGAGACCCGCGCCGACCATCTGACCCGTCTTGTCGAACCAGCCCAGGCTCTCCGAGCGCCACTCGGACTTCACGTCCGCCCAGGCCGGCACCTGCATGTGACTGGCAGCGCGCAGGCTCTGGATATATGCCAGATGCTGCTGTCGGCTGATGGTCCTCAGGGTCAGGCTCATGCGGGGCGCTCCTCGGCAGGTGTGTCCCCAGGGTCGGGGCTCCGGCTCTCGCGCCGAAGCCTACTGCGACCGGGGAGCGCCCCGTTTGGGCGTACGGTCCGCTATCCGATCACACCTCCGAAGAGACCGCCGTGGGCCATGCCCAGGAAGAAGCCGATGGAGGCGGCGCCCAGGCCGATGATCAGCAGGAACCGCTCGCCCGTCGTGGCGGAGACGAACTGGCCCCAGGCCCCGGTGAGGATGCCCACCAGGCCGCTCCACGAGCTGAGCAGGTGCAGGTTGTCGAAGGCCGAGGAGATGAAGGCCAGCAGGCCCAGCACGACCGTCACCGCGACCAGGGTGTTCTCCCGGGGATGCGGCTTGCCGTCACTGTTGAGCACCGAGTTGATCAGTGCTCGGGGATTCCTCGGCGAGGGAGTCCGCCGGACTGCCTGTGTCATGGGGCTACCTCCTGAAGGCAGGCGGCGCCGTGTAGCGCCGGTCACACCCGATGCGTCCAGGGTGCGGGCCCCGGCGGCCGGATTTCAACCGGACGCCGTGGAGCGGGTACTCTGGACGGTCTGCATCGGTATCTGCCCAGACCCGGCTTCGGTCCCGGGGGCGACCCAGGGACTTCCCGCTGATCGTCTGAGCTGTTGGCATCGGCCTCAGTGTCAGTGTCAGCCGATACCGTTGTTCACGCATCACGACCCTCCTGCCACGGATCGACCGTGGCCGCTGAGTCCAAAGGAGGTGGGTTCCACATGCGTCACTACGAGGTGATGGTCATCCTCGACCCCGATCTGGAGGAGCGCGCTGTCTCTCCCCTGATCGAGAACTTCCTCTCCGTCGTCCGTGAGGGCAACGGAAAGGTCGAGAAGGTCGACACCTGGGGCCGTCGTCGTCTCGCTTACGAGATCAAGAAGAAGCCCGAGGGCATCTACTCGGTCATCGACCTGCAGGCCGAGCCTGCGGTCGTCAAGGAGCTCGACCGCCAGATGAACCTGAACGAGTCGGTCCTCCGGACCAAGGTCCTCCGTCCCGAGACCCACTGAACCCCCTCGGTTCAGAGGTAATCGGGCTGTATCGCAACGAGTAGCAAGCAGCCAGCAGCACACCCGCCGAGAGGTTCACCCATGGCAGGCGAGACCGTCATCACGGTCGTCGGCAATCTCGTCGACGACCCCGAGCTGCGCTTCACCCCGTCCGGTGCGGCGGTCGCGAAGTTCCGTGTCGCGTCCACTCCCCGCACCTTCGACCGCCAGACCAACGAATGGAAGGACGGCGAAAGCCTCTTCCTGACGTGCTCGGTGTGGCGGCAGGCGGCGGAGAACGTCGCCGAGTCGCTCCAGCGCGGCATGCGCGTCATCGTGCAGGGCCGGCTGAAGCAGCGGTCCTACGAGGACCGCGAGGGCGTCAAGCGCACGGTCTACGAGCTCGACGTCGAAGAGGTCGGCGCCAGCCTGAAGAACGCGACGGCGAAGGTCACCAAGACCACCGGTCGCGGTGGCCAGGGTGGCTATGGCGGCGGCAACGGCGGCGGCCAGGGCGGCGGCTGGGGCTCCGGTCCCAGCGCTCCGCAGGGCGGCGGCGGGGCTCCCGCCGACGACCCCTGGGCGACCGGCGCTCCGTCCGGCGGCCAGCAGGGCGGCGGCGGAGGTGGCTGGGGCGGCGGCTCCGGCAACTCCGGCGGCGGTGGCTACTCCGACGAACCGCCCTTCTAGGCCCTCCGGGGCCCGGGCCGTCCCCGCGGCGGCCCGAAGGGCGACAGCACAAAAACTTCTTGATCACACTGGAGAGAGACAATGGCTAAGCCGCCTCCGCGCAAGCCTAAGAAGAAGGTCTGCGCTTTCTGCAAGGACAAGACCGCTTACGTGGACTACAAGGACACGAACATGCTGCGGAAGTTCATTTCCGACCGCGGCAAGATCCGTGCCCGTCGCGTGACCGGCAACTGCACCCAGCACCAGCGTGACGTCGCCACGGCCGTGAAGAACAGCCGTGAGATGGCGCTGCTGCCCTACACCTCGTCCGCGCGATAAGGGAAGGGTGACCAAGCAATGAAGATCATCCTCACCCACGAGGTCTCCGGCCTCGGCACCGCCGGCGACGTCGTGGACGTCAAGGACGGCTACGCCCGCAACTACCTGGTCCCGCGCGGTTTCGCGATCCGCTGGACCAAGGGTGGCGAGAAGGACGTCGCTCAGATCCGCCGCGCTCGCAAGATCCGCGAGATCGCCACGATCGAGCAGGCCAACGAGGTCAAGGGTCAGCTGGAGGGTGTCAAGGTCCGCCTGGCCACCCGCGCCGGCGAGGCCGGCCGTCTGTTCGGCTCCGTGACCCCCGCCGACATCGCTGCCGCGATCAAGGCTTCGGGCGGTCCCGAGGTGGACAAGCGCCGTGTCGAGGTGGGCTCGCCCATCAAGACCCTCGGTGCCCACCAGGTGTCCGTGCGCCTGCACGCCGACGTCGTCGCCAAGCTCGGCGTCGAGGTCATCGCCGCGTAAGCGGAACGCCACGCCCGTGCGGTGTGGCGTGAGGAAGGGCCGTGCCTCTCGGGGTGCGGTCCTTCCTCCGTTCCAGGGACCTTTCTGAACGGCTCTGAACGGCTCCGAACGGCGTCTCTGAGGGGCGTCCCTGTGGGGCGGTCCCTGGGTAGGGCGGCGTCCCTGGGCAGGGCGTCTCTGTAGGGCGTCAGCTCCGAACCGGGTAGGGCGTCAGCCCCGGACCGCCCCGGTGACGATCCAGCGACCGGACCGTACGCGCAGCCACAGGGTCACCAGCCGCGCCGTCATCATCACGGTCATCGCCCCCCACAGCGCCGTGAGCCCGCCGCCCAGGGTCGGGACGAGCAGGGCGAGGGGCGCGAAGACCGCGAGCACCGCCAGCATCGCCCAGGCGAGGTAGGGGCCGTCCCCCGCGCCCATCAGCACGCCGTCCAGGACGAAGACGACCCCGGCCACCGGCTGGCTGATCGCGGCGACCAGCAGGGCGGGCACCAGGAGGTCCCGTACGTCCGCGTCCGAGGTGAACAGCGGCGTGAACAGCGGCTGGGAGAGCACCACCAGGCCCCCCAGCACCACGCCCGTGACGATGCCCCACTGCACCATGCGGCGGCAGACAGCACGCGCTTCGTCGGCGTCGTCGGCGCCCAGGTAGCGGCCGATGATGGACTGGCCGGCGATCGCGATGGCGTCGAGGGCGAAGGCCAGCAGGTTCCACAGGGACGTCACTATCTGGTTAGCGGCCACTTCCTGGTCCCCCAGCCGGGCCGCGACCGCGATCGAGATCATCATCACGGCGCGCAGCGCGAGCGTACGGACCAGCAGCGGTACGCCGGCCTGGGCGCAGGCCCGGATGCCCGCGGCGTCCGGGCGCAGCGACGCGCCGTGCCGCCGGGCGCCCCGGACGACGACGGTGAGGTAGGCGGCGGCCATGGCGGCCTGGGCCGCGACGGTGCCCCAGGCCGAGCCGGCGATGCCCCAGCCGGCCCCGTAGACGAACGCGAGGTTGAGCGCCGCGTTGGCGGCGAAGCCCGCGACGGCCACGTAGAGCGGGGTCCTGGAGTTCTGGAGGCCGCGCAGGACGCCGGTGGCGGCGAGTACGGCCAGCATGGCGGGGATGCCCAGGGCGCTGATGCGCAGGTAGGTGGTGGCGTGCGGGGCGGCCTCGGGGGAGGCGCCGAAGAGGTCGACGAGGGCAGGGGCGCCGGCCAGGACCGCGAGGGCGACGGCGGAGCCGAGCAGCAGGGCGAGCCAGATGCCGTCCATGCCCTGCCGGATGGCGGCCGGTAGGTCGCCGGCGCCCACGCGCCGGGAGACGGCGGCGGTGGTGGCGTAGGCGAGGAAGACGAAGACGCCGACGGCGGTGGTGAGGAGGGGGCCGGCCACGCCGAGACCGGCGAGCTGGGCCGTGCCGAGGTGGCCGACGATGGCGGTGTCGACCATCAGGAAGAGGGGTTCGGCGACCAGTGCGCCGAAGGCCGGCACGGCCAGGGCGAGTATCTCGCGGTCGTGCCGCCGGGAAGTGCGCGGCTCGCGCGCGAGTGCTTCGCTCACACGTGCTATTCAATCTTCCACAGGTAATAAGTGCAAGGGCCATGTGATGCTTACCTGTGTCGGCGAGGTGTGATCTTCTCTGCGCCGTTTGTCGCGATCCGGCCCCCCGGGAAAAACTTTTTCTCCTCAACAGCCGGTGGATCGTAAAAGTGCAGGTCAGACTGGGTGCTCAAGGTGGGGTGAGGTTTTGTCCACAGCGGTTTCCCCCGGCTCGTGCACAGGATCGGGGGGGTTCTCCACAGGATGGGGCCGTTCATCCACACGTCCTGTGGATAACCAGATTGGCTGACGGTGCCCGCGGGCCTACCGTGGACCGGCGCCCGCCGTCCGTTTCCGTTCCGTCCCGCGCCTCCGGACACCCCGTCCGGGCTCCGCGCGGAACCTCGGAAACCGCTTCGGACTCGCCGTGCGGTAAGCGGAGTCGGGCGTCCTGTTTGTCGGAGCCGTGCCGTAAGAAAGAGGTGCGCGGCGAGGTCCGCGCCGCGGACGGGAGGAGGTGGCAGGGTGAGCGTCCACGAGCCCATGGACGGCCCATGGGGCGACGAGGGCCCCGGCGACCGCCTGCCGTTCCCCCGCTCCCGCCGGGGTGAGGGCAAGGGCCGTGGCGAGCAGCGCGACGGTGACGAGGGGGGCTCCTGGCAGGGCTCCCAGGACAGCGGCTTCGAACGCGTCCCGCCGCAGGACCTCGACGCCGAGCAGTCGGTTCTGGGCGGCATGCTGCTGTCCAAGGACGCGATCGCCGACGTCGTCGAGGTCCTCAAGGGCAACGACTTCTACCGGCCCGCCCACGAGACCGTCTACCAGGCCATCCTCGACCTCTACGCCAAGGGCGAGCCGGCCGACCCGATCACCGTGGCCGCCGAGCTCACCAAGCGCGGCGAGATCTCCCGCGTCGGTGGCGCGGCCTATCTGCACACCCTGGTCCAGACCGTCCCGACCGCCGCCAACGCCGAGTACTACGCCGAGATCGTCCACGAGCGCGCCGTCCTGCGCCGTCTGGTCGAGGCCGGTACCCGCATCACCCAGATGGGATACGCGGCCGACGGCGACGTCGACGACATCGTCAACAACGCACAGGCCGAGATCTACGCGGTCACCGAGCAGCGGACCAGCGAGGACTACCTCCCGCTGTCCGGCATCATGGAGGGCGCGCTCGACGAGATCGAGGCGATCGGCTCCCGCAGCGGCCAGATGTCCGGCGTCCCCACGGGCTTCACCGATCTCGACGCCCTGACCAACGGTCTGCACCCCGGCCAGATGATCGTCATCGCGGCCCGTCCCGCGATGGGCAAGGCGCTCGCCCTCGACACGCCCCTGCCCACTCCCACCGGGTGGACGACGATGGGCGAGGTACGGGTCGGGGAATTCCTGGTCGGCGCCGACGGAAAGCCGACGCGGGTGGTCGCCGCCACGGACGTCATGACCGACCGCCCCTGCTACGAGGTCGTGTTCGACGACGGGACGACGGTCGTCGCCGACGCGGAGCACCAGTGGCTGACCGACACCCGGGCCTCCCGCAGGTCTGCCCAGGAGCGCGGGCGTGAGCGGACGGCCTTCGCCTCGGTCAGGACGACCAAGGAGATCGCCGAGACGGTGCGCTGCGGCACCGACCGGCGGATGAATCACTCGGTGCGGAACGCGGCCGCTCTCGACCTCCCTCACCGGGAGCTCGTCGTCCCGCCGTACACGCTCGGCGCGTGGCTGGGCGACGGCCACAGCGATGCCGCGCGCATCACCACGGCAGACCCCGAGATCCTGCGTCGCGTCGCGCGGGACGGCATCCAAGTGCGACAGATCGGCGACTCGATCACCTACGCACTGAGCCATGACGTGGAGAAGCCGCAGTTGCCCGAGCGGTCCTGTGTGGTCTGCGGAACGACCTTCGTTCCGAAGGTCGCCCACGTGCGGAGTTGCGGCCAGTCGTGCGGAGGGAAGGCCCGGACGGTCTCCGAACCGGTTCCGCGGACGGTGTGCGTCGACTGCGGCGCGGTGTGCTCCTCGCCGTACGCCACGCCCCGATGCGCGCCCTGCACGCGGAGCCACGGCAGCCTGCTCGTGACGCTGCGCGCTCTCGGTGTCCTGGGTGACAAGCACATCCCCCAGGACTACCTGCGGGCCTCCGTGGAACAGCGGCGGGCGCTGCTCGCCGGTCTGCTGGACACGGATGGAACGGTCAACAGCACAGGATCCGTACAGTTCGCCGTCACGAGTGAGGCGCTCGCCGACGGCTTCTGCGAGTTGATCGCCGGCCTTGGATACCGCTACGGAAGGCACACCAGGAGCGTCGAGGGACGCTCTCCGAAGTCATCCGTCCTCCATGTCATCACCTTCACCCCCGCCGACGACGTCTTCGCTCTGGAACGCAAGCAGCGTGTGCACGACGAGCGGCGTCGACCGGCCGGTCCCAGGACTGGGCAGCGGTTCATCGCGGAGGTCCGGGAGGTGGCGAGCGTCCCCGTCCGCTGTGTTCAGGTGGACAACGCGGACCACATGTACCTGGCCACCCGGTCGATGGTCCCCACGCACAACTCGACCCTCGCCCTGGACTTCGCCCGCGCCTGCTCGATCAAGAGCAACCTGCCGAGCGTCATCTTCTCCCTCGAAATGGGCCGCAACGAGATCGCGATGCGACTCCTGTCGGCCGAGGCGCGCGTCGCCCTGCACCACATGCGCTCCGGCTCCATGACGGACGAGGACTGGACGCGCCTCGCCCGCCGTATGCCCGACGTCTCCAACGCCCCCCTCTACATCGACGACTCCCCGAACCTGTCGATGATGGAGATCCGCGCGAAGTGCCGTCGCCTCAAGCAGCGGAACGACCTGAAGCTCGTCGTCATCGACTACCTCCAGCTGATGCAGTCGGGCGGCGCCCGCCGCCCCGAGAGCCGGCAGCAGGAAGTCTCCGACATGTCCCGTAACCTCAAGCTCCTCGCCAAGGAGCTGGAGGTCCCCGTGATCGCCCTCTCCCAGCTGAACCGAGGCCCCGAGCAGCGGACGGACAAGAAGCCGATGGTCTCCGACCTCCGTGAGTCCGGCTCCATCGAGCAGGACGCCGACATGGTCATCCTGCTGCACCGCGAGGACGCCTACGAGAAGGAGTCCCCCCGTGCCGGTGAGGCCGACCTGATCGTGGCCAAGCACCGTAACGGCCCGACGGCCACGATCACAGTGGCCTTCCAGGGGCACTACTCGCGGTTCGTGGACATGGCGCAGACGTAGGGCCTCTTTTGTAGGGTCTCAAAAGCCTTGGCAGAATCTCACGGCAGTTGGCAGGTGGATGGCAGAAATGCCACTGTCGTGAGACTCGCAGTTGTCCTGTCGCACTGAAGCTGTCGGATTCTCATTGCTTCTCGTTCGCGCTGTCGGATTCTCATTGCGTCACGCGCTGAGCAGGGACGTTTGCCCCGTACATGGGGTTTGATCTCATTTCCTGGTCCGGTTCTCGCTGTACCTGTCACGGTCGTTTTCGGCAGGTACGCGGAGCCGGGGGTAGCGATGGACCTGGGTCTGGTCGATGTCGGGTGGGCTGACGGTGAGGGCGGACGGGCTGCGGAAGTTCGTGCTGGAGGCTGTGTCCCGGGTTCGGTTCGAGTCGGGGCTCCCGGTGCGGCAGTTCACGTCGTACCGCGGGCATCGCCATTGGAACCCAGGACCCCCTCTACCGGGGGCTCTGCCTCTATCGAGACCGCGACTTCCGTGAAAGCCAGGGAACTTGAGAATCCAGGGCTGCCGCCTTCTCGAACGACCTGGCATTCCGGCAGGTCAACGGCTCGTCAGCTGACAGATGCACTTCGACAGGACAGCAGTTCAGAGGCTTCACTCGTTTGGTTGGCTCGGGCGGTAGTCCGGGTCATGAAGTCTGTTTGAGACCGGGTTGTCTGAACTGTGCTTCGCCTACAGCTACTCGTTCTATGGGAACGGTGGCGGGTACGAAAGACCCGGAAGCATTTCGGGTTTCGGGAGTGTCCGGTCGCGGATGCGGAGAAGCTGACCGAGTGGCTGGCAATAGGCTCAGCAGACCCGGCATCGGTTAGGAGGCTCGGATATTGCGGCGTACGGCGTCGAGGTAGTCGGTGATGGCTTGGTGGTTCTTGGTGAGGCATTCGATTTTTTCGGCCATGCGGTCGCGTTCGTGTTCGAGCGTTGCGACCATGTCTGGCGTGACGTAGGGCATGTGGATCGTGCGGGGGGTGTTCAGGCAGGGCAGGATCTGCTTGATGATCCGTGTGGGCAGCCCTGCGTCGAGCAGGCCTCGTACCTGGAGAACCCGGTCAACGACGTACTCCTCATAGTCCCGGTATCCGTTGGGCAGTCGATTTGCCTCGATCAGTTCCTGCTCCTCGTAGTAGCGCAGCAACCTCATCGGAGTCCGGGTGCGCGTCGACAGCTCACCGATCCGCATATCCCTCTCCTCGCCCTCTGTGGCTGGCGTTGTGTGACTCAGCGGACACCGATTTGACCCTCACACTGATGTCACCCTTTGATCATAAGGCCATGACACGATCAGATACTCTGCCACCTCGCTCGATAACGAACGCCCGGCTCCCGCTGGCGGGTCTTCTGGCTTTGGCCACCACCGGGTTCATTACGCTCCTGACCGAGACGATGCCCGCCGGGGTGCTTCCCGGGATGAGCCGAGACCTGGGTGTGAGCGAGAGCACTGCCGGGCAGAGCGTCACCGTCTTCGCGATCGGGGCGATCCTCGCCGCGATCCCGCTCACCAAGGCGACGATCGGCTGGCCGCGCCGACACTTGCTGCTGGTGGCGATCGCAGGACTCGCGATCGCCAACACCGTCACCGCGCTCTCCGAGAGCTTCGCACTTACGCTAGCCGCCCGGTTCCTCGGCGGCATCGTCGGCGGGTTGCTCTGGGCGCTGTTGGCCGGGTACGCGGTACGGATGGTTCTCCCACATCAGCGCGGCAAGGCAATGGCGATCGCGATGGCGGGCGCAATCGTTGCCCTGTCCGTCGGAGTTCCTGCTGCGGCGCTTCTGGCCAAGCTCGTCGAGTGGCGATACGCGTTCGGGATCATGACCGTCCTCACGCTCGCGTTGATCGTGTGGGTCATCGCGGCGGTGCCGAGCTTCCCCGGACAGCCCAAGGGCTCACGGCTCCCGCTCACCCGTACCTTCCGCATTCCCGGCGTAGCGCCCGTGCTCCTCGTGACCCTCACGTTCGTGCTCGCCCACAGCATCCTCTACACCTACATCGCCCCGTTCCTCACGCCGCTCGGCATGGCAGGTCAAGTCGACGCCGTGCTGCTCACCTTCGGCCTGGTGTCGCTGGTGAGCATCTGGATCGCCGGAGCGCTCGTCCATCGGCACCTGCGCCTCCTCATGATCCTCGCGTGTGCGCTCTTCGCGACATGCACGCTGCTGCTCGGCATCTTCTCCGGCGCGCCTACGCTCGTCTACGCCAGCGCGGCGCTCTGGGGGCTCGCGTTCGGCGGCACCTCCACGCTGTTGCAGACCGCAGTCGCCGAAGCAGCAGGCGACGCCGGCGATGTCGCCCAAGCACTCCTCACCACCGGATGGAACGTCGGAATCGCCGGTGGTGGCATCATCGGAGGCCTCGTCCTCAGCGGATTGGATGCATCCTGGCTGAGTTGGGTCGCGCTCGCACTGCTCGTCCCTGCACTCGCCACTGTGCTCACGGCACGCAAACACGGGTTCACCAAGGGAGAACTCGGCAGCCGCTAAACCACCGCTGCCCGCGACCCAAGAAATGCCATGACTTTGAGACTGTCCTTCAGGACCCTGCGGTGAGACAACGAGCAAAACCGCAGGTCACTAAAGATCAACATGTCATCGAAACCGAGACCCTACACTTTGTGCAGGGTCTCAAATCTCGCTTCATAATCTCGGATCGAACTTCATGCGGATTGCACTTTGTGAAGTGGTCATGAGACTCGCAGGTCAGGTCGTTAACCCTTTCGGGTGATGAGGTCGGGAGCACGTTCTGCCAGGGTCTCGTTGCTGGGACTTTGGCTTGCGGCGGGCAGGTTCCCGCGATGCTGGGGGTGTTGACGGCTGGTAGGGCGGTGACCATAAGCCTGCGCCGCAGTAGCGGCCAGGTGGTGGAGGATCGTGAGTGGACTGCCACCAGCGGGCCCTGCGGGTGTGCGACGACTCCGCCGAGATGGTTTGGTCACCCATTCGTCCCTGCGATCGTTGCTGAGCGTGCCGGTCGCGGGCTTGTACTCGATGACCGTGGGTGGAGACAGCTCTGGAAGTGATGGTCGAGCACACAGACCAGTCGCGACCGTCGGGGACGTTGGTGATCGAGCGGGCCCTTACCGAACCCTGCGTTCGATGGCAGGTAGGCTGCCGAGCTTCGCACCGCTTCGCTATTATCCGCCCCGAGAAGGGGTGTTACCGATGCAATGGAGTCCCTGTAGCTCTTTGAGATCGACTTCTCCCACGCAACCATCTCGGTGAAGTGATGCCGCCTGGCCGGCTCATCGTCCCACCGGAACTGCCACGTCCCCAACGTATATTCGTACGCCTCGCCCAAATAGTTGAGAATCTCTCCCCGGATGGACACCTTTGAACGCATGGCTGCATCCAGCAGCATCGGGATTGCCGCGACGGCCTCTTCCGTGAATGCGGCGCCCTGGGGGCTGATCCTCTCTTCAAGAACACCCAGGGCTGAAACGGCTGTCCGGAAATCTGACGCACAAGCCCGTTTGATCAGTTTCTGTAGCTTCACACGGCACTCCCCAGTTTCACTCAGTCGGCGATCAGCGGTTTCTGATTACTAGGCCTATGGCAGAGAGCAGGGGTGCACAGAAGGCGCAAGGCATATCCTGCTTTGGTGATGAATCTGGCGATTTTGTCGATGGCGCGGTTGGCCGACCGCGAGACCTTCTGGAGACCTGCTTGATCTTATTGGACAGGCCGCCGATCCCCAGCAGCGAAGCCAAAAAACCGGTCAGCAGGGGAATGCTCGCCACCAGTGCCGTCTCCACCATCTTCGGGACGCCTGCCCCCCCCGTTGGCGATCGCCACCACCGCGTCCAGGACCGCGTTGACGAAGTCCGCGATCTGGGCGCCCTGGTTCAAGATGAACGAGACGATGTCGACGATTCCCTTGACCGCGCGGACGAGATGAGCTGCTGCAGGCCCGCGTCCACCGTGCGGACCAGGTTGCCCAGGAAGCCGATCGGGTCCTTGGCGATCTCCGTGATGGCGCTGGCGGCCTTGGCCAGGATGCCCATCAGGAGGTTCTTGAGGTCGTCGATCGTCTCGCCGGGCTTGGCCGCGTTCATCTTCTCCGCGTCGGCCGCCTTGCCCTGCGCCTCCTTGTCGTCGGGCGGGGCCTTCGCCGAGTCCTGGGCCGAACGGGACTCGGTGATCGCCGGCCTGTGCTGGGCCAGCTTCTGCTTCTTGGCCGCGATGACGGCGGTGACCCTGCGCATGCCTGGCGCCTGCGACGGCGGCGGCTTCACCGGGGCCGTGCAGCGACCGCATTGATATCCCCTACATGCACCGACTCATCCGCCGGCACCAAACCACCGTCCAGCACGCAGCCAAGGCTCTCGACACCGCCATTGAGGCCATCCGCTACGCCTCGACGAACGCCCCGCCCCCGCACCACCACTCACCCAGGCCGTCGCCAGAGCCACCGGCGGCATCCGCCACCAAGCCCGCCACAAACTGCCCAAGAAGACCTTCGCTCGCCTCTGCCTCGACCAGCACCGCTCCCTGAACCGGATCGCCACCCTTCCGGCATCTCCCGCCAAACGCTGACTCGAGATCCACTATCCAAGATCATGGTGGAGGGCTCGTTGCAGGGCCTCGATCCGGTTCAGAAGCTCCTGAGCCTCTCCGATATCCGCTGCGCCCACCGAGCCCGTTCCGCGGTTGGACGGGAGATGTCTCTGGTGAATGAGGAGGCGGAGGTGGTCGGCGTGGTGCCGGTGAATGATCTCCAGCAGGGAGACGTCGTAGCGCTTGATCTCGTCGTCAATGCTCATGGTCTTCCAGATGCCGAAAACGGTGGGGCGGTCGGCGCTGAGTTCGTCCAGGTGGTAGCAGATGACCCGGCCGTTGAGGGGCGTGTCCGCACCCAGGGGCAGGGCGAGCGGGACGAGCTGCGGATCGTAGGCGAAGGCCCGGCGTTCGATCCAGTCCCGGCTGTCCGGTTCCGGTGGGGGGCCGCCCTGGGACAGGGGGATGGCCAGCTGCCAGGGCTGGTTGGTGAAGTCGATGAGCAGATCCAGCGTATCCGGGTCCTTCTCGGCGAGGAGGAAGAACTCCTCGGGGAAATCGGTGCCGTAGCACTCCCGCATGACCTCGCGGGGCCCGAGCCCCGTTTCGTACAGTGCCCGCGCCAGGTGGGCCATGGAGGTGTAGTTCCCGCGCGATGCCTCCGCGCGTGCCCGGCTCACGGCGTCTTCCGTCATTGGGGGCCTCCTTGTCTCGGCCTCGGGTCATTCGTGATCTGGTTGAGGAGGGTGTGCAGCTTGTGCCAGGGTCCCTGAGGTCTCCGGATGGGCCGGGACCCCTTGTGCGAGTCCCGGATTTTGTCGCGCCGGCGACGAAATCCGTCCTTGTACAACGCGAGACAGCGCGACGTACCCGGTCTACGCTCTGCGGATGACCTTGGAATGGGAGCAGGTAATCGTTGACTCGGTGGATCCGGTGGCCTTGGGTCAGTGGTGGGCCGAGGCGCTCGGCTGGGTTGTGGTCGACTCGTCTGCCGATGAGTTCGAGATTCGTCCGGAGCCGGATCGTCTGCCGGGGTTGCTCTTCGTCCGGGTCGAGGCGGGCAAGACGGTGAAGAACCGACTGCACCTCGACTTCAGGCCGGATGACCAGGACGCCGAGGTGGCTCGTCTGTCGGCTCTTGGTGCACGGCGGGTGGACATTGGCCAGGGTGACCAGTCGTGGGTTGTCCTGGCGGATCCTGAGGACAACGAATTCTGTGTCCTCGGCCGGCGGCGTCAGTGAGTGAGGCTTCTACCGGCTCAGCCGGGCGGCCCTGAGCTCGCGTTGGGCGAAGACGTGCTCGCGGCGGTCCGCCATCTGACGCAGTGCGTCCTTGCGGTCCCGCTTGGACAGCCGGTCGAGGTAGAGGTGGCCGAGGAGGTGGTCGGTCTCGTGCTGCAGGCACCGTGCGAAGTAACCCGTTCCTTCGACGAGGAGGGGGTTGCCGTCCTTGTCGAGGCCGCGAACGACAGCACGGTCGGTACGGGGGACTTCCATGGTGGCGCCGGGCACGGAGAGGCAGCCCTCGGAGTCGTCGATGAGCCGGCGGCCGCGCGGGTCGGGCAGGTCCAGGACGGGGTTGATGATGTGGCCGACGTGCCGGACTCCGTGGTCGTCGGGGCAGTCGTAGACGAACAGCCGTAGATCGACGCCCACCTGGTTGGCGGCCAGGCCGGCGCCGTCGGCCACGTGCATCGTCAGGAACATGTCGTCGATCAGCGCCGACAGTTCGGGGGTGCCGAACTCGGTCACCTCCCGGCACGGCCGGCTCAGGATTTCCTCGCCCACCACGGTGATCCGGCGCACCGACCCTCGTGCCACCTCCGGGGGGAGGGCGGGGTACGAGTCGACGGGTCGGCCCTGTACGTGGACTCGTCGGTCCACGGGACGGGATCGGTCGTGATGGACGGCCATCGCTGTCTCCCCTTCTGCGCAAGTTCTGCGCAAGCCGCTTGCCAAGCCCTTTGCAAAGTAGCAGACTTTGCAAAGTGACTGACGAAGACCTCAACGCCCTGCCCGGCCGCGCGAGCGACGTGGGCGACGAACTGCGTGAGCACGAGGTCCGTACGGCCCTGCTGGAGCTGCTGGCCGAGGTCGGAACCGTCACGGCGACCGAAGCGGCTGCCCGGCTGGGCTACAGCTCCGGGCTCTGCTCGTTTCATCTTCGGCAGCTCGCGCGCCATGGACGCATCGAGGAGGCCCCTCATCACGGGGGGCGTGCGCGCCCCTGGCGTCTGAGGCGGGACGGCCTCACCCACGGCACGCTCGCGGAGGAGCAGTTCGGTGACTTGGCCCGCGGGCTGGAGGACGAGAGCTGGCAGCGGTGGCTTGCCCGACGCGACGAAGCGCCGGCCGAGTGGCGCCATGACGAGGCCTTCAGCGCCGTCGCCTATCTGACGCCGGAGGAGATGAGCAGGGTCGCGGACGCCGTCCGCCGGGCGCTCGCCCCGTACCAGGACCGCGAGCAACGCCCCTTGGCGCGGCCTGAGGGTGCCCGGCCGGTGGCCCTCATCACCCGGTTGTTCCCCTTGCTGCCCCACGCGACGGACGAGGCGGGCGAGGCGGACGCGACGGACCGGGCCTGACTACCGGGCGGCGAACGCCGACCGCATCCGCTTGCCGTTCACGATCAGGACGACGCGGAGCAGGAGGACGCCGCACAGCCCCTGTTCGACCTTCAGCCATGCCGGGAAGGCGCCGGGCAGCGCGACGATGACCGCGATGGCGACGAGCATGACGGCGGAGGCGATCCGCAGGCGGAGGTAGGAGCGACTGTGGCCACGGGCCGTCCGGGCGGCGAAGGAGATCATGAGCAGGGATGTCACGGCGACGATGGTCGTGCGGACCCGGACGGCGTCGGTCACCACCTCGTGGTGGTCGCGGAGCAGTATGACGGTGGCGAGGGTGAGGACGCTGAGGCCGGCGTAGGCGCTGACGAGCAGTTTGGTGCTGCGGAACGCCTTGCGGATGTGCGGATGGCTCAGGGCCGGCTCGGACATCGCGGCGGAGTGCGACGTGCGGGGGGTTCATGAGGACCCTTTCTCTGTCCTGCGCCGGGCTCCCGGGCGCGGCGCGGATCGTCCCCGGCCGGTGGGGCGGTCAGTGCGGGCCGCCCGGGTACCGCGGCGGAACTTCCGCTTTCCCAAGGGCCGTTCCCATGCTCGGTCCCGCTCGGCGTCCGTTCGTCGTCCCCGTGAACGAGACGTCGCCGGGCCGGTCTCAGGGGCTGCCCGGGGCCTGCCCCGTAAGGGATCCGCCGAGGTCATCACGAGGTCATCAGGGGCCGCCCCGCCGACCTGCCCCTCACCCCTCGTGGAACCATCCCGGCATGACCCCAGCCATTCCCCGCACCGTTCGGGCCGTCGACACCGGCCGTCTCCTTCTGCTGGAGCAGGAGGCCGCCGCGTACGACTTCAGCCAGCGGCTCGCGGTCGACTGGCTCCGGAAGCACATCGCCGCGGAGGCGACGCACTGTCTGTGCCCCGCGTTCGAGCACCGGCTCGCGCACCGGCCCGAGGTGTCTCCGCAGTGGAGGTGCCGGCTGCTGCTGACCGTCCGGACCGGTGAGCAGATCCTGAGCCTGCTCGACGTCCTTCCGGCGACGTTCGAGGGGCTGCCGGAGAATCTGGACGCGGCGGCCAAGACGGACGTCGTGCGGCGCATGGACCGGGTGCCGTCGGTGCGCAAGTGGCTGGAGCTTCAGTAGGCGACCGTGAACCGTGAGCGGCGGTGGCGCGGATGCTCCGTCTCGTCCAGGAGGGCCACCGCGAAGTCCTCGTAGGAGATGGCCGAGTTGCCGACGGCGTCGACCAGCAGTTCGTCGCCGCCGAGCCGGTAGCGGCCCGTCCGCTCGCCGTGGTCCAGGACGGCGGGCGGGCTCACGTACGTCCAGTCGACGTCGGGGCCGGAGGCGCGGACGACGGTGAACTGGTCGGTGCTCGCCCGGGCGATGGGCCGCCAGGCGTCCGGTACCCAGGCGGGGTCGTCGAGGACGGTCCGGCCGTTCCCGCCGGGGACGGTGAGGCTGCCCGCGCCGCCGACGACGAGGAGGCGGGCGCCGGTTCCGGCGACGCCGGCGAGCAGGCTCTTGGTGGCGGTGACGAGGTCCTGCTCGCTGCCCGGGGCGGGCCGGACCGCGCTGACCACGACGTCCTGGCCGGCGCTCAGCCGCGCCGTGTCGCCGGGGTCAGCGGCGTCGCCGGTGCGGTGCAGGGCCGCGGCGGGCAGGCGGTCGAAGCGGGCGGGGTCGCGGACCACGGCGGTGACCCGGTGGCCGCGGGACAGCGCCTCGGTCACGATGCCGCTGCCCGCGTTGCCGGCCGCTCCGAAGACGGTGATGCGCATGGTGTTCTCTCCTGGTGTCAGCGGGAAGGGACGGTGGCGGCGTCGCGGGCCGGTGCGGGCCGCAGTTGTGCGACGACGAGGGCGCCGAGGACGACGAGGCCGCCCAGGACCTGGAGCCCGGTGAGCCGCTGTCCGAGGGCGAGCCAGCCGAGCGCCGTGGCGACGAGCGGGCTGAGCAGGCCGAGGAACGTGACGTCCGTGGCGGGCAGTTCGCGGATGCCGCGGAACCAGAGGGCGTAGGCGAGCGCGGTCCCGATGGCGGCGAGGTAGCCGTAGCCGGTCAGGTTCGCGGCGGTCAGGCCGGCGGGCGGCGGGCCCTCGACGAGGAGGGCCACGGGTATGAGGACCAGTCCGCCGGCGACCAGTTGCCATCCGGTGGTGGCGAGCAGGGGCGCGGGCGAGGTCCAGCGCTTGCTGAGCACGACGCCCGTCGCCATGACGAGCGCCCCGCCGAGGGCGGCGGCGATGCCGGGCCCGTCGAGCCGCGCGTCGGCCCGGAGGACGAGCAGGCTGACCCCGGCGACGCCCACGATCCCGGCGATCAGGGTCCGGGGGGAGAGCCGCCCGCCGAGCAGGCCGGCGGAGAGCCCGGCGGCGAGGAGCGGCTGGACGGCGCCGACGGTGGCCGCGACGCCGCCGGGGAGCCGGTACGCGGCGATGAAGAGGAGGGCGAAGAAGGCGCCGATGTTGAGGGTGCCGAGGACCAGCGCCCGCCACCACCAGTCGCCGCGCGGCAGCCGCCGGGTGGCGGCGACCAGGACGAGTCCGGCCGGGAGAGCCCGGACCACGGCCGCGAGCAGCGGGCGGCCGGGCGGCAGCCACTCGGTGGTGACGTAGTAGGTGGTTCCCCAGAGGGCGGGGGCGAGCGCCGTGAGGAGCAGAACTCCGGTCCTTTTGCTTAGCACTAAGCCAATGTAGCTCAGCGCTAAGCTATCTAGGGGAAGGTGTGGTGGTGAGGTACCTCACTGCTAAGGCATTGTTAGGCTGAGGACGTGGCAGATCACGTCGACCTCATCCTTGAACAGTGGGCCGATCAGCGCCCTGACCTGGACGTCTCTCCGATGGCGGTGATCGGCCGGCTTGGACGGCTGAAGCGGGCCATCGACGTCGAGCTGCGGCGCACCTTCAGCGCCCACGGGCTCGACGGCGCCTCCTTCGACGTCCTCGCCACGCTGCGCCGCAGCGCGCCGCCGCACCGGTTGACGCCCACGGAGCTGATGCGGGCGGGCATGGTGACCTCGGGGGCGATCAGTCAGCGCCTCGACCGGCTGGAAGGGCGCGGTCTCGTGCTCCGTACGCCCGACGCGGCGGACGGGCGGGGTGTGCAGGTCTCGCTGACGGACGAGGGGCTGGAGCTCATCGACCGGGCGCTGCCGGATCACCTCGCGACCGAGAGGCGTCTGCTGGGCGCGCTGACGGGCGAGCGGCAGGCGGAACTCGCCGGGATGTTGCGGGAGTTGCTGGAGGCGGTGGAAGGGGCGGCCGCGGAGGCCCGCTGAGCGCCCGGGGGCCGACCTGGCGGGCCTGCGACGGGCTCAGGGGCTGCGGGCCCGCGACGGGCTCCGGAACGGCGGGCCTGCGACGGGCTCAGGGGCAGCGGACGACCTGTCCCGCCCACGACAGTCCCCCGCCGAAGCTCATCAGCAGCACGGGCCCGTCGGCCGGAAGTTCCCCCCGCTCGACCAGCTTCGACAGGGCGAGCGGCACGGACGCGGCGGAGGTGTTGCCTGAGTCGACGACGTCCTGGGCGACGACCGTGTGCTCCGGCAGGCCCAGCTGGCCGACGATGTTCTCGATGATGCGCAGGTTGGCCTGGTGGGTGACGATCCCGGCGAGGTCGGACAGTTCGACGCCGGAGCGCCGGCAGGCCTCCCGGGCGACGGCGGGCAGCTCCGTGGTGGCCCAGCGGAAGACCGTCTGTCCCTCCTGTGCGAAGCGGGGGTGCCAGTCGTCGAGGAGGCGCACGGCGTCCCCGCGGGCCGGGTCGGAGCCCCAGACGACCGGCCCGATGCCCTCCTCCTCCGCCGTGCTGATCACGGCCGCCCCCGCGCCGTCCCCGAGCAGGACGCAGGTGCTGCGGTCGGTCCAGTCGGTGAGGTCCGACATCTTCTCCGCGCCGATGACCAGCGCGTGCCGCGCGGCTCCCGCGCGCACCGAGTGGTCGGCCGAGGCGAGGGCGGTGCAGAAGCCGGCGCAGCCGTTGTTGAGGTCGTAGGCGACGGCCGACGGGATGCCGAGGCGCGCGGCCACCTGCGCGGCCGTCGACGGGCAGCGGTCGATGGCGCTGCACGTGGCGACGGTGATCAGTCCGATGTCGGCCGGCCGGAGCCCCGCCGCGGCGAGGGCCTTGCCCGCCGCGGCCGCGGCCATGTCGGTGACGGACTCGTCCTCGGCCGCGATGCGGCGGGTGGCTATGCCGGTGCGCCGGCGGATCCAGGCGTCGTCGGTGTCGACCATGCCCGCCAGGTCGTCGTTGGTCAGGACGCGGGACGGCTGGTAGTGGCCCAGTCCGGTGATGCGGGAGCCCGGCATGGTTGTTCTCCTCGGCGTGGTGGGGCGGGTGGATCGGGTGATCGGCGCGGTGGTGGGACCGTCCAGTAGGGGCGGCGATGCGGTGACGGGCACCGCAGTGGCGGAAATATAGCAACCGATCGGTCGGAAGCTAAAAGGGGTACGGCGGATACGATGACGCCATGAGCCCACGCAAGTCCGTCGCCGAGACCCGCAGGACGCGGGAGCGGATCATCGACCGCAGCGTCGCGATCGCCTCGGTCGAGGGGCTGGAAGGGCTGACCATCGGGCGGCTCGCCACGGATCTGGGGATGAGCAAGGCGGGCGTGCTCGGGCACTTCGGCACCAAGGAGTCCTTGCAGCTCGCGGCCCTGGAGGGGGCCTCCGAGACCTTCAGCAGGACGGTCTGGGAACCCGCCGCGGACGCCGCGCCCGGGCTGGCCAGGCTGCGGGCCCTCTGTGAACTGTGGATCACATACCTCGAACGCGAACGCGGCGCCTTCCCCGGCGGCTGCATCTTCACCACCGCGGCGGTGGAGTTCGACGCGCGGGGCGGCCCGGTGCGGGACGCCGTGGCCCGCCTCTACGCGTTCTGGCGGCGCCGGCTGATCCATGATCTGCGGCTGGCCGTCCAGGCGGGCGACCTCGCGGCGGACACCGATCCCGAGCAGGTCGCCTTCGAGCTCATCGGCCTCTACACCGGCCTCAACCAGGCCATCCAGCTGATGGGCGACCGGGAGGCGCCGGGGCGTACCCGCCGGGCCCTGGACCGGCTGCTCGCACCGGCGCGCTGACTGCGGACGCTCGCGTTCCGCATCCGGGAGGGGGGCTCCGCGTCGACGAGGGGTTCTCCGCGTACCGGGCGGTCGTGGCCGGCCCGTCCACGGCATCGCCGCCGCCCCCCCGCGGCGCGACGAACGGCCGAAAGCGCGCTCGAAAGCGCGCTTGGCCCGTCAGTCCTCAGTCCTCCCCGTCCTCCGTCGAGGTGGCGACCCGCAGTCGGTTGCCGTCGGGGTCGCTGATCTCCACCTCGCGGGCCCAGTCCGTGTTCTTCGGCTCCACGCCGAACTCGGCGGCGACGGCGTCGACGTCGTGGACCCACAGGTAGACCAGGGTGCCCGGCCGGGCGTCCCCTTCGTGTTCGGAGAGGAACAGCCGCACGTCGCCCCGTGCGACCTCGACGAACGCCGGGAGCTCGGGCTCGAATCGGTGTTCCCACTGCTGCGTGAAGCCCAGTCGCGCGTACCAGGTGACGGCCCGCGCGGCGTTCGCGACGCGGAGGATGGGGATGGCCTGTTCGATCATCTGGCCATACTCGCACAGGAGTTGGGTTTATGGATCGCACTGCCCCGGGACAGGCTGCCGCGGGGCAGTCCGTCCCGGGGCGGGCCGCCCGGGGTCAGACCGTCCAGGGGAGGGAGCGCGGCCCGGCTTCGCCTGCCACGGACACCTGCCCGTCGGACCGCATGGCGACGACGGCCTCGGCGGGGCCCTCCCCGACCGTGCGGATCCGGCGCTGGATGCCGGCCGGGAGGACGGCCGTGTCGCCCGCGGGCACGGTCCGGGCCGTCCCCTCGATGGTGAAGGAGAGCGCGCCGGTGAGCACCGTCCACAGCTGCTCGCGGTCCATCGTGTGCTCCGGGCCGGCGGCTTCCGGCTCCATGCGCACGCGCCAGCTGCTGAGCTCGGTGCTGCCCAGGCTGGGGGTGGCGAGCTTGGTCATGACGGCGTTGGGGGTGGTGGTCGTGTGGTCGGGGGACGGGGTGACGACGTGCATCGCTTCTCCTCGGGCGGGACGTGCGGAAGGAGTGAGTAAAGCTTCTTTACTCGCTCTGAGGTGGAAGTAAAGCAGCTTTACTCGGCTGTGTCAGCATGAATGCGTGACCGATGACCCGACCGCCGAACCGACCGGCACCCCCGCCGCCGACGCACCGTTCCCCGGGCTGGAGCTGACCTTCCTGCTCGGCATGGGCTTCCAGCTGCTGCTGGGCGAGTTCAACGCGCGCCTGGCGGAGGCCGGTTACGCGGACGTGCGCCCCATCCACGGCATGACCTTCCAGCTCCTGCGCGGCCGGGGTGCCACGGCCAGCGAGCTCGCCGAGTGGCTCGGGGTGACGAAGCAGGCGGCCGGTCAGCTGGTCGACCACCTGGAGGCGGCGGGGTACGTCCGCAGGGAGCGGCACCCGGCCGGCGGCCGGCGCAAGCTGGTGGTCCTGACGGAGGCGGCGCACACCCACCTGGCGGTCGCCGGCCGCGTCATGCACGGCCTTGAGGCCGAGCTCGTCGACCGCCCCGGCGGGCCCGACATGCCCGTACTCCGGGACGAACTGGCCCGGCTCGTCGACCTGCTGGGCGGCGACACGCCGCCGCCCCTGCGCCCGGTGTGGTGAGCGGGGCCGCCCGCCTCACCCGGAGCCGTCCTCAGCCGTCGGCCCGCCGCGTCGCCAGCGGCATCAGTACCGACGCGAGCACGGTGAGCCCGCCCCCGATCCACAGCACACCGGTGACGGCCGTGCCGTCGACCACGAAGCCGCCGAACAGCGCGCCGAGCGCGATGGAGAGGTTGAACATCGCGACGTAGACGGAGGACGCGGCCTCCGTCGCGTCGGGCGCGGCCTTGAGGATCCAGGTCTGGAGGGTCACCGGCACGGCGCCGTAGCCCAGGCCCCAGAACACCAGGGGCGCGGCCGCCCCGGACGTACCGCCCGCGCGGGTCAGCACGAGGGCGGCCATGGCCGCGGCGAGCACGACGCCGATGCCGATGACGAGACGCCGGGTGTGCCGCTCCACCAGCGCTCCCGCGACGAAGTTGCCGATGATCCCGGCGACGCCGAAGACCAGCAGCAGGGCGCCGATGCGGCCGCCGTCGACGTCCGCGTCCTGGAGCACCGGGCGGACGAAGGTGTACGCGAGGAAGTGGCCCGTGATGACGAGGAAGGTGACGACGACGCCGATCCGCACCCCGCCGTTGGCGCGGAGCAGGCGGGGGAGTTCGGCCAGGGTGACGCTGGTGGTCGCGGGCAGTGGCGGGAGCAGGAACAGCATGCAGGCGAGGGCGGCCAGGCCCAGGCCGCCCACGACCGCGAAGGCCGTGCGCCAGCCGCTGAGGTCGCCGAGGAAGGTGCCCGTGGGCACGCCCAGGACGGAGGCGGTCTCCACCCCGCCGAAGATCACGGCGGTGGCCCGGCCGACGTGCCGCTCCGGCACCAGCCGCAGGGCGATACCGCCGGCGATGGCCCAGAATCCGCCCACGCTCACGCCGATGAGGAAGCGGGCGATCAGGACGACGGTGAAGTTCGGGGCGAAGGCGGAGGCGAGGTTGGCCGCGCCCACGATGCCGATCAGCACGCCGAGGACCAGGCGCCGGTCGACGCGCCCGGTGGCGACGGTGACCAGCGGCGCCGAGACCGCGGCGACCAGGCCCGGGACGGTGACCATCAGGCCGGCCGTCCCCTCGGACACGTCCAGCGCGGACGCGACCGGGGTGAGGAGGCCTACGGGCAGGAGTTCGGAGGTCATCAGGGAGAAGATGCCCAGCGTTACCGCCAGGACGGCGAGCCACCCCTTCAGCGACGACCTGACGGGGTCGGTGCTGACGGGCGGGGAATCGACCGCGGTCATGGGTGTCGCTCCATTTCGACGGAGAGGTGCGGTGGGGGGCAGGGGGCGATGAAGACACGACGGCGGGGAGGCCCCGGGGGATGGGCCTCCCCGCCGTCGTCGGTCGTGCCGGTTGCGCCGGTCGTGCGAACGTGTCGCGGCCCGCAGAACCGCGGGCGCGCGCTTCCTACTCGGTGCCCGGCGTCTTGCGCGTGGTGACGTTCATCCGGTTCCACACGTTGACCGTGAAGATGACGGCGATGAGCTGGGCGAGCTGCTCCTCGCCGAAGTGCTGGGCGGCCCGCTCGTAGACGTCGTCCGGGACGCCGCCCGGCAGCAGGGTGACGGCCTCGGTGAGGGCCAGCGCCGCCCGCTCCCCGGCCGTGTACAGGACCGAGTCCTCCCAGGCACTCAGCTGATAGACGCGCTGCTCGGTCTCGCCGGCCTTCCGGGCGTCCGAGGTGTGGTAATCGATGCAGTACGCGCAGCGGTTGAGCTGCGAGGCGCGGATCTGGACCAGTTCCAGGACGACCGGGTCGAGGCCCGCCCGGGCGGCGGCGTCGAGGGCCAGGACGGCCTTGTAGACCTTCGGGGCGACGGCGTGGAAGTCCATGCGTTCGGTGCTGTGGATCTCTGTCATGTGTTCCACCGTAGGAGCCCCGGAGACCACGGGTATGGTTCATTTCCATGCCGGAAAATTGGGTCAATCCCGCACTGGGCGGATCGCCGGTCACCGGTGCCGACCTGCACCTGGAACTGTCGGGCGACGGCAGCCGCAGGGCGCGGCTGACGCGGGCGCTGCGGGAGGCGATCCGCACCGGCCGCCTCACCCCGGGCACCCGGCTGCCGCCCTACCGCTCGCTGGCGACCGACCTCGGGCTGGCCCGGAACACGGTCGCCGAGGCGTACGCCGAACTGGTCGCCGAGGGCTGGCTCGTCGCCCGGCAGGGGGCCGGTACGAGCGTGGCACCGCGTGCGGCGGCGCGGGAGCCCGTACCCCGTCGGCCGGCCGCGCCGGCGCGGCCGCGGCGGCCCGTCCTCAGCCTGGTGCAGGGGCAGCCGGACGCGGCGTCCTTCCCGCGCAGCGCCTGGGCCGTCTCGGCGCGGAGGGCGCTGAACGCGGCGCCCAACGAGGCGTTCGGCCCGGGCGATCCGCGCGGCCGGCCGGAGCTGCGGCGCGCGCTCGCCGACTACCTCGCGCGGGTCCGGGGGGTCCGTACGGATCCGGAGCGCATCGTCGTCTGCGCGGGGTTCGCGCACGCGCTGCGGCTGCTGTCCGGTGGTCTGCTGCGCGGCACGCTGGCCGTGGAGGCGTACGGCCTGGCGTACCACCGCGGCATCCTGGATGCCGCGGGGATCCGTACCCTGCCCCTGTCCGTCGACGAACACGGCGCCCGGACCGACCGGTTGGCGTCGGCGAAGGGCGTGCGGGCGGCTCTGCTGACCCCGGCCCACCAGTTCCCGACCGGCGGGCCGCTGCATCCGCGCCGCCGTTCCCAGGTCGTCGACTGGGTGCGGGCGGGCAGCGGACGGATCCTGCTGGAGGACGACTACGACGGGGAGTTCCGCTACGACCGGCAGCCCGTGGGCGCCGTCCAGGGGCTGGACCCGGAGCGGGTCGTCTACCTCGGCTCGGTCAGCAAGAGCCTGTCACCCGCGCTACGGGTGGGATGGATGGTGCTGCCCGGGCACCTGGTGGACGAGGTCCTGGCGCTCAAGGGGGAGCGCGAGGCGTGGACCGGCGTGACCGACCAGCTCACGCTCGCGGACTTCATCGACTCCGGCGCGTACGACCGCCATGTGCGCCGTATGAGGCAGCGCTACCGGGACCGTCGCGACCGGCTCGTCGCCACCCTGTCCGAGCGCGCGCCGCACCTGCGGGTGTCGGGCATCGCCGCGGGGCTGCACGCCGTGCTGCGGCTGCCGCCCGGTTCGGAGGCGTCGGTCGTCCGGGCGGCGGCGCGGCGCGGGCTGGAGCTGGAGGGGCTGGCGCCGTACCGGCACCCGGACAGCCCCGACGCACCGTACGACGGCCTCGTCATCGGCTACGCCACGCCGCCCGACCACGCCTTCGGCGACGCGCTGGACGCGCTGTGCCGGACCCTTCCGGCCGTGCGCGGGTGACGACGGCCGGGGCAGGCGGGGGAGGTGGCGTCCGGTGGCTACCGCGGGGCGATCCAATGGCTACCGCGGCGCGATCCACGGGAGTTCGGACGCGAGGTCCTGCCGCAGCCGCCGCTTGGGACGGGCTCCGACCAGGGACTTCACCGGCTCGCCCGCACGGAACAGCAGCAGGGTCGGCATCGACAGCACGTTGTGGGCCGCCTGCGTCGCGGGGTTGGTGTCCACGTCGATCTGGACGATCTTCAGCCGGCCGGCCTCCTCCGTCGCCAGCTCGTCGAGGACGGGCGCGAGCTGGCGGCAGGGGCCGCACCAGGCGGCGGTGAACTCGACGAGGACGGGCAGTTCGGAGGCGAGCACCTCGTCGTGGAAGGTGGCGTCGGTGACGGTGGGGACGGTGGGGACGGCTGATGCCTGGAGGGCGGTCATGGGGTGGTCTCCCGTTCGTGCCGGAGTTCCGGTGGCGGGTGATGGTTGATGGGTCGGGTAGTTGATGGGCAGGCCCCTAAGGGGCTTCGGGGACCTCGGGGACCTCGTGGGGCGTGAGCGCGCAGAGGGGCGGCGGGCCGCCCGGGCGGTCGGCCTCCGCCAGCAGCTCGGCGCGGGCGAGCTGGGCGCCCACCTCCGCCCGGACCTGCCGCAACCGCTCGACGACCTCGTCCAGTTCGGCGAGCTTGCGGCGGTAGACCTCCAGGGACGCCGGGCAGGAGTCCCCCGCGGGGTGCCCGGCCCGCAGGCACTCGACGAACGGCCGGGTGTCCTCCAGGCCGAAGCCGAAGTCCTGGAGGGTGCGGATCTGCCGCAGCAGCCGCAGGTCGTCCTCGCCGTAGTCCCGGTACCCGTTGCCCGCGCGGCGTGCGCGCAGCAGCCCCAGCGACTCGTAATGCCGCAGGGCACGCGTGCTGATGCCGGCCCGCGAGGCCAGTTCCCCGATGCGCATGGCCCCGACCGTAAACCTTGACGCGCGCGTCAAGGCCAGCCCCTGTCGGGCGGTCCCGGCGCGGCGGTCGGGCGTTGATGGATATGCGGCGCGGTACCTCATGGCGTGCGGCGGCTGCGGATCACTGCCTAGGCTGCGGAAAATGACCAGTTCACATGAGGACTTCATGGAAACGGACCGGTTCACCGGTCTCCTGCCCGCGACCCGCCGTGCCCTGCTGCAACGCGTCGCCACCGCCCAGGCCGAGGGGCGTGCGCCCTCCCTGGTGGCGGCCGTCGTACGGGACGGCCGGACGGTGTGGGCCGCCGGGCGCGGGGAGGTGAACGGCGGGGAGCCCGACCCCCTGCGGACGCAGTACCGCATCGGGTCGATCACCAAGCCGCTGGTCGCCGTACTCGTCATGCGGCTGCGGGACGAGGGCCTGCTCGACCTCGCCGACCCGGTCGGCAAGCACCTGGACACGGCCGAGGGCGCCGACGCCACCGTCGCGCAGCTCCTGTCCCACTCCGCGGGGCTGGCCGCCGAGGCGCGGGGCCCCTGGTGGGAGCGGACGGACGGAGCGCTGCGGCCGGAGCCGTCCGACGTCTTCGGCGAGCGGGCCCGGGCGCACCCGGCGGGCCGGCTGTTCCACTACTCGAATCCCGGCTACGCGTTGCTGGGCGCGCTCGTCGAGCGGCTGCGCGGCGAGCACTGGTACGCGGTCCTGCGCCGCGAGGTGCTGCTGCCGCTCGGCATGGAGCGGACGACGTACGCCCCCGAGGCCCCGCACGCGGACGGCTGGGCCGTGCACCCCTGGGCGGACGCCGTCCTTCCGGAACCGGCCGTGGACACGGGCCTGATGGCGCCTGCCGGTCAGCTCTGGTCGACGGCCGCCGACCTCGGCCGGTTCGCCGCCTTCCTGGCGTCCGGCGACGACCGGGTGCTGTCGTCCGCGACCCTGGACGAGATGCGGCGGCCCGCGGTGGATCCGCAGAACGCGGACTGGACGGGGTCCTACGGCCTCGGCGTCCAGTCGGTACGGGCGGACGGTCGTGTCCTGTTCGGCCACGGCGGTTCCATGCCGGGCTTCGGCGCCGGTATCTGGGCGAGCCCCCGGGACGGCGTCGCGGCGGTCACGCTGGCCAACCGGACCTCCATGCACCAGGTCGTGTCGCTGGCCGCGGAGATGGTGTGCACCGTGGCGGAGGCGGAGCCGCGGATTCCCGGTCCGTGGCGCCCGGCGCAGGGCACGGACGCGGCCCTGCTGGAGATCACCGGCCCCTGGTACTGGGGCGCCACCCCGCTCGCGCTCCGGTTGCGGGCGGACCGGACGCTCGACCTGGCGTCGCTCGGTGACGGCGGCCGCGCCGCGCGCTTCCGGCCCGAGGCCGACGGGACGTGGACCGGCCTCGACGGCTACTACGCGGGCGAGACGCTCACGGTGGTCCGGCGGCCGGACGGCACGGTGAGCCACCTGGACATCGGCACGTTCGTCCTGACCCGCGAGCCGTACGGGCCGGGTGAGGTCGTCCCGGGCGGGGTGGACGAGGGCGGCTGGCGCTGAACGATCGAACGGCTGCACGGCTGCACGGCTGCACGGCTGCACGGCTGCACGGCTGCACGGCTGCACGGCTGCACGGCTGCACGGCTGAATGCGGCCCGGCGTAGGGTCGGGGACAGAGACCGGCGGGCGTCGCGACGCGGCGCCACCACATCCTGGAAGGCACCGTGACCGCGAACACCGCACCGGACCTGCTCGACCTCGCGCCGCTGGGCGCGGACGACTTCGCCCGCGTCGAGGACAAGATCGCCGCGCTGATGCGCACGCGCGAGACGGTCGTCACGATGCAGGGCGAGGCCCTGCTGCCGCTGGAGGCGAGCATCCGCTCGGCCGTGCGCCCCGGGAGCACCGCGCTCAACGTGGTCACCGGACCGTACGGCGAGACGTTCGGCGGCTGGCTGCGTTCGTGCGGTGCCGATGTGGTCACGGTGTCGGCGCCGTTCAGCGGCGCGGTGGGCCCGGACGCGATCGCCGAGGCGCTGCGCGCCCACCCGGAGATCGACTTCGTCAGCCTCGTGCACGCCGAGGCGGCCACGGGGAACACCAACCCCGTGGCGGAGATCGGCCGGGTCGTGCGCGAGCACGGCGCGCTGCTGATGCTGGACGCGGTCGCATCCGTCGCCGCCGAGCCGCTGCTCACGGACGAGTGGGGCGTGGACCTGTGCGTCATCGGCGGCCAGAAGGCGATGGCCGGGCCCGCGGGCGTGTCCACGGTGTCGGTCAGCGCCCGGGCCTGGGAGCGGATCGAGGCCAACGAGCAGGCGCCCAGGCGCTCGTACCTGTCCCTGCTGGACTGGAAGGAGCGCTGGCTCGACGGAGGGCGCGCGGTGCTGCCGCACGCCCCCGCCCAGTTGGAGATGCTGGCCCTGGAGCAGGCCGCCGACCGGATCGAGGCCGACGGGCTGGACACGGTGATCACCCGCCACCGGGCGGCCCGGGGCGCCACCCGTACGGGTATCCGGGCGCTGGGCGGCCTCACCCCGTACGTCACCCTGCGCGCGCACGCGGCCCCCGTCGCCACCACGCTGCGCGCCCCCGACGGCGTCGACGCCCGTGAGATCGTCGCGGCGGCCCTGGCGGCCGACGGTTCCGTGCCGCTCCAGGCGGGCGGCGGAGCGCTCGCCAAGGAGATGATCCGGGTGAACCACTACGGGAGGGCGGCGTCCCGTGACACCGTCCTGGCCTCGCTGACGGCCCTCGCGGCCGGGCTGCGGACGCTCGGCGTCGCGGTCGCGGATACCGATGAGGTGCTGGAGGCGGCGGGGGCGGAATGGGACGTGGTGGTGTCCGAGTAGCTCCGGTCCTTTTCGCTGCGGCTGGTGCGCGTGATGCGCACCAGCCGCTTTTTTGTGCCTGTTTCAGCTCCTTTGTCGATGCGGGGCGGCGGAACGCCCCCACTCCGGCCGCCTCGCTAGAATCGGAATCCGCATCCCGCTTCCACCGCTCCCTTCGTGAGGCCCCCGCCATGCCGCGGATCCCCCTGCCTGCCCCCTCCGACGGCCGGCTCGCCCCGCTCCGTTCCGACGCGCGCCGCAACCGTCAGCTCGTGCTCCAGGCGGCCCGATCCGCCTTCGAGGAAGCGGGGTTGGCCGTGCCGCTGAGCGAGATCGCACGGCGGGCCGGCGTCGGTGCGGGCACCGTCTACCGGCATTTCCCGTCCAAGGAAGCCCTGTTCAGGGCGACGATCGTCGACCGTGTACGGCTTTTCACGGATACCGCACGGGAGTTGGCGGGCGCGCCGGACGCCGGGCCGGTGTTCTTCCGCTACCTGGCGTCGGTGGTCCGGCTCTCGGCGCGGAACAAGGGGCTGTGCGACGCCCTGGAGGCGAGCGCCGAGGGGCGGTTCGACCCGTCCCCCGGCGTGGAGCGGGACTTCCGCGAGGCACTGTCCGTCCTCCTGGAACGAGCCCAACTCGCCGGTGCGGTACGGCGGGACGTCAGCCTCGACGACGTGCTGGTCCTGCTGCTGGGCTGTCTCTCGATGGAGCAGCGGCGAGGCGCCCACGGGGAGCCGGGCCGGATGACGGCGCTGGTGTGCGACAGCCTCCGCCCGGGACGCAACGTGACGAAACTCCCGCCCGTCCGGCCGGTTCCGCGTAACGAAACGGGGTGTCCGGTGTGCGGCGAGGCCGTTCCCGTCGCCCGGACGGGGCGTCCCGCCCGGTACTGCGGTGGGGCGTGCCGGCAGAAGGCGCATCGGCGGCGGGTGCGGGAGGGGGTCTCGTCCTAGGGGGCGCGGCCCCTAGCCTTCGGGCGCGGCCTTGAGTCTTCGGGGCGCATCGGCCATCAGGAGTGCCCCGGACTGACAGGTCAGAGCCGGTACTTGAAGCCGAGGTGCGACGCCTCGAATCCCAGCCGCTCGTAGAAGCGGTGTGCGTCCACCCGGGTCGCGTCCGAGGTCAGCTGGAGCAGGACGCAGCCCTGGCGGCGGGACTCCTCGATGGCCCACCGCATGAGCTGGTTTCCGACGCCTTCCCCGCGCTCGTCGGCGTGGACCCGGACGGCCTCGACGATCGCGCGTCTGGCGCCGCGTCGGGACAGCCCGGGGATGACGGTGAGCTGGAGGGTGCCTATGGTGCGGCCGTCCCGGACGGCGACCATCAGGTGCTGGTTGGGGTCGGCCTCCACCGTGGTGAAGGCCTCTCGGTAGGGGGCCAGGTCGCCGGGGGACTCGCGCAGGGCGCCGAGCGGGTCGTCGGACAGCATGGCCACGATGGCCGGGATGTCGTCGGCGGTCGCGTGCCGGAACTCGATGTCATCACTCATGATCGCGACCTTATGCGCGGACCGGCGGTGCTCACGAGGCCGGAGCGAGGGATTCCACGGCGGCGACCAGCGGGGCGAGTTCGGGGCGCGCGGCCGCGTCGTGGAGCGCCTCGCGCAGGGCCGCGTCATTGGTCGGACGGGCCTCGGCGAGCAGGGCGAGCCCGGCGTCGGTGACGTCGGTGTAGATGCCGCGGCGGTCGGTGAGGCAGAGGTAGCGGGTCAGCAGCCCGCGGTCCTCCAGGCGGTTGACCAGCCGGGTCGTGGCGCTCTGGCTGAGGACGACCGCGTCGGCCACCTCGTTCATGCGCAGGTGGCCGCCCTCGCCGCTGTGCTGCCGGCTGAGCACGTCGATGACGGAGAACTCGCGGACGCTCAGGCCGTGCCCCGCCTGGAGCGCGCGCTCGATGTGCGCCTCGATCCGGCCGTGCAGCGCGGAGAGGGCGCACCAGCCCTGCGCCAGGCCGGCCAGGGCGGGGTCCAGGGTGCGGCTCATGAAGCCCTCCTTCCGTTCGGTCGTCCGTCCGTCGACGACGCGATGGCTCACGCGGATGCGGCCGCTGCGGCCGCGGAGGGCGGCCCGGCAGCACCGTCACGACCAGGATAGCCCCCTCCTGCAATAGCCCGCGCTTGCAAGTAACAAGCGTCTGCAATTATTGTGGGCGCCTGTTGGAACCTCGTGCATGCACCCCGTGCGTCGGACGAGGTGTGGCGGACCACCCCCGACCCAAGGACCCCTCATGCCCCTCGCCCTGCTGGCGCTCGCCATCGGCGCCTTCGGTATCGGCACCACCGAATTCGTCACCTCGGGCCTGCTCCCCGAGGTGGCGGCGGACTTCGGCGTCTCCATCCCCGTCGCCGGCTGGCTGACCACCGGCTACGCGCTCGGTGTCGTCGTCGGCGCGCCGATCCTGGCGATCGTCGGCAGCCGGATCTCGCGCAAGAAGATGCTGATCTCCCTGATGGGCCTGTTCACGGCCGGCAACGCGCTGTCCGCCCTCGCGCCCGTCTTCGGAGTGATGCTCGCCGGCCGGATCGTCGCCTCGCTCGCCCACGGCGCGTTCTTCGGCATCGGCGCCATCGTCGCCGCGGGGCTGGTCGCCCCGCAGAAGAAGGCGGCCGCCATCTCGATGATGTTCACAGGGCTGACGGTCTCCAACATCGTCGGTGTGCCGTTCGGCACCATGCTGGGCCAGGGCGCGGGCTGGCGCGTCACCTTCGCGGTCATCGCCGGCCTCGGACTGCTCGCCATGCTGGGCATCGCCACCCTCGTTCCGCCGCTGCCGCGCCCCGAGCGCACGCGGATCTCCGGCGAACTGGCCGCCCTGCGCAACCCCCAGGTGCTGCTCGCGATGGCCATGACCGTCCTCGGCTTCGGCGGCGTCTTCACCCTGAGCACCTACATGGCCCCGCTGCTGACGGACGTCGTCGGGTACGCGCCCTCCTCCGTGACCTGGCTGCTGGTCCTCTTCGGCGTCGGGATGTTCGGCGGCAATCTCATCGGCGGCCGGTTCGCCGACCGGGCCCTGATGCCGATGCTCTTCACTGCCCTCGGCGGGCTCACCCTGGCGCTCGCCCTGATGCCGCTCGCCGCGCACAGCAAGATCGCGGCGGCCGTCGCCATCCCGCTGATCGGCGGTTTCGGCTTCGCGACCGTGCCGCCGCTGCAGAAGCGGGTGCTCGACCAGACCGCCGACGCCCCGACCCTCGCCTCCGCCCTCAACATCGGCGCCTTCAACCTGGGCAACGCCATCGCGGCCTGGCTCGGCGGTCTGGTCATCTCCGCCGGGTTCGACTACACCGCGCCCAACTGGGTCGGTGCCGCGATGGCGGCCGGCGCCCTCGCGCTCGCCCTCGTCTCCGCCGCCCTGGAGCGGCGGGCGGGCGGGACGATCCGGGGCAGCCGCGTCGCGGCCCGGTCGTCCGAGGCCGTCGCCGTGGGTGATCAGGAGGCGGTCGCGGTGGGGCGGTGAGAGCGGTCCATGCCGTACGGCTGCACGGCTGTACGGGACGAGGGGCCGGGTTCCTCCGGAGGGGGCCCGGCCTCTTGGCGTGCCCTGGTCGCGACTTTTATCCGGATGCGGTCCCTGCCGCGACGCCTACGCTTCGTGCCATGAGCAGACTGCACTTGTTCGACCTCGACGGCACGCTGATCCACGGTTCCGCGGCGGCGATCGAGATATCCCGGCAGCTCGGCTGCGAGAAGGAGATCGACGCCCTGGAACGGGACTTCGCCGCGGGACGGCTCACCTCGGTGGGCTTCGCGACGGCCACCCGCGCGCTCTGGGGAGAGACGCTGACGGAGGCCGTGGTGGCCGCCGCCTTCGAGAGCGCCCCCTGGCTGGAGGGGATCAAGGACGTCTGGGCGGACATCACGGCCCGGGGCGAGCGGTGCGCGGTGATCTCGCTGTCGCCCAACTTCTTCGTGGAACGCCTGCTCACCTGGGGTGCGCACGCCGCGCACGGTTCGCTGTGGCCGGACGTGCCGTTCCGGAGCCCGGTGGACCCGGCGGGGATCCTGGACGCCGGATCCAAGGTACGGATCGCGGACGAGCTCTGCGCCGCCTACGGCCTGGAGCGCGCCGACTGCGTCGCGTACGGCGACTCGATGTCCGACGCCCGGCTGTTCGCCGCCGTGCCTGTGTCGGTCGCGGTGAACGCGGACCACCACGTCCGGGACGTCGCCTCGTTCGGGTACAACGGCCGTGATCTCAGGGAGGCTTACGCCCTGGTCGGAGACCGGCCCGCATAGAAGCGCGGAGGCGCGCGCGGGGGGCCGTACGAGGGCTGTACGGGGTGCGCATCCGGCTGTCGGGGCCGGTGCCGTGCGGATGCCCGTCCAGATGTCGCCCATCAGTCCGTTCGAACCGGGAACCATAACCGCAACCCATCACCCTTCGCGTGGAGTTCGGCAAATCAGTCGGGGCCGGGGCAAGGGGTGGCATGCTGCGCGCAGGGGAACACCCCGTCATCCCAAGGGGGATCGCGAGCACCGTCCGGTCCGGCCGGGGTGCGCGGACCGACGAGAGATGGTCGAGGCGAGAGACGAATGGACGCTCCGAGCCGCCCGTCGCCCGAAGGCGGCACGCAGGGCAGGGGAGGCGACTGGGGCTGGTTCACCCCGCCCGGTAAACCTGTGGCACGCAACCCCGCCGCTCCTGATCCCGCGGTCACCGCCGCGCCACAGGGAGAGGGAACGGTGGACAGCTCCCCGCACCGCCGCCCGGACGCCGTGGGCGCGGTGCAGGGCGGCAGACGCGCGGGTGGCGGGCGGGGCCGTGGGGGAACGGGGGCGGGCGCGGGCGTCGACGGAGGCACCGGCACCGGCATCGGCACTGATCCCGGGGTCGGTGCATGGGCGGCCCGGCCCGGCCCAGGGGGCGACGACGGTGCCCAGCGGCCCGGCGGACACCCGGAGCCACCCGCAGACGGTCCCACCGACATGCCGGTCGACATGCAGGTCGACATGGCGGTCGACACGGCGGTTGATATGCCGACCGGCCTGTCGACACGCTTACCGACCGGCCTGTCGACAGGGTTACCGTTCGACTTACCGACGGCCCCAACAGCCCCCACGGTCCCAGCAGCACCCCCAACGCCAACCGCTCCGACGACCGCCCTACCCACCGCCCGGCCGCCCATCGGCCCGTCCGCACCGGCTGGTCCTGAGCGCTCTGCCGAGTCGGAGACGGGGCGGCCCACACCCCGGCCGTGGCACGAACTCAAGGGCTTCGGCGCCCCCCTGGCCACCCGCGGACTGGACGGCCCGGACGGAACCCGGCCCGACGCGGCAACCACCACCGCCCGTGCGTCCCACGGCGCCGAAAACGACGCGGGAGTCGCCGACTCCGCCGAAGCGCACGACAGCGACACGGCCCTCTCCCCCCATGACAGTGACACCGCCACCTCCTCTGACAGCGCTCTGATCCGCGGCACCCTGGCCGAGATCGAGCCGATCGCCGACAAGGTCGTCTCACACTTCTACGCCCTCCTCTTCCTCCACCACCCCGCTCTCCGTCCCCTCTTCCCCCCGGCCATGGACGCCCAGCGCGACCGGCTCTTCAAGGCCCTGCTGACCGCGGCCCGGCACGCCGACGACACCGCGGCCCTCACCACGTACCTCTCCCGGCTGGGCCGCGGCCACCGCAAGTACGGCACCCGGCCCGAGCACTATCCCGCCGTGGGTGAGAGCCTCATCGGCGCTCTCACCCGCTATGCCACCCGCACCTGGAACGAGGCGGCGGAGGCCGCCTGGGTACGGGTCTACACGGCGATCTCGCAGATCATGATCGACGCGGCCGCCGAGGACGAACTGACGTCCCCGCCCTGGTGGCACGCCGAAATCGTCGGACACGAGCTGCGCACGCCGGACATCGCCGTGATCACCCTGCGCCCCGACCAGCCGTACCCCTTCCTCGCCGGCCAGTACACCAGCGTCGAAACCCCCTGGTGGCCGCGCATATGGCGGCACTACTCCTTCTCCGCCGCCCCCCGTCCGGACGGTCTGCTCTCCTTCCACGTCAAAGCCGTTCCCGCCGGCTGGGTTTCCGGTGCCCTGGTCCATCGCGCCCGCCCCGGGGACGTCCTGCGCCTCGGTCCTCCCGCCGGTTCCATGATTGTGGACCACACCACTGACAACGGCCTGTTGTGCCTGGGCGGCGGCACCGGCATCGCCCCGATCAAGGCGCTGGTCGAGGACGTCGCCGAGCACGGCGGCACCCGCCCGGTCGAGGTCTTCTACGGCGCCCGGCACGACGGGGACCTCTACGACATGGACACCATGCGGGAGCTGGACCGGGCCCACCCCTGGCTCTCCGTCCGGCCGGTCGTCTCCGACGGTCCGACGCGTGCCCTCAGCGGTCAACTCCCGTACGTCGTCCGCGACCACGGCCCCTGGAACAGCTACGACGCCTACCTCTCCGGGCCGCCGGCGATGATCCGCAGCGGTGTGGACACCCTGGTCGGGATCGGTATCCCGTCCCACCGCATACGTCACGACTCGATCGACGGGCTCCTCGCGGAGGCGAAGGGCTGATGCGGGCGGAGGTCCGATGACGACGGCGCACCGGGGCGACACGGCGGCGGACGGCCCGGCCGCGGAAGGACCGGTGGCGGACGGCCCGGCCGCGGACCGCACCGCCGCCCCGTCCCTCCCGGCACCCCGCCCGGGCGGTGCGGGCGAGCGCGCGATGCAACAGCGGCTCGGCACCGCGGAACGGGCCGACCGCTTCTACGCCGAACGCACGCTCGGCCATCTCAACACCGCCATGCGGGAGTTCGTGGCCCGGCAGGACATGTTCTTCCTGGCCACCGCCGCCGGGAACGGCGCGTGCGACAGCAGCTTCCGGGCCGGTCCGCCCGGCTTCCTCCGGGTACTGGACGAGCGCACGCTCGCCTACCCCGAGTACCGGGGCAACGGGGTCCTCGCCAGCCTGGGCAACATCGAGGAGAACCCGCACGTCGGCATCCTGCTCGTCGACTTCTTCCGTGACCGCGTGGGGCTCCACGTCAACGGGCGCGCCAGAGTGGTGGAGGACGCCGCCATACGAACCACCCACCCCGGTCTGCCCGTTGAGCAGGTACCCGGCCGTCGGGCGGGGGTCTGGGTGGAGGTCACCGTCGAGGAGGCGTACATCCACTGCTCCAAGCACATTCCCCGGCTGAGCAGGGAGCGGGGCGGGCAGGGAGCGGACGGCCGGGACCGGGCGGACCGGCCCGGCGGCGCTCCCGGTCCGGGCGACGGCCGCCGCCCGGGCGGGGACTTCTTCGGGGTGTCGGCCGACCGCCCCTGAGGGGTTTGCCCGGGCCGGACCCTGACCCTGCTCTCCCCTCCCCTGCCCTCCCCTCCCCGGAAAGCGCCTCGCGCCTCATCCGAGGTCGTCGGCCAGCAGGCCCCGTACCCCCTCGACGTTCGCGCTGAGGTAGGCCCGCAGTGACGGCGGCACGACCTCCACCGACGTGATGCCCTCCGCGGTGAAGGGCACCCGGACCACCTCGTAGGTGCCGCGCGGTTCGTCGACCTCCGGCCCGTGCCGCAGGGAGAGGTCCATCGACGCCAGCCGGCAGACGAAGAAGTGCTGGATCTTCACGCCCCCGGGCACGGTCATGTCGTCGGGGTCGTCGGGGTCGGGGGAGTGCACCACCGTGTCGACGAACGCCGGGACGACGTCGACGACTTTCGCGCCCAGCTCCTCGTCGACCTCGCGGTGGAGTGCGGCGATCACGGTCTCGTCGCCGGGCTCCACGCCTCCGCCGGGGGTGATCCAGTAGGGGGCCTGGCCGGGCTTGGTGCGCTTGATGAGGATCAGACGGAGGTCGCCGGAGTGCGGGTCGCCTTCGAGCAGGATGGCACGGGCGGTGCGTTTGACCACCGGTCGTACGGTCATAAGCGACATCTGCCGCGCCACGGCCGTTGCGAAACCCCTTCCTCACCAGGAAACGGCGGCGCGCAGCAGCCACTCGTGTGCGCGGGACAGGTGGGGGTGGGCCAGCGTGCCGGCGCGGATCACCAGGAAGTAGGTGCGCAGCGGGGGAACGGGCGGATTGAGGAGGGCGACGACCTCACCCGTGTCGAGCGCGTCCTCGCAGAGGTAGCGGGGCAGCACCGCGATGCCCGCGCCCGCCGCCACGCAGGACAGCACCGCCCGCAGATCGGGGGCGATCACGGCTCCGATGGCCACCGGTTTGCTGTCGAAGACGGTGGCCCAGTAGCGGGTGACGAACGGCAGGCTCTCGTCCACCTCGACCACCGGCAGATGCTCCAGGACGGTGACCCCCTTGTCGCGGACCACGGCCGCCCCACCGAGCCGGGCGGCCCAGCGGGGCGCGCCGATCAGCACGTGCTCCTCGTCGCAGAGGGGCGTGGCGGACAGCAGGCGGCCCCGGGGGCGGGACGTCGTGATGGCGAGCTCGTGGTGGCCGGCGGACAGCCCCTCGAAGAGCGGTTCGGACATGCCCTGGGCGGCGCGCACGGTGAGGCCCTGGATGATCAGCGGGCTGAGGGCGGGCAGGACGCGTAACGCGGTGAACTCCGGGGGCCCGGCGAGGTGCAGGGTGCGGTGCGACCACTGATCGTCCAGCCCGGATTCGGTGATCTCCAGCAGGGCGTCGACGTGCGGGGCGATGCGGTGGGCCAGTTCGTCGCCGAGCGTCGTGGGCGTGACGCCGCGCGCCCGGCGGAGGAAGAGGGGGTGCCCGAGCCGGCGTTCCAGCGAGCGTATCTGGCCGGTGACCGCGGGCTGGGAGAGGCCGAGGAGCGCGGCGGCCCGGGTGAAGGAACCCGCCCTGTGGACGGTGACGAAGGTGCGCAACAGGGTCAGATCCATGCCGTCTCCCCGGGTGGTCCGCCACCGACCGTAGAGCAACTATAAATAAGTCGATAGGGCTGTGTCGCCAGGGTGATTGGACACTGACGTAGAGTCAACTAGCCTTGGTCGCGCGGTCCTTCCTCGTGCGGGGCCGCGGCGGCTCAAGCCATGAGGGGGGAGGCTTGAGCCGCCTCATGCTGCCCTGAGCTGCTTCAACCGCCTGCTCGGCGGGGGTTTCCGGGGCCTGTGGCGGAGCTGTCACCGGTATCGACTTCTTCCTTCTTCTTCCGCCGGGTCCGGAACCTCCTTGGCGTTACGTCCCTTTGTCGATGATTGACCCGGTCCGTGAGGTCTTCTTGTCGACCGTTCCCTTTGGTTGCCGGGTCTTCGGGCTTTCGGGCTTTTGGGTTTTCGAGGAAAGAATCGGGCTTTTGGGGAAAGAGGGGCAGGAGGACTCCCCCTCCGATCCGCCTTCCGCGGCCCCTGGCCGTCTCGCCGACAAGGTGTGCGCCGGGGTGCGCCCGTGGCAGTCTGGGGCGCATGGAAGAGTTCTCCGCCGGCGCCTCCCCGGAACCTCCGTACCCATGGCGGTCACCGGCCCTGCCCGGTGAACCGCCGTACTACACCACGGATACCTGCGCCGGCTGCGGTGCCATCGTGCACGGCATCCACGGCCGCTGGACCTGCGCCGCCTGCGGGGCGTGCAGTCCGTACCAGGAGCCGCCGGAGGGCTGGGCGACGGAGATCACCCCGGAGGAGCTGGCCGCCAACACGGTCGGGTACGACCTGCCGCCGGACGGCAGGTGACGCGTCCGGGCCCATGTCCTGCCCGGGAGCCCGTCAGTCCTTGTCGTCCGGCAGGATCACGTGCATCGCCCACGCCACGATCGAGATGATCACGCCGCCCACCAGGGCCGCGCCGAAGCCCGCCACGTGGAAGGCGAGGTCGAGGCGGTCGGCGAGCCAGCTGGTCAGCAGCAGCATCAACGCGTTGATCACCAGGGTGATCAGGCCGAGCGTGAGGATGAAGAGCGGGAACGACAGCAGTTTGACGAGCGGCTTGACGACAAAGTTGACCAGGCCGAACAGGAGCGCCACGACGAGCAGCGTGATCGCCTTGGCCGCGGTCGTCTCACCGGCCAGGGTGATGCCCTTGAGCAGCCAGATCGCGACTGCGAGGGCCGCCGCATTGGCGATCGTCTTGACTACGAAATTCTTCATACGTGAGATCGTGGCAGACGGGACCGACAGGTGTGATCGGCGATCGGCGGCACGGCCGGCGCCCGGAGGAGGAGACAACGGATGAAGGCGTTCCGGCTGGACGAACTGGAGGCGGAGCGGGCCGCCAACAACGGGGCGTACCTCCAGTTCCTCCGTGAGCGGAACATGTCGGTCGGCCTCTACGCGCTCGACGCGGGGGACACCGACCCGCAGGGGCCGCATGCCCAGGATGAGGTGTACCTGGTGGTGAGCGGCCGGGCGTCGATCACCGTCGGGGACGAGACGACGGAGGTCGGACGCGGCAGCGTCGTCTACGTCCCGGCCGGTGCGGCCCACCGTTTCCACCACATCAGCGAGGACCTCAGGGTCCTGGTCGTCTTCTCCCCGCCGGAGAGCTGAGAGCCCGGGAGCTGAGGGTCCAGGAGCCGAGGGCTCGGGAACTGAGGCCCCGGGAGCCGGTTCCGGAGAGCCGAGAGTCCGGAAGGCTCAGGGTTCCGCCCTCCCATCCCGTAGGGGAAGGTTCAGGGACGTACAGGGGCTCCGCGGCCCCCATGCGACCCCCGGACCGCCCTAGCATCGAAGCAGGCCGGGGTGACCGCTCCGGACGGCCGGTGACACCGGTGGCACACGACCCGCCAGCCGCTCGCGCTGTGGACGGCGGCGTGGCACGGCGGCCGTGATCCGACAACGACGCGCGAAGCGGAGAGCAGGGAACGACATGGCTCAGAAGGGGATACTCGCGGGACTGCCGTGGTGGGTGAAGTGGATCGCCCTGCCGGTTCTCGTGTGCGTGGTGTTCGGCAGCCTGATCATCAGCGTGCTGGGGTTCGTCATCGACGTCCTGTTCAAGGCGCTGCTGCTGGTCGTGCTCATCGGCGGCCTGATCTTCGTCGTCAAGAAGTTCACGGGGTCCTCGTCGTCGAAGGGCGGCGACTGGTAGGTCCGTCGCTCCGGCGAATTCGTCAACTCAACGAATCGGGACGCGGGGAGTAACTTCAGCCGTCAGCCGGTACGGCGGGTTCACCCCGGCACCGAGTGTGCGAGGAGGGGCGGGATTTCCGCCCCTCCGGCCCGTCCGGACATGATTCCAACCGGTTTGCGTGGGGCAGGAGTAGGCCGAGCCGGGCCGCCTGTCCCACGCCGTTTGCCGTCGTGCGCCGCCCGCTTGCCGCCTCGCCCCCGGCGGTGGGCGGTCCCTGCCACTTTGGCCAGTTCTCTGCTTATGCCCGCCCGGAATCCAGCGGAACGACTCCGGGCGGTAGTCGAGTCGCTACTCTCCAGAGTCGAAGAGCCGTAAGCTCCCTCTCAATCTCTATCGGTAACTGAAAAATCACTCCTTGTGATCCGCAGGACGTTGTTGTCAGACTATGGCGTCATGAGTAGGGCCATGAGGATCCAATCCCGGCCAAACCGACAAAGACGGGGCATTGGGCGATGCGCGACACAGTTCAGGCAGAAGTGATCATGACGTTCCTCGTCTCCGAGGAGCTGTCCTTCCGTATCCCGGTGGAGCTGGCCTATGACAGCTGCGATCCCTATGCGGTGAAGTTCACCTTTCACCTGCCCGGCGATGCCCCGGTGACCTGGGCCTTCGCAAGGGAGTTGCTGCTCGACGGGCTGAGCCAGCCCTCGGGCGAAGGCGATGTGCACATCGCCCCCGCCTCCGCGCAGCACCTCTCGGACGTCTTCATCCGCCTGCAAGTGGGCGGCGAAGGTGCCCTGTTCCGGGCCGGTGCGGCGCCCCTCGTGGCCTTCCTGGACCGGACGGACCGCGTCGCCCCGCTCGGCGAGGAGCGCTCGGTCGCCGACTTCGACTACGACCTGGCGGCGGCGCTCGACAGCATCCTCGCCGGCAACACCGAGGGTCAGAACGCCGGTTAACGGCCCCGTGCGGTGCCGTCCCCGTCGACCAGCTCCCCGGCGGGCCGATCGACCGGCACCCGCTCGGTGCGCGGGGCCGGGCCCCGCCGCGCGGACGCCGCGCCCCGGGCCGGGACGCCGGGCCCGCCGCCCGCGTCGGTGCCCTCCCCGGCCGCCGTCCCCCGGGCGTCCCGGCCGCCGCTGCCGTCGCTCATCGCCGTCAGCAGCTGCCGTGCCAGCCCCAGACCCGTACCGCCCATCGTCAGCGCCTTGGCGAACGTCTCGGACATGCCGTCCGCGCCGTTCAACAGCACCATGTGGTCCACGTTCCCGAACGCCTGAGCGCCGGCCCGGACGATCTCGGGCCACTTCTCGGCCAGTTGCTGGGCGACGACGGCGTCCTGGTTCTCCGCCAGTGCCGCCGCCCGTGCCTTGATCGCTTCCGCCTCCGCCAGCCCCCTGGCCCTGGCGGCCTCGGCCTCCGCGAGTCCGCGGGCCCTGGCCGCCTCGGCCTCGGCGAGCCCCCGGGCCTTCGCCGCCTCGGCGGCCGCGAGGCCCTGGGCCCGGGCCGACGCTGCCTCCGCCAGCCCCTGCGCCTTGGCCGCCTCGGCCTCGGCCACTCCCTGGGCCTGCCCGGACGCCGCCTCCGCCTCGCCGGTGGCACGCGTCGTCTGCGCCTCGGCCAGACCCCGTGCCTTGGTGGCCTCCGCCTCGGCCGCCGCCTCCGTCTTCACCCGGGTCGCCTCGGCCGCGGCGGCCAGCTCCGTCTCGCGCGCCCGTGCCTGCGCCGCCGAGATCCGGGCGTCCCGCTCCGCCTCCGCCAGGGTGCGCGTCTCGTACGCGGCGGCGTCGGCCGGCTTCCGTACGTCCGCCTGGAGCTGCTGCTCCCGGCGCTGCGCCGCCAGCTCGGCCACCCGCGTCTCCTGGACCACGACCTCCTGCTGCGCCGCGGCCTCGGCCAGCGGCCCGGCCTGCCGGGCCTTGGCCGCCGCGCTGTCCCGTTCGGCCTGGTAACCGGCCTGGAGGATCTCGCTGTCCCGGGTCGCCTCGGCCATCCGGGCCGCCGCCTGCTGCTCGGCCTCGGTGGCGAGCCGGTCCGCCTCGGCCTGGGCGATCCGGGCGTCCCGGTGCACCGCCGCGGCATGCGGTGCCGAGAGGTTCTTGATGTAGCCCGTCGGGTCCTGGATCTCATGGATCTGGAGGGAGTCGATGATCAGACCGAGCTTCTCCATCTCGGTGCCCGAGGCCGCCCGCGTCTCGCCCGTCAGCCGTTCGCGGTCACGGATCATGTCCTCCACGGTCAGCCCGCCGACGATCGACCGCAGATGCCCCGCGAACACGTTGTGCACCCGTTCGGAGACGAACCTCTGCTGGTCGAGGAAGCGGCGGGCGGCGTTGGCGATCGAGACGAAGTCGTCGCCCACCTTGAATATCACCACGCCATGGACTTTGAGCGGTATGCCCTGGTTCGTCACGCAATCCACGTTCAGCTGAGCCTCGTTGAGGTCCAGCGACAGTTTGCGCACCACCTGCACACCGGGCAGCACCAAGGTTCCCCGCCCCGTGACGATCCGGAAGCCCATGCCCTCGCCGAGGCCCTCCGTGCGGTGCTTGGAGCCGGAGATCACCAGCGCCTCGTTCGGCTCCGCGACGCGCCACATCAGTTTGAACAGCCCGACCGCCAGGGCGGCGGCCACGACGACGGCCCCCGCCACGATCCCGATGAACATGTCCCGTTTCCCCCTTTTGTGTTGTGGGTCAGCCGTAGGCGGCCATCACATACACCGTGCGGGGCGGCTGGTACTCCACGACCACCACGAGCGCCCCCCGCCCGATGCGTTCGTCCGGCTCCACCGCGTACGCCAGGAACGCCTCGGCGCCGCCCCGCACGCCGAGCATCACCTCGCCGACCAGCCCGGGGCCGATCGCCCCCGTCACCCGGCCCGTCTCCCCGATCACCGGCAGCCCCCCGCTCAGCGCTTCGCCCGTCGCCGCCGCCCTCCCCCGGAGCGCGCCCTGCCCCCGGCCGCGGCATCCGGTCCCGTGGTCACAGTGTGCCGGTCGGCACTGACAACGAGGGCCGCCAGCAGGGTCGTCACCGGCACCGAGAGCACCAGACCGATGCTGCCGACCAGCGTCCGTACGATCTCCTCCGCGACGATCTCGCTCGTCGCCACGGCTCCCACCCCGCTGTCGGCGATCGAGAACAACAAGAGCAACGGCAGTGACGCACCCGCGTACGCCATCACGAGCGTGTTGACGACAGAGGCGATATGGTCCCGCCCGATGCGCATCGCCGCACCGTACAATTTTCGCCAACTCGCGGACGGGTCGGCGTCCTTCAGCTCCCACACCGCCGACGTCTGTGTCACCGTGACGTCGTCCAGGACGCCCAGCGAGCCGATGATGATCCCCGCGAGCAGCAGCCCCTTGATCTCGATCTGCGGGTAGAGGCCGTGCACCAGCCCGGTCTGGTCGTCGGTGTTCCCGGTCAGGTGCGCCCACTCGATGAACTGCGAGCCGAGCAGGCCGATGACCAGCAGCGAGGTGAGCGTTCCCAGGACCGCGACGGACGTGCGGGCGGTGAGGCCGTGGCACATGTAGAGCGCGATCAGCATGATCGCGCTGCCGCCGACCACCGCGACCAGCAGCGGATCCGAGCCCTGGAGCACGGCGGGGAGGATGAACAGTGTCAGCACACCGAAACTGATGATGAGGGCCACCAGCGCGAAGACCCCGCGCATCCGTCCGATGGCCACCACCGCGAGCGCGAACAGGCCGGCCAGCAGGGCGATCGGGAGGTCGCGGTCCACGTCCGTGACCGAGTAGCGCAGGTTCTCCGGAGCCTTCGGGGCGAACGCGAGCACGACCTTCTGCCCCACCGAGTACTGCCGCGGGGCCCCGGGATTCACCACCTCGGTGAACGTGCGGCCCTTGTCGGGACCGGACGCGACCTCGACGACCGCCGACCGGCACGGCCCCTCGGCGGGAGCCGGCCCGCCCTGCCGCGGGGGTTGACCGCCGGACGGCGCCCCGCCCCCCGCGGTCTTGGCGCAGTCCACCTCCTCCAGCTTCACCACCCGCCCGGACTCGGTGTGCTGGTCGAGACCGAGGCCGGTGTGCTGATGGGGCGGGGCGCCGCCCGGCCAGAGCACGATCAGGCTGGTCACCACCGCGGTGGCGAACGGGATCAGCACCGCCGCGATCACCTTGCGCAGCCGGTCGGAGACCGGAGTGGCGGGCCCATGGCTGTGGCTGTGGCCGTGGCCCTGCGCGTGACCATGGCCGGAGTCGTTCCTGCGACGGTGCCCACGGGCCGGACCATGGCCGGAATCGTGCGGGGTCGAGGGCGGCCGGGGAGGCGGAATGGGGTCGCTCGGGGTCATCGCCCGATCATCGCAAGCCCCCCTGGCACTCCGACGCCGGTAGGCGCTAGCGTTGTGCCACCTTTGCAATCGCGGGAGCTCGGAGCACCGGGCTGAGAGGGCGCTGACCTCCGTACGAACGGTACGGAAACCGCTGCGTCGACCGCTGAACCTGTTACCGGGTAATGCCGGCGTAGGGAGTTACGGTCTTATGACCTCGCAGGACGCACGCACGTCTGCCGACCCGTCCATCACCCGACCGACGGCGGAGCGCACCGGGCAGATCGGCTGGCACAAGGACTACGTCACCGGCTCCCGCCCGGACCTCCGGGTCCCGGTGCGCCGGGTGCACCTGACCAATGGACAGGACGTACGGCTGTACGACACCTCGGGCCCCTACACGGACCCGGACGTCACCACGGACGTCCGCCGGGGCCTGCCGCCGCTGCGCGAGAACTGGATCATCGGCCGCGGGGACACCGAGGAGTACGCGGGGCGCCCGATGCGCCCGGAGGACGACGGCATCAAGCACACCTCGCCGCGCGGTGGCCTCAAGAACCTCGACGCCGTCTTCCCGGGCCGCCCCCGGCTGCCCCGTAGGGGACGTCCCGGCACCGCCGTGACCCAGCTCGCCCAGGCCCGGCGCGGCGAGATCACCGAGGAGATGGAGTACGTCGCCCTCCGGGAGGGCGTCTCCCCGGAGACCGTCCGCGAGGAGATCGCGGCCGGCCGCGCCGTGCTCCCGGCCAATGTGAACCACCCCGAGACCGAGCCGATGATCATCGGCAAGAAGTTCCTGGTCAAGGTGAACGCCAACATCGGCAACTCGGCCGTCACCTCCTCCATCGAGGAGGAGGTCGAGAAGATGACCTGGGCCACCCGCTGGGGTGCGGACACGGTCATGGACCTGTCCACCGGCCGCAACATCCACACCACCCGCGAGTGGGTGCTCCGCAACTCCCCCGTCCCCATCGGCACCGTGCCGCTCTACCAGGCGCTGGAGAAGGTCGACGGCAGGGCCGAGGAACTCACCTGGGAGATCTACAAGGACACGGTCATCGAGCAGGCCGAACAGGGCGTGGACTATATGACCGTCCACGCCGGCGTGCTCCTGCGCTACGTCCCGCTCACCGCGCGCCGGAAGACGGGCATCGTCTCCCGCGGCGGTTCGATCATGGCCGCGTGGTGCCTGGCGCACCACAAGGAATCGTTCCTGTACGAGAACTTCGAGGAGCTCTGCGAGATCCTCGCGGCCTACGACGTCACCTACTCCCTCGGCGACGGCCTGCGCCCGGGTTCGATCGCGGATGCGAACGACGAGGCACAGTTCGCCGAGCTGCGGACCCTGGGCGAGCTCAACACAATCGCCAAGCGCCACAACGTGCAGACGATGATCGAGGGCCCGGGCCATGTCCCGATGCACAAGATCAAGGAGAACATCGACCTCCAGCAGGAGATCTGCGAGGAGGCCCCGTTCTACACGCTCGGCCCGCTGACCACGGACGTCGCCCCGGCGTACGACCACATCACCTCGGGCATCGGCGCGGCGATGATCGCCTGGTGGGGCACCGCGATGCTCTGCTACGTCACACCGAAGGAGCACCTGGGCCTGCCCGACCGCGACGACGTCAAGACCGGCGTCATCACCTACAAGATCGCCGCCCATGCGGCCGACCTCGCCAAGGGCCACCCGGGCGCCCAGGAATGGGACGACGCCCTCTCGGACGCGCGCTTCGAGTTCCGCTGGGAGGACCAGTTCAACCTGGCCCTCGACCCGGACACCGCCCGCGCCTTCCACGACGAGACGCTGCCCGCCGAGCCGGCGAAGACGGCCCACTTCTGCTCGATGTGCGGTCCCAAGTTCTGCAGCATGAAGATCTCCCAGGACATCCGCCGTGAGCACGGCGGCGACCTGGGCGCGGCCGGCATCGAGGCCGGGATGCGGGCCAAGTCGGAGGAGTTCGCGGCGTCGGGCAACAGGGTGTACCTGCCGCTCGCCGAGTGAGGACGGACGGGGGAGCCCCGGTTGACGGGGCTCCCCCGGATTACGTGCTTCCTGCATTTTTGGCCAGACTGGCCGGATGAATGCCATATCCCTGAGCAAGGGCGCCAACTGTGTGGTGCCCGTGTCCGCCGTGCATGCCGTGCTCAGCTGGAAGGAAAAGCCAGGTGCGCCGGATGTTGACGCAACGGCCCTGCTGCTGACCGCCGACGGCGTGGTGCGCGACGACGGTGACTTCGTCTTCTACAACCAGCCGCGGCACGCCTCCGGCGCCGTCGCGCACCGGGGCAAGCGGTCGGACGCCGGCCTGGTCACCGATGGCGTCGCGGTCGATCTGGGTGGGCTGGAGCCGGGGATGGAGCGGGTGGCGCTGTGCGCCTCGGCGGACGGCGGGACGTTCGGTGGGGTCGCCGGACTGACGCTGGAGCTGCTGGACGCGGCGACGGGAGCCGGGCTCGCCCGCTTCGAGATGACTGCGGGTCCGGAAACCGCCATGGTGTTCGGGGAGTTGTACCGCCGGGGCGGGCAGTGGAAGTTCCGCGCGGTCGGACAGGGGTACGACACCGGGCTGGCCGGGCTCGCCACCGACTTCGGCGTCGCCGTCGAGGAGGAGCCCGCGGCCGTACCCGCACCGGCAGCCCCTGCCGAGGAGCGCCTGCCGATCGACATGCGTAAGCGGCTGGCGCTGCGCAAGGAGCAGGTTTCGGTCAGCCTCAGAAAGCGCGGTGCCGACGGGATGCGGGCGCGCGTGATCCTGGTGCTCGACGCATCGGGGTCGATGATCGATCTGTACGCGGGCGGCGTGGTCGCCGACGTGGTGGAGCGGATGGCGGCCGTCGCCGCCCAGTTGGACGCGGACGGCGCGATGCAGGCATGGGTCTTCGCCGACCGGCCGGCCCGGCTGCCCGACCTGCGGCTGAGCGAACTGCCCGAGTGGATCGCCCTGCACGTGCGGATGGAGAACCCCTGGGAGTACGAGGAGCGGGAGCGTCGTCCCGGGCAGGTCGACATGTACAGCATCGGCGGCGGGAACAACGAGCCGAAGGTGATCGCCAAGATCCGCGCGGACGTCCGGGAGAACCCGTCCGCCGAGCCCACCCTCGTGCTGTTCTTCTCCGACGGCGGAGTGTACGAAAGCGACAGGATCGAACGGCAGCTCCGCGCGGCCGCGAAGGAGCCCGTCTTCTGGCAGTTCGTGGGGCTGGGCGATGCCGATTACGGGATGCTGGAACGATTCGACACCCTGCCGAATCGTTCCATCGACAACGTCGGCTTCTTCTCCCTGGACGACATCACCACCGTTTCCGACCAGGACCTCTACGACCGGCTGTTGTCCGAATTCCCGTCCTGGACGGCAGCGGCGCGGCAGGCGGGCATCCTCTGACCGTGCGAGGCGTACCCCTGATGCCCCGGTGGTCTCACTCGCTCCGCCGGTCCGACCCGCCGAACTCCGGACCCGTGTAGTCCGGGCTTGTGAAGCTGGGCCGGGTGTGCGGGCTCGGCCGCTCCTCGTGACTGGAGAACCCCGGGCTGGAGAAGCCGAGGTGCGGGGTGTGACCGTGGCCCTCCCGCCGTCCGGGGACGTACGAGGAGTCGGGCTCCGCGGGCGCGTTCGCCAGCGTCTCGCGCAGGAAGGGCAGGATGCCGCGGCGCAGCAGGGCCTCGCGCCAGGCGTCCCGGGCGCGGTCCGTCTCCGCGGTGAGCCGGGCGAGCGAGCCGCCGGACGCTCCCTGCCCCGGGGCGCCCGGGCGGCCGTTGCGCAACGCCGTGAGCAACAGTGCGCCCATGGCGACCAGCGCGCCCGCGGCGGTCAGACCGGCGAACCACCAGCCCGCGGTCACCATCGGCCGGGACACCGAGCCGTTGGTCCCGACCGCCTTCAGGGCGTAGCCGATGAGGAGGAAGAGGAACGCGGCTATTCCCGCGAGGACCGGGGCCAGCACGGTGAGCACCGCGCCCGCTCCCGCCCCCTCGGAGGCCGCGACGGGCCCCGTGCCGGGCTCCCGGCCGTCGGGCCCTTCGCTGTCGCGACGGCCCCGGCCGGCGCCCACGGGCTGGGAACGGACCGCGGCGGAACGGTCGCGCAGTTCTTCGCGCGCTCTGACGAATATCCGGTACTCCGTCAGGGCACGGGCGGAAATGGCGTCCATGGCCAGGACGGCAGAAGCACGCAGCCGCTCGGTGTCGAGCCGCTGTCCTTCCGCGGCGATCAGGGCGCTGATCTCCGGGTCCCGGTCCACCGAGCGCAGTGCCAGGTCCAGGACCCGCTCGAATTCCGGACGGTCCTCGGCCGGCAGGTGCGGAGCGCTGTTCATGTGCATCCCCCGATGCTCCGTAGGGCCCTTGGCGCGGGCGGCGCCTGCATGGGGCGGAAACGGAGGAGAGCCTGCTACGGATAAGCCGATGGTAGAGCCGCACCGGCGCGGGGTGACAGTGCGTTTCGCGAATTCCCCCGCGGTGGTGGGACTCCCAACCTGCCCATGATCCGGTCGGATAATCCTCAGCCGGTCAGTGGCAGTTGGACCACCAGCAGCTTTCCGGCCATCGTGACACCACCGTCCATGGCGAGGGCCAGCCCTTCCGCATACAGGTGCGGACCCTCCACGACCGGAGCGCTCTCCTCCCCTTCGGCGTCCTCCCCCGGTACCTCCCCGAGGAGGTAGGGGATGGGGCTGTGGCCGTGTACCACGCGGCTGCCGCCGTACGTCTCCAGCAGTTCGCGGGCGGCGAGGGAGCCCGACTCGTCGCGGAAGGCGAAGCGCTTGGTGAACTTCCGGAAGAGGTCCCAGCACTCGTCGGGATCGTTGCGCTGGAGCGCCTCGGTCACCGCGTCGTTGACGGCCTCGATCGAGTCGCCGTACTCCAGGTACGCGGTGGTGTCGGAGTGGACGAGCAGGTGCCCGTCCTCCTCGGCCATCGCGTCGAGCCGGGACATCCACTGGAGGTGGTGGTCCTCCAGCCGCTCCATGTCGGTGCGCTGGCCGCCGTTGAGCAGCCAGGCGGCCTGGAAGGAGGCCGTTCCGGCACCGGAGTTGACGGGGGTGTCGCCGAACCGCTTGGCGCCGATGAGCAGCAGCTCGTGGTTGCCCATGAGCGCCTTGCAGTAGCCGCCGGCCGCCGCGGCCTCGGCGGAGAGCCGCATCACGAGGTCGATGACGCCGACGCCGTCGGGGCCCCGGTCGGTGAAGTCGCCGAGGAACCACAGCCGGGTGTTGCCGGCCGCCCAGTGGCCGTGGGCGTCGACGATCCCCTGCTCGGCGAGGGCCGCGTACAGCTCGTCGAGGTAGCCGTGGACATCGCCGACGACGTACAGCGGGCCGGGGCCGCCCGGCACGGGGTGGCTCTGGGGAGCGGTGATCGGGGTCAGCTCGACGGTCGGCACGTCGCTGGGGGCCTCGCCGTACGGCTGCGGCTGCCGGGGCTCGATGACCGGCAGGTCACGGGCGGTGGGTGTGTAGCCACCGAGGTGCGCGTGGTCCTCGTCGCCGAGGTGCGCGGGCGGCAGCGGATGGGTGTACGCCGGAAGGGGCGGGTGGGTGTGTTCAGACAGGGGCGGGTGGGTGTGTTCGGGCAGGGGAGGGGGAGCGGCGTACCCCGGGTACGGCGTCATCGCCTCCGTGGTCCGTACCGCAGGTCCCTGTCCGGCCCCCTGAGCCATCGACCCCTCCACCGTCGCGCCGCAGTGCACCTTGTGGACCCTGCCTGGTCGCGGCGGCCCGTGGTGTCGTGCGCCCATCATAGGAATGACCGTCGCGGCTTGTGACGCACCAGGGGCCGTCAATCGGGGAGGGAGCCCGGGATCGCCGGTCTTTTGCCCGGTATTGCCTGTTTCGCGCCCTCTGGTCGAGGCGCTCTTGTGTGGTGACCCATAGAGGGTGCGCTGTTGACGGTCGCCGTCGGCGCGGTATTGGTGGCCCGCGTGCGGACGGTGTGCCGGGCGCCGGGGGCGGTCAGCCGCCGGCGGATCCGCGCGGGGCGCCGACCGTGGCGCGTGGCGGGCGCCGCTCGGACGAGGTCCGCACGATCAGCTCGGTGGATATGACCTGTTCCACCGGTCGCCCGTGGTCCAGCCCCTCGATCGCGTCGATGAGGAGCTGCACCACGGCCGTGCCGATGCGCCGCGGCTTGAGCGAGAGGGTGGTGATCGGCGGCTCGGTGGTGGCGTAGACCGTGGACTCGCTGCAGCACACGAGCAGCAGGTCATCGGGGACGTGCAGGCCGTAGCGGCGGGCGGCGGCCAGCAGGTCGGTGCCGTTGGGGTCGAAGAGCCCGTACACCGCGTCGGGCCGGTCCGGGCGGGCGAGCAGCCGGTCGGCTGCCACCGCACCGGCGCACGGGTCGTGCGCCGGGTATTCCTCGTAGACCGGGTCCTGACCGCTCCGCTCGCACCAGTGCAGGTAGGCGTGGGTGGAGAGGCGGGTGTAGGTGTCGGTGGACGTCCCGGTGAGCAGTCCGATCCGGCGGGCCCCCGCGGCGGCCAGGTGGTCGAGGATGCCCAGGACGGCGGCCTCGTGGTCGTTGTCCACCCAGGCGGTGACGGGCAGCGTGCCCGCTGGACGCCCGTCGGATACCACGGGGATGCCCTGGCGGACCAGCTCCGAGACGACGGGGTCGTGGTCGGACGGGTCGATCACCACGGTCCCGTCGAGGGCGACGTTGGACCAGACGTCGTGGCGGGAGGTCGCGGGCAGGATGACCAGGGCGTAGCCGCGGGCGAGCGCGGCGGAGGTGGCGGCTCTGGCCATTTCGGCGAAGTAGGCGAACTCGGTGAAGGTGAAAGGTTCATCCCCGTATGTGGTCACGGTCAGGCCGATCAGGCCCGATTTGCCCGTACGGAGGGTGCGGGCCGCGGCGGAGGGCCGGTAGCCCAGCCGGTCGGCGACCTCGCGGACGTGGCGGCGGGTCGCGTCCGGCAGCCGGCCCTTGCCGTTGAGCGCGTCGGAGACGGTCGTGATCGAGACACCGGCGGCGGCGGCCACATCACGGATGCCCGCCCGTCCCTGCCGGGTGCCCCGCCGGGCGTTCTCCGTCCGGCTCACTTGGTGCTTCCCTGCTGCTGTCATGGCGAGCCGATAGTAGGGCTCGGGTGGTCCCTGGGCGGGGCGCCATATTTTGGAGTTGACAGGTACGTTTCTGCATGCCGGAAACCTGCCAATGACCATGGAAATACAGGTCGTTGACCTAGGTCACAGTCAACCGTTGGCCCCTGGCATATCTACGTCTGATGAAGGTGCCAGGTCTCGAAGAGGTCTCAACTCACCTTCACGAGGGACGCGCGCCAGGGCGCCCGCCACGGCGCGCGCCCACAGGACTGGCGCGTCCAAGGCTCTGGACGCCACCCGGGGCAATCCTCATAAGGTGTGCAGTATTCACGTCGACGCAGATGTGACGCAGATGTGCGGCATGTCTGTTGCCCCATGTGATGCCTGTTGCCCCACGTGCCCACGTGCCCCCACGTGTGCTGAAGAGTGCGGAATCCCGGATGGCCGGATGCGCACGGGATGCGGAGGAGGACCCGCGGTGACCGAGAAGACCCCCAGGCTGCGCCCCGAGCTGGACGGCGTCCCGACCTACAAGCCCGGCCGGCCGGCCGCGAAGGACGGCCCGGTCGCCTACAAGCTGTCCTCCAACGAGAACCCGTACCCGCCGCTGCCCGGTGTGCTGGAGCGCGCGGTCGCCACCGTCGGGCAGCTCAACCGCTACCCGGACATGGCGTGCACCGGCCTGATGGCCGAGCTCGCGGACCGCTTCGACGTGCCGATCTCCCACCTGGCCACCGGCACCGGCTCCGTGGGCGTCGCCCAGCAGCTCGTCCAGGCCACCGCGGGCCCGGGCGACGAGGTCATCTTCCCCTGGCGCTCCTTCGAGGCGTACCCGATCATCGTCCAGGTCGCGGGGGCCACTCCGGTCCCGGTCCCGCTGACCGAGGACGACGCGCACGACCTGGACGCGATGGCCGCCGCGATCACCGACCGGACCCGGTTGATTTTCGTCTGCAACCCCAACAACCCGACCGGCACGGTGGTGCGCCGGGCGGAGCTGGAAGCGTTCCTCGACCGGGTCCCGGCCGATGTGCTGGTGGTGCTGGACGAGGCGTACATCGAGTTCATCCGGAACGAGGAGGTGCCCAACGGCATCGACCTCTACCGGACCCGGCCGAACGTCTGCGTACTGCGGACCTTCTCCAAGGCGTACGGGCTGGCAGGACTCCGGGTCGGCTTCGCGATCGCGCACGAGCCGGTCGCCGCGGCGCTGCGGAAGACCGCGGTGCCGTTCGGTGTGACGCAGGTGGCGCAGGAGGCCGCCATCCTCTCGCTGCGCAGCGAGAAGGAGCTGGGGGAACGGGTGGACGCGCTGGTGGCGGAGCGGACCCGGGTGATCGAGGGGCTGGTGAGCCAGGGCTGGCCGGTGCCGGACACACAGGCGAACTTCGTCTGGCTGCGGTTGGGTGAGCGTACGGAGGAGTTCGCCGCGGCCTGTGAGCGCGCGGGCGTGATCGTGCGGCCGTTCGCGCCGGACGGTGTGCGGATCACGATCGGCGAGACCGAGGCCAACACGATCTTCCTGCGGGCGGCCGAGGAGTTCCGCAAGGGGCTGTAGCCGGCCCGGCCGCCGGGCACTTCCGGGCGCCGCGTACCTCTTCGACGAGGGGTGCGCGGCGCTTTTGTATGCCCGCGACCGGCGGCGGAGAGCGCGGTTCCGCTGCCGCAAGGGTCCAAGGGGGTACCCCGCCTACTTGTCCGAAAAGCAGGTGCGTCATAATTGCTTGTGAATGTGAACGCGTTCACAAGCTCGCCCTTTATGCGCCCTTTCATCCGGGCGTAGCGGGGCAAAACGCCGACGGATCCGCCGGTGAAGCACCGGTACGAGGTACCGGTGACGCAAGACGCAAGGAGGGACCGAGTGAACCTGGCTCTGGCGCCGGAGACGCTGGCGCGCTGGCAGTTCGGCATCACCACCGTCTATCACTTCCTCTTCGTCCCCCTCACGATCAGCCTGGCGGCGATCACCGCAGGACTGGAGACGGCCTGGGTCCGTACGGGCAAGGAGAAGTACTTCCACGCCACCAAGTTCTGGGGGAAGCTCTTCCTGATCAACATCGCGATGGGGGTGGTCACCGGCATCGTGCAGGAGTTCCAGTTCGGCATGAACTGGTCGGACTACTCCCGCTTCGTCGGTGACGTCTTCGGGGCGCCGCTCGCGATGGAGGCGCTGCTGGCGTTCTTCTTCGAGTCCACCTTCATCGGCCTGTGGATCTTCGGCTGGGACAAGCTGCCCAAGAAGATCCACTGCGCGTGCATCTGGATCGTCGCCCTCGGCACGATCCTCTCCTCGTACTTCATCCTGGCCGCCAACTCCTGGATGCAGCACCCCGTCGGCTACACCGTCGACAAGGCGACCGGAAAGGCCCAGCTCACCGACATCTGGGCGGTCCTCACCCAGAACACCACCCTGGTCGTGGTCTTCCACACCCTGACCGCCGCCTTCCTCACCGGCGCGGCCTTCATCGTCGGTATCTCCTCCCTCCACCTGTGGCGTGCCAAGCGCAAGCAGCTCAAGGGCGAGGAACTGGGCGAGAAGCAGCGGAAGCAGCTCCCCGCGATGCTCGCCTCGCTCCGCGTCGGCCTGGTCGTCGCGGTGATCGCCGGCATGGGCACCGCGATCAGCGGTGACCAGCTCGGCAAGGTCATGTTCGAGCAGCAGCCGATGAAGATGGCCGCCGCCGAGGCCCTGTGGGAGACCCAGTCACCGGCGCCGTTCTCGGTCTTCGCGGTCGGTGATGTGTCCAAGGGGCACAACAGCGTCGAGATCGAAATACCGGGTCTGCTCTCCTTCCTCGCCCACAACAACTTCACCGACTCCGTGCCCGGCATCAAGGACACGGCCGCCCGGGAGGCGGCGCTCTACGGCGGCAGTCCGGACGACTACATCCCCAGCATCTTCATGACCTTCTGGGGCTTCCGCCTCATGATCGGCTTCGGGATGACCTCGTTCGTCGCCGGTCTCGTCGGCCTCTGGACCACGCGCCGGAAATTCTGGCTCGCCCCCGAACACCGCCCCGGCGAGGGCGAGATCCCGAAGCTGATGCTCACCAAGCACCGTGAGATGGGCCCCTTCCTCACCAAGTGGTCCTGGCGTATCGGCGTCCTCACCATGGGCTTCCCCCTGATCGCCAACTCCTTCGGCTGGATCTTCACCGAGATGGGCCGCCAGCCCTGGGCCGTCTACGGGCTCATGAAGACCGGCGACGCGGTGTCGCCGGGCGTCGGCCAGGGCGAAGTGCTCACCTCCCTGCTGGTCTTCACCGGGCTGTACGCCGTGCTCGCCGTGGTCGAGGTCAAGCTCCTGGCCAAGTACGCCAAGGCCGGGCCGGACACGGACGAGAAGCCCCCGGCCAAGGACCCCCGGCTGCGGTTCCCCTCCGGAGGGACGGGCGCCGACGGGGCCGCCGAGGAAGCCGACAAGCCGATGACCTTCGCCTACTGACGCGGCCGGCGGAAACGGAGAACCGACCATGCACCTCCACGACTTCTGGTTCCTGCTGATCGCGGTCCTGTGGACCGGCTACTTCTTCCTCGAAGGGTTCGACTTCGGCATCGGTGTGCTGACCAAGGCGCTCGCCAGGGACCGTGCCGAACGGCGTGTGCTGATCAACACCATCGGTCCCGTCTGGGACGCCAACGAGGTCTGGCTGATCACGGCCGCCGGCGCGACCTTCGCGGCCTTCCCCGACTGGTACGCCACCCTCTTCAGCGGCTTCTACCTCCCCCTCCTCGCCATCCTGGTCGCCCTGATCGTGCGCGGCGTCGCCTTCGAGTACCGCCACAAGCGCACCGGTGAGCGCTGGCAGCGCAACTGGGAACACGCGATCTTCTGGTGCTCGGTGATCCCCGCCTTCCTCTGGGGTGTCGCCTTCGCCAACATCGTGCGCGGCGTGCCGATCGGCCCGGACAAGAACTACACGGGCGGCCCGTTCGACCTGCTGAGCCCGTACGCCCTGCTGGGCGGCCTCCTCACGCTCGTCCTCTTCACCTTCCACGGGGCGCTGTTCGCCGCGCTCAAGACGGTCGGCGACATCCGCCGCCGGGCCCGGAGGTTCGCCGGTCTGTCCGGGCTGGCCGCCGGGGCCCTCGCGGTGGGCTTCCTGGTCTGGACCCAGGCCGAGTCGGGCAACGGCCGCAGTCTGCCCGCCCTGGTCGTGGCCGTGGCGGCCCTGGTGGCCGCGCTGGTGATGAACCGGCTCGGCCGGGAGGGCTGGGCGTTCGCCCTGTCCGGGATCACCGTCGTCGCCGCCTTCGCCATGATCTTCCTCGCCCTCTTCCCGGACGTGATGCCCTCCTCCACCGATGTCCGGTGGAGCCTCACCGTCACCAACGCGGCCTCCAGCCCCTACACGTTGAAGATCATGACCTGGGTCGCGGGCTTTATGACGCCCGTGGTCCTGGCCTACCAGGCATGGACGTACTGGGTCTTCCGCAAGCGGATCGGCACCCAGCACCTCCCGGCCGCGCACTGAGGGACGGCAGCACATGAAGCCCGTCGACCCCCGGCTGCTCCGCCACGCGTCCGCGACCCGGTTCTTCCTGGCCGCCTCCGTGCTCCTCGGACTGGCCGGAGCCGCCCTCGTCATCGGCCAGGCGATGCTCATCGCCGAGACCGTGACGGGCGCCTTCCGGCACGGGCGCACCGCCGGTGACCTGGCCGTGCCCCTCGCCCTGCTGGCCGCGACGGCGGTCGGCAGGGCGGTGGTCGCCTGGCTCACCGAGCTCGCCGCGCACCGGGCGGGCGCCGCGGTCAAGTCCCAGTTGCGCACCCGGCTGCTCGCCCACGCCGCACGGCTCGGCCCCGGCGCGGTCAACACCGGCGAGCTGACCACCCTCGCCACCCGGGGCATCGACGCGCTGGACGACTACTTCGCCCGGTACCTGCCCCAGCTCGGTCTCGCGGCCGTGGTGCCGGTCGCCGTCCTCGCCCGTATCGTGACCGCCGACTGGCTCTCGGCCCTGGTCATCGTCCTCACCCTCCCCCTCGTCCCGCTGTTCATGGCTCTCATCGGCTGGGTCACCCAGTCCCGGATGGACCGTCAGTGGCGCCTGCTGTCACGGCTCTCCGGGCACTTCCTCGACGTCGTCGCCGGGCTGCCCACGCTCAAGGTCTTCGGCCGGGCCAAGGCCCAGGCCGAGTCGATCCGCGCCATCACCTCCGACTACCGGCGCGCGACACTGCGCACCCTGCGCATCGCCTTCCTCTCCTCCTTCGCCCTGGAACTGCTCTCCACCCTGTCGGTCGCCCTGGTCGCGGTGGGCATCGGCATGCGGCTCGTCCACGGAGAACTCGACCTCTACACCGGTCTGCTGGTGCTCGTCCTGGCGCCGGAGGCGTATCTGCCGCTCCGCCAGGTGGGCACCCACTACCACGCGGCGGCGGAAGGACTGGCCGCCGCCGACCAGGTCTTCGCGGTGCTGGAGACCGCACCGGCCCCCGCCGGCACCCGGCCCGCCCCGGACGCCCGTGGCGCGGTGCTCTCCGTCGACCGGCTCGTGGTCCGGCACCCCGGCCGGGACCGGCTCTCCCTGGCCGCTACCTCGTTCGAGGTGCGGCCCGGGGAGACGGTCGCCCTGACGGGCCCCAGCGGAGTCGGCAAGTCGACCCTGCTGAACGTCCTCCTCGGCTTCGAACGCCCCACGAGCGGGCGGGTGTCGATCGGCGGCACGGATCTGTCATCGCTCTCCCCCGAAAGCTGGCGGGACCAGGTGGCCTGGGTCCCGCAACGGCCCCATCTCTTCGCCGGCACGGTCGCCGAGAACGTCCGGCTGGCACGGCCGGACGCCACCGAGGCACAGGTGCGCGAAGCACTCCGTGCCGCCGGTGCCCTCGACTTCGTCTCCATGTTGCACCACGGCACTGACACTCGCCTCGGCGAGGACGGCGCCGGGCTCTCCGCCGGGCAGCGCCAACGCCTCGCGCTGGCCCGGGCGTTCCTCGCCGACCGGCCGGTCCTGCTGCTCGACGAGCCGACCGCGAACCTGGACGGCGAGACGGAGGCCGCCGTGGTGGAGGCCGTCCGCCGCCTCGCCGAGGGCCGGACGGTGCTGCTGGTGGTGCACCGGCCGGCGCTCCTGGCGGTGGCGGACCGGGTGGTCCGGCTGGAGCGGCACGCGGAGCGGGACCCGGACCGGGACCCGGAGCGGCACGCAACCGTCCGACCCGGAGCAGCGGACGCCCGGCACGGCGGGGACCCGGAGAGCCGGCGTCGTGGGGAGGCGGTGATCACCGGTGCAGTGCCTCGGGAGACCGCCCCCGCCGGCCCCCGGGAGGAGACCGGAAGGCCCGCGCAAGCGGCGCCCCTCGCCCGTGTCCGCGCCGAAGGCCGTCCCTGGCGCGGCCGCTTCTGGCTCGCCCTCCTCCTCGGCAGCCTCGCGCTCGGCAGCGCGACCGGTCTGATGGCGGTCTCCGGCTGGCTGATCTCCCGCGCCTCCCAACAGCCGCCCGTCCTCTACCTGATGGTCGCCGTCACCGCGACGCGCACCTTCGGCATCGGCCGTTCCGTCTTCCGCTACGCCGAACGTCTCGTCTCGCACGACGCGGTGCTGCGGGCCCTGGCCGGACTGCGGGTCTCCGTGTACCGGCGGCTGGAGCGGCTGGCCCCCGCGGGGCTGCGGGACGTCCGCCGCGGCGATCTGCTGTCACGACTGGTCGGTGATGTGGACGCGCTCCAGGATTACTTCCTGCGCTGGCTGCTGCCGCTCGGGGCGGCCGTCGTCGTGGGGGCCGCCTCCGTGGGCTTCACCGCCTGGCTGCTGCCGGAGGCCGGCGCGGTGCTCGCCGCCGGGCTGCTGACCGCGGGCGTCGCCGTGCCCGTACTGTCGGCGGCCGTCGCACGGCGTGCCGAGCGTCAGCTGGCGCCCGTGCGAGGTGAGTTGTCCGATCATGTGGTCGGCCTGCTGTCCGGCACGGCCGAACTGACGGTCGCGGGCGCCCTGCCCGCCCGGCTGGAGCGGCTGCGCCGGGTGGACGCCGCCCTCACCGGCATCGCCCGCCGGGCCTCGTCCGCCACCGCGCTCGGTTCCGGCCTGTCGGCCCTGGCCTGCGGCCTGACCGTGGCGGGGACGGCGTGGGCCGGAGCGGCCGCCGTGTCCGCGGGACGCCTCGGCGGGATCTGGCTGGCCGTCGTCGTCCTGCTGCCGATGGCCGCGTTCGAGGCGGTGACCGGGCTTCCGCTCGCGGTGCAGCACCGCCAGCGCGTGCGCCGCTCCGCGGAGCGGGTGTACGAGGTGCTGGACGCCCCGGAGCCCGTGCGGGACGGCACGGAGCCCGCGCCGCCGACCCCGTTCCCGCTGCGGCTGTCCGGGGTGTCCGCCCGCTACCCGGGCCGCGCGGAGCCCGCCCTGCGGAATGTCAACCTGGAGTTGACGCCGGGGCGCAGGGTCGCCGTCGTCGGCCGGTCCGGGGCGGGCAAGACGACCCTTGCCCAGGTGCTGCTGCGCTTCCTGGACGTCGAGGCCGGCACGTACGTCGTCGGGGGCCGGGACGCGTCCCGGACGGACGGTGACGCGGTGCGGCGGCTGGTGGGGTTGTGCGCGCAGGACGCGCACATCTTCGACAGCTCCCTGCGCGAGAACCTGCGGCTCGCGCGCCCCGGCGCGAGCGACGCGCGACTGCGCGAGGCGCTGGCGGAGGCCCGTCTGCTGGACTGGGTCGACTCCTTGCCGCGGGGGCTCGACACACCGGTCGGCGAGCACGGTGCCCGACTGTCGGGCGGTCAGCGGCAGCGGCTGGCGCTGGCCCGCGCCCTGCTGGCGGACTTCCCGGTGCTGGTGCTGGACGAGCCCGCCGAACACCTGGACCTGGTGACCGCGGACGCGCTCACCGCGGACCTGCTGGCGGCCACGGAAGGTCGGACGACCGTGCTGATCACGCACCGGCTGGCAGGGCTGGAGGCGGTCGACGAGGTGATCGTCCTCGACGGCGGCCGGATCGTGCAGCGAGGTACGTACGGGGAACTGGCCGAGGCGGACGGAACGTTCCGGTTGATGCGGGAACGGGAAGAGATGGAGAGCGGCATGGTGCATCCGCCGCTTTCCCTGGCAAAAGGTACTTATTAGGCTCTGGGTATGCCCGCCACGGAAGAGCCCACCGGTCCCCCGCGTCCGACGACCACGCCGTACGGGCCGCTGGACCCGCTGGCCGTCGCGACGGAGGCCACCCGCAGCCTCCAGGGCATGTCCACCGAACTGACCGGGCGGGTGCCGCAGCTGCTGGAGGCCATGCGGTCGGTCGGCACCGGGCTGGAGCTGCACTCCACCCTCGACCGCATCGCCGAGACCGCCGCCGAGCTCGCCGACGCCCGCTACGCCGCCATCGCCGTCACCGACGCCGCCGACCCGTCCGGCGAGGGCCTCGCCGACTTCGTCACCTACGGCCTTCCCGGTGAACCGGACGGTCGCACCGGCGAACCGGCCGCCGGCCGGGGTGTCCTGGACGCCCTGCTGCGCCGTCCCGGCCGGCCCGTTACGGCCGGCACGACGGGCGAGGTCCTGGGCGTCCCGATCCGCGTCGAAGGCGAGATCTTCGGCAATCTCTACCTGGCAGGGAAGCGCGGCGGCGGTGAGTTCGGCGTCGCGGACCTCCACATGGTGAAGATCCTCGCGACCGAGGCAGGCATCGCGATCGGGAACGCGCGCGTGTACGAGGAGGGCCGCCAGCGCATGCGGTGGATCGACGGCTCGGTGGCCGTCACCACCGCACTGCTCTCGGGCGGCGACGCCGAGGACGCACTCGCCGTCGTCGCCGAGCAGGCACGCCGGCTCGCGGAGGCCGACGCGGGCATCGTGCTGCTGCCGGACGGCGAGGGCGGGCTGGAGATAGTGGTCGTCTCCGCCGACGATCCGGCGGGGCTGCTGGGGACGGTGATGCCGCCGCATAGTCCCGTGGCGTCCCAGCTCCTCGCGGGCGAGCCGGTGTTCATCGACGACTCCGCCACCGACCCGCGCATGATCACGGAGGTGGCCCCGCGCTTCGGCCCGAGCATGCTGCTGCCGCTCAAGAGCGGCGGACGGGTGCTGGGCACCCTGGCCATCCCGCGCCGCAGGGGCGCGCGGACGTACACGGCCACCGAGCGCACGCTCGCCACGCAGTTCGCCGCACAGGCCGCGCTCGCGCTCGTCCTGGCCGAGGCGCAGCGCGACCGGGAGCGGCTCGCGGTCTACGAGGACCGCGACCGGATCGCCCGTGACCTGCACGACCTGGTCATCCAGCGGCTGTTCGCGACGGGCCTGCTGCTGGAGACCGCGCAGCGCAAGGCCGTGGTGCCGGACGTGCGGACGACGGTTGCCCAGGCGGTCGACGAACTGGACGTGACCATCCAGGAGATCCGGACGGCGATCTTCGCCCTGCAGCAGGGGCCGGCCGAAGCGCCCGCCGGGCTGCGGACCCGCGTCCTCCGGGAGATCGGCACGGCCGCCGTGCCGCTGGGCTTCCAGCCGTCCGTGAACTTCGTCGGCCCGGTGGACGCCAAGGTGGGCGAGGGCACGGGGAAGAATCTGATCGCAGCGCTGCGGGAGGCCCTGTCCAACGCCTTCCGGCATGCCCGGGCGACGCGCATCGAGGTGGTCGTCGACGCGACGGTCCGGCTGCCGGACGGCCGCGAGGCGGTCCGGCTCACGGTGGCGGACGACGGGATCGGCATCCCGGAGGGCGGTCGGCGGAGCGGGCTGCGGAACCTCGCCAAACGGGCGGAGTCGCTGGGCGGCTCCAGCTCCTGCGGCCCCGGGCTGGGAGAGGAGGGGCGCGGGACATGCGTGGTGTGGGAGGCGCCGCTGTGACGGTGGCGCATTGGTGTTCGACAAGGGGCGTCCGGGACACGCCCCGGGGACGGCCTCCCGTCCCCTGAACGGTCCCCCTGCGGAAGCGGACCCGCCGGATGCCGGGTCAGGATCGCGTCCATGCGGCGATTTCAGCGTCCCGACCCCGGCGACCGCCGGCCGCGCCCGCGCGGGCCCGGCCGCCGCGCGTGCCGCGACGGATGCGCGGTCCTCTGCGCGCTGGGCGTCGTGGTGACGCCGGTTCTCGCGTCCCAGCCGCCCGCCTCCTACGCGGCTCCGGGCCGGCTCGCCCGCGCCACCTCGGAGGTGTACCGCCTGACCAGGGAGGAGGCCCTGGTCAAGGAGCGCTACGCCCGGGCGCTGCCGGCCGCGCGGGACCGGAAGCGGGAGGTCCGCCGGCTGGCCGACCGGCTGAGCGGGCTGCAATTCGTCTCCGGAGTGCTGCGGGAGGACGCCGGGGCCGCCGCCCGCGCGCAGTACCGGACCGGCGGCTTCACCGCCCGGGAGAGCCTCCAGGTCCTGGACGACCCACTGGAGCTGCTGTCCCTCCAGGAGGACGACACCGGCCGCCGGGAGCGGCTGGCCCGGCGGCTGAGCGAGACCGACGACCGGAGCAGGGCCCTGGCCGCCGAGGCGCGGGCGACCGCGTCCTCCTGGCACGCGCTGGACCAGGACGTCGCCCGGATGCGGACCACGCTGGACACCGTCGGCGGCCGGCTGACCGCGGCGCGCGGCCGGCTGGACGCGCTGGCCGCCGCCGCCGTGGCCGGAGGCCGCTGCGAGGCGGCCGACCGGGACGGGCTGGACGCGGACGACGCGGCGCGGCCGGACGGGGACCCCGACCGGGACGGCTGGACGCGGCCGGTGCTCGGCTACCGGCTCTCGGCCGGGTACGGCGGCTCCGGCGCGAACTGGGCCGGCACGCACACCGGCCAGGACTTCGCCGTGCCCACCGGCACTCCGGTGCGCTCGGTCGGGCCGGGGACGGTGGTGGCGTCCGGGTGCGGCGGCGCCTTCGGCATCAGCATGGTGATCCGGCACCCGGGCGGCTGGTACTCCCACTACGCCCACCTGGCGACACCGTTCGTGGCCCCGGGACACCGGGTGCGGCCGGGCGAGTGGATCGGCCTGTCCGGGACCACGGGAAACTCCACGGGGCCGCATCTGCACTTCGAGATCCGTACGACCCCGGAGTTCGGGTCCGCCGTCGATCCGGTGGAGTGGCTGCGCCGGCGCGGCGTGGGGCTGTAGCCGGCCGGGTCCGCCGCAGGTCAGGGGCAGCCGTGCAGGATCTGCTCGATGACCGCGGCGACGCCGTCGTCGTTGTTGGCGGCGGTCCGGTGCGTGGTGGCGGCCAGTACCTCCGGGTGGGCGTTGGCCATGGCGTAGGAGGTGCCGGCCCAGCCGAGCATCTCCAGGTCGTTGGGCATGTCGCCGAAGGCCACCACCTCTTCGGGCGCGATGCCGTGTTCGGCGCAGTAGCCCGCGAGCGTGCTGGCCTTGCTGACGCCGGGGCCGCTGATCTCCAGCAGCGCGGTGGGGCTGGAGCGGGTGAACGAACCGTGGTCGCCGGCCGCGGTGCGGGCCCGGGCGAGGAACGCGTCGGGGGCGAGCTCGGGGTGGTGGGCGAGCAGCTTGAGGATGGGGCCGCAGGAGTCGCCGCCCTCCGTGGGCGCCTCCGCGGCCAGGAATTCCTCGGCGGGGGCGATGACCGCCGCGGGGTCGAGCTGGAAGGGCGGGTACTGCGGCTCGTAGTGGAAGCCGGTGGTGCGTTCGACGGCGAACGAGGAGCCGGGGACGGCGGCGCGCAGCGCCACGACGATGGCCAGGGCGTCGGCCCGCCCCAGCGGTCTGACCTCGACGAACCGGCCACCGTCCCGGAGGTCCACGACAGCGGCGCCGTTCGCGCAGATCGCCAGGCCGTGGCCGTGCACATGGGCGCTGACCACGTCCATCCAGCGTGCCGGGCGGCCGGTGACGAAGAAGACCTCCAGCCCCGCCGCCTCGGCGGCGGCCAGCGCGGCGACGGTCCGGTCGGACACCGTCTTGTCGTCCCGCAGCAGGGTGCCGTCGAGGTCGGTGGCGATCAGCCGGGGTATCGGGGCTGTCCGGCCGGCGGCCGGGGTCTCGGGCTGCTCGGTAGCTGAAGTCACGGTTCCCATTGTCGGTTACGCGGTGGTGCCGGGCGCCCGGGTGGGCGGGGCGCCGTGTTTTTGAGCCAGCGCGCCGGAGCGGCCGGTGGCGGGGCGGGGGTGTCCGGTGGAAAGCGCAGGTGGCGGGGGGTGGAGGCGGTCGTGACGGCGAGGCGGTCGCCGCGGAGGGCAGACCCCTGCCCGGCAGCCCGGCAGCCCGGCGGTCCCGGTGGTGGACCGGGGGCGCGGTTCCTCGGCTCCGGGAGTGCGGCCGGGCGGCCGACGGCGGTCGAGGCTGCGGCCGGCGTTCGGATCTGCGGCTTCGGGGTCTGCGGTGTTGGCGTCCGCGGGTTGGGGCCTGCGGGGTTGGGGCCCGCGACGTCACTCGCCCAGCTGCGCCAACGCCTTTGTGGCGATGCGCTCGAAGACGGCCTGGTCAGCGGCGAAGTCCGAGTCCGGGATCGGCCAGTGGACGACGATCTCGGTGAAACCGAGCTCGAAGTGCCGGCCCGCGAAGTCGACGAACGCGTCGAGCGATGCGAGAGGCCGGTTCCGGTCCGGGGTGAAGCCGGTCAGCAGGATCTTGTCGAGCTCGGAGACGTCACGGCCGATCTCCGCACAGGCGGCGCCCAGCTTCTCGATCTGGCCCCGGATGGCGTCCCGGGACTGCTCGGGGGTCCCGCTCTCGAAGAGCTTCGGGTCTCCCGTGGTCACCCACGCCTGCCCGTGCCGCGCGGCCAGCCGCAGGCCGCGCGGGCCGGTGGCGGCGACGGCGAAGGGCAGCCGGGGGCCCTGGACGCAGCCGGGAATGGTGCGGGCCTCGACCGCCGAGTAGAACGTGCCGTCGTGGCTGACGGCGCCCTCGGTCAGCAGCCGGTCGAGCAGCGGGACGAACTCGGCGAACCGGTCCGCCCGCTCCTTCGGCGACCAGGGCTCCTGGCCCAGGGCCGTCGCGTCGAACCCGCTGCCGCCCGCGCCGATGCCCAGGGTGATGCGCCCGTCCGAGACGTCGTCCAGCGTGATCAGGTCCTTGGCGAGGGTGACCGGATGCCGGAAGTTCGGCGAGGTGACCAGGGTGCCCAGCCGTATCCGGTCGGTCGCGGCCGCGGCGGCGGTCAGGGTGGGGACCGCGCCGAACCACGGGCCGTCCCGGAAGGTCCGCCACGAAAGGTGGTCGTAGGTGTACGCCGTGTGGAAACCGAGCTCTTCCGCGCGGCGCCACTGGTCGCGGCCACCCTCCCGCCAGCGGTTGACGGGCAGGATCACGGTGCTCAGACGGTGCGAAGTAGCCATGGTCCAGAGCCTACGGCGGCGCCGGTCCGGGACGGCCGGCGGAACGGAAATCGGCGGAATGGGGGAGACGAGAGGGAGAATCGTGACAGGGAAGCCTTGCCGGGGAGCTACCGCGACATCTGGGAGGCCACTGTGCGGGAGAGCACTCGATTCACCCCCGACCGCGGGCTGACCACCCGCATGGTCAGCACGATGTTCCTGATCGGACTGCTCTACGTCGTGTTCGTCGGCGTGCTGATCGTGCTGCTGCGCGGCGCGTGGCCGATCATCCTGGTCCTGGCCGGAGGGGTGTTCGTCGCCCAGTTCTGGTTCAGCGACCGCATCGCCGCCTTCGGCATGGGGGCACGTGAGGTCACCCCTCGCGAGGCGCCCGAGCTGCACGGTGCCGTGGACCGGCTGTGCGCGCTGGCGGACATGCCCAAGCCGCGGGTGGCGATCGCCGACAGTGATGTGCCCAACGCCTTCGCCACCGGGCGCAACCGGAAGAACGCCCTGGTCTGTGCGACGACCGGGCTGCTGCGTCGGCTGGAGCCGGAGGAACTGGAGGGGGTGCTGGCACACGAACTCAGTCATGTGGCGCACCGGGACGTCGCGGTGATGACCATCGCCTCCTTCCTGGGCGTCCTGGCCGGGCTCATCACCCGCGTCGGGCTGTGGGGAGGGCTGCGCAGGGTGGGGGGCCGGGACAGCAACACCGCGCTGCTGATGGTGGTGATTCCGCTGGTCAGCGCCGTGGTCTACGTCATCGGGTTCCTGCTGACCCGGATGCTGTCGCGCTACCGGGAGCTGTCCGCCGACCGGGCGGCCGCCCTGCTGACGGGCCGGCCGTCGGCACTGGCGTCGGCGCTCACCAAGGTCACCGGGGAGATGGCCCGGATTCCCACCCGTGATCTGCGGCAGGCCGAGCCGTTCAACGCCTTCTGGTTCGCGCCGGCCTTCTCCAAGGAGACCCTGAGCAGCCTGCTCTCGTCGCACCCCACGCTGGAACAGCGGCTTGACCAGCTCGGGAGGATCTCGGTACGGCTCGGACAGGCGTGAGGGCGGACGCGCGGGGCACCGGGGACGGGGACGGGGGCGAGGGCGACGGCAAACGCGTGATGTGCCGGGGTCGTGCGGGACGACGGGCCGTGGGGCGGGGACACAGGAGGAGGCGCCGCGGGGCGTCGGGCCGCGGGCGGGAAGGAGTCTCGGAACAGTGGGTTTCCTCGACGTCATCCTCGGGCGCTCCAAGCCGGTCCGCCCCGATCTCGACCGGCTCTTCGCCCTGCCCTCGGCCGCCCTGACCCTTGAGGCGGGCGCCGGAATGGAGCCGACCGGGCTGGGGTCGGTCTGCTTCGCCAGCGTGGAGGGCGGCGCCTTCGGCACGCTGCGGGAGGACGTCAGGCAGTTGCTGGACACGGATACCGGGGGCGGCGGGGTGCCCGTCGAGTTCAGCCGGGACGCCTACGGGTACACCTGGCTGCTCACCCGGCACGCGCCGGACGACACCCCTGCCCTGGTCAATGATCTGCACGCGGTCAACACGCTCCTCCAGGAAGGCGGGTTCGGACCTCAGCTGCTGTGCTCGCTGATGAGCTTCCGGGACGCCGACGGGCGCCGGCTCGCCCTCGTCTACCTCTACAAGCGCGGCACCTTCTACCCCTTCGCGCCCCTGCGGGGCACGGAGGAGCGGCGCGACCACGAACTGGAGCTCCAGACGCGGGCGTTGCTGGAGGACGACCTGCGGATCGAGGGCGACCTGAGCCGTTGGTTCCCGGTGTGGGGCGCCCCGGGGCTGTGACGCCGGAGGGGCGGCGGGGGGCAGGGGCGGCGGGGTGGTGGACGGGTCAGCTCACCTCCTCACCGGCCGTGGCGTCGGCCGCGGCAACGGCCGTTCCGTGGGGTCGCTTCGCGTACTCCTCGGCCGCCCAGCGGGCCCATTCCTCGCGCATCGCGCTGAGACGCATCCCGTATTCCAGGGCGAGACGGCCGTTGAGGGACAAGGAGCCCTCGTCCCACTCGATCTCCTGCTCCAGCTCCTTGAAAGCGCCGTGCTGGCGTGCCGCGCGCTCGGCCTCGCCGTGGAGATAGGTGACGGCTTCGAGCGGGGTGAGCTGGTCGAGGAAGAACACCCTCAACAGGGCGTCGCTGCGCATGCGGTGGCGGGGTTTGGTCTCCGTCAGCCACTGGTGCAGCTCGGTGCGGCCGTCATCCGTGATCGCGTATTCCTTGCGGCCGCGAGGGCCTTCGGAGGCGGCCTCCAGCAACCCTTCCTTCGTCAGCTTCGCCAGCTCGCCGTAGACCTGGCTCTGGGTCGCGGACCAGGCGTTGGCGAGTGAGGTCTCGAACATCCGCATGAGGTCGTAGCCACTGGCGGGGTGGTCGGCCAGCAGGCCCAGTACCGCGTGTCTCAGGCTCATGTCCCTCACTCTACATTCCACTATTGACATGTCAAGACTGGACTCTGTATCTTCGACATGTCAGAATAGGAATGTCGCCGGGCGGGCCGGTGGCCACCGTCACCCACGACCGGGCCAGGAGACTCCATGAACTATCTGCGCGGCTTCATCGCCTGGATCGCCTTCGCGATCGTGTCGTCGTACGACTGGCGATGGGGTGCCGCGGCCGCCCTGGCTGTGGCCGTCGGCCTGCTGGTCCAGGACCTGCGCTCCGGGGCGACTGCGGATTCGCTGATACTGGAGCAGAGTTCGGTGCTCTTCTTCGCCGTTCTCACGGTGCTGGGCTTCAGCTGTCCGGACAGTGCCCTCGGCACGTACTCGGGTGTCCTGTCCCTCGGCTGGCTCGCCCTCACCGCCTGGGGCACCGTGGTCGTCGGGCGGCCCTTCACCTCGGGCATAGCCAAGCGGCACGCCCCTCAGGCCGTGTGGGGGACGGCGTTCTTCCGCCGGATGAACGTCGTGATCACGAGTGTCTGGGCCGCGGCCTTCACGCTGTCCGCCGTCGCCCTGGCCGCCGTCCGGGCGGAGGGCCTCGGCAGCGGGGTCTCCATACCGGTCCAGATCGCGGGCTTCGTGGTGCCGGCGATGTTCACCGCGCGCTACCGCGAGAGCGTCCGCGCCCGTCGGGTCGCGCAGTAGCGGGCGGTGGTCACGCCTACGCCTCGCGCCTCAGGCCCCCCGGCTCACGATCCGGGTGCCGGCGCGTGGCGAGGGTATCCATCGTGCGGGCCCGGACCTCGCGTTCGGCGGCGGCGGCGATGAACGCCGCGGTGTTGTCCGGGCCGGTCAGGGACTTGACCGCACGGACCGTTGCGGTGGGCAGCCGGACCGTCGTCCAGACGTCGTCCGGGAACTCCGGGGCGGGCAGGGGAGCACCGCCGGGGGCGCCGGTCGCTGGGCCGCCGGGCACCGGGGCACTGGCCGACGGAATCTCGGCCGCCGGATCCCCCGTCAACCGGGCGCCGGGTACCAGGCCACTCTCCGCCGGCTCACCGGCCGCCGCAGCTCCGTGGGCCACTTCTCCCAGGTGGCGCCGGAGGTTGCGGACGGCCAGCGTGCGCATGGCGCGGGCGAGTTCGGCGTCCACGGTCTGCTGGGCGAGAGGGCGCAGGCGGCGGACGAGGTCGGCGGCCTGGGCCGCCTCCTCGTCGGTCGGAGGATGGTCGAGATAGGGGCGGAAGACGTGTTCGGTGGTGAAGTCGAGAAAGCGACCGGCGATGTGCTCGACCTGGGCGCGTACCTCCCGCAGGTGCTCGGAGATGGCGAGCAGGGGCACCCCGGCCGCGTGCAGTTCGGCGGCCACGGCCAGTTCCTGGGGGCTCGGGGCCAGGAAGGTGTCCGGGGAGCCCGGGACAGGTTCGAGGACGCCCAGTTCTACGGCGTCCTCGACGGCGGACTCGTCCGGGGCGCCCCCGAACCACTCGGTCAGTTCGGCGCGGGTGACGCGCACGGCCTGCTCGTCCGACCAGGGGCCTTCCACCTCGGCGACGAGTCCGAGGATCCCTCCCAGGCCCCGGCCGGCGTCCCAGGCGTCGAGGAGCTCCTTGATGCTGGCGAGCGTGTAACCGCGGTCGAGGAGGCCGCTGATCTGCCGGAGGCGGAGCAGGTGGGTGTCCCCGTAGACGTTGGCCCGGCCGCGTCGCTCGGGTTTGGGGAGGAGGCCCCGGTCCTGGTAGGCGCGGATGGTGCGGACCGTGGCACCGCTGTGGTGGGCCAGGTCCTCGATCCGGTACGCCAGTTGTTCGCTCAAGGGTCGCTCCTCACACATACCGCACAGGGCACCGCCGTTCCTCGGGAAGCCGCTGCCCCTAGGAGACGGCAGCCTCACCCGGGGTGTCCGGGGTGTCCGGGGTGTCCGGGGCGTCCGGTCGCCGGCCGGGTGTGCTCGCCGTGCCCCGGGCCGCGGGTGAGACCGCCAGGTAGGCGACGGCCCTGCTCAACGATCCTTCCTGGGAAGGATGGTACGAGCGCCGGAGGTAGCGGGGGATGGCGGCGCCCAGCTCGCGCCAGGTGGGGAGCAGCCCCTTGTCCACGGCGCGCTTGTGGTGGCGCAGCGTGTAGCGGATCCGTTTGGCGAGCCGGGGGTCGTGGCGGATCAGGTAGGCGGCCCCGCGTCCCCACAGGTACGTCAGGATGGGGGCGGTGATGGCCATGCCCAGCACGCGCCGGGCATAGCGGCCAGGCTCCTCGCCGCCGCAGTGCTGGTACATGTCGAAGGCGACCGACCGGTGCTCCACCTCCTCGGCGCCGTGCCAGCGCAGCAGGTCGAGCATCACCGGGTCGGGCAGCGCCCGGTCGAGCTCCTCCGCGCGCAGGACCCAGTCGCCCAGGACGGCGGTGAACTGTTCCACCGCGGCGATGACCGACAGCCGGAAGCGCAGCCACTCCCGGTCGGTGACCGGCAGGCCGAACGGTGGCTTCTCGCCGAGCAGCACGTCGAAGAGGAAGTCGACTTGACGGGTGTAGGGGGTGGTGTCCAGGTTCTGGTGGGCGAGGTGGTCGAGCACGTAGGAGTGCTGGACGCTGTGGGTGGCCTCCTGCCCCATGAAGCCCTTGACGTCCTTGAGCAGTGCCGGGTCCCGCACCAGGGGCAGGGCCTCCTTGAAGACCTTGACGAACCACCGCTCCCCGGCGGGCAGCAGCAGGTGCAGGACGTTGATGACGTGCGTGGCGGTCGGTTCGTCGGGTATCCAGTGCAGCGGCGTCTCACGCCAGTCGAAGGAGACGCGCCGGGGCGTTATGCGGTAGTCGGAGGTCATGCGGGGGTTCCTCCTTCGAGGTTCATGAGGTGCCGGGGAGGGGAGAGGGGGCAGGGTGCGAGGGGCCGGGATCCGGGTGTCCGTGTGGAGGTCGAAGGGGTTGGGGGCCGGGGCCTGAGGGGCCTGAGGGGCCTGAGGGGCCTGAGGGGCCTGAGGGGCCTGAGGGGCCTGGAGGCGAAGCTCGGTCTCCCGCAGCTCCGCCCCGACTCACCCGGCTCACCCAGCTCACCCGGGCCACCCTCCCCAGCAGCCCCTCACAGGCGGGGTTCGACCCGTGCGATCGCACGCCGCAGACGGGGGGCGAAGCGGGACACGAGGCGCAGGCCGTGGGCCTCGGGGGTCGCCGGGACGACGGCGAGGTCGTCGTGCACAGCGCGGAGAATCGTTTCAGCAACCCGTTCCGGCGGGTAGTTGCGCCGTCCGTACAGCCGGGTCGTCCGTTCCCGGAGCCGGTGTTGTTCCTCCTCCGGGACGCCGGTGAAGAGAGTGGCGGAGGTGATTCCGGTGGCGACGATGCCGGGGCAGACGGCGGTGACGCCGATGCCCTGGTCGCCGAGTTCGGCGCGCAGGCATTCGGAGAGCATGAGTACCGCGGCCTTGGAGGTGCTGTAGGCGGCGAGGGTCCGGGAGGGCTGGAAGGCCGCGGCGGAGGCGGTGTTGACGATGTGTCCGCCCTCGCCGCGCTCGGCCATCTGCCGCCCGAAGATCCGGCAACCGTGGAGAACACCCCACAGGTTGACGTCCAGGACCTTGCGCCAGGCGTCCGGCGGAGTGTCGAGGAACGCCCCGGCGACACCGATCCCGGCATTGTTGACCAGGACGTCCACCACGCCGTACGCGTCGGCGGTGCGGGCGGCCAGCTTCTCCATCGCCCCCTCGTCGGAGACGTCGACGCACTCGGCCCACGCCTCGGGCGCCCCGAGCAGGCGCGCGAGCTCGGCGGTGCGCGTCGCGCCCTCCGCGTCCCGGTCCACGGCCACGATCCGGGCACCGGCCTCGGCGAAGGCGAAGGCGGTGGCCCGGCCGATCCCGCTCGCCGCGCCCGTCACCAGCACCAGGCGGCCGGCGAAGCGCTGCGCGTACCGGTCCCGCCCCGCCGCGGCGGCTCCGGACGGGCGGGGCACCGGGCCCGACGCACCCTCCTCCTGGTGGGTGACGAAGTCGGCTGTCCAGTCGGCCAGTTGACCGGGACGGGTGCGGGGCACCCAGTGCCCGGCCCGGAGGGTGCGCCGCACCAGGCCGGGGGCCCAGCGTTCCAGGTCGTCGTAGAGCCGCTCGGACAGGAAGGGATCACCGGTGGGCGTGATCAGCTGCACCGGGGCGTGCGCGTAGGCGTCGGCGCGCGGCCGGAGCATCCGCTCCCGGACGTTGTCGCGGTACAGCCAGGCGCCGTGCGCCGCGTCGGTGGGCAGCGAGGCGGTGGGGTAGGAGCCCCGAGGCACCTTCTCGGTCCGTTCCAGGAGGGCCGGCCACCGCCTGCCGAGCGGTCCGCGCCAGAGGAGCTCCGGCAGGACGGGTGTGTGCAGGGCGTACACGTACCAGGACTTGGCGCTCTGTCCGAGGAGCTGGGCGGTCCGGCGCGGGGTGGGCCGGGCGGCGCGTTCCTTGATCCAGTGACCGAAGTGGTCGAGCGAGGGCCCCGACACCGAGGTGAAGGAGGCGATGCGGCCCTCGGTGCGCCGGACCGTGGTGAACTCCCAGCCCTGCACGGACCCCCAGTCGTGGCCGACCAGGTGCACCGGCGCGTCCGGGCTCACCGCGTCCACGACCGCCAGGAAGTCGTCGGTCAGTTTCTCCAGGGTGAAGCCGCCGCGCAGGGGGCGCGGGGCCGTCGACCGGCCGCAGCCGCGCACGTCGTAGAGGACCACGTGGAACCGGTCCCGGAGCCGGAGGGCGACCGGCTCCCACACCTCCTTGCTGTCGGGGTAGCCGTGGAGCAGGACGACGGTCGGGTGCGCGGCGTCTCCCAGCTCGGCGACGCACAGCTCCACCCCGCCCGAGCGCACCCGGCGCTCCCGCGCCCCCTCGATCCCCGTGCCGAAGGCGTTCATCGTCCGGTTCCCTCCTGCCGTCCCTGTCCGCGCCGCACGTGCGGCAGATCGTCGTCGAGCCAGAACGCGCTCTCCTCGGGGTCCCGGGAGTCCGTGACCACGAGCAGTTCCTCGAACTTCACGCCCGTGCCGCGGAACCCGAGGTGCGGTTCGACCGCCCACAGCCCGGGTGTGGGCGGGTGGTCGGAGAAGCGGTACGGGCTCCACAGCGGGGACCAGCCCTCCCGGTGGCCGTGCAGCAGGTCGGAGGCCAGCCCCTTCAGGGACTGGGTGCCGAAGCCGAAGAGGCGGGCCGAGCGGCGCCGGTCCGGCACCCGGCCGACCTTGTGGGCGATGACCCCGAAGGGATAGGCGCGGTGCCGGTTGGCGTATCCCTGGTGTGCCATGAGCCGGTCGACGTCCTCGTAGATCGCGCGCAGCGGGCGCCGTTCGCGGATCTCGCGCAGGACGAGGTCGCGGTGGGCCAGGAGGTCGTCGAGCATCCGGGCGTGCAGGGGGTCGGGGCCGAGGCAGCCCGAGTAGCCGACGTCGGCGGTGAAGCCGCGGTGCACCGGGGCCAGGTCGAGGACGAACGGCATCCCGGGCTCCAGCCGCCGTCCGGTGGGGAAGAACTGCGTGGGCACCCGGAAGCCGGTGAAGGCCGTGCGGTCCCCGAACCAGGCGAAGGGCAGATGGAACCAGTCACGCACCCCCCGTCTCCGGAGCCACTCCCGTTGCAGCCGGGCGGCGTCCCGCTCGGTGACGCCCGGGGTGAGCTGCGCGGCGACGGCCTCGGCGCAGTCGTAGGCCAGGCGCTGCACGGCGCGGAAACCGGCCAGGTCCTGGGTGACGTGCGGTGCTGCGGCGGTCCTCATGGCACAACCGTCCCTGCCGGTGCGGAAGTTGACATTGATGAATGTGACAATCTTCGGAGGCTGCGTCAAGGGGTGCGACCGCACCTCTCAGGACACGTGTGGACCGCGGGTCCCTGACACCCACTCCCGTCCTTTCGGCCCATCCCCTACGGGGAGGTCAGACCGGAGGACGACGCGCAAGCCCTCATCTGGACTGACGCGATGATGTGGTCCGCGCCACTACCGTCGATTCCGTGACTGTGATCGCCACCGAAAGCCTCAGCAAGCGGTACCCCAGGGTGACCGCGCTCGACCGGCTCTCCGTTGACATCACTCCGGGAGTGACCGGTCTGGTGGGTGCCAACGGTGCCGGCAAGTCCACATTGATCAAGATCCTGCTGGGGCTCTCCCCGGCCACCGAGGGGCGCGCGGAGGTGCTCGGCCTGGACGTCGCGACGCGGGGCGGCACCATCCGCGAGCGCGTCGGCTACATGCCCGAGCACGACTGCCTGCCGCCCGACGTGTCGGCCACCGAGTTCGTCGTCCACATGGCGCGGATGTCCGGCCTGCCGCTGACCGCCGCGCGCGAGCGCACCGCGGACACCCTCCGGCATGTGGGCCTCTACGAGGAGCGCTACCGCCCGATGGGCGGCTACTCGACGGGCATGAAGCAGCGGGTGAAGCTGGCCCAGGCCCTCGTCCACGACCCGCAGCTCGTCCTGCTGGACGAGCCGACGAACGGCCTGGACCCGGTCGGGCGCGACGAGATGCTCGCCCTGATCCGCCGGGTCCACACCGACTTCGGGATCTCGGTCCTGGTCACCTCCCACCTGCTCGGCGAGCTGGAGCGCACCTGCGACCACGTCGTCGTCATCGACGGCGGCAGACTGCTGCGCTCCTCCGCCACCAGCGACTTCACCCAGGCCACCGGCTCGCTCGCGGTCGAGGTCACCGACAGCGACACCCACCCGGACGGGACGGGAGCGCTCGGCGCGGCGCTCGCCGCCGCCGGGCTCGCGGTGCAGCAGGCCACCGGCACCGGCGGCTACGCGGCGGCGGGCGCCGGGCACGTCCTGCTCGTCGACGTCACCGGCGACGAGACGTACGACGTCGTCCGCGACGCCGTCGCCGGGCTCGGGCTGGGGCTGGTGCGCATGGAACAGCGCCGGCACCGCATCGCCGAGGTGTTCCAGGCGGACGGCGGTCCGCACGACGACAGCGCGCAGAAATGGGGCACCTCCGATGCCGCCTGAGACCACGGTCACGCCCGCGCAGGACGTGATCCACAACATCGGCTACCGCCCGTACTCCGGTCCCCGCCTGGGCCGTGCCTACGCCCGCCGCGCGCTCTACTCGCAGAGCCTGCGCGGCGCCTACGGCCTGGGCCGTTCGGCGAAGTCCAAGGTCCTGCCGATGACGCTGTTCGCCGTGATGTGCGTACCGGCCGCGATCATCGTGGCGGTGGCCGTCACGACGAAGATGGACAAGCTGCCCCTGGAGTACACGCGGTACGCGATCCTCCTCCAGGCCGTCGTCGGCCTCTACCTGGCAGCCCAGGCGCCGCAGTCGGTCTCCAGGGACCTGCGCTTCAGGACGGTCCCGCTCTACTTCTCGCGCCCGGTCGAACGCGTCGACTACGTGGTGGCCAAGTTCGCCGCGCTCGCCTCCGCGCTGTTCCTGCTGACGGCGGCGCCGCTGCTCATCCTCTATCTGGGCGCCCTGCTCGCCAAGCTGGACTTCGCCGCCCAGACGAAAGCCTTCGCCCAAGGACTGGTCTCCGTGGCCCTGTTGTCCCTCCTCTTCGCCGGCATCGGCCTGGTCGTCGCGGCGCTCACCCCGCGCCGCGGGTTCGGGGTCGCCGCCGTGATCGCCGTCCTCACCATCTCGTACGGTGCCGTGAGCACCATCCAGAGCATCGCCCTCAGCCGCGACAACACCGACGTCATCGGGTGGCTGGGCTTCTTCTCGCCGATCACCCTGATCGACGGCGTGCAGACGGCGTTCCTCTCGGCCACGTCCAGCTACCCCGGCGGCCACGGGCCCGGCACGGGCGCCGGAGTGCTCTACCTGGTCGTCGTCCTGGGCCTGATCGCCGGCTCGTACGGCCTGCTCATGCGCCGCTACCGAAAGGCCGGGCTGTGACCAGCATCCATATCGACAACGTCTCCCGCTGGTTCGGCAACGTGGTGGCCGTCAACGACGTCTCCATGACGATCGGCCCCGGCGTCACCGGCCTGCTGGGCCCCAACGGAGCGGGCAAGTCCACGCTCATCAATATGATGGGCGGTTTCCTGGCCCCCTCCACCGGCACGGTCACCCTCGACGGGACGACCATCTGGGGCAACGAGGAGATCTACCGTCACATCGGCGTCGTCCCCGAGCGCGAGGCGATGTACGACTTCCTCACCGGCCTGGACTTCGTCCGCGCCAACGCCGAGCTCCACGGGCTGCCCGCCTCCGCGGCCCAACGGGCGCTGGCGACGGTCGAGATGGAGTACGCGCAGGACCGGAAGATCTCCACGTACAGCAAGGGCATGCGGCAGCGGGTGAAGATGGCGTCCGCCCTGGTGCACGACCCGACCGTGCTGCTGCTCGACGAGCCCTTCAACGGCATGGACCCCCGTCAGCGCATGCAACTGATGGACCTGCTGCGGAAGATGGGGAGCGAGGGGCGTTCGGTCCTGTTCTCCTCGCACATCCTGGAGGAGGTCGAACAGCTCGCGGCCCACATCGAGGTCGTGGTGGCCGGGCGGCACGCGGCGTCGGGCGACTTCCGCAAGATCCGCCGGCTGATGACCAACCGGCCGCACCGCTACCTCGTCCGCTCCAGCGACGACCGGGCCCTGGCCGCCGCCCTCATCGCCGACCCGTCGACGTCCGGCATCGAGGTGGACGTCCAGGAGGGCGCCCTGCGCGTCCAGGCCATCGACTTCGCCCGGTTCACCACCCTCCTCCCGGCCGTGGCCCGCGCGCACGGCATCCGCCTCCTCACGGTCTCGCCCTCCGACGAGTCCCTGGAATCGGTCTTCTCCTACCTCGTCGCGGCCTGAAAGGAGGCATCGAACCCATGCACCGCATCTACCACCCCACGGTCGCCCGGCTCACCTACCGGGGGCTCCTCGGCCGCCGCAGGGCCGCCGTCCTCTTTACGCTGCCAGCCCTGCTGCTGGTCATCGCCGTGGCGGTCCGCCTGCTCACCGGTGCCGACGACGACACGGCCGGCGAGGTCCTGGGCGGGTTCGCGCTCGCCACCATGGTCCCGCTGATCGGTGTCATCGCCGGGACGGGCGCCATCGGCCCCGAGATCGACGACGGCTCGGTCGTCTACCTCCTCGCCAAGCCGGTCAAGCGCCCGACGATCATCTTCACCAAACTGCTCGTCGCGACCGGGGTCACCGTCGTCTTCTCGGCCGTCCCCACGCTCATCGCCGGCCTGGTGCTGAACGGCAACAGCCAGCAGATCGCCGTCGCCTACACCGTCGCGGCGGCCGTCGCCTCCGTGACCTACAGCGCCGTCTTCCTGCTGCTCGGCACGGTCACCCGGCATGCCGTGGTCGCCGGGCTGGTCTACGCGCTGATCTGGGAGTCGCTGTTCGGCAATCTGGTGGCGGGGGCGCGGACGCTGAGTGTGCAGCAGTGGGCTCTGTCGCTGGCGGAGCGGATCGCTGCGCCGGGGGCGGTGTCATCGGATGTGGGGTTGCCGGTGGCGGTGGTGTTGATGGTGGGGGTGACGGTGGGGGCTACCTGGTACGCGGGGGAGAAGCTGCGGAAGCTGACGCTGGCGGGGGAGGAGTGACCCCAGCCCCGCCCTTTCACCGTTTCCGCGGGGAGGGCCCCGCGCCCCCGGGTGCGCGCGCCTGCGGCGCGCGTCCTCAAACGCCGGACGGGCTGACTTCAGCCCGTCCGGCGTTTGAGGACAGTGCGCGCAGCGCGCTTCGGGGGTGCGGGGGCGCAGCCCCTGCAAGAAACGGTGAAAGGGAGGGACCGGGGCACACAAACCGTCACCTCAGACGTACCGCCTCAACGCCCGCGCCACCGCCATCTGCTCCTCCTCGAGCCGCGACTCCCCGTCCTCGACGGACCACAGCGAGTTCTGCAGAGCACGAGCCAGCGTCCAGCGCGCCGCCCGCCCCCGATCGAGGCCCAGCACCTCGGTCATCAGGTCGAACCGTCGGCGCACCGCCCGTTCCACGTCGCCCGTCGCCACAGCGTCGGACCAGCGGTTGTCGAGCGCCGGCATGAGGTCGAAGCCCGGGTCGCCGACGAGCGGCACGGGGTCGATGGCGAGCCAGGGGCCGCGCGGGGGGCCGGGCAGCGGGGCGAGGACGTTCTCGTAGTGGAGGTCCCAGTGCAGCAGCCGGTCGCCGGGCTCGCCGAGGACCTCGCGGACGGCGGCGGCGCAGTCGGTCAGCAGCCGGCGCTCGTCCGCGTCGGGCAGGGCGGTCAGGGCCTGCGGCACGTCGTCCAGCATGGCGGCCGCCACCTGCCCCAGGTGCCGCAGCCCGGTGGGCGCGGGCGCGGTGTGCAGCCGGGCGAGGAGCCCGGTCAGGGACAGCAGAGCGGTCTCGACGTCCGGTACGGAGTCCAACGAGCGCGTGGCGTCGAGCCGTTCGAGCAGCAGGGTGCCCGTTGCGGGGTCGTGGTCGAGGAGCCGGACGGCGCCGGAGCCGTTCCAGGCGCGCAGTGCCAGGGGCTCGCCGGCCCGCTCCTCGTCCACCGGCTGGAGCTTCAGGGCCGCCGGGGTGCCGTCCTCCCGCAGCACGGGGAGGACGAGCGCCACGAAGCCATGGGCAGGATCGCCGTCGGGCCTCAGGTTCCAGCGGTCCAGGAAGCCGGCCGCCAGGTCCGGCAGCCCCGCGATCCACTCGGCGGCGTTCTCCGGGTTGTGCCGGCTGTGGTGGTCGGCCAGCTGCGGGGGCACGGTGATCGGCACGGCGGCGTTCTCCTCACGGGGTGGACACGGTCTCACCCACCCCCAACGTCTCAGATCTTCCGATCGCGCCCGGCGCCGAGTCCCAGGAACACCAGGGCCAGACAGGCGGCGAGGAGCACGCAGACCGGCAACGTCCAGCCGTCCGTGGCCTGGTGGACCGCGCCGACGGCGAACGGGCCGACGGAGGCGAGGAGATAGCCCCAGGTCTGTGCCATGCCGGACAGCCGGGCCGCGGTGTGCGCGTCGCGGCTGCGCAGCACCATCAGGGTCAGCGCCAGCCCCAGGGTGCCGCCCTGGGCGACGCCCATCATCGTGGCCCATGCCCAGGCGCCCGCCACGGGGGCGAGCAGCAGGCCGGTCGTGCCACCGGCCATCAGGAGGACGACGCCGACGGCCAGCAGCCGCTGGTCGCGCATCCGCCCGGCGAGGACGGGCACGGCGAACGAACCGGCCATCTGCACCAGGGTGTAGAAGGCGTAGACGAGGCCCGCCTCGCTCTTGGTCATGCCGTTGTCGGTGAAGACGGTCGGCATCCAGGCGATGCACACATACGCGATCAGCGACTGGGTGCCCATGAGCAGGGTGACCTGCCAGGCCAGCGGCGAGCGCAGCAGGTTCGGCCCCTCGGGGGCGGGCCGTCCGCCCGCGGGGACGGCGTGGCGGTGGCCGCCGCGCCGGGCGATCAGCGCCTGGGGGATCCAGACGGCGACGGCGATCGCGGCGAGCAGCGCCCAGGAGGCGAGCGAGCCCTGCCAGCCGCCGAGGGCGTTCTCGAGCGGGACCGCGCAGGCGGCCGAGACGGTGGCGCCGAGGATCATCGCCGTCGAGTAGAGGGCGGTCATGCTCGCGGCCCGGTCGGGGAAGTCCCGCTTGATCAGGCCGGGCATGAGGACGTTGAGGAAGGCGATCGCGGTGCCCACCAGTGCGCTGCCCACGAAGAGCGAGGCCACCGGGGGCGCGACGCGCACGAGGATGCCGCCGCAGAGCAGGACAAGGGCGGCGCACAGCACCGCCTCGGTGCCGAAGCGCCGGGCGAGCTTCGGCGCGGCGATCGAACCGAGGCCCATGAAGACCAGCGGAATGGTCGTGACCAGGCTGCTCGCGGTCGCGTTCAGTCCGAAGTGGTCGTTGACCTCCCCGACGAGCGGGGAGACACCCGCGAGCGCGGCCCGCATATTGAGCGAGGCGAGGACGATGCCCGCGAGGACCAGCGCGGGGTGGGCGCGCAGGGCGCGGACGGCGGTGGGGGCCGGGGCCGCGGACGAGGGTTCCTCGGCGGCTATGAGAGGTGTTTCGGACCTCGCTTCCGACATGGGGATGCCTTTCCAGGTGGTGCTCAGAGAGGAGTGAGAGGGGGGAGGCCGTCCGTCACCGCTCGGCGAGCAGTGCCTCGACCGCCTGCTTCGGGCGTTCGAGCAGGGCCCGCGCGGCGCGGTGGGCCGCGTCGGGGTCGCCGGAGGCGATGGCCACCATGAGGGCGTGGTGGTCGCCGTGGATGATGCGCGGCATGTCCCGGTCGCCGAGCGCCGTGACCAGCGCCTCGCGCACGGAGCTGCTGAACCAGGTGTAGGTCGCGGTCAGCGCGGTGTTGTGCGCGGCCTCCACGACGGCCTTGTGGAACTCGATGTCGTGGTGCGCGTACAGCTCCAGGCTGCCGGAGTCCGGCTGGCCGTCGGCGTCCTCCAGCTCCGCCTGGGCGTTCAGGGCGGCGCGCATCCGGTCCAGGTCGGCGGGTTCGTGGCGGACCGCGGCGAGCCGGGCGGCCTCGGCCTCCAGCGCGATCCGCAGTTCGAGGACGTCGCGCACCCCGGCGCGCTGCACCCCGCGCATGATCTCGGCCGGGTCGGCGGTGGAGACCACGAAGGTGCCCTCGCCCTGCCGGGAGCGCAGCATCCCGGCGTGCACGAGGACGCGGACGGCCTCGCGGACCGTGTTGCGCCCCACCTGGAGCTGCTCGGCGAGGGCGTGCTCGGTGGGGATGCGCTCCCCCACCCGCCACTCACCGGCGGCCACCTGCCCGCGCAGTTGCTCCACGACGGTGTCCACGAGGGACTGGCGTCCCGCTGCCCGTAGTGCCATGGGGTCGAACCTCCGGCTGCCCGCGTCTTCCGCTTCACCGGATCTCCCGGTTGCCCAGTCATCCTACAACCTGCCCGGGAAGGCTCCGGCTGGAGCCAGTGGAGCCGCCCTCAGATCATCAGCCGCGCCAGCTCCGTCCGCGAGGTGATGCCGAGCTTCGGGTAGACGTTGGACAGGTGGTACCCCGCCGTCCGAGGGCTGATGAAGAGCCGGGCGCCGATGTCCCGGTTGCTGAGCCCCTGCGCGGCGAGGCGTGCCACCTGGAACTCCTGCGGGGTGAGCCGGTCGAGCGGACCGGCCGCGGCGCCGGACGTGACGACGCTCTCGCCGGTGGCCCGGAGCTCGGTGCGGGCCCGTTCCGCCCACGGCACCGCCCCGAGCCGCTCGAAGGTCTCCAGCGCGGACCGCAGCCGGAGCCGCGCGTCCGACGTCTGCCGAAGGCGCCGCAGGTGCTCGCCGTACAGCAGCTCGGTGCGGGCCCGGTCGAACGTGGAGCCCCCGCCCTCGTGGTGGAGGCGGAGGGACCGGGCGAAGTGTTCGCCGGCGCGCGCGTCGTCCGCGAGCAGGGCCCGGCAGCGCTCGGTGAGCGCCTCGGCCCAGGGCCGGCGCCGGTAGGCGGCCGTGTGCCGTTCGTACCAGGCGAAGGCCGAACGGGCCCCGTCCGGCCGGTCGAGCCGTACCGCCGCCTCGACGAGGTCGGGCAGGCTGCCGATGACACCCTGCCGGTCCGGTCCCGCGGTGACGGCGGTGAGACGGTCGAACGCCGCCTCGGTCCGCCCGAGCCCCAGGTCGAGGACGCTGAGCGCGCCCGCCGCGTGCACGGTGCCGGGGGCCACGCCGCGGGCCAGCGCCTCGGCGGTCAGCTCGCGGCAGCCCTCGTCGTCGCCCCGGACGGCGGCGAGGTGGGCGAGGACGGTGGCCAGGTGGACGCGGACGCGGGACTGCCCCGTGTCGTCCGCGACGCGCATCCCGTCGGTGGCGGTGGCCAGGGCCTCGCGGTGCAGGCCGAGCAGCAGCTGCGTACGGGCGAGCAGCATCTGGACCAGGGCGAGGACGCCGATGGCGCCGGTCTCCCGGCACCGGCGCTCCAGCGAGGAGGCCAGCTCGCGGGCGGCGGCCAGGTCGCCGTTGAACATGTGCCACCAGCCGAGCCGCACGTCCTCCCGGATGTCCTCCGGCGACCCGTCGGCCGTGCCGATGAGCTGCCGCACCGCGTCGGCGGCGTCCGCCGGGCCGCCGGGGCCGGTCCGGTGCTGCCCGGCGGCGAGCCGCGCGAGCGCGGCGATCCGCGCCGCGCCGGGCAGTTCCAGCTCCGCGGCCCGGGCGGCGGTCCGGTCCAGCGCCTCCTGGTCACCGGCGTGCCAGGCGGCCTGTGCCGCCTGGAACAGCAGGGTGTCCGCGAGCTCCGGCGCGCGGCCGACGAGGTCCAGGGCGGTGGCGGCGAGCATGGCGTGGGCGTCGCGGGACCGGTCCTGTTCGTCGGTGACCTCGGCCCGGACCCGTACGGCGGCGGCGAGCGCGGCCGGGTCCGCCACGCCGTCCGACAGCGCGACGGCACCGGCCGCCAGCTCCTCGGCCCGGCACAGCTGCCCGGCGTCGGCCGCGGCCCGGGCGGCCGCCGTCAGCCGACGGCCCCGTCCGGCGGGGTCCGCAGTGAGCGCGGCGGCCCGTTCGTACGCGGCGGCGACGGCGCTCGAACTGCCGCGTGACCGGGCGCGTTCGGCGCTCTCCTCCAGCAGCCGGGCGGCTTCAGGGTCGGGCCCGGTCCCTGCGGCGGCGAGGTGCCAGGCCCGCTGGTCCGCCTGGTCGGGGCGGTCGGCGAGCACGTCCGCCAGCGCCCGGTGCACGGCGAGCCGGCGGCTCGCGGTCCCGTCCTGGTAGACGGCGGTGCGCACCAGGGGGTGCCGGAAGACGAGACGCCCGTCCGACAGGCGCAGCAGCCGGGCCCGCTCGGCGGGTTCGAGGTCGTCGAGGTCCGCGCCGAAGCGCTCCGCCGCCGCGAGGACGACGGAGAGGTCGGCGCCGCCCGCCGCGGCGGCGACGAGGAGCAGGCTCCGGGTGCGCCCGGGCAGCGCGGTGACGACCCCGGTGAAGGTGCGCAGCAGCCTGCTGTGCGTGGGCAGGGCGGCCACCCCGTACGGCGAGGCGTACCGTTGCTCCTCCCGCTGGGCCGTGGGGAGCTCCCGCAGCGCCAACGGATTTCCCGCGGCTTCCTTGAGGATGACGTCACGGGCGTGCCGCGGCAGGGAGGGCGCGTGCTCGTCCAGCAGCGAGGCGGCGGCCGCGGCGTCCAGGCCGGTCAGGCGCAGCTCCGGGATGCCGGGGGTGGGGAAGGCCGGGGCGTTCTCCTCGCGGGCGGCGATCACGACGGCGATGGGCTCGGCGCCCAGCCGGCGGGCCGCGAACAGCAGCGCGTCCGCCGATTCCCGGTCGAGCCAGTGGGCGTCGTCGACGAGGCACAGCAGCGGCTGCTCCTCGGCGAGGCCGTCGAGGAGCGTGAGCACCGCGAGGCCGACGAGGAAACGGTCGCCGCCCACCGCGGCGGGGGCCATCCCGAGCGCGGACCGCAGCGCCGCCGCCTGGGTGTCGGGGAGCCGGTCGACGCGGTCGAGGACGCCGGAGAGCATCATGTGCAGCCCCGCGAACGGCAGTTCGCCCTCGGCCTCGACTCCGAGGCCGCGCAGCACCCGCATGCCGGCCTCCCCGGCGGTGCGGGCGGCGTGGTCGAGCAGGACCGACTTGCCGATGCCGGCCTCGCCGCGGAGCACCACGGCGCCGCTGCGGCCCTCCCGCGCGTCGGAGAGGAGCCGGTCGAGCGCGGCGATTTCCGTGGTACGTCCATGGAGCATGTACCCCACAGTAATCACTGTTCAGCGGCGTACGGTCGGCGTCACGCTCCGTACGGGAGCTCCTCCCGGGCCTGCCGCAGCGCGCGGCCCCACCAGACGAGCTGGTCGAGCATGCGCTTGGCCGCGCCGCTCACGATGTCCGCGTCGTGCGGCGTCCCGTCCTGGCCGAAGCGCTCCCAGGCCATGTGGAAGCTGACGGTCTCCCGCACCGTGACGGCGTGCAGCTCGGCGAAGACCTGACGCAGGTGCTCGACGGCGCGCAGCCCGCCGCCCAGCCCGCCGTAGGAGACGAAGCCGACGGGCTTGGCCTGCCACTGCACGTAGTGCCAGTCGATCGCGGCCTTCAGGGACGCCGGGTAGGAGTGGTTGTACTCGGGCGTGACGACCACGAACGCGTCGGCGGCGGCCAGCCGGGGCGTGATCGCGGCGACCTCGGGGGTGGGCTCGCCGCACAGGACGTGCGTGATGTCGGCCTCCGCCAGGTCGATGACGTCGATGTCCACGCCGGCGTGGGCGCGGGCCTCCTCGGCGAACCAGTCGGCCACGGTGGGACCGAACCGGCCCTCGCGGGTCGAACCGACGATGACGACGAGGCGGAGCGGCGCGGCGTTCATACGGGGACTTCCTTCGTGCTCGGGAAACGCGTGCTGGGAGAGACGCCGGCGGGGCGGGGGCGTGCCCCACCGGCGTCCGCGGGCCGTCCGGTATCCGGCGGCCCGTCGGCCGTGACCGGCTGACGTCCCAAAAGCTATGGCGGCGGCTCCTGCCCCCACATCTGTCGGACGACCGGGTTCGGTGACCGGGCCGGCCGGTCAGGGACCCGGTCACCGACCCGGTCGTCCGGCAGATGTGACCCGGTCGTCCGTTTTCCTAGCGTCGGGACCATGAACGACACCGCCCCGAAGGGCTCCGCAGCTCCCCCGTCCCGCCGTGCGGCGGTGACCCTCGCCCTCGTCCTGCTCGGAATGCTCACCCTGTCCATGTCGATGTCCGGCACCACCGTGGCGCTGCCGGACATCGGCGAGGACCTCGGCGCCTCGGGCGCGAGCCTGCAGTGGGCGGTCACCGGGTACTTCCTGACGGCGTCCAGCTTCATGCTGGTCACCGGCGCGCTGGCCGACCTCTTCGGCCGCCGCCGCGTCTACCGCACCGGAGCCGCGCTGTTCACCGTGGGCCTCCTGCTGAGCGCGACGGCCACGGACGTCCTGCTCCTGGACGCGGCCCGGGCGGTCGCGGGACTCGGCGCCGCGGGGGTGATGGCGAGCGCCGGCGCGCTGCTGGCCACCACCTTCTCCGGCCCCGCCCGCACCAAGGCGTACGCGGCCCTCGGCACCACCGGCGGCATCGGCCTCGCCGCCGGACCGACGCTCTCCGGCGCCCTGGTCGGCGCCGTCGGCTGGCGCGCCGGGTTCCTGGTGTTCGCCGCGGTGGGCGCGGTGCTGCTGGCCGGTACCTTCCTCATCGCCGAATCGCGGTCGGCCGTCCGTCCGCGCCTGGACGTGCCCGGGGCCGTGACGTTCATCGTCGCGCTCGCCCTGGTGATGACGGGCGTCACCCAGGGGCCGCAGAACGGCTGGTCGCACCCGCTGGTCCTGGCCGCCTTCGGTGTCGGCGCCCTCCTGCTGGGCCTCTTCGCGGTCCTCCAGCGCCGCTCGGCGCACCCGGTCCTCGACCTGACGCTGGTGCGTGACCGCCGCTACCTGGCCTGGACGCTGGCCGGACTGACCGGTGCCGTCGGGTTCGCCGGATCGCTGACCTACCTGCCGACCTACTTCCAGGGCGTGAACGGCGTGTCGGCCGGCGAGGCCGGGACGACGATGCTGCTGCTCACCGCCCCCGTCCTGGTCGCGCCGCTGATCAGCGCGCAGCTGGTGACCCGGGGCGTGCCCGCCCGCCTGGTGATCACGGTCGCGATCGGGCTGGTCGCCGCGGGCAACGCGTGGCTGACCGTCCTCGAACCGGGCATGGGCCTCCTCCCGCTGGCCGGACCGCTGCTGACGATCGGCATCGGCACCGGACTCGCCAACGGCATCATCGACGGCCAGGCCATGAGCCTCGTCGACCCGGAACGCTCCGGTACCGCCGCCGGCTTCCTCAACACCGTGCGCGGCGGCGGGCAGGCCATGATGATCGCCGCCCTCGGCGCGGTGATGCTCAGCCTCCTCCAGGACCGCGTCGGCTCCTCCGGCCTCGCCGCCCAGATCGCCTCCGGCCACCTCGCGGGACCGGACCACGCCCACCTGGCCCAGCAGTTCACCGGTGCCTGGCACACGGCGCTGTGGGGCATCGCCGGCCTCACCGCCGCCCTCTGCGTCGCCGTGGCCGCGCTGCTCCGCGCCCCGCGCCCCGCGTCCCGGCCGGCCGCGCCGGTCACGGAGGACGCCGAGGTCCTTACCCTGGCCTCCTCGCGCTGAGGCGCCCCTGCCGGACGGCCGGCGCCGCGACGGGCCCGGGAAGGCGATCCGCCTCCCGGGCCCGCGGTCGTGTGCCGACTCCCCGCTACAGTGCGTCGAACGGGGGCACGATGCGGACGACGATGATCAGCGGATCACGTGGTGCCACCAGGAAGTAGAACCAGCCGCCGGCGGCGTCCATGCGGCGCAGGCCGCCGGGGCGGGGTCCCTTGCCGAGATCGCTGACGTCGATGCCCGTACCGGCGAGGTCGACGAGCTGGCCGGCCAGTCGTTCCACCTCCGCCACCACGTATTCGGGGATTCCGCCTGCGACATGGCCGTGGTCGGGGTCGTACTCCCAACGCCGGTCCGGGCTCACCGGGCCGGCAGACCGATGGCTGTGTGGGCTCCGTCCAGGATCCGCCCGATCTCGGAGGCAGCCATCCGTGCCTGGGCGGCGTCGCCCGACTGTGCGGTGTCTTCCCAGCGGCGGAGGTCCGCTGCGAGGTCGGGCTGGCGCTGGATGTGGACATAGACCGCCCACTGGGCGATGAAGCGCTGGAGCGGCGCCAGGTCGGAGCCCTGCCGGGACTGGTCGGCGGCTTGGTCCAGCTCCCTGGTGAAAGCCGGTAGCGCGGCAGGCGCGATCTGGCTGATGGCCTGCCGCAGCGCGGTGACCGTGGCAGGGGGCTGGGGGATGAGCGGTTGCCCGGCGGCGGAGGTGGTCACGGTTGCTCCCATGGGCGCGATTCTGATCCCGGCCTCAGCGTATCGGGCACGAGTGCGTTTCCCGCCGCTCGAACGAGTGAGGAAGAAGCGATTCGGCGACCCCTGCCCGGACCGGACCGAGGGCGTGGCCCCGATGGCCGGCCCCGTGCCGTCGACCGGGCACGAGCCGCCGTCCGGGAGCTGTTCTCCGTGACGCCCGGCGCGGGACAAGACCTGTCGGGCAGGATGCCCCCCCGTTTGCCCCGGATGGGTCACCCGGCTCGGCCTCCGCCCCCGCGGCCGCCCGCTGTCCGGCCCGCGGCCCCTCGGCTACCGTCGAATGATGGAACGGGACGAACCGGGGGCACCCGGGGGCGGCCGTCCGTCCGTTCCCGCCCGCCTGCGCCGGTACGGACGGGGGACCGTCCGGGCCGGTGACCTCGTCCGCTCCTGGGTCCGCGGCTCTCCCGGCACCCACATCTGGCTGCTCGTCATCGGCGTCACCAGTCTGGTCGTGGCGGCGGCCAGCGAGGGGCTGGAGACCTTCCTCCTCCACCGCACCAGCAGCAACATCCACCAACTGGCGAAACACCCCCTGCAGTCGCTGCTCATCAGCGGCTTCTGGATCGAGACGCCGTCGTCGTTCCTGCTCTACGCGGTCCTCTTCGAGCTGATCCACGCCAATGTGGAGCGCTGGGCCGGCACCCTGCGCTGGCTGTTCACCGTGGGCGTCGCACACGTCGCGGCGACCCTGACCAGCCAGGAGGTACTGCTCGTCGCCATCGAGCACCACGCGGCGCCGCGCGCGATGCGGCACGTGGTCGACATCGGGGTCTCGTACGGCCTGGCCGCGGGCGCGGGGCTGCTGACCTACCGGATACCTCGGCCCTGGCGCTGGTACTGGCTGGCCGCCCTGGTGCTCCTCTTCGCCACTCCGCTGGCCACCGGCGCCACGTTCACCGACGTCGGGCACGCGATCGCGGTGGCCGTGGGGCTCGCGTGCGGGCCGCTCGTGCGCGGGCGGCCGACCTGGGACGCCGCGGCCCCCGGCCGGGCCGTCCGGACGCTGCTCGGCCGGGGGCGGTGAGCCGTGGCGGCCCGGCCCGGCCGAGGAGCGTCGTCCAGTCGAGGAGCGTCGTTCAGCCGAAGAGCCGCTCGACGACGACCGCGATCCCGTCCTCGTCGTTCGAGGCGCTGATCTCGTCGGCGACGGCCTTGAGCTCCGGGTGCGCGCCGGCCATGGCCACGCCGTACCCGGCCCAGGCGAACATCGGGATGTCGTTCGGCATGTCGCCGAAGGCGATCGTGTCGGCGGCCTTCACCCCGAGCCGCCGCGCGGCCAGCGAGAGGCCGGTGGCCTTGCTCAGCCCGAGCGGCAGCAGCTCGACGATGCCGGCCCCGGCCATCGTGACGTCCACGAGCCCGCCCGCGGCGGTCCTGGCGGCCTCCGCGAGGGCGTCGTCGTCGAGCTCGGGGTGCTGGAGGTAGAGCTTGTTGAGCGGCTCGGCCCACAGCTCCGACCGGTCCGTCACCGGCACCGGCGGGCGCGGGCCCTCCAGGACGCGGTAGCCGGGCGTGATCAGCAGGTCGCCGTCGAGGCCGTCCCGGGAGGCGGCCAGGTGCAGCCGGCCGGTCTCCGCCTCGACCTTCTCCACCGCCAGCGCGGCCACCCGCCGGTCGAGGGTGACCGAGGTCAGCAGCCGGTGCTCACCGGCGTGGTAGACCTGCGCGCCCTGCCCGCACACCGCGAGCCCCCGGTAGTCCAGCGCGTCCAGTATGTGCTTGGTCCACGCCACGGGCCGGCCGGTGACGACGATGTGCGCGGCCCCGGCCGCCGCGGCCAGGCCGAGGGCGGCGCGGGTGCGCTCGGAGACGGTCTCGTCGGACCGCAGCAGCGTCCCGTCGAGGTCGGTGGCGACGAGGCGGTACGGGGGCGGTGTCGTCACTTGGCGACCGGCTCCAGGACCTCGCGCCCGCCCAGGTACGGCCGGAGCACCTCGGGCACCCGGACCGTGCCGTCGGCCTGCTGGTGGTTCTCCAGCAGCGCGACGATCGTGCGCGGCACCGCGCACAGCGTGCCGTTCAGCGTGGCGAGCGGGCGGACGTTCTTGCCGTCGCGCATCCGGACGGACAGACGGCGTGCCTGGAACTCGTCGCAGTTGGAGGTGGAGGTCAGCTCGCGGTACTTGCCCTGGGTGGGGATCCACGCCTCGCAGTCGAACTTCCGGGACGCGGAGGCGCCCAGGTCACCCGTGGCGGTGTCGATCACCTGGAAGGGCAGCTCCAGGGCGGTCAGCCACTGCTTCTCCCACTCCAGCAGCCGCGCGTGCTCCGCCTCGGCCTCCTCCGGCGCGATGTACGAGAACATCTCCACCTTGTCGAACTGGTGGACGCGGAAGATGCCCCGGGTGTCCTTGCCGTACGTGCCGGCCTCGCGGCGGAAGCAGGGCGAGAAGCCCGCGTAGCGCAGCGGCAGCTTGTCGGCCTCCAGGATCTCGTCCATGTGGTACGCCGCGAGCGGCACCTCGGACGTCCCGACCAGGTAGAAGTCGTCCTTCTCCAGGTGGTACACGTCCTGCGCGGCCTGGCCGAGGAAGCCGGTGCCCTCCATGGCGCGTGGCTTGACCAGCGCGGGGGTGAGCATCGGGGTGAAGCCGGCCGCGGTGGCCTGCGCGATGGCGGCGTTGACGAGGGCGAGCTCCAGCAGCGCGCCGACGCCGGTCAGGTAGTAGAAGCGCGAGCCCGAGACCTTGGCGCCGCGCTCGACGTCGATCGCGCCGAGCGCCTGGCCGAGCTCCAGGTGGTCCTTGGGCTCGAAGCCCTCGGCGGCGAAGTCGCGGGGGGTGCCGACGGTCTCCAGGACGACGAAATCGTCCTCGCCGCCGCGCGGTACGTCGGGGTGGACGATGTTGCCGATGCTCAGCAGGAGGCGCTGGGCCTCGGCCGCGGCCTCGTCCTGCTCGGCGTCGGCGGCCTTGACGGCGGCGGACAGCTCGCCGGCCTTCTTCAGCAGCGCGGCCTTCTCATCGCCGACGGCCTTGGGGATCAGCTTGCCGAGCGCCTTCTGCTCGGAGCGGAGTTCGTCGAAGCGGACGCCGGACGACCTGCGCCGCTCGTCGGCGGAGAGCAGTGCGTCGACGACGTCGACGTCCTCTCCACGGGCACGCTGGGAGGCGCGCACACGGTCGGGGTCCTCACGAAGCAGGCGAAGGTCAATCACCCCACCAGGCTACCGTTGACTGCTGCGATCACTCGACGCGATATTCCTCTTCGGTGGGATTTGTCCAGTTCGAGCCGTTTTCAGGTGTTTCTGAGGGTAATTACGGAAGAGTGGAAAACTCCGGGTGCACATCGGGTGAAATTGCTGATTCGCCGTGAGTCGTCGCGATTCGCCGTGAGCCGCCGCGAGCCGTCGCGAGGCGCTGTGAATCGCCGCCTAACGGCGGTGCGTCGACGAATCGGCATACGGAGTCAATGAGGGCGTCAGTTGTCCACAGGAACGAGTGGTTCCGGTTTGTTGTCCACAGGGTGTGCGTGAAATCTGTGGATGCCGGAAGTCGATCTTCCGCCCGTTTTCGTTATCGGCCATCCTTTGGTGGCTTTCTGACGTATAAACCTTGGCCGGGCACTCTTTCGGGTGGAGATTTCCCGCCCTTAAGGGTTGTTCGAGCCGTTTTGGCTGACGGGTGGGGCTGTGGCCAGGGCTGGGGGCCGGCGGGGGGAGCTGTGGACGAGGGCGTGGATTGCTAGAGAGATTTGTCGACGTTGACCGATTCGTAACCCTTGCCTGGGCCTGACTCTGTCGACTTATCCCCAGGATCGACGCACCCTGTGGATAACTCTGTGGACGGCCACCCGGGTGATCCCCCGACGGCCCGCCGATGTCCTCAGGCCCGCCCGTCCTGGCAGCGCGCCAGCCACTCCGCCGCCGCGACGAAGTCGGCGTCCGACGTCCCGGGCCGGGAGGCCGCGCCGGAAGGCCCGTCCGCCTCGCCCCCCGCCCGCGGGTACGAGCCGAGGAACCGCACGTTCGGGCAGATCCGCTTCAGCCCCATCAGGGTCTCGGCCACCCGCCGGTCGGTGATGTGCCCCTCGCAGTCGATGGAGAAGCAGTACCGCCCCATGCCCTCACCGGTCGGACGCGACTCGATCCACGTCAGGTTGACCCCGCGCGCGGAGAACTCCTGCAGCAGCTCCATCAGCGCACCGGGGTGGTCGTCGCGGAGCCACACGACCAGGGACGTCCGGTCGGCGCCGGTCCGGGCCGCGGGCCGCGCGGGCCGCCCCGCCAGCACGAACCGGGTCTCCGCGTTCTTCGCGTCGTGGATGTCGGTGACCAGCGGCTCCAGCCCGTACGTCGCGGCCGCGAACTCGCCCGCGAACGCCGCGTCGTAGCGGCCCTCCCGCACCAGCCGGGCCCCGTCGGCGTTCGACGCCGCCGACTCCCACCGCGCGTCCGGCAGGTGTGCCGCCAGCCACTTGCGTACCTGCGGCTGCGCGACCGGGTGTCCGGTCACCGTCCTGACGTCCGCCAGCCCGGTGCCCGGCCGGACGAGCAGGGCGAACGCGATCGGCAGCAGCACCTCGCGGTAGATCATCAGCGGGGCGCCGGTGGCGAGTTCGTCGAGCGTCGCGGTGACGCCGCCCTCCACCGAGTTCTCGATGGGCACCAGGGCCGCCGCGGCCTCGCCGCCGCGCACGGCGTCCAGCGCCGCCGGGACGGAGACCATGGGCACGAGCTCCCGCGTGGCCGCCTCGGGGAGCGTGCGCAGCGCGGCCTCGGTGAAGGTGCCTTCGGGACCGAGGTAGGTGTAGCGGCTGGCCGACATCACGCGATACTCCTCCGGACGGTCCGCTGCGGTGAGCGGGCTCCCGCCACGATACCGAGCACGTGGGGGGTGCCCCCGACCCTCCCCGGAGGGGGCACCCCGGCTCCACGGCTTCCCATCGGCGGTGGGGGCTAACCCTCCAGCAGCCGCTGCCCCACGTACTCGCCCTCCGCGCAGCCGCCGGGCACCGCGAACAGCCCGCTCGACTCGTGCTTCAGGAAGCGCGACAGCCCGTCCCCCCGGTCCAGCTTCCGCTGCACCGGCACGAACCCCTTCATCGGGTCCGCCTGCCAGGCGACGAACAGCAGCCCGGCGTCCGGTGCGCCGTCGTCCCGGTAGCCGTCGTGGTACGAGAAGGCGCGTCGCAGCATCGCCGCCCCCCGGTTGGACTCCGGTGCGGCGACCCGGACATGGGCGTCACCGGCGATCGCCAGCGCGCCGTCCGGTCCGATCTTCTCCAGGTCCACGGGCGTCGTCTCCGTGCCGCCGGACAGCGGGGCGCCGTCCGATTTGCGGCGGCCTATCACCCTCTCCTGCCGCTCCAGCGACAGGTTGTCCCAGCTGTCCAGCAGCATGCGGATGCGCCGCACCACCGCGTACGAGCCGCCCGCCATCCAGGCGTCGGCGCCCTTGTGGTCCGACGGCACGAACACCCGGGTGTCGAAGGTGTCGTCCGACGGCTTGGGGTTGTTGGTGCCGTCGATCTGGCCCATCAGGTTGCGCTGGGTCATCGGCCGCGGGGTGGCGCCCTGCGCGCGGTTGAAGCCGTTCATCTGCCAGCGCAGCCGGACCGCGTCCCCGGCCTGTTTCTGCAGCAGCCGCAGGGCGTGGAAGGCGACCAGCGTGTCGTCGGCGCCGATCTGCACCCAGAGGTCGCCGTCGCTGCGCCTGGGGTCGAGCGCGTCCTGGGTGAAGGCGGGCAGCGGTTCGAGGGCCGCGGGGCGCCGGTCCTTCAGTCCCGTCCGGTCGAAGAAGGTGCGGCCGAATCCGAAGGTGACGGTCAGCGAGGACGGTCCCGCGTCCAGCGCGATGCCGGTGTCGTCCCCCTTGGGGGCCCGGCCCTCCGCCAGCTCCGCCGCCGTCGCCGACCAGCGTCTGAGCAGTGCGGCGGCGGCCTTGCGGTCGGCGCCGGGCGCCAGGTCGAAGGCCACCAGGTGGCCGTGGGCCTGTACGGGGTCGGCGATGCCCGCCTGGTGCGCGCCGTGGAACGGGACGGCGGCGGAGCCGACGCCGGACAGCGGTTCCGCGTCCTTGCGCACCGCCTCGGCGACCGACGCCCCGGCCAGGCTGCCCGCGACGAGCCCGCCGGCGCCCACGGCACCGGCGGTGCCGAGCAGCCGCCGCCGGGACAGCTTCTTCTCTTCCTCCTCCCGCCGCTTCTTCTGCGTGGTCCTCTGCGTCGTGCCGGAAGTCGTCTTGCCGGAAGTCTCAGCCATCAGTTGATGTTCACGTCTTCGATCTCGGTGACCTGGTCGATCTCGGAGGTCCGTACGGTCAGGGTGAGCTGCCACCGGCCCGCCATGGGCAGCTGGAATCCGGAGGCGCGCAGCCGGCCGGCCGACAGGCGCTCCAGGGGCGCCCGCAGCGGACCGATGCTCTTCTCCTTCTCGGTGAACGAAACCGTCACCTCGGGGACGTCCACCGGCCGCCCGGCGGGGTCCGTGAGCGCGACGTCGACGGTGTTGGCGCCGGAGCGCCCGGGAGCGACGGTGATCCGCGCCGTGCCGCGGCCGTCCTTGCCCCCGGTGTCGTAGGCGATCCGCGCCTCGGCGGGCCCGGCGGCGGGCGCCTCGCCGGTGGCCCGGCGGCCCGCCTGCCGCTGTTCGGTCTCGGCACGGCCGGGCTGGGTGGTGGTGAGCACGGTGGTGACCGCGAGCAGCACCACGGCCACCGCGGACTCGGCGAGTACGGCCCGGCGCAGGCCGGAGCGGCCCGGGTCCGCGTCGCGCTGCCGCCGCCCGGCCGCCCTGTCCATCGCGGCCCGCTGCCGGGCGAGTTGCGCAGCCCGCTCGGGCGAGCCGCCGGCCTCCTTCGCCCCGGCGCCCTTCGCCCCGGGCCCCTCGGACCCGGTCTTCTGCCGCGGCTTCCTGGCCGGCGCCCGGTCGGTGAGCCGGGCCGTCCAGCGCCGCGAGAACGACGCGAGGACGACCATGACGACGACCAGACCGGCCTTGACCAGCAGCCAGCGCCCGTACTCCGTACCGGTCAGCGCGTCCCAGCTGCCGACCTGCCGCCAGGCCTGGTAGAGCCCGGTCGCGACCAGGACGCACACGGCGGCGAAGGCCAGCCGGGAGAACCGGCGGACCGCGCCGCCCGTCGGCGGCACGTCCGCCCGCAGCGCGATGAGCAGGGCGGCCAGCCCGCCCAGCCACACGCCGACACCGAGCAGGTGGAGCACGTCGACGGGCATGGCCAGCCACGGCTGGATGCCGGCCGACGCGTGTTCGGCCGCCGCCCAGGTCGTCGCGAGGCCCGCGGCGACGACGCCACCGCCGATGCCCAGGCCCCAGGCGGCTCCCCGGCGTCCCCCGGCGATCCTGCCGCCCTCGCGGACGGGCGTGCCGAACACCAGGGCGAGGACCACCGCCGCGGCGCTGAGCAGCAGCAGCCGGGAGAGCATGGCCGCCCCCGGCTTGGTCGAGAGCGCGTCCCCCAGCAGCGACAGGTCGAGGACGGAGCCCAGCCCCCTGCCGCCCGTATAGGCGCCGCGCAGCAGCAACAGCACCGCCGTGGACAGGAACAACGCCACCCAGCCGCCGACCGCGACCTTCTGCACCCCGCGTGTGGCATGGCACACGGCGGCGAAGACACAGGCGCCGACGAGCAGCGTGAACCCCGCGTACGCCGTGTACCGGGCGAGGTCGTAGAGCGTCCCGACCGCCGGGTCCGTCCCGTTGACCGCCGCCTTCACCGTGGTCGCCGAGGGCGCGCCGACGGAGAAGGTGAAGGCCCCCGCCACCGGGTGGCTGTCGGCGGAGACCGCCTGCCACGCCACCGTGTACGTGCCGTCGGCGATCCCGGTCCGCAGGGTGACGGCGGCCGTCTCGGACCGGCCGTCGACATGCGCGGGCCGGCCGTCGTCGACGCGGGCGCCCTTCGGGTCCAGGACCCGTACCGAGTCCGCGCCGAGCAGCACTCCCTCGGAGAAGGTGAGCCGGACCTGGCGGGGCGCGGACGGCACCACCGACCCCTGCCGGGGATCGGTGGAGGTGAGCGCGGCGTGCGCCGACGCGGTGCCCGCGCCGACGGTCAGCACGCACATCAGGGCGGCGGCCAGCGTGCCCAGCAGGGCCGCGAGCCGCCCGGCGGTCGGGGTGCTCATCGTGCGTCAGTCCCCGGGCCGGTACGACGCGCTCTCGACCGGCACCTGGATCTTCACCGGTGCGGACGTGGCGAAGTGCAGCGTGAACTCGACCTTCTCGCCCACCGCGGGCCGGTGCTCCAGCTTGCCGAGCATCAGATGGGTGCCGCCGTGGGAGAGGGACAGATCGCCGTTCGCCGGGACGTCCAGCCGCTCGGCGTGCTTCATCCGCGAGCCCTCGGTGGTGTGCAGGGTGACGTCGCGGGAGAGCGGTGTGGTGACCTTGGTGAGCTGGTCCGCCTTCCCGCCCTCGTTCTTGACGGTGAAGTACGCCGCGGCCATGTCCTGCATCGCCGGGCGCGGCATGTAGGCGCCGCTCACCGACAGTTCGGGCTTGTCCGAGGAGCCGGAGCCGCAGCCCGTGACCAGCACGAGCGCGCCGGCCAGCACCAGCGGAAGGGCCGCCGCCGCGGCGACGGTGGACTTGCGCATCAGGGGTTCTCCCCCTTGACGATCTTGGGGAGGCCCTTGGCGTACTGGTCCGCGGTGGTCTCGGCCGTGTAGAGCCAGTGGCCCTTGTCGTCCTTGGGCGAGAAGCCGACGACCTGGGCCCCGTGGCTGACGGTGACGGAGCCGTCCTTCTCCTTCTTGGCCTTGTCCACCAGGATGCCCAGCGGCTTGGCCGCCGCCTGGATGGTGTCGAACGAGCCGGTCAGACCGACGATGTCCTGGCCGCCCTGGGCGTCGAGCCACTTCCGCATCCGCTCCGGGGTGTCCCGGTCGGGGTCGGTGGTGACGAAGACGATCCGCAGCCGGTCGCGCTCGGCCTGCGGCAGCTTCTTCGCGGCGGCGGCCATGTCGGAGACCACGGTCGAGCAGACGTCGGGGCAGTAGGTGTAGCCGAAGTAGAGCAGCACGGGGCGGCCCGCGGTCTCCTTGACCAGCTCGTACTTCTTGTTGGCGGTGTCCTTCAGGACGAGGTCGGGCTTGGCCTTCGCGATGTCCAGCGTCAGCGGGGACTTCTTCGGCTCCCCGCCGGACACATCGGCGATCGGCTTGTCGTCCGCCTTCTCGTCGGAACCGCCGCAGGCCGACAGGGTGAGCGCGGCGGCGAGGGCCAGCACCGTGCTCGCGGTCTTGGTGCGCATGCGCATGGAGTGCTTCTCCAGGGGTGGGTTCGGGGGATGGGGGCCGGCGGTCCGCCCGGTGCGGTCGCCGGCCCTGGCCGTTCCGTACGTCAGGCCGCGGTGCGACGACGGCCGGCGAGGACGCCGAAGGCGACGCCCGCCACGCCGACGACGATGCCCACGATGCCGAGGACGCGCGCGGTGGTGTCGGAGGAACCACCGTCGTCGTCCGAGGCCGCGGCCTGGGTGGTGGCGTCCTTGCCGTTCTTCTCGTCGGCACCGTCCGCCTTGCCGCCGGCCGGCGCCTTGTCGACGAGCTTGAGCACGGGAGCCGGGTGCTCGGGCTCCTCACCGCCCGGCTTGGACGGGTCGATCCAGCGGACCACGTCGTCGTCGGAGTAGGTCTGGAGCGCCTTGAAGACGAGCTCGTCGGCGTCGGTGGGCAGCTGCCCGACCGACAGCGGGAACTGCTGGAACCGGCCGGGCTCGATCTTGCCGCCGGTCCAGACGACCTTGGTGACGGCCTCGTCGATGGACTTGCCGTGCATCTGCACCGGCTTGTCGAGCTTGGTCTTCTCGACCTTCACGTCCCAGCCCGGTACCGCCTGTGGCATCACCGAGACCAGTGGGTGCTTGGGATCGAGGTCCAGCTCCAGCTTGACCGTCGAGGCGTTGTCCTTCTCGTTCGGGACCTTGATCGAGATGGTGCTGTAGCCGCCCTTCTCGGCGGTGCCCGGCTGGACACTGACGTGTGCCGAGGCGGGCCCGGCGAGCAGCAGCACCCCGCTCGCGGCGGCGGCGCCGACGACGGCCAGCCGGCCGAGCCGGCCGCGACGGGTGGACGAGGGACGCGAGGGGAGCGCGGTGTTGATGTTCATGCGGAAACACTCCTTGGGCAGGAGGGGGCGGATGTGATGGCGCGCGTGCGGCCACCACACGTCCGCCCTCCCGCCGTAACGCGGAGTGCGTCGTGTGCTCAGGCCGCGAGGGCGAACCGCGGCGGGCCCCGCCTGATCACGAAGTGCTGGAGCTCCGGCTCGCGCGCCGGGCGCGCCTCGTCCCCGGACGTCCGGCGCGCCGGGACGGCCTGCTCCCGGACGGTGCCGGCCGACAGGACGCGGACGAGCACCGACGCGGCGCGCAGCGCCCGGACGAACGCCGCCTCCGCGAGGGCGCGGGCGGGCTGTGCCGACAGCCGCACCACCCGCCACAGCGCCACCTCGCCGCGCCGCAGCAACCAGCCGACGGCCAGGGCCGCGAGGACATGGCCGAGCAGCATCGGCAGCGAGGGCGTCAGGGCGTGTGCCACACCCTCCAGCACCCCGGACGCGTTCCCCTGTGCACCGTGGGCCCCTTGAGCCCCTTGGATTCCTTGGGCCCCTTGGGCTGCAGCCGGGTCGAGCCCGGCGTCGGTGAGGATCCGGCGCGCCTCGGCCGGGGACGCGGGGGGCCGCGCGTTGCAGAGCAGCCGGCCCGCGAAGGAGACCAGGGGACCGTCGTGACCGGACCGCCGCGGTACGGCCTCCGGGCCCCGCTGGCCCAGGGCGAACAGGGCGTGCAGAGCCACCTGGCCCACGGCCAGGCACACCGCGATCCCGGGCAGCGAGCGCTCCCGCCCCGCCAGCGGCGCGACGAGCGCGAACACCGCCGCGAACCCCGCGGCCAGCGTCCACACCGGCACGGCCGCACAGGACGCCAGCGCGTGCCCGACCGCGGACAGCAGAACGCAGACCGCGGTGAACACCGCGGCCCGGGTCAGTCGCAGATCGGCGCCGGCGCGCGCGACGGGGTGAGGCATGGCTGCGTCATCATCCCACCGGACCCACCCCCTCCCCACGGCAGGGTGGGCCCGCATACCCCAATGCGCCGTCCGGACGCATCCGCCGAATGAGCGGACTCACACGCCCGGCAGGCTTACCACCTGTCGCGCACGGCTATAGGTATCGGTATGTCGAGCCGCAGCCAGGAGGCTGAGCATGAGCATTTGGTGGTCACTCCACTTGCGGCGCGAGGCTGCGAGCGTTCCGCTCGCCAGGCGGCTGCTGGTCGGTGCGATGGAGACGGCCGGTGTCGATCCCGAGACGGCTTATGACCTGGCCGTGGCCCTCAGCGAGGCGTGTGCGAACGCCGTGGAGCACGGCGGTGACTCCTCCACCGGCTACCGCGTGACCGCCTGCATCGACGGGGACACCTGCCGCATCGAGGTCACCGACTCCGGCCCCGGCTTCACCGGCCCCACGAGCCTCCGCGAACGCCGCCGCCTCCCGCGTCGCACAGAAGCGCGGACCCCGGCCCCCGTCCACGACGAACACGGACGGGGCCTCTTCCTCATCGAGTCCCTCACCGACAACGTCCACGTCCGCAACCGCCCGGGACGGCAGGGCGCGGTGGTCACCTTCGACAAGATCCTCAAGTGGCGCGAGGACGCCCTCCTGAAGGCGTCCTGACCGAGGCAAGGACGGGGGAGCAGGGCGCCGTCCGGGGGCCGTTGTCTTGCACAGCAAGTATCTTGCGGCGCATGGCATTGGCTGGCTATCTTGTACCGCATGACAAAGGAGCTGCCCGCCATCGGCGACCAGCGGCGCAGTCAGCTCCTGCGCGGAGTGCTCGACCTGTGTCTGCTGTCACTGATCGCCGAACGGCCGCGGTACGGCTACGAGTTCGTGGAGGCGCTGGCCGGCAGCGGGCTTGAGCTGGTGAGCGAAGGCAGCATCTATCCACTGCTGGCCCGGATGGAGCGGGCGGGGCTCATCTCCTCGTACCGAGCGCCGTCGCCCAGCGGCGGCGCCCCGCGCAAGTACTACCGCCTGACCGAGGCAGGGCGGGCCGAACTGGCCGGCGGCCGGGCCGTGTGGCACGCCTTCACCGGGCAGGTGGGCCGGGTCCTGACCGACACCTCACCCACCACAGGGGACAGTGCGCCATGACGAAAGAGCACATACTCGCGGTCTGTCGTAGCAACTGGGAGTACCGGGGGGTCGACGACGCGTCCGTGCGGGAAATGCTCACAGAGCTCTCCGCACACCTGGAGGACGCGGAGGCCGCCGGCCGGACGACGCGGGACGTCGTCGGTGAGGACGTCAAGGCGTTCGCCGCATCGTGGGCGCGGGCACGTGCTCCGCTGTCCCGCCGGGCCCTGCGCACGGTGTCGATGGCCTGTTTCGTGCTCGGCTCCTTCCTGTTGCTCTCCTGTCTGATCCAGCGGACGACCCAGGTGCCGGTGACCGCCGGCCGCGTCGCCTTCTACGCCGCCTTCGCGACGATCACGGTCGCCTGGGAGATGCGGCGGGGCCGCCTGGGCTTCACCAGGTCCTGGGCCGTCTCTCTCGCCGTCGGTCTGCCCGCAGGGCTGCTCACCTGGTGGCTGGCCGCCGACGGGGTGCTGTTCACACTGCCGCTGTGGGCCGCGGTGGCTCTGCTTCTTCCCGGCCTTCCGTATGCGGTCGTCGACGCACGGGCCAGGAAGGGCGCTGATCCGGTCGCCGGGTGAGGCCGGACCCTCTTCGCGAATGTGCTCGGGCTTCGCGGGTGTGCGCAGACCCCGGCGACTTCGCCCGGCTCATCGGACGATCCGGTCCAGGAGCGCCGCCAGGTCCGCCGGGCGGGAGAACATCGGCCAGTGACCGGTGGGCAGGTGATGCGGGTCCAGATCCTCCATCAGTCGGAAGGCCGGGTTCCCTCCGGCGGCCAGTGAACGCACCGTTTCCGGAGTGAGGGTGCAGGCGATCAGCGAGCGCGGCGTGTCGGGCAGCACCGGGGGGCGGGCGAGCGGCTGGGTGGCACAGCCCGCCGGCTGCGGAGTGCACCGTTCGCGCAGTATCGCCAGCTGCTCGGCCGTCAGCCCGGCGAGGCCGGCCGGGTCGGCCACCGGATCGAACGGCGGCACCGGCACGTACCGGCCGTCCCCCTCCGCGGCGATCTGTTCGCGCTCCTGCTCGGCCGCCTCCGGACCCTGGAAGTCGATCAACGCCCAACCGTCGGGCAGGGGACCGCTGTCGACGTAGACCACCCGCGCGATGCGCTCCGGGATACGGTCGGCGGCCCCGGTGACGGGCATGTTCGCCCCGCTGTGCGCCACGAGCACCACCTCACGCAGATCCTCGTCCTCGACGGTGCGCACGATGTCGGCGATATGGGTCTCCACGTTCACGTCGGGCCCCGCCTCCGAGGCCCGTTCGGCGACCCCGGTCAGGGTGAGCGGGCGGACGTCGTGCCCTCTCTCGCGCAACGCGCGGGCGACGTCCTCCCACGCCCACGCGCCGAGCCAGAAGCCGGGTACCAGAACGATCGTGGCCATGTCTCTTGCCTCTCTTCTCAAGCTTCTCAAGGGAGTGTTCACGTCCCGGACAGGGAAGGTAATGCAGTGGATGTGGCGTTAAGCGTCAGCATGGCAGACCCCAGGGTGTCGACACAAGGGTTAACGCCACTGAAGTTGCGTTTACTTTGAAGTGCCTTCCCGGCATGCGGCGGCGCCGAAAAAATCGATGGCACCCGCGAAGGGCCCGTTGCTACGTTGTCGCGGTCCTCCCGTCGTCAACGGGCGCCCGCCGCCCTCCGGAAGAGGTGTTGTATGACGACCCGGCACGCGCCGAGCGCGCCTCGCCGCACCGCGTAAACGTCCGTCCTCCGCCGCTCCGCGCGGTGCTCCGACGACCCTCCGGTGCCCCAGCCGCTCGCACCGGCTCGCCCTCCGCCGAGCCGTGATGCGGCCCGCGGCTCTCCACGAGGACCGCTCGGCCGACTCCTGCTGCCATCAAGAACTTCCAGCAAGGAGCACTCCGGGTGTCCACCCACCACAACGCTCGTCAGAGCGGTACCAGTCATGCCCGCAGGACCGACGCCCCGGCGAAGCCGGGCAACTCCCCCCGCCCGGACGGCAGTCCGCGCCCCGGCGGCTACGCGAGGACCGACACCTTCACCTGCGTGCGCTGCGGCCTGACCGTCTCCGCCCTCGCGGCCGACGGCAGCCGGCGCAACCACTGCCCGTCCTGCCTGCACTCCCGCCACGTCGTCGACCACACCGAGGGCGGCCCCTCGGAGTGCCACGCCCGGATGAGCCCGATCTCGATCGCCGTGCTGCGCACGGGGGACTGGATGATCATCCACCGCTGCGTGCGCTGCGACGAGCTCACCTCCAGTCCGGTCTGCGCGGACGACAACCAGCTGATCCTGATGCGGATGGCGGTCCGTCCCCTCGCCCAGCCCCCTTTCCCGCTCGAAGCGTTCGGCGACCTCTGAGCGGCGCGGGAAAGGAGGAGACGGCCATGCCACGACGCAAGAATCCACGTGACGGGGTACGTTCCCGGCGCCCGCAGCGCCACAAGGACGTCCTGCACGAACAGGGCGGCCATAGAGCCGCCGACTTCCGGTGCCTGGGCTGCAGGCTCGGTGTGTCCCTCGACGCGCCGGGCACCGCGCACCGCAACCACTGTCCGAACTGCCTGGCCAGCCTGCATGTGGACCAGCGGGCTCCGGGCGACCGCGCCGCGGCCTGCCGCGGCCGGATGGAGGCACTGAGCATGTCCGTACGCCCGGACGGGGAGTGGCTGATCATCCATCAGTGCCTCTCCTGCGGCGAACTCAGCGCCAACCGCATCGCCGGGGACGACAACGCCCTCGCCCTCATGCGCCTCGCGCTCCGCCCGCTGCGGGACACCCGGGTCGCGAGTGGCGCGATGCTGACGCTGTAACAGAGGGCGCCCGTCAGAAGGCGCCCGCAGAAGAGACCCACAGAAGAGGCCCATGGGAGATGCCCGCCGCGGGCCGGTTGATCACCGGTCCGGGGCGGGCGTTCGGAGCGCGTCGCGCGGCTTGGGGGCCGAACGCCAGCCCTTGAGCTCAGCCCTGGTAGGTCAACCCTTGCAGGTCAGCCCTTGAGCCGCGCCATCCACGCCTCGACGTCGGAGGACGTCCGGGGCAGGCCCGCGGAGAGGTTCCGGTTGCCGTCCTCGGTGACGAGGATGTCGTCCTCGATGCGGACGCCGATGCCGCGGTACTCCTCGGGAACGGTCAGGTCGTCGGCCTGGAAGTAGAGGCCGGGCTCGACGGTCAGCACCATGCCCGGCTCCAGGACGCCGTCCACGTAGGCCTCCGTGCGGGCGACCGCGCAGTCGTGGACGTCCATGCCGAGCATGTGACCGGTGCCGTGGAGGGTCCAGCGGCGCTGGAGACCGAGTTCGACGACGCGCTCGACCGGGCCCTCGACCAGGCCCCACTCCACCAGCTTCTCCGCCAGGACCCGCTGGGAGGCGTCGTGGAAGTCGCGGAACGCGGCGCCCGGCTTGACCGCGGCGATCCCCGCTTCCTGGGCTTCGTAGACGGCGTCGTAGATCTTGCGCTGGAGATCGGTGTACGCGCCGTTGATGGGGAGGGTCCGCGTCACGTCCGCCGTGTAGAGGGTGTGGGTCTCCACACCCGCGTCGAGCAGCAGCAGGTCGCCGGAGCGGACGGGGCCGTCGTTGCGGACCCAGTGCAGCGTGGTGGCGTGCGGCCCGGCGGCACAGATGGAGCCGTAACCGATGTCATTGCCCTCGACCCGGGCGCGGAGGAAGAACGTCCCCTCGATGTAGCGCTCGGAAGTGGCCTCCGCCTTGTCGAGGACCTTCACGACGTCCTCGAAGCCCCGGACGGTGGAGTCGACGGCCTTCTGCAGCTCGCCGATCTCGAAGGCGTCCTTCACGAGCCGCTGCTCGCTGATGAAGATCCGCAGCTCCTCGTCGCGCTCGGCGGTGACCTTGTCGGTCAGCGCGGCCTCGATGCCGGCGTCGTGACCGCGGACGGCACGGACCGGTCCGGTGGCCTTCGCCAGGGCGGCGGGCAGCTCGCGCACGTCGGCGCAGGGCAGACCGTAGAGCCGCTGGGCCTCGGTGAGGCTGTTCCGGCGGCCCACCCACAGCTCGCCCATGCCGTCGAGCCAGAACTCGCCGTTCTCACGGTTCGAGCGCGGCAGCAGGTACAGCGTGGCGTCGTGGCCGTCCGCCGTCGGTTCCAGGACCAGTACGCCGTCCTGCGTCTGGTCGCCGGTGAGGTACGCGTACTCGGTCGAGGCGCGGAAGGCGTACTCGGTGTCGTTCGAACGGGTCTTGAGGTTGCCCGCCGGGATCACCAGGCGCTCGCCGGGGAAACGCGCGGAGAGACCGGCACGGCGGCGCGCCGTCTCCTGGGCCTGGGGTATGGGCCGCAGGTCGCGCAGCTCGGTGTCGGCCCAGCCGCTCTTCATGTTCTCGGCAAGCTCGTCGGAGACGCCCGGGTAGAGGCCGTTCTTCCGCTGCTTGATCGGCTCGTCGCCTTCGGGGTTCTCGGGCGCGGGCTGCTCGGTCATGCTTTCCTCCTCGAACGGGGCCGCCCTCCATCGTAGGTGGGGGCAAAGCACCGGAGGAGAGTCGTAAGACCAGGGTTAAATGGTCTGCAATATCAGTAAATCAGTCAAAATGGGCAACCAGGAGGACGACGTCCTCGCCGGAGCGGTGCTCGTCGTAACCGTCGAGGCCGCCGGAACGGTCGGTCCCACCGGTCCCACTGGTCCCGTCGGAGGCGGAGCGATCGGACGACGCGCCCGGGGCGCCCGCGATATCCATAGCGTCCGGCAGGATCGCGCGGAGGACGTGGTCGGCCACGGCGTCCGGGTCACGGCGCGCCTCCCGGGGGACGCTCGCGGCCGCCGCGTGCAGCCGGGCGAAGGCCCGGTCCATCGCGTCGCCGGTGCGGTGCAGCAGCCCGTCGCTGTAGAGCAGGAGCGTTTCCCCCGGCGCCGGTTCGATCTCCACGCTGGGCGCCTCCCAGCAGGCGAGCATGCCGAGCGGCGCCGACAGCGAGGTCTCCACATACTCCGTGCGGTGATCGCCGATGATCAGCGGCGAGCAGTGGCCGGCCGCCGCGACGACGACCTTCCGGCTGGCCGGGTCGCAGTAGGCGAAGAGCGCCGTGGCGGAGCGGGCGGGCTCGGTCAGCCGCAGCAGGAGTTCGAGGTCGGAGAGGACGGCGACCGGGTCCTCGCCCTCCATCACCGCGTACGCCCGCAGGGAGGCCCGCAGCCGTCCGGTCGCCGCGACGGCCGCGGGGCCCGAGCCGGTGATGCCGCCCACGGCGAGGCCGAGCGCGCCCTCGGGCAGGGGGAGCGCGTCGTACCAGTCGCCGCCGCCGCGCGGCCCGGTGCGGTGGCGCACGGCGAGCCGGATCCCGGCGACGCGGGGCAGCCGGCCGGGGAGCAGCTCCTCGTGGAGCGCCGCCAGGGCGTCCCGGGTGCGGCCGAGCTCCAGCAGGCGGGCGAGGTGTTCGGCCGCGTGGGAAAGGTAGCGCCCGGTCAGGTGCCGCTGCCGTTCGGTGGGTTCGGCCGGTTCGTCGTAGAGCCAGACGGCGGCACCGATCCGGTGCTCCGTCGCCCCGGCGGCCGCGGTGTCCAGCGGTACGGCGTAGGTGGCGGCGTAGCCGAGCCGGGCCGCGACCTCGCGGTGCAGGGGGTCGAGATCCTCCTCGCCGGGGATGTCGGGGCGCGCGGTGCCGGAGCGGGAGCCGACGGGGGGTAGGTCGTCGAGGAGGTGGAGGTACGGGTGGGTGGCGCCGGAGGGGGCAGACGCGGGGGACGACGGGTGCGACGAGGGGGGAGGGGGAGTTTCGTGCGGGACGGTTTCGAGGTGGCCGAGATCGGCGCGGCCGAGCCCGAGGGCGACGGTCGCCGTGCGGCCGGAGTCGTCGACGGGGTGGAGGGTGACCAGACCCCGCCCGGCGCCGAGCAGAGTGGCGCCGGCTTGCAGGAGTTCACGCAGCGCGTCGTCGAGGTCCGTGGTGCGGGTGAGGCGTTCGGTGAATTCCTGGAGGGCGGTGAGGTCCGAGACCCAACGGGCGAGCCGGTCCTGCACGAGGAGGCCGGGGCTCCGGGGGCCGAGGGGGTGCCCGGGAACGGCTGGATCCGTGGGCTCGTCGGGCTCGGAAGTGCCCATGGGGGCCGTGAGGGAGGAGGTGCCGGAGGCCGCCGCGGAAGCAGAAGCCGCGGCAGGGGCGGGGACGGGCGGATCGATTCCGGCCACTTTCGGGAGCTGGGGCGCGGTCATGGTCGTCTGTCCCGGCGGTGCCGTGCGGAGGCGGCCTCGGGATCCGCTCCGCAGAGCGTCCGCAGGGCTTCGGCGGACTTCGCCGACCAGCCCGTTGGCCTGCTTGTTCCATGGAATAGCACCGCAAACCCCCTGTCGTGGTGCGCGCTATCGGTGACTCCACATGTACACGCCCCGGTGAGGGGATGTCCAGCATTGGACCAGTGGGAATGATGGTGTCTGAGGGGTTTTGAAGTTGGCCGGAAAATAGTGCTGTGCTCGCCGAATTGCGGTCGACTGGCCGTGCTCGACAGCGCGTCACCGCCACCGCGGTGGGTACGTACTTGAGGAAGGGCAGGGGGAGTTGGGGGCGCCCCGGAACCCGGCGGAACGCCCGGGCGTCTTACCCGGCAACGGCCGTGCCCGTCCCCGAGTGGCGTGGGGGAACCCATGCCGTGGGCGAGGGGCTACCGGCCCCAGCACCAAGCGCCATGCGCGCGCCACCCTCCGCCATGTTTCACGCTCGGCCCCAGGCGTGATGCGCTGCGTTGTACGCGCAGTGACCTGTGATCCATGTGGTGCGCCGACCATGAAGGGCGGCGGCGCGTTGAGTGCCGCGCGCAGCGGCGCCCGTAGTGCCATGTAATGCGACACGCAGTGCTGTGACATGCAACGAATGCAATGCCCTGACGGCCCTGGTCTCCGACCGGGGCCCACCTTCGGCGTTCACGGAAAGGAACGAGCGCTCATGCGCGAGATCCTCGGAAGGCGACGCAAGCTCTCGCTCCGGCGGCCCGGCCGGTCCGCGGTGGTCACCGCGGCCCTGACCTACGCCACGGAGTGGCAGTGGCCCGTACTCCCCGGTGTGGGCCTCCGGCCCGGCATCGGCCGCGTGCGCGAATGCGCCTGCTCCCACCCGGAGTGCGCGGTACCGGGCGCCCACCCCTTCGACCCCGGCCTGCTGGCGGCCACCACGGACGCGCGGATGGTCCGCTGGTGGTGGACCAACCGGCCCGAGGCCCCCGTCGTCCTCGCCACCGGCGGGCGCGCGGCGTGCGCCGTGAGCCTCCCCGCGATCGCCGGGGCGCGCGCGCTGGCGGCCTTCGACCGCGCGGGCGTGCGCCTCGGCCCCGTGGTGGCCACACCGACGCGCTGGACGCTCCTCGTCGCGCCCTACTCGCTGGAAGTCCTCGGCGAACTGCTGCACAACCAGGAGTGGGTGCCCGGCTCGCTGCGCTTCCACGGCGACGGCGGCTACGTGGTCCTCCCGCCGTCCGCCACGGGCTCCGGCCGCGCGCGCTGGGAACGGGCGCCGCAGCCCACCGGCACGCCCACCGGACGGGTCCGCGCGCTGCGGGCGGCCACCGGCGCCGCGGGGGGCGGCCGGGGCGGCGTGGACGGCGGTTCCCGGCCGTGGCTGCCGGACGTGGCCTCGGTGGTCGACGTCCTGGTCGAGCAGAGCGCGGCAACGCCGGGCGGCGGCAGCCGACTGGCGCACTGAGCGGCCCCCGCGGCCCCGGAGCGCACCGCTCCGTCGAGGCCCCGGCGGGACCCGCACGCCTCGGGCGCGGCTCGCCCGTGGGAGCGCGTACGGACGGGAGACGCACGCGCTCTCACTCGTACGGGTGCAAGCCGCGCCGAGAACTGCGGGAATCGGGTGGGGATGGGCAGGGGGACGGGGGTACCGGCCGCTATGTTCGGGTACCGGGCCTGCGTCGGAAGCCGTGCCGGTCGAACGCCGGTCGTTGACGGCGGGTTTCGAACCGGGCGCCTGTGCGGCCGCCGTCGGTCCGGGCCGGGGCGCGCCCGAGGCCGCCCCCTCAACCAGTGTCCGCGGCGAGTCGCAGGTGGTCCCATGGAGCGTGCGTCCGGTGTGCCCGGCGTGTCCCAGCAACGTGCAGCGAATCTCCGGATGGTCGCGCTGGCGGCCGCCGTGGCGCTCGCCGTCGTGCTGCCCCTGGCGGCGGCGACGGCGGGCCCGGTGAGCCCGGCCGGCCGGCCGGACGCCGGACCGGAGACGGAACAGGAAGCGGCCCGCGGCCGCGCCGGTGCGGCTCCCGCCCGCTCGGGCGGCGGGGACGCCCTCGGGGTCGCGGCCGCGGCGGCCGGGGACCTCGTGGGCGGGGCCTCCGACGGCTCCGGCGACGGTGCCGGGCGGGGCGCGGCCTTCGGGATGCCGCCCGCGGGGCCGGGCGAGCCCCGTGACGCCGCCCAGTGCGGCCCCGAACTCGACTCCCCCGACGGCCTGGAGGCCCAGACCTGCGTTCTGACCGAGGGCGGGGAGACCTGGGCGCGGACGTACTACCGGAACGGGACGGACGATCCGCTTACCGGGGTGCTGACCCTGATGGCCCCGGACGGACGCTCGCTCCAGGTGCGCTGTCCGATGCCCGCCTCGGGCGCCCCGGACGCCTGTGAGACCCCCCGCCGGCGGACGTTGCGCGGACATGGCGCGTATACAGCGGTTGCGGAGATCGCTTCGGCCGAGGGGAAGCTGCTCCTCCGCTCCGGCAGCAACTCGCCGGGCGTCGAGGAGGATTAGTGGGGGACGCCCGGAGCGTTGGCTTCCGGTCGGCGGAAGGGGCTCGTCCTGTCGTCTCCGCGCGTTCCCGGGCGTTTTCGGGCGGACGCGGCCGTGGTCGCCGCCCAAGGCGTTCAGGGCGTTCCAGGGCAGGAGAAACGTCGTGGCCTCGGCCTGCGGAGTCGTTGGGGGCAGGGCGGGCCGCTCGGAGGGGGGCCGGCCTGGACGCGCCCGGCGGGCCGCGGCGAGGGCCGGCGGGGTCCGGGCATGGAAGCGCCCGATCGCTGGCGACGGGGGATGCACCAGCGACCGGGCTCCTAGAACGGTAACAAGAGATCGGCGGTTCGCAAATTCGATCGTGGATTTTTAGACGCGGATTTCCGGGCTGACAGCGGGAGTTGTGACAGGAGTCACGCGATGGGCGCTCGATGAGCGTCGGAACGGATGCTTCCGTCAGGGGCGGGACGTCGTCCCGATCGCGTTCCGGTTGAGGCGGTCCGGGGGACCGGGAGGGGCGGGCCGACGCCGCGCGGAGTCCGGGGAAGGCCTTGTGCCGGGGCCACGCGGAGTGCGGGTGACGTCTTCAGCCGGGCCAGGGGAGTTCAGCCGTACGACGCGGGGGCCGTGGGCTTGCTTGTTGACGTTCACCGCGGGATGCCGGAGCGGATGCGTGCGGCGGCAGGGCGTTCCCGTCGACGGGTTTCACCCGACGGGCGTCCTCGTTGTCGACGAGCCGGACGATGAGGGTGATGAGGGCGATGCGCCGGAGACCCGCGGGACGCCCGAGGGCCCGATCGGGCGCCCCGCGGACCCCGGCCGGATGCGTGCGGCGGCGTCCGCGCGGCCGGGCGCTAGGCTCGCGCCCGTACGAGCCGGAGGCATCCAGCCGGTTGCCGGAATCCCGGACGCCGGTCCTGGAAGCCGGAGATCCGGCGACCGGAGACCCGCGACCGGGGATCCGGAATCCGGAACCTGGGAAATCGACAGGCCGGTGACCGGAGGTCCGGAAGCCGGAAGCATCGATCGGGAGACACGCACGCCATGGCCAAGAAGCGCCGCCCCCAGACCAAGGCCGCCACGCCGCGGGCCGTCAACGGCCCGATCCCCGTCGTCGGTGCCCGCGAGCCCTGCCCGTGCGGGTCGGGCCGCCGCTACAAGGCGTGCCACGGCCACACGGCCGCGCACGCCGCGGCCGAGCTGGTCCAGCGGCCCTTCGAGGGGCTGCCCGGCGAGGCCGACTGGGTCGCCCTGCGCGAGCTGGTGCCCGCCGCGACCGTCGAACTCACCCTCAAGGACGGGCTGCCCGAGGGCGTGCCCTCGGTGACCCTGGCGACCGTGCTGCCCATGGCCTGGCCGGCCCTGCGCCGTGACAACGGCGCCGTCCTGCTGGGACTGCAGAACGACACGGCGACCGGCGACCTCAGCCGCGACCTCGCCGACACCTTGCGGCGCGCCCTGACCGCCGAGCCCGGCAGCCCTGTCGCCGGGGCCCGTACCGGGACCGAAGGGCCGCGGCTGCAGGACCTGCTGGACCCGGCGGCGCCCTTCGAGCCCGTCGTGCACACCGGCTTCGAGTTCTGGGTCGAGAACGCCGAGAACGCCACCGGTGAGGTCGCCGCCTCCCTGGAGCGGGCGAACGCCGCCGCGATCCCCACCGTCCGGCTCACCGGCGTCGAGGGCGCCTACTGGTGCGAGACGCCCGAGAAGAACCACCTCCGCTGGGTGATGACCCACCCGGAGGAGAAGCTGCTGGACGCGCTCGCGCGGCTGCACGCGGCCGGTGAGTCCTCGCTCGGCGAGGGCACCCGTCTCGTCGGCTCGTTCCGGGCGCACGGGCTGACCGTGCCCGTCTGGGACCTGCCCGGCGGCGTGGGGGCCGCCGACGTCGAGAAGCCCGCCGCGGCCTTCGCGGAGCGGCTGAACGGCGCCCTGGCCGACGAGGCGCCCCTGACCGGGGACGAGCGGCGGGCCCGCAACGGGTTGACGAGTCGTCAGGTCACCCTGAACTGACCGTTCCTGGGCGGCTCCTCCGGAGTGACTCCTCCGGGTCGCGCGAGGCCGTGGGCGTGGCATGTGCCCACGTGCCTTGCTCCGGCGTCCGGGTGGTCCGGGCGCGGGCCGGAGGGGCGCGAGCCGCAGCTGTCAGTTGGTCGCGAGGGCCGTCACATCAGTCCCTCCAGATCGGAGAAGTCCAGCTCCGGGGTGAGGTCGACGCGCGTAGCGAAACCGGCGCGCGTGGAGAGCGCGGCCCAAACGGTCACCTCGCCGGAGGCGTCCCGTACGCCCCACTCCTGGGACAGCGCGCTGATGATGTTGAGCCCGCGGCCGCCGCGGGCCGTGACCGAGGGAGTGGCCGGAAACGGACGGGTCGGCCCGCCGCCGTCGGTGACCTCCACGGTGAGCCGTCCGCGCTCGTCCACCCGCCAGGCGGCGAGGACGCCGCCGTTGCCGTAGCCCTGCGCCGCGCCGTGCTCCCGGCTCAGCGGGCGCCCGTGCCGGTACGCGTTGCTGAGCAGTTCCGAGAGGATCAGTACGGCGTCGTCGATGACCGGATCCGGTACCCCGTTCGTCCGTAGGTCCTCGCGCATCCGGTGTCTCGCCTCGCCCACACCGGCTGGACCATGGGGTACGGCCATGACCGACGACGTGGGCACCTCCTGTGCCACCACCAACGCCACCCCCGAGACCTCCTTTGCCCCACGTCAGGGGATGGATGCCCCAATGGACTGGACCGGAAACCGGCCACTCCGGGCCCGGTGGGGCACTCGGAACGGCCGAACACGTACCGAACGCGCCGGTGCACACCCTGTGATGGGCGCGGGGGCGTGCGGACGTGCCCGACGGCGCGCGACCGGAAGGGCCGTCGGGGAATGCCCCCGGCACGCGCCGCTTCCCGACGTCCCCGCTTCGCGCGGTCATACGCATGGTCAGTCGCGCGTTCATTCGCGCGGTCAGCGGCGGCCGAGCTGGGTGAGCACCGCCTTCGGCCGGTTGGTGATCACCGCGTCCACGCCGAGCCGCAGGCACAGCTCGACGTCCTCGGCCTCGTTGACCGTCCACACGTGCACCCGGTGTCCCGCGCGGTGCAGCCGTGCCACGTACCCCGGGTGGTTGCGGACGATCCGGATGCTGGGGCCGGCGATGCCGACCCCCGGCGGCAGACGGCCGTCGCGCAGGCGCGGTGAGACGAACTGCATCAGGTAGACCGCGGGGAGCGCCGGGGCGGCCGACCGGATCCGGTGCAGCGAACGGGCGGAGAAGCTCATCACCCGGACGGCCGGGGGCTCTCCGGGCGGCGGCCGGTCGAGGCCGAAGCGGCCGAGCAGGGCGAGCAGCCTGGCCTCGACCTGACCCGCCCAGCGGGTGGGGTGCTTGGTCTCGATGGCCAGCTCGACGCGGCGGTCCGCGTCGACGACGAGTTCGAGGAGGCGTTCCAGGGTGAGGACGGCCGTGCTGTCGGAGTCCGGCGCCTCGGTGTCCGGGGCCTCCGCGTCGGAGGCCCGGCCCTTCCAGGAGCCGAAGTCGAGCGCCGCCAGGTCGGCCAGCTCCAGCGAGGAGACCGCCCCCCGGCCGTTGGACGTGCGGTTGATCCGCCGGTCGTGGACGCAGACGAGGTGTCCGTCCGCCGTCAGCCGTACGTCGCACTCCAGCGCGTCCGCGCCGTCCTCGATCGCCTTGCGGTACGCGGCGAGGGTGTGTTCCGGCGCGTCCTCGGACGCGCCGCGGTGGGCGACTACGGCCAGCGGGTGGCGCCCGGGGCGGGACGCGGGGGCCGGGTGCGCATGGGTCACCGCGTTATCGTGCCATCGCCTGGCACAATCGCGCATGGGGCCTTTGTCCGGTTGCCCGCCGATGGGCTCGCGCGTCGGCCCGGTCGTCCGGTCGGCTCGCGCGTCGGCCCGGTCGTCCGCCCGTCCGGCCCTGGGCCGTCCATCCGGCGGCGCACAGGGTCCGCTTACGGCGGCCTGACGGGCGATGGGGAAGGCTTGTCGGGGTAGGTGTCCAGGCGTGGCCCCGGCCTGTCCCGACGCGGCTCCCCGGCCGCGAACGAACTGACGCACCTGATGATGCACCTGATGAGGAGACCACCGTGAGCACCGAGAACGAGGGCGCCGCCGTTCCGTCCGCGGGCAGGTCGCAGACGGGGTCTCCCGCACCGGGGCCCGCCGACGCGGCCGGGCGTCCCGCGCCCGCGACGCCCCCCGCGGCGTCCGCCGAGCCCGCGCCGCCGGCCGGGCAGGAC